>NZ_JBEGHY010000012.1:0-932353 GCF_040676435.1 Paenibacillus sp. LPE1-1-1.1
AGCCCCCCTCAAGATGAGATTTCCCAGTATGTAAGACCCCTTGAAGACGACGAGGTTGATAGGTTCGGGGTGGAAGCACAGCAATGTGTGCAGCTGACGAATACTAATCGGTCGAGGGCTTATCCTACAAAGTTTGAGAAGCAAACTTACATCGTAAGCATACGCTTAAGTTTGCCCCGGACCCATACATCCGGCAGACAGCAGCTAAAAAGGTTTCAGCAAACCTACCTTTCGTATCCAGTTTTCAGGGCGCAACTTGCTAATGATAGCATTAGCAGTCGACCCACTTTTGTGGGTTTTATTTTTTGTCCAGCACCTGAATAACATCATGGCGGTCGTGGCGAAGTGGTTAACGCATCGGTTTGTGGATCCGACATTCGGGGGTTCAATTCCCCTCGATCGCCCCATTTTTACCAAAACAATGAAGTTATTTTGTTGGGGATTAGCCAAGCGGTAAGGCAACGGACTTTGACTCCGTCATTCTCAGGTTCGATCCCTGAATCCCCAGCCATTTATATGCGGAAGTGGCTCAGCGGTAGAGCATCGCCTTGCCAAGGCGAGGGTCGCGGGTTCGATTCCCGTCTTCCGCTCCATAAACATGGCGCCATAGCCAAGTGGTAAGGCAGAGCTCTGCAAAAGCTCTACCCCTAGTTCGAGTCTAGGTGGCGCCTCCACAATTTTTAGAAGCAACATTATACGTGCCCTTAGCTCAGCTGGATAGAGCGTTTGACTACGAATCAAAAGGCCAGGAGTTCGAATCTCTTAGGGCACGCCATTTTTACTCAAATGCCGATGTGGCGGAATGGCAGACGCGCGCGACTCAAAATCGTGAGGGAAACCGTGGAGGTTCGAGTCCTCTCATCGGCACCATAATGAAAATCCCAAGCTCTTAGGATCCAATGGATCTTAAGGGCTTTTTATATTTTTATCGAACCGATAGGTGGAGCTTAAAAGGAGAGGATAATAGTTGCTTTTTAAAGGGATTTTATGTAAGATGGGTTGATCTTAAAACGCAGAATGAATAACAATAGAAATAAACGATTATAAATGAGCCTATGATTAAGCAGCTAGGAGGGGAAAAGATTGTCTTCTGAACATATCGTAAGTGAACTATCCGAAATATCGGAAAGCGGACTCCAGAGTTTGGCAGGTCTATTGGTCGAGGTTGTCGATGAGGGGGCATCGATCGGTTTTTTGCCTCCGTTAAGTCAAGCAGAAGCGTTTGCTTATTGGACAGGAGCAATGAATGACGATGTTATTTTGTGGATCGTGCAGCGGAATGGGGAGACGGTTGGCTCCGTACAATTGCATTTGTGCTCGCGGCCAAATGGAATGCACCGCGCCGAAATTGCAAAGCTCATGGTCCATCCCAAAGCTCGCCGAAAAGGAATAGGACGTATGCTGATGACGGCTGCCGAAGAGAGGGCGAAATTGGAAAACCGCAGCCTGCTTGTGCTAGATACACGGGCTGATGATCCCTCTAATCTGCTATATCGTACAATGGATTACATTGAAGCAGGACGGATCCCTCAATATGCCAAATCCGCAGACGGAGAGCTCCATGATACCGTCTATTACTACAAAAAACTGACGCTGTAACAGGATAGCAACGAAGCAACATCAGCTGTAATAGGAGGCTTACCCGAGATGAGTGATTCGCATGCCAACCCCTTGCTTTTATCTGTGCCTGAAAGCTTTGAAAGCAGCCGTCTCCTTATCCGAGCGCCGTTATGGGGAGATGGTGCTAAGCTAAATGAGGCGGTTAAGGAAAGCAGAGCGGAACTATTGCCCTGGATGCCATGGGCAGAGCATAGCCCGACCCTCGACGAATCCGAAATGGTGATTAGGAGATCTAGAATCAGGTATCTGGAGCGTTCGGATCTGATGCTGCTGCTTTTTCTAAAAGAAACGGGGCAATTAATCGGGAGCAGCGGCCTTCATCGGATCGATTGGCAGGCACGGAAATTTGAAATCGGCTATTGGGTACGAACCGCATTTGGCGGAAATGGCTACATCTCGGAGGCGGTTGAAGCGATCACTCAATTTGCGGTACATGAGTTAGACGCTAACCGTGTTGAAATACGCTGTGACTCTCGAAATGTTCGAAGCGCGAGAATTGCGGAGCGAAGCGGCTTCACCTTAGAAGGAATCCTTCGCAAGGAAAAATGTGATGCCGCGGGCTCGCTCCGGGATACCATGATATTTTCGATAGTAAAATCGATCGAGTATTAATATATCGGAAATAAAGCGAGGGCACCGCAAGCATTAATATCTTATTTCCTAAATGTCCGCTCGTAGTCCTCAAAACGAATTTTTCGAATGTGCTTCCGATCTGATGAGCGGGCAATGATTCCTTCCGACTTCCCTGATGCATCAATGCCTACCTTTGTTTGCTCGAAACTTTGTAAGAAGGCGTAGGTATCCTCGAGTGTCTTAGGGAAGTTGGAGCCTTGTTCTGTTGCTAATAGCGGGGCATAGGCCAAGCCGAAAGCTTGAATAAACCGCAGCTTCTCGTCCTCGTTATAAAAAGGCTGATTCCCGTGATCACGCCATTCCGCTATTTTCTCCTGGGGCAAAGACAACAAATGGTTAAGCTCGTTTTGCGATAGTGAAAATACATCGAAAAATCGATAGTCCTGTGTTTTGTTGTCCGTATACTGTTTAGCGGCCTTCGTCTTGCCGCCGTAGGATTCCTGATAAATGACGGTAAGCGCCCAATCATTTTCTGAAAATACAGCAGGTAGCAGCTTATCGGCGATAGGCTTCAAAAACTCCGCTATGCCGCCGTATGGATTACCGATCCGGTCTCCTTTTGCGTATAAGAGCTCTTCCCTGGAGCCAATCAAATAATCGATTTCATTAATATCATTTTTGAAAAATATCACTCTCGCATTTTCACCGTCAACTTTTTCATAAACGTATATGCGGTCCGATTCATGGAGAAAGCCTTTTTCCTCGGACAGCGACTCCGTTAATCGGCCTTTCTCGCCTAATTTATGATAAGTAAGGATACTCGGGTATTTGGTTAAAGAGTTTATTTTTTTAAGATCCACGCGCTTCATCTCCCAAAACAGCAATAGTGTGTAATTCGTTATCAAATAGGGTAGTCCTTTTTAATGCGTAAAACTTTATAAAGGAGCGAGTGATGTGCATAAAGAAAAGCCGCATAACCTTCAAAGAATTATTCGGGAATTGGGTCAAGAGAAGATGATAGAGTTATTGACGGATCAAATCCCGGCATCGGATTTAAACAGTCTGCTGCTTGAAGTGTTCAGAGAAAAAACAATGCAAGCAAGCCCTAAAGAGCTGCTTAAAAAATATGAAGCCAATCGATTTGTACAGCCGGCTGCCGTTCATCCCTTGGCGCTCAAGCAGCTGGAAATCGATATGTTGAACATTGCGCAGAGCCAGTCGTTTGCTCCAATTCAGCTATCGCCTACGGCACCGCTAGGATCCTGCTCCGTTGTGGCCGCGGTTGATCAGAATAAAATTATTTCTGCCTTAAGAGGAACGGAGGTCGTTGCCGATGCAACGAATTTGTTGGCCCTGCATATTGCCCATTTGATCAAAACAGGGAAAGAAGATAATCGGAACGAATTCATTCGTTTCAGTACGACCCACAGGCATGTGAGAGCGCAAAGCATGGGAAACGCCCCAGGTATGCTGCCTCATTTTCATGTGTTTTGTTTGGTTACGTCAGGGAAGGACCAAGGCTCTTATTCGTTTGAAAAGCAAGCCTTCTGGGAGCATGTTTATGTATATAAATCACTCTTTCAAGTCTTGTTTCAGGCTGACCTGGAGATAATACTCAGCACTCGCAGCGGATATAAAGATACGGATGGTCTCCTTGAACAGATCATTCAGTACGGACATGACCAATCGATAGAGACTAAGCTTTCCGTTGTCGAGGTTAGCGAAGAGAATCAATATTATAAAGGACTTCAATTTACGATTAGAACGGTCATAAACGGCATGATTATGAACATTGGAGACGGTGGCTTTGTAGATTGGCCGGCTCAGCTCTTAGGCAACAAGAAAGAACGGATGCTGATCAGCGCCATTGGATTAGACAGGCTTTTGCCAATAGGGTAGGATATAAAAAAGCGCAATCGGAGAAGGAGTGAAAACAGGATGGGAAACCGAACCTTTACACTAAGCGAAGCCAACGAACTGCTTCCGGAGCTGCAAGAGGATTTGCGACAGCTGCAGCAATTAACGGCAACGTTTGAGGATAAATACGTGGAATACCAGAAGGAGAAAGCGGCTTTTGAGCAAGCTTCGGCTTCTGCCCAAGGCGGGAAGGATCCTTTTTTTGAACAGGAGAGCCAGCTGGAATTCATGAAGATGGAGGCGGACCTGTTAATTGATAATTTCTCGCGAAAAGGCGTGCTCTTGAAAATGATCAACCCCGGGCTGATTGATTTCCCGGCGGTACTGAATGGAGAGGAAATTCTGATTTGCTGGAAAGAAGGAGAAGAGCAAATCAGCCATTATCATGGCTTGCATGACGGGTTTGTCGGCAGAAAACCGTTTCCTCATGAATAAAAAAAGATAAGCGAGTCCCGCAGATGAAGCAGCGGGACTCTTTGGTTTAAATTATGGTCATTGTAATCAAAGCTCAAATCCGCGGCCTGCTTCTGGGTCATTTCTACGTTCGAAGAAACGAGAAAGCCATCATTGTTTTTAGCTGGATTATTTCTTCCGGTTTATAATCGAATAAAGTAATATACAGTAAAAATCCTCCGATGCCGAGGGCAGCGGTTTTTCTACTGGAAATCATGTTACGGCATGGGGCACTAGTTAATTTTTATAGGATAAGAGAGGAGAGCCGCGATGTCAGGCGTCATTTCGAAAGCGATACAGCTGCTTGATCTTCTGCTTCCCCAAGGGAAGGAGAAAGAATTAAGCGTCACGGAAATGAGCAGGGAGCTGGACATGCCCGTGCAAAGCGTACACCGCATATTAGGCTCCTTAATGGAGCATGGCTTTGTCGCTCAGAACGCAAAGACGAAGAAGTACAAGCTGGGCTTGTCCATTATGAAATATGGCTTCCTCATGTGGGATAGCCTGATGCTGCGAACGGTAGCGAGGCCCTTTATGGAGGAGCTTTCCCAGAAAACGAAAGAAACGGTCTATTTGGCAACCCGTGAAAATGCGGAGGGCGTTTATATCGATTCGGTCGACTCCCCGCAAATTTTGAAAATATCGGAGCCAATCGGGCTTAAGCTTCCCTTATTTATCGGCGCATCCAATCGGGTAATCCTTGCGTATCTGCCAAGAAAAACACAAGAAGCCATCCTGGCTGAGATCGAATGGGAAACAGTTCCTTCATTAAAGCCGTTGTCGAGGGAGTACATAGAAGAAGAGATTTTAACGATTTATAAACAAGGCTATGCCGTTACGGAAGGTGAGGCGACGGAGGGGACGACTGGTATAGCCGCCCCGATTTTTTCGTATGAGAACAGGGTAATCGGTTCCTTGAACGTGGCAGGTCCTACTCTGCGTTTTACTGCGGATACGACAGAGAAAAATAGTATGCTCGTCAAAAAATACGCGGACTTGATTTCAGATGAGCTTGGTTACCGCCATAAGCTTAATAGGTAATTTTTTTTGATCACTATCCCACTATTCGGGAAAGAGTTATTACGTCTATCGAATATCGAGATTATAATAATCCTCAATAAGCGCTGCCGGCGTATATTGGAGGAGTAGGAAACGATGAATATTGTTGCTTTTAAACATTTTGATTTCGATGATGAATATGCGTTTCGTTCCTGGGCGGGCTTGAGGGGACATCGACTGGAATTGCGAGATCCCTCAGCGGGAATCAATGAGGAATGGATGCATGATTTGGATTTGCTCATTATTTGCGGCGGGCCGATGAGCGTGTATGAAGAGGATCGTTATCCGTGGCTTATTCGCGAGAAGCAATTTGTGCAGCAGGCCATGCAGCTAGGAAAGAAAGTGCTGGGCATCTGCTTTGGCGCTCAAATGATCGCCGAATTGTTAGGCAGTCCCGTACACCGAAACGAATATAAGGAAATTGGCTGGCATGTGATCCATCGCACGGAGGAGCGGCATTCCTGGCTTGCCGGTTTGCCTGAGGAGTTTACGTCGTTTCAGTGGCATGGCGATACGTTCGCGCTGCCAGAGGATGCGCGGCTTCTCGCTTATTCGGAGGCGTGCAAGGTGCAGGCTTTTGCCTATGGCGAACATGTGCTGGGTCTGCAATTCCATTTGGAGACGACGCCGGCTTGCATGGAAACGATGTTTGAGCATTGGTCCTCGGAGCTGATCGAGGCGCCGTATATTCAGACGGCGGAGCAAATTCGCGGAAGGTTTGAATTAAGCGGGCAATCTCATAAGGCGCTTCACCTCATTTTGGATCAGATCAGCTTGAGCCGGTAATGAAGGCTTGGACATCATATTTATTTTGAAAATTGGAGCTTACGCGAATATAATGGAAATAAATGTAGGGAAACGAAGGGAGCCGCTGAGGCATGAAACGCAATCGTTTGGGAAAGTCGGAGCTCTACGTTAGTGAAATCGGCCTTGGCTGTATGTCGCTCGGCAAAGACAAGGGAAAAGCGGCTGCCCTCATCCATGAAGCGATGGATAAAGGGATTAATTTTTTGGATACGGCGGATCTCTATGACGAAGGCTTGAATGAGGAAATCGTAGGCGAGGCTGTTCGCGGCAGGCGTTCGGATGTAGTCATCGCAACGAAGGTCGGCAATCGGTGGGAGCCAGGCAAGGAGGGCTGGTCCTGGGACCCGTCAAAGGCGTACATCAAGTCGGCTGTCAAAGACAGCTTGAGAAGGCTGCAAACGGACTATATCGATTTATACCAGCTGCATGGCGGTACGCTTGAGGATCCGATCCCGGAAACGATTGAGGCATTCGAGGAGCTGAAGCAAGAAGGACTCATTCGCTATTACGGCATTTCTTCCATCCGCCCGAACGTGATTAGGGAATATGCGGAGCGGTCGAATATCGTCAGCGTAATGAGCCAATACAGCATTTTGGACAGAAGGCCCGAGGAGCAGGTGCTGCCGCTGCTCGCGGAGAAGGGTATCAGCCTTATCGCCCGCGGACCGGTCGCGAAAGGGATTTTAACCGAAGCCGGCGCAGCGAAGGAAGCGAAGGGTTATTTGGATTATGACAAGAAAGAGCTGGCGGCTTTGCGGGCCGCATTAAGCGAAGCTGGGGGAAACTCGCGTGGCCTCGCGCATAGGGCCATTCGATACGCGTTAGCAAATCCCGCGGTAGCGACTGTTATTCCGGGAGCAAGCTCATTGGAACAGCTGCTGCACAATATTGCGGCAGGCGATGCGGAGGAGCTGACGGCAGCCGAATTAGAGGCCATTCGCAGGTTGAGCAAAAGCAATCGCTATGAGCAGCACCGTTAGCACTGCTAGAACCGTTAGCTGTTAGATAAATCCCGTTCATGAAAAAAAATAGCCGACGAATCGGGCATCATAAATAGAATAAATAAGCGTTGAACCCAAAATAAAAGGGAGATGCTAAACCATGATAAAACGAATCGAATGTGCGTATGTGCCCGTATCCAATGTGGAGAAGTCGGCAGCTTGGTATGAGCAGGTGCTCGGCATGCGCTTGCGTTCTCCGCTGGAACCGGGACGCGGGGCTATTATGGAGATGGAGGAGGGCGGCTGGCTGTTCCTTCTGCCGAGTCCCGATATGACGCCGCTTACTTTCTCGACGACCGCCTGGGCGGAAGACGGGCAAGACTTTGAGATGTTCCCGCTATGCTTTGAAACGGATAAGATACATAATCTGCATGCCTCACTGAAGGAAGCTGGAGCATGGGTGGAACAGGAATTACGGAATGAAGGCAGCTGCGGGCTGCAGCTTAACTTCAAGGATCCGGACGGCAACAAATATCAAGCGTGGCAGCAGCCGGCGAATCCAGCGGAATAGGCCGTGATTGGCATAAGACAGAGAGAAGGTCTGTACCAGGGCCTTCTCTCTGTGCTATGCTAAGAGAGGAAGGTTTGACTTTATCAACTGTATGCAATAAAATTACAGTATCCTTCTTGAGAGGGAGATGCAGCGATGAATAGTGAATTTACGGTAGCGGTTCACAGCTTAGTGCTGTTAGCCTATTTGCCTGATCATATGGCCAGCAGCGAGACGATTGCTCGCAACGTATCCACGAATCCAACGCGGATTCGCAAAATTATGAGCACGCTGCGGAAGCACGGGTTTGTGAAGACAAAGGAAGGCATCGGCGGCGGCTATATTTTGGACTGCGAGCCGGATGAGGTAACGCTTGCTCAAATCTATCAAGCGCTATCCGGCGGCACATTGAAGCCGCATTGGTGTTCGGGGAATCCGGACGAGGATTGCCTGGTATCCGCGAATATTCAAGGCGTCATGGATCATTTCTTCTATGAGGCAGAGCAGCATTATGTGGCCTACCTTGAGAGAAATACGCTTCAAACCGCTTTGGATAAAATCCGGAAATGCCAGCAGCAGCAAAAGGCTCAGCAGCCGTAACACCTAGTGACACCACGAACAATCCCAAGCAACGGCGGTAATCATGCTGGCTGGCCGCACCTTACCGCTTATTGAACGCGATATTCAAAACGAGTGATTTGAATTTTTCTATGCAATATGTATCTAATATTCATACAGTTGACGGAGCGTTTTTTGGATTGAAGCAGCTCCGATTATTACGTTATAACGAAAAGGATGAGTGCCATGTCAGAGTATACCCGTACCAATTCTTCATTTCAAATCCCGTTATCGGTTCTGGATGTCTCTCCGATCGTTGCAGGCGGCTCTGTGGCCGAATCCCTAAGCCATACTTTAGATCTCGCCCAGCATGCGGAAAGATGGGGCTATAACCGTTATTGGCTTGCGGAGCACCATAACGCGCCAAGCATTGCTAGTTCAGCTACATCCATCGTGATCGGCCATGTAGCGGCAGGAACGTCAACGATCCGCGTAGGGTCAGGCGGCATCATGCTGCCGAATCATGCGCCGCTCGTTATCGCGGAACAGTTCGGTACGCTTGAATCCTTATTCCCTGGCCGGATTGATTTAGGCCTTGGCCGCGCGCCGGGCACGGATGGGCTTACCGCAGTTGCTCTTCGAGGGAACAGAGGCGGCAACGGCCATGACTTCCCTGAGAAATTGGCGGAGCTGCGTGCTTTTCTTGATCCATCCAGCGCGGAAGTAGGCATGCCCGTCCGGGCTATTCCCGGCGAAGGATTGGATATTCCGATTTGGCTGCTCGGCTCGAGTGATTTCAGTGCGCTGCTGGCAGCTCAGCTCGGCCTGCCATTCGCTTTCGCAGGCCATTTCTCGCCGACCTTTACGGTTCCAGCCATGAATTTATATCGAAGCAGCTTCAAGCCGTCAGCTGTGCTTGATAAACCGAAAGGCATGGTTGCGGTTAATATAGTAGCAGCAGACACCGATGAAGAGGCGGCTTATTTGGCGACTTCCATGCAGCAGCTGTTCTTATCTTTTATTCGAAACACGCGCGGACCCCTGCCGGCACCGGTTCATGATATGGATACCGTGTGGACGCCGCAGGAGAAAATTGCCCTGCAGCAGCAGCTGGGTTCTTCCATCGTTGGGGGACCGGATACCGTCCGCAGCAAGCTGAAGCAGTATATCGAAGCGACGAAGTCCGATGAGATTATGATTGCTGCCCATATCTTTGATCATAAAGCGCGTTTGCGTTCTTATGAAATCATAGCGGATCTTTGAAAATAGGTACTGGTTTATTTACTATCGCCCTCCGTGCGAGTACTTATGCGCAGCGGTAAGGCGGAGGAACTGAAAAAAAGAGTGCGGACCACACCGGTCCGCACTCTTTTTAATTGAAAGCCTATTCTGAAGCCGGACGATGCCCATTGCGAAGCTGGCGTATGGAGAAGCCAAAATCCATTTGGAGATGAGGATAATCGGGAAAGTTCTCCCAATCCCCGCCCCAGGAGAAGCCCAGCCCTTTGGCGATCTCGACGACCTCCATCCAATCGGCTTGCCCGTTTTTGTTGCCGTCATATTCCATATCCCATACGACCTCGCCCTTCTTGGTGCGAAGCGCGAAATCTATGGCGAGGCCATAGTTATGATACGAATGACCGCCTTGTACCTGCGTAACGACCTTGCCTTCCGTCGTTCGCCCTTTGGCATATATCGCGTTTTGCTCGTCAATGGAGCGGAAGCCGTCCGTTATGAGGATGGTAATTCCGGCTTTGCCAGCTTCGGCAATCAGTTCGGTTTGCTTGGCAAACACGACCGGATGAAGCTCCGTTACAGGAGGAGCGGGCGTAATATCGATCTCTGGCACATACGGCTCGAAGGTTAAAATGGCTTTCCATATCAGAACAGCGGAGAGCGCTAAAATAATGAATAGCAGCAGCCGGTTTCGTTTACGTTTATTTTTTGCCGCGAGGTCCAGCTGTGTCCGCCCAATCGGAAGCGGCTGATCAGTGAAATGATTTCGTTCCAGCATGTAAAATCTCCTTACCGTTTGTATCCGCTTATCTTATCATATTGTTAAACGCGTTACCCTAGTCCAGGGTAGGGGATTAGTCACAATCGTTGACATTTTATCAGTTTAGGTCTAAACTGATAACAAGAACGAAAGCAAGAGGTGGTTATATGGATCAACAAGATTCGGAAACCTTCTTATCGAAACGCGATGAACGATTAGGCTTAATGATATGGTTTCGCTTATCGCGGGTTTATAATCACAGCCTGCGAGAAACGCATCAGCATTTGAAAAAGTGGGGATTGTCCGCTGCGCAGTTTGATATCCTAGCGCAGGTAGGGGCGCATGGCCGGCTCACACAGCAGCAGCTGGCGGATAAGCTATTTGTCACCAAAGGAAATATTACGCAGCTGCTTGGCAAGCTTGAAGAGCTGGGATATATCGAGCGCGAGCAAGCTTGGAAAACCAAATACGTTTCGTTAACGGGAAAGGGCAAAGCGCTGTTCGATGAAGCCGTTCCCGTTCAAGAGCAGTTTCAGGCCTCGCAATACCATGCGCTTAATCGCGAAGAGAAGAGGCAGCTGCTCGAATTATTAAAGAAAATACAGGGTTAATGGTAAACGTCATAAAAAAAGCGTATAAGCTTTACTAAATATTGAGGGAGGTTGTTCTTATGCAACTCAAAGGAATTCACCACGTATCCGCTATTACGGGCACAGCTGCAGGAAATTTTGATTTTTATACGCAGCTGCTGGGCCTTCGTTTGGTCAAAAAAACCGTTAACCAGGACGAGACTTCGGTTTATCATTTATTTTACGGGGATGAGAAGGGAAATCCGGGGACAGAGCTGACGTTCTTCGAATTTCCTATGACCGGCAGAAACCGCGCCGGAACAAGCAGCATTTCTTCACTGTCGCTCCGGGTGTCAAACGATGCCGCGCTTCGGTATTGGAAGGAGCGCTTTGTGCAGTTCAGCGTCGATCATGACGATATCGTTGAACGTGCCGGACGTAATACGCTTGCTTTCCGGGATTTTGAAGGACAGCGGCTTGTCCTTGTATCCGATGAGCATAACGAAGGCGTTAAGGGCGGTATTCCTTGGGAAAAAAGCGCGGTACCGGCTGAATACGGCATTCTCGGACTTGGCCCGGTACAGCTGACAGTCCAAAACCCAGAGCCTACCGTGCTCGTTCTGACTCAGCTTATGGGCTTCCGTGAAAAAGGCAAATACCCGTCTACGATTGCCGGGCAACCGGATATCGTCGTGTTCGAGACCGGCGAAGGCGGCAGCGGCGCAGAAGTTCATATCGAGGAACGGCATGATCTGCCGCGTGAACAGCAAGGCCACGGCGGTGTGCATCACGTAGCGTTCCGGGTTGATAACGATGAGGAGCTGCGCGAGTGGATCGAGCATATACGCGGAGTCCGCATTCCGAATTCCGGTTTCGTAGACCGCTATTATTTCCGGTCGCTGTACTTCCGCGAGCCGAACGGCATTTTGTTCGAGCTTGCCACTGACGGTCCCGGATTCGATACGGACGAGGACATTAACCACTTGGGAGAGTCGCTTGCGCTGCCTCCATTCCTCGAACCGCAGCGTGCGCAAATCGAGTCGAGGTTAAAACCGCTTCAAACCAAATCGAACGAATAAGCGATAACGCCCAAAAAAAAGACGACCGTCCCCGCTTGGCAAAGGGGAGCGGTCGTTTTTAATAGGATAGTAACAGGTTTTGCCGCCAAACGCCAAAGGACGGTGGCAGCCGTTTACGCTTGACCTGCCAATAATTTAGCAGTGAGGAATAGTAGAAAGTTTGATATGCTTCGAGGATTGATCTCTTTAGGAGGGTACTCGTGAAGCATATTTTTAATAGATTCGTAGTTGCGGCATTTGTACTGTTAAGCATGTTCTCAGCTTCGGTGCATACGGTTGCCGCGCAAAGCCAGCTGCCTTTCGATGATATAGCAAGCAGCTATGCAAAGCAGGAAATCATAGATTTATACGATAAAAAAATATTAACGGGAACGTCAGGGCGCAGCTTCTCTCCAGCCGCGTCAATGACGAGAGCCGAGTTTGTTACGGTGCTGGACCGGCTGCTTGGACTCGAGCAGGTCGTGAGCCCGATCACTCCGTTCACCGATGTAGCGAAGAAGGCTTGGTATTACGGCTGGATCCAAGCCGCCGTGCAGCTGGGCATAGCGGATGGCGTAAGCGCTAGCCTCTTTGCGCCGGCTAAGCCTGTTTCAAGGCAGGAGGCTGCCGTCTTATTGTCCCGGATATTGAAAAAACAGAATAAAGATACCGATGTAACAACGAGTTTTGCCGATGATGCCCGTATTGCGGCTTGGGCTCGACCATCCGCGGCAGCCGTGCGCAGCCTTGGACTTATGCAGGGTGACAGCAATGGATTTTTCCGACCGGAAGATCCGATAACGAGGCAGGAAACGGCTGTCATGATTCATCGGGTGCTGCAAAACGTAAAGTGGGCAGCAGAGCTTGCATCCAAGCCGAAGGAATCCATAAAACTCGGCTGGCAATATGCCCAGACGACGCAGCAATACGAAAACAATATTTTGCAATCCAACGTGAATACCTTGTCTCCTCGTTGGTTCTTTATCGAAGCTTCAGGTGAGCTGTCCGATCACGCGGATCCTTCTTTGACGGCATGGGCCAAGAAGCACAATAAAAAGGTTTGGGCGCTTGTCGGCAACCGGTCCAACCGAGATATGACCCATCAGCTGTTGTCCAAATCCGCTTCACGAACCACCTTGGTTTCAAAGCTGGCGGCCTATGCCAAAAAATACGGCATTGACGGGCTTAACATTGACTTTGAAAATGTTGCCCCGCAGGACCGCGCGGCGCTAACCGCATTTGCAACGGAATTAGCGAAGAAGCTGAAGGCCATGAACGTCACGCTTTCGATAGACGTTTCGCCTGACCGCGGGACGGATTGGACGGATGCGTTCGATTATGCAGCGCTTGGCGCGCAGGCGGACTATATCGTATTGATGGGCTATGACGAGCATTGGGGCGGAAGCCCGGAAGCGGGTCCAAATGCTTCCTTGGGCTTTGATGAAGCGGCAGTCAACAAGCTGGTCAAAGCAGTTCCTCGCGAAAAGGTGATTTTGGCGCTGCCTTTTTATAATCGCGATTGGGATTTGAAGAAGGACGGAAGCGTAGAAGCCTCTGAATTCATTACGCTGGGTCAGCAAAATACAATCATGGGCAAGTATGCGATTAAGCCTAAATGGGATGCGAAATTAGGTCAGTATACGGCTGCTTATATGAAAAATGGCGTGAAACATCAAATTTGGGTAGAGGACGGACGCTCCTTAACAGCGAAATACAAGCTGGCTGCAGAAGCTAAGCTAGCAGGCTTAGCCTACTGGTATATTGGCGTGGAAAGTCCGGATATATGGGTAAGCATGAGAAACGCGGACCGGTTTTTGGGTTATCGTTTTTTATAACGCTGGCGTCTGTTAAAAAGAACCGCATTATAGGCGATAAATTGGAAAAGCCGCAACGAAAACTAGTTTCGTATTTTCCGAACTGGCATTTGCGCGGCAATGGTATGTAAAATATGGAATGAGAGAGTGGTGCATAACATCGGTTGAAGAAGGGGAGAGAATCCGTTCATGAAAAAGCTATCATCATTATTTCTAACATTAGCACTATTATTTTCATTCGTTTCAGCCGTTCAAGCAGAAGCTAAGCCTATTACCGTATGGGTAGAGGACGAGCAGGTCCAACTGGGCGCCCTCCAGCCTATCATGGAAAAGGGGACAACCCTGGTCCCCGCAAAGCTGCTGCTGCAAAAGCTTGATTTCCAAGTCACATGGGATCAGAAGAACAAGGTCATTACCGGCAAGAAGGAAGGACTCGTTCTTTTATTACAAATCGATAATCTGGGAGCCATGGTTAACGAGACGGAGCAAGGCTTGCTCGCTGCTCCTAAGCTCGTGAAAGGGACCGCCTATATTCCTTTGCGTTCGGTAAGCGAGGCAGCCGGCTATGAGGTTACCTGGAATAAGGAGCAGCGGTCGATTTCCCTGCAGGCGAAAGAACCGAGCCGCGGCTTCCTATGGAAGGTTGAAAAGGCGGGAAGCACCGTATATTTGCTAGGCTCGATACATATTGCGAATGAAGCGATGTATCCGCTGCGTCCAGAAATTCAGGATGCTTATGAAGCGTCAGACTATCTCGTAGTAGAGGCTGATATTTCAAAAATGAATAACGAGGACGTCCAAAAGCTGGTTATGGATTTAAGCGTCTACAAGGATAACACCACGCTTAAAGACCATATTTCGGACGAAGCCTACAAGAAGCTGGGCGAAATTTTGAAAGAAAACGGTGCGGCAGAGAATGCTCTCGATACCTATAAGGCATGGAGCGTTTCTTCTACCATCGATTTTCTTGCGACATCGCAAGCAGGCTATGATGCGGGAATCGGGATCGACGCGCATTTCCTGGAGCAGTCCAATGCATACAAAAAGCCGATACTCGAATTGGAGTCCATCGAATACCAGCTTCGATTGTTCGATGGTTTCTCGGACAAGCTGCAGGAGGAAATGGTGAATGCTTCGATCGAAAACTATTATGCGGAAGATTCCGGTATCGATGCGCTTACGGATATGTGGGTGACCGGCGACGAGAAGCAGCTGCTCGAGCTGACCGAAGCTACATCGGCGAACGAAGAGTTTAATCAAGCGCTGCTGACTGACCGGAACGCTCCAATGGTCGAGAAAATTACGGGTTATTTGAACGACGCCGCGAATAAAACTTATTTTGTGGTCGTGGGTGCTGCCCACATGCTGGGCGAGAACGGCATCGTTCCGCTGCTGGAGGAAAAGGGCTTTACGGTTACGCGCCAATAGCAATAGCATTGTAGTAATAATCGAAAACAAGGCAGCCCCGCAGGACACGAGGTTGCCTTGTTTTTGCGTACGCTATGGCTTATCGGGCTAATGGCTGACGTTTGCTGCTGCCAAGGCCTGCTGCTTCAGCTTGAGCTCGACGAGTAGCGCATGAAGCTGCTCCGTCGCCAGACCGTGAAGTACAAGCCGAAAGCCTGCCTTCAGCGTCGTAAGCGGCACCATCGGATGCTTGTTGTTGATAAGCGCAAGCCTGTCGTTGCTGCCGATAATTTTGGAGGCGAGAATGCCGATGGTTTCATCGAGCTGGAGCGAATTGGTTGCCCGCCAGAAATCATTGTCTGTCAGGAACATCTGGTAAACGGGCGTAAAGCATTCGATGGCAGTCGTTAAATCCATAAAATTGGTCCAACGTCTTGGCATTGGTTCAATGGGCACGCGGGATGAGGTAATCGCATTGAAATTAAGAGGTGCCTGCTTCGTTACCTCGATTCCTTTCTCGCGCAGCTCTCTGCTCAGGTTGATGACAAAGTTATACAGGTTCAGGTCATGGATCAAAAATAGATCATCCTTAACCGGCCCGAGATGCGTGGGCTTTAGCGGGTTCATCTCGATTTGGACGCCTGGGACATTGTCGCGAATAAAACCTAGCACCTCCGAGCCGAGATAGAAATGCCGCAATATCATAAAGTTGGCGCTGGGGCTCACGAACGTTTTCATCCCGAAATGCAGGACGCGGTGCAGGAGCCGGGAAGACGTAAGCGCCTTCGGCACGATGATTTTATAGATTTGCAGCAAGATAATCATCAGCCTTGCGAAAGGCCGCAGCACGGGCAATAGAAATTGCCGTGACCTGCTTGAGCAGTCCTTGAGGTAAGCGGCCTTTGCTTCCTCATTGAAGGGGATGCTCTGATCCATGTAGATCGCGAGGAACGGATTCGGATCGTTTTTGTCATGCGGCATATTTTTGAAGTAATCCGCGTCACTCATACATTTCCCAGCTCCTCTAATTGCAGCAGGTACAGCCGAGCCGTCGTTTTCGCCGTTTTCACGATACGCGCGGCGATATCCGCCGTCAGCATGGGATGCTGAACGACCGCCTCCAGCCGCTCGAAATGCTTCTCGTCGGAGTCGCTGTGGTAAAGCAGGAAGGAAACCTCCTCATCGCCGAGCCCAAGCTGGTCGCGGATCATTTCGCCCCAGTAGCGCGCCATCCGGCAGCCGAGTCCTTCAATGATCCACATCGCGCCGATGAGGTCCACGGGATTTTCCCGGCTGGCCCGCTGGAATAAATAAGCGGATAACGCCTCGCTGCCGATATTTTTCTCACCGGACTGAATCGTGCTTAAATTACCGCCGACGGCAACATAATTGCGCTCCAATATTTGAAAGTCGCGGTGCTCGTCGCGTGCATGCGCAATAAACGTCGAGCGAAGATCAATGTGCTCGATGGCGATATAAGAGGCGGCGCGGGCGATCCACTGCGAGCCGTCAATGACCTGCTGGCGGATGTTTTCCATTAGCGCCTTATAATCATCCAGCGTGAATTTATGGCTGTACAATTTATGGATGACCGGAACATGCGCAAGCTTTTGCTCAAAATCAATCCATACCTGCACGAGCTGCCTCACCAGATAAGCTTGAACGTCATCGGTTTCGTTGTATTCCAGATGCGGAGCCTCGGGCTGGCGTTCCTCGATCACGGCACGGTCTTCATTGGAGGACCCTACAACAGTAAGCAGCATATACGAGGTCTGGAACCTGCCGCTCTCCGGCACCATGCAGAGCACCTGCTCGCCGGGCTTCAAATGCCCTTCGTTCAGCAGCTCCTCAAGCATGATATAGATCGACGCAGCGCCGGTATTGCCTTTCGTGTATAAATTCGTGAACCACTTTTCCTCGGGGATGGTAAGCCCGCCAAGCTGCAGCAGCCTGAAGATCTCATCACGGAAAAAATGCGAGGAATAATGGCAGACCATCCAATCGATGGCGGCTGGATCAATCTTGCCCTCATCCGCCAGCTCGAAGAAGCGGTTGACGCCTACCTTGGGCATTTCATTAACGAGCCGGATATCCTGTTTTAAATTAATCGCACCGTCGCTTGCGGCCTCCTGTATGGAAGAATAGTCATGCCAGCTCGTGTGTTCCCCATTCTCCTTATTGGTCCCGGCATACATGCAGACGTCATATAGGTTGGCATACGATTGGTTGTCGATCCATTCGATGCGCAGCGACAAGCCGCTTGCCGCAGGCTGATGCTGAAGCACGGCTGCGCCTGCGCCGTCGGACAGCATGAAGCGCAGAAAGTCGGTATCGAACGGCACCGGGCGATCAGCTAGACCCTTTTGCGCTTCGAATCTCGTATGCTTGAAAACGCGGCTTGGCAATTCGCTCGCACAGGACACTGCGGTATGCTGCTCGCCTGACCGCACATGCAGGTACGCGTTCTTCATCGCCTGCATGCCGCTGGCGCATACGCCGTGATGGGTGGCCACCTCCATGACAGGAAGATTCGTTTCGGCATGAACCATACTGGCAAAGCCGGGAACCAACAAATCGCCTTGGGTCGTGCCGACTGCGAGAAAATCAATTTTATGATCTAAAGCTTCTTTATTGCGATTCAGCGCATCGCGTATGGCAAGCGCCGCCATTTCCGCGTTAGAGTAAAGGGTCTTTTGCTCTTTATCCATCGCATAATGCCGAAAACGTATTTTATTTTGCTCGAGAATGCGGCGCATCGACTTGGAGCTCTTGCCGTTTATTTTGCCGAGGTAATCCTCAATCTCATCATTGCCGACAGGCGAGCCGGGCAGAAACTTACCGATGCTCGTAATATAAACCGGGTTCATGAAGCACCTCCAAATAGGAATGATTATAGTTCTAATGATCGTTGATGCAGCGCTTTAAGCCTAGTACTAACTTTATTTGGTACCGCATGAAAAGTTAGGCTTGAATATGTATTCGGCAGTTCGCTATAATAGACGCATATCAAAACTGATGACTGACGGAGGTAACCCAGCCGATGAAGTAAGTACACGATTCCTGTAAACAACTTGTTTAAGTACAAGCGGCGTTCTCGAACAGCGAGAACCGGTCAGGGATACGTGCGTCGATTTGGGGACTTAGGATAGGTCAATCAGCAGCGATAGATACGAGTGGTTTGCCCTTAGTGCGTCAGCATTAGGGAGACTTATCGTTATTTTCGTTTACCTGATATTCCCCTGCGTATTCGACCGTGTGCCGCTGGCCACGGTTTTTTATTTTGTTTTCAGAAATGGGGAATGTTCTTTGATGCTAGTAAAGGTTAAACAGGTGAATAAAGAATGGGACGGCAATTTACTGTTCGAAAATATAAGCTTCGAGGTTAAGGAAGGCGAGCGGCTCGCCCTCTTCGGACGCAACGGCGCTGGCAAAACGACGCTGCTGATGGGTTTGACCGGCAGGCTGCCGCTGGATGGCGGCGAAGTGCAGCGTCTCTTGCCGCTTGAGGAGTGGGGCTGGCTGGACCAGCAGGCGCAGCTTGATTCCTCGCTTACCTTGCTGGAGTTCGTACAGGCGGGCTCGGAGGAGTTGTTCCGCTTGAAGCAGGCCATGGCAAAGCTTACGGAACAAATGCAGGGCGCAGAGACCGGCGAAGAGCAGCTAAACCGGTACAGCGAGCTGTACGAAAGGTATGCGCAGCTGGACGGGTACGGCTGGGAAACCAAGGTGGAGAGAAGCTTAACCCGGTTAAGCTTCGACAGCTCTTTATGGGGCGTTGCCTTCGCGCAATTAAGCGGCGGCCAGAAAACGAAAGCCCAGCTTGCGGCGCTAATGGTGAGGGAGCCGAAGCTCGTGCTGCTGGATGAGCCGACAAATCATTTGGATTCGGATGCGCTGGATTGGCTGGAGCAATGGGTGCAGGCTTATCCCGGCACGATCGTGTATGTCTCGCATGACCGGACGTTTATCGACCGAACGGCAACGGCGGTGCTTGAGCTGGAGAAACACGGCTGCAGGCGCTATCCCGGAGGTTATACCGACTACAAAACGCAGAAGGAGCTGGAGCTGAGGACGCAGGAGGCGCTGTATAAGAAGCAGGAGCTGGAGCGTGAGAAGCTGCTGGAGAGCATAAGAATGTATGCGGAATGGTTCCAGCAAGCGCATAAGGCTGCGGGCCAAAATGATTTTCTTCGGTCAAAGTCGAAAAAAAACGTATCGCGCTTGCACGCGAAGGAATCCGCGTTGGAGCGGTTAGACCAAGAAAAGGCGCAGAAGCCGCGCGAGGAGCAGAAGCTGCGCATGCAATTGGAGACGGATGAATTCGCGGCTGCAACGCTGCTGCGCATGGACGGCGTCAGCTTTGGATATGACGGACGAAAGCCGATTTTTAACCACCTTAACCTTACCGTTGGACGTGGAGACCGCCTTGCCGTTCTCGGCCCGAACGGAGCGGGCAAGTCAACGCTGCTGAAGCTTGCCACCGGAAGGCTGACCCCAAGCGCAGGCAGCGTAGCTATTCATCCGCAGGTAAGGATCGGATATTTTGAGCAGGAGCTGAATCAGCTCGATAGCAAGACGACAATTCTAGACAGCCTGCTGATGCTAAAGGGAATGACGCAGTCGCATGCGCGGACGATACTGGGCTGCTTCTTGTTTTCCAAGGAGGATGTGTTTAAACGCATTGGCGATTTAAGCATGGGCGAGAAATGCCGGGTAGCGTTTTTGACGCTGTATTTCGGCAAGGCCAACCTGCTCGTGCTCGATGAGCCGACGAACTACTTGGATATTAGCACGAGAGAGCAGGTCGAACAGGCGCTGCAGCATTACCCGGGCGCTGTTCTGCTTGTGACCCATGACCGTTATTTGATCCGGCAAGCGGCCAATCGCCTGCTCGTAATGGACGGTGCCAATGATCCAAGTTTATTCCCTGGCACCTATGAGGAGTATATCGCTAAGGATCGAAGCCGCCTGCTTTCTCCCGAGGAGCAGCTGGGCCAGAATGAAAAGGAACGGATACAGCTTCGTTTGGCGCATCTCATGAGCAGCGCGCAGCCGGAGGATCCAGCGGAGCAGCAGCTGCTTATGCAGGAAATCCGCAGGCTGCGCGAGCTCATAAGCAGCATTTAGAATGTTCCTTTAAGGCTCGGGGATCGCGTGCTCTTGGGGCTGAAGCGATAGCCGAAGGCCACTCACTTCAGCATCAAGTAGACATGATCGACCGATTTCATCGCGTATTCCTTCTGGACCGGTATCCCGTTCTCAAGCAGCACCAAGCAAGGCACGCTCGCGATTTTCCAAAGATCACGCAGTTGCGGGGCGTAGTTGATGTTCAGTTTATGAAGAGGAACGGATATGCCGGTCATTTCGGCAATTTCAAGCATCCGTTCACCGATTTTGCATGTGCCGCACAAAGGGGTAAAGAAATATACTGCAGCTTTGCCGCTCTCGGCGTGCATGAGTTTCTGTAATGAAGCTTCATCTATTTCACGGATAGCCATCGTTGTGCTCCTTAACGTTGATAGTTGTAATGTACTCGATTCGCACGCGATATACAATATCATCTCTATCATGGTTCCCGGACTATGAACGAACAAAGGAGCTATCTCATGGATAGCTCCTTTGTTCCGTCAATCAGTGACAGGCGTTTAACGGTTTACCTCTACGTGAAGATGATATTTGTTGAAAACATCGATCATGGCGGATTTGGCTTCTTCCTCGTCGGGACCATGAATTTCAAGAGTGTACGCAAGGTTTTTGTAAAGTGAAATACTTAGGCCAAGGATACTTTTGACGTCGACGAATTTCTTATCGCTGATGCGAAGGACGATGCTTGATTTAAATTCGGCTGCGGTTTGGTTAATGTCAACAATGCCTCGAATTTCAGCTTTCATAGGGCAACCTCCGTTCATTGCTTGTTCATCAATTCATATCATCTATACTCCCGGGGTATTCTTCGGGCGACGCCCGTCTTTATAGCGGCTTTGATTACGAGATCGCGGATGGCTTTCACGACTGCTTGATTGAAGACGCTCGGAATAATATAATGCCGGCTTCTTTCTTCATCGGAGATGGCCGAAGCAATGGCCTCGGCAGCCGCAAGCTTCATTTCCTCATTAATGGTTGTCGCCCTGCAATCCAAAGCTCCGCGGAAAATACCCGGGAAACATAATACATTATTAATTTGATTAGGATAGTCCGATCGGCCAGTGGCGATGACGCCGACAATATCCTCGACTTCCTCGGGCTTAATCTCCGGCGTCGGATTGGCCATGGCAAAAACGATCGGGTTGTCTGCCATCATCATAACGTCTTCCCGGCGAAGCAGCCCTCCGGCAGAGAGACCGATGAATACATCTGCTCCCCGGATGACTTCTTGCAAGCTGCCTTGAACGCGATTAGGATTGGTATGCTCCGCGTACCACTGCCACATGCCGTTGTCATATGCATTTCCAGCCGCTATGGCGCCTTGACGGTCCACGCCAAGGATGTCTTTAACCCCTGCGGACAAAAGAATTTTACTGCAGGCGACGCCTGCCGCTCCGATTCCGCAAACGACCACCTTGATCTCACGAATAGATTTGTTTACGATTTTCAAGGCATTGATTAAAGCCGCATACAATACGACTGCCGTGCCATGCTGGTCATCATGGAATACGGGAATATCTAATTCCTCGCGCAGCCTTTGTTCGATTTCAAAGCATCGGGGAGAAGAAATATCCTCAAGATTGATCCCGCCGAATCCGGGGGCGATCGCTTTGATCGTCGCAATGATTTGCTCGGTATCCTGCGTGTTCAAGCAGATAGGGAAGGAGTCGACGTCTGCCAGCTGCTTGAAAAGCATCGATTTGCCTTCCATAACCGGCATAGCCGCATAAGGGCCAATATTGCCAAGCCCTAAGACGGCGCTTCCGTCCGAAATGACGGCAACGGTGTTTCTCTTGATCGTTAATGTAAAAGCTTTTCTCGGCTCTTCGTGAATGGCCATGCATACGCGTGCTACATCGGGCGTATAAACGCGTGAGAGATCATCGCGGTTCTGAATCGGCGCTTTAAGCTTCGTTTCGATTTTCCCGCCAAGATGCAGCAGAAACGTTCGATCTGAAATATTCACCAGCCGGACACCGTGCAAGCTCTTTATCGTTTCTGTAATAATGCTGATATCGACCGTATCGGTTACGGTGATCGTAATGTCCCGGACCGTCACATTTTGGCTGGTCTGAATGACGTCGATGGCTACAATATCTCCACCTGCTTCGAATATGGAGGATGCAACCTGTCCAAAATGAACTTCATTCGTATTCATTTCGAGCCTAAGAATCACGCTTTTTCCACCAAGTCTATTGTTATCCATGGCTGCCTCCATCTGATAGTTTAATCATGACCCATTTGCTAACCTTCCTCGTTAACTACAACCTCTTTCCCTCTCTTTTTCAACAAGATGGGAACAATGATCCAAAGTGCCGCGATAATCAAGAAAACGAGAGACAGCGGCTTTTGCAGGAAAATCATAAAATCGCCGTTGGAAGTCGTTAACGCTCTGCGCATATTGTTTTCAATCATCGGCCCTAGAACTAAACCGAGCACTATGGGGGCTAAAGGGTAATCGTTCCGGACGAGAAGGAACCCGGCAACTCCGCAGCCAAGAAGCAGCATGAGATCGAAGATCTGCGCTTGAACGGCATAAACGCCAAAAATAGAAATAGCGATAATGATCGGAATCAAATATTTTGGCGGCGTTTGAATGATTTTGGCAAAAACTTTCACAAGCGGCATATTGAGAATAAGCAAAATGAGATTTCCGATGAGCATGCTGGCAATTAACCCCCAGGCCACTTGAGGATGCTCCTCGAATAACAAAGGGCCTGGCTGGATGTTATACATGATAAAAGCGCCCATCAATATAGCTGTTGTACCCGATCCCGGAATGCCTAAAGCAAGCAAAGGGATCATAGCTCCGCCGGATGCTCCATTATTGGCGGATTCAGGGGCAGCTACGCCGGCGATATTTCCTTTGCCAAATGATTCAGGATTCTTACTGATTTTTTTCTCCAAAATATAGCTGAAGAAAGAAGCCAATGTGGCACCGCCACCAGGCAGAATACCGACAAAAAAGCCTAATACTGACCCGCGGGCAATCGGTCCTGCGCTATCCTTTAAATCCTGCTTTGTCGGAGTAACACGTCCGATCTTCGCAATTTTACCGGATGAGTATTCATTCTCCAATATGGTCTTGAATACTTCACCCAAAGCGAAAAGGCCGACCGCAACGGTCAAAAACTCGAGGCCGGAATAGAGCAGCGGAATGCCAAAAGTAAACCTTGCGACACCCGATACCGTATCCATGCCAATGGTAGACAAAAGTAATCCAAGTACCGTCATAATTAATGCTTTCGTAATCGATTTTCCGGCCAAACCGCTGACAGCGCATAATCCAAAAAGCATTAAGGAAAAGTAATCCGCGGGTCCGAACTTAATGGCAACGTTCGATAACGGTTCAGCTAATACAATAAGCATAATGACGGAGAATAGTCCTGCAGCAAAAGAACCGATCGCAGATATCGACAAGGCAGCCCCGGCCCTGCCCTGCTTGGCCATTTGATAGCCGTCTAAGGTTGTGACGACGGAAGAGGACTCTCCCGGCGTATTGAGTAAGATGGAGGTGGTCGATCCACCGTACATCGCTCCATAATAGACCCCAGCCAGAAGAATGATGGAGCTTGTTGCTGCCGCTTCCGGCGCTAATCCACCTGTTATCGATGCCGTTACCGGGATAAGCAACGCGACACCGCTCATGGGGCCTATACCAGGAAGTACCCCTACGGCTGTACCAATTAACACGCCTATGAAAGCGAACATCAGATTATGCCATTGAAAGGCGGTGGCAAGACCATCTGCAAGAAACTGTAATGTGTCCATTCATGTACCTCCTCGTTACGATAGCCAGGAAGGAAAGCCCGGCATTGAACCTTCCAGAATGACGACAAAGATGACGTAAACGCCTACTGCAAACAATCCGGAGATCACGACCGACTTCAGCCATTTTCCTCTTTCCAATACTTGAAAGCTGATGAGGAGGAAGAGGAAGGTTCCGATGATATAACCGATCGTTTCCAAGAAGAACGCATATAAAAAAGCTGCAGCGAAGATGATTAGAAACCGTTTGTAATCGAGCTTTTGTTCCTTACTGCTATGATTCTTTGTCTTCAATACTTCGTAGAATAAACGCAGGCTTAAAAGAACTAGAAAGGCTCCAAGGCCGAAAGGGGCAATATTTGGACCTACCGTGCTGCCATATGCGGAAGAGCTAATGGTCGTGCTCTGCCACATAAAACCGATTCCTAGAAGGAAAAATATAATACTGGCATATCGATCGAATGTTTTGTTCAATGTGATGCACCTCCAAGGAATAAATAAAGAGAGGGAGAGACACATGCTCCCTCCCTTGCGCTTGAACATTCGATTACTTTTGCATGCCGAGCGCCGTTAACAGCTCTTGAACAACTACCTCTTGGTCGGCCAGGAAGGCTGCGAAATCGGTTGAGTTTTTGTATTCGCTCACCCAATCATTCGCTGTCAGCTCTTTTTTCCAGGTTTCATCTTCGGAAAGCGTTTTCAATGTTTTGTCCCAATACGCGATTTGTTCTTCCGTCATGCCTTTCGGGCCCAACACGCCGCGCCAGATCGTGAATTCCGCATCGATGCCAAGCTCTTTTAAAGTAGGGACATCCTTAAAGTCGCCGCCAAGCCGTTCATTTGAAGTCACTGTAAGAATTTTGATTTTGCCTGATTTCAAATAACTGCCGAGTGAAGAGATATCGGTTCCGATAGCATCCGCATTATTGCCCAGTAAAGCGGTAATGGCTTCGCCCCCGCCGTCATAGGACAAGTATTTGATCGTTTTTGGGTCGACCCCTGATTTAAATGCCGGTAAAACGCTAATTAAATGATCCATCGATCCGGGGGCCGAACCGCCCGCAAGCGTAACCTTCGAAGGATCTGCCTTAATGCTGTCAATTAGAGCTTGAAGATTATCGTATTTGGAATCGGCAGCAACAGCGATTGCGCCGAAGTCCTTCGTTATTTGCGCGAGGGGGGTGATATCCTTGTACCCATACGGGCTGTTCCCTTCTTTTTTGAGATTATTAATTAGAATTGGCGGGGAGCTAACAAACAGCTTGTAAGGGTCATCATTGTCTTTTGCCACGTATTCAGCCAAAAATACGGTACCGCCGCCGCCGGGTTTGTTCTCCACGGTCATCGTCTGATCGACCAGCTTCGTTTCGCCAAGTACCTTGGTGAGAGATCTTGCCGTCTTGTCCCAACCGCCGCCTGCCCCTGAAGGCGCCGTGACCACGAAAGGCTTCTCCGGATAGTTGGCAGCATCCGAGCCCCCACCGTTCGATGCGGTTCCGCTGCAAGCTGTAAGACTGACGGCAACAAAAGCCGCGGCTATTATCGTTTTCCAATGATTAGATTTGAACACCATGCGAAAATTCCCCCTTTAGCGTCTATCAAGTAAAAGCATGCAAAGAATTGAAAGCGCTTACTTGACTTATACGCTTCATACTAGCATCGCTTATTTGGGATGAACAGAATAACGAAATAAGTTGAAAAGAATTCATAACGTTAATTTTGTTCATAAAAATTACGGCCAAAATCGATTCAGGGGGCTATGTTCCGGGAAATATGTAGAATACAATATAGGCAATGCCGCCAGCACTTGGGTCATATGTTCATAGGCAAGGAGATAATTGTATGCGATTACAAACAAGACTTATTTTATTAATCGGGACGCTCTTATTCATCATTATTATCGCGCTAACCTTTAGTTTTGAACGGATGTTGGTTATGACATTGCAAAAGAATGTGGGCTCCTCTGCACTTAAAATTGCAAAGACAGTGGCATTAATGGATGTAATTAAGGAAGCTTTTGACGAGGAAAATCCGTCGGCGGTCATTCAACCCATCGTGGAAAAGATTCGATTGGAGACAGATGCCGAATACATTGTCATCGGAAACCGGGAAGGCATTCGTTATGCGCATCCCCTGCCGGACCGAATCGGGAAAGCAATGGTCGGCGGAGACAACGGGCCTGTTTTAAGAGGCGAATCGATTATTTCGGAGGCAGTGGGCACGATGGGGCCGTCGCTGCGGGGGAAAACACCGATCTATGATGACCATAATCAAATCATTGGCATTGTATCGGTGGGCATCTTAGTCAAAGACATTCATGAATCGGCCGCGACTTATCGAAATGCGATGATCATTTTTGCGGCAATTGCGCTTATGGTCGGATGCGGAGGGGCGATTGCGATTGCAAACGGCGTAAAACGGTCCATTCATGGACTCGAGCCTAAGGAAATCGGCTTGCTATACCAGGAGAAGAGAGCTATTTTGGAAACCATACATGAAGGGATCATTGCGATTAATAAAGAGGGAATGATTACGCTCGCCAATCAAACGGCTTTAAAGCTAATCGACCCGCTTGAGAAGACGGAGATTGCCGGAAAGCATGTATGGGACGTCATACCAGAGTCTCGATTACTCGAGGTTATCAAATCCGGCCATGCTGAAATTGATCAGGAAATGGTTATAAACGGCAGTATGGTTGTGGTCAATCGTCTGCCGATTTTCGATCATTACCACCAAGTGGTGGGGGCCGTCTCCAGCTTTCGCAACAAATCCGAGCTGCTTCGTTTAACGGAGGAGCTTACGCAAGTAAAACGATATACCGAAGCGCTGCGTTCGCAGACGCATGAGTATTCCAATAAGCTGTATACGATATATGGGCTTATCCAGCTGGAATCGTATCAGGAAGCGATGGATATTATTACGCATGAAACGGATGTCCATCAAAATCTTATTCATTTCCTATTGCAAGAGATACCGGACCCTATTATTGGCGGAATCCTAATCGGAAAGTTTAACCGCTCCAACGAACTAAGGGTGAGTTTGGAAATTGATACGAAGAGCACCTTTAAAGATATCCCAAGCGGCATAAGCCGTAATCATCTCGTAACGATCATCGGCAATTTGATTGATAATGCCTTAGAGGCCGTGTTAGCCGCAAGCCGGGACGATAAGTCGGTAAGGGTCTTTCTGACTGATGAAGGCAAGGCTTTAATGATCGCTATCGAAGATAATGGGGTCGGCATAGCGGAGGACGCCGCAAACCAGCTGTTCGAGGTTGGTTTTTCCACGAAGCACGAGGCTAATCGGGGTTATGGTCTTGCCATTGTCAAACAAGCGGTACAGCAGTTGCGGGGACATATCAGCTTCCATTCCCGTTTGCAGGGAGGCACTATATTTACAGTAGTCATTCCAAAAGAAAAGGAGAGTGGGCTATGATACGCGTGGTTATTATTGAGGACGATCTTCGGATAGCGCAGATTAATCGCCGTTTTGTGGAAAAGATAGCGGGATTCGAAGTGGTCGGAATTGCGACGGATGAGCAGCTGGCACATGAGCATTTGGACATTTTGGCCCCGGATCTCGTTCTGCTCGATTTATATTTTCCCGATATGAACGGACTTGACCTTCTCCAATATATTCAGAAAAACAACCCGTTAACGGATGTGATCATTATTACGGCTGCAAAGGAATTTGACACGGTACGGGAGGCCATCCGCGGCGGCGTGTATGACTTTATGATCAAACCGGTTGTGTTTGAACGTTTTCAAGAGAAGCTGAAGTCTTATCACAAGTATCATAACCAAATGAAACTGCTCGGCGGAGCGAATAAGCAAGTAGATCAGGAGGGAATCGATCAGCTGCTGTGGGGAGCGAGCGATAGAGCGGACAAGGATAACTACCTCCCAAAAGGGATCGATAAGATAACGAGCGAGAAGATTTTCACCTTCATTCACGGCGGTCCTGAGGTGCTGACCGCGGAAGAGCTTGGGAAGAAGGCCGGATTCAGCCGTACGACCGCTCGGCGGTACTTGGAGTATTTTGTGGCCAAAGGTGAATTGGTAGCTGACATTTCCTACGGTACAGTCGGAAGGCCGGAGAGAGTGTATAAGAGAACGTAATCGTCAACGGATGGAGGCGGTTTGTTTTTTTTTAGCGTTTCTGGAGGATGAGGGACAATAAAAATAAGCCGTTAATGAGGAGCAAGGCACCAAAAATGAGGCTGGTTTTATTCTTTTTTATAAATTCCATTCGAACACCTCGCATCATTTTATTTACACCTATAATTATCTCGTGAATGCTCTGATTTTTCCAGCTTTTTTTGCGGAAAAGAAGCAGGTTAAACGCTTTTTTTAGAAAGTCTCCCTGGCATCCGGCACAAACCTTGTCCAACCTCCAACTTATTGTTTCTTTATTTGTAGGAATTTGTAATTGGTGTGGCGATTGTTATAAAATTGATGCAGGCTGCTCCGCTTCGGCGCGTTCATAGCCATGCCGTTTATTTCATGACAAGCCTCTACGAATAAGAGGGAATATTCGGCTTTTGTAGAATAATGTAATGACCTCGCTTTTTTTTTTGGAACTTGCATGTCGAATAGGCGTATTGATGGGTAGGGTATTTCAAATCGATATTAAGGGGGTGCAAATACAATGGCTATCTCTCTCGTAAAAGGTCAAAAGATAGATTTAACGAAGGGCAATGCTGGTCTTAGCAAGGTTATTGTCGGCTTGGGCTGGGATCCTGCAGAGGTTAAAGGCGGTTTCTTCGGAATGAAGAAGGCGGCTAACGTGGACTGCGATGCTTCAGCGCTGCTGCTCGACGAAAACGGCAAGCTTGGCGGCGAGAAAAATCTCGTTTGTTTCTACAATAAGCAAAACGGCAACGGTTCAGTTGTTCACACGGGCGACAACATTACGGGTGACGGCGACGGCGACGATGAGCAAATCATCGTACAGCTAGACCAAGTACCTGCTAATATTCACAAAATCCTTTGCGTGGTTAACATTTATGAATGTGAATCCAGACGCCAAGATTTTGGCATGATCAAATCAGCGTTTATACGAATCGTTAATCCGGCTAACAATCAAGAGTTAATTCGCTTTAACTTGACGGAAAATTATTCGGGTAAAACGGCTTTGGTCGTAGGTGAGCTTTACAGACACAGCGGTGAATGGAAGTTTAGTGCAATTGGGGAAGGCACTCATGCTCCTCATGTTGATATTCTTGCTCGTCAATACCAATAATTATATTGAGAAAAGAGGGCATTTCAAATGGCGATTAGCTTATCCAAAGGTCAAAAAATCGATCTTACGAAAACAAACCCAGGCCTTACGAAAATCACTGTAGGTCTAGGCTGGGATACTAATAAATATGACGGCGGGAAAGACTTTGACCTTGACGCTTCTATCTTTTGCTTGAATGGCCAAGGTAAAGCGGGCTCCGAGTCTGATTTTATTTTCTATAATAACCCTAAAAACAGCAACGGATCGGTCGTTCATACAGGCGATAACCGTACTGGCGCAGGCGACGGCGACGATGAGCAAGTAAGCGTTGACCTTTCTGCCGTACCTGCTGAAACAGAAAAAATCGCATTCTGCATCACAATTTATGATGGAGCAGAGCGCAGCCAAAACTTTGGACAAGTATCCAACGCTTTCGTTCGTATCGTAGATGAGCAAAGCGGAACGGAACTGATCCGTTATGATCTTGGAGAAGATTTCTCCGTAGAAACAGCTGTAATCGTCGGCGAGCTTTACCGCCATTCCGGCGAATGGAAATTCAGCGCGATCGGCAGCGGCTTCCAAGACGGCCTAGGCGGTCTTGCCCGCAACTTCGGTCTATCCGCTAACTAATTGCACTTCACTACCCGTAAAGGGTCGCCGGCGGCGGCCCTTTTTTAAAGTAGCCATAGTCCACGAGGAGGCATTTTCATGCCAGTAAATTTATCTAAAGGGCAGAAGGTCGATCTGACCAAATCAAACCCCGGTTTATCCAAAATTGCCGTAGGCCTCGGCTGGGACGTGAATAAATACGACGGCGGCAATACATTTGATTTGGATGCGACAGCTTTTTGTTTGAATGCATCCGGTAAAGTAAATAACGAGAGCGGCTTTATTTTTTACAATAATAAATCGAACACGAACGGCTCCATCGTCTCCTCCGGCGATAATCGAAGCGGAGAAGGCGCTGGCGACGATGAAAACATAAAAATTAATTTATCCGCCGTGCCTGCTGATACTCAGAAGGTAGCCTTTTGCATTACGATTCACGACGCCGCGCAAAGAAACCAGAACTTCGGTCAGGTCGCTAACGCGTATGTTCGTGTCGTAAATGAGGAAACGGGCGAGGAATTAATCCGCTACGATTTGGGTGAGGATTTCTCTGTTGAGACAGCTGTCGTGGTAGGCGAGCTTTATCGTTATAATAACGATTGGAAGTTCAGCGCCGTAGGCAGCGGTTATCAAAACGGCCTAGAAGGATTATGTAAGGATTTTGGCGTTCAAACCTAGCTCATTTCAAGGAGGAATAAACGATGTCCATTAATCTTTCCAAGGGACAACGGATTGATCTTACCAAAACCAATCCAGGACTTACGAAGGTTGTTCTCGGTCTCGGCTGGGATACGAACAAGTATACCGGCGGCGGTGAAATTGATCTGGATGCGAGCGCATTTCTTCTGCACCAGGATGGCAAGGCCAAGGACGAGAAGGATTTTGTATTTTATAACGCATTGATTGCTTATGGCGGCGCAGTCGAACATACAGGCGATAACCGTACAGGCGAGGGCGACGGGGACGACGAGAAAATCAAAATTGATTTTGCAAAGGTTCCTGCTCACATTGAGCGCATTGGAATTAGCGTCACTATTCATGATGCTGAGACCAAGCACCAAAACTTCGGCCAGATTTCGAATGCTTTTGTTCGCTTAGTGGACGAGACTAACGGAAGAGAAGTGCTTCGTTACGATCTTGGAGAAGACTTCTCCGTTGAGACCGCGATCGTATTTTGCGAGCTGTACAGGCATGGTGCGGATTGGAAGTTCCAAGCGGTCGGTTCCGGCTTCTCAGGCGGACTCGCGGCGCTTTGCCGCAATTATGGCCTATCCGTGTAAGCCATATGAAGTTTAGGGTGGCAGGGTGCAGATTTGTCACCCTATTCTATAATTACTGAAAGGCGGTCAACGCATGGAGCTCTCCCTAACGAAAGGCCAGAAAGCCGATATAACCAAAAACAATCCTTCCTTTAAAAACCTGCTTGTTGGCATGGGATGGATCAGCGCGGCGGGGGTAGACGTTGACTTCTCGGCGTTTTTATTGCGGACAGGCGGAAAAGCGGCAGGGGATCAGGATTTGATTTTTTACGGAAACCCCAAGGATACGAACGGTTCGATCGAGCTGGCGGGTGACAATAAACGAAGCTTAGCCGGGAAAACCGATCAGGAACAAGTTATGATACGCATTAACGATGTGCCTCAAGCGATTGAACGTATTTCCTTTACGTTAACCATTTATGATGGGGAAGCAAAGAGACAAAGTTTTTCTAGCGTGAATGATGCTTATATCCGTGTCATTGACGAAGGAACAGGACGCGAAATTTTGCGGTATGAACTCGGAAAAAACTTCTCTATCGAAACTGCGATTGTCGTAGGAGATTTATATAGATATAATGGCGAATGGAAATTCAATGCGATCGGCTCGGGATACTCGGGCGGTCTTGCTGCGCTTTGCAAGAGCTTCGGCATTGAGGTGAAGCCGGATGCGCCGGCCCCTAATCCGCCGGCGGAAGTGAAGGCCCCAATCATTCCGCCCAAACCTCCGGAGCCCGTCATTCCGGAGCCTAACAACGCACCGATCAGCCTCAGCAAGATTTCATTAAAGAAACGCGGCGATGTGATCAACTTGCAAAAAGGCGCCGGAGCGCTCGGCGAGATCGTCGTGAACTTGAATTGGAATCAAAAGAAAGCTTCCACGGGATTTTTTGGCCGGTCTAGTGGCGTCGATTTGGATGTAGGCTGCTTATACGAGCTGAAGAACGGCATGAAGGGCTCGGTTCAGGCGCTGGGCAACAGCTTCGGCGACTTCTCGAGACCGCCGTATGTGTCGCTTGACGGCGACGACCGGACAGGCTCCATAACGACAGGAGAAAACCTAAGAATAAACGGAAATAAAGTATCCGAAATTAAAAGAGTCGTCATCTATGCGTATATCTATGAAGGAGCCACCAACTGGGCCGAGGCGGCGGGTGTAGTTACCATCAGCCAATCGGGCGGACCGGATATAGAGGTACGGATGGACGAGCATAACAATCGCAAGGGCATGTGTGCGATCGCGATGATCGAGAACGTAAACGATCAAACCTTCAGTATTCAACGGCTCGTACAGTATTTCTCAGGGCATCGAGAGCTCGACGAGGCTTACAGCTGGGGACTTAGATGGGTACAAGGAAGCAAATAATGCTAAATTCGGAGGTTTTAAAGAATGGTTGATTTTTTTCAAAACATAATAGCGAATTTTGGAAGCTTCTTTCATTGGGACAATTTAACGGCGGTATTCACGAATCCCACGAACTGGGGGATTATTGCAACCTTGGTCCTTTTGGAAGGGCTGTTATCAGCAGATAATGCGCTGGTATTGGCGGTTATGGTTAAGCATTTACCGAAAGAGCAGCAGAAGAGGGCTTTGTTCTACGGGATTATCGGTGCTTATATTTTCCGTTTCGTGGCGATTGGCGTCGGTGTTTATCTCGTTCAAATCACGTGGATTAAAGTCGCGGGCGGATTATATTTATTATGGATTGCGTTAAGCAATTTGTTCCATCTCGAATTCAAGCTTGCCCGGGTTGGCGGCATTCCGCTTATTCCATACATCGGCAAGAAGAGCAGCGATGAAGAAGAAGTGGTTCAAAACAAAGGCTATGGCTTCTGGCGTACGGTGCTTGCCGTTGAGATCATGGACATTGCGTTCAGTATCGACAGCGTTCTAGCTGCGTTTGGCGTGAGCGAAGAGGTTTGGGTTCTGTTCCTGGGCGGTATTCTCGGCGTGCTTATGATGCGCGGCGTGGCCCAAGTATTCCTCAAGCTTATCGATAAGTTTCCTGAGCTCGAGAAGGCTGCCTTCATTCTCATTATCTTGATTGCAGCGAAAATGATCGGGGGAGCATACGACTTGCATGTGCCTCATGCATTCTTCTTCGGTTTAATCATAGCTGTATTCGGCGGTACGCTCATCTTTAGCGCGGTACGAAACAAAAAAGGCTCAAAAGCCGTCTAAATAAGCAAATAATCGGATTATCGAAATATCCCTCAATGGAACGCGAGGGATATTTTTTCACTCTCGGCTTCTTTTACCAAACTTTTAGGAGGGATCACTTTGAGGTATTTCAACTATCTTACCAATGAAGAAGAGCAGCATTTCTTTTATTCCCTTCCGACTCAGTTCAATAATAATGCTGACAAAGAAATTCTTGCTCACGCGATTGGTGCAGCGCTCTATATGCCTGCCACCAAGGATAACATAGCAGATGATTTGGTAGCCGATAAGCACGAGGGACTCGTGTCTATGGTGATAGACCTTGAAGATGCAGTAGGCGACAATCAACTAGAATATGCGGAAGAGAATCTGAAAGCCACATTACTGAAGATTGGAAGATATCTTTCGATTGGTTTATTGCGCGTGAACGATATTCCTCTTATTTTCATCCGAATACGCTCAGTGGATCAGCTCAAACGGCTGTTGTCCTATTTTGGAGAAGAAATTCAATATGTGACGGGCATCGTATTCCCGAAATTCAACGCGGAAACCGGCGGGGAGTATTTCAGATTGCTCGCGGAATTCAACAAACGCAACGTAACAACTGGCTCTACGCTGTACGGGATGCCTATTTTGGAGAGCGCTGACGTGATTTACCGGGAGAAACGGATCGAAACGCTGCTCGGCATTTCGGAGCTGCTGAATGAATATAAGGAATATGTGCTGAATGTAAGAATCGGCGCGACTGATTTCTCCAGTCTATTTGGGCTTCGGAGAAGTCCGGACCATACAATCTATGATATTGGCGTTATTCGAGATTGCATAGCGGATATCGTAAATGTCTTTGGCCGAATGGATAATCATTATGTGATTTCGGGACCGGTATGGGAATATTTCAAGAGCGATCGCGTCTTCAAGCCGCAGCTCCGGCAAACGCCGTTCGAGGAGAGCATGGGAAGGCACGGCCGTATTTTACGCATGGATTATATTAATAAATACGTAGACGGGCTTATTCGCGAGGTTGCCATGGACAAGGAAAACGGCATTATAGGTAAAACGATCATTCATCCGACTCATATTAAGCCGGTACAAGCCATGCTCGTCGTCACGCATGAGGAGTATATGGACGCTCTGCACATTATCGAAAATAACCAAGGCGATTTAGGCGTCATGAAAAGCCGTTATTCGAACAAAATGAATGAGTTCAAGCCGCATATGACTTGGGCCAAACGAATATTGATCAGATCGAACATATATGGGGTGCTAAATGAAAACCAAAACTTCACCTGCTTACTCGCAGAAGAACGGGAACCTGCAATCGTATAATATTATTGGAGATTTAGAGGTTACGATCAAAGTGACGAGCAACGTCTTCGATATTCCGCTGGAGCGGTTGTTCCAAATGGCAGCCCGTATCAACAAGAAACGAAGCTTTTTGTTCGTAAGCAAGGTGCTTGGCAAGCATATTCCGGTAAATCCGCATGTTTCCTTGTTATCGGGAGCGGCACTTGGCTTGTTGTACCAGCAGTTTAAAGGCGAAGCGCTGCCGATTCAAATCGAGAAGCTGCTGCAATCATTCGAGTCGCCGGAATCAGCGCGCGGCACCTATGAGCAGATGAAGCGAAACAAGATGAAGGTGAAGGAAAAGACGCTGTTCATTGGCTTTGCGGAAACCGCAACCGCGCTTGGACACAGCATGTTCGATATGTTCGACGGCGATGCGGCCTTCTTGCATACGACCCGCGAGAGCGTCGCGCATAGGACCTCCTGTATCGATTTCGAGGAAGAGCATTCCCACGCGACGACGCATCGGTGTTATGCGGAAGATCCGGCTATTTTTCAGCAAGCCGAAACGGTCGTATTAGTCGATGACGAGATGACGACGGGTAAAACGGCGATCAATATTATTCACGATCTGCATGCCAGATACGGGAAGAAAAATTATATCGTAGCAAGTCTGCTGGATTGGCGCTCCGATGAGGATATTCAGCGCTTCAGCGAGCTTGAGCGGGAGCTTGGCGTTGACGTGGATTGTCTTTCGCTGGTAGCTGGGCAGATTGCCGTCTCGGGTACGCCTGTTGAAAGCACGGATCAATCGGAAGAGAAGCGGGATCGAGGGCTGGAGCCTGTTATCCATTCCGTATATATGAATAATCGGTTTGCAGCACTATCTTCCTTGCAGGGTGAAGCTTCTTATTTGAAGCATACGGGGCGTTTCGGCTTAACGACGGCGGAGAGCGGACTGCTGGACAAGGAAGTGGAACAGGCGGCTGCGTTTCTGCGGGAGCATAGAGCGGGCGGCAAGGCGCTTTGCATGGGAACAGGTGAGTTTATGTACATACCCATGCGCGTGGCCGCTGAGCTTGGCGAGGACGCTTGGTACCAATCGAGTACGCGCAGTCCAATCCATCCGGATTCCAATCCGCATTATGCGGTTCGATCTGCTTACCGCTTCGCTTCCCCCGAGCATGCTGGCGTCATGAACTTTATGTATAATATTCCGCGCGGAGCTTATGATGAAATGTTTCTATTCATGGAGCGGGAGGTAGCGGCTGAGCAATTGGCAGAGCTGAAGCAGGTTCTGCTGTCTCTGGGAATCCTGCAGGTGCATGTCGTCTATTTTAGCCGGAAAAAGCTTGCCGATCCTGCGCCGATGGGCAGCTATGAGCAAGGGGATGTTACCTTTCTCTTGAAGGATCTAAGCGGCGTTTCGTTAGAGCGGCGTACAGAGGAGCGGGAAGCAGCCATGCAGACTGGGGGTCATTACTCGGAGAGCCTCCCAATTGAATATCAGCCTACCGACGAATATATTCAATTGTTCCAAAATACGCTCAGCGACTCTGCGCAGCGGCTCGCCAAGGCGGTGGGAACCGTCTCGGAGAGAATCATTCAGAAGCACGGCTTGGATATCGTGCTTGCATCCTTGGCAAGAGGCGGAACTCCGATTGGCGTGCTTATCAAACGGTATATCAAGCAGGTATACGGCAAAGAGATTCCGCATTACAGCCTTTCGATCATTAGAGGCAAAGGCATTGACGAGAATGCCTTGCTTTATATCAACCAGAACCACCCGGATCGGCATGTGCAATTCGTGGACGGCTGGACCGGCAAGGGCGCAATTACGAAGGTGCTTGTCGAAGCTTGCAGCCGAATGAAACACAAGCATGGCATCGAGCTCAGCGACGAGCTTGCCGTGCTTGCTGATCCTGGCTATTGCGCGGGCTCGTTTGGGACAAGGGAGGACTTCCTTATTCCGAGCGCATGCCTGAACGCAACCGTATCAGGCTTGATCAGCCGGACCGTGCTGCGCGGCGATTTGATCGGGGCAGATGATTTTCACGGCGTGAAGTACTATAAGGAATGGGAAAAAGCAGACCAATCACGCGTATTCGTAGATACGGTTTCCGCTTTGTTCGAGCAGACGGCATCCGTCTCCAAGGCAGAGGCCCTGCAAATGGAGGCGAGTCCTGAGCAAAATGAAATCACTTGGCGGGGCATGCAGGATATTACCCGTATCCAGAGTGATTTCGGGGTAAGCGATATCAATTTCATTAAGCCCGGCGTAGGCGAGACGACCCGCGTTCTCTTGCGGAGGGTGCCTTGGAAAATCCTTGTCGACCGATTGGATAACCCGAATCTCAAACATATTTTGCTGCTTGCAAAGGATCGCGGCGTACCCGTGGAGGAGTATCCGAATATGTCCTATTCCTGCTGCGGCATTATCAAAGCTTTGAAGGGGGATTCGGAATGATTTTTGCGAGCGATCTGGATCAAACGTTAATCTATTCCGTGAGATCGAAGGGCGAGACAGCGATTGAAGACATGGTCCCGGTTGAGCTGTATGAGGGCAGGCATATTTCGTATATGACTAAGCCGGCCATTCAGAAGCTGCAGGAGCTCACGGGCCTTGCGCGCTTTGTTCCGGTAACGACGCGTATACCCGAGCAGTTCAATCGAATATTCGGCATTAAAGAGCAGTTTCGTCCTGAATATGTTATTGTGAGCAACGGCGGTACCGTGCTTGTCAACGGGCAAATCGACAAGGAATGGCATAGCCTCGTGCGCGAAGCAGTCAAGCGGCATTGTGCGGAAAGCTCAGCGATTGCGGACCTTTTTGCCAAAATCTCTTCATCGCATTGGGTGAAATCAAATGATCTTTGCGATGAGCTGTTTTATTCCATCGTCGTGGATAGAGAGAATCTGCCGCATGAATCATTGGAGGAGCTGAAGCTGCAGCTGGCCTCGCATGGCTGGAGCTACTCGCTTCAGGGCCGCAAAATCTATTTGGTTCCGGAGAAGGTAAGCAAGGGCGCAGCCATTCAATATGTGAAGGAGAAGCTGGAGTCAACCTTTGTTTATGCGGCAGGAGACAGCCTGCTTGATGAGAGTCTGCTGCTTGCGGCAGATTACGCGATCTCGCCCGTTCACGGCGAATTAGGCCGTTTTTATTCGGAGCATCCACACATTCAGTTCACGAAAGCCAAGGGGGCGCTGGCCTCGGAAGAGCTGCTTGATTCCATCCTAGAGCACGCACGCAGATCATAAACGCATCAGCTATTTGATTCTTAATGACAGGGAAGAAGGTATTTCGAAATGACACGCGTGTATATGAATCGTTGGTTTTCGGTAGCGTACCACTATATTAATATGATTCGGAACAATCCGGACGGGGAGTCCTTTGAGTTTTTTGGCACGCATCCCGATATTAACCATATGTCCCTGCTGGCATCGGACCATATTGGAACGGAGCCGGCTGTGTTTGGCCGGGAGTATGTGGATTTTTGCGTGGATTTTTGCAAAAAAAATAAAATCGATATTTTTATTCCGCGTCTCCATATGGAAGAAATATCGCGATATGCGCAGCTGTTTGACGAGATTGGCACGAAGGTAATGGTGTGCCGCGATATTGAGCTGCTGGACGCGATGATCGAGAAGGATAAATTTTACGAAGCGCTGAGAGGGAAAGATCTCGTGACCATTCCCGACTACCGCGTGGCAAACACGGCAGAGGAGTTTAAGCAAGCTTATGAAGAGCTTACGGCGGCCGGCCACAAGGTGTGCTTCAAGCCAACGAAGTCCGAAGGCGGCATGGGCTTCCGAATCATCGATAACGAGCGTGATCCGCTTCAAGATCTTTACGGCTATGTCACACTGTCGACGACTTTCGAGCAGGCGTATGAGACGTTGTCGTTAACGGATCGTTTCGACACGTTGATGGTGATGGAGCTGCTGGATGGAACAGAATACAGCATTGATTGCGTATCGACCGAAGATGGAGAGCTCCTGACCGCAATTCCGCGCCGCAAATCCACGGGCAGAACGTATTTGCTTGAGGAATCGGCTGAGCTGCTGGATATTGCGGAACGCATTGCGGGCAGCCTGCGCATACCGTATGCCTTTAATATTCAAGTACGCTACAACAATGGCGTTCCCAAGCTGCTTGAGATCAATCCGCGTATGTCGGGCGGACTCTACATCACATGCTTGTCAGGGGTAAACATGCCTTATTTGGCGGTTCAAGCGCTGCAAGGCAAAGCCATTGAACGGCCAAAGCCGCAATTCGGCATACAAGCCGGTTATGTGGAGCAGCCGCTATTGATGCCGGTTAATCAGTAAGCGAAGCTTGATCGTCGAAACTGCTCATTCCATTCTTTGATGCCGCTGGGGCTTTCTCCGAACCGGCAGACCTGCTGCGCGGGTCTGCCGGTTTTCGGTAGAGAGCTTATTTTTGTTTTTGGAACGTATGTTCTGATATAATAAATGCGTTAATGGAAATTGGAGGGATGGATGCCCGTGAACGCAATCGAAGTTATTATATTGAATTTTGAGGAAGTCCGACGCAGAAGCGTGAAGGTATGGGAAAGTATCCCGGAGGCAAGCCTAGATTGGAAGCCGGACCAAAATGCATTAAGTATAAAAGAAATGGTCCGCCATGTTTTGGAGAGCGAACATTATTACCACCTAGCGCTGCTGAATAAAGGAAGCTTGGCCGCATATGAATCACCATACGAGAAACGTGCATTTACAACCGTTGCAGATGAGCTGGCTTTTGCCCAATCCTATAGAAAACAATTTTTACAGACAGTGATGTCGTTTTCGGAAGAGGATTTATCAAAGGTAGAGATTGACCGAAGCGATGTGGGTTACGTTCGTACTTTAGGGGATATGTTAATGAGGATCGCTTATCACGAATCTGTTCACGCCGGTCAATTGTTGGATTATATGAGAACAGCCGGAATCGAGCGGCCGAAAGTATGGGATTAGCGGATATGCCAGTGCTGCCTCTGTGTCAGAACTTCTAATGGTGTTTAATAACATTAGTGTAGTTCGTTTCTTTAGACGGAGGGGTGTGGCCGATGACACAATATATCATAGCGAATGAAGAAAAAAAAGATAAGCTTCGCCAAGGAATGGTCAATTTCTTCAATTACCTGCTTTACGATGGGTTCGTGAGCTCGGCAGTGGAGGATGGGAAGATAGCTGCTCTTTTTGCAGAAAGATATATTGATTTGGCTTCGGCCGCACGGTTCATGCACGAGAAGCTTGGCGGCGTAATTAGAGATTACAGCGAGCTGGAAAGTCTTCCTGGGGTAACGGATGAGATTCTGGGGAGGCTGGAGTCTCTTTTGGGCCAAATGAATCTGGATAATCTCAGCCTGCTTGCCCCTCATACGACTAGAAACAACCGCGTAGAGGCTTTCGTAAACGGGCCGGACAACCTGAACGTTTTGCTTGAGGAGATTTCCCGTGCCGAACGCTATATTCACTGCTCGTTCATGTTGTTTTTCAATGACAAGTCAGGGGAGCTCGTTACGCAAGCGTTGCTGAAAGCGCTGTCTAGAGGCGTCGTCGTCCGCTTAATGGTTGATTATACGGTGACGTCGCTAGGGTACGAGTTAAACTTGGAATTCGGGAAATTCAAATTGCTGGGAGACAAGCTGGAAGCAGCCGGAGCCCGGATTCGAAATACGTTTGACAGCAGCTATCCGGCGGAGGAATGGCCGGACAAACGCGCGGAACTGAAAAAGAGCGGCGTTCCGGAAAGCTATTTATACTTGCAGGATTTAGCGCAAAAACAGATGGTGACCGGACTGAATATGATCAACCATCGGAAGTTCCTGGTCGCAGACGGACACACGCTTATACTCGGAAGCATCAACGTAGGGGATCAGTATTTAGCAAGTACGCCAATTTTGACGCCGGGTAATGTAGAGTCAGAGGGACGAGCTCTAGGGATTCCCGGTAAGTCAAAAGAGTGGCATGACGGATGTTTTCGGATCCGCGGATCTGCGGCATTTTCGGTAAATCGGATTTTTGCCGCCCAGTGGAGCGTGCTTGGCGACGACTTGTTCGACCCGGAGAATGAATTTTATAAACCGTCTTCTATGGAACCATTTGGCGAGGAAGATTGTACATTGTTCGCCAGTTTCCCTGGCAATCCCATTAATCTGAACCAGAAATATCATCTCGCTCTTCTAGAACATGCTGGGGACGAGGTGTTCATTGTGAATCCTTATTTGATCGATGAGTCCTTTTGGGAAATGCTCCAGAGCCTGGACGAAGAGCGGTCAGGACATATTGTTATATGTAATTGCCTAAAGCATAATGACCATCCAACGAATCTTGCGGCGGTGCGCAGCCATATGTATGGACCGTTCGAAAAAGGAGTTTCTTTCTATGACTATAGCGCGACGGAACGGTTTTCCCATTGGAAAATCACCTATGACCGCCGTGGAGACGCCGTGTTCCACGGCTCCTACAATTTGAACGAGAGAAGCTCCTGCCATGATTATGAACTCGGACTTCTGGTGAAGAGCCCTGCGTTCGCTGAAAAGGTCAAAGCTATGATCGAGTATGACCTGAGCGTGTCGAAGAAGATTACCGATGCCGGCGAGTTCTTCAAGCATCCTGCGCTTCACCCAAGCACATATTGGAACAAGTGGACTAAGAACTTAACATGATTGCAACTGATAATACTACGGGAAAGGTTATGGCCGAAAACAAAGAGGGAATACGCCAGAGATAACAGGCTGCCGAGTTGGCAGCCTGCTTCGCTTGCGGGTGGGAACCGTCATTTTATTTTCGAGGACTCCAATGTTATGGAATTAAGCATGTGTTGTGGTCGAGTGTTCGTTTTCGTTCTTGGGTGTGATTCCATAAGCTCGAGCTCATTAAAAGAACTATTCATGAGTTCACCGTGTAAGCGAGCGTATGGTTTTCTTTTTTTTGCTTTTTTTTTCATGCGAATCAATAAGGCCTCCTGAAAATAAGATATTAGATTGTATGTCTGTGAAATGTGATTCGCCAGTGCACTAGTCTAATAAAGCGGAGAAGTCGAAGAATCATGACCTTTGCATGAGTATCGCGGATGGTATATGTAGGGGCTGCCGAAAAAAATCGACAACCTGCTGCTTTATTTAACTAACGATTCCATGTGAACCGTTACTTTGGTTTCCGTGCGAACCGTTGCTTCGGTTTCCATGTGAACCGTTACTTTGGTTTCCGCGCGAACCGTTGCTTCGGTTTCCGGGTGAACCGTTACTTTGGTTTCCGCGTGAACCGTTGCTGCGGTTTCCAGGTGAACCATTGCTTTGGTTACCGCGCGAACCGTTGCTTCGGTTTCCGGGTGAACCGTTACTTTGGTTTCCGCGCGAACCGTTGCTTCGGTTTCCGCGTGAACCGTTACTGCGGTTTCCAGGTGAACCATTGCTTTGGTTACCGCGCGAACCATTGCTTCGGTTTCCTGATTGATCGCCTTTTGATTCTGGTGCTGGCATAAAATCAACTCCTTCTTTAAAATCTATATAGGGTATGTAGCGAAACTATCAGATGTGCTGGTCGTACGCTCATTTAATAAATAGAGAAGATAGGAACGTTGGTATCAAATAGTAAAAGAAGGCTGCCACCCGCATGGCATAGGCAGTCTTCTCAAGCTTTACCTGTACGGTAGGCGGTTCTTGCCCTCTAATGCGCTCAAACCGACAAAGTTACTCCCAAGGATACGTCGTTAGCAAATAATCAGCGAACTTTTTGCTTTCCTCTCTGCGGTGTTTCCTCATTTCAGTTCGATGTTCGGCCGTTTCATGCAATTTTTTTTCTTCTTCCGTCTCCGGCACTATACGAGGCACGAGTATGGTTTTATTCTGCTCATCCAAGGCTACAAAGGTGAGAAAAGAGGTCGCTGCGATTTTCCTCTCACCGCTTCTTAAATCCTCTCTGATTACTTTTACAAAAACCTCCATCGAGCTTTTACCCGACCAAGTCACGAAGGATTCTAGCGAAACGGAATCTGTTGGCCTGATAGGCTGTAAAAAGTCAACGGAATCAGTAGAGGCTGTTACTGCTGTCACACGACATAATTTGGAAGCGGATATCGAAGCGATATCGTCGATATAAGACATTAGCTTGCCGCCAAACAATGTCTCATGGTTATTTACATCCGTTGGGAAAACCCTTGAGATTTTAAAACATCGCGTTTCTTTTACATATTTCATTTCCAAAGCATTCACACAACTTTCGTACAGATTAAACTCCCTTTGGATGTTTTTCCCTATTTATGATTCCGTTATGCTTGTGCAGGCGGACGATAGAAGATCCGATACTCTCTGGGATAAAATGCAAGCCACCTTCTCATACTAACGAGGAGAGTGGAGGTGAACGCTATGCCTAAAAATGACGCCGATCCTAAGTATGACCGTGAAGATAACCGCGCGGATAAAAAAGACAATCAACAGAATCACGCTAGTTTCACGGAAGAGGCGATAACGCTAGAGAGCAACAAGGCCGCTGATTACGTCCCAAGTTTGAATGGTATCCCCAAAAATCAATCTTAAGTAACCTGAGGCTGCTCTTCTCGTCACGATATGGCGGAAGGACAGCCTGAAGTGAAGCTAAAAAAGCAAAAGGGTGACCGGTGATTCCACTGGTCGCCCTTTTGCATTAGCTGACTTAATTAATAGGATCCAATTCAATGTTTTCAATCGTGTTTACGGCTTGCTTATCTAAAGATAGCGTCAATCGTTCGGAGATCCGCTTCCGACAGTTGAACATCCAGCGTACGCAGGTTGTCTTCGATTTGCTCCGGGCGCGTCGCGCCCGGGATAATAAGACCGACACCCGGTTACGGTTTCCTTTGAGTTGAGGCACTTCTCCGATCAATTCTTCGGATCTGCCCAATCCATATAAATAGGCGGTATCAAAAAAGTCGATGCCGCGGTCCAGTGCAGCATGAATGAGGTCTTTTCCCATGTGTAACCTTGGGATACATCATGGTGTTCCCGACGACCCCAGCGCCCAGTCCAATTTTAAACATCCCGGTTTTTTAAAAAGCATTTAATGCTGAGCAATATTTCTTTGTCACCTTGACTGACTGTAGACAAGGTGTCCATTTGGTTTGCCTTTAACAGGAGGCAAAAGCCCGATTTCTCGTAATAACGAACGGCATCTTCACTAATCTGGCATTGTTCCAGTATTTCATTCAACGTATAGCTTTCACTCATCCTGCATTCGCTTGCCTTTCGAAGCTTGGGGGTTTTCCGATAAGTTTAGCATAAACGTATTAAGAGCAAAGATAGGCTTCCATCTTATTGAATAATCACTTCCTACATGGACAACATATTTCTGTTAAAAGATATAGGAGGTGGTAACGTCATGTTGAACGAGCAGCAATCACTTGCAGCGCATGAAGCCATAGAGCTCCACGAAGCCATTAACTTCAAAACGCTATGCGTGGCTAAGTCCAAGCTCATGCAGGGCTTAGTATTCGATCAAGAACTGAAAGCTTTGATGGAAAAAGACGTGGTGCAATCCATACAAGCTATTACAGAACTGCAAGCTGTATATGCCAAAGCTCCTTTTCAAATGCCTATCCGCGAATACCGGCCGACGCCGATTTTGAATTGAGGTGAAAATTATGACATTGAACCAAGTTAATCCCGTGAAAATGGATTACGTCGATCCCGCTAATTCGCTAAATATGCCGGAGATGGCGGATATGACATTTGCGATGGATTTCTTGATCCGAGCCAAGGAGGGGGTTAGGAATATGGCCGTCGCTTTGACGGAAACCGTTACCCCCGAAGTCAGGGCTCTGCTGCGCGACCAGCTTCATAAAGGCATAGCGATGCATCAGGAAGTTACAGATCTCATGATCCGCAAAAAATGGTTCCATCCCTATGATTTGCAAGAACAATATCAATTGGATATTCTCTCTGCCGGACAGACAGTGGAAATCGGTAAGTTAAATCTATTCCCGGGCGATACCAGCCGCAAAGGCATGTTCGACCGATCACCTGATGAACATAGGGGAGGAAGCATGGCATGAAGGCAGTTACGTACCAAGGCCTCAAGAACGTCGTCGTAAAGGATGTTCCGGACCCGAAAATCCTAAAAGCCGACGACGCGATCATCCGTTTGACGACCACTGCGATTTGCGGATCGGACCTTCATCTTATTCACGGCATGATTCCAAATTTGCAAGAGGATTATGTCATTGGGCATGAACCGATGGGTGTCGTCGAAGAGGTCGGTCCCGGCGTAACGAATCTGAAAAAGGGTGATCGCGTAATCATCCCCTTCAATATCGCCTGCGGCGAATGTTTTTATTGTAAAAATCAATTGGAAAGCCAATGTGATAATTCGAATGAGCACGGTGATATGGGGGGCTTTTTCGGCTATTCCGGAACGACAGGCGGACATCCGGGAGGACAAGCCGAGTATTTGCGGGTGCCATTCGCGAACTTCACCCATTTTAAAATTCCGGAAAGCTGCGAGCATCCGGATGAGAAGCTATGCCTGATTGCCGATGCGATGACGACTGCATACTGGAGCGTCGATAATGCCGGCGTTAAGGCAGGGGATACGGTCATCATTATCGGCTGCGGACCGGTAGGCCTGCTGGCGCAAAAATTCGCCTGGTTAAAAGGGGCAAAGCGTGTCATCGCGGCCGACTATCTGGATTACCGTCTGCAGCATGCGAAAAAGACAAATCATGTAGAGATCGTCAACGTGGAGTCTATGGAGAACATCGGGAATCACTTGAAGGAAATAACCAAAGGAGGAGCAGATGTCGTCATCGACTGCTCGGGTATGAGCGGCAAAATGTCGCCTTTGGAATCATTGGCATCAGGGCTCAAGCTGCATGGCGGCGCCATGGGCGGTTTAGTCATCGCCTCGCAGGCCGTGCGCAAGGGCGGTACAATACAGATTACGGGAGTATACGGTGGCCGGTACAATGGATTCCCGCTCGGCGACATCTTTCAGCGGAACGTCAATATCCGGACAGGCCAAGCGCCGGTCATTCATTACATGCCGTATATGTATGAGTTGATCGATTCGGGCAAGGTCGATCCGGGAGACGTTGTTACGCATGTTATACCGCTCAGCGAAGCGAAGCGCGGATATGAGATTTTCGACACGAGGCAAGATAATTGCATAAAAGTACTGCTCAAGCCGTAACTTAAATACGGAATAATCGGAGGGATACGATCCATGGTTTATGCCCTGCATGAAACGCTCGAGGTTCACGAATTGGCTTCTTTTAAAACCGTAAGTTTAACCAAAGCAAAAACGATGAAGGTGTTAGTCTCTGACCCGGCTTTAAAAGCGATTTTGCAGCAGGACGTTGATATTTCGACCCGCCAGCTGCAGGAGCTTGGTACGATTCTATCGGCTGCAGCGAACCAGGAGATGAAAGCATGAACACTATTCTTGAGCATTTGACTGGTATGAACACGATGAGCGACCAGATCATCGCGTCGGACTATTTGATATCCATAAAGAGCGGCGTTAGGAACTATGCAATGGCAGTAACGGAAGCTGGGACGCCGGAGATTAAAGCTGTGCTTACCGTACAATTGGACGAAATGATCAACATGCACGAGCAAATTATGTCGTACATGATTGACCGCGGCTGGTATCATCCTTGGCATATGAATGAGCAGATCCAGCTGGACCTGCAAAATATCCAGACTGCCCTGAATGCTACAACGCTATAGCCTCAGCCTCCGTTTAACTGCGACTTGAAGCTTTGATAGCATTATTGGATAAACGGGTGCTTCGGCATCCTTTTTATTTTTCTATTAGGTTTTTGGTGATACGCGCAGCGTATTTTAGATTCAGGATACATAGAAAACCTATGCTCTAATAATATGGATGACCGATCGCGTATCGAATTGCCGGTAAGGGATGACAATTACGGTCTGATTGTCGTAGGTGACAAGGGGGAGCTGCTGCTCCCTTTTTTTATTACACGAAGGACAGGATAGCGGAATAAGTATGTAACAACAATAATATAGCTATAATCAGTAATTATATATTGTGAAACGATAAATTTTGTGTTAAAGTCGATTTAACAATAACAAGTGAGGTGCTTTTTATGAAACGTGGAACGACACTATTTTTAAAGATAGCTGTTATTCTTATTGGAATCCCAGTTCTTGCTTTGTGCATTTTTTTGGTGCCTGAGATCGGGAATTTTGCAGTTGAGTTGTATCCAGATAGCGCTTATTTGAAATATCTCGTCTTCATTGATTTCTATGCGGCGGCGATCCCTTTTTACGTTGCTCTGTATCAAGCTTTTAAACTTTTGAGCTATATTGACAAGAACGAAGCTTTCTCGGAATTATCAGTACGGGCTTTAAAAAATATAAAATTCTGTGCAATCATAATCAGCAGCTTGTTTGTGTTAGGCCTGCCGCTCTTCTATCTCATAGCGGAGAGAGACGATGCCCCGGGTATCATAGTAATCGGATTGGTCTTGATTTTTGCCTCCATGGTGATTGCCGTTTTTGCTGCCGTTCTCCAAAGGCTTTTAAAAGAGGCTATTGATATAAAATCAGAAAATGACTTAATAGTCTGAGGTGAATAACATGGCGATAATAATCAATATTGATGTGATGTTGGCTAAAAGGAAAATGAGCGTAACAGAGCTTTCGGAGAGGGTTGGAATAACAATGGCTAACCTTTCTATATTGAAAAATGGAAAGGCAAAAGCAATTAGGCTTTCAACTTTAGAAGCCATTTGCAAAGCATTAGAATGCCAACCTGGTGATATTTTAGAATACAAAAGTGAAGAGAACACTCCAGGATAATAAAGTTAACGCACTGTTATATTTGAACACTCAAGGAGCAGTTCGCTACGGCGGCCGCTCCCTTTCTTTATTAAGCTAACGGCAGTTTTAAGTATCGAGGAAAATGAGGTCCCAAAGGTTGACTTTGGCTTCGAATCCCCTATCTGCTGCCCGGCGAGGAGATGACATCATTGAAACCAATCATACAACTGCTGCATTTTGGCTATCATCAGGCGATGAGCTGCATATTTCCTATTGCGATCTTTGGGACTTTAGCTCTTTCTAGCGTAATAGAGGTGCCTTTCATTTACCGTTATGATGCCATTCTTTTTATTCTGCTTACAGTGCAGTACCTCATGTACCGCAGTGGATTAGAGACACGTGATGAAATTAAAGTTATCTGTGTTTTTCACTGTATTGGGTTGTTGCTGGAAATATATAAGGTAAGGATGGGATCATGGGCATACCCTGAGCCCGGGCTTACGAAGGTACTCGGTGTACCGCTCTATAGCGGATTTATGTATGCAAGTGTCGCAAGCTTTATGTGTCAGGTATGGCGCAGGCTGAAGATGGACATAACCGGCTGGCCGGGGCTTGCTTCTGCGGGATTGCTGGGAGGAGCCATCTATTTAAACTTTTTCACACATCATTTCATTCCTGATTTTCGTTGGTGGCTGACGGCGCTTGTGCTCATTGTCTTTTGGAGAACATGGATCATATATCGGGTACGGACCATTACTTATCGAATGCCCTTGACACTGGCTTTTTTCATAGTAGGTTTTTTCATCTGGTTAGCCGAAAATATAGCTACATTTTTTAATGCTTGGAAATATCCTGACCAATACCAAGCCTGGCAGCTGGTTGGTTTCAGTAAGATCAGTTCGTGGTTCCTTCTGGTAATCATCAGCGTCATTATTGTTGCTCAGCTTAAACATGTTAAGGCTAACCGGAAAACGAATAGGAATCTCAACCTTCTCTAGGGAAAGCAAACCGTTTATCATAAGTGTAATGGAGCATTGTAAAGGAGTGATAAAATGAGAGTTATTGCCGCAACGGATTCGGACTTTGAATATATTAGAACGCATGACCATCATCTCTTAGAAAGCTTAATCTTGCCTAAAATTAAGGGGAATGAGATATACATTCTGCAAAATGAAGGCGAAAGTATTGTGGGGTGGATGCGCTACGGTTATTTTTGGGACAACACGCCTTTTATGAATATGATTTGGATAGACGAACCTTATCGAAGTAAAGGATTAGGCAAGAAAGCAGTTCTTTTCTGGGAGGGTAAAATGAAGCAGCAGGGATTTAAAATGGTTATGACATCCACCTTGGCCAATGAAGGGGCTCAGCACTTTTATAGAAAATTAGGTTATCGCGATTCAGGGTGTTTAATACTTGAAGACGAGCCATTGGAAATCCTTCTTACTAAGCCACTGGCGTAATAGTAGAAAAACACTATTGCTATGTGGGTTTGATTTCCCATTTACTTTTGCACTTCAAAAGATACTTCAAAAGCCGCGTCATACGCGGCTTTTTCTATTTGGTAGGGATCTCGTTATAATAAGAAGAGCGAAGACAGAAAGGAGTGAAATCATCATGAAGGTAATTGTCATTGGAGCGGGAATTGCTGGAGCATCAACCGCATACCAATTGGCTAAGCTGGGAGCCGATGTCCTCATCATCGATCGGAAAGATGAGGGACAGGCTACAGATGCGGCTGCCGGCATTATTTGTCCCTGGCTGTCACAGCGGCGCAATAAGGCTTGGTATCGGCTTGCGAAAGCGGGGGCGGGTTATTACCCTACGCTAATTGAAGAGCTTGAAAGCGAAGGGGAAACCGAAACCGGCTATGCCAGGGTCGGGGCCCTCAGCATTCATATAGATCCGGAGAAAATCGACAAAATGGAAGAGCGAGCTTACAAGCGTATAGAAGACGCGACAGAAATGGGTGAGATTACCCGGTTTGATGAACATAGTACCCGTGAGCTCTTCCCGCTGCTCATGGAAGGATATTCTTCCATTCACATTAGCGGGGCCGCCCGTGTCGATGGCCGGGCGCTGCGTGACGCTTTGCTTCGATCTGCGCAAAGGAACGGGGCTGAGCTTATATATGGGGATGCTAGTCTTGAATATCAATCTAACCGTGTAACGGGCGTAAAGGTTGGGACAAACCGTTACCCCGCTGACATCGTTATCGTTTGTGCAGGAGCATGGGCACGACCGCTTCTGCAACCTTTAGGCATTGATTTTCTGGTAAGTTATCAAAAAGCGCAAATCATGCACTTGCAGGTTCCTGGCAGCAAACAAAATACTGGCGCTTGGCCGGTCGTGATGCCGCCTTCCGATCAATATCTGCTCGCCTTTGAACAGCAGAAAATCGTGATAGGGGCGACCCATGAAAATAATATTGAAGGCTACGATACAAGGATCACGCCCGGAGGAATGCACGAAATTTTAAGCAAATGCCTTACATTCGCACCTGATCTCGCAGATAGCACGTTCCAGGAAGTAAGGGTGGGCTTTCGCCCTTTTACAGCCGATTTTCTTCCAGTCATAGGCGCCATCCCAGAGTGGGAAGGAATTCTTGCGGTAAACGGTCTTGGGGCCTCCGGATTGACGATGGGCCCTTATATCGGAGTCCAGTTGGCTAAGTTAGCATTAGGAATGGAATTGAATATCGATCTAACCGATTATGACATTCGTAAAGCCATTAGCTGACCTGTTGGTTTATCACGAATAAAGCTGTAAGGAACAAGCCCCTTGGCCCCATTCGCCCAAGGGGCTTAGTGTTTGCTTCTGGCTCACGTGCTGTTGCCTTTTTTGGCATACGGACATACTGAAAGGTAGCGCAGTGCTTCTTTTTAAAAGCAATGGAATCAAACTTATTTTTACAGCGTGAAAAATAACGGGCTCCTCGATTGTATTACTAGTGAAAGGGGGACATCAGGTGAACGATTCATATGAGCTCAATGAATCCGTCCGCAAAGCCGTGGTCAATTATTCCGACAGCCTGGTCAAGATAGCGTTCGCCTATCTCAAAAACGTTGCCGATGCGGAGGAAGTCGCGCAGGAAGTTTTCCTGGCCTATCTCCAGAAATCCCCCGTCTTCGACAGTGTTGATCATGAGAAAGCCTGGTTAATCCGAACAACGATTAATAAATGCAAGAACCTGCTCAAGACGGGCTGGTTTAAAAGTCGTAACCCCATACCGGAGAACCTGTCTTACCTTCCTAAGAATGAATACATGGTTATGCAGGCTGTTTTATCATTGAATAAAAAATATCGGGTTCCGATCCATCTTCATTATTACGAGGGTTACTCATTGGAAGAAATAGCGGAAATTCTTCATGCCAAACCTGCGACGGTAGGGACTTGGCTTGCTCGCGGGCGCAATCAGCTTAAAGAAGTTATAGGTGGTGATTTGTGAAGATGAAGAAATCGAGTTATAAATCGGCCATGTCCAAATTGAAAACGAGCGAAGATTTTCAAGAACGTGCGCTTGAACGCTTAAACCGGGAAATGCACAAACAAATCGATAACGATAAACGAAATGGAGAGATTCCTATGAGAACAGCTAATCCGGCAGTAAAGAAAAACAAGGTGGTCATCTGGGCAGCGAGCATTGCGGCTTGCGCGGTGTTGACTTTGAGTATCTATGCGGTTAATCAGAACGGAAGCGTTACTGCTCCTGATCCGGTCACGAAAAACCCAAGCGGCGGCGTCGTTGAAAATAACGGTCCGGGACCGGCCACATCGGCAAAGCACCGGGTCAATATTGACGGTGTCATCGATGAGGTAAGCGCCGACGGCCAAAGTTTTCGGATCGGCGAGTTATGGGTCACGGTAACGGGAGAAACGACATACGGCATAACGGGCCCGACGGCTCCTGATCCTTCCGAGCAGCTGGTAAGCAAGGAATTCAAAGTCGGCAACACGGTATCCGGCTTCACCTCGGGAGACGTCACGAGCGGGAAGGTCACGGCCGACGTTATTTACAACAATTTTTAAGAAAGCTGCAAATAGACTAACCGCATTCTCATAGGGATGCGGTTTTTTGTTAGCGATGGACAGATTAGAATTCGATCATTGTCTGTTTATTAATGCCTCCGAGCATTTAAACAACCAAACACCCGCAAGGCGTAATGCCTTGCGGGTGCTGCTCTTTTCCGTTACCGGCTTTTCAGTTCGCCGATCTTTTCTTGGATCTCGCCTTTTAATTTATCCTTTTTTCCTTCTGCTTGTAGACGGGAGTTGCCTGTAGCGTTCCCGATCTGGTCTTTGACTTCACCCTTGGCCTTGGATACGCCGCTTTTGATTTTGTCGCTAAGTCCGTTGTGGTCGTTCATGCTCAACATCTCCTTTTTACATGATAGTAGTGATTACCCATTCGGGAGCAAGACGAAACAGTGCTGCGTTTGGTAACCGGTGCTAACGCTTATCCTAGCCGCTTCCGTGCGGTCCTCAATTGACATTCCTAGAGCGTTAACATAAGATTTACTTTAAGGTTAACCTATCGGATAGGTAGTAAGGTGAGGAGAGAGAAGCAGGCTATGGCGAAAATTCAAAAAATACTGGTGCATGAATTGGTATCCCAGGAAATTCAAAATTATATTCAAGAGAAGGATCTACAAGAAGGAGACAAGCTTCCGTCCGTTGAGGAAATGACGCAAATGTTCGGCGTCGGCCGTTCCTCGCTGCGGGAAGCTTTGCGATACTTGGAGGCACTTGATATCGTTCGCGTGGAAAACGGCAAAGGCATTTTTGTCCGGGATGTCGACACGTTCCGCTTTACGGGGAAAGTTAAAATCGAGCGGGAGCGCCATTACTTGCTGAACACGCTTGATATCCGCAGAGCGCTGGAAGGCAAGGCGGTGGAGCTCGCATCTAAGAATATTACGTTGGCCCAGGTCAAGGAATTGGAGCTGTGCCTTGAGCGGTACCAGGCGTTGAAGGAGAGCAATAAGGATACGTCCCAGATTGATCTTGCTTTCCACCGTTACATTATCAAAGCTGCCCACAACCCGATTCTCGAGACCGTGATGGATTCCATCTCCGGATTATACGAGAAGTTTTTCAATGAACCGCTAGGCGAAAAACAGCTTTTCGACGAGACGTACCCTTATCATCGCACGATGTTCGATGCGGTTGCCGCCCATGATACGGAAAGGGCGCTTGAGGAGTTTAACAAAATGATGGACTGCATCGAGGAAAAGATCAAAAGCTTTTAAAGAGGAGCGCTTTATTATGTGTTGACAAGGTAAAGCGCTTTCAATATAATCAACCTATCAGACAGGGAGACTGTATGATACATGTGATTTAAAGGGGGATTTTAATCGATGAGAACGCGAAAAAAAGTGTTGGCTTCGCTGTTATGTGCCGTATTGACGATCGGTCTGTTGGCGGGATGCAGCAGTAAGAACGAAGATGCAGGCGGCAACGCTGGCGGCGAGAAGATCACGCTTCGCATGATTGAAAGTTTAACAAGTCCCAAGAGAACCGAATTGATTCAAGCAATGGTCACCAAGTTCGAGGAGGCCAATCCGAACATTAAAGTAGAATTTATCTCGCCGCCATTTGATCAGGCGGACAACAAAATCAGGACGATGCTCGCATCCAACGAACAGATTGACGTTCTGGAGGCACGGGATTTGAACGTTGCGGAGTACGTGAACAACGAGTATCTCGAGCCGCTTAACGCGTACACAGACAAATGGAGCGGTTTCGCTACGGTGAGCGCCGTATCCAAGTCGGTCGGCTCGATAGGCGACAAATTGTATTTTGTGCCTAACGGCCTCTATGAAAGACAAATGTTCTACCGTACGGACTGGCTGAAAGAAGCGGGTTTAAATCCTCCGACAACCTGGGAGGAGCTGTATGAGGTTTCGAAGAAATTAACGGATCCGGCCAAAAACCGTTTCGGTTTCTCGTTCCGCGGCGGCGCAGGCTCCACGGGTACTACGGACGCAATCATTCTCGCATACAACGGAGACAAAGTGAACCTGGACGATTCCATGTTTACGAAAGACGGCGCAACGGTCTATTCCACGCCTGAAGCGAAAGCAGGCATGGAGCTTTACCTGAAGCTCTACAAGGACGCTTCGCCTCCGGATTCGATCAACTGGGGCTTCCAAGAGCAAGTACAGGCTTTTACGTCAGGCGTAACCGGCATTCTGCTTCAGGATCCGGACGTTATCCAATCCTTGCAGGAGAAGATGACCGAAGGCACTTGGGCAACGGCTCCACTCGTAACCGGCCCGACTGGCAAAGCGCTGTTCGCGGCTGGCGGAGCCGGTTGGGGAATCGCATCCCAATCCAAGCATAAGGAAGAGGCTTGGAAGCTGATTGAATTCCTCTCAAGCCCTGACGCAAACACGGCATTCTCGAAGGATTACGGATTGATTCCGATCCATACCAATGCTACGGAAGACGAGTTTTTCAAAACCGGCCCGTACAAAACGCTTATTGATATGTCCAACAATCCGGACGTGTTCGTGAACTTTAAGCCGGCATTCCAATATCCGGGCAACGCACAATGGGGCCAAGTCGCGATGGAGTCTGGACAATCGCTGCTGCTCGGCAGTTCAAGCCTTGACGATACGCTTAAGAAGTGGGACGAATACTGGGTTGATCAGAAAGCGAAATTAAAATAATAAGGGCGTGTAGTTATGATGGGCGGCGAAATCGTTGCCGCCCATCATCCTTTACCCACGAAAGGCGGTGCGGAAATGAAAAAACAAAGGGCGTTTATTCTATCGGGGTTAATTCCCGCCTTACTGCTCGTACTGGCGTTCACCTATTACCCTTTCCTCAAAGGGATCGTTATGGCTTTCCAGGATTATAAACTGTTCGATTTGAGAAATGTCCGCTTCATCGGGCTGGACAACTTTAAAAATGCTTTTAACGACCCTAAATTTTTAATGGCTATGCAGAATAGCGCCTACTGGGTGTTCTTCTCGCTCATTTTTCAATTTTTATTCGGGTTTACGCTTGCGCTTCTGCTCAAAAAGCCGTTCAAGGGGCGGGGAATTTACCAAGGCTTCGTGTTTTATTCTTGGGCGTTATCCGGCTTCCTGATCGGGATGATATGGAAGTGGATGTTCAACTCTCAGATCGGTGTTATTAACGATATTTTGCTCCAACTAGGCATCATCCATGAGCGAATCGGCTTTCTGTCGGACCCGAACTGGGCGATGACATCCGTCATTATCGCGAACGTATGGTATGGCGTAGCGTTCTTTGCCATCATGCTTTTGGCGGCTTTGCAATCCGTGCCTTCCGAGCTTTATGAAGCGGCGGTTATGGATGGCGCAAGCAGCTTCCGCAAGCTGTGGAATGTCACGCTGCCTTATATTATGCCGACGATCATCGCGACCACGCTGCTGAGGGCGATTTGGATTTTCAACGATCCGACGATTATTTACGGATTGACGAACGGGGGACCTGCAGGCAGTACGCATACTCTCTCTTCTCTGATGCTGGATAAGATTATTTACGCAGGAGATTACGGAGCGGCCTCTGCCATCGGCATCATTATGATCGTTATTTTGCTGCTTTACACGATCTTCTTCCTATCAGTCACCAAGGCGGAGAAAGCGGGGGATTTCTAATGAAGCTGCGAATATTGGGCATGTCCAAAGTCATTTATCTGGCCATCTATTTGCTGGTCATGGTTTTCCCGCTGTATTGGATCGTCATCACATCGCTCAAGCCGCAGAAGGATATTTTCTCATTTCCGCTGAAATATTGGCCTGAACGATTTACGCTGGACAATTACATTCATATTTTCAAAATATCAAAGTTCCACATTTACATCGGCAACAGCTTGCTGGTAGCCATTACTTCGGCGATAATCGTGCTCGTTATCGCTATATTAAGCGCCTATGTTCTTGCCCGCTTTAAGTTTCAGGGACATCGGCAAATCATGCTCGCATTCTTTGCAACGCAAATGCTGCCCGGCTTTGTTGCCCTTGCTCCGCTGTATTTGATGATGAGCAATATGGGTTTAATCAATAACCGGATTTCGCTCGTTCTTATGTACACCGTTGGCCTCATCCCTTTCTCGACCATCATGCTGCGAGGATTCTTCGAGCGGATACCGTCGAGTCTGGAAGAAGCAGCGATGATCGACGGATGCTCGAGGTGGACGGCATTGGTGAGAATCATTATTCCGGTCATGCTGCCGGGGATCGCTTCGACATTTATATTCGCTTTCGTTCAAAACTGGAATGAGCTGTTTTTGGCGGTCATGTTCATCGATAACGACGCGCTGAAGACACTGCCGGTCGCGATGAACTCATTTATCCTGAAGTTTGACGTGGATTGGGGCGCAATGTCGGCTGGAGCGGTATTATCGATCATTCCGACCATTTTATTATTTGCTTTCGCACAACGATTCATTGTGGAAGGTTTGACGCAAGGAGCGGAAAAAGGATGAGCAAACTAGAGAAGAAGTTCACCAAAGCAGCATACGATCCGCTGGATGCCAGACATCATGGCGCTATACATGTGCCGATTTATCAGAACAGCCTGTTTGCCTTTCCGAGCTACGAACAATTCGATGAAGCGATGAAAGCGCAGCTAAACCATCACATCTACTCGCGCGGGAACAACCCGACGGTTCAATATTTGGAGATGAAGCTGGCGGATTTGGAAGAAGCCGAGTCCGCCAAATGTTTTGCTTCGGGAATGGCTGCCATTTCCTCGGCAATTATGTCAGTCGTCTCGCAAGGCGACCATGTCGTCTGCGTTAATCAGGCATACGGCCCGACTAAGGAGTTTCTCGGCTCTTATATGAGCCGATTCGGCGTGGAAACCACGTTTATCGACGGCAGCTCGAATGAAGAGTGGCGCAGTGCCGTGCGTCCAAACACGAAGCTGTTCTATTTGGAGAGTCCTACGACGATGTATTTTGAGCTGCAGGACCTAAAGCAATGCGCGGAGCTGGCCCATAGCATAGGCGCCGTTACAATCATCGACAATACTTGGGCGACACCATGCTTTCAAAACCCGACAACGATGGGAATTGATCTGGTGGTGCATTCCATCACTAAATATATCGGCGGGCACAGCGATTGTATCGGCGGCGTCGTGCTGGGCTCGAGGGAGCTTGTAGATCGGATTGCGAATAATGAGTATATGCTGCTTGGCGGCATTATGACTCCGCAATCGGCCGCGCTAGTAGCGAAGGGCCTTCGGACGCTGCCGCTGCGCATGCAGCGGCATGAAGAGAGCGGACTTTATGTGGCTGAGCATATCGCAAAGCTGAGCTTTGTCACCCGCGTCAACCATCCGGGCTTGGCCTCCCATCCGCAGCATGAGCTGGGGCAGCGCCAGATGTCGGGGACCGGCAGCTTGTTCTCCTTTCTGTCGAATGAACCAGCGGAACGAATGAAGAAATGGGCAAACCGGCTGAAGTATTTCAAAATCGGTGTAAGCTGGGGCGGATTCGAAAGCCTGGTAACGGTTAATCGCCATATGAGCGAAGTGAAAGCCGGAAATGAGCCGGTCGCGATCGTTAGATTGTATGTCGGCATAGAAGATCCGCGGGAGCTCGTTGCGGATATCGAACAGGCTTGGGAGCAAGTGAAAGGATAGTAACGGTATGAGCTCAATCTAGCATGAAGCAGCGGCTTCTTCCCGGACTTGCACGGGGAGAAGCCGCTTATTTGTTTTGCGGAAGCGTCAAGGAGAAAATATAAAGCCTTTGCCGTGCTCGCGGTTCGTCATGGCGGATAGCTAGCCGCCGTGGATGTCGGCAATTTCTTTAATGATCGACAAGCCGAGTCCCTGCCGGGAATGCTTAGCATCATAAAAAAGAGGACCCTGCGAATGATATCGCAGAATCCTCTTAAAGTGGGAAGCGGTTTATTTCAAAAGAGCAGCTACGTCTTACTTAAAAAGTATCGAAGCAGAAATCTCGAACTTTTTATCCTTCTTCGTGTTTTCATGGTGAATCAACAACCTTTCGGAAACTAAAATGACTTAAATTCCGTTTTCGCTGTGTTTCAATACCACTTCCCACTTAAGGTATGTTTACCCTCTTCCTCATGTTTTGAAACAATAAAGTAATAGGAATCTCTGAAAATAAAGTTTTACGATGCTTGATTAAGCTAACGGGCTGTTTAGTTGAATATAGCATTTGGTGAATTACTTCTAAATAAAGGAAAAAAATGAGTTCTAAAGAATATAAGTATTAAGCATCTTTCTTGAGGGGAGTATGACTATGATTAGTAAAGAGACCAAAGAAATCATTGATAACTATGTTGAGGCTTACAATTCGTTTGATGTCGAGGGGATTGTTAAACTCTTGCATAAGGATATTCTGTTCAGGAATTTTTCCAACGGTGAATATAACATGGAAACCAGAGGAGTAAAAGATTTTAGAGAACTTGCAGAAAAGTCATCAAAGATTTTCTCTAGTCGTCGTCTGGAAATTATCGACTATAGTGCTGAGGATGATAAAGTAGAAGCGCAAATTGACTATGAGGGAATAGTGGCTGTTGATTTGCCAAACGGATTAAAGAAAGGAGATAGCATGCAATTAAAAGGGAAGTCAGTATTTAGGATTGAAGAAGGGAAAATAGCGTTGATCGAAGATTACAGTTGAGTAACGCGGCGTGTTTGCTATGCGGAATGATTTATCGCGATAACATTTGACGAGTTAAAACATTCATTGCACTAACGGGTAACGCTACCTTCGTAATTATTAACATGACACAAGGTGACATATTTAAGGTCTATAATGGTGATAGATCAAAGAAAGGAGCTGAAGATCATGAAACCCCTGAATGGAAAAGTAGCTTTGGTGGCAGGTGCAACACGCGGGGCTGGTAGAGGAATTGCTATAGAATTAGGAGCTGCCGGCGCTACTGTTTATGTGACAGGACGTACGACACGAACACAACAATCGGAGTACAAACGTCCTGAAACAATAGAAGAAACCGCCGAACTTGTAAGTGATGCGGGTGGCCTGGGAATAGCGGTTCAAGTGGATCATCTGGATCCGGATCAGGTTCAGGCTCTAATTTCCCGTATTGAGAATGAACAGGGGAGACTGGACATTCTGGTCAACGATGTATGGGGGGCTGAATATTTGGCACAGTGGAACGTGCCCGTGTGGGAGCACTCCCTTGAACGGGGGTTTCGCATGCTTCGGCTTGCTATTGACACGCATATTATTACAAGCCACTTTGCACTTCCCCTGTTAATCCGAAACAAGAATGGCCTGGTCATTGAGATTACGGATGGCACGGCAGAATACAACGATAAAAACTACCGTTTGTCACTGTTCTACGATCTTGCCAAGACTTCTGTCATTCGTATAGCTCAGTCTTTAGCCCAAGAACTTTCACCATATAAATGCACAGCAGTAGCAGTGACTCCGGGTTGGATGCGTTCTGAAATCATGCTTGATCACTATGGTGTTAAGGAAGGAAACTGGCGAGACGCCATTGTAAGGGAACCTCATTTCGCCATCTCAGAATCGCCCCGATTTGTTGGGCGTGCCGTTGCCGCGTTGTCTGGAGATTCGGATGTTGCCCGCTGGAACGGTCACTCGGTTTCAAGTGGCAAACTCGCACAAGTGTATGGTTTTTATGATCTTGACGGCTCACAGCCAGACTGCTGGCGGTATCTCGTAGAAGTGCAAGATGCAGGCAAACCAGCAGATGCTCAAGGATACCGCTAATATTCAATAAAAATGATCAAATTCAAGCATTCTATAGAGAATTTAGGAGTTCGTACAGATTCTTTATGATGCATTGAAATGATTCAACAATGGGATAAATATAGTTGAATAACCAAGGGACATTTTGCTAAGGCATATGTCTTTTTTTCTTTATTAAGCTAACAGGTAAAGAGAATTCAATAAATCAAATGGATGAGCAGGCGCTGCGGTTGCCTGCTCATTTTATTTAATTAACGGGCAGTTAAATTCCAATTATGGTAAAATTAGGTATTATCTAGAAAGAGGTAACTGATCCTCATTATTAGTAAAGTCATACATAATTTTCATTATAAAGGTGGTGGAATATGTCTAGTTCTTCTACAATGTTACCGATGTTTTGGCCCATAATTCTTTTAATTGTTTACGGACTTTTCATTTTGCTTGGATTATAGACACTTTATTTAATTATAAAGCTATTGATTAGAGCGATAGCAGCACTTGATATATATTTAGATGAGAAGAGAAATAGAAGGCTTTAGATCGATCAAATCATAGTGTTAACGGGAAATATAGCTTAACAATTACGAGAACGGCAGCCTCGTTGAACTAACGGGTTTGCTTCATCTGGCTCAATTGGCGATTTGTTCTTAGGTTCGGACGTTCGGGAAAATCACGAAGTCGAAGTCATTATATCAATGGATGTATTTGCTGTTCAGGGACAAGAAGAATTTAACACAGTTAAAGTCAGTACAATACATGACTCCGGATCAAGCACCGCAACCTTTACTATGCCTTGGGATAAACAGTTGACCACACGAGGATTAATCTATAATAATGAACCGCACACATTTATTGCCGATGATTCTGTTTATGTATGGGGAATGCAAGCAACTAGCACAAACGTAATGAATACAGCGGATCTCTCGCTGGAATCGTTAAGCAAACTCGAATGGGCACTCATCTTTACTTTGCATTTTGAATAATAACTTCTGAGAACCATTGGAGAGAGCAGACCGTTCTGGGGGACTAAATGTTAAGCAGCGGGCAGGATAGTTCCATAATATATAGTATTATCTGTTTAATAAGTTAAAGACCGAGTTACTTCAATACAGTACGGATGGAGGGCGTGAGTAATATTAAACAGAAAAATTTTGTTGGATTGTTCGCGTCAATATTTCTCAATTTCTATGGTATATGGAAACTAAATAAATTTTTCGAACCAAAAGTTGGTCCAGTAGGTAACGGCCTTAGTGATACTATTGTGCAAATAGTATGGATATTGTTTGGTATATCAATGATTTTAGGAGTTGGTGGAGTGATTTATTTTTCTTATTCCATTTTTAAAAGAAATGACTAATTAATAATCCAATAGTTAGTTGTTCCGTTAACGGGCAACAATAGCAGAATAAACGAACATCGCGAAGTTGCTGCGGGTTCAGCCGTCACGTACCAGCAAACATCTTCTTTTTGAAGAAGTAATAACTCTCTAATTCGGAGGAAAAAAATGAAATATATAATGATGGTGATTAGTATTGTTTTACTGACATTTCTTACTGCCTGCAATTCACCTTCAAAAGTTGTTGATGACTATGATACAAGCCAGTTAAGTGCCGATTTCGGTGGTAACGATGCGTATGAAATAGGAGCTAATGCCAAAGGAATGCCTATTTTTAAAGATCATAAGAAGGCATTGCAACAAGCTCAAATCGATTATAAACAAGGTTTTGATGCAACTGCGGTCGAGTATGATTTAATGCCTATTGGTAATGAGAATTATAGAGACTATAAGAAATTTGCTAGGCAACTTGAGACTAAAGATGAAATGGTTAAACAACAAGGTGTAATGGTATCTAAGTTCCTTGATATTTATGAAAATAGTTTTAATCAATAAAGTTTTTAATTCAACGACGCATCGTTATGTTAAACGGGACACGATAGTTAACAATCATGGAGCAGATTGCTGCGGCAGCTGCTCCTTTCTTCGTTAAGCTAACGGGCAGATTAGTAAGTAAAAGGAAATAGGTTTTTTTGTTGTAAATGCAACAAAAATAATGTACTATTTTTTTACGGCGTTTGAAAAAAACAATATTAGTGGAGTTGCAATTATGATGGAAATTCTACGTGAGGTTGGAATGATTGCTAGGGCATTGGATTCTATAAGTAATATAGAATTTAAAAAGTATGACCTTACAAAAGGACAGTACTTGTACCTCGTGCGAATATGTGAAAATCCAGGAATTATTCAAGAAAAGTTAGCTGAAATGATAAAGGTAGACCGAACAACAGCTGCTCGTGCTATAAAGAAACTGGAAATTAATGACTTTATTGAAAAGAACGATGATCACTATAACCAGAAAATTAAAAAACTATTTCCTACAGAGAAAGGGAAGGCTGTTTACCCTTTTATAAAAAGGGAAAACGATTATTCCAATATGGTCGCACTATCTGGATTCTCCGAAAGTGAAGTAGCAACGATTTTAAACCTGCTGCAAAGAGTCAGAAAAAATGTAGAAAAAGACTGGGAGTTTGTGAAGAAGGGAAACAAGAGAAATTATTGATTTAGTAAAAGGATGACAAATAAAATGACTATAAATATAAAAAAGTGCAATTTTGAAGATCTAGGATTGCTTCAAGAAATTAGTGTTGAAACATTTAATGAGACATTTAAGAATCAAAATTCACCTGAAAATATGAAAGCCTACTTGCAAAAAGCATTTAACTTAAAACAATTAGAAAAAGAATTATCAAATATTTCTTCGGAATTCTATTTTATTTATTCCAATGAGGAAATTGCCGGGTATTTAAAGCTAAACACCAATGAAGTTCAAACTGAAATAATGGGCAATGATTCGCTTGAAATCGAGAGGATATATATAAGAAAAAAACTTCATAAACGGGGGCTTGGTAAATATCTAATAAATAAAGCTATAGAAATAGCTATAGAAAGGAATAAAGAGAAGATCTGGTTAGGGGTTTGGGAAAAAAATGAGAGCGCAATTACCTTTTATAAAAAAATGGGCTTTGTTCAAACAGGAGCCCACTCTTTCTATATGGGTGATGAAGAACAAATAGATTTTATAATGACCAAAAAACTCATATAACAATTTCTCTAAAATGATATTCAGTTAACAGCGAACGTTAGATCAGCCATCCAGGAAGCAGTTTGCTGCCGTGGCAGTTGTTCCTTCTGTCATTAAGCTAAGGTCAGTTTTGTTATAAGAGCAAATGAGGAGGAGAAAACCATGTATATCCCTTCACACTTTCACATTGATGAAATAAAAGTCGCTTACGACATTATCAAAGAACATAGCTTTGCAACACTGTTTTCACAACAAGATGGAGTACCCTTTGCTACTCATTTACCATTGATTTTGGATAAGGAGAACAAATACTTATATGGTCATTTTGCACGTCCGAATCCTCAGTGGAAGGATATTAGCAATCAAAATGTATTAGCCATTTTTCATGGTCCGCATTGCTATATCTCTCCTTCATGGTATGAAACAAACAAAGCAGTTCCAACATGGAATTATGTAACTGTTCATGTATACGGTGAAGTCACACTTATTGATGATGAAAAAGAGTTAATGGATTCCTTGCATGAAATGGTATTGAAGTATGAAGCCCCTGATAGTTCATATAAAATACAAGAGGTAGACGCAGACTATATCGCTGGACTGAATAAAGGGATTCAAGGATTCAAAATAAAAATCAACAAGATAGAGGGTAAAGCAAAGTTAAGTCAAAACCATTCAGTACAAAGGCAAGAACTTGTCATTAATCAACTGGAACGGATACAGAATGGAGACGAACAAAAGATTGCCTCTCTTATGAGAGCAAACCTGAAAAATAACTTTAGATAAATAATGGACTTTTATTTATAAGAAAAAAAAGAAAGCTCATAAAGCAGCTCTCATTTAAGTATATTCTTTTTAATTATTAAAGTCTTTTGGTTGAATGTGGCGGTAAATGTACTGCTGTATCAATAACTACAACAACACTTCCTTTTTTGTATCTTTGAATAACTACAGGAATTAGCCTACCACTTGGAGTAGTGTTTGTCAGTCTAATGGTTGAATGATTTGAAAGAGCGGTATAGATTGCTCTTCCGTTAGCAAATGATCGTTTCCAAAGGCTGTTAAAATAGAGTACTTCATCTCTCATATCATGGACAGTATAATTTCTTGTCATTCTTGTAGCCATAGTTAGACACATCCCTATATTGAAAGTTTTACTCTAACTTATATATATGCATTATATAAGATCATGGCTTGTTCATCTGTCCTAGTGAAATTAGAAATGTATTGATTAAAACATAAAGGAGATAAGATATGAAGGAATTCTGGGAATCAAGTTTTATAGAAAAGCAAACGATGTGGGGATTTGAACCTACAGACTCCGCAATCGTGTCAAAGGACTTTTTCCTTGAAAGGAATGTTAAGGACATACTGATACCAGGTATTGGATATGGAAGAAATGCAAAGGTTTTTATTGACAATGGAATAAAAGTAACAGGTATTGAGATTTCAAAAACAGCGATTGATTTAGCGAGGCAAAACGGGCTTGATATTAGTATTTTTCATGGTTCCGTAACTGACATGCCTTTTGATAACAAACTCTATGACGGCATATTTTGCTATGCACTTATCCACTTATTGAATAATCGTGAGAGAGATAAGTTTATTAAAGATTGCTATAATCAGTTAAAACCAAATGGATATATGATTTTTACAACTGTTTCAAAACAAGCTCCAATGTTTGGAAAGGGAAAACAATTGGATAAAGACTATTTCGAGATAATGGAAGGCGTGAAAATGTTTTTTTATGATTCTGACTCCATAAAACAAGAATTTGAAAAATATGGACTGGTAGAGATTTCAGAAATTGATGAGCCGAGTAAGAACATGGGAAATAAACCTCCAATAAATTTTCTAATTGTAAAATGTAAGAAAGAACTATAAAGATAATCATACTAAAAACCGAAAGCAGTAAATTGTTAGCGGGTAGGATGCGTATATACGCAATCTATTCGCCAAGACATGCAATATCGGATAATATCTTGCCAGTGTGGTGGAACTCAAAGTCTTGGATATGACGAAATTTTTAACATTATTGAGTCAGCAGATGCTCCCAATGGAAGTCACCTAGACAGCCGATCACAATGATCGGCTGTCTTTTCCACACTATGGGCAGGATAGCTCAACGTATGACGAAACAAATTAACATGAAGCTCCGCGCATAGCGCGGCTTTTTTTATTTTTGTGATGCCTCATTGTGGATGGCCAAAGAGCTTTCACTTATAGGCAAAGTAATCAATTGGAAATACTACATTGACAGTCATAGTAATGTGGCGTATTATACAAACATGGAGGTTGATTACATGAGCGAGAACAAAATTACATCCGACCTGCTGCGCGGACATACCGATACGATGATCTTACGGCTTTTATCCGAAGCTGACCGGTACGGTTACGAGATCGTCAAACTGATTGCCGAACGCTCGGGCGGCGAGTATGAATTAAAGGAAGCCACGATGTACTCCAGCGTCCGACGGCTTGAGGCGGATGGCGATATAGAGTGGTTTTGGGGCGATGAATCTCAGGGTGGGCGCCGTAAATATTTTAGAATTACCGAAAAGGGTAAGACTGCTTACGCCCGCAATATAAGCAACTGGGAGTACGCGAAGCGCGTTCTTGAAAACTTATTATAAGGAGAGATGAATGATGAATCAGAAATTGACGAATTATTTGAACGGCGTATTTACGCCATACGATGGAGTAAAAAGCGTCACCGAATTAAAGGCCGACCTGCACACCGATTTACAGGAGCGGTTCCGTGAACTCAAAGCTGAGGGCAAGGACGATGAAACAGCGTTTAAGATGACTATTGAGAGTATCGGCGACATCGAGCAAACGATCCTGGAGGTCTCCAACCTCTCCCGCTCGCTGGAACGTCAGGTGGTGACAAACTTTAGCGCAAGCAACCTGGCGAAAAGCGACTTTGCAGGCGTTACGGCCCATAAGGGACAGTTTAAAGGTAGCGCGTTGCACGGTTCCGACTTTTCGGGCGCAGATTTGACCGGCAGTTCGTTTAAGAGCAGCGACGTACGCGAAGCCAATTTTGACGGCGCGAATCTGACGGACTGCAGCCTATCCGCACTTGACCTGACAAATGCAAGCTTCAATAAGACGATCCTTGTACGAACCAATTTCAGCAAGTCGGGGCTTGTCGGAGCCAAATTCACAGGAGTAAGACTGACCGACGTGACGTTAACGCTGACCGATCTTAGCAAAACGATTTTTGAAGGTTGTTTATTTGATGGGGTTGACTTCAAGTACTCCGCCTTGGGCGGGCAGCGTTTTGACGGGCAATCCTTTATCGGCGTTAAGTTTGACAAGGCGGCATTAAACGAAGTTTCGTTTAGGGGAGCAACGCTTAAAAATGTGTCTTTTAATTCAGGTTTTACGTTAACGAAGAAATATTATCGCGTCATTAAAACGATCTGCTTTGACGGAGCAATGATGGATAAGTTGACTTATGCCTCCCTTAAGGGCATGGAGGCCGATCTGTCTAAGGTTACCGTAATTTAAGGGGGGATAATAATATGCCAAACAAATCAATTAAAGTAACTGGGCTCAAAAAGTCCTATAAGGATCTTCAGGTCCTAAAGGGTGTAGATTTTGAGGTGGAAGAGGGCAGTATTTTCGCGTTGCTCGGGTCCAACGGGGCAGGCAAGACTACGGTTGTCAAAATTCTCACCACGCTGCTCAAACAAGATGGCGGATCCGTTACCGTAAACGGATTCGATGTTGCTTCAAAACCCGAGGATGTGCGGCAAGCGATCAGTCTGACCGGTCAATTTGCCGCCGTTGACGAATTATTGACCGGACGGGAAAATCTTATCTTGATTGCCAAGCTGCGATACCTTAAAAACCCACGGCAGGTTGCAGACGACTTGCTTAAAAGCTTCGGCCTGACAGAAGCCGCTGACTGCAGAGTATCCACTTATTCGGGTGGTATGCGCCGCAGGCTCGACATCGCCTTGAGCCTTGTGGGCAAACCAAAGATCATATTCCTCGACGAGCCGACCACAGGACTCGACCCTGAGGCACGTATCGAGGTATGGAACATTGTCAAAGAGCTTGCGAATGGCGGTACGACGGTTCTTTTAACCACGCAGTATCTGGAAGAAGCAGAGCAGCTTGCCGACAAAATTGCCATTCTGCATGAGGGTAAGATTATTGCCAGCGGCACGCTTTCGGAGCTGAAAAAGCTGTTCCCGCTCGCAAAGGTGGAGTATATTGAAAAACAGCCGACATTAGAGGATATTTTCCTTGCAATCGTCGGCAAAAGGGAGGGAAAGTAAATGGAGGGAGTAAAGAAACACTTTTTCAGCGATATGAGCATTCTGCTAGGACGTTCTATGCGTCATATTTCTCGCAGCATGGATACCATCATTACGGTCACCATCACGCCGATTGCGTTGATGCTGCTGTTCGTCTATGTGTTCGGCGGTGCCATTCAAACCGGAACGGATAACTATGTGAATTACCTGCTGCCAGGTATACTTCTAATTGCCATTGCTAGCGGAATATCCTACACGGCTTTTCGACTGTTTAACGATGTGCAGAAGGGCATATTCGAGCGGTTTCAAACCATGCCCATTTCACGTTCCGCATTTCTTTGGGGACATGTACTCACCTCACTAGTATCCAACGCTATATCCCTTATCATAATCATTCTCATCGCTTTGATTATGGGCTTTCATTCGTCTGCGGGGATACTGTCGTGGCTTGCGGTTGTCGGCATACTCGCGCTGTTTACGCTGGCATTAACTTGGTTAGCGGCCATAGCAGGTCTGTCTGCAAAAACGGTCGATGGCGCAAGTGCCTTTTCCTACCCGCTTATCTTCCTGCCATTTATCAGCTCGGCATTTGTTCCGACCGAGTCGATGCCCTCGGTCGTTCGTGCCTTCGCTGAAAATCAACCGGTGACCTCGATCGTAGAGGCTATACGTGCGCTGCTGTCAGGTCAGCCGGTGGGCAATGATATATGGGTCGCTCTTGCGTGGTGCGTCGGGATTTTGTTCGTAGCTTATTTCTTTGCAATGAGGGTATATAAAAAGAGAGTGTGAAGAAGGACATCATTGTCCGAATGAAGTCCGCGGAAACCGCGGGCTTTATTTCGTTCTTTGTTTATAGTGAAGTGAAGCTTGCTAACAAGCCCCTTGGCCTCCAAGGGGCTTGTTGTTTGCTTCAGGGCGTGGACAATTGCCGTTTTGGTAGACGAACATATACGGATAGAAGTGTAGTGTTCCTTTTATAAGCTATTGTCCAAAGCTTTTTTTTGCAATGTGAAAAATAATGGGTTCCTCAATTGTATTACTAGTGAAAGGGTAGCATCAGGTGAATCATGAGAAAGCCCGGTTAATCCGAACAACGATCAAAAAATGCAAGAGTCTACTCAAGACAGGCTGAATTAAAAGTCAAAACCCAAAAGCACAAACCAATAACTCTACGAGGTGAAAGAAATGAAAACAAAATTCAAAATGATTACTCTTTCCACGGTAACCGCATTAACGTTATCCTTTGCAGGACAAAGCTATGCAGCTATCACCCCTTTTTCGGATTTAACTAATATCGTGGCAAAGGATAAAATTATTGCTTTACAAGAACAAGGCTTAGTCCATGGTATTTCGGCCAACTTATTTGCCCCTAATGATACCATCACAGCGGCACAAGGCATTCAACTTATTGTTAAGGCCGTGAATCTGAATCTAGATCTAGTAAGATTCCTTGTAGAACCTAAAGCGACGGATTATTTCAAAAACGCAGACAACGATGCGTGGTATGCGAATGCCTTGATTACAGCAAGTGTTAATGGAGTCGTACTGCCGACAGATTTAGATCCAAACAAGAAATGGACGCGTGAAGAGTTCACTCACCAGCTTATTAGCACGATTGAAGCGCACAGCAATCTTCCGCAGATCAAACTTGTTCCCGCCCAGATCAACGATAACACGGATCTAACCATTGATTATGAAGGATCCATCCAACGAGCACTTGCTTATCATGTTGTGCAACTAGATGAACAAGGGAACTTCCATCCGAAGGCCGAAATCTCTCGTGCAGAAGCGGCGGTACAAATCTACAATGCACTAGAATACATTAAGGCACATCCTGCACCAACGCCACAGCCTGATCCGGCGTCAGATACTAACGCTAAAAGATCACCATGGTCTACAAGTCCACAAATACCAGGAACAAAATAATTACATTGCATTAACTAAACAGTTGCATATTTCCAGATTAATAGGCGATCGTCTTCCGGATTAAAAGGGAGCGGTTGCCTATTTTTTTATACTTCAATATGTCACATAGGTAGGTGTTAAATTAGATAATTTCAAGAAGGTTAAAAATTTATTGCGCTATCGGGACACTATAACTTAATAATAGGACGAGGTTGCCGGCAAAAGGGCAGACATGTTGAGCTAACGGGTAGTTTAATGCAATTATTAATTGGAACTTTAAAGATTTGTATCGTATTATCATTAAAAGATTCGCGTATTGTAAGCAATAAAAATGAGGATAAAAGCATGAACTTGACTCTACTTCAACAATCGGTATTATTGACATTAACCACAGAATGGCAGACACCGGAGCAGATTGCAGGTCAGCTTCCAAAAGCAGCGGAGAATCCATCCGACGTAAATCAGTTACTAAAGGACCTTATGCGTGAAGGGTTAATACAAGCTAATCCAGTTGTTTTCGGTCTATATCGATTAACCTCACTCGGAACAACCATCAAGACGACGGAATTGGATGAGAACTAATAAAGTGGATCTTTGAATCTCGATCTTTGCTGATTTAATAAGATTATATACTCAATTATTTGTTCAATGAGAAAGATAGTTGAAATACTGACGAGAGGGGGGCCGCGATTTCGCTGCATAGTGAAGAGCCCTCACTTTTTGTAAAATACGGAGAGTGATGAAAATGAAAAAAGTACAAAGTGATGGGTTTCAGGTTTTGGGAATCATTTGAGTCTTCTCGGTCTTGCTACAATCATACAGCCACTTTTAAGGGTACTTTTTGGCAAACCGCTTGAGTATAAGTTCCTTGGATTGCTTACAGAAGGATGGCCATCCTTTTCTGCGTGGGTAGTAATATTGGCGATCGGACTTGTATTCGTGTCCATTACAAAACCACTTGTAAATGAAAAAAAGAACAAAACCAACAAATAAAATTAGCTCGAGGAGACACGAAAGCAGCCGATCTTAACGATCGGTTGCTTTTCGTTGAAGTAACGGGCATGAAAGTGCAACGAATTTTATTCGATTGCGTCTTAATATGGGAGAAAAATGCTTTCTCCAAACTTAAAATAATACATTTTCTGGCAGTCTTCCTAAAGAAACATTCCTTTTTTCTGTCTACTTTATTGGCATTTATCCAAATATGGGGAACACTATAAAAAGAGGCACTTCCATCGCTAGGAAGCACCCCAAAAATTAAATGATAAACGAAATAATTCAAGTGTCCGACTTGCAATTGAAACTTTGGAACAAAAACTACCACAAAAACATAGTTGAATATATTATTTATGCTCCTGGCGTTGGAGTGGCTCTGAATGCATTTACAGTCTTGTCCATAACAACCTGTGCATCACTTCCCGAATCAAGAATCGTATTTTGAAGCGATTCTTTTTCTACCAATACTGTTGTTACGGTAAGCGGCTCTGATGCTTCGGTAGTCAACAAAGCGTCTACTTGCGCAGAGAAACAAGAATCACTTATCTTGGCATGAACCTCCGTGGCAACAACATGATTATTAGAAATATAATTTCCATTACCCGAAACAATACGCATGATTACAGGTGTTGCACCTACCGGCTTGATGTTCTGAGTATTAATTCCTTCAGAAAAGTGATTAGCAATTACAGAATTATTATTGCCACTGATATAGAGGAGACCATACAAATCATCTAAACCATTGTCTATTCCCAGAAAAGGAGTCCAAGGTTCATGGTCACGTAAAAAGTGATTTGAAGAAACCAAGTTTTCCGAACAATTTTCCCTGAATACCACCATTCCTGGATAAAATGAATGAAGTCTATTATTTGTGATACTGGAACGTGTCACACCATCAAAATAGATACTGCTCGCACCTCGTGGAAAAACATTATTTGCCGTAATCAAAAGTCCACCAAAATTTTGAGCGTAAATTGAATATCCTTTAAAACCGGCTCCTATCAAGTTATCGGTTATTTTTGAAGCCTGTCCCCAACCTCGTAGTTCTATACAGTTACCACATTCAGCTATGAAATTATCATGTATAGTCAGTGCATCTGCATGATAAATAGTAATTCCATGCTCTAAATACACAAACCCCATGCCTGTAATCCGAAATGAGTCACAAGCACTTGCAACATAAATCCCCGTTTTCCCGTTAGTGTATGTGTTTTCCGGATTTGTTTCTCCTGAACCATCTTCAACAAAATGCAAACCATCAATACAAAAGTCAGAAAACTCTACCGAACTTATTCGGGGATTTCCACTTCGTTCAACATAAAATGCAGCTCCTTTATATTCCTCATCATTTACTTCTAGGGGAATATCTACGAGTATGCGACTTCCTCCCGGCCACAATTCATGCAAATCCGCCCATTCATTCTCAGAAGTATTAAAACGAATACTCGATGATGTAAACCCGTGTCCAGAACCCATAATTTTAAGATAACTGATGTCAATAACTACTTGACTGCCAAGATGATAATCTCCCGGTGGAATATAGATAACCGCACCCGGCTTTCCGCCTTTATTCACATCAGTGTCCGTTTGCCTACTTTTAATATCTGCTATAATGCTATTGATTACCTCACCAATATCTTCATACGGATTACCGACAGGCCACTCTGTTACGTCGTAATAATTTTTACTAGCCATAAATAAGTTCTCCTATCAATTTAGTGTGTTTTTATTGGTCGATTCCGTAGACTCGGAAAGTTATAAATTCTTATATGGTCAAAAAGATCGCTAATATCCTTGCCAAGAAAAGGCAGGATGAGGCGATTTTCTTACTTTCACAGAAACAATAGGCCCTTCGGTTTATTCGTTAGATGTTTTCAACGCCTTCAAACCAAGCGAGAAGCAGTTACTTCTGTTGCATAGTCCTCCGGATGCACAAGCCGTGAACCAGCTTTCCTTCCGTATAAACGCCTACACCGATTCCTGTACCGATCGTATAGTAGACGCAGCTATCCATGCCTTTGGCAGCTAAAGCATTTCTATTGATTACTCGTCTCTAAATAGCCTGTCATCATAAACAATTTAACCTGCTCCAGATTCGGTATCGCCGGGATCGCTCCTTTTCTCATCGTAGTTAAAGCTCCTGCAGCGTTTGCAAACTGTACGAATTTTTCAATATCTAAAATAGTAAGTTGCTCTAATTTCATATAATTTTCCAATAAGTGAAATAAAATTGATCCGAAAAAAGCGTCGCCTGCCCCCGTTGCATCAATCGCTTTAACTCGATAGGCAGGGATACTGCCCACATCCCCGCGCAATCTGTAAAAACAGCCTTTGTTACCAAGGGTGACAAAAATGACAGAAATGCCGTATTTATCCGATATCCATTTCGTTCCTTCATCCAAATCCATACTGTCTGTCAAAAAATGAAGCTCTTCTTCCGATACTTTTAGCACATCAGCGTAATGCAAGCCCTCTGAAATGATGACTTTGGCTTCGTCCAGTGAATCCCATAACGGTTCTCTTAAATTCGGATCGTAAGATATTAACAACCCTTGTTGTTTTGCAAATTTAACTGCTTTCATTGTCGCCGTCCTAAAAGGTTCGCCCGTCAACGAAACCGAACCGAAATGAAACACCCGACCTTTTCTGATTAGATCATAATTCACTTCATTCTCCTCTAGCATAAGATCTGCCCCAGGTTTTCCGTAAAAGCTGAACGAACGGTCTCCATCTTCTTTTAAATGAACAAATGCCAGTGTCGTATTTACGTTTTCAGCAAACACCAGACCACTCGATTCTATCCGATTATTCCGGAGTGTTTCCTCCAAGAAGTACCCGAATTGGTCATGCCCCACTTTGCCTATAAACGCCGTCTTTTTACCAAACTTAGATAAAACGGCTAAAACATTAGCAGGTGCGCCGCCCGGATTCCTTTCGAACAAAATATTGCCCTTCTCGGACAAACCGTCAGGGGTAAAGTCAATTAATAATTCACCTAGTGCCACAACATCATACATAGAGTTCGCCTCCTTATTTCCATGCGGCATAACGTTTCCAGACGGCTTCATTAACGGAAGAGATAGGAAGCCCCGGCATTTCACTCATTCCTTTACTGCTCCCATCGTCATGCCACTTACAATATACTTTTGAATCATTATGGAGAAAATAATAACCGGTAAACTGAAACAGACAGCCGCGGCCGTCATAGGCCCTAAATCAAGATTATACGCGCCCAAAAATTCGGAAAGACCGACAGGCATCGTTTTAGCAGATGTACTGGTCATCATCAATGCCATCAAAAAATCGTTCCACGAAAGCATATAACAAAAGATGGAGGTTGTTGCCAAGCCCGGCAGGGAAATGGGAAGAATGATCTTTATAAACGCACCTAGCCTGCTGCAGCCATCCACACGTGCAGATTCATCCAGCTCTTTTGGCAATCCATCAAAAAATCCGATCATCATCCAAATCACGAATGGAATATTTATGCTTGTATACACAAGGATCAACGCGAATTTCGTATCGTATAGGCCCAACTGGTTTATAATTCCGTACATCGGAACCGCCACGCTGATTAAAGGCACCATCCGCACGCCGAGGGTCAGCAATAAAAACATATTACCCAAACGGGAGGAAAACCGGGACAGGCCGTATGCGGCGAGCGATCCGAGAAATACACTTATAACGGTACTGGAAATTGCGGTAAAAAAGCTGTTGCCAAAATATTTTGCAATCGGAAGTAAATCAAACATCGTACGGTAATTTTCCAAAGTGAATACGGTAGGAATTAAGGTCGGGGTAGATGAAATAACTTCAGCTGATTCTTTCAGGGAAGTCATGATTAAATAAACGTAAGGAAATAAGAAGGCAAGCACAAACAATCCCGTTAAAAGCAGAATTACCATGGAGCTTACCGTTAATCTTTGTTTGGTGAACGTAGTCATTTGATAACCCCCTGTGTCATACTGCTTTCTTGTTCGGATTCCACAACCGCATCATGAAAAACCCGCAAATTGACATTAACGCGACCATAAATAATATGGCAAGCGCACTGGAATATCCAACCTGATTATAACGAGCCATCGTGTTATAGATCATCGTGCTCAGAAGGGAAGAGGAGAAGTTAGGGCCGCCTTGGGTCAACACCCAAATGATATCAAACGAGCGTGCCGCATCAATCATTCTTATCAGGACGGCGACGACGATGACCGGACGAAGACAAGGCAGTGTAATACGCCAGAAACATTGGCTCTTATTCGCTCCGTCAATGTGCGCTGCTTCGTACAGACTTTCGGGTATGCCTTGTATGCCTGCCAGCAGGATCAGCATCATAAACGGCGTAGTCAGCCAGATATCTGCTATCATGCAGGACAGAAGTGCAAATCTTTCGTCTGATAACCACAAGATGCTCTGCGGGCTGTCAATGATACCCATCTTGAAAAGAAAGGAATTAAGAATTCCGAATTGATCGTTGAGCATGAACTTCCAAATTAAACCGCAGACAAGCGGTGCGATCATAAGCGGACTTAAAAATAACGTACGCGCAAAATGACTGCCTTTGAAACCCGTGCTTAACAGCAGCGCCAGAATTAATCCGAGCACGAGCTCAATCGACACCGCTCCAATTACAAAAACGATAGTATTGTAAAGGGAGTGATAGAAACGGGCCGAAGTTAAAGCAGTGACGTAATTTTCTGCGCCGACAAATTGTGTACCGGTTTTGGAATCGAACAGACTGTCTCTTGCCAGAAGAAACATGGGATAAACGAAAAATAGAACCATGAAAACGGCAGCCGGTGAAAAGAACAATAGAGCTGTTCTCCGATCACTCTTGGTCATAGAGTCACATCCTTTTCATTTCGATAGATGAAACGAAGGATAGGCGCGCCTATCCTCCGCTCAAAACATAAATTTTATTGTCCTTGAATTTCGTTAATGATCTCAGCTGCTTCATCCAGTGCTTCTTGAGGTGTCTTCTTGCCCGACAAAGCTGCTTGCACAGCAGGAATCAGCGCTTCACTTTCAATCTCGTTCCAGTGCTCAAGTACAGGGCGGTTCTTAGTTTGCTTCGCTGCCAAAGTCTCGCCAAGCGAAATCAGATGAGCGTACTCAGGTTTCTGTCCGCTAGTTTCGAGGATAGACTTACGAGCGGCTACACCAATTGCAGCCAAGTATTGGTCATTGCGATCGTAAAGGAATTTAATGTATTCTTTAGCGATGTCTTTTTGCTTGGAGGAGGCTGGGATAACTTGATACCATGGACCAGGTACAACACCAACTCCGGCATCTCCGCCGATCATCGGCGCAGTCGCTACTTTTCCTGCTACTTTCGATTTGGCAGGATCGTTAGACGGGACGAAGAAGTGTCCCCATTCCAGCATCATTGCCATCTTGCCATTCCAGAACAACTCGGCAATTTCGTCAGAAGCCATATTCAAAGCGCCTTCTGGTGCCGATTTATCTTCTCTCAAAACCTTAGTGATGAAATCCAAAGCATCTACGTACGGTTTTGTGTTTACATTTGATTTACCGTCTTCACCGACTACGAGTTGGTCTGCTCCGGCTTGCAAAGCATGATCCAGCCAGCTCGCAACGGAATCACCGTTATTTTTACCTAACACACCTGTACCATACATATCCATCTCGCCATTGTTGTCCGTATCTCGTGTGAAGAATTTAGCTGTGTCACGATACTCCTGCCAGTTGGTAGGCACCTTCAGTTCATAACCGTATTCCTTTTGGAAAGCTTCTTTTTCTTTCGCATCTTCAAAAAGGTCTTTGCGGTATAACATGGTTTTGGAGTTAGTCCACACCGGCATGCCGAGAATTTTGTCGTCTACTTTTCCGCCATCGATCAAGTTAGGATACAAATCGTTCTTCACTTCATCTGTAAACAGGTCGTCCATTGGCTCTAAGCCACTCGCTAATGCAGGAAACCACAGAATGTCGATTATCGCGGCATCGTAAGAACCCGTTTTGGCTTTCAATTCCGCGTTGAGCTTATCAAAAACGCCGATATAAGGAACAGCCTCTATTTTTACTTCGTACCCCGTTTCAGTCTTGAATTCTTCTGCTGTAGCTGTGGCCACTTTAAAAGCGGGGCTTCCACCTTCCACGAGCACAGTAAGGGACTTGTCCTTTTGCTTATCCGCAGAGCCTTCTTTGTTTCCTGCCGTATTGCTTACTTTTTCATTTCCGCCAGTACATCCCGACAATACTGCTATTATCAGCATCATGATAACTAAAGCAACCAAACCCATTTTTTTCTGATAAGCCATACCTAACATCCCCTTTATATTTTGTATTATCGATCCCACAACAGTTGTCGATATTCAGCACACAACCCGATCATTGGCAATCCACCCAGCGGATACATTCATTGTTTTTACCTCCTATAATATTCATTGCTTTCCATCATTTGCTTATACAATACAAATAAGTTGTTCTGTATTGTTAAAGTATTGATGATGTTGGAAGCGCTTAATGGTAGCGCTTTCCACGAGTTCATTGTATATTAATATAAGTTAAAAGTCCTTGGCTATAATTTTTCAATACTTATCATATATTGCTTTTTATTTATTTTTCTCTCGGAGGTGACCCGAATGTTGCTTCAAAAGCTTTCTCCATATATTCGTGTGGCAATGGACAGTACAGTTCCGTCACAATGGCACTTGCGAGAACGAGTTCTATTTGATTACGAGCTTCTTTATGTAAAAGAAGGAAGGGTAAAAGTAACCATCGAAAATCAAACTTATGAAGGAGAACCTGGGGATTTATTTCTATTTCGACCGAAACAACCGCATTCCATTATGAAAATAGGTACTGGAAGGTGTCGGCAACCACATTTGCATTTTGATTTGATATTTAAGGAAGACAGTCCTGATGTGAAAATTTCTTTTAAACCGTTGGAGGAGATTTCTGAGGAGGAAATGATGTGGTTCCGCGAAGACGTCTTGGATAGTAATTCGCTTAAGATTGCGAGCCACCTGAGGCTTCGAAATCCTATTATTATCGAGAATATGCTATTTGAAATTATTAATGAATTCCAAATGAAGCTGCCTTATTACGAGACCAATGTGAAGGGTATGTTCATTCAACTGTTTATCCATCTCCTTCGCGAGAATTATTGGAACCAGAATCCTCATCTGGTTACCAACATGGATGAATTGGTTAAAATTCGCAACTACTTGAAACATCATATCGATCAAAAGGTGACAGTGGACGAGCTCGTTCACATCTCAGGAATAAGCAAGTTTTATTTAATTCATTTGTTTAAAAAAACATTCGGTATGAGTCCGATACAATATCATCAAATGTTACGAATTGAAAAAGCGAAAGAGATAATTCAGTTCACTACGGAATCTTTGACTGTAATTGCCGAAAAATTTGGATACTCCGATATTCAGTCATTCAGCAAAGCTTTTAAGAAAGTAGACGGTGTCAAACCATCTTTCTACCGCAAAAATAAATAAAAAAAACCGTCAGGGAATTTCAACCTGACGGTTTATCGATTAATTTAACTTAATCTTGTCGTTGTTGCAAAATATGATCGGCCGTGCGGATCGCGAGGGGAACCGTAGTTAACGTCGGATTTGCCGCAGACATTGTAGGAACCATACTGTTATCCGCCACAAACAAACCGTGTATGGGCCAGATATGATCATGGTTCCATCCCAATATCCGGTCTAACTAGGACACTTGATCCATCGCTTAGTTGGACGAATTCTTTACCCTCTATGCGTGTAAAGAATCTGACAGATATTCCTGATGGCTTTACAGGCGATACCGTTCCTACTTCCTTATGTGTTGGCTTTCGCTATATTGGGAACCATCATTACGAGGAGATTGACGGGCTACGCGCAGAGGCGCTATATCATGCTATTATTAGTTGTATTTTCTGGGGGATTGAAATGAAGATTGTTTTTAGAAGGTTCGATGATTCTTGTTATGATAAAGTTTGCGATTTCTTGATTGAACTATCAAAGTATGACCGTAATCATATAAATTGGAATTGGGCAAGGTGGGAGTGGATGTTTTTTCATCCTGAATTTAATAGAGACTTAATGGATAAGATTGGCTTATGGTATTGTAATGACGAGTTAGTAGGTATGACAACCTATGACCACTATTTCGGGGAAGCATTTTTTGCAACTAAACAAGGGTTTAGAGAATTAGAAAAAGATATATTAAATTATGCCACTGATACTTTCAGTAATGAAAATGGCCTTGGGATTGCGGTGAATGACAAGGATACTCACACTCTAGATTTATTGAGCAGTAAGAAATTTCTGGAGAATGACCTAACTGAAAACATACTTGAACTTACACTAAAGAATGTTAGCCTTGATTATATAACTCCTGAAGGCATAATAATAAAGAATATTGATATAAATAATGACTTATATAAGCTTCATCATTTGCTATGGAAGGCATTTGACAACGAAGGACCTGTACCTGTTGATGAAGCTACTATGAGTAAGCAAAGAGTAATGTTGTCAGCACCTCATTTGAATTCATGGATACACATTGTTGCGGAAAATGAAAATGGGGAATATGTTGCATACTGCGGCATATGGTATAGTCAGAAAACTGATTATGTTTATGTTGAACCTGTATGTACAATTCCGGAGTATCGGCAGAAGGGACTTGGAAAAGCAGTGGTTTTAGAAGCCTTGAAAAGAGGCTGCTCCTTAGGTGCTGAAAAAGCATATGTTATTTCTGATAGTTCTTTTTACAAGTCATTAGGCTTTCAACAGCATTCACATTATACGTTCTATTGGCATAACGCATAACAACTGATATTTCAATCATGGATTTATGGTTGTTCGTCTTTTTTATCTTTAGTACAGCTTAAATAGATTTGTGTCATTTCTAGGATACTGTTATTGTGACAACTAATTCTGTTGGACTATGAATCGATTCTTTTACGCATACGTGATCTAGTAAGAGGGTGACTCTAAACTTGCCGTTACAGACAGCGCGGAGAAGCCGTACCATAAAATAAATTAGGTCATTAAGCTCCCTCGGTACGATGCAGTTTTCTCACGAATGCTCGCTTATTCGCAGGATTTCACCAGAGGATGAATCGCAACTCGGATTGAATGGGACGAGAGCCGCCAAAATGGGCAACCGACGCGCATGCGGGAACAGAATGGGCGAGTTTTCGCTCCTTTTTTGTTGATCTGCTGCACGCTACTCCACGTACCTCCGGAGGCTTTCACTCCCATTTCTCGACGGGCCGATGCCCTTTCATTCCTTCGTTACGCCTATCCAGAGGGTTAAGGCCGGTATTCCTAACGTATCTTTGATGTCGCTTTTGGAGGGAGTATTATCGCGGTTTTCCTTGTTTTTTTTACGAGATGAGGGTTTACCAACACGACCTCGAGGCTCCGGTCTTTGAGCCAGGCAGCGAGGCTGAGCCAGTAGCGGCCGGTTGGTTCCATACCGATGATGGTTTCGTTTAGTTGGTGCGTTTCCTGCATATCTTTCATCCACTGCAGCAGTTGGCTAAAGCCGGCATCGTTATTGGAGAAGTGAAGCGGAGTGCCGAACGTGATTCCCTAACGGAAGACAATAGTTGAATTTACATATGGATGAGTAGGCAATGCGGTGGCCTGCTCATTTTATTAAGCTAACGGGCAGTGATGCATAATAACATATATATGAAAATGAGGTAAAATCCTCACACAAAGTAAGGAGGAGAGCTTAATGGAATTTATCATAATAATTTTAGTTGTAGGTTTCATCTGCGTAATAAGTTATCTTCGAGCGATACATATTTCTCTTCAAAAAATGATAGAAAAAGAGTAATAGATAATGTGAGGTAGCTTCCTGCTTAAAGGATATCTATTTTAACTGGTGAATAGCAGGTGTAAGAGTGCCGTAAACCTAAGGAGTTGGAAGGGATGGATCACACTGAAATAATACCAAGAACCAAGTTTGACAACGAGCGAGCAAACCAACTGGAAAATGCGAAAAAGGAAAATATATTACTGGTGCTGCCTCAATTACTTGAATGGCTTCAAGATATTAACTGGCCGATTGCCCAAGATATAGGGGATGTGCTTGTAGATTTTGAAGATCATTTGATACCTCATATTCGGGCTGTTTTGAATTCTGATGATGGAGGATGGAAATTCTCTTTTATTAACCCCCAGTCTCATAGCCTCGTTCAATCTTCGCAACCGATAAGCGTTCGTTGCGGATTCACCTAGCTCCTTGAGAATGGTGTAAATCGCCCGAGCTCCCTCAATCCCCGGCACCATCTGCTGCATTTTCCGAAAGTCGATTGCGCCGCGGTGTTCCTCTGGAACGTCTGGTATCCGAAAAGAAATTAGTTTCTTTTGTTGACCGGATTGCAAATAACCTGTAAAATTTTGTTAAGTGTAAACTTTAAGGTAATGAACTTACTTAAAGGTAAGGGGATGATTTATCAATGATTCATCAGCTTGAATGTCCAGTGGAGACAATCATACATGTTCTAGGCGGCAAATGGAAACCAATGATCTTATGGCATTTGATACAATCCACTAAGCGATTCAACGATCTGGAAAAGCTTATACCTGATGTTTCTCAAAAAATGCTTTCACAACATCTACGGGACTTGGAACGAGAGGGCATAATCGATAGAACGGTCTACCCCACCGTCCCTCCAAAAGTAGAATATTCCCTAAGTGAATATGGTAAAACATTGATTCCTGTAGCAGAAGTCATGTGTGCTTGGGGAGAAAACCATAACAAGCGGAAATATGAAGAATCTGCTTCTTAAAGCTGCTTCAATTCATTTGCACACTAATTCAAGGACTCATAACAAAAGCTGCCACGGGATTTTCCCTGGCAGCTTTTGCTATTTACAGTCAATCTTCCTTTAAGATTTTCGCCGTGGACCAACATGGATAACTCTTTCTGCTTAATGCTTACTTTTAAGTAAGGACCCTACATTAAAGTGGGTTCTTATCAAGATTTTTAAACGATGCTAAGCTTGAGTCAATCCAGAGATGAACTATCGGGAGTCAATGATAAAAGGAGGAAAAAACGATGAGAATTATTGTTTTCGGAGCAACGGGAAATACGGGGAGAAGAGCGCTGGAACAAGGGGGTAAAATGGGACATGAAATGACAGCATTCGTGCGAAACTCCGAGAAGTTTTACGAACAGCAAGGAGAGCGTTCCGCCAAACATGTGAAGGTGATCGTGGACGATATCATAAACCCAGTAAGCGTCGGCGAGGCGCTCTCGCATCAAGACGCCGCTATTATTGCTGCCGGCCATGCAGGTCAAGGAGATGAGTTCGTTCGTCTCGTTGATAACATTATAAGCCAATGTGAAATCCACCCTAGTTTTTCCGGGAGGGTATGGGTAATGGGAGGTGCCGGCCTTCTGGATATTCCATATACTGACCTCATTGGCAACAATCTGCCCGGCTTCCCGCCCGCGTATAAAAATCACAACCGGAATTTTGAACGTCTCCTACAGTCTGAGCTCGATTGGTCAATTATGTGTCCGGGAACTATGATTGATTCGATAGAGCCTCCGGCGTCGGTTCATCTGCATGTGACAACGGAAACCTTGCCCATATCAATTCCGAAGACGATCAAGGAATTTTCCGAGGCCGATATAGCCGGTTACTTGTTCAGCCGGCTTCAAGAGCTGGATGTTGCTTATAATGATGTCGTGAAATGCATGCTGGACCATATCGAGCTCGGAGGGCCTTTTAAGAGAAAAAGGGTCGGTCTCGCCTATCAAAGCGATATTCCGGTGAGCTGAGAAGCAAGAAGGGAGATGATCAATTTGTTTGGATGGCTCCTCGTTTTTCATATATTGGCTTCTATCGCGGTAATCGGTCCCGCTTTCGTGGTACCCTTCATTCGAAGGTCCGCTAGAACCGCCGGCCAGTTGCGCTTTGCTTTTGATGTAACGAACAAGATTGCCATCATGCCTAAAATTGGAGGAGCCGTACTTATTATTACCGGGGTTTGGCTTATGATCATAACCAAGATGGGGTTGTCCCAAATGTGGCTAAATATATCGATCCTTTTATCGCTGCTCATGGTCGCCACAATCGAAGGATTGATCGGGCCGCGCATGAAAAAGATCATGGAGATTGTATCTATAAGTCAAAGCAAAGGGGATGAATTACCCGCCGAGCTCGGTCGATTGATGAAAAAGATCATACCGATCGAGACGGTGTCACAGCTGCTGATGATTGCCATTACCGTGCTTATGGTCCTTAAGCCATTCTAAAGAAGCCGTAAAATTTTTTAACAATCGGCCCGCGGGTAGTAGTCCAGGAAGGGAAGAATCAATAACGAAAGGGCTGCCGCGTGGCAGCCTTTTGTTCCGTATATAGGCAGAGTTCTGTGCATAAAGGATGCATTACGCTACCGGGCAGTTTAGTGTAATCAAGATTGAGTACGGAGTATCATCTGATTAAGCTCTAGCAGTGACCATAACCTTTCAGTAATCTCTTCTACAGAACAGGGCATTGTAGTAAACCACCATTCAATCACTCCGACAATCGCCGAACTCAAAAATTGCACTGAGATATCTTTACTCAACTCATCTAGGCTTAAATTGTTTGCAATGATTTGTTCCATTATTTGCTTATTCATTATTTCTTGTAAGTGGTTTCTGAAGGAAGGGACGCCTTTGTTGCTTAATAAATTTCTATAAAAGAGAGCATTCTTTTCCATTTGTACAAGCGTACGGAGCAATGAAGACTTAGACGGATAAGGTTCTGTTTCATCCACTAAGGAGCAGATTTCGATCAAATGGTACAGTTGAGCCTCTAGGCACTTATCCAATAGATCGTATTTGTCCGAGTAATGCGAATAAATGGTGCCTCGATTTACATCAGCTCGCTCTGCGATTTCATTAATCGTTATTTTTTCGAAATCTTTTTCTCCGATCAAATGGATTAATGCATTCATAATGGCTGCTTGGTTTTTTTTTGTTCTTCTATCCATTGAGATTCCCCTTTTTTTAAACAATACATTGTATTCTGTTGAAAAACCAACAAAACCCATAAATCTAGCGATTGATACTTGTTATAGATGCTGATAGTCTAATTTTATTGAACGAATGATCAAAATGCAACAATCGTTCGAAAAAGCCGGAGGGGATATGACTATGAAAATATTAGTTTACGGCGCGGAAGTTTTAGGCAGTTATCTTGCTCATGCCCTAGTGCGCGGGGGGAATGATGTCACAGTACTTGCCAGAGGGAAACGAGCTGAACAATTGAAGAAAGACGGAATTGTCATTCGCCATTATTTTCAACTTAAAAACACTATCGATGAAGTGAAAGTCATCCATGGGCTTCAACCTGATGATCTCTATGATCTCGTTTTTGTTGTGATGAAATACAATGATTTCCCCTCCGTACTGCCTATTCTAGCTGAGAATCAGAGTCAGAATATTATTCTTGTCGGTAATAATGCCGATGCCCATGGGATGCAAAATTTTCTTCATGAAAAGAGCATAGTGAAAAAAAATGTGATTTTCGGATTTCAGCTTAGTGGAGGACTCCGAGAAGAGAGCGGTCGAATTATCTGCATACGCGGAGGCGGACAACTGCTGCTTGGCGGTCTAGACGGCGAGATTCTAATAAAGCCTTTACTAGAAAATGCGTTTAAACAGGTTAAGTATAAATAGCCTATCATGATGATATGGATGCTTGGCTCAAAAGTCATATCGTCCCTATAGTAGCTTTGAACTCTGTTAGTTTTCTTTACGATGGTGATTTGAAAAAAGCATCTAAGGACAAGAAGCTATTAAAACAAGCTATATCAGTAATGGACGAGGGGTTTCAAATATTAGAAAAATTAGGTTACACTATCACTCCTGCAAATCAAGTTAACTATATTCGAAAACACAGACAGGGTGTATACTATGGTCTGAAAATAATTCATAATTTACCATTTATGAAATTGATTGATGGATCTTTCGGCGAAATTGCAGCTTTGTTTGATTCGTTCAATAAGTTGAAACAACAATTAAACATTGCGACTCCCAATTGGGACGAGCTTGAAAAACAAGCGATTTCCAAATTTATTTCAATTAATCATTAAACTAACGGGAAACGATAGCTTAATTCTGAATGGCTGCCACAATGGATTTGAAACTGTTTTTCCTAATATTTCTGCGATTTTGTTTCACTCTATGAGGAAAAAGCTATTTCAGAAATCAGGTGCGAAAAGTAATGAAGTGTATAAAAATGCTTTCAAGGAAGCAGGTATTTTGTTGAACTAACGGGTACGATAGTTCAATAAAAACACGGAAGCAGCCGGCCACAATTTTCGGCTGCTTCATTACGCTAACGGGCAGATAAGTTAAATAAGGATTGCGATAGTTCTTACTTGCTGCGCTTGTGTCTTGACAAATATTGGATAGTCCACTAATCTATGCTTTGGAGACGAAGGAAAGGTGACTCGAAATCCAATGTGGACTTCCTTGTAATGGTTTGATTGAATCTGATCGCGTGACCCGGTGAATGTTTTTCACCATTCGTCCAGTTTGTCCTGCCGATCCTCAACCATTTCAAGGGACGCGAGCAACCATTTGATGAACCCGTTGCGCGGATACTTTGATGTATCCGCTTTTTTCATTTATGTGCGGGATCAATCCATCCATACGATGAACGGCTCTCTCGTCTCCTCTTAATAGGAGGTATATCTAATGACCAGACTGCAAGGAAAAACTGCCATCGTGACGGGTGCAAGCCGTCCGGGCGGAATCGGGGCAGCGATTTGTCGGGCATTGGCTCGCGAAGGAGCCAGCCTGTTTTTTACACATCTTTACGACTACGATAAAACCATTAATCCGAGTGACGCAGACGAGAGTTGGCCCGATCTTTTTGCCGGGGAACTACGTCAATTCAACGTTCAAGTCGCACATATGAAGTTGGACCTCGCCGCCTCTGGATCGGCAGTCAGGTTGCTGGAGGAAGCCCGAAAAACCGTCGGGCTTCCAACTATCCTCGTCAATAACGCTACGTATAGCGTAGATGCTGATTTCCGTCAATTAAATGAAGCTCTCATCGATGCGCACTGCGCTGTCAACGTTAGGGGGACCTTCATGTTATCTGCTGAATTTGCACGTATGCTTGAGGCCGAGCAAAGCGCTCATCCCTCTCATAACATGCTCAGTGGACGAATCATTAACCTCACTTCCGGCCAGGGTAAAGGGCCCATGCCCGGCAATCTCACCTATGCCGCGACGAAAGGTGCCATCTCCGTCTTCACCGAATCGCTGGCTGTAGAGCTGGCGCCATTTCACATTACGGTGAACGCAGTTGATCCCGGTCCTACCGATTCGGGTTGGATGTCAGAAGAGGTGAAAAGTGCCCTGCTGCCGCGATTCCCGATGGGCCGGATCGGTCTTCCTGAAGATGTGTCCCGTCTGATCGCTTTTCTGGCAAGCGACGATTCCCAATGGATTACCGGGCAAATCATTCATTCCAGAGGCGGTTTCTAATTATCATGTCGGTTTGAGGGGAAAGCAATGACGAGCGAGGAAAAAGTGGAGGGCAGCTCAAATACTAAAAAAGGCTTCATCTGGTGTTTAATAGGAAATATTATTAGTCAGGGCATATATCTTGATGATAACAATGAAATTGAATTTAGGGGCACCAAACAATTTAACCCTGGAACAAAAGTGTATTGTTCACCTTTTATTTGGGGCGACGGATATGAAAGAATTAGAGTCATAGGTAGAGCATGTGATAACAACAAATTTATTTGTTTTATAATGGAATCGAAGTACATAACAAATTGGAGAAGGCAGAAAGTATATACTCCTTACATATTGAGAAGGAATGGGCAAGAAAGAGACCAATGGGATAATTCATTAACATCAGTAAACTCAATTGATGAAATGCTTACTTGGCTACCTGAAAGAACATTGAAATTGAAGTCAACAACATTAAATTTGCCGTTAAGCTAACGGGTACGTTAGCTCATTAAACGCTTGGCGAACCAGTCCTTAGATGGGGCTGGTTTTTTCGTTAGCTATGCCGACATGCAGGATTTCGGGTGCCGGATCGGTCGGGCCTTCTGCATGAGCCTGCGGTACATAACTGATACTGGAGGATAAAACGCTGAAGCTTAAAGTTGAAGCTAGGAACAAACGAAGCATGCGATGACTAGCTTTCATTAAACTCATATCCTATCAAGTATTTTTTGTATCTCTGTACACAGGATCATTCTAACATATACAAATGTTTCCATATGATAAGGTTTGATGAATTATACGAACGCCGGCCTTCCCGAATGTCATCAGAGGAACATTTCAAGTCACCGGAGTTACATATGAAGGATGCTGAAGGGCATTTACAATAGCAGTATAAAAGAAAAGAGGTGATTATAGTGGCGCAGCAGAAAACGGTTACCAGGCCGCATTCATCTGGAATAATGATGGCCTTGCTTAGAAATAAGCGACGATGGAGCCATTTAAAGCAATATTGGGATCTGTATCTGATCATGATTCCAGGCGTGTTATATTTTATTGTTTTTAAATATTTCCCGATGTGGGGAGTTCTCATTGCGTTTAAAGATTACAGTATTTTTGCGGGCTTTGGAGAAAGCACGTGGGTTGGTTTACAGCATTTTAAGAGCATGCTTGAAGACCCTCAATTTTATCAGGTGTTTCGTAATACGGTTATCATCAGTTTATATAAGCTTGTGTGGGGATTCCCCGGGCCGATCATTCTAGCGCTTCTATTGAATGAAATTCGCAGCATGTTTTATAAACGAAGCATCCAAACTCTTGCTTACCTGCCCCACTTTCTTTCTTGGGTCATTATAGGTGGGATCTTGACCAATCTATTATCGCCAACCAGCGGTGCGGTTAACGAAGTATTGGGTTGGTTCGGATTGGAGCCTATCTTTTTCTTAGCGGATCCGCAGTGGTTTCGGGCTGTTCTTGTGATAAGCGATATTTGGAAAGAAGTAGGGTGGGGGGCGATCATTTACCTGGCTGCACTTGCCGGAATCGATTCGCAGCTGTATGAAGCGGCTGTGATGGATGGGGCCAGTAAATGGAAGCAATTATTGCACATTACAATTCCATCGATCATGGGAACGATTGTTGTCTTGTTTTTATTGCGGCTGGGACATGTGTTGGATGTTGGGTTTGAACAGATATTCGTGCTCTACAATTCCTTGGTATATGAGGTGTCCGATGTGATCGAAACCTATGTATACCGGATCGGATTGGGGCAATCCCAGTTTAGTTACTCTACGGCTGTCGGCCTGGTCAAATCGGTAATTAGCCTGATTCTAGTTATCGTTGTTAACAAGGCTGTAAAGAAAATGGGCCAAGAAGGGATTTACTAAGATGAGAATGACAAGGGGAGAACAATGGTTTTCGGTCTTTAACTACGTCGCTCTTGCCTGCTTCGGATTATTGACGCTAGCGCCTTTTATTCACATATTAGCTCAATCGTTCAGCAGCTACCGTGCAATTATGTCCGGAAAGGTTTCGTTCTGGCCGGTCGAATGGACGACGGAAGCGTATGTCAAAGTATTTCAGGATCCATCGTTTACCGGGGCGTTTCTGATCAGTGTTGAGCGCACCATTATAGGAACCTTTCTGAATGTGATCCTTGTATCCTTGCTTGCTTATCCTCTTTCCAAAACCTATATCCGGGGCAGGCGCCCGGTGATGTTCCTGATCGTATTCACGATGCTCTTCAGCGGGGGAATGATACCGTCGTATATCCTCATCAAAAACTTGAATCTTCTAAATACATTTTGGGTGTATATCATCCCCGGAGCGGTTAACGCCTTTCATGTGGTCATTATGAAGAGCTTCTTTCAATCGATCCCGAATGAGTTAGAGGAATCTGCAAGAATCGACGGTTCTTCCAATTTAGGAATCTTATTTCGTATCGTCATTCCGTTGTCTATGCCGGCTATCGCAACAATCGCGCTATTCAATGCGGTCGGCCATTGGAATTCGTTCTTTGATGCGGTGATGTACGTAACGGACTCCAAATTAAAACCGCTGCAAATCTATTTAAGAGAAATGGTTATGTCCAATTCTACGAATATTAACACGACGGATGCCTTTGAAAGACAGCTGCTTGCAGTCGAATCTCTTAAAGCGTCCGCATTGATAGCCAGCACTCTACCTATTTTGCTTGTGTATCCGTTTTTGCAGAAATACTTTGTAAAAGGAATCATGATTGGATCCGTGAAGGGGTAAATAGCCTTGCTTACGGTTTCCATACATTTTACTATCAATTAAAGGGGTTGAAAAAAGATGAAGACGAAGAAATTTTTAGCCGTGTTGGTTGTATCTGCAATGGCTGCAGCCTTGTTTGCCGCTTGCGGCAAAAGCGAAAATGAAACAGGCAGTACGGACGAAAAAGACAACGGAAAGCCTGTAACGATTAACATTGTGCAGCCTAATGTGGGACGCAAATTTTTGGACGGAATGGACGAGAACAATAATTCATACCAAAAGTACATTAATGACAACACCAATTTGAATGTCCACGTCGTTTATCCCCCGACCGACGGGTATCAAGACAAGTTAAATGTCATTCTGTCCTCCGGCGAGGACAACGATATGATCTACACGCAGGATGCTTCGTGGTTTATAAATATGGTCAATCAAAATGCGCTGCAGCCGCTCGATAAGGCGATTGAGCAATTTGGTCCCGATTTAAAGAAATCTCTTCCGCAAGAAGCTTGGGATGCCGTAACCGTCAATGGTGAAATTTATGCCATTCCCTCTGTTACGCATATCAACGGGAACGATATTATGTATGTCCGTCAGGACTGGTTGACGAAATTAGGACTTCAACCGCCTAAGACGCTGGATGAATATGTGAATGTTATACGTGCGTTCGTGGAGCGCGATCCGGATGGTAACGGTCAGAATGACACGATTGGTCTATTAATAGGCGAAAATTTGGCGCGCACGGCACCTTTCTTTGGCGCTTTTGGAGTACCGTTATCCGGAAATTCCGCTGTTAGCCAGTGGGTTGAGAGAGACGGAGAGCTGGTAAATGCATCGATCCTGCCGGAAACGAAAGAAGCTCTTGTCTTTTTGGCCGAATTATACAAAAACAAGCTTATCGATCCCGAGTGGGCGCTTAACAAAAACAAAAACATAGAGGAAAAGATTGCGAGCGGAAAAGCAGGATTGTTCTCCGCAACATGGTTTGATACACGAGGACCGATCCTGACCAACCAGACGAATGACAAGAATGCGAAGTGGGCTGCACTTGCATATCCTGTTGGCAAAGATGGCCAATCCGGTATCGCATCTTCGAGCATGGTGACCGGATATAGTATTGTTCCAGCTAAAAGCAAACATGTGAACGAGGTTGTCAAAATGTTCAATTTCACAAACGGCGAAGGGCATGAACCGATTAAATTCGGTTTGCCGGAGCACCAGATTTCGACGAGGGAGAGCGGGAAGCTAGCCATGAATTTCGAGGAGCACAATAAGCATGTTTACCGAAACAATATTTTGGATTATTCGGCTCCATGGGATAAAGAAATCGACTTAGAACGTTTGGACGCGCTCGGTCTAGAGTACAAACTGCGGGATAACGTAACCGCAATCAGCAATGCGCTGATCAAGAATGGTTACGCGGGCCCGACAACGCAATCAATGGGCAAAAATGGCGTACAGCTGACCAAGCTGATGCAGGAAACCTTCACAAAAATGATTATGGGCAATACTCCGATCGATGAATTCGACAACTACGTGACTCAATGGAAAAGTATGGGCGGAGAAGAAATTACGAAGGAAGTGAACGAAATCTTTAAGAGCACCAAATAATAAAGTAGAATGAAAGAGATGAAGGTGCCCCGAGCGGGCGCCTTTTCTTTCATTAACGTCATTGGGGCTGATAGAGTTGACATGGAGCTTATTTAGAAGCCGTTTCAGGCAATCGGTTCAATTCCGTCTTACCTGTTTCTTTTTATTGATCCTCTTGCCTTTGGTTGCTGTCTCTATCTTTTCTAATTTCCGGTCCCGGGCGATTTTGCAGGATCAAATTGGCGATAGAACCCGTAACGCGATGTTTTCTGTGATGAATTATATCGATTTGACGATGGAGGGCGTCTATGAAATGTCAACCGTCCTGGCCAATGATCCTGATCTGCAAAGAAATTTCGAGCATGCGGGAGAACAACTGACTCCGGAATCAATTTTAAATTTTCAGAAGGCAACCAAGCAATTAATTTCCGTTACGTCGAACAATAAAGTGATCTCTCAAGCCTCTCTGTTTCACTATGATTCCGGCACCTTACTCTCCACCTCCGGCTACCAAAAAGAAGCGAAGAAGGACGAATTAGAATGGGTTCAGCAGGCGATCCATGCGAACGGAAGAGTCACGTTTTATTTTCCGCAGGAAAACCGATATGATGCCAATGGCATGGTGGATCCTATTTACAGCACGAATAATATGGTGGTGATGCGGTTAATCAATTTGCTGAATCCGCAGAGGAATAAAAACATACTGCTGCTCCCGCTAAGGAAGGATTACTTCACCTCCTTAATCGAAAGCTTGCTTCCGAGCAGCAGCGCACAGGTATTTCTAACGACCGAAAGCGGTCAGGTTGTCGCCGGCACCAGGAACATAGGCGGGCAGCTGCCGGTTTGGCAGGACGAAGACCGGGATATCGTGATCCGGGAGCTTCCAGGTTATGAGCAGCGGATGCTGATGGTCAAAGCGACGTCCAAAACATCCGGGTGGACGCTGACGATGATCCAGCCGGAGAAGGATGTTTTTCAGCAATCAAAGCAGCTGCAGTTATGGACTTATGTGATTATTGCGGTAAGTTTGTTTATCGCGATCTGGATCTCGTGGTTCGTATACAGCGGAATAACGAAGCCGATCAATCAGGTTGTTCAAGCCATGAGACAAATCAGACTCGGAAAAATGGATACGCAAATTTCTCATCAACGGATGGATGAGTTCGGGTATGTAATGGATTCCTTCAACCATATGGCTAAGGAGCAGCGGCATCTAATCGAGGATGTGTACGAGAAGCAAATCATGCTTATAAAAACGGAAATGAAATTGCTGCAATCCCAGATCAACCCCCATTTTTTGTATAACACATTGGATTCCATCTACTCCGAAGCGATATTGAACCAGGCCGATGATATTGGAGAAATGGTGATGAATTTATCTAAATTTTTCCGTTTCAGCCTTGGGAAAGGCAAGGAAGCGTACACGGTTTCCGAGACATTTGAGCATATTCGATACTATTTAAACGTTCAACAGCGCAGATTTGATTTCAGTATAACCTTCCATCTGGACGAGCGCGTCAAGCATGTGAAGCTTCTCAAATTGCTGCTCCAGCCGGTTGTGGAAAACGCCATTTTGCACGGGCTGGAAAAAAACTCGGGACACAAGGAGTTAACCCTTTCAGCCAAATTCGACGATCCCTATCTGCTCGTGGAAGTAAAGGACAACGGCATCGGAATTCCAGAAACACGGTTGGCCTATATCCGGCAGGAGCTGGAGAAAATATTCGCGACCGGAAGCGATTTGCTGATACCGGAAGGGCAAACGCCGACAGAGCTATTCGGGCTGCGCAATGTGAAGGGGAGATTAAAACTGCATTATGGCGACTCCGCAGAGTTGTTTATAAAAAGCAGTTCCGGCGAGGGCACCAGCGTTGTGCTGCTCATTCCGCTGGACTCATCGCCGGAAACGGATAATGGAAGAGAAGACGGGAGTGAAGCGACATGAATTTAATGATCGTGGAAGATGAGAGCAGCATCCGCAATAGATTGGCAACAATGATTCCTTGGGAGGAGCATGGGATCGATGTTGTCGCTCTTTGCGCCAACGGTATAGAATCACTCCGAATGATAGACCGTACCAAACCGGACATCGTAATCTTAGATATCCGAATGCCTGAAATGGATGGCTTGTCCCTCGCCCGGGCGATCTATCAATTGGACAGGCGGATAAAAATGATTATTTTAAGCGGGTATGAAGATTTCGAGTATGCGCGGGACGCCATGGAGTCCGGAGTGCTGAAATATTTAATTAAGCCCGCCAGCAATGATGAGATCCTGTTTACTGTCATGGAAGGCGCAGCTCTACGTCGAAAGGAAATGGAGGAGCAGCATAGTCACGATGCGTTGAAGCTGAAATGGCGGGAGCATCTCCCACGGCTGCAGGATATGTTTTTTAACAACTGGATAACCGGCTCCTATTCGGATTGGGAAATAGAGCGCAGAAGCAAGGAACTGATGATTCGATTGGAAGAAAAGCGGCTATTTTCCCTTGTGATCATGGAAACCGATCCACTGATGGAAGGGGAGGAACGATTCAGCGAACTAGATTCGGCTTTGCTGCAATTTTCGCTTCGCAGTATTGCGGGAGAAACCATTGCCGAAAACCATGTGGGATTATTTCAAGATCTAAACGGTTCTACCGTGGTATTGTTTCAAAGCGCAGATAATGAATCTCAGGGGGATTTCCAGCTGCGGGTGCATTTTTCGGCCACAAAAGTTTTATCCACATTCAAAGAGTGCTTAAAGGTTACGGCCAGCGCAGGAATTAGCATGGTTACTTCGGAGAAGAGAAAAGTTCCGGAAATCTATCATCAGGCAAAGGCGGCACTCTTAAAAAGGGTCATTTATGGCCACGATATTGCGATTCCATTCAACGAGGAACAGCAGCCCGGTGAGACGGTCCCGGCGGCATCCATCACGGGCAATGATCTTGAAATCGGCATTGAAATCGGTGATCCGGTTAAATCGGCGGCCGCAATCGATGAACTGCTGGAAAACTCAATCGGAAAGGCAACCTCCGTCGACGAGGTGCAGGTCCATGTACTCTATTTGTTTCATACGCTGCTCCGTATCATCCAAAATAAAAATTGGTCCATTAGGGAAGTAGTCGGGGAAGACTTTCATTATTTCCAGCATTCACTTAGTCTCCAGAGCAAGGAGCAAATCCGTATTTGCCTGCATCGGATTGTTCGCAGAATGACGTCCTATGCCCTAAAGCGGAGCCAGTCCGGCGGCCATAAGATGATTCAGGAGATCTTGCATTTAATCGAGCAAGAAATTGGCCAAGAGCTCAATCTTTACGGGATCGCAGACCGGTATTTTGTTAATAAGTCTTATTTGAGCCGTCTATTTAAACATGAAGTGGGGGAATCATTCTCCCAGTACGTCCTCAAACAAAAGATGATCAGAGCAAAACGACTGTTGCTGGAAGGGGAGCAGGTGCAAAATACGGCGCAGCAGGTCGGATATACGAATGTCGGATTTTTCTCTAAAGTATTTCATAAGTACTGGGGTATATTGCCAAGCGAGATGAAGCCAAGCTAATCATCTCGCTTTTTTTGTTTCAATTAGTCATGATCCGAACAATACATGTCATGGGCGTGCTCTAAGAAACGGTCCGATTCTCTACTATAATAACAATAAAAAGGGAATGAGGAGGAAGTATAACATGCGTTCGAGGTCATCGATAGCTATTATGCTCTGCGTCATGCTTGTATTAGGTGTAATTCCCCTTGGGAGCTGGACCGCAAGTGCGGAAGAGGCCCGCAATATTGCCGGAGAAGCGTTGTTAACCGTCGATTCGGTAACCGGCAGCAACACGGCGGATAAGGCAGTGGACGGTGACAAAGCATCGCGCTGGGTCTCGGGCAGCGGTACGTATGAGCATGTTTTTGAAATGACTTGGGAGAAGGAGCAGACGATTAATCAAGTCAAGGTATGGAGCGGCAATTTTGGGACGGGCGCGAGCAATTGGCATATTCGCGACTTTACGCTGGATTACTGGAACGGCAGTGCTTGGATGACTTTGGCGTCTATTGTAGATAACGATAAGGACAATAATGCAGGCGAGTATAATGATTTGCAATTTGATCCAACTACCGTTTCAAGACTTAGGCTGCATATTACCAAACCAAGCTGGGGCGGCTTCAATGCTTCTGACGATAAAATTGCCAGACTAGCCGAAATTGAAGTGAATGCCGTTTCCTTGCCTACCGTTGACCAAACACTGCCTGGAGAAATTGGAAATCCCCAGATCGTCACTGGAGACGGGCAATTGACTCTCATGTGGACGGACCCGGCTGATCAAGATTTGAGTCATATCCAAATAACGAGAGAAAGCAGCGAAGAAGAGGCGATTAACATCAGCAAAGGAGTGCAAAAACGGGTTCTGCCCGGTCTTACAAACGAAGAGGAATACGTATTTAGACTGCAAACGGTGGATGAGTCGGGAAATGTATCGGCCGGGATGCTTATTTCCGGGACACCCCGTGCGGATGCAGGTACCGAGCCTTCCGCTGGCTTCGAACGTTTTATTACTCGGAGCGGGGATCAATTATGGGATGGAGCGTCGGAATTCCGTTTTATCTCTTTAAACGGCTCCAATCTGACCTATATTCCGAGCCCGGACTGGCACCGTGCTGAGGCTTGGGAACAGGAGGATGTGTTTAAATCCTTGGAGCAAATGGGAGGAACCGTCGTTCGCTTGTACACCTTCACCATTAAGGGCGGGACGGCCAACGGTAATGGGAAAAGCCATATTAACGGATTAAGGGACTATGACGAGGATTTCTTCCGTGATTTGGATAAAGTATTGGAGCTTGCCAACCGGTATGGAATCCGGGTAATCATTCCTTTTATAGACACTTGGGAGCATGTAGGAGGAATAAAACAGTTTGCTGCGTTTCGCGGTAAAACCCAAAATCAATTTTACACGGACACCGAGCTTAAGGAAGATTATAAACATCTGGTTAATTATGTCCTGAACCGGACCAATACGCATACAGGGGTCAAGTACAAGGACGACAAGGCCGTATTAGCTTGGGAAACAGGTAATGAACTGTATCCGACCGATGAATGGACGCAAGAAATGAGCGCCTATATCAAAAGCTTGGATTCCAACCACTTGGTAATGGATGGGAGCTACGGCATCCGCACGGCTTCTTTGGACGATCCGAATGTGGACATCGTGTCCAACCATTATTACGAGAGCGGCGGCTCTAACTATGCCCTGCGCAGCGTTTCCGACAGAAATGCCAGCTTAGGCAAAAAAGCGCTAATCATCGGCGAATTCGGTCATTCCAATACAGCGAATTACACGAATCTGGTGAATAAGGTGATTTCGAACGGAACCACCGGCGCACTTCTGTGGACATTGAAGTTTCATAATAAAGAGGGCGGTTTTTACTATAAAGCAGGCGACTACCGTTGGCCGGGCTTTCCTTCGGGAGATTCTTACGACGAAACGTCCGTTATGCAAATGATACGGGATAAAGCATTTGAAATTCGCGGTATGCCAGTTCCGCCAAGAGAAATTCCCGATGCCCCCCGCCTGCTTCCGATTGAGTCGGTTCTTGGCATCTATTGGATGGGTTCGGCGGGAGCCGAAACGTATGTCATTGAACGAGCGGAGGATCCTGACGGGCCATGGATTGCAGTGGGAACGGACGTATTGGATAGCGATATGCCATTTAAACCGTTCAAAGATTCAACGGCTGTCGATGGCGGTGTCTATTACTACCGGGTGAAAGCGAAAAATATCGCCGGAATATCGGATCCGTCCAATATCGTAGGTCCAATAACAGCATCAACCGTCCCCCCAGCGCCTGACTCGCCGTCGATCATTCCGTTTCAATCGGTATCGTCCATTTCTTGGGAGACAGTCAAGTGGGCGGATACGTATGAAGTAGAGCGGGCGAATACGCCGGAAGGTCCTTGGACAGTGGTAGGCTCTGATCTATCGGAAACGGATAGACCGTTCAAGGACGCTTTGGCAGGCAGCGGAATTACTTATTTTTATCGGATTAAAGCTAAAAATTCGGGCGGAATATCTGAGCCTTCCGAGGTGTTCGGTCCGGTTATTGTTCATAATGCAGCGCAGCTTGCCGAATTAACCGTAGATTCCATAAACGGCACGAACGTCAAGGAGAACGCGGTTGACGGCAGCCTGGCCACGAGGTGGTTGTCTCAGGGCAATGAGGATGTTCATTTTTTCAAAATCGAATGGACGTCGCCGCAGACGATCAATCAATTAAAAATATGGAGCGGGGCGGCAAGCGGCGAAAAATGGCATATCCGTGATTTCGATATCGTGTATTTGGACAATGGCGAATGGAAGCCGCTCGTATCTGTAACGGATAACGATAAAGACGGATTTTACGGCAAGTTTAATCATATTCTAATCGACCCTATTCAAACGACCGCTATCCAGTTGAATATAACAAAACCGACTTGGGGAGGGGTACCGGCGAATCCGAGCGATAAAATTGCCCGATTAATGGAATTTGAGGCAAGCTATGTGGATAAGATCCCTCCAGTTACAACCCTGAACCTGGAAGGACAAAGAGTGAACGGATGGTATGCAGCTGCACCGACGCTGACCTTGAAGGCTACAGACACGGGTTCAAGCGGCGTAAAACAGACCGAGTACAGCTTGGACGGTGGCGTACATTGGACCGTATACTCGGGTCCGGTCGCGTTGACGAAAGAAGGGCAGTACCATTTGCTTTATCGTTCCGTGGACCTCGAAGACAACGTGGAAGAAGCGATGCTGCTCGAGGTGAAAACGGATTTGACGGCACCGGTTGTGGAATTAATGGGTGAAGCGTTGTATATGGTAAACCAGACGATCAGCATTACCTGCAGCGCAACCGATGTTCTTTCGGGCGTAAACGGTACACCGTGCGGCAAACCGCTGCTTCAGGTTAAAGCGTATACCCTGGAGCCGGGTGAGCATACGCTTACTGTAAACGCTGAGGACATGGCGGGTCATCAAGCTTCAACTGCCCATACGTTTAAAGTTTCGGTAACGTTTGAGAGCTTAAAGGCAGTGACAATGGATTTGCTGCAAGCAACAGGTGCCAAGGGCTGGGAAGGTATCTCCAAATCATTAAATTATAAGCTGGATCAAGCGAAATCCGCGGTTGACCGCGGTGATCGGGCCGCTGCAGAGGATATAATGGCGTCTTATGTAAAGGAAGTAACGGATCAGACTGGCCGTTCGTTAAAGAGTGAACAAGCGAACGTTCTGATCAGATGGGCTCAAACGATTCTTGCCTAATGAATTTAGAGAAGATTGCCGGGAGGAAGAACGATGACAATGATAAGTACGATGAAATTGATGTCTGAGGAACTGCCAATTAGTAAAGAGGTTGACGTTACGGTTATTGGCGGGGGACCTACAGGCATTGCAGCGGCTATTGCCGCTGCAAGAAACGGAGCCAGGACGCTGCTGATCGAACAAAGGGGATTTCTCGGCGGCATGGCTACGGTCTCGTTGGTTCCTGCATTTTGCCCTTTTACAGATCACGAAAAACCGGTAATCCGGGGAATTGGCCTGGAACTGCTGGAGCGTATGAAGCAGCATTGCAGCGCAGACTTTCAAAATCAGTATAAGCATCAATTGGATTGGGTACCCATCGATGCGGAAGTATTAAAACGCGTATACGACGATGCGGTGCTCGAGAGCGGCGCAGATGTTTTATTCCATACCTTTACCGGTCAAGTGATCATGAACGCAAATAGAGACCGGATCGATGGATTGGTAATATTAAATAAATCGGGCAGGTCTATAGTCAAGACCCGTTATGTGATCGATGCCACCGGTGATGCCGATATAGCCGCGTTGGCCGGAGCGCCTTTTCAAAAAGGCGGAGACGCGGGAGAGCTACAGCCGGGCACCATGTGCTATATTCTAACCAACGTGGATCGAAGGCGCTTCCAACAATACTTAAATGAGAGCGGAGATACGGGACAAATCCCCAAAGCGGTTGCACTCGCCCAGCAGAACGGGGATCTCCCTGCCGGACGCAAAGACGTATCAGGGTTTGCATGGAGCTCGGATTACTTGGTCGGGGTCAATTTTGGCCATGTATTTGGGGTAGACGGAACGAATGCGGAGGATTTAACGCGGGCAGCCATCGAAGGACGCAGGCTTGTAAAAGTCCAGGTAGACTTTTTGCGCAAATATGCTCCGGGATTCGAGAACGCCCACTTGGTCAGCACAGGCGAACAAATCGGAATTCGGGAAACGCGGAGAATCGTCGGTGATTATATGCTGGTTCAAGAGGATTTTCTGGAAATGAGGAGCTTCGAAGACGACATCGCGCGGAATGCGTATTTTATCGACATTCATATGGCCACGAGCAAGGACAACATGCAAATTCACCATTTGCCGCCAGGGAAATCACATGGCGTACCCTATCGTTCACTGCTGCCGCAGGGACTTGAAAATGTATGGGTAGCGGGTAGGGCGGCATCTGCCGACCGTGTCGTACAAGGCTCGCTGCGGGTCATGCCAAATTGTTTTGCAATGGGGCAGGCTGCCGGAACAGCTGCTGCATTAAGCAGCAGCGCGAACGGTTCATCACGTGAAGTGGTTATGATAACGCTTCAACGTATGCTGGTCAAACAAGGAGCATGGCTTGGAGAGAAATGGGAGGTTTATCATTAAAAGCAATGCGTTCTGATAAAGGCAGGCTCGCCTAGATTCCTGTAAAAAGGATGGACACCTCGCGGTGTCTTTTTTTCTTGATGCAAGCTCAAATTTAAGTGATGAAATAAAAATGTTTTCTTATCTTAAGGTTTGAAGGCCGCATTCCTTAGTAAATGTCGTTTATGCGGACCGGTCATTGTCCACTTAGTGTGCCCTAAAGAGAAAGCCTGCGGACTTCAAGGTGTCCGTAGGCTATCTTTACGTCCACCTAACTGGCAACACATAATTAAGTTGAGATAACGGGGACGATAGTTAAATGAGCATAAAAAAAGCATCATCATTCGATGGTGCTTTTCTTATGCTCATGAGAGCGTCTAGGAAGTCCACGCACGAATAGTTAAACATTGGGATTTTGGGGGAGGCTACATAATGAAAACAGATCAGATGGAGGTATACGATGATAAAGATAGTTGGTTTGGCTATAATCACTTTCACATTCATGATTGGCTCAACTACATATGCCTATATAAAACACCAGTATTAACAAAACAATTTACAATAAATCCGATTCCATAGTACATCATACCGAAAAGTTGAGCTAACCCATCCCTGACAAAATGTAACCACCACCAGCAAGCAGTTCCATAATAGAGCTTCAAACTCGACTCTTCTCAATGGGTTCACCTATCTAAAGTTATTTCTAGCAGGTGACCGGCGTTTCCATATTCAATTGGTCTTGGTTTGTCCAACGCATTTACCCTCTTTTCCACTTCTTAATATTGAAAAATGAGTAACAAAAAAAGCGCATCCTTTACGGTTCACTTCTTTACGAACCAAAATGGTTCAATTATGAGATCCTACCCTCCTTCAGATTGATGATTGACTCATTGATCTTCCACAGAAACAAAAATTAATTTTAACTGATACCAATGATATTTTTGGATATTTTGGCACTAAAGTTTGGAAATGAAGGCGAAATGTAACACGGATTGCAAGTAATTTCTGGAATATTCCTATGAACTTCCGGTAGTGTTCAGCTTTAATTTAGTCAGTGTTTTCAAGGTGTTCGGTCGTTTGAGGCTACATTTACTAAAATTGATTTGGTAAATTCTATGGGGTTCAGCCTCTTTTCCATCTATGTTACCATTGGTTAGGCACCACGGGGAGTTATCCTTCAGCTGAGATACTTAGGATTTCTCCGCACAGTATCAAAGCAGTATGCAAATACATTACAGACAAGGAGTGAAAACGAATGTTCAAGAAGTTAGTTAGTACAACCACTTCGCTGCTGGTCGGATCGCTGCTGGTCGGAACATTGACGTTCGCAGCTACCGGTCAAGAGATCGCAAGCCGAGCCGATAATTATCTTGGAGACTTCAAGTACGTTTTTGGTGCTGAGCCGTGGAATACCGGTTACAGGTACGCTGATTGCTCTTCTTTCACCAAGCTGGTATTTATGCGTGAAGGTGAATATTTGCCTCGTACAAGCCGTGATCAGGCCAAAAGGGGCTACTACGTAGCCAAGCGCAATCTAGTAAAAGGTGATCTTGTATTTTTCGACACAAATAATGATGGTAGAATCAACCACGTAGGGATCTATATGGGGAATGGACGTTTCATTCATAGTTCTCCGATAAATAAGGTTGGATTCAGTAACCTGACCTATGGATATTGGAAAGATCATTATACTACTGCACGCCGTGTAAGATAAGAAAAGGGACGCATTCTGTGCGTCCTTTTTCTATCGTGTGTATTCATACTTAAGCCTTATTACCTTCCTGCCCACACTCTCTGCCTGTATTTTCTCATACATAAAGAATTCATTTATGCTGATTGTTTTTTCAGCGGAACTAAGCTAGTAAGCGCGAATCGGAGAAAGCATATCGTTCTGGAGAAACAATTGAGGAATAGCGGCTAGTGGATTTCGTCTGCATACATTTCTTCAATGTGCTTAATAATAAGATTGGAGGATAACATTGCGTTCATAATATCTTATATTCATTCTTCTCTGCTAAACATTCGATAATTTGAAGTAATGCGGAATTTTTTGAACGTTGAAGCCAATCATTCATCATATTCAGATGTCCTTAAGATCAGACAACAACACCGTGTTAGACTTCGGCAACATGAAGGCGCACGGGAATAAAGGGGGATTATTTTCGTCCTCTATACTTCCATTTACTGCGCGCATACTCCACGCCGCCCTTGGAGGTTTTCACTCCCATGTCTTAACGGGTCATTGCCCTCTCATTCCTTCGTTACGCCTATCCAAGGGGTGGAGGCCGGTCTTGCTAACGGTACGGGTCAGTGCCCCTTGATTTAATGAATCCGGTACTCCGTGCTTTCTTTGAAATCCTGCGAATAAGCCAAAACTCGTACAACGAAACGGGTTGCCCTGGTTAAACTGCTTGCAAGAGCGGTAACGTTTTTTGTGGCATGTAGGCTTTACCGCTGCGCGCCATCCCGACTAGTATTCTAGCTAATTTACCGCATAGTTTCATAATGGACCTCATTTTCTTCATCTTCTTGAATTGCACATTGTATGCGTGCATCGCTTGAAACTCCGAATTGTTCATGACCAAACTCATAGTAGCCATAAAGAGGAAGCGGCGAAGGCGGGATCGTCCGCGTTTGCTAATCTTCATTTGCCCCGTCCATTTGCCTGAGCTCGCTTCTGCGAGGTTAAGTCCTGCATGGCGCAGCAAAGCATTTCCGTGAGCAAATCCGCTTAAGTCGCCAGCCTCACCCAAAATACCAGCTAATGAAATGACACTGGATTTAGCGTAGGGAATGCGTTCTTCTAATACGGTTGAAATTCCCTTCTCCACAACCTCTAGCTGTTCGCAAGATCCTACAGAATGGTTGGCCAGCTCGATGAGTGCTTTTGCTTTTCTAGCACCGCAGTGCCGTTTCATGATGGTTTTCCATCCCTGAATCAGGTTCTGAGGCTGCAGCTTACTGAGCTCCGCTGAGTAGGGAAGAGGCGAAGCGTAGCGATGGAACCGATACAGGTGATGTCCTTGAAAACGTGGCGTAGTTCAGGGAAAACAACGTCAACCCAGCGGTGGATTTGGTTTTTGGCACTGACAAGCCGCTTTACGACGAAGTCACGATTAGAGAGAAGCACACGTAGATCATCGAATGCTTCGGGGGGGAGAGGCGATGTCCGTCGCATCCGTAGATTCGTATAACAAGGGGCTTCTAGCTTCCTAAACGAATGCCTACTCAACGGGAGGCTTAAGTTGAATAACGGCGATTGTAGGTGATTTTAGTCGGAATATCTAAACTGAGTGGTCGGGATATCAGATAGCAACTTGATTTCCATAAGCTTAAAATTGAATGATCTACTTATTTCGTTGGAGCACTCACAAAATCATTTGTAGAAAGGATGAGCACTTTTATGGATTTCAAACCGCTGTCCCACTTTATAGACCGCATCACCACTTGGCGTATCCCGTGGGCGGAAGTTCTCGTGATACATCGGAATGAAACGGTTTATCGGTATCGTAACGGCTATGTAAACTTGGAAGAGATGACTCCTATCAACAACGGACAGATCATCAATATGTATTCGATGACGAAGATTCTCACGTGCACAGCGGCGTTACAACTTGTTGAGAAGGGAGAAATCCTTTTAAACGACCCGCTTTCGTTTTATCTGCCGGAATTTTTAGAGATGAGTGTACAGAAAACTCTCCATAACGGAGAAGTTGTACAGGATAAAGCAGAAAGACCGATTATGGTGCGCGACCTGTTTACCATGACAGCAGGCTTCTGTCACGATTTCGCAGCACCTTTCATTCAGGAAGTTAAAAACCGCACCAACGGCAAAGTTCCGACTCGTATTTTCGTGAAGGCGCTCGCAAAGGAGCCGCTATTGTTCGAACCGGGGACTCGGTGGAATTACAGTTTCTGTCATGACGTGCTTGCTGCTCTTGTTGAGGTTGTGGATGGGAGACAATTCAGCACTTATATAAGAGATGAAATTACTGGACCGCTCGGGTTGAAAGATACGGGTTTCGATCTCTCGATCGAACAACAAAGCCGCCTAGCGCCGCAGTATGAATATGACAAAGAATTGGGTAAGCCCATTCGCAAGGACGAGAATATTGCGCGGTTCGGTTCCGAATACGAGAGCGGCGGGGCGGGCTTGTTCTCAACAGTGAACGATTATGCTATGTTTCTAAATACACTAACCAATCTGGGGACAAGTTCCAATAACATTCGTATTCTGTCACCGGCTTCTGTGGAGTTAATGCGCACGGATCATCTGACGGAGAGCACGCGTGGCGATTTCTCTTGGGAGCATATGGCTGGCTATGGCTTTGGATTGGGTGTCAGAACCCATATTTCCGCTACCAAAAGCGGATCACTTAGCTCAATTGGAGAATTTGGTTGGTCCGGTGCTGCAGGATGTCTGGCCATCATCGATCCGAACTCACAACTTACTGTCATGTATGGGCAGCAGTTGCTGAACAGTCAGGAGCCTATCGTGCACCCGCGTTTGAGAAATATAATTTATTCCTGTTTATAAACTTTCATGAGGGGATAGAAATCTCAAGGCTTGTGGGTGTTATCGGCATGCTTTTCAGCTAATCGAGAATGTTAGTTCCATCAAACAAACATGTTGAGGCTGCCGGCAAAAACGGCGGTCTCATTAAGCTATTGGGCAGCATTCTTTAGTGGATTTAGGTTCAACGAAGAAGAACTATCGAAATAACTATACCAAGCTCGACCAACTAGGTCGGGCTATTTAATATGTCTTATGGGTGTGGAAAGAACATAAAATCTTAGACTGACGATACGTCATTTAGCTAACTGGCAGAATAGCTCAACATCCTGGTCAAAGGAATTCAAATGTAGCGCGATTGCCTTATAGGCGGGAGGAGGAAAGTGCGATATCAGCGATCATTTTGACCTCAATCAAAGGACATTTCATGTTAATCTAGAAATATTATGGGATAGTAATAGTGGAACCTTTTTAACTACAATATTAGGTCTGTGATTACACTGTAATCACTAATCATGAATGGAGGAAGCAAATGGAATCTATTAATTCGTTATCTGATTTATTGCCATCCGGATTGACCAGCTCGTACATGGAAATACCGAGTCAGGCGGCAAGAACTTTCGGGCAATCCACCTTGTCTGCAACAATACCAATGAGCAAGTTGTTTTCCATTTATGAAATTGACTTAGAGGTTCAAAGGCAACTTGTACCAAAGAATGTGTCCGGCTTAATCGATTATATTCTCTTATATTTGGACCATGGTCAAAACATCTATTTTCCTGGTATCATCCTGTCAGCCCGCGGCACAGGTCACTATGCTGCAGATACCGGAATGTATAGTCTACAGCCAATGGAGAAGTGTTATGTCGTAGACGGGCAGCACCGGTTGGCAGCATTCCGTCGAGTAATGGAGACCCTGCAAAGTAACCTTGCAAGGGCTAAGGATCGTAGAGAATACGAACGTGTGGAAGAGATAACGAACAAACTCCGCAAGCTCTATGAATTTCCGGTCTCCGTCATGATCTATCTCGATATCAACGCCAAACAGGAACGCCAGCTCTTTTCCGATATTAACAAGCTGCCGCGCAAAATCGGTGGAAATCTTGCTGTTTTACGCGATCAACGACGGTTCTACCATATTATGGCCTCCAGACTAGTACAAGAGTATGACGTAATGAAAAGGCTCCCAACTGATATCTATTCCGAACGGGGCAAAGATGAAGAACATCTTTTCTCATATTCGTTCTTGATCGAATTACTGGTGGCCTTTTTCGAAGGCCGTATGAAAGCTAATGTGAAAAGTAACGGGTACCATTATTCAGAAGAAGTGCTGGAGCGGCATCTGGTGCAAGCGTCGCAGTACTTCGGCATTCTGATTGACTCATTGCCTGAACCAGACCGTCGCGAATCATGCTGGTCAGAAAATATTCAGATTGCTCTAGCGCTTTTTCTTCATCAGGAAGCGTTCAAGACATTACAGTTCAACGTTTATACACTTACTTATGCCGCTAAGATATTTAGCCATATCGACTGGAAAGCGATTTACAAGGATGATGAGAAGGACCGACTGCCACGCAGAAGCCGTATTATGAAAGCTTACCAATTTGTTTGCGATTTCTATAATGATCAGCATATCTTGCTTCTGGTAGATAAGGAGGATGTAGTCTAATGGACGGATTACGATTACGGATGACAATTCACCCCTATTGCGAACGTTATGGAATGGCGACGGTGTCGCTTAAGGTTCATGATCTCCTTAACTACACGGCAATCGATCCGATGGTGCAACGAAAATTAAGCAGTAGTCAGCGAAAAAAAATCGTGCATTACGTGCAGGAACGCGAATTGGATCATATCTTCTTTGGACCGGTCACGCTCTCACTACGAGATGTAAGCGCATTCGCGAAAGAGGAAGATCATCTCGTCCTTCTTCATGGAAGCAAGCTCAGCATCCTTGACGGACAACATCGGATACAAGCGCTTGGGCATAGCAATGAGAAAATGCAGAAAGAAAGCAAAAAGTACGAGCGAGAAGTAATGAAGCTCAAGGTCAAGTGCCGGAAATTACCTGAGAATAATGAGCTTCGTGAAGAACTGGAGCAGACAGAGGGGCTACTAGCACAACTCGAATCTAGGCGACTAGACTTGTTGGAGAGTGAGCTGTCCGTCCAGCTCTATATCGGACTTGGAGAGGAGGAAGAGAAACAGCTGTTCGGTGACATCAACTCCAAGGTACAGTTAGTAAGCAAAGAGCTCGGGCATGCTTTCGACGGGAGTGACCCACTTAACACCGTCATTCAGCAGGTGGCCGATTACAATGAGCTGCTAAAGGCGGCCGGCATTGAGAGCCGCAACAATTTAACGGCATTCAACAAAAATTATACTTGCTATAGTTGGCTGTACGCGACAGCCTCCATGCTTTATTCGGGCAAAATGCAGCCCTCATATGAACTGGCCCGTCGCATCCGCAAGGATCCGGCGGTTCATATAGAGCTTCTTCATCAGTTTATGAACACAATTCTTCCGCAGATGCCAGAGCAGCCAGGACTCACGAGCTTTATTTCTTCTAGCAGAGTGATGCAGGAGGCGATAGCCTTGTACGCACATGGCTATCTTGTACAAGATAACGGCACATACAAAGGGGACTGGGTTTCCTGCTTGAACATCCTGAAGCATGTGGATTGGACACATAACAATGAGCATCTTGCCGAGAAGTTGGGAAGGATGGACAACGGTAAATTGAATCTTATTCACGAGAAATCGCTCAGAAAACATTTGATTGTCGTTGATTATTTGAACGAATTTATATAAGATATTTCTCGAAACAGCATAGACCATTTTCTGGTAGTCGCGGAGAAACATATCTTCAAATAAATCATAATTGTCAGAGATGTCCAAGAGATACTGATTAATGAGCTGCATTAAAAGAGCAGCTCATTCTATTGAGCGTTCAGAGTTCTTTAGATTCCTGAAATCGATAAACATTCATTTAACTAAACGGGTAACGATAGTTGAACAAATATGGAGCAGTTTGCTGCGGCGGCTGTTCCTTTCTTCGTTAAGGTAACGGGCAGGTTAGTTGAATAAGGAATAGATAACTACAATAAAGAAAACTCGCCAACACTGCGGCGAGTTTTGCTTTTTCATATGACAATGCGAAGTCAAAACAAACTGTCATTTTGATTAATAATTTCGGAAAAGCACCTACACAATGGTAGCACCTTTTTCGTGAGTGTAGTTATTCAATTGTGTTTTTCGTGGCCTTATACATCTTTTCAGCGTACTCGTCGACTTCATCTCGTGACATGCGTAAGCGATTCACAGAAGTACCATATCCAATTTCCTTCTTACCCTCTTCTAATCCTTTGAAAATTCCATCTGCGAAGGCATCTAATGGTTCTCCTTGGATATGTAACCCCGCTCCATTTCTTCACTCAATTGTTTATCAATTTCAAAGCAATAAAGCCAATTCCTTTATATGCGCCAGTTACTAATACTTTTTCATCTTATCATTCTTCTTTTCTTTCCTGAGTACGTTTTGTATAACGTGTAATTTTTACGTCAATTCCTTTTAAGGATTCGGTCATCAACGAAATTTCAGCTATCACAGCTTGCTTGTGATTCTTCATCATTCCAAGTCGGAGTTCAATGGTGTTATCTCCTTCTACTACCCAGTCAACATATTGCTTGATACCACTTATTGGCATGTGCGTGTTTTTTAAATAAATAACGATTTCAAGGAGCGTAATTTGATCTTCTGAAAATAACCGCCTCCCAGCTTCATCACGCTCGATTAGTGGTAGTAGTCCTTTTTTTTCATAATAACGTAACGTTGATTCTGGAATATCGAATTTGGCTGAAGCTTCGCTAATTGAACAATACTTCATCTGGAGGCCTCCAAAATTTTATCTTTCATTGTCGACAGGAATATGATACGACTTAAACCATGGTTTAAGTCAACAAAAAATTATTTTAGTCTGTCGAAGGAATAAAATAATTTGAAAATGAATGCTAATAAGCCATTTTAAGCATTTTGAAGAAAATTCTAAATGAACCTAAACTAACGAGTAACGATAGTTCAATAAAAACACGGAAGCAGCCGACCACAATGATCGGCTGCTTCATTACGCTAACGGGCAGTTTAGCGCGGCTGACGACTTACATAACTTTACATTATCACTTTATTACGTTAATATATTAGAGAAGTAAAGCAATGAAGGAAGTGGTCTGAATCGAATTCATTCGGCTAGCAATACCAAAAGGCAATACCTCAGTTAAGAAGGGAGTTTGTTATGGTGCGAGAGGCATTAATTAACAGAAAAACAAAAGAAACAGAAATTAAACTGGAGCTTAATCTCGATGAATACAGTGAAGGCAACATCAACACGGGAATTGGATTCTTTAACCATATGCTCACGCTTTTTGCTTTTAGGGCAGGAATAAAACTAAATGTGGATTGCAAAGGTGATTTAGAGATAGATGGGCATCACACGGTTGAGGACATTGGAATATGCTTGGGGCAAGCAATCAAAAAGGCTATAGGGGATAAAAAAGGCATAAACCGTTATGGTAGTTCGCGTATACCTATGGATGAGAGCTTAGCATTAGTGGATTTGAGTATATCTAATCGCTCTTTTTTAGTGTTTAACGTGGAAATGCGGTCAACACGAGCAGGCGAGTTTGAAACCGAATTAATCGAAGAGTTTTTTCTCGCTGTAGCGCATAATAGCGGGATAACCATGCACATCAATTTGGAATACGGCAGAAATACACACCATATAAATGAGGCAATTTTCGTGGCATTCGGCGATGCGTTGAAGAAAGCAATTAGGATAACAGGCGATGTTATTCCGTCTACGAAGGGGACGTTATCATTATGAAAAAAAATATATAGACGCTTACGTGTAAAAAATTATGGGGGAGGAATTTGTTTCATTGGACATCTGACGATTACGCTAAACGGGTAACGATAGTGTACTAGGGGAGTGGACTAAATGACCTTATCGAATATCCCTGAATCGGCAAGCAGCCTACCCAATTCTGTGATTGAGATGCTGCGAAATTTAAAGCTTGGCATTCAAGAAGCAATCGGAGATGAACTTATTGGCCTTTATCTGCGAGGCTCACTCGCTTTAGGTGATTTCGACCCTTTGACAAGTGATATCGACTTTTTGGCAGTAACCAAACTTCCGGTTTCAGAAGTGATGTTTACTGTCCTAAACGACCAACATAGCCGACTAGCTAATATCACTAACGTATATGCGGATCAACTGGAAGGGGCGTACTTCGATCTTAATGCCCTGAAACGTTTTCGAGCAGGGGAACGGTATCCCACTATAGAGAGAGGAGACTTTTTACGGTGGAGGGTCCACCATTCCAACTGGATATTAGAAAGGTGGACTGTGCGCGAGCACGGTATTACATTATTCGGTCCCGACCCAAAAAATCTCATCGAACCGATCTCAGTGGACGAAATCCGTGCGGCTGTATCCAATCGATTACGTGATTGGGCAGACTGGGCAAATCAACTGGACGACCCCAATTGGTACTTGCCTCTTAGCCATAAAGCATATGTGGTGGAGACGATGTGTCGAGCTATATACACGTTGAAGTTTGGTGAAGTATGCAGTAAACAACGTTCGGTTAAGTGGGCGCTTGAAATATTGCCCGAACGATGGCGTTCCTTAGTCGACCAGTCGCAGGCTTGGCGTACCGACACTAGGCTTCCCGATCCCAGTATCATCTCTGAAGTGATGCAATTCGTGCATTGGGTTGCTTTTGGACCATTGCCTGAATTAAAATGAAAAAACTCAAGCAATAACTAGGCTTGAGTTTTTTTGCTGTGCATATGGACGCTGAATATTAACTAAAGAGTAAAGCTACTCTAGCATGACCCGACCGCGAAATTGTTGAAAAGCCTCGATGAATACTTGTCTCGCTTCCCCCATATTTCCCGATACAATAGCCTGAAACGCCGAACTGTTGAGCTGGTTTGCGGAATAATTTTTGATGTCGCTAGGTAGTATGAATGACGGAATTTTGACTCAGTTTTTAGGAGAGCAATTTTTTGCTAACTTATCTTAAGGCTTAAGGCTTAATTAATGGCGATTACTAGTCTAAGACTGAGTCCCACGATGTACGGAGGTACATACGGCTGCTTCTGCTCTACTTTTCCAAGCAGGCGTGATAATAATCCTTATGATCGTATATGAATGGAGGATATCCGAGGCCAAGTCAACAGCTAGATATGCCGCGACTGTTCGACCAGCTTCCTTGCTTCGTGCCGAGTCACGACTTGGAGTTTAGTTAAAATGTTGGACACGTTGTTTGCGACGGTCTTGGCGCTGATGTGGAGGCGGTTGGCAATCTGAGCGTTGGTGTCGCCGAGTGCGATTCGGGCCAAAATCTCAGCTTCGCGCCGGGTCAATTCGGCGAAGGCCGGATCACGCAGAAGGCCATGCCTTCCGATCGCTTGTTCTTCCGCTTCTTCGCCATGGGATTCCGGGACAACCTGCGGGGGCTGCGAGGCGAAATAATACATCATCCGCTCCGCGATACCCGTACTGAATACGGCGCGACCGCTTCCAACCATACGAATCGCCTGCAACAGTTCTTCCTCGTCTGCATCCTTCAGCACGTAACCTTTGGCACCAACTCTCATAGCAGTGAAGACCGACTGATCATCCTGATACATCGTGAGGATCAGTACTTCGATAGCCGGATATTGTTCTCTAATTCGCTCGGTCGCTTCGATGCCGTTCATGCCTGGCATGCGAATATCCATCAGCATGAGGTTAGGCTGCAGCTCTCCTGCCAGCTTCACCGCTTCATGGCCATCAGTCGCCTCCCCGACAACTTCTAAATCGTCCGTCGTCGCGAGCAAGCTTCGAACGCCGCCCCGAAACATCGGATGATCCTCGGCTATAATGATTTTCATCTGTCCAATCCTCCTTATCTATTGCAAAGGCAGCATCGCGCATACCCTTGTTCCTCCTGCGTCGAGTCGTTCAATGACGCATTCTCCGCCGATCTCCGCAGCCCGCTCGCGCATGGATATTAGCCCAATGCCGCCGGTTGTGCCTGTCAAAGCAGGGCGTCCCGTCGAGCCGACGCCTACTCCGTTGTCGGTTACTTCCACCCGCAGTCGGTTGTCCTCCGTCACGGCTAGCACGACTCGACAGCTCGTCGCATCCGCATGCTTCACTACATTCACCATCGATTCCGTCACGATCCGATAGACGGCAACCTCGACCGCGGCTCGCAGAGCAGGCAGTACAGGCGGGGCACTAATCTGCATATGCAGCCGTTTTGCCCCTATACCATCCGCGCTTAGTTGAGAAGGCTTCACCATCTCGTCCATCCGTGTGCGAATCGCGCCGACAAGTCCGAGTTCATCCAGCGCGGGCGGCCGCAAGTCGTTGACTAGTGAGCGAATATCTTGAATCGTCGACCGAATGACTTGGCCGAGTTCATCCATCTTCGCGACAGCAGCGGCAGGCTCCTTGTCGACGTATTTGCGTGCTATCGCCACGTTAAGCGCCAGCGCGGCCAGTCTAGGTGCGAGATCGTCATGCAGATTGTTACGGATTCGCCGACGCTCTTCTTCCCGGGCGAGCACAAGCTTCTCGCGGGATTCCTGAAGATCCTCGGCCAGACGCCGCATCCCTTGCAGCATATCCGCATTGTTGACAATCGGTGCCGCTTGTTGAAGCAATACCTCCAGAAACATATGGTCCTCCGACGAAAAGGTTTCACCTGCCGATCGGCAGGCCGCATATAGCGTGCCGATCGTTTTGCCCCGATAAATAATCGGATAAGCATGCAGTTCAAGCTCATCCTTACGTTCGCCAGCTTCAGCCAACATCGTCTCTTGTCCTTCGATATCCATCGCAATGCTGGCGTAAGGCAGCCGTAGCGCGCCTTGCACCTGGCGGGCAATCGCCGTCAGCATCGCATCGGGCGCAAGCGGCTGCATCATTTGGCTGCCCAGCTCCAGAAGAACGGCGTACGGATCATCATGGCGTCCTTTCATCAGCCGATTCACCATCCGTTGAAGCCATTCCTTAAGCGGCGCGAACAGGACGGCAACGAGTGCCGTCGCAATGAGAGAGACCACATAATTGCTCCAAGTGACGAACAGATTGCCGAGGTAGAGTACAACGCCGGTATACAGAAGGACGATACATGCGGTCAAGGTACCATAGACGATTGTCCGGTTCACGAGGGGATTGATGTCCCACAGCCTCCGTCTAAGAATGGCGAGCGTAAGCGTAACGGGCAGAGCCGACAGACTCAGGTGAAGCGCCGCATTCAAATAGAGAAAGTAGACGGCATTGCCGTTATAGAAGGCGGGACTGAACAGCATGCTGATCACCGCAAACCCAAAGAAGCAGACCGTCACGCCGTAGACGACCCACTTGGTCTGCTGGCGCTGCTCGGGTGAAGAGACACGCCTGAAACGATGCACCTGGGCATAGATGAGCAGCAACGTAGTCGACAAATACCAGATGAACTGAACGAATAGAGGGAAATGAAGCTTTTGCCACAGGCTCCCTTCAAAAAAAATATTGGCAATATCCACGAAAACGATGAGCGCCATAACGTACTTCGACCAAGCAGGGACGAATCGGCCGTTTGGGAAAAGCAGACAGAAGAGCGATATCGCAATCCAGCCGATAGCCGCCACCGCGAAGAACCAATATTGCGAGAATAGCCAGTTCTCCGATCCAACGACGACAAGCGAGGGGAAAGAGGTGCCGAAGGCAATCATCGCCAGTGCGGCGAGAAGCCCCATCGGCTCGCGGGCACTTTTCCACAGCAGAATCAGGGCAGCGGAATAGAACACAAGCGTGAGTGAGCAGTCGATCGCTACTTGCAGGATCGCGATCTCCGTTACCGTGAGACTGTCGGGCTCGAAGGTCAAAGCGGGAATCGACACGCCGCATCCGTCCGGGATGCACTGCGTCACCAGCATGTCGTAATAGACGGGAATGCAGCTCGCATAGAGGGTCGCCGTCATGACAAAAAACAATCCGATAATCATTTGAAAGATTCTAATTTTTCTCATGCATTTATTATAGCGGCGGAAGGTTGTTTTGAATATGAGACGGCTGCAAATTCCCGGCCGCATTCCCGGATTTCCCGGATTCGGGAAGCGGTAGTTTCCCGGAAAATGAGGTATTCATTGCCCTGTTGTCCGTGATTCCCGTGCGTGTAGGATGAAATCAATGAATACATTCGAAGAGAGGAAGAGTGAAAATGAAAGATCTAAAAGTATTGAGATGGCTGGGCATGATCTGCTTGCTGGCGGGAATCGCGAGAATTGGCATGACGCCGACGGCGATCGTCTGGGGTACGGATAGCGTGCCAGAGCTTTCCTTCGGGTATGTGGCGTGCATTCTAATGGCGGTCGGCTCGATCGCGGGTTATCTCGCGCAATCGAAAGAGACGGGGGTGCTAGGTTTTATTAGCGTGCTCGGCATTACAATCGGCAACGTTCTCACAACGGCATTGTTGTTTGCCGTGTTCATTCTGGGGCCATCCGCTCCGGAGCCGGACAGTCCGGTAGTGGCGATTACAGGCATGGGCAGCATGATCGGCTTGACCGGAGGCACGCTGCTATTCGCCATTCTAACGTATCGCGCCAAGGTATTTCCTCGATGGGTAGCGGTTCTATATGCGCTCATGCTGCTCAGTGCATTCCTTCCGGTGGAAGACAACGTATACTTCGCATTCTTCTGGGGACTCGCTTATGTTGGGCTGGGCTTCTGCATCTGGACTGGCAGAATGACGCCTCGGACAGAGAGGGAGCAACAAGCTTCCAATTCGCATCATTCCGCTAACGTTTCCTAGGACACAAGTGTGGGAGGGTGAATGATTTTCACCCCGGGGTGAAGAAAGTTCATCCTTCTCAACACCGGAAGGGCATCGTAAACTCTGATTTGTGAACGGCAAGCAGGCGGCGTACGTTAGCGCCCAGGGCATGCCGAATGATAAAAAGAAAGACCAAGGAGGACATTATGAGAAGAATTTCTATAAAAAGATTTTCAATGGTATTATTCGCATTGCTTTTAAGTTCGTCCCTGTTAGTTCAATCTGCAATTCCGGATGCACTCGCCTCGCCATACGAGCAGCAATCGCTCGCACTCTCCTACCCCGAGCAAGAGCCTAACAACACGCCGGACGATAATCAGCGTTATCCCTTGGCAGGTGGAGAAAGCTATGTCTTTACAGGCAATGTGAGCGGGATCGGATATCTCGAAGATCCCGTCGATTACTACTCGTTCGAGGTAACGAAAACGGGATATATGAGCGTGGTGCTTCAAGAAACGGCCACGGCGAATTTGCTTCAAATGGATATTTTCGATGAATACGGCAACGAAATCGACGACGACAATCCTAACCACCTGTACGAGATCCATAATGTCCGATTGGAGCAAGGACGGCAATATTTCGTTCGGGTATCGGTACGCGAGGATATGGTCGGCAGCGGCTTCCATTACCGTCTGCAGGCCGGGTTTCAAACGCTAGCGGCCCCTGTAGACGCTTTAGAACCGAACAACACGAAAGAAACGGCGTCCGCGACCACGCTTGGCCAATCGCCATCCGGCAAAGTAGCGGGATTGATCGGAGCGGCTGAAGACCAGGATTGGTACCGATTCGAAGCTGCCGAGACCGGCTATTTCAATCTACACCTGCACAGCATTCCCGAAGGTCGCGAATACGACTTTAAATTGTTCACATCCGACGGGACTTTCATCGCTTCGACGGAAAACCGTCCGGGGAAAATCATGCACAACGTACATGGTAGCGCGGGCCAAACCTTTTACGTGCAAGTGTATTCTTCCATGGGCTTCGACCCGAATGATACCTATCAGCTCGAGCGAACGTTTACGTCCAGCTACGACGCTTTGTCGGGGGACTTCCACGAGTGGAACAACAACCCGGAGACGGCATCTGTGACAATGCTCGGCCAGACACGATCGGATGTTGCTGAAGGAACCATCCATGCTTCGAAAGACGAGGATTGGTACACCGTCCAATTGGCGCAAAGCGGAAATTTCCAAGCGCAGCTCCTATACAGGCCGTCGGAAAACTATCATATCGCTTTATATGAAGCGGACGGAGACCCTCTTTACTCGACGGAATACTACGAAGAACATGAGCCGAAGCAGCTTCCGCTGCACTACGGAAACCAAGGCGACGTGTTCTATGTCAAAGTGTTTACGGCCATGGGGGATTATGAACCTTATGATTCCTACGAATTCGAAGTGTCGCAGCTGGATGGCGACGTATACGAACCGAACAATTCGAGAGAAACGTACACCGCAACGAAGCTTGGCCAAACAAATAGCGCCTATATAACCGCCACGCTGCATAACCAGAAAGACGTCGATTGGTATTCGCTATCCCCTTACACGACAGGATACTTTGCAATTGATATGAACAAGATGCCGCTTGCCGGTTATGCCATGAAGCTTTACAACGAGTCTATGCAGGAAGTAGGAACGACCAAACTGGTCAACGGAAAGCCTTTGATTTCGGACGTGTTCGGTAAAAAAGGGCAGGCCTTCTTCCTTCAAATTTATTCGACGGCCATCGGCTCCGTCAGCACCAGTCCATACGAGATCACGATGAATATCGACAGCTCGGGATTGTCGGAGAATGAAGCGGAAAGCAACGATACCTTCGGTACGGCGAATACGCTGAAGGATGGAATCGACAAGCTCGGTTCACTCTCCGCGTCTACTGATCGGGACTATTACAAGTACGCGGCTTCCGGTGCCGGAACGGTTCATTTCGCGCTGGAAGGGCCGGCTGACCGTGATTATAACCTCGTCGTGTACGACGCGAACAAGGCCATGATCAAGGAGTCGAGAGTCCCGGGCAATCAAGCGGATTACGTCATGGATATGCCGGTGAACAGCAACGAGTTTTATGCCGTCGTGTATCCTGCTTCCGGATCGCAGACGGGTACTCAGGCTATCTATCGATTGAAAACTTTCTATAAAGCAGTAGCCGCGGATGCGAATGAGAATAACGATACGACGGACAAAGCGACGGAGGCCAGCGTAACGACAAGCACTCCTAGAGAGTTTAACGGTACGATCCATGCCGGAACGGATGTGGATTACTACAAAGTCGTGAACACGAACCTGCCTTACGATCAGCAGGTCGATCTAACTAATATTCCGGCAGGAGCCAATTATGATGTAAAGGTCGTTAACCAGGCAGGCGTCATTATTGCCAGTTCCGAAAACGGCGATAACAAAAACGAAAGCTTCTCGGTCATCGTTCCGAAAAACACGATTTATTATATTGGGGTTTACACACCCAATAAGGCGTTTAATAAGGATCAGCCCTATAAGCTAACGCTTAAAAAGAACGGCGAAGTTCCCATTATTATCGTTCCTGGCTTCGGGGGAACGGCTCTATTTGGCACGAAGACTGAGGATGGTGAACTAAGAGAACTGAGCGTGTGGATGACTTTTGACGTATCGAAAAGGGCTGCGTATCTGCTTCAAAATTATTATAACGAAGAAACGGAGAACATTATAAACGTTCGGTTCAAAGATCGAGAGGCGGGACTATGGGATATTTCCGATGTTGCCCCCGATACCACGATGTTCGGCCAGGACATCTACTTCCAGGACATGATCAACGATTTCAAGGCTGAGGGTTATGTTGCAGGCCGCACGCTCTTCGGGCTTCCTTACAACTTTATCAGAGACAACACGGAATCTTCCGAATCGCTCAAGAGAAGAATCGACCTGGCAATCGAACGGAGCGGCTCCAGCAAAGTCATGCTGATCTCCCATAGTAACGGAGGTCTTATTGTCAAAGAGGCGGTACAGGACCCGAATTACACGAGTAAGGTCGGAAAATGGGTCACGCTCGGGACGCCTTGGCTTGGCGCGCCTGCTTCCATCAAAGCATGGATCGACGGCTATGATCTGGATATTCCGATTCTATCCAATGAAGTAGGCCGCAAGCTTGCGATGCATTCTCCTACGGCCTATGGATTGCTGCCATCGCCTAGCTACCATCATCTAGCAGGTGGCGTGCTCACTTACTTTAAGAAGAGAAGCGAGGCACGTAACGATCATTATCCTGTTGTGCTTGATGATTATTTTGAAATGGCGGAATTCTTGTCTAACGTGAATAAAGGACAGCTCGGGGATTATTTGAACTTCCGCGAAGATCTATTGGATCGAGCTTGGAATAAACATGCGACCATGTACGATCTTGCCCAGACGAACATTCCGTTCTATAACATCACTGGGGAGGGTATGCCTACGGTTGGCGGCTATACGTATGTCAAGTCCGTTAACGATGTATCGGAATTGGCCAGCAACGGAAGCGGCGTTGTTCCTAACTATGTGAGCGGGGACGGCACCGTTCCCATTGAAAGCAGCCGCGGACAATTAAACTTCCCGCTCGGTACGAAAAACACAGTGGTGTACGGGGTTTCGGGAGTCGAACATATGCCGCTCGTGAAAGACGAGAGAAACCGTCAGCAGGTAAAGCAAATCCTGGTTTACGGCAATGAAAACCCAGTAGCGGATCTTCGAGTCGTGTACAAGAACCGTACGGGTATGATGTCGGATGATTCTGGAAAAACAACGGCAATCGAGACATCCGCGGGTGTAACCGCAACCGTATATTCCATACCGTTAACCGGTGAAGAATCCACGGTGACGCTGACGTTAAAGAATGGCGAAAAAACATCGATCAAGATTTACGCGGATAATACTTTCCTCGCTGAAAATCAAGCGAAAAAAGTCACCATTGACAATGTAGGCAACGCGCTGTGGATTACCACTCCCGTAGATTCGGGAACCGTAGTTAGCTGGACGGGAGCGAACTTAACGGGGGTTAGCGTATACGATCTCCAGAACAACGTGTACCAAACGTCTTATGACGTTCAAGTATCGGGGACCTTCAAATCGTTTACGGTAAGCAATTCCGTCGCGCAGCCGAACAAGTTTCAAGGCATCTCCGTACAAGAGAAACCTGTATACGAAGAATCCGATCTCGGATTGCCGGAAGATTACGAATCTGTTGACGAAGCATCCGATCTCGGATTGCCGGAAGATTACGAATCCGATGACGAAGAATCCGATCTCGGATTACCGGAAATATACGAATAACGATACCAAAAAGCCCTCATCTTGAAATAAGATGAGGGTTTTGCTCTTGCTATCGCTATCGCTATTGAAATAAGAGTAAGTTCAGCGAACGGCAGCCTTCATGATCCGCAAGATCAGATCTTTCCAACTAATCAGCAATATTCCGGGTATAGTATTCGATTATATCTTTGCGGCGAATAATACCGAGGAAGACGCGATCGGAGTCTACGACCGGAACGAAGTTCTGATCGGCCGCCAGCGCCAGCATATCGTCCAAATCGGCGCTGATCTCGACGCATTCGACTTTCATCCGTTTTTTGATGGAGACGACAGGAATTTCGTGCATCGTATCGAAGCCGAGGCCGGGTGTGGCTTTGAGCTTCCATAACAAATCTCCTTCGGATAGCGTTCCGAAATATAAGCCATTGTCGTCCAGGATCGGAATGGCCGTATAATGGCTGGCCTCCAATTTGTCCATGGCTTCTTTCATATTAGAGGATGTCACGAGGTAAGAGACTTCGTTTTTGGGGTATAGAAACGATTTGATGTCCATTGAATAACGCTCCTTTGGTATACGAATTATGTTCGTGCAAATAGCGGGCAACGGGGTACGATAGCACAATAAGCACGAAGAGACGGCAGCCGGATATATGGCTGCCGTTTTCTACATACTGGCAGATTCGTCGAACATTAATCATTTTTCTATCTCATACTTAGTTTGGTTGTGAATGAAGGGTTAATTTAATCGTCATTTATCTCATTGGTAAACTTATTGACAAATAAGAGTATACGACTTATTTAAGCCAAAGAATAGTATTTGAAACCATTAGCTTATTTTGCTAAAGGGTTTAAGGAGCAGTTTGTTACAGTTTACTCCTTTTATTTTTTTAGCTAACGCGCGGGTTAACGCAATTACTTGTCACACGAAAGAAGGTAATGGTCTTTTCTTGATGAATATTTTTATATACGAAATTCGTGTACAAAATATTATTATAAGGGGAAAGCCAAGAATAGAAACAAAATGACTTTTATTACGCTAACTAAAAAGAAAGGAGTGGTCGGTTTGGGGATTTTAACCTGTATGTATCCTGTAAAAACCAGCTCTACTTGGAGTGGATTTTAGGATGATGTTACCTAGAAATTAATTCAACTAGAGGATCACCATAAGGTACATTAAATGAACGAACTTTTCATGGACTTCTTAACGATTTTGCTTCCTACTTACTTCTTTTTTTACATGGCAATTACGTTAATCAATCGAAACAAGAAGAGTATGCTAAATCGAATTGCCGCGCTTCTCATGCTGGCTTTTCTTTTTTATTTTCTAGGGGAATACATTAAAACATCTTTGCTGCCCCAGTATCAAATGCAGATTGTTCTTTATGGAAATAGTCCCATGCTTCTGCTGGTCATTTGTTTTCTAGTCCATCTTTGTATACTCATTGGAAGTCCTGCGACGTCTTCTTTGAAGCGTTGGTTGCCTTTAATTTACGCAGCTCCCTTTGTATTGTGGATTGTTTTTTTAATTACCGAGGATCATCGGGTATTATACAATGCCGCTGTGACGGATGGCCGCAGTCCTCTTGATCCGCTGTTTCTGCATCTTACGGTTCTCTTTGTAGCCGGATATATCCTACTTTCGGTCTCTATCCTCGTATTTTCCTGGTATCGTACTCAGGAAGCAAAACAAAGAAAGATTTTGCGTTCCCTTCTTTTCAGTTTATTTACGCTGTTTGCCTGGTTTGTCTTTGTCACAGCTCTTTTACATTTGGAGTTTTTAACGTCACGGAATGCTATGATCCTTTATTTTATAGGATATTTGCTTTGGGCTGTTGCACTTCGTCATTTAGTTGGCAAACATGACATTATGCCGGATTACCGCAAGCTGTTTCATATTTTATTCAAATCCGCTCCTACAGCCATTTTGCTTTTGGACCAAAAAGGCGCAATTAGAGAAATGAATCCCCGGGCGAAACAATGGTGTGAGGGAATTCCAATATATGATATTCTGAGCCATTTTCAATTTGAAGATAGGTTAAATATAGGTGATAGGTTGGCTTTGTTTCTTCAGAAAAAGGAGAAAGAAGCCCAGTGGGTGGCTCGAATGTATAATCCGAATAAAGGCTATTTGGATTTGATTATGGGGATTGATTTGATTGAGGAGGCTGACGAGGAGCTGTTTGTCATGCACCTTACTGATGTTACCTCCTTAAAGGATACAGAACGCAAGTTATTGGAATCTGAACGAAGCTACAAATATTTGGCGCACCATGATTCACTAACGGATTTGTATAATCGCGTGGCCATTCAGGAGCGGGTGCAGCAGAAAATAGCGGGGCGTGAAATGTTTGCCCTTACATTAGTGGACCTAGATAATTTTAAGCTGATTAATGATACATACGGGCATTTAATTGGAGATCTCTATCTGCAGCATATTGCACGTATTTTGAAAGATCATGCACAAACTGGTGATTTTATAGGGCGAATCGGGGGAGATGAGTTCGTTTTGATTTCTTGTGTGGACGAAAGCAGCGATTTAAATCATGTGGTCAATAGTCGTTTGTCCCTTTTATCCAAGAGCCCATTTAAGCATGAGGGGATTGAAATTCCGGTTTCGTTTAGTGCAGGAGTCAGCTTATACCCTAGAGATGCGTCGGACGTTACTACGTTACTGAAGAACGCGGATGAGGCAATGTATAGCGTGAAACGTACAGGTAAAAATAGGATTTCTGTTTTTACGACTAATTATTAATATCGTTGATTATAAATTGAAGGATAATGAAGATTTTTATGGATGCGTTGTAAGGGTAAGATCCATGTAACGGCTATTTTCATCATAAGAAACTTTCTTAAGGACGGTGTCTCAAGATTGATTAGTAAAAACAATCAAATTCAGAGCTATCTAGATCGTATCGGTTTTAAAGGTTCGCTCGATGGCAGCGCAAAGACGCTGGCCGACCTGCAAGAACGACATCTATTCACGGTTCCATATGAGAATTTGGATATTCTAGAACATAGATCTTTATCACTTGATCCGCAGGATCTGTATGAGAAAATTGTTACGCGCCAGCGGGGTGGGTACTGTTTCGAGTTAAATGCCTTATTCGGCTGGCTGCTGCGGGAACTTGGTTATACGGTTACTGATTTGGTCGCCCGATTTTGGCGTGACGAGCCGGATCTCCCGCCAAAAAGGCGCCATCACGTCTTGAAGGTAGAAGCAGAAGGCATCGACTACCTGTGCGATGTTGGTGTGGGTGGGATCGTACCCTGCAGACCAATTTCTTTCAACGAAGGTCTTGAACAGCAGCAAGGCGAAGAGTGCTACCGCCTCGAAAAAGATCTTGATTACGGCTGGGCGCTTTGTGAACAGAAAAATAAGGGATGGAATCGCATTTACTCCTTCACAGAGGAGCCGCAACTGCCGAAAGACTACCTATTTGCGAGTTTCTGGTGTGAAAATGCCCCTGATTCCATTTTCAATAAATACCCGATCGTTGCGATACGAACCCCAGAGGGACGGTGTACAATCTCTGACCGCGAGTTCCGGATTTTCACTTCTGCAGGTGTAAAGACCTTCACCCCGCAGACCGATGAAGCGTATAAATCAGCTTTGTTATTGTATTTTGGCATAGAGCTGTAAAAGCCCGCTCATTGAGCCCTTATAATACGTTCGGCAGGAATAAGAGAGGTTAGAGTTGCTGCGCCTTCTACCAACACCATACAGTTTGATTATTTCGATTTTTCTGAATATAGTAGAGTAAATAGTTCCAATCTATGGTATGGTACTTTGTGGTGAATGTCATACTATAGGGGCTGCATAAGGATGATAGGGGATACGACTGAGAAAGAGCGGACGATATTTGATCATGCTGGAAATACGATCAAGACAGAAGATCGAGAGATTCGTATTCTTGCCAAGTATGAGGCGCCATTGGTTGTCGTACTAGGAAATGTGCTTAGCGATGAGGAATGCGCTGAGCTCATTAAACATTCTAGGGAACAATTGCAACGTTCAAAAATAGGTGGAAATCGTGCAGTCAATCAAATTAGAACGAGCAGTGGGGTTTTCTGTGAGGAGAATGAAACGATTACAAGAATCGAGAAGCGATTCTCTCAAATTATGAATATTCCTATCGAGCATGGTGACGGTTTGCAAGTTCTGCTGTATACCCCTGGTCAAGAGTATCAACCTCATTATGATTTCTTCGCGGAAACGAGTCGAGCAAGTGCAAACAATCGAATTAGTACGCTCGTGATGTATTTGAATGATGTGGAGGAAGGCGGAGAAACGGCGTTCCCTAAGCTTAATATTTCAGTTTTTCCTAACAAAGGCATGGCTGTCTACTTTGAATATTTTTACAGCAATCATGAATTAAACGATTTTACCCTGCATGCAGGTACACCAGTGATCAAAGGAGAAAAGTGGGTTGCAACGCTGTGGATGAGAAGGCAAGCCCTTCGCTCTTCCTAGACGCATGATCATGTACTGAGTGATTTGGAAGCAATGGAAAGTCAGGTTGTTACTAATTCTAGCAACTCTCAAGTGCCATCAAAACTGTGACTACACCCGTAGAAGCCTATGTGGCGTGATCTTTGAACAGGGGCTCAAATCCCCTAGTATCCGTCTCCTCCATGGAAAAATCCGACCTCATGAGGTCGGTTTTTTGATTTTTAGTCATGTTATGGGCACTTCTTCTATTAAACTAACGGGCAGGATAGTTTAATAAACTTGGATGAGGTACTACGTATATTTAGTACTATTTCTTGTAAAATCATATTGTTATACTTTTTTCATTGGGATGCAGTCCTACATACATTAACTGAAGTTGTTCGGTGAATTAATCAAGAAAATTCGCTTGTGTTTTCTGATACTATCTTTAATTGAGGTGTACAAAATTGATTAGAAAATTCAGTTTTTGGTTACCACTTATATCTCTATTTATCATTGTTTTTCATTTAACTGGGTTAGATGCAAATACAGGATTTGATGACAAAGGCTTATTAGCTTACTATACTAGCCCCCCCTTCCTTGTAGTGGACCAACACTTTGCTTTTAAGCATGCTCCTCAATTTTATATTTTAACTTTATTTTTTTGGTTTCTACTTGGTTGGATTACCGATCGACTAATTAATTTTATTAAGACTCTCTTCAATACTTAACTCTTTTGCATTCAACGACCAAGAAAATGCTGAGATACAAAACGGAATATTTTTCATTAAGCTAACGGGTAACGATAGTTGAACAATCAAGGAGCAGTTTGCTGCGGCAGCTGCTCCATTTCTTTGTTAAGCTAACGGGCAGGATAGTTTAATCACTTCGCGAATCTTCAAGTATGGAGAGTTTGCGTAGTTCGTAAAAAAAGACGTGTTAGTTGAAATTTCTAAAAAATAAAAATATTGGAGTAACCTAAATGACAATTCCATTAGTACCTCTTAGATTTCCAATAGGTTGGACAATTGAGTGGAACATTTTTACCCAGGTATCTCCTGAAGATTTTGTAGATGAAGAATATGAACATCGATGGGAATATAATGAAGACCTATTTCAGTTCGTAAACTATAGACAAAAGAGAATATTAGATCTTGGTTGGTATCCTGAATTTCAACCAAATGGCCAATATCGACTAGTCTTAATTCAAGAAAATGATAATGTAGATGATCAAACTAACTCCTGGTCTGATCCAATAATTAAATATGAAACACGAAGTATCAGTGATGTCATTAATAAAATTGAAGAACTATTGATTCAAGTGAGTGAAGGAAAAATTTAGCGCATTCTAGAGAGTCAGGCACTTCATCTAACGCCGTAATCACACTTCGGGCCATTCGGGCCTCGGGCAGACCGAGGCATTTCGAAGATTTTTAACCTGATCTTTATTACGCTAACGGGTAACGAGAGTTGAACAAATGATTAGTGCGAGGCTGCCGGCATGAAAAGGCAGCTTCGTTACGAACGGGTAAAATATGGGGGAGGGGATTATATGAATTTCACCAAAAGATCAGTAACCGTCTATCTTATCTCTGGTCCACTTGGTGTAGGGAAATCAACCGTCTCCAAGACTCTGGCTAGTGTAATGAACCAATGTGTCTTGATTGAAGGTGATCTCCTTCTCCATGTCTACCGAGGGGAGACCGAACCGCCCTGGGAGGAACGACTTCGACTGGCATGGCTTAATATCGCTGCGGTGACGCGGAATTTTCTCCTGAACGGGCTAGACGTGGTTATCGATTTCGTCGTCGAAGATGAACTTCAATGGTTCTTTGACCAACTATCGGATCTCGAGGCGACGCTCCACTATGTTGTGCTGCACGCGGAACCACCGGACACACTTACCGCTCGACTCCATCAGCGAGGAGATGCGCAATATATCCACCGCTCGCTCTTCCTTCGGAACAAGTTGATGGCGTCACCGACTAATGAGCCATTCCTACTGGACACCGATGGTAAGAAGCCGGATGAACTTGCTGAAGAAATCATAAAAAATGCCAGATTTCGGATACAGGGTTAGAATTACTGGTACGCTTAATGCACTAGTAAAGGTCGAATCAGGGTTCATTCAATCCGTCAAAGGGTACTCCAAGTAAGCAAATTGTAGAATACATGTCTTTAAGTGCTTCTTTTTTCGTGGGGCGACCACGTAGGTCATTAAGCTAAAGGGAGACGATAGTTCAACCATTATTACACAGCGGCAGCCGGCCAAACGATCGGCTGCTTTTTTAAGTTTTGACACCCTGGCACACATGTGACCCGCCCCGCACGCCAACGATCATTTTGCCAAAATGTGAATATAGTGTGTTAACCAGTTAAAGGGGGTTTTGCCATGGGTGCGAGGGTTAAGTATAGGTCGTCTGACGTTGATTTGTTGGCGCGGCTTATGAGGGGCGAGGCACAGGCGGAAGGCGAAAAGGGTATGTTAACGGTTGGTGCTGTCGTGATTAATCGGGCCGTAGTCAGGTGTTCGGACTTCAAGAACGTCAACAATATTAATGATGTTATTTATCATTATATGAATGGCGATGCCATGTTCGACGCCATATTAGAACCCGATTTTTATCAGAAGACACGGGAACGAGAGCGGCGGCTAGCTGAACAGACCATAAAAGGCTGGCGAGAATGGCCTTCAAAATACTCTCTGTGGTATTTCAATCCGTGGGGGCCAACATCTCAAGCTTGCCCCGCAATGTGGTACGGTCAACCGCTCGCGGGTACTTGGAAAAATCATTGTTTTTACCAACCAACAAGCACGGAATGCGCGGAAATTTACCGATAAAAAACTTTATAAGGGCGAATGCCATAAGGCATTCAATGGCAAATAAAAAACACTTTGGTATGCCATCGACTACGAAAAGTTGCCTTAAAAGAAGCACAGCCTCTTCTTGATAAGAGTCCTCACCTGACTGTGAAAAAATAGTTGATCAATTAAAAGTAGTTGCAAATCCAAACTTTAAATAATCAAGGGTGAGCTTTTATCAAATTTCAAGTAGTATCGGAAGAAGATTAAGCTAACGGGTACGATAGTTGAATGATAGCAGCCCAAACCAGTCCTTTTTGAGGGGCTGGTTTTTTCAATACATAAGATAAGTTATGTACTGAATGTGTCGTTAAGCGGCAGGATAGATTAACATTTTACACTGGAGAAATTAGAAAAAAAGGAATTTCAGGAGGGCTGACGAATTTGGTTTTAAATGGTAATTAAATGGTGTTACAAAATCCCGATTTCTAAGAAAGAGTGTGAATATGGATAATTTGTCCCCAATTCAAAGCAAGGTTACTTCAGTGATTTTGTGGTCCAGAAATCTTGATCGTTCCGCCGAGATGTATAGTAAGCTGTTTCAACTTTCACCAGAGAAGCAGGATCGCTTTGGACATCTCCATATTCTTCATCTTCCGACTGGCACGGATATCATGATCGATTCGAACGGAATGGATAAAGTACCTCTTCCAGATAAGGCACCACCGTTATTCTTTATTCCAGCTACGGAAATTGATAAAGCGTCCGAATTCATACAAGAGCTCGGATTCGAAATTATTTATGGTGGTATCCACAGAAATGATTCAGTCTCCTTCTTTAATATGAGGGACCCTGATTTCAACGTCATTACGGTCTGTCAAAATCATCAGTAGAAATTGCATCTCGCTTAACTAACGGAGAACGATAGTTCAATAAAGACACGGAGGCAGCCGATCACAATGATCGGCTGCTTCATCACGCTAACGGGCAGGAGAGTTCCAATATGTGGTATTATAAGTGTTGATGACAAAACTGCAGCCAATTTTGAGAGAATCTAAATGCTAGGTGATGCGCTCAATAACTCTTGCCGCTCTAATCTTTCCACCTCATCATCATGTAAAGCTGCTCGACGCTTTAGGAGTTCATATGTTTCGCTCCACTCGTCAGGGTATCTTGTCCATTGAATTCGCTTATTCAGCTCTCCAAGGGCATGCTCTACTCTATTTCTAAATTGTTTCCATACCATCTTAGCTTTGTAATAGTCACCGTTATTACGAGTAGCATTCACTACGTCATAACAGAGTTTGTCTTTTTTGGAAATCTCCATACTGATTTCATCAACTTTAAAAAGTATTTCTTTTTTGAGTTTGGCGTCATTCTCCATAGTTGCAATCATTTCGGATATAATAGAAATTATATTGTGATTATTTTGAGCTGAGTGATTAATACTTTCAGCGAGTTGGATAGTCATAGATTTTTCCCTCCTAGTAACGGGATAGTTTTATAAAGAGCTGTTACCATTCTGGTTTTATATAATATTGTTCGTTAGAAGGAACTTTTTTTAGTCGCTATGCAAGTGATAAAGAAGTAACTCATTTCTGGATTTCGTTGTGTTATTCAATTAACGGGTAACGATAGTTCAATGATAGCAGCGGCGTTCTAGGACTTTATTTCTCGTCCATGGCTGCCGTCGTATTCGGACCAAACTGTCTATTAGTGTGTATTGATATCCACTCATGTACAATAGAAAGTACGTTTTTCAATTCTATTAAATGTGCTTATCTACTAGTAATACCGCACAAACAAATCTATCAATTTTATATATACTATATTATTCCCCATATAGGAGATGATATAGTGAAAATTAAAACATCAGCTAAGAGAGTAGTAAAGACCAGCGCGATGAAGAAAAAATTGAACACTCAGTTAAAAAAGCAAGTTCGGGTGAAAAACACCACTTCGGGTACTGTTAGAAGCACAGGTGTTCTCAAAAAAAATCCGAGTACAACATTTGCCCATACCGAAGTCATGAATCGGAGATCTTCACCGATAACCGCAACCGTTATGGTCTTTAATTGGGATACCAATTCACCAGTAAGAATTGGTAACAACACCGTTACCATACCAGCCAATTCCCTTAGATTTTTCAATACAAATCTCGCTGGTGTCAACGATCACTATGAAGTAGTTGTCATCCTTTCAGCTACTTCAAATGTTATTGTTAACCATTTCGGAGTAGCTGGGGATGTACCGCAAGATGGTAACATCGTTCTGGATCGTGACCTTATTTCAATTACGTTATAACATGTTATAAAAATGCGCCCATAATTGGGCGCTTTTTTATTGCACAGTATTATCTATTTGTCTTTGTAAATGCCTATAAATGCTTATATATCAACGTTTATGGATATATCAGCATAGGACCATACCGTTCATCTCAATTGTTGAACTAACGGGCAGGATAACGCAACAATTCCCATAAATATCCGTCTAACTATTGGAGGGGCTGCGATTATACCTGAACCAGCATCCTAACATCAATAATTAAGGTCTGCCATGTGGCAGACCTTCGCTGAGCTAACTGGCAGTAATGCGAAAAAAGGAAATGGTATATTAACAACTTATTAAAAATTCATTTCGTTCGTTCTAAATTATGCACATACGAAGGAGGTTGCATTTGTGAAACATTCTGTTTTAGTTAGTTTATTAGTCATCATTATTACACTTGTTGGATGTCAAAGTGACATTGAGACGATACCAAAAGCTAAGATGTTCAGTATTAAAGTAGATACGCCTAAAGATTTACAAGCCGATAAGCTTTTTATTGTAAATGGTGCTTTGGTCAATAATTCCAATAGTTCTTGGGAATTAGAGCATGGTGCAGATATGTTTACTTATGATGTTTATGATATGAAGGGTGAACTTGTCCTGCAAGATGTAAAGGAGCGATTTGTTACTGGCATTGGAAGAGGGATTACATTAAATCCGAATGGCTCTTATAGTCACGATGGGGAGGGGCATGTTTTCCCAAAATATAATGAACTCACATTACAAGCAGGAAGTTATGAAATCGTTTCAAAGGCAAAATTCAGAGTTAAACATGGCGGTAAAAACTATGACTTTGAAATCGAATCAACACCTTTCGTTATCAAAGTTTCATAAAGTGTGTTTGTATTTGCTATTACGCTAAGGGGATACGTTAGTTCAATGAAGGACCCTATACAAACGAAAAAGGAGCTGCTGCGGCGGCTCCTTTTTACATCTTCACAAAATAAGTGATTTTGTACAGATGTAGCTGATTGGCGTTAAGCTAACAGGCAGAATAGTGGCTGCAGTCTGGACTTTATTTTCAACGAATACTAGTCATTGAGGGCTTGATCCCCCGGATGCAGGTTCCATTGGGGATTTTACGGGACTAGTTCTGGGACATATGCTCAAAAATCTTCGGTTTTCCGTTTCCCTGCTGACCGATTGAAAGGGCGGGTCCGCTTAAAGTCTCCGTCGGCCATACGGAGGCGGTAGTATTGAAGTATTAGCTTTGAATGGCGAACAACGAATTGCTAGTCATCCGGTACCAGGCGCCATTCTGGTATTGGAACTTCGTACCGCTGGAAACACGCACATGTGTATCCGTTTGAGAGGAATAAAGGTACGTTTTGGAGTATTTCAACTTCCCGTAGCGCACCGTGTACACCACCGAGCCGTCCGCGCCCAACTGATTGATGGAGATGCTGTCTCTTGAGTACCACGACTGTTTCCACGTCTGTAAAGGGGTTTCAAAAATCTGTCTGGTTTCGCCTTCCGGCGACCGGACATACAAGATCCAATTATCTTTTTCTATATTATACTCCTGATAGGTAATCCAGCCGTTATTGATCTGATAGGATGGTCTTGGGTTGGGAAAAAAGCCATACCAAGGATTTAGGGCCAATGTGGTAATATTGTCATCGGCGTCACGCAATCGGAGCAACCATTTCTGGCTACTGTTCCTTTTAACCTGGTAGATCATATTTTTCCCGTCCATCAAAGGCCCGCTGTAGGTTTGGTAGCCGGCAGGCAGCACATATGTCACCAACGTACCGTCGGGAAGCGACTTGTAGAGGTTCGAATTATAAGTTGGATCCGTATAAACCACGGTTCCGTCAGCCGACAGATCAAAGCGATTTGTACCTTGAAAACCCGAATCCGGTAAGGTAAGGGACTGTCCCGTAGCTAAATCCAGCACTCTATTGGTAAATACCGCAAAATTCCCTTTCACATCATAAACATCCCCATATGGATAATTGCCATCGATCAGATTTCGAACGTTTCCGTCGTTCCAATAATAAACAGAATGATAAGTAGGCCATCCGCTAGGGTCTGTAATAGATAAAGTAAAGACTACGCCTTCAGTGGATAACTTTGCCGAATGGATCGTATAGTTTGACCCGGTGGCATCGTAAACCTTTACTTCGTTTCCGTCCGTACGGTTGTACAGCCAGAGCACCTTATCGCCTGTTTCTTTCCAAGTAATACGGCTTTCGTCAAAGCCGAAGATGATTCCGTCGAATTCGTTAAGGAGCACCTCGGAACTCCAATCATCAGCGGCCGCTGCCTGCAGCGGCGGAAGCAAAATCAGTAGCAGCAGCGTAAATGCCAAAACGAAAGGTATAAATCGTGGTTTCATTAATGCACCTCACCTATAAACTTATTTTTGTTGACTATCCATCGGTATTTCGTTTTAAACATGTTTTGATTAAACACCCCCTTGTTGTGTCGAATTGACAGTAAAACATGGTGTAGTTGAGAAGGCAGGGTCTGAAAAGAATAACATTCAGCAGAATCACCGAAAGATCGTTATCTGGGGCCCTTACGGGAATTCATGTCTATGTTGTTTCTTTCGGGAAATTGAGGAAGATTATTCAATTTGAATAATAATATACTACAATATATTCTAATTGAATATTATATTTTGGGGTTAAATGACAAAAATCACCAAGCCTTTGTAATTCCTGAAAGTTTCAGGCTATGGGCGACTACTAGGGCAGTAGTTACCGAGTCGGGAATTGATGCATTTTGTACTATTTATTAACCTAATAACAGGACACGGTAACGAGTTCTAACGCAAAAAAAACCGACCTTTTGCAGATGCGAACAGGGTCGATTTTTTTATATTGTTTGACGGAAATCACTCGAATCAACTTATTATTGTATGGTACGAAGTCGATTCGGTCGGTTACTACTTTGTTTGCAGGGCGGAGGGTGAATTACTCAAAGAAGGCGACCACACACATAACCCCCGCTGGGTCACCATAGACGAACTGGCAGAACGGATACAAAGTAATATTCGTTTCTAAAGGTAATTAAGGGGAATTTTTACTTTACTCAACTAACGGGTACGATAGTTCAATAAAAACACGGAAGCAGCCGACGACAATGATCGGCTGCTTCATTACGCTAACGGGCAGTATAGCGCAACTTCGTATAGAAAAATAAGTATTATAGTAATTAATCAATTAAATAAGATTAGGACGTGCTCTAATATGCTCATAATATTTCTAATTGGTTTTATCATGGTCACAATGATGTTCTTTATGATCTTTTATAAATTGATTGAAAAAATAATGAAATTCCACAAACTATATAATGGGATCCTTTCAGGTACGATTGTATCTGTTATTATGTATCTTTGGATGATGAGCACGTTGAAGAACTTACTAACTCCTATGCCATGAGACTCCAAATGATTGAACTAACGGGAAACGATAGTTGAATGAACGCAGCGTAAACCAGTCCGTTTCAGGGACTGGTTTTTTCTATGCGGTGATCACCCTCTGTTCATAAAACGATCGTTTTTTAGAATTTATAAACATCAATTTAAAATGGAGAACGTTAGTTGAACAAGAAAGTTTCTTCTAGCCTGTTAATCTCTGATCCTTCAGCTTGTTCAAGCGGGATACAGACGCTTATATTGCATTTAATCCGCCTCAAGTTCACGCGCATCCTTAAACATTAATATTACCGCTGTTATGAATAAGACTGCGGTCATTATGCAGCATTCCGCGAAAGTCATGCCAAGACCGAACCACAGTTCGAGGACTGCGTAGAGTCCCGCCGCTGAGCCGGCAAATATGCCGATGCACGCGAATAGTAACGCGATGAATACGAACATGTGGCCGCCAGTGTGTGGTTTGTACAATGTTTTTTTTCCGGATTTAGAATTAACGAGATCCGCTCCATAGTCGCCAGAAGCACGCGTGACTTGTTTAGTTTTATTCTTTTATTTTGTGACAAATCTTCATATATTCTTTTTCGGAAATTGGACTGGTTAATTTAAGACCTGAAGAGATTTCAAGGGCGAAACTGGACGAGAAACTGGCGGAGGCAGGCATAAGATAGCACAATTTTCTAAAGCTTTTTGCTCAATTATGATTAAACTAACGGGCAACGATAGTTCAAACTCGAAAGGGCTGCCACATGGCAGCCCTTCGCTACGCTAACGGGCAGGATAGTTCCAACATGTGGTATCATATTCAGTAAAATTAGAACAGGGGAATTTTGGAGAAAGAAGCCAAGAGGAGGTTCAAAATTATGAAAACAGAACTGACACGCAAGCTCAAAATTGAATACCCTATTCTTCAAGCACCAATGGCAGGTGGTCCGACGACACCAGATCTAGTTGCATCGGTTTCAAACGCAGGAGGTCTAGGAAGCTTAGGGGCAGGTTATTTATCACCTGAGCAAATCAGAAATGCGATCAGGGAGATAAAGAAAAGAACAGATCGGCCCTTTGCTGTAAACTTGTTCGTTCCAGAGCAACCAAGTACACCCGAAGACACCATTGCCGAGATGAACAGTTACCTTAATAAACATCGCTTGGAGATAGGTATCGCACCGAATACATCAATCCCAAAGTTTGCGGAGTGGTTCGAAGAACAATTACAAGTCGTGCTTGAAGAAAATATAACCGTATTTAGTTTCACCTTTGGTATACCGTCACCGGGTATTATTAAATCCATGAAACAGAAAGGAATTCTCATCGCTGGTACAGCTACGACAGTCGATGAGGCTATAGCTTTAGAAGCCGCCGGAGTAGATGCCGTTGTCGCCCAAGGAAGTGAGGCGGGAGGACACCGCGGATCGTTCTTAACGAATAGCGCAGACACACTGATTGGTACTATGGCTCTTGTTCCTCAGATCGTTGATCATGTTTCGGTTCCTGTAATCGCATCGGGTGGCATCATGGATGGGCGTGGGCTTGTTGCAAGCCTCGCACTAGGGGCTTCAGCAATACAGATGGGAACCGCTTTTTTAGCAAGCATTGAGAGCGGCGCCCATGCAGTTTATAAGCAGAGGATACTTTCATCAAACGAGGATTCAACCGAAGTTACAAAAATCTATTCGGGCAAAGCTGCACGTGGCATTTTCACGGGCTTCATGAAAGATATGCGCTGCTATGAGGGAACTATACCCGACTATCCGATACAAAATGCATTGACGAGAGATATTCGCCAAGCGGCTTCTAAAGTGAGTAATCCAGAATATATGTCACTCTGGGCTGGCCAAGGTCTTAGGTTAGCCCAAGATCATGCAGCCGCTGAAATCGTGAAACAGACAGTTGAACAGGCCTACCTTCTCACCAAAAGTATGGGTAATCTTGGTAAGCGTGATTGAACTAACGGGTAACGATAGTTCAATTAACCGCCTTTATTAAAAGGCGGTTTTTCGTTTTGTTGAAAATCAAATTTATAGAATAACAAAACCTTGATTTTAAAGGTAGGTTTCGATCCGCAATAAATTCCTCGAAAACAGGCAAAGGATAAAAACCGCCTCAAGGCGGTGAAGAGTACTTACATCATTTCGCTCGACGATGGTTATGTTTAGCTTTAATGATGCGGTAACAGAGCTTTATAGAATTCGGCACGGAAAGTACTTTTTCTAAAAGATATGAAAACGCTGAACGGTTTCCTCGTTTCGTGTTGCATTCAATGCAAGAAGCGAGTAAGTTTTGGGGAAGATCTGAGCCTCCTTTGCTTGAAGGAACAATATGATCTACAGTCGTTGCGCGACGTCCACACCACAAACAAGTGTAATGATCCCGTTTTAATGCAGCTTTTCTATAGTCTCGAAATGAAAATGGGTTGTAAAGTAACTGGATTGTCTGCTCGTCGATCCAGACGGCACGAGCTCGATTAACTTCCCTCCAAGCCCGGTGAAGTAAACATGAGGTTAGTTTTTGTCCATCCACATTGAGCACTTTTATCATAGTCAATCGCCTCCTAAGGCTACAGTTAGTATAACCACAGACAATCTGATTATTTGATATGTGGAGGATATGTATGTTGGAGACGAGAGGAGTATCGGATATCTTTAATACCTTAACAGTTCGATAACGTTGAAGAAGCCTTGTATGGGAAAGCATCCCTGCAAGGCTTTTTTTGATTTTGGCTCTGTTAAAACTCGATGTTGATTTTACCATTAAGCTAAAGGGCAGGATAGCAGGATTATATCGCGAATCATGGTAGGAGTAACAAAGTTTATTATCACAGGGGGAAGCGACATGTTGAAACTATTCGAGTATAACTGGCAAGTTCGCAAAGATTGGTTTGACTGGTGCGATACGGTGAGCGAGGAAGAATTGTTGAAAAGACGCACCGGCGGCATAGGAAGCATTCTCTACACACTGTATCACATCGTGACAGTCGAATATGCCTGGTTGTGCGGGGATTTGCAAGGGAAAGAGTTAGAGATCCCTTCCTTCGAGGATTGCGCCGGCGTGCAAGGAATAAGAGAATTTTCGGCCCAATGCCACGCGGAAATTGCACCCTTCATCTACGCTTGGAATGAAAGCTTGGAAGACCGTATCATGTTTGACACAAACCAAGACGGGGAACGGGAAAGCTTTAAATTCGGCGAAGTGATGCGGCACGTGATTGCCCACGAAATTCATCATACCGGTCAATTGTCTATATGGTCACGAGAAATCGGAAAGAAGCCGATTACTGCAAACTTGATTGGCAGAGGGTTATTCGATATTTAACGTTGATATATCCTATTGAACTAACGGGAAACGATAGTGCAATGCCAACAGGCTGCCGGTAGGAAACGGCAGCCTAGTTGAGCTAACGGGGGCAAGGCATGATGTACTAGTTTAAACAGATAGGATGTAATTGACATGAGACTTACAAAGAGTCAGACCTTATTTGGGGTTATGCTTAGCTTATCAGCCCCTTACCTTGTTTTCCTGCTTGTCGGGTATATTATTTCGAAGCCGTCTGATGATTTTTGTTCCCAGCATTTTTGGTTTTTATTCCGTATGGGTAGTCGTTGTCAGCAACATCTACCTCAAATGCCGGAGTAATGCTGTCGATTTCTGTTCTGCTGCAGGAATTTGGTTATTGGCAATCATTTCCCCGAACGGGCTGATATAGGTCGTTTCATCGTGCTGAACATGGCTGGGCTTCAATAACGGAAACAACAGTTCCGCCGTTCTATATGCTTCTTCTAAGTGGGGGTATCCGGACAGAATGAACGTTTCTATACCAAGGTCCTCATATTCCTTCATTCTAGCGGCAACAGTTTCTGCGCTTCCGACCAAGGCCGTTCCAGCCCCTCCGCGTACAAGTCCGATACCTGCCCATAAATTCGGACTGATCTCAAGCTTCGAACGATCTCCATTATGCAGGGCGGACATACGTTTCTGCCCCTCTGAATCCATTCGGTCAAATATCTGCTGCGCAGAAGTAATCGTTTCTTCGTCCAGATGACTAATTAATTCGTTGGCCGCCTGCCAGGCTTCTTCCTCCGTTTTTCGAACAATTACATGGAGACGGATGCCGAACCTTAAGGAACGTCCTTTGTCTGCTGCCAGCTTTCGCATCTTGTTTATTTTTTCTTCCACTTGCGCCGGAGGTTCCCCCCATGTTAAGTAGACATCGACGTGTGCAGCCGCAACTTCGTGCCCGGCATCCGAAGAACCCCCAAAATAAAGGGGAGGGTAGGGCTTTTGAATGGTCGGATACAACACCGTGCCGCCTTCGATTTGAAGATGTGTTCCGTCATGATCGACACGCTCGCCTTCTAACTGCTTACGCCAAATGCTTAGAAACTCATCCGTAAGTTTGTAGCGTTCATCATGATCTAAAAACAAGCCATCCCCCTTTAATTCAACCGGGTCACCGCCGGTCACGACATTAATGAGAAGCCGGCCTTTGGAAAAACGGTCCAGCGTAGCAGTCATTCGTGCCGCAAGTGTAGGGGAGACCAAGCCTGGACGAACCGCTACTAAAAACTTTAGCTTCTCTGTTACAGGTACCAGCGAAGAAGCGACAATCCAAGGATCCTCGCATGATTTTCCAGTCGGAAGCAGCACGCCTTGGTAGCCCAATTCATCTACGGCTTGGGCGATTTGTTTGCAATAGGAATAGCTGACAGACCTTGCTCCATCACGTGTGCCTAAATAACGGCCGTCGCCATGAGTGGGAATAAACCAAAATAGTTCCATACTACATCATCCCTTCTTTTTCATTTAAGGTTATTAGTACACGTCTTTACTGGATTCCTTTAATAGCTTCCATACCGGGTCGGTAAGGCTTCCTTTATCAAATTTCACATATTGGCTAGCATAGGCGCGTACCGGATCGCCGGCATAGAAACGTTCATACAATTCGTGCCGTGAACCAAGAGGGCTACCGATTAAATCCCAAGCCAACTTGAAGAGCTGTACCTTTTTCTCGGCACTAACGGTAGCCCCTTCGAAATACAAATGCATCAGATTGGAAATTGGACCGTAAAAGTCTTCCATTCCGGAAGGGGTTTGAACGAATCCGCCACCGCCTATCTGCTGCACAATTTCTATTGCTCTCGGGTAATATTTCGTCCCAATATTTCTGGCTGTATCGATATAAGACAGCTCAGGTACGAGCACCCCGGATTCATCTGGTTCGGCCATCGTTTCGGATGCTATTACCAATGCTTTCATCACATCAATCTGGGTAATTAATTCGCCCAGCTTCTCCTGGATGTGCAAATACCCTTGAACGCCGATCGATTCCGCCACAGCGAAGGCGACTCCGGTAACGAATTCCAGCTTTGCTACAGATCGGACCACAGTTTGATGGAATGCGAGCGCATTGGCCGTTTTGTTGGCTCGAAGCTTCAATACAGCATCCGGATTGCCATAAAGAAGCACTCTTTCCCATGGAATAAATACATCATCAAAAAAGAGGACGGCATCCATTTCCTCATAACGTGAGCTAAGAATATGATTTTGCGCACGTTGATCTGCAAATGATTCCCTGCAAACGATATGCAGGCCTTCTGAAGTTGCAGGAACAATTAACACATGAGCGTGTTTATGATCCTTCTCTTCAAAGTTTAGGAATGAGAATATGATGAAATCATGTGTGTAGGGTGCGCCTGTCGCAATCATTTTGGCTCCCCGAACAATAATGCCTTCATCTGTTTCTTTCACTACATGCAAGAAGCGCTCGTTGATCCGGCTATCTTCCAGCCCGTTGGAACGGTCGATCTGGGGATCCAGTATTGCAGTAGTCAGGAAGAGATCCTTATCCCTGGCTTCTTCGTAGTACGCAGTAATTTTTGATTCAAAATGCGGATCGAGCTTTCCAATCTCCTCGCGTGCCGCAAACCAGCCCGTAATCATAGATCGGCCATAATCAGACAACCGACTCATCATTCCATTGGTTTCTCTGGACCAAAGGTCAAAGCTGTTTCTTCGTTTCGCCAAATCCTGGGGAGAATAAGGAACCAGGAAGGATCCATGGGCATACTTTTTGCCTCCAGGAGGAACGAAACCGATGCTCTCGCGTATGCCGGGCTCATCCAGCATATTGAATAATCGGGAGATGGTCTTCAATGTTCCACTGAAGGCTGGGTGCTGCGACAAATGGGTAACTAATTCACCGTCCAGCCATACCTTCCTCCCGTCATTGAGGCTTTGAATAAACTGTTCTCCTCGCAAAATGATTACTCAACTCCTTATGATGAAATAAGTTGATAAAACCCATTGTAAAACTAGGTAATGTATGTTTATCATTATAGCTACATTCTAAGTTCAAGCAATCGACAGTTATTTAGTTAGTGTTTGATATACAACACCTAATCAAAATGTGTTGGAAAGTAGACGTTTAAACCACAGATATTAGTGAAATGAGCAATTTCAACCGATTATGAAGGGGGAATGGAAAATGGCTGCTCATTCCGGAGCGCAAGACCGTCGGATTAGCCGAACACGTCAGATGATCCAAGAATCAATGATTGTACTTATTTTAGAAAAGGGCTTTGAGAAAATATCGGTCAAAGACATCGCTGATCACGCAAATGTTAATCGTTCCACCTTTTATGCGCACTTTCAGGATAAGTTTGAGCTGCTGGATAAAGTGATTGAAGAGAAATTACTTGTATTATCTGATTCGTTGCACAACGTCAATAACCGATTTTTGGTTACTAAATTAAGGTTCGACGAACCAGATCCGTTTCTATCCGTGCTGTTCGCACACATAGCGGAAAGTTTGAAATTTTATCAGGCGATGTTTACACATCTTGAGAAGGATGCTTTTACGATCAAGATACAAAAGGTTATTCGTGAGGCGTTATATGAACGAATCTCCGGTCTGAAAATGGAGCAGAGACTGTCTGTTCCACTTGATATCGTTTTGGACTATGCAAGTTTTTCTATATTGGGCGTAGCGCAAAACTGGTTGAAAAATGATACTGTATTCTCGCCGCATCATATGGCGCTTCAGTTAACCCGACTTTCGTCACTTGGAATATACAAAGCAATCGGGGTAGAACAATGATTCATTCGGCCATTAGATTGTAAAATTTTAATAGATATATTTATTCATTTATTTACAACAAATAGGGCATAAAGTGTTGGATATGCTTCAATTCATCTGATATTGTTTGTTGAATTTGAATTTTTTCATAGCTATAATGGCACTAATAACACAAATCCTACTGGTTTAGTTTGAAATGAGGTATGGTGTTTGTATATTTGTCGACTGGATCACCAGAGACAGACTGTCGTTATCAATGGACACATGCGTGCTCATTAATTCGAATTAGTCTGTTTTTTTATTTGCTCGGTTAAAAGGATGTGAACAAATTTATGAAATGGAGAGGTGAAGCTAATGTCTTTGAAATTTGCTTATTGGGTTCCAAACGTGAGCGGAGGGTTAGTCATTTCCAAAATTCCACAGAACACAGGCTGGACTTTTGATGACAATGCAAGATATGCCCAAATAGCAGAAAATGCCGGATTTGAGTTTGCATTGCTTCAAACACGCTTTATCGCCAGCTATGGGGCAGAAAATCAATTGGAAGCAATAGTCTTGGCATCTGCCTTAGCGACAGTCACGACAAATCTTAAGTTAATCGCTGCTGTTCTCCCGGGATTATGGCATCCAGGTCCAATTGCTAAAGCGATTTCGACACTCGACCAGATCAGCAAGGGCCGCGCAGCCATCAATATCGTAAGCGGTTGGTTTAAAGGCGAGTTTCATGGCTTTGGCGAGCCATGGCTGGACCACAACGAGCGTTACCGCCGTTCAGAGGAGTTTATCCGTGTTCTAAAGCAGCTGTGGACAGAGGAATCAACGGATTTCCGTGGCGATTTTTACCGAATCAATGGTGCTCCGCATAAACCGAAGCCTAACGTGATACCACCTGTATTCCAAGGAGGAAATTCCGCGGCCGCACGCGAGATGGCGTCGAGAGTCTCGGACTGGTATTTCATGAACGGGAATACAATTGACGGATTCCGTACTCAAATAGATGAAGTATCCGGACTGGCTGCGGCTAATAACCGTAAATTGAACTTCGGCGTTAATGCATTTGTCATCGTTAGGGATACGGAAGAAGAAGCGCGTCAGGTCCTGCATGACATTATAAGTCATGCTGATCCAGAGGCTGTTGATGGCTTCCGCAGCCAAGTTCAATTTGCAGGTAAGGCGTCTCCGGAAAGAGAGGGGATGTGGGCAAACTCCAATTTCGAAGATTTGGTACAGTACAATGATGGATTCAAAACCGGCCTGATCGGAACAGCTGAACAAGTTGCAGATCGCATTATCGAATTGAAAAAAATTGGCATCGATCTGATACTTACTGGGTTTCTTCATTATGATGAGGACATTCAAGCATTCGGAGAGAAGGTCATTCCGCTCGTAAGGGAGAAGGAAGCGGCCCTAATCAGTATTTCTGCTACTTGACATCATTAAATAGCCTCACGGCATTCAGCAGAGGTTGAAAGGGGATTTCGCTGGAAATAGACAATATTGAGTTGGAAAAACTGGATAATGAAAGCCATTTTCAAAAATGGGCAGACTACCCCGGTGAAAACAGGGATTTTTTTAAAAAAATTAGGCTGCGGAAGGGCAGATTTTAGTCCGAAGCAGATCCTACTGTTCTTTCTGGTTGACGTACCAAGCATCGATGTGTTGGCAGATCATAATGCCGTAGATGCGTATGTACCACATCATGGTAGAGCGATGCCTGCCGGATTCGAGTTTGTAGTCAATCTTCTCTCTCTCTTGTTAGAGCGCTCAATGGTGCGGCGCTTGTAAATCAGCTTCCACTTCACTAAGTCGCGGGGAGTTTTCGGGAAGAGCCTTGGATTGTCGCTGGTTTTCGTGTAGAAGGTACGGCCATACTTGGCTGTAGAGCAGCCGCAAGTCGGTGTGCATCTCCACTTGCGACGATGGAGCTTGTGGTCCGTGCCATTTGGGTTTCATGGGATTTCCCTTCGGACAAATGGGAATGCCTTTGGGAGAGATATGGATGTCACTTGCACCTTTGCTCGCTGTGTTCTTCTTGGAACGAACGTTCAAATCAATGAAGGGTTCCATGCCTTGGTGTTCTAAAAGAAGGTAGATGGATTCAGCATCATGAGCGACATCCAGTAGCATTTTGTCTACCGTGCTTAAGGTGAAACGTTGCTTGAATTCGACCGAGCTCATAACCAAACATACAGCATCATGCCGGGAAGCAGGCTGCAGTCTGGGATATAAAGGAAAGTCGTGTTTACTGTCCGCCGCAGAGATCATGTACAAGTGGTACCCGTTAAAGTACCGCTCCCTGGCGCTATCCCAGCCTGAGTTGCAATCGGGCTGGGAGTACACACGATGATGGTGTTGAAATAAAAAATCCCCCTACGAAAGTGGGAGGAAGGTTAGTTGGATGGTTCAAGGAAACCCTTGTCCCATAAGCCTCGGCGAATGCCGAGAGGCTATTTAATAGAAAGGAGGGGACTGATCGTGAAGAATGAGCTTCTTGCTAGGCTCGATAAACTGAAATGGAACAAATTTCATACCAATGTTTCCTTGGCACTTGGTATTGCCTGGATGCTTGACTCTTTTGAAGTCACCATCATTGGGAATATCATCGGTGTATTTAAGGATATGTGGGGCTTAACCGAATACGAGCAATCGTGGATATTAAGTATTTGGTTTATTGGGATTATGATCGGTTCCTATGTACTGGGATATCTGGCGGATCGTTTCGGAAGGAAACAATTATTCCTGATTACACTCATGCTCTACGGAACATTTACGCTGTTATCGGCTTTTTCATGGAATTATGAATCGCTGCTTGTTCTTCGGTTATTGACAGCTATTGGCGTTGGAGCTGAATATGCAGCTATCAACGCAGCAATTAGTGAGTTCATTCCGACAAGATACCGGGGAAAAGCCAATGCACATGTAATGAACTTTTGGTCACTGGGGCCCATTCTTGCATCGCTTGTAACACTTCTCATTATTAATATCCTTCCCCCTGAGTGGGGATGGCGCGTCGCTTTTGGTTTTGGTGCCCTGGTTTCGCTCGTGGCACTGATTATACGCAGATATATTCCGGAATCCCCGCGTTGGTTGATCGAACAGGGAGAACTGGAAGCTGCGGCCAAAGTGGTTGAGGGTATTGAGAAGGCTGAGGTGAGTACGGAACGAATTGTTGTAAAGGGCAAGAAAAAGAAACAAACTTCCACATCGATTTGGAAACAGTCCCGGGAACTGATCACCAAGTATCCCGGACGATTAGCGCTTGGAAGTCTTCTGGATTTCTCGGAGGCGGCCGGCTACTACGGCATCTTTGCTTTCATGCCGATCTTTATTTTACCGGAGATTAATGTCAAAGCATCTAATGTTCCGTTCTTCTACTTGATTGCCAATATTGGCGGGTTAATAGGCGGGCTAATTGTTGCATTTCTTCTTGAGCGCATAGGACGTAAACGGACAGTGCCGCTGTTCTACACAATGGCCGCAGTATCAGTTGTGCTGCTTGCCTTATCGACGCAAACACATAATTGGGGATGGGTACTTGCCGCTTTCACGATTGCGACAACTTTCGCGAATGGCAGCTGGATTTCTGCATACGTCACGTTTGCCGAAATATTTCCGACCCATCTACGTTCAACGGGCATAGGGCTATCTGTCGCTTTCGGCCGAATTGGAGGAGTTATATCACCGATCATGCTAACTGCCATCGCATCGTCAGCGGGGATTGTAGCCGCATTATGCGTACTTGCCGCCTTTTGGCTGATCGGAGCGTTTGCCATGATACCTTGGTACTTCAAGGGAGTAGAAGGTAAAGGGACATCCTTAGAAAAAATGATCAAAGTAGAAAACGTAGCTTCATAATTTCATAAAACAAGGAGAGATAAACAATGAGCATTGATCTTGGAAATACAAGCTCACAAACCAACTACGAGAGCTTGCGGGCCGAAATCCGAGGCATTGTAGATGAGATCATTAAACCAAGAGCGGAAGAAACCGACCGTGAAGGAGTATTTCCTAGAATAAATCTGCAGGCTCTCGCGGAAGCCGGTTGGAACGGCGTCTTGATCCCTGAACGCTGGGGAGGACGGGGGCTTAATCATGTCGCATTTGCGATAGCAGCAGAGGAAATCGGTAAAGGATGCCCATCTACCTCGCTTGTATACGTTATGCATGTCGGAGCTGTTCAAACAATCGCTTTGTATGGGAATGATGATCAAAAAGAACGCTGGTTGAAGCCGTTGCGAAGCGGATCGATTGGCACGTATTCAACGAGTGAAAGGGCATCCGGCGGCCATTGGTGGTTTAACTTCAGTGAGGCTTCGCGTGACGGAGAGGATTATATCCTCAATGCCGAAAAGTCTTTCACGACAAGCTCTGGACAAGCGGACTTCTATGTCTTTCAAACGAGAACGCCAGGTGCACAGACACCTACGGACGTAAGCTTCTTCATCGTCGATGGCAAGCTTCCTGGCATTACACCGGGCGTGTGGGAAGCGCTTGGTGTGCGCGGCAATCACAGCGGTCCTATTAAATATGAAGGAGTAAGAGTCGCACCTCAAGATAAACTTGGAACGGAAGGACAAGGACGTGAAATTTTAGAGAGCGGCGTATCTCCCGTTTACCTGATCGGGCTCGGTTCTACTTGGCTGGGAGTTGCGGAGGCTGCACTTGAAGCGGCAACCGAATACGTTAAAGGCATGGTTCACCGCGACTTCAATAAACGCCTGGCGGATTATCAAATTATCCGTCAGCAGCTGGCTGAAGTTAAAGTGCTCATTGAAAGTCTGAAGCCATGGCAAATCTCTCTTGCCAAACAATTAGACGAACTGCAGGCCCAGGGGCGGCCTCAGGTGGAACTATTGCTGCCCCTGGTTGAATTCAAGATCCATGCAGCTGAGGTTGCGAATAAAGCGACAAAAGCTGCACTTGATGTTACTGGGGGTTACGGGTATAAGAAAGGCGTATTTGAACGACTGTTCCGAGATGCACGTGCAGGTATCGCCATGGGGCCATCCAACAACATTGCTCGGGAATGGATCGGTAAAGCACTAGTCGGCCTGCCGCTTGAACTGTGGCATGAAGGTGGGGAGTAACTGTAAGCTGCTCAACCGTGTTAATAAAAAAGGCATGAGACACCTTTGAGCAGGGGTCTCATGCCTTTTTAATGGTTTGATGCTTTTAGATTTAGTACTCAACATCGCAGATTGGCTATGCGCAGGAATCTTCGTTGGGTGATTGATTCGATTAATGAAATATTGAGCGGTAAAGTGACCAGCAAAACCTTATCTGGTGTGAAGTATCATTTGGTCGAGCTAAACAATACAACCGTAAGGATAATCGACCCATACTCCGACGACGTAGCTTATTGTGAGCTACCCATATCCACCTTTAGAAACATAATTGTCAACTGGCTCCAACAAAAGGATAAATACTACGGATTACGCTAACGGGCAGTTATCTTCAGTGAATTCGTATGGTAACATATGGGTAAAGTGTTCGTTCTGGAGGATGGGGGACTGAACTAATGAAGGTAAGAGAAGCGTGCATTAAAGACGCAGAAAGAATCGCAATTGTTCATGTTGATAGTTGGAAAACCACTTATAAAGGCATCATATCAGAGTCATACTTATCTAGTCTCTCCGTTGAGAAGAGGACTAAGAATTGGTTATGGACATTTAAAAATCTCAACGCACACGAAAAAATATTCGTTGCAGAAGACAGAGAAGGTAACATCATTGGATTTTCTAATGGTGGAAGAAGTCGGAGTGACGAATTTAAACATGACGGTGAGCTTTATGCAATTTATCTATTAAGGGACTACCAAAGATTAGGGATAGGAACAATGCTCTTTAATTCAGTTGTTGAGTCACTAAAAGATAATGGCTATTCTTCAATGATGTTGTGGGTTCTCAGAGACAATCCATCGGTTACATTTTACAAATTACAAGGCGGTCAAACTTTTGGGCAGAAGTCTATTTCAATAGGTGGATATAGTTTAGTTGAATTAGCCATTGGATGGGATAGCATATAACCAGTTTGCTGTTGAGCTAACGGGTACGTTAGTTCAGAATTCAGGGAGCAGTTTGCCGCCGCGGCATCTGCGCTCTCTGTCGTTAAGCTAATGGGCAGGATAGTTGAATATTAATTCCGGTTAACCGAGGAGATTTCCTTTAAATTTTTTTTGCTTTTCTGTCACACTTCACATCCCTTGCCCGTCATACAGGTAAAATTTGAAAGGGATGATGAGCGATGCAAAAGGTTGATGTGGTCGTGGTTGGTGGAGGGATTGCGGGTTTAACCGCAGCAATTTACGCAGCCATAGCTGGGAAACAAACGGTGGTCATTGAAAAACAGAATCGCATAGGCGGCCGAGCCATTTCCAATAAGAAAAAAGGAGCTTACTTCAATTTAGGGGCGCATTCCTTGTATAAGGGAGATGCGTACGAGACTTTCCGGGAATTGGGGCTGACCTTGCAAGGAAAGCGGCCTTCATCGTTCGCTTATGGCGTTTGGAAAGGGAAATTGAACACCTTGCCTTCGGATATGAAATCCTTGTTTACGACCCCGCTGTTGTCTTGGAAAGGAAAGATGGAGTTTGCTTCCTGTCTTATGAAAGTTAAAAAAGCGGATACTCGTCAATTTGACCGGATCAGTATCCGCGAATGGGTAGAAGGGAATTTGCGAGATCCCATGGTGCGCAATATCTTTTATTCGTTACTTCGTGCCGCCAGTTATGTGGTCGGGCCGGATTTGCCAGCCGCGGGTCCTGTATTGAAACAGCTGCAGAATGCCCTTAAAGGCGCGTTGTACCTGGATCGTGGCTGGGGCGAATTGATCGAGGAATTGCGGAAAAAGGCATCCGACCTGGGAGTACGGTTATTAACAAATACCAAAGTCTCGTCCATCGATACCCGTGGCGGGATCGTGCGGCAGGTTCTCTTTGAAGACGGAACGAAAATCGATACGCACCATGTTATCCTTGCCACATCGCCTTCTATTGCCAATCAGTTGGTGCCCTTTGCAGAAAAAAACGCCCTTCATATCTGGAAAGAACAAGCGATTGAGGTCAACGCAGCTTGCCTGGATGTGGCCTTGAAACGACTTCCCAAGCCTAAACAACAATTTGCTTACGGGATTGATCAGACCGTGCTTCTTAGCAATTATTCGCGTGCGGCTTATCTAAGCGACGATGGCGCGCAAGTCATATCGCTCATTAAGTACCAAGGGAAAGAACCGGACCCGGATAAAGATTTACAAGAACTGGAAGGCGTGCTGGATTTGATGCAACCGGGATGGCGGGGAGAATTGATTGTCAAGCAATACCTTCCTAAAATGACGGTTTGTCACGACTTTATGCATATGAAACGTCATGAGAATCCCGGACCCGCTGTCCCGGAAATACAAGGATTATATGTAGCAGGAGAATGGGCATCGCACGGTGAAGTATTGGTTGATGCCGCGACGGCAAGCGCCAAAAGAGCCATACAACACATGCTCTCCCTTGAGAGTAAGGAGAGGAATGCCTTTAATGAGCACAGAGGAATTATATAAACGTCATAAAACGGAGCTGTTTTCGTTAGCCTATCGAATGCTCGGCAGCGTCATGGATGCGGAAGATATCGTACAAGATACTTTTTTGAGCTATGACGGAATGTACGACGTCGGGACAATCCGTAACGAAAGGGCATTCCTATACAAAATTGTAACGAATCGTTGTCTTGATCTTCTGCGCTCGTCAGCCAAAAAACGGGAAATGTACGTCGGTCCATGGCTTCCGGAGCCCCTGATTGAAAAAGGGTCTTCGGACAACGATCCATCTAATAGGTATTTGCGGTCGGAGTCGATTTCCACGGCTTATCTTCTGCTTCTGCAGCAATTGAGTGCAACGGAAAGGGCGGTTTTTCTTCTTCGAGAGATATTTCATTATTCGTTTGAAGAGATTGCCGATATAGTCGGTAAAAGCAGTGCGAATTGCCGGCAAATTTTCCACCGCGCCAAAAAAAGCATCCATTTCGACCCGGACCAACAACCGTCGGTTTCCATTGCGGAGGATAGGATTAAAGAGTTTGTGAATTCGCTGTTGCAAGGAAATACGACGAAGCTTCTTGAACTGGTTAGTGAGAATGTTGTGCTCTACTCGGACGGCGGAGGCAAAGTAAGCGCGGCACAAGTGCCTGTTGTCGGGTTTGAGCAAGTGCTGAAGCTTCATCAAAATGTGATCAACATGCATGCGGGTCAATTTACGTACTCGTTACTCATGGTGAATGGGCTCCCCGGAATCCGCATTCGTTTGGATGAAGGGATTCAATATATTTATTCTTTTGCTTATCGGGATCATAAGATCGAAGCGATTTATACTGTCGCAAATCCGGAAAAGTTAAGACATCTATAGAAACACTATTTAAAAAGAGCTGTATAGTAAAATTCTACGAAAGGGGCTGCCGAGGCACTCCTTTCATTTTTTCGCCGGTAAACCTGTTAAGGAGAACCGTAACATATATTCAAACAAGTCACGGTTTTCATCGGTTCAACATAGCTTAGGGTTACTTTGAGCACAAATCAAGAGTAACCCCTCTCTCTTGTATGTTTAATTATTAAAGGAAAAACAACTCAGAAAGGCCGTCCCGCGAGGAATGGCCAGATCGCTACGCTAACAGGTACGATAGCGCAATAAAATGCAAGGAAAGCCTGTCTAATGCCGGTTACTTATTCCAATGAATACGGAGGGAATACGTTGTCTTTAGAAATGCGAATTACTGGTTTGTGGTCCTTAGATTACTTATATGCTCCAGGAGCTATGGAGGATGTTATTGTTACTTTCCTCCCCAGTGGTGAAGGTTGGTTGTGCTTTGCTCATCCATGCCAAAATATTGTGGAAAAGTTCAAATGGGCAATCGATGAGCACGATTTATTACACCTTAAAGGAACGACGTCAACAATGTTCTATGATGTAGACGAAGGCGACGAGTTAGCGCTGGATAGCTTTTTTGATGAAATATCTGATATGGAAATCCTCGATGTAAAGGTAGATATTAAGAAAGAGCTTACTCCCCGCGGGGAAAACGAGGTGATTACTTTTTCAAAACCATTGTGGGATCCAGATAACAGATTTGCTTTAGTACATAGAGACTTCGCTAGTATTAAACCGCCTTCTTTTAGTTATAGTTGGCGTTCAACTAACGGGTAACGATAGTTAAAAGAAGCATAGCGCAACTGAAAGGCCGGGGGGAGACCTCGCGGCCGGCCATTAAGTTTCCGTAAACATAGCGATATCTTCAGTGATTGTCATATTTGATGCTGACATAGACGAAAACTTTCTTATCCGGACTATAATCATTGCCAGTATGTCCCTTAACTCTCCACTCTGCTCTGTACCCTCCGGGCACCTCGGTAGCACTGTACTCGGTACCATTTGTAAGTAACGTCGTATCTTCCGGCAATCGGTTACCCTCGCCCACAGTCTCCAGACTTAGGTCATAATCTTCCCCTTCCGGGGAAGCCATGGAGACCTTAACGACTCCATGGAAACCTTCAGGGGGGCTCCAAGATCCAATCAACTCTTGTCCTGAGGACGAAATGTACCCGTAATATAACGAAAACTCATAATTGTACCAGCCATCGGAATAAGTTTTGGAATCGGAAAGCTGAAAAGAGCCGGGAGCCGTATATGCAGAAGTAGTGACCGTCACTTCTTGTTTCACACTTTGGTTGTCATAGGCATCGATGGCGACTAGAGAAAAGAGGTAGGACGAATTTGGAGACAGCCCCTTCACTTCATAGCTGTTCACGTCTCCGTCCAGGGCAGCCCGCAGCGCATTGTCTTTGTATACATAGTACTTGTATACACCCGTATCATCTGTGGCCGGCTGCCAATTCAGGCGTACGCTGTTATAGTTCACATCGGTAACCGTCAGCAAGTCGCCTTCAGGCCACTGCGGCGCTTCAGGAGTGTTGGGACTGGACTCGCTAAGTCCTAGAACTAGTACGGGAATAGAATGGTATGACCTTGCTGCATCGCCCAGTTGACCAGAACCATTCCATCCCCACGCCCAGACGGTTCCGTCGCTTTTGACCGCCAAACTATGCTCAAAACCCGCGGCTATGTTTACCGCCGAACTGAGATCTTGCACTTGAACAGGAGTGGTACGAATGTCAGATTCGTAACATTCACTGCCTTTCAAATTGCATCCCCATTCCCAGACGGTTCCGTCGCTTTTAAGCGCCAAACTATGCCATTCGTCCGCAGCGATGGCGGCCATCGAACCGAGTTCCTGCACTACTTGAACAGGGGTATAACGGTCTGTGTTTGTTCCATCGCCGAGCACGCCATAACCATTCCATCCCCATGCCCAGACGGTTCCGTCGCTTTTGACCACGAAACGGCCATTTCCCGCATCGAAGGAGACTACCGAACTGAGACCCTGTACTTGGACGGGGTTAGAACGGATTTCAGTTGTTCCATCGCCGACCGTACCTCCCCACGCCCAGAGGGTTCCGTCGCTTTTGACCGCCAAACTAGTGCCAGTACCCGCAGCTACGGCGGTCACCGAATCGAGACCTCGTACCTGAGATGGAGTATAGAAGGAAGTATAAATGTCTGACGTTGTTCCATTGCCGAGTTCCCCAGCGCTATTCATTCCCCACGCCCAAACGGTTCCGTCGCTTTTGAGCGCCAAATTATGTTGACCGCTCGCAGAGATGGCGACTACCGAACTGAGACCCTGCACTTGAACGGGGGTTAAACGCCAACTTGTTTTATATGGGTCTTCGCCGAGTACACCATACTCATTCATTCCCCACGCCCAGACGGTTCCGTCGCTTTTGAGCGCCAAACTATGATTGCCACCTGCAGCTACGGCGGTCACCGAATCGAGATCTTTTGCCTGAACGGGAGTGGCACTGGAATACGGGATTCCGTTGCCGAGTGTGAAACTTCCTCCCCACGCCCAGACGGTTCCGTCCTCTTTAAGAGCCAGACTATGACTGTGTCCTGCTGCAACCATCGTTACACCCGATTTCGAACTCACTGCTGCCACCACGGAATCGACCTCAGCGACGGCTGCCTGAAAGGGCAGGAGCAGTGTCAGCAGTAAAAATCCACAAACTAAAAGTATAAACCGTCGTCTCATTCAATCTTCACTCCCATCTTTGATCTACCTTAAATCTACCATATTACGGAAATCTATTGATCTGCCCGTTGCACTATACAAATCTGGTGCAATTGTCATAACAGAGGGTAAAGATAAAGACTAAAGATCGTCCCAACAGCACTTTATTATGAATTTATTATCAATAATTTTGGACGCATGGAAATTGGCAGTCTTGAAAATAGCTTAGAAGCGCTATCCAACATCGGGACTAGAGTATGGACATACTTTTACATCGAGCCTTAAATCAAATCAAGAAGGTGTGTTTGCTTTGAACGGAACACGATAGTTGAACACCGAAAGGGCTGTTGCATGGTACTCTTCGTTACGCTAACGGGCAGATTTGTTTAATGCAATTGTCATAATTATAAGGTGGTGGTTATGTTGATATCGTATACTAAGAAACATCAGGATATTGTTAAAAAAGGTGTAGATGCAATCGGTGAAATCTTAAAAAGTGCTAATGTTAATGAAAAAAGAAGTATATTATTTTGCTTAGATAAATACCTAGACCCTTATTTTGGATACAACTTGCCTTTTTTTGATGAGATAATAGTTCTCTTAGAAAAACACTTGTTTGAAAATCATGACAAAGAAGTTAAAGAAGATGTTTTGCAATTATTAACTGATTATTCAAAGGATTCATTAGATTATTTGGCAGAAAAAATCGAATTAATCGAATTCGAACTACTCGCAGATGCAATTTATGCTTTGGGCTCTACTTTTAATTTAAAGTACGTACCAATTTTTATCAGATATGAAAATCATGAAAATCTTAATGTGCGAAATGTAGCAAAAGAATCATTGTTGGAGTTATCAAAATCTAATCGTGACACCAAAGAATAATAAAGTTTTTTTAGATTAAACCTCGTTTATGGTGAATGATTGAATTAACGGGAAACTATAGTTCAATAGCGTAGGGGCTCCAAGTGTTAGCCCAATACTCCGTAAAACTTGCAATAAGCTTGATAGCTAAGAGGTTCATGGAAACACGAACAGTTAACAAGTTAACAAAAAAATTACGTGTTAACGAAAGGGCAGCATATGAAAACCAGTGTAGTTAATAATATGTTCAAGCAAAAATACTGGATAAGATTTGAACTTGGACCAGTTGGTCTTGAGGAAAAAGCATACGTTAATGAGGTAATGCAACGCTCGAACAGCATATGTAACTTTCTCTTTTCAAAAAATGACGAAGTTCATGTGATCAATCGCATTAGCTACTTGAAAGAAAAAAGTAAGCACGACAAACTTGATATGCACCGTTTTTTTAAAACAAAACAAACAGTAAAACATCTAGAACACCAAGTGATTCCCTACGAATATGAAGACGATGCACAAATGGTAACCAGCGAGTATCGAGTTCGAGTGAAGTTCGAAGACATACGAATGTCATACCTGCTAATTGCTCTTGCTAATCAAGATTTTGGCAGGAAACCGCGCGTACACGGCAACGTAATGCTATTTAATTCAACCAAACAAATCTTGTTGTATATTTACGATGACCGTGGTTGTGATGTATATGGGGTGAGTAAAGAAAGCTTACTGCCATTGTATCACCAGTACCGCAGTTGGATCCTTGATTATGATCGTATACATATAGACAATGTTTTTGAAGAAGGGCTCGCAGGTGTCTTCGAGACAGAGACAGAGCGGTCAGCACGTCAATATGCCAATGAGCTAAAAGTGCAATCAACTGACATTAATCTATATAATAATAACACTTGTCATATTTCGCACATGCTTGAGATACCAAATAACCAGAACAAACAGTTCGAAGAGGAAATCGGGGGAACGGGATTCACGTTGAGGCTTCAAAGCAAAGATCAGGATACTTCCGTTTACCAAGTTACAAAGACAGAGGCGCTGGCGCTTATTGATTATCAGAGTGAGCTTATGAACCTATATTCTAAAAAATATGGAGGAGTATATTGTAGCTGGGAAATAGCAAGAGCGTTCTAGCTGAGCAGAATCTACAATTATTCAACTAACGGGAAACGATAGTTGAACAAACATGGAGTAGTTTGCTGCGGCAGCTGCTCCCTTTCTTTGTTAAGCTAACGGGCAGTTTAGTATAATCATAATTATCGGTAACATTATCCAAATAGCGGAACGCAGTTTAATGTATAATAAAACTTTATCTAATATCTGTACACGTGAAATACGCATGGATAAATTGTTAAAAACCGGACTAAAGTCTAGAGTCTTCTCCATCCAATATCAGATGTCTCTTCTGAGCGCATAAGATATTATGAAACTAGAGAACAAAATGATGCACTTCAGGATGCAGAAAAAGATGAGTAGAAGTAATTAAGGCTTCGTTATTGATTAGCAACTCGATCCGCATACATGTATTTTCATGCTGGTTTTACAATTGACGAAGTTACAAGAAAGCAGGTGATGACGACATGAAAGTAATGACAGAGCCACCGGCCTCACGATTAGGGAAGATGCGTAGAATCTGCGGATATGGCGCCGCCATAGCGGTGACGCCATATCTGCTTATAAAAATTGTCTGGACTTTTGGTCTCTTTCTTCCAACCGAGCAAATGGGCGACTCCAGTTGGCGAGCGATCAACGCAGCAACCGCGGTGATCGCTGCGGTGGGTATCCTGCTGGCGATGGCGTTCTGCAGGCCGTGGGGTGAACGGCTGCCAGCGTGGCTGGTTGCTCTTCCCGTATGGATGGGCACCGGTCTGCTCGTACCCATGCTGTTGTTGGCACCAGTGCTCGGACCGGCCGCCATGACCCGGGATAAGGAGGCTGGCGCCGCCCACTTCTGGGCATACGAGCAGATCTTCGTCATGATCTCGCTGGCCGGGGTCGGCATTTGCCTGCCACTTGCCTTGGCAGGTTACGCCAAGGCGCGGTGGCCCGAGGCGATGGGCGGACCGACCGACTACGCGGAGCTGCCGGGACACACCCGACAGCTGCAAGTTTCCTCGGCTAGGCTCGTCGCTGCCGGCTGTATCCTGCTCGGCGTCATCAAGGTGTTCTGGGCGGCGGGTGGCACCCTCGGCATCGACCAGGCCATGCTGAATCACCGTGATATATGGTGGCACCTCCTGACTTTGAGTACTGGCGTGTGGGCCATCGCGGGGGCGTGGGGCCTGATGGTGATGACCTCCCGCCGTGGGACTCGGAGATTCCTACCCCCTATGGCGGCGGTATGGATCTCGTCGGGAATGCTGTTCTCTTATAACCTCTTTTCCGCCATTCGCCCCGATTCACAGTACTCCCCGGAGTACCCGCTGGCACGAATTTTGACCACAGAGGCCGGCATCGTCTTGGGTGTGATGATGGGGATGATCATCCTGCTAGTGCTGCATGACCGCCGGCGCGCTGTCGACCCGAAGTATTTCAATCAGAATGATATTAATCGCGGCGATGTAATTTACTATAAAACCCCAACAATTGATAAGAACAAATATCCACAGCTAAATCCGCCCGAGTATAATATTGCAAGGGTTATAGCTCTTCCAGGCGAAGAAATTGAAATAAAAAAAGGCCAAGTTTATGTTAACGATAAAAGGTTAGATACCTTCTATGGTAAGGCTCTCAGTTGGGGACTCGAAGAAGAAGAGTATTTTAAGACAGTCAATAAGCCAGGTACAGCTCAATGTGATGTATCATGCCAGAAAACCATGAAAGAATACTTCAACATGGAAATGGATAAGGTTAAAGTGCCTGAAGGACATCTCTTTGTTTTGGGTGATACGTGGTGGAGAAGTATTGACAGTCAAATCTATGGTTCTTTACCTGTCACCATTATCAAGGGAAGGGTATTGGGATATGCTAGTAACGGACAACTTTCAGAATCTACACTTAACAAATAGTAAGCGATTGAACTAACGGGTACGATAGTTGAATAATACACATGAATGAGCAGGCTCTGTGAGGGTCTGCTCATTTTATTAAGCTAACGGGCATGATAACGCAACGGAGCGCAATCGAACTAAAGGACAGAAATGCTCGATTAAAGACACTCATGGCCATCATGCGGGAGATCTTGTATTGTATCATCTGGCCCGGTTATTGTCCGATTCAGCCGGCGTTTCCGATTTTGTCGCGTGGTTGACGGGAGATGAATTCGTCGTACTGGCTTGTGATCGCTTCCAGGAGAGCCGCCTCATCACGATCCTTGATGATATGCTGTTCGCAAACCTGCACCAGCTCCTTGGGACTCTATAAGAGAGCAGATGAACGCAAGTATCGGATGAAGAAAGATACTACGCTGAATACGTAAAAAAGAGGTCGACCATCTCGTTGGTCGGCCTCTAATTATTCTATTGCGCGGTCAGGATTTGTGGACCTTCAGAGGTGATGGCGATCGTATGCTCGTATTGGGCGGCGAGCTTGCGGTCCAGCGTCCGGGCGGTCCAGCCGTCCGGATCGATTGTCATGTAGTAGGTGCCTTCGGTGATCATGGGCTCGATCGTGAACACCATGCCTTCCTTGATGCGGAGGCCATTACCAGGCTTGCCGATATGTATATAGTTCGGCGCCTCGTGCAGGTCCCGACCGATGCCATGGGCGAGAAGGTCGCGCACGACGCCGAAGCCGTTCGATTCGGCATGCCGCTGGATCGCGCTCGTCACGTCGCCGAGCCGATTGCCGGGTTGCGCCTGCCCGATGCCGAGGTCAAGGCATTCCTTCGTGACGCGCATCAGCTTCTCGGCCGTCGGCGAGATCTTCCCGACCGCATAGCTCCAGGCTGAATCGCCGAGCCAGCCGTCGAGCTCCGCGACCGTGTCGATCGTCACGATATCGCCTTCCTCAAGTGGCTTATCTGTAGGGAAGCCATGTGCGATCACGTCGTTGACGGAGGCACAGGTCGCATATTGATAGCCATTGTAGCCCTTCGTGTATGGCTTGGCGCCGTGCTTCAAAATAATTTCCTCGAATATGCGCTCAATCTCGTTCGTCGTGATGCCTGGTTTGATGAGCGGGGCGATCGTGCGATGGCATTCGGCCACCACTTGGCTTGCCTTGCGGATGGCCTCGATTTCATGCCTGCTTTTTAAGATGACCATGTTTGTATCAGGACTCCTTCGTAATAGCTTGCATCGCGAGCTGGGCGATTCGATCGACATCCAGCTCGGAAGTGCTCGCATAGTAGTTCAGCCCGCAACAGCCGACCAGCACGGCAAGCATATAGTCGACGCTGTCGTCTTCGCGCTGGGCGATCGATTGAAGCGGAACGTACAGCTGTTCCATGAATCGACTCTTGGCAGGGTACCGATCCTTCTCAGGCAAGCCTGCATAATGTTCCGCCGCCATTTTGTAGACGAGATATGCGCGGGCGTCCGACTGCCACAGCCGGAGCAGCACCTTGCAATACGTCAATAGCTTCCTGTTATCCGGGGTGCCGCGGCTGATGTTCGCCCATTCTGCCAGGACTTGCTCGCATCGGTCGAAGCCACTGCCCAGCACATCTTCTATTAGTAAATGCCGGTTGGGGTAATAATGGTAAACCGTGCCGTAACCGAGCTTGGCCTCGCGGGCGACGTCGCGAATATCAAAGCTGCCGCCTGTGCGGAAGTAGGTGCGCGCAGCGAAGTCCAGGATCTGTTCTCTGCGCTGCATGCGTATAAGCTCATTTTGTTCTTTGGTGCGGGGGCACATGGGCGCGTGAACCTCCTTTTGTAGACCTGCAAATTTGTCAATATAAAGAGTGTAACGCATAGGGCGGAGAAATGCAATTATCTATTGGTGTTCGGCGAAACAAAGTATTAGACTGAAAAATAAAGTACTAGACCGTGAAAATAAAGTTGTAGACTGCATGCTCTCGTTAAGCTAACGGGCAGTATAGCGCAACTTCGTATAGAAAAATAAGTATTATAGTAATTAATCAATTAAATAAGATGAGGACGTGCTCTAATATGCTCATAATATTTCTAATTGGTTTTATCCAAAAACACAGCGAGGCTGCCGGTCCATGCCGGCAGCCTTGATCTGGTGAGTATTGAGCTATCGTTACCCGTTAGTTCAATCATTTGGAGTCTCATGGCATAGGAGTTAGTAAGTTCTTCATCGTGCTCATCATCCAAAGATACATAATAACAGATACAATCGTACCTGAAAGGATACCATTATATAGTTTGTGGAATTTCATTATTTTTTCAATCAATTTATAAAAGATCATAAAGAACATCATTGTGACCATTAGTAGAGCGTAACTAGATCCATACATATACGTTAAAGTAAGTATGTGGTTGTCGTAACACTTGGATTATGAAAAATTTTATTATGTCGACAGAGTCTCAAGGAGGGAGGTTTAACAAATGAAAGTAAAAAAAGTATTATTTATTATGGCACCAGTTACTGCCGTAATTTTTCTTTGGTTATCAGGCTTGATTGGTTTATGGGCTGGAGGGATAGGTTATATTGCGGATAACACCAAAAAATTTACTGATAGAAACGGTCATGTTGTACAAGGGGAATTTACCATTGCGATTGACCTGTCAAATTTAAAAAGTAACATTGGAAAAGAGTTATACAATGATGGTACCCATAGAATATATGTATCCTGGATTGATAATACAGGAAATATAAATTCTGGCGGGTATAGTATTGGTTTTAGGTCAAGTGGACACTATTCTCTAACAGGTGCTTCATTAATTTCAGGGGGGCATCATGCTACCGTAAACGGAAATTCATTTACAACAATTATTACTGCTAAAATGACAGCACAATATAAAAGCAAAAACTATACCAGTTCAGTATCGGGTGTGAGTGGGTTAAACTATAAAGACGGAGATGATTTTTCTTTCTATATTTTCCCGACTGAATCTTATGAAATACAAGAAATCTCATTAAACGAAACAGGCATAGTACATTTAACCGTTACAAAACTTTTTAAAAATATCTGGAGCAAAAAATAATGGATTTATTACGCTAACGGGACATTAACTTAACAATCACCAGGACGAGGCTGCCGGCATGAAACGGCAGCCTCGTTGAGCTATATAGCTTACCCAAGTAATGAACGTTTCTTGATTGAACTAACAGGTAACGAGTAACGATAGTTCAATAAGGACAGGACGGCAGACGGCCAGACGTTCCACTGCATTTTTCGTTGAAGTGATTAGTTATATTTTGATTCGGAGGAAACATACTGAAACGTATAAATACTATTGCCCTGCTTGGAATTCTTGTCATCGGCCTTGTTTTACTTTTCGGGATTAGATTCATTGGATCCCCTGTACCCATTGATATGGAGAATTCGAAAGACCCCGTAGAGAACGAATTAAAATATCTAGGGAAAATGGGGGAGGTAAATCGAAGGCTCAAGTACACTAGGCTAATATTCATTGGAATAATGATGTTTATTCAGGCGGTGATGATGTCTTGGTTAATATCGTAAGAATTCACCGGCAAATTTTATTAATAAAACTCTACCGACACATATCAACAAAAACTAGTCCTTGGTACATATTAACAAATTATTATCCAAGTAGGATAATAAACTCAACCATTAGTTGGGGGAGAGTGAGTGTTGGATTTGAAGAGAATAAAAATGTTTATGGCTGCTGCGTTGGTTGGGTTTAGTCTGTTTTCGATAACCGCAGGAACGGCTTCCGCTTCTTCTGGTTTATGGCTCGACGAGAAACCGGGAGATTACAATCTGGAAGTCCGCACCTCAAAGCACCGTACCATTGGGAGAATTGGTTATTTTACGGACTATGGTCCTATAGGTGATTGGACAAACATTAGCGGCAAGCCACTAAAGGTAACAATAAGAATTTTTCCACCACCAGGAGGTTTAAAGATCCGGGCCTGGGTTTATGATGCTGGAGGCTATCTGGATCCAAATCCGAAGCCAGTTTCGGACGGCGTCGCACAAGTATATAACACCATAGTCCAGCCAAATGATAGACTTGTATATTATTTAGAGGCTAATGATTACGAGGAAATTGAGGAGCTAAGAAGAAAACCTATAATAGTGGTAATTGATGCTATACCGTTAAGCTAACACAAAAATCCCCGCTAGCCGAAGCTAGCGGGGATTTCACTTTACTCGACGGTTATGATATTTATCTTGACATCCCAGGTCACCGTTGCACCGAGCGCCTCACCGTAGGCCCGCGCTGCGACGTATGTGACGCCGTTGATCTGCTTGGAGTCGACCACCTTGCCGCGTACCACGACCGGTTTAGAACGAGTAAAAGAGTAACTTATATTTTTGTCGACCAAAATTTATGTAGTATAGTGTGTGACACCAAAACAATCTAATGATAGCGATGGTGAGAGAAGTCCATTATCATACGGGGCAAATCATCTATGCAGCAAAAATGTGAAAGGGACAGCTTGTATGGCAATACGATTAAAAACATTATATCTAAAAGGATTACAACAAGCGCCATTGAACTAACGGGAAACGATAGTTGAATGAACGCAGCGTAAACTAGTCCGTTTCAGGGACTGGTTTTTTTCTATGCGGTGATCACCCTCTGTTCATAAAACGATCGTTTTTTAGAATTTATAAACATCAATTTAAAATGGAGAACGTTAGTTGAACAAGAAAGTTTCTTCTAGCCTGTTAATCTCTGATCCTTCAGCTTGTTCAAGCGGGATACAGACGCTTATATTGCATTTAATCCGCCTCAAGTTCACGCGCATCCTTAAACATTAATATTACCGCTGTTATGAATAAGACTGCGGTCATTACGCAGCATTCCGCGAAAGTCATGCCAAGACCGAACCACAGTTCGAGGACTGCGTAGAGTCCCGCCGCTGAGCCGGCAAATATGCCGATGCACGCGAATAGTAACGCGATGAATACGAACATGTGGCCGCCAGTGTTTGGTTTGTACAATGTTTTTTTTTCCGGATTCAGAATTAACGAGATCCGCTCCATAGTCGCCAGAAGCACGCGTGACTTGTTTAGTTTTATTCTTTTATTTGGTGACAAAGTTATCTCCCCTAATATCTTCATATATTCTTTTTCGGAAATTGGACTGGTTAATTTAAGACCTGAAGAGATTCCAAGGGCGAAACTGGACGAGAAACTGGCGGAGGCAGGCATAAGATAGCACAATTTTCTAAAGCTTTTTGCTCAATTATGATTAAACTAACGGGCAACGATACTTCAATACTGACAGGGCTGCCGTTAGGTAGCCCTTCGTTCAACTAACAGGCAGTTTTACTTAATACATTTGCATGTTACTGGGTAGATTAACCAGTGGGGTGAATTTTAAGTGAAGCTATGTAATTTAATATTAGTAATAAGCTTTCTTATAGGACAATTACATAACCATGACGATAATCGTGCCCAGCTTTTGCGAGTATACACGGATTTACCCGAGGAATCAGGGTGGTGGGTTGTTCCAAAAGGCGTTAGTAAGATGACAATCCATGCCGATCCCAAAAATACAGAAACCGTTCTTTTTTGGTTAATACCGACAGGGACGGAGACTTGGAGTGAAAGAGAACTCATTGGTTATGACAAAGATGGAAATGATGGATGGTCTGTAACATGGAAGTTCGGCAATCAGAGACTTCATGACCACATTCATGTTCAGGCGTTGGGAAGCGATAGTTATACACAATCTAACTGCACAAGAACCATAATGGCATTACGCTAACGGGTAACGATAGTTCAAAAAGAAAGGGCTGCCACACAGCCATTCGTTCAACTAACGGGCAGTTTACTTGAAGAAGAGCATTGCTAAATTATCATTATTTGAGATGATTGTTATTGAACTTAAGAAGGGGGGGATTATCATTCTAATTCTATTTGGTTTCTTAATTTCTTTCATTACTGTTATATTATTTTTGATTTTATGTGCTAACATTATAATTTTTTTCATTAATAAGAGAGCTTTTCCTAAAAAATTGATGATTGCAACGTTGTCAGGGGTTGTTCTGGCATCTTCAATCTATTTTTATGAAATGTACTTTTTTACATTTAGTGATATTGATAGAGAATTCAACCAAAAGGGACCTGGACCTGTAACATCCCCCACTGAAGAATATACGGCTAATGCTTATTATGAACTTTATGGTGGTGCAGCAGGCGGTGTTAATGTATGGGTTGAAATCACAAACAATAATGAGAAGAATAAAGTGCAAATTGTTTATTATAGTGATGCAAAAAGTAATTTTTCTATGGAATGGGTGGATGAGGATACACTGTACATTCTAAATGACGAACCTAATTATCCAAATTCGAATAGAAGTATCAAATTAGAAATTGGTAAAGAGATTTATCACGAAAATGGTTTGGCTTGTAAAAGTTTGTTAATGAAAGGCGAATATGAGACTTGCTACCAAAACTAATATCTCTTATTGCGCTAACGGGAAACGCTTGTTTAATTAAGCAGTCTAAAACCTCCCATTAGAAGCAAACTAGAATTAATTGCTCTAATTTTTTAAGTGAGCTTTGGCGTCAATATGAAGCGGATAAAAGAATCCAGGGGTTTAGTCCGAATACATTGAAAGCCTATGCCTTACAGCTCAAGATGCTGGTCACAGAACTCGGTGACATCAATATTTCAGAGGTCACCTTGAATCTGCTGAAGGTATATCTAGCTAAGCAGTCCGATCGATTGAAGCCAAGCAGCCTGGGGCACCGCATCCGTTTAATACGTTCTCTTTTCCGTTTTGCCTATGAAGAAACATATTTATCTTCCAACCCCTCTCTAAAATTACGTGAACCAAAAATGGATAAGCGAATTCCTAAGTTTTTGATGGAGGAAGATGTTATTCATTTGAAGATTTCATGTCAGACATTATGGGAAAGAGCGCTACTTGAGTTTCTCTACAGCACAGGATGCAGAATTGGAGAGGTGGAGAAGATAAATATTGAGGATCTGAACTGAGAGAACTGCTCTGCCATAGTAAATGGCAAGGGTTCAAAGCAGAGGGAGGTTTACTTCACCACCGAGTGTAAAGTATGGTTGAAGAAGTATTTAGCCTGTCGCGAGGACTCATGTAAAGCCTTATTTGTAACCGATACAAATCCAGTTAAACGAATGGCAATTCCAACGCTCAGGTGTGCATTAAAGCGGCTTGCAGATCGGGGCGAGCTCGAAGCAAATGTATACCCTCATCGCTTTCGTCATACCTATGCATGCCAGCTCCGGCGAGAACTTTATCGTCGGTTCTTTTAGCGTCGTTTGTTTTGGAGTAGCGGTGGTATTACAGGGGATGGCTCTATATAAAAAAAGGAGACAAATAACTTGGAGAACAGATTAACTCCTAAACAACAAAAACGACAGCAAGAGCGTGAAACTATTGATGAGTATCACAAATTAGTAACTGAACAAGCTCTGGAACCCTTGTATCAATCTTTTTTGGAATGGAAATCAGGGGCTTTGCCTTATTTCGAACTATCTGAGCTAATCCACGGATTCCATAAAAAGAATCAGGAGATTTACAAGGACTTCACATACACAGATCATAAAGACCTCCTTCTACTTGCCAAAATGAAATTGGACCGATTAACTGAGGAGGATATTATTGATAATAAGTGGCTACTGGAACGATGGGGGTATGAAGATAAAACCTAAATTATAATAAGCTAGACAGAATGGCCTCCGCCGGACCAACATAAACGTCAGATACAGAGGAAAACAGATAGTGAGGCTCTGCTCCACCTGTTTTCATTAAGCTATTTGGCAGTTTAGTGCGAACTTGTTCAGGAAGGAAGACACAGACCCGGTCTGGAATTTATTTAAATATTATCTTAGGAGGACTAGGCCTATCCCCTTATAACCAATGTATACAAAACTAGGTGGGTGTTCATATGGAAGATGTGTTCAATGCGCTACCAGTCTTAGAGACCAATCGACTTAAACTAAGAAAGATAACATTAGAAGATGCAGAGGATATGTATTATTACTGTTCTAATGAGTTAGTACCGAAGTACGCTTCTTGGAATCCTCACAAAACAATCACAGAAACAAAAGAGGCGATTGAGCGAGTACTTATCCAGTGGAATAATAAAAGCTTGATTCATTGGGGTATTGAATATAAAGAAAATAGTAGGTTGATTGGTACAATAGAGTTCGCCACATGGGATAGACAGCATAAAATTGCCGAAATTGGATATGCCTTATCACCGGATTATTGGGGAAAGGGTATCGCAACGGAAGCCGCAAGAAAAGTCATTAAATTCGGTTTTACCAATATGGACTTGGTTCGTATTCAAGCAAAATGCTATTTAGAAAATATCGGTTCTGCACGAGTTATGGAAAAGGCGGAAATGTCATTTGAAGGAATTATTAGAAAGGGGCTCTTCATAAAAGGGAGACATCAGGATTTAAAAATGTACTCCATACTAAAGGATGAGTTTCAATCTATATGCTGAACTAAATTTAGTTTGATACACCCATAAGAACAAGCCAGTCGATTCAACTAACGGGTAACGATAGTTGAATGAACGCAGCGTAAACCAGTCCGTTTCAGGGACTGGTTTTTTTCTATGCGGTGATCACCCTCTGTTCATAAAACAATCGTTTTTTAGAATTTATAAACATCAATTTAAAATGGAGAACGTTAGTTGAACAAGAAAGTTTCTTCTAGCCTGTTAATCTCTGATCCTTCAGCTTGTTCAAGCGGGATACAGACGCTTATATTGCATTTAATCCGCCTCAAGTTCACGCGCATCCTTAAACATTAATATTACCGCTGTTATGAATAAGACTGCGGTCATTACGCAGCATTCCGCGAAAGTCATGCCAAGACCGAACCACAGTTCGAGGACTGCGTAGAGTCCCGCCGCTGAGCCGGCAAATATGCCGATGCACGCGAATAGTAACGCGATGAATACGAACATGTGGCCGCCAGTGTGTGGTTTGTACAATGTTTTTTTTTCCGGATTTAGAATTAACGAGATCCGCTCCATAGTCGCCAGAAGCACGCGTGACTTGTTTAGTTTTATTCTTTTATTTTGTGACAAAGTTATCTCCCCTAATCTCTTCATATATTCTTTTTCGGAAATTGGACTGGTTAATTTAAGACCTGAAAAGATTTCAAGGGCGAAACTGGACGAGAAACTGGCGGAGGCAGGCATAAGATAGCACAATTTTCTAAAGTTTTTTGCTCAATTATGATTAAACTAACGGGCAGGATAGTTGAAAACCACATTTCTTGTTGAGGGAGAAAGACAAAGGCTCCACCATTCGGTTGGTAGGGTCTAATAAGAGGAGGGTAAAGGGTGATTGACTTCAGAAGTAAAAGCCTATAAACCTTATTTTTTATACGGACACTAATACTTTTGGTGCTCATTGCCCTTTCTGACTTGTCCCTTATAAGAGAGGGCGAGCCTAGAGGGCATATTTCCAAATAAACCAACAGATAAAAGCGGACGCCCAAGAAATGAAACCAAACACCATGACGATCTTATTCTCGCTCCAGCCATACTTCAAGCTGAAATGATAATGAATCGGAGCCATTTTAAATAGGCGCAATTTCGTGCGTTTATAGTACCAGACTTGCAGGATGACCGAAAATTGTTCAGCCAGATAAACTGAAAACAGGATTGGGATTAATATTTCTACTTTCTCAATTACCGCTAAGATGGAGAGTGAACCTCCAATTGCTAGCGATCCAGTATCCCCCATAAATGCTCTGGCGGGATAAATATTGTATAGAAATAATCCGAGCAGACAGCCAATCATTACGAGCGAAAATGTTTGTACTTCCTGCTTGTCTGAAATTAGAAAAAAGAAAAAATATGTCGGGATTGCAACATTGATCAATAGCCCGTCTAGACCATCTGTAAAATTGATAGCATTCGCTGATCCAACCACAAATAGTAACATGATAGCTATGTACACGTAAACGGGCAAGTGTAGCTGAAAACCATTGAACAACGAAATATCGCTCGTCAGCGTAAACGAATGGAACAAAGTGATAAGCAGAATACCGGTAAATGCGAATTGAAACACAAGTTTTGTCCGTCCGGAGATGCCTGATGGATCTTGCCACGCTGCCTTTTTGAGATCATCCATAAAACCAATAGAACAGAATAAGAGAAACGTAACGCACAAAAAGATCATCAATGGTGCAGGGTGAAATTGTAGAGATGTTACCACACCGATAAGCAAAATGAGGCCAGCCATCAGTGGAGTCCCTTGCTTGGCTTGATGATCAGGGGGTAACTCAGACCGTATGGGCTGCGTTAGCTTCAGGTTGCGTAGCCCCCAAATGAGTAGTGGTGTAAAAAACGCCACAAGCAAAAGCGACAGACCAGATATACCCAACATTCCAAACATTCTGAATTCACCCCTTCCTTGTCATATAATGAAATATCCTGCACGATTCAGTTATACCTCTAAATCAACTATACATAAGGGTTCAAATTCAATAAAGTGAAAGTTTGCTTGGCTTTTTTTCCTAATTTCAGTATATGTCGTTGAACTAACGGGGAACTATTGCTCAATGATGACACGACGGCAGCTGGTTAGAAAGTTCGGCTGCCGTCGTTGCGCTCAAATGGGCGGTTTTCGTGCGGAAAACCGATTGACAAAAATTAGAAGCAGTGACATAATATCGTTGACTGAACGGTTCAATCTAAAATAAAAGCGAGTTTGAGACTGTGCATTGCGGAGAATCCGAGTTAAGTATTCTTATTAAGTAGTCTTTATTGGGAGCTCTTTTTTTGCTCCATTGTTGAATGAATCGAACCAAAACGAGGAGGAATGAATCATGTATACTCAACCTAATGAAAGCAAGGCAATCGTTATTGGTGGGGGTATGGCGGGATTGATGACTGCACGTGTACTTTCGGATTATTACGAAGAGGTGCTCATCGTCGAGAAAGATGGCTTTCCCGAACGCCCGGACATTCGCCCCGGAACTCCGCAGGCGTTTCATCCGCATCGCTTCACAACGCGCGGAAAATCAATCACGGACCGGCTCTTCCCAGGATATGAACACGATTTGACGGCGCTCGGCTCCCCCTCCTCGCTGGGCAAAACGATATACTTCATGAACCAGCACGGGACGCTCGAAGGAAAGTATGACCGCGACGATATCAAATTCAGCCGAGCGGTACTGGAGTGGGCCATCCGGGCGCGTGTGAAGGCCATTCCGAATGTGCGTTTTCTGCCCCGCCACGATGTGACCGGGCTCATCACCACTCCGGATCACGCTGCCGTTACCGGCGTTCAGGCCAGAGATCGGGATCAATCGTCGCAGGCTGTAATACTCGCTGCCGATCTGGTCATCGATACAAGTGGACGCTCCTCGAAGCTGTCGGAATGGCTGACGGTTCTCGGATACAAAGTTCCCCAGCCGGATCTGCTCAAGGTGTCGCTCGGGTATAGCACACGCCGGTATAAGGTGCCTGCCCATCTTTCTCACTTGGTCGATCAATGGGAGGTTATTAACCTCCAAGGCCAGCCAGCGAGCAACACGTACACGGGTGTATTCTCTTTTATCGAGAACCAGGTGGCCGAAGTGCTCCTCTACCGTCCAGGCGGAAACTATCCGCCAACAGATCCTGATGAGTTCGAACTGGCTGTAAAGCAGCTTCCGAGCCCGATCATAGCGGACATCGTGCGCGATTTGGAGCCAATCTCCTCTCCCCGCGGCTTCCGCGTTCCGGAGTTGTACTGCCATCGCTATGAGCAGATGTCCCGCTGGCCTACAGGATTGCTCGTCCTGGGAGACGCCTACTGCATATATGATCCCATCTTCGGCCAAGGCATGACGGTCGCTGCAGTTTCTGCCGAAATTCTGGAGAGCTGCCTGCGCGATCGGGCCGCTGGCTTGCAGGCTGATTGGGAGCACGGTGTGCTTCGTCACATCAAGGACGCGATTGAACCGGCCTTCTGGTTAAATTGCACCGCTGATTTGCGATGGGCAAACGTCGAATACGAGGGCTACGACGCGAGCGCGGGCCATGCGTTCAGCCGGGAATATATGGAGTTGCTTCTCAAGCACGCGATGAGCAAGCCCGATTGGCAGCTTTACGGACTCTATTGGGCGGTGAACACGCTGTCCTTATCCCCTCGCCACATTCTCAACCCGCACACCGCCCTTCACGTTCTATCCGCATCGGATGAAGGGCAGCGGCTGCTCGCCGGGCTTCAAGAGGGAGATGGTCGGTCAATCGAGGAGATTCTGGAGGAGCGGCTTCCCCGATTCGCCGAAAGCTCCTTTCCGGAGGTTTAACCTCACGCTAGGCAATCCGGATTTGCTATACTGATAAGAAGACAGCGATGTCCCTCGGAAAAGGAGTGCAAGGCGTTGGCACCGTTAAACGATACACAACTACAGCAAATCCATGACGAACGAAGAGAACAAATAAAAGCGGCGGCCATCTATGTGTTTGCCCGGAAAGGCATCCTTAGCGCGAAAATGAGCATGATCGCGGAAGCCGCAGGCATCAGCAATGGCCTGCTCTATCATTATTTCAAATCGAAAGACGAGTTGTTTACGATGCTCGTCCAAGACGCGATGGCCGGGACCGATGAGGCGATGAGAAGCGTCTATGCCTTGCCGGGAACGCCGATCGAGAAAATCAAGGCGCTCTCGTCAGAGATTCTCGATGAGAAAGGTGCTCCGTACTTCATGCTCATCCACCAGGCACGCACCTCCGACGGGGTTCCCGAACAGGTGAAGCAGCTGCTTGAGCAGTATCCCATGGACAATTTTATCGACAAGCTGCTGCCGTTATTCCAAGCGGGCCAGCAGGCTGGAGAACTCATGAATGAAGATCCGCGGGAACTGATTTCCTGTTATTTATCCGTCCTCTCCGGCATTATGGTCATTAATTCGAATGGAACTGACGATTATCAGATTCCGAAGGTAGAAATGCTGATGCGATTGATTGCCCGCGTTTAGCCGGTAGTTGTCGAGGCAATGAAAATTAGGCAGCCCGTCATAACGGGTTGTCTTTTTTCATGGATATAAAGGCAACGGACAGGAATCATTAATAAATCGGTGGCAAGCTGACGGAAGAGAAAATGTGGACGGTGGCTGAATGGGTGGCCTGCTCATTTTGTCTGATGAAAATAAAGTTGTAGACTGGCCACTGGCATTAAGCTAACGGGCAGGATAGTTTAATAACTTCGCGAAAAAGATGTTAGAAGAAATCGGTGGAAGCAATAAAACCACCATTAAAGAACAAGATATTAGACTTTTAAGAAGGTGGGTTAGGTTTGAAATTTAATGAACTTTCAAAAATATTTGTTAATGAATTCCCAAAATTCAGGCTTAACCTTATTGAACACGAAGCAAAATTTAAAGAAGTTCTTAACCATGTGTTTTTTGGTGACTTAAATGATTATTTAATCCGATTACTAAGAAAAGATATAGAAACCGAGTTACTAGTACGATTGTTTGAATTTTATGAGAGGATGGAATTAAAGGGGGATACTTTAGTTAAAGAAGTTTTGTCTTGCACTATTCTAGAGAGGCTTGGGGACGAAAAGGAAATACTAGAAATTGCTTATAAATATATGGGTAAGGAAACAAGAAAAGCGTCTGATAATATTGAAAGAGAATGGGGGAGATTATGAGAGCATCGAGCCATTCGGCAAGATTTATTACGCTAACGGGATACTTTAGTTCTATTATTAAGGAGAAGATATCTTGAATCAGAAAGAATTCGAAGCCGTCATCAAGCTTCCCGCGAATATTCGATATGAGTACTTTATAAAGAAGATTGCTGACTCTGAAGAAGTTTGGGGATTGTATGATGACGGTTGGGTAATCACTTCAGACATTAACGGGAAATTGCTTATTCCATTTTGGCCAAAGAAAGAGTTTGCAGAGTATTGTGCCTTTGAAGATTGGTCTAATTATAACGCACAGAGTATCTCATTGGACGAGTTTATTAATGACTGGTTACCTGGTATTGAGGAAGCACAGCATAAACCTTCCATATTTTGGAACAGAGATGATTCCGCAGTTCTTGAGGTTCACGTGCTGCTGAATGATATAATGCAGGAACTCGAAAATTATTGAACCATCGTTACGCTAACGGGAAACGATAGTTCAATGAAAACAGGCTGAATTGATAAATCACCATCGCATCTTTTTCATTGATTGGGGAAAAGTAAAGTATCCCATTGGTGAGGTGCGTCATATGAGAAGGACTATTCTTGTAGTCATATTACTTACATGTATTATGACTCGAAGTTCTATTCAAAATAAAATTCAAAAACAAGATAAAAAACCTGTTGTTGAATATCATGTTTTCAAATCGTTTCCTTATCCGATGTTGAAATGGAATAACCGTTTATACAGAATCACATCATATAATGTTTCAAATGTTGGTGATTTTCTTGGTGAAATAATTTATAGTCCAATAAGTCTTATAGAACCAAACAATTCAACTTCTTATTTTCCAAATGGAACAAAACTTTACTTAATTCCAGGCATTAAACCCACTGAAGCTGTTGCTTATGGAACCTCTTATAAAAATATTTATGGAAAAGCTATTGCACATAAAATTAATAAGTGATTGAAAGTGGCAGATGCCTTCAAGCTAACGGAGAACGATAGTAGAACAATATCAAGGAGCAGTTTGCTACGGCAGCTGCTCCATTTCTTTGTTAAGCTAACGGGCAGGATAGTTTAATCATTTCGCGAACACTTCATGGAGTATGGATTTTACGAAGTTCGTAAAAAAGAAGTTATACGACAGACCGAAGCCAATCGTACTTTAAGGACGATGTACTAATGAAACTTCATTTAAGAAGTGCAGAATTTAAAGATTTGGAATTGTTGACCGCCTGGCTCTCGTTTAGTCAGCCTTAGCTTAAGGCCCTATTCATGTATTGATGTCTTTAGCACGTTCTTAGCGTACATTTCTCACCCTACTTTCGGCAGTTCAGCCAAAAAATGGGGTGAGAATGGATCGTCAGCGCATTCAGTAAATCAGGGCGATCAACTTACCGTGTGCGCGACAACCTTCACGACGCAACGCTTATCAATTCCTCGTTTTTCGCCCAAAGCTAGCGTCGAGCGCATACGACCTTACGCCGTCGGCAAACGGGTTGGTCGTGTCATCGATCGGCGCGACCGCGCAATCTTCGAGATAGTGTCCTGCGGGTCGTGATGGGGGTCTTCACTCACGCCAAGATGATCCGTCGCGCCCTGGCGAGATTGGCGATCAGCTCAGCACGAGTCTGGTGCGCGTGCGCAGCCCAAGCTGGCTGGCCGGGACCGCTGCGCCATGACTCGCTGAGCGGACTGTTGTCGACAGTATCGAAACCGAACTGGTCGTACAGCCGCGTCACGAGTTCCGTGGCCTCAGGAAAGTTGCTCGAGACCGACAACGCATGGCGGTCGGGGGCGCCAGCTGGTCTGCTCGAAATGAAGAGGCGGGACGCTTGGATGTGGGTGAAGGCCTTCGCCACCTTCGAGGTACGAAGGTGCTTCTGCCGGAGCTCATGAACTGTCTTCTCACCAAAGTCGATCACGGGGAAATGGCCATCGCGCCAAGGCATGTAGTTGTTCGTGTCGAGCACGATCTTGCCCGCGAGCTGCTCCACAGGCATGTCGTTGACCAGCTTGAGGGGGACGGCCACGACGACGAAGTCACCAGCCTCGGCAGCGCCGGCCGCAGTCGCGGCGCGCGCTGACGGCCCGAGCTCGTCAATGAGGTCCTTCAACGTCTTGGTTCCTCGTGAATTGGCAATGACGACCTCATACCCGTTCGCGATCGCCGCACGCGCGATCTGGCTGCCGACCTCGCCCGCGCCAATGATGCCGACTACTGTCATGAGTACGTACCTTTCGCGCCTACCATTTCCTCGCTTTTCGCCCAAAGCCGCTCGGCTTTGTTAGCGTCGAGCGCATACGACCTTACGCCGTCGGCAAACGGGTTAGGCGTGTCATCAATCGGCGCGACCGCACAATCTTCGAGATAGCGTCCGCCGATTTCTTCTTTGTCAGCCACGACTGCTGCCCAGACCGAAGTTGCGGCTGCCTGCGCGATTTCTTTGAACTCCGCTGGCAGAAGACCTGCTTCGGCGCGAGCTTTGCCAACGGTCTCGAAAAGACCCTGCAAGTCTTCCTGCGAGAAATGGCGCGGGAGATCGGTAAGACTATTCCCGGGCATCACCGAGGCAGCTCGGATGCCACGATTGCGATACCGCTTATCTAATTCCACTGCGAAGAGAGTAGTGGCCGTTTTCGATCGGCCATAGGCGACAAATGGGTCGTATGCCTGTTGCTCGAAATTCGGATCGTCCAAGTCAACATCGGCGGCGCGATGAGCTTGGGACGATAGCACCACCAAGCGCCCGTTATCGACGAGCAGCGGCTCGATCCGATTAATCAAAGCGAAATGACCAAGATAATTCGTCCCGAACTGGACTTCGAAGCCGTCGGCCGTCCGACCGAACGGGGTTGCCATGATGCCAGCGTTGGCGATGATGGCCTCGAACCGCTGACCGTCGGCAAACAGCTTATCCGCGCATGCGCGAACGCTTTGCAAGGATGCGAGATCGAGCTCGATCAACTCTAGGTTGCCGCCTCCTCGCGCCGCGGCGTCAAGGAGTGATGCAGTGGCTGCCTCGGCTTTTGCTAGATCCCTGACCGTGCCGACGACGCTGGCGCCGTGAGAGACCAGTGAACGGACGGTTTCGAGGCCAATGCCCGATGATACACCCGTAATGAGAAGACGATATCCTTTGAGATCAATGCCGGAAAGCACCTGATCGGCAGTTGACTTTGCACTGAATTTTCTAGTCATATATTTTCTCCTTTAAATACATATTTTTAATTTAGAAGCATTGCTCTTTATCGGTCCGATCTTTGACATACCGATGCCGAGTGCTTCGCTGCATCAGATTGGTAGGTTCAAAGATCTCAATACACTTCTTGGTCGGTTGACTGCGATCACGACTAGCGCACGTCAGAAAGCTAGGCAGGTGCCCATGCATGGGCACCTGCTCCGGACGGCCTTAGTTTCCGATACCACCGGCCATATTGATGGTCTCACCGGTGATGTAGCCCCCATGTGGTCCAGCGAGGAAGCAGACGGCTTCTGCCACCTCTTCAAGGGTTGCAATGCGACGGATCGCATGCATGTCCAAGATGGTTTCAAGGGGTGGAAGATGATCAGCCACATCCTTGTTCATGTCCGTAGGCATGACGCCCGGCTGCACGACATTTACAGTGATATTACGGGGACCGAGGTCGCGCGCGATGCCCCTCGCATATCCTGCGAGCGCTGCCTTTGTTCCGGCGTAGTCGGCGACTCCTCTAAAGGGTACGTAATCGCCGAGCCGAGAGCCGATAAAAATAATGCGACCTCCGTCCGCCAGTTTGGGCGCCGCCGCGCGGGTATTGGCGATCGATCCCATGACATTGACTTGCCACTGACGATTGTATTTTTCTTCGTCGAAGCCGGGATCATCTACCATTTGGCCCTGGATCGCGATGCCGGCGTTGTTCACGAGGATGTCGAGCTTGCCGAATTCGGCAATCACCGAGTTAATTAGTGGCTTGGCGGAAGAAAGGTCCGCTTGGTCGCTTTTGATTGCCAATGCACGAACCCCCTTGGCCTTCAGCTTCTCTACGACAGCCTCCGCCTTTTCGGCCGAAGCCGCGTAGCTGATCGCAACATCTGCTCCGTGATCGGCAAACGCTTCCGCCGTAGCGGCGCCAAGGCCGCGTGAGCCGCCCGTAATGAGGACGACCTTGCCCTTCAATGATTTCTGCATGAAAAAACCTCCTATAATGATTTCAGATGAAAATAACCTCTTTGTACGTCGCTGGACACCCTCGCCCTGGTGATCGGCGAAATATCATAACGATCATTACGTTAATTTATATTATACATTTTGTCGCTCGCCGTCAATATATCATAACGATCATTACGTTAAGTTGTTTTATACATTTTATCGCGCACTGTCAATGGGTCAATTGCAGGGACGTCAGGTGGCGTCACGTTAGGATGATGCGTCGCGCTCTGGCAAGATTGGCCATCAGCTCGGGCCGGGTTTGGCGCCTGATGTGTGACACAAGATCCAGACGGCCGAGTATTTCGCCGTCGTGCGCTGCCGCAGGTCCTTGCCCGATGGACTGGCAGCGATCTGTAACGTGTGTTACGATAACGTATAGTATGAAAATTGGACATGAACCTTTTTAATATCGGCCGTTACAAAAAAAGCGAGGTGATCTGACTGATGGGACGTAAGCGCGAATTCGATGTGGATCAAGCACTGGACGCGGCGCTATGCGTGTTTTGGAGTAAAGGCTACGAGGGCGTGTCGTACACCGACCTGACGCAGGCCACTGGTGTCGAACGACCCGCGCTCTATTCGGCATTTGGCAACAAGGAAGCGTTGTTCCGCCGAGTTCTGGCGCGCTATTATGAGCAGTACCTGGATTTCATCCCGGTGGCGCTGGAGCTGCCGACCTCGCGGGAGGTGGCCGCACACATCCTCCTTAGAGCGGCCGAATTAAATACTCGTTACCCGGATCGCAAAGGATGTCTAGGTGTCCACGGCGCCTTGGCTGGTACGGACGATACCGAACCTATTCGGCGTGCCTTGATCGATGCGCGTGCAGACGGAGAAGCGTCGCTGCGCAATCGCTTCGAACGGGCAAAGCAAGAGGGAGATCTGCCGGAGACTACTAACTGTGCTGCGTTAGCTGTATTCGTGCTGACGGTGCTCCACGGTATGGCTGTTCAAGCCAAGGCCGGCTTCAGTCGGGACATGTTAGAGGCTGTTGTTGAGCAAGCGCTCTCGACCTGGCCTGCCGGCAGTTCCACACTTTCTGGAAAGTCATCCTAATCCTTAGTTCAGAAGAATATGAAACAACAAACCGGCAGCAGATCAGAGATCCGCTGCTGGTTTGTTGTTGAAGTAAAGGGCAGGATAGTTCCAATGGCCCCTATCATTAATTCGCACTACATGTTCCGGAAAAATCATTTTGCTGCTCTCAATCAATGGCTTCATATATCCCAAAATTGATCAGCTCGAATTGAAGGATCTATTTCCCGTAGAACTTTTATTACTTTTATTGCATTCTTGTATGCTGGTAACCTTCCATCATCTATAGCAAGTTGACTAATCGTCCCCCGACTTACTTTACTTTTTTCTGCAACCCACTGTTGCCTCCTTCTTTCCTGCTTCATTTACAGCCCCCTTAATTATTATCCTAGGAACGGAGTTCCTTTATAATTAATTGACGTGGTTATCGTTAATACGTTTGTAGATTATGAATTCTTATATGTTGTGACACGAGATTAACCCACCTGTACATTTACACTGTTCAAGTGGGCATATAAAGTCCAATGAAAATAAATTATTGTACTGAAGTAGACTTAGAAAATAAAGTATTAAACTGGCGGCGCTTCATTAAGCTAACGGGCAGTTTAACTCAACAATCGTTTAGGAAAATTTGTTGGATGGTACATAGCTCAATATGCTAACATGGGCATGTAACCATACTCTGGGGGGAGAACAATGAGTAGTGATCTATATGAGATTCTTGAAGAGCGTATATCTAACTGGGGACTTAGTAATGAGGAGATAATCACGATCTACATAGTTGGATCAAGAGCAAGACTGGACAAGCCGTTTGACGAATATTCCGATTTAGATCTAGTCATCTTTTCAACTAATCCAGATTACTATCTTCAAAATGACGAATGGTTACTACAAATCGGTACGGTCTGGACAAACTTTATGTTTCGAACCGTTGATGGGGATCCTGAGAAAATCGTTCTATTTGATCAAGGTTTGCAAGTTGACTTTTTATTTCGTCATATTTCGGATTTGGAACGTTCAATTAATCTAGACCAGATTCCCCAAGGCTTTCATCGTGGTGTCAAGATTCTACTTGATAAGACGGGAAAGGGACACAAGCTAGTACCTCAAACCATAATTGCCCCTGGGAATAATCCCATTTCACAAGAGGCTTTTTTGCAGGTTGTTAGTATGTTTTGTTTTGCCAGTCTGTACGTGGCAAAGCAAATTTTACGTAATGAATTTTGGGTAGTCAACCAAAGAGATAAAGACTGTAAACAGTTACTGCTACAAATGATAGAATGGCATGCAAAAGCCTCACATGGAGCGACATTTGATACATGGCATGCAGGAAGGTTTATCAAAGAATGGGCTGATAAAGATGTAATAGACGATTTGAAGCTTTCTTTTGGGGGATACGATCAAAAGAGCAGTTGGAAAGCATTAACCTTATCGTTTGAGTTATTCTGTCGATTATCTTCTGAAGTCGCAAACACGTATAATTATACTTTTCCAGCCAACTTATTTTCCAATATCAGAACTTGGGTTGAGGAACACCAAGTAGGTGTGAGATTAAGCTAGCGGGTAACGATAGCTTAACGAGAAAGGCATTCGGTTTAATGGCTTCCGTCTCAATAGGAGGTGTTAAAAATCAATCTCAATCGTTATTTAGGAATCTGGATAATTATCTTATTAATTGAACTACTGTACTTTGCTAATTTAATTCATCAGGTTCACGACATAGAAGAAACTGCATTTATTATTGTGGTCATTGCAGTTACGCTAGTCGTTGGCACTACTGTAATATGCAATTCCAGAAAATAGCGCAGAGGTAGCATCTTCGCCTATCTTGTTGAACTAACGGGTACTAAGAGTTCAATAACACATCTTGAGCTACCGTAGGTCATTCCGCAACCTCATTCGCATTATCGGACTTTGATGCAAAAGGAGGGAAGTGCGCCAATGAAGAGGTATACCTACGTTCCGCCAAAGCTGAAGCCCTCGACTAAACGTATTGAGGTAACGGACGAGGAAGGAAATGTGGTTTGTACGTACCAGAGAGTTTATCCGAACGCCGTAGCAAGAGTGTGCAATTATGTGTTCGATATTGCTTGGTCCGCTCAGGTAAACGTATACTCTACGGATGGTCTACCGGTTTTTCAATGCAAAAAAACGACGCCATGGTTCGGGAGACCAGAGTATGTCGTTCAGCATTGTAATACACAAGCCACCTACCGTGTTACTTATACGACATGGCAAAAGTTCGCCCCAGAATTTAAAATTACACATCTGAATCATGAATACGTGTTGAAGAAAGAAGTGTTAGATTGGGCTAAGTTTTTACAGGCAGGCGAGGAGTTGGCCAGGTGGAAGATGAAACCGACGGAATGGTTCAAGACACAGTTGGAGATCGAAGCTGCATGCCCAATCCAAGAACCGGAATTTTTCGTCGCTTTGTTCCACTGTATCTTCTATATTGGCGATTGATATAGGACTCGGGGTGCGATAGTGAAGGGGATTTTCGGCATTTATTAAGCTAACGGGTAATGATAGTGGAGGAGCTAGCAGCGATGCAGTTCCTCTTTTTTCATTGAAGTAACGGACAGAATATTCGAAAAAGGAACTTGAGAAACTTTGGCGAAATTTACTATTAATATCTGGTTCAAGGAGAAGTTATATGGTTGAAATACGCTGGGCTCAACTGGAGGATATCCAAGAGCTAGGTCTTGTCCACTCTGAGGCATACCGCAATGCTTATCAAGGGATAATTCCCGATGAATACCTTAATCAAGTCACCCCCAATGTTAGAGAGGAGTATTTTCATACAGTTCTTACACAAGGAGAAGAACTTGTAGCTATTGCGCTTATTGATAAAAAAACTGTGGGTTGTATTGTATTAAAAGCTTGTAGTGACGATGATATACAAAGCCACAGCGGAGAAATAACGGCAATTTACCTGCTTCAAAAATATAGAGGCATTGGCCTTGGAAAGACGCTCCTAAAATGGGGTATAGAGAGATTAAAAGCTTTTGGATGCACTACAGTAGCAATCTGGGTGTTAAGGGAAAACCACAATGCAATCCGCTTTTATGAAAAGCAAGGCTTTGTTCGTGATGGAGCAGAGAGATTAATAAGTAGAGGTAAAGAATTAATTCAGTTTAGATATTTATGGATGTTAAAGGAATGGAGAATTGAGCTAACGGGTAACAATAGTTGAACAGTCAAGGAGCAGTTTATCACGGTGTCTCGTTAGAAAATCAACAGGATGTTATTCAATGGCTTGAAGCGGATGCAGGTGTGCAGAACGGGTAAAAAGTGAAAGGGCAGAAAGCGCACCTGTAACAAATATCTCTATAAGAGATCCTCGTCGATAGATGGGGATCTTTTTTATATTTTACTTTGACCATCAGGGGATTTGTTCTTATAAGTTTTTGTAACAATGGCTTGATAAAAAAGGAATTTAAATAAAAAGAGCGAAAAATTAAATTAATACATCAAATGGATTAATAAATAAAAGGTTATCTGGCATTTTTCTCTTTCTTTCCTATTGGCCGGACTTCTAAAAGGTGGTGATGAGCAGGCAAATTTTACTTATCGAATTTTGGTATTAACGCAATTGCATCCAGAATCGAGGCGAAATGAATAAAAGAGGAGATGAAGGGATTAATGGCAGCAAAAAGATGGAGGTATCGTTTATCTTTTTTGTTAACGGCAGTCATGCTAGGGGTTTCTTTGCTTCCAATAGGTTATGCTGCAGCTGATACGTCTGGGGTACAGAGCTCTGATACACCTCCAACATTGCTCATAACAGAACTTGTTCCTGATTCCACGAATGTTGGCGATGAGGACGCCTACGAATATGTAGAGGTGTACAACAATACCGATCAGCCGATCAACTTTGGAGATTATATGATTATTTACCGATACCCGGGAGCCCCAGACGATGATCTGCACTGGAGGCCTTACGCATCAGTTATTATACCTCCGCAGCAAACATTAGTGCTTTGGGGGATGACAACAGCAGATACGCCAAACCGGACAGTCGGCGAATTCAATGCGAACTACGGTACAAATCTTATCGAGAATGTAAACATTATCCGGATCCCCAGCGGGATGAATGACTTGCGTCAGCGCACGATTGCGATAGCGACCAGCACGGGGCAGGATATTGTGACAGCCAGCTACAACAAAGGTGTCGTGGATACGAAGCCGGATATGGGCATTCTCTATACTATTCCAGACACTGGGAGTCTCGAGGCGAAACTGCTGAGTTCTAAGGTAGTGCGAGGAACACCGGGCAGTCTCGAGCCTGGACAAGCTCCGGCACAGCCTGTTTCGATTCAAACGGACTTCGTTGAGCCGACCGTCCGGAATATGACGAGCACAGCCGCTCCCGACTTAAACCATCCGATCGAATTCGTTGCGGAAGCAAATGATGACCGATTGCTCACATCGGTAGTGCTTCATTATAAAAAGGCCCGGGATCAGGTCTATAAGTCTTCCCATATTGCCAGGGGCAAGGACGGTTTGTTCCGGCATTCTCTGGATTTTACGGAATGGTACGGCAGCACGAAGATAGACTATTTCTTCAGGGTATCCGACGGTACGAATGTGACCGAGACAAGCTATGCGCAGCTATCGCTTCTAGGAGAGCAAAACGTACCGGCGTTGAATCTAAAAGACGGTAACGTCATATCCGGAGAGAAGGTTGTCGTTGCTTCGGGCAACGGTATTTCGCCGAATGACCTGACGTTATCCATCGAAGGCGCCGGAACGAAAATGGGTTTAGACGGCATAGCTTTTTTTACGTTTGAAGCCAGTGGTATTAACGCCGGACAAAATGCGATTACGGTTGATGGGGATATTGTGCAAATCATCCCGCACAACACGACCGGCTATGTAACGGTTCAAATACCGGTCAGTCCGGGTCTATTTAAATATGGGCAAGTGAACACCATAACCGTTCAGGCTGGCTCGACTAATCGGCCTTATTATGAGGAAGCTCCAGAGACGCTGGATCTGGATGACTATAATATCCAAAACGTACGGCTTATTTTAGCTGACGGTACAGTGCTGCGGGACCCGCAATACGCACCTGCGGCTAATTTTGATATGGGGGATGACGGCAGGTTCTTGCCAATCGTCAATTTCAACTACGACATTCCAGAGAGCGGGTGGGTGGAGACTTCAGGTATCGAGAAGGCGATGGACAAGCCTTCGTACTTCGTCTTTGAAGCTAATGGAATTGACAACGGGAGGAATTATGTGACAGTTGGCCGTGAGGAGTTAAGCATGATTCCGCTTGGCACGACGAACTACACAACGATTGCTGTTCCGGTCAGGCCGGAGCTGTTCCGTTCGACATCGCCGAATCGAATCGCCATCCGGGCGGGCTCGGTGAACAGAGCCTACTACGAGCATGCGCCGGAGGGCGGCCTGGATGACTTTGATATCCGCAACGTCCGGCTTGTGCTTGCTGACGGCACAGAGCTGAGGGACCCTAAGTATGCGAGTCCTTCGCTTAAGTTTGATATGGGGGATAACGGGCGCTTCCTGCCGATTGTTTATTTCGAGTTTGCTTTACCGGAAGATAAGTGGAATGCGGTCTCCTATCGTTGGGATACGACAGAAGCTGCGGATGGACCGAGGAAAGTGACGCTGGCGTCAGCGAATGGCCAGAGTGCTGTCGCTAATGTACTCGTAGACAATAATGGTCCGGTCATTACGAGCAATATGACAGAGGGCCAGTCATACAAGGGCAGTTTCATGATAACTGCGGAGGCGAATGATACTGTATCGGCCATCTCATCATTCTTGGTGACTTTGGATGGGGCTGCTATTCAAGTACCCTATTCGGCATCTTCAGCTGTACTGGATGCAGGGGAGCATGTGCTGTATATGAAAGCGACAGATGCAGCGGGACAGACTATGGAGAAAACAGTCCATTTCGTTACGTCAGAGGAGCATCCGTATAAACCGGTACCGCAAGCACCTGCAAATGGAACGACAGATGTCGATACGGATGCCGTGCTGCAGGCGAAGGTACAGGACCCTGCAGGTGATTCCATGCAGGTCACCTTCTACCAAGGGAAGCAGATTAGCGCAGGAAGTGAAGCTGTAACAGCTTATGCCAATGCTGTAGACAGAGAGCCGCCGCTTACGCTCGTTTCCCCGGGCGACGCGCTGCTGTCAGAAAGCGAGAAAGCTAAACTAGCCGCTTCAGACAATGAGTACGTAACAATTGATGCAACCCTGCAATTCCCTTATCAAAGGTTCGAGGTGGAAGTTGGCCCCGATGTTGGAGCGGGTGATCTTATCGAACTCTATTGGGAAGGACACTCGCTTGAAGGACGGAAAGTAAGCCTGTACGCCTGGAATTATCGGTCGGGCGAATGGAAGCCGCTCGCATCGATGGTTGCCCTTTCAGAGGAGGACTTCACATTGGCTGCTTCCGTACAAGCCGCTGAATATGTTAGTAACGGCCGGGTTCAAGCGCTTATTCAGGACCTGATTCCGGGACCGGATGATTACGACTATACGTTTGTAGCCATGCCTGATACGCAGCTTTATGCGGAAATTTTACCTGAATACTTCCAAGCTCAGGTCGATTGGATTCGAGACAATAAGGAAGCGATGAATATTCGCTACGTGGCGCACGTTGGTGATATCGTTAATTTCTCAGCTAACATGGATCAGTGGGACCGGGCGAATAAGTACATGAAGGTGCTTGAAGATGCTGACATTCCTTACGGAGTAGTAGCCGGGAATCATGATGTATTTGATGGAGGAGCAAACTCGGTACCGGATTACTCGGCGTTTTCGCAGTATTTTGGCAAGGCACGCTTCGAGGATAAACCTTTCTATGGTGAATCCTATAAGGACAATCGCGGTCATTACGACTTGATCTCAGCGAGCGGCAATGACTATATTTTCGTCTACATGGGCTGGGGCGTTAATGAGGAAGATATGAACTGGATGAACGAGGTGCTGCAGCAACATCCGGAACGAAAAGCGATACTCGTGTTCCACGAATACATGAAGGCGAATGCGACTCGTTCCGCAACAGGAGAAATGATTTATAACGGCGTAGTTATACCTAACCCGAACGTTGTCATGGTCATTAGCGGCCACTATACCGGCAGCTCGGTAAAAACCGATGCGCTGGACGACAATAACGACGGAACGGCTGATCGCTATGTGCACCAAATTCTTAATGATTACCAAGGAATTGAAGACGGCGTTACCGGCGGCTCCGGCTATTTGAAGCTGTTCCACTTCAATACGGAAACGGGTCAAGTGTACGTCAACACATATTCACCTGTACTTGATGATTATAATTACTATGAGCCTCAAAGGGACGAGTGGTCACTTAAGATGGATCTTGAGCCTCAAGTAAAACGAGTCGCTACCGATATGATGGAGGTGCGGATCTATTCGGATGAGGCAATCGGAAGCACCGTTCAAGCTGCAAGCGGGGATACCGTGCAGATGACATGGAGCGGGCTTGCCGGAAGCCAGACCTATTATTGGTATGCGGTTGCAGAGGATGCGTTCGGCGGACTTAAAGCGTCAGAGCTGACGAGCTTCCGCACGCGTCTCGTCGTTCCTGCTCCGTCAGGGCTGAAGGCAGCTGACATTGATGCGGCAGGAGCATTGGTAAGCTGGAATCCAGTCTTCCCGAGCGACGGCGGAGCGGTGGCTTATCGTATTTCCGTCAATGGTGCTGAAGCTGCGACGGTTACGGAATCCGTTTATGCGGCTGGAGGCCTTGAGCCGGATACGGAGTATCGTTTTAAAGTCATAGCGGTGCATGAATCAGGGGTTGTGTCAGCGCCGAGCGAAGAGCTGGTTGTCCGCACACTGATCACCCTTCCTTCGCTTCAAGCAACGCTTGACCAGTTGATCGCTTCAGGCGGGGTGTTAAGTCCGCTTACGAATCAATTGAGCAATTCTCTAAAGCAAGCGGAGCATCATAAGGAGAAAGGCCAGCATGACCAAGCAGTCAAGAAGCTGGAGGATTTTCTCAAGGATCTGCGGAATGAAGCATTAGCCTCATCTGTGTCAGAGGATGCCAAGCAGCTTTTAGAGGAGAAGACACAAAGGCTGATACAGCTATGGAACGGCCGGCAAAATTAATCGATAAGACAAAAATTAACCTCCATGCCAAAGTTGGTATGGAGGTTTTTTGCCAGTATTGCGACCGCTCGTTTATAACGATAACGCATCCAGTGGAATTTCGAACACATGCTTGAGTACTAGGCCTGCTGCAAGAAGGGTTTCATCCGGCATCTGCTCCATATAGAGAAGTTCAACGCCGCGGCTTGTCATAGGAACGCTTTCCATAAGCGTCTCCTTCAGCTTCGAAACGATATCACTACCCCAAGATTCTAATACACTACCTGTCAGCAGCACGCGGCCAGGGTTTAGAAAAGTCACCAAATTGCTGATGGCTACAGCCAGGGTTCTGATCATTGTATCGTGCAAATGAAGCATGGACTCGTCGCCTGATCTGACGGCTTGTTGGAAAGCTTCAAGCGTTTGCCCTGTGTTAAATTGGAGTCCGCTTATGGATAACAACGTCGTCAGGCAGCCTGTTCCTCCGCAATGACATGGATAAGCTTCCGGCCCTGTGAAAGCTTTATAATGACCGAATTCACCTGCAACGAAAGTCGATCCGGAAATAAGCCGCGTATCCGAAAAGATCGCCCCGCCGATTCCGTAATCGAATTTCAAAGTAATATTGTCTGTGGAACCGCTAAGGCAGCCATTCATATTTTCATTAACCGCTAATAAATTGGCATCATTCTCAAGATAGACAGGCAACTCATACTTCTCCTCAAGCAGTGACTTGAGCGGAAGCTGTAAGAAGCCGAGGCCTGGAACACGCAGCAGGATGCCCTGCTTCGAATCGGCCAGCCCTTGTACGCTGATCCCGATACCTTTCGTCTTGGCAAGCTCCGGAACCTGCTCCAACAGCTCGTCAATGACTTCATGCAGCAGTTGAAGCAGGTTGTCTATACTTTTGTACTTGTCCACGGAACGCTTGGTCGATGACAGCCGTTCATTGCGGAAGTTATAGACGCAGCCCCGGATATATTTGCCGGCGATTTCAATGCCTAATGCATAATGGCTGGAGCTGTTGACGGAGAGCGCAACCCGCTTTCTGCCGCTGCCGGCTTCTAATGGCATATGCTCGCCTTCGAACACGAGACCATCCTCCAGCAGGCGATTGACGATATTGGTTACGGTTTGTTGGCTCAAGCCTGTCTTATGTGCCAGCTCAACGCGCGAAATGGACCCTTCAGAAAATATCAAATAAAGTACCTTTTGCTGGTTGATGGATTTCAGCAGCTTGTGGCTAGTGTTTTTTAAGGAGTGCACGAATGGAACCCTCACTTTATTAATTTTTGATTGACAGTACATACAGTTTGTGTAGAATATTAATAAAGTCATTTGATTTATTAATATTACACCTATTATAACCTACTTTAAGAGGAACGTGAATAGTAAATGTGGATAGCTGGAATTGTAATCATCATGTTTGTACTTTGCATTCCACTTGCGTTTTTTTGTTGGATGCATACAGCAAGCCTGAGACAGGGACGCGCCGACGCTCTTATTGTACTCGGTTACCGTTCCGATGACGGCAGTATTCATCCGCTTCTGAAGGAACGGCTCGATACGGCTCTAAAGCTCTTTCGTCAATATGATTATTCCTATATGGTGCTTTCCGGCGGAGCTGTAGGCTCGGACCGGTCAGAGGCAGAGCTTATGCGGGACTACCTGGTTCTGCAGGGCATTGCTGAAGAGAGGCTGATCTTAGAAATGAAGTCACGCAATACGGTGCAAAATGTAGTCAACTGCAGACAGCTCCTCAGGCAACATGGACTCAGCACGTGCGTGCTTGTCTCCAATTCATTTCATATTCGGCGAATGAAGTACATTATGAAGAAGCTTGGCATTCCGGCTATTTTCTATGCCAAAAGGGATATACGCAGCATCCTGACGCTGCAGTTTCGGTTAACCTTCCTCGAGATTCGCGCATTCCGTTTGACACTGCCTTGGATTGAGAAAGCCTTGAAGACAAATAGCGCGGTCAATAACAGAAAAGAGCAAAATGCCGCTGGTTGATGGAAGTGGAGCCGAAGAGGCTGCTCCTTCTTAAGCATTGTTTGAAAGCGGATACAAATCGCAGGCAAGGTAGATGCTTATAGGAGGTGGGGCTTAGCGGTTGAGAGGGCCGCATATTGGCTATTCGGTACACAAATGTAACGATCGATATTAACGCATCAGCTAACATGAAAACAATCCTTTCCACCAAAATCTCTGCAGCCGACGACAAATATATGTTTGATCAATTCAATACGACCTCATCAGCCGGTATCGTATCGCTCGCCAAAGCAGGGAAGCTTGAGCCGTTGGATGATATCTGGGATTATAAGCTACCGATGCTGTTCGCTGGCGTAACGATTGCAATGGTCCCTTCCATTATAATTTACATCATGTTCCAAAGGCTTCTAATGGAAGGAGTTACGATGGGAGCGGTGAAAGGATGAGTGTTATGGATACCGTAAAGGCGGGCTATAAGTTAATTGCCCTTGATCTGGACGGAACGCTTCTGACGGAGGATAAACGGATTTCTGATGAGTCCAAAAAGTGGCTCCGCTACGCGGTCGATCACGGCGTTAAGGTTATGTTCTCAACCGGCAGAGGCTTGCAGAATGCCAAATCATTTTGGGGCGAGCTTGGCTTGGATTCTCCAATGGTGCTTCTTAACGGAGCGGAAATTTGGGAAGGCCCCGGGAGGCTGCGGAAGCGTATCTTTCTGCCTCGGGACACTGTTCGGCGACTGCACAAGATTGCCGTACAGCGGGGTCAATGGTATTGGGGCTACAGTGTGGAAAGCTTGACGAACGAGGATGCCTGGACGCCGGAGATGTTCGAGCGGGATTGGATGAAGATCGGCATCGGCAGCCATGATGTGAAGATGCTTGCACAGATAAGGGAAGAGCTAGAGAGCTGGGGAACGCTTGAGATCACCCGGTCAGCCCCGATTAACCTTGAAATTTCCGTTCATGGGGTAACCAAGGAAAGCGGAGTACGCGAGGTTTGTGAAATATTGGGCATCACCATGTCTGATGTCATCGCTATGGGAGACAGTGACAATGACGTCAAACTGCTGCAAGCAGCAGGGCTTGGCGTAGCTATGGCCAATGGCGAGGAGCACGTCAAAGCGATAGCGGGTGCAATAACCGCCTCCAATAGTGAGGATGGGGTTGCTCTAGCAATACGGAAATATGTTTTTGATATGGAGTAAAAAACGGTATGGGTTGGACGTAAAAATATAGAGGAGTGGATACAGATGTCCGTTCAATCGAAAGAAATCGACATAAACCTGCTAGGTGAAAACGATGGCCCGGAGACGTTTGAAGGAGAACCGCTTCAGTGGCTTTCTCCACTGAAGCCTCCTTTTCAAATTGTAGGCTTCCCATGGCTAGCCCAGGATGGTGTTTATCGTCGTCTCCCTCTTAATCCGGGGGTGCCTTTGCCGTCCGCAGTCGATACTCTTGCCTATTGTACTGCTGGAGGCCAGATTCGTTTTCGAACGAATACTTCGCGGTTAGTTATTAAGGTGCGTCTAGCTGGGCCTGCGAATATGTACCATATGCCCGCAAGCGGGCAGTGCGGTTTTGACTGCTATTTAGGGGATCCTGGCAACCAAAAGTACATCTCCACAACCAAATTTAACCATAAAAATACAGAATATGAAGCACAGCTGTTTCGGTGGAATACCAAAAGAGATTTCGCTGTAACCTTGAACTTTCCATTATATCAAGGCGTGGAGGAGGTCTTAATAGGTATAGATGAGGATGCTGCTGTCAGTGCTCCTCCTTCCTATTACAGCAATAGACCCGTTGTCATTTATGGCACCTCCGTTACACAAGGCGGATGCGCTTCGAGACCAGGCATGGCTTATTCCAACATTCTCAGCCGCACGTTACCGGTGCCGTTCGTGAATCTCGGCTTTTCCGGTTCCGGCAAAGGAGAACCGGAGCTGGCTCAGATCATGGCGGATATTAAAGACCCTGGGCTCTATGTGCTAGATTATGAAGGCAACACTGGAGCAGCTGAGAACATAGCAAGGACGTTGCCTGTATTCATCAGCATATTAAGAGAGCGGCACCCTGAAGTTCCTATATTAATTGTCTCCAAAATCCACAATGACGGCGACCGTTTCTATGAGGAGAGGCAGGAGCTGTTTAACCGCCGAAGACTTGTGCAGATTGAGAACGTTCAACAGAGGCGGGCAGAAGGGGATAGCCATATCCATTTTGCAGATGGCTTCGATCTGCTCGGGGAGGACTCCATCAGCGAAATTACCGTTGACGGAACACATCCGACCGACTTAGGGTTTCTTCGCATAGCGCAGTCGCTTGCGCCAATTATCAGACCGCTTCTTAACCTGTAAGTAAAGAAGAGAAAGGCCTTGATTACCCGCTCATTGCAGGTAATTTTGAGGAATTTTTTGTTTTGGTTATTCAACAGGAATAATTTACGTAACCCTAATAATTTCTTGACAGTTAGATAACACAAGACCGATAAAATAACTTCAGAAGTTGAATAAATCAAATTTATTTATTAATTAGGGGGTTTAAGATTTATGAACAAAACGTTTAAGAAGCTTGCATCCGTTGGTCTGGTTATAGCAATGGGCGTTATTGCAGCATGCAGTAACGGTGGCAATAACGCAAACAACGCTGCAAATGCACCAGCAGCAAGCAACGCGCCTGCAGAAGTCGCTGTATATGAAAATGGGCTTCCTAAGGATGAGAAGGTTACCTTGAAGGTCGGCTTCTTCGTTGGCGGATACGGACGCGAATGGTTCGATCATGCAGTTGAAAATTTTACAGCGAAGTATCCAAATGTATCGTTTGATATTACAGCTTCAGCTGATATGAAAACAATCCTCTCGACTAAAATTTCCGCAAACGATGATAAGGAGATGTTCGACCTCTTCAACACAACGCCAGCGGGCGGAATTGTATCCCTCGCGGAAGCGGGTAAGCTTGAGCCAATGGATGGCATTTGGGATATGAAGCTTCCGGATGCACCGGATAAAACCGTTAAAGACCTCACGCTGCCGGGCATGTACGAATCGACCTCTTTGATCAACGGAAAAAGGTATGAATTCGCGGCGTCCAGCAGTTTCGGCGGCTTGTTCTTCAATAAAAAGTTGTTTGATGAGCATGGCTGGAACCAAAATCCGAAAACATGGGATGAGTTCAAGCAGCTGCTTGCGGATATTAAGGCGGATGGAATCGCTCCGATTACCTTCCCAGGCATGCATCCGAACTATGTCGATTGGGCTTTCGGAGCAGCGAAATTATTTGAGCTTGCCGACATGAGCGGTCACGCAGACCAGTATATTGAGAACTACAAAACTTTTACGCTCCCGCAGTATAAGAGCACAGAGGTTGTTGAACACTGGAATCGCCTTTTTGAACTGGGACAACTAGGGTATTTTGCTGAAGGCTTGCCAGCTTTGTCTCATACGCAATCTCAAATGCAGGTTATTCAAAAAGAAGCAGCAATGGTATCAACAGGAAGCCACGTTGAGAATGAAATGAAGGAAGCGACACCGGCAGACTTTGACTGGGGCTTTATGATTGTTCCTTTCAGAGAGAGCACAGATCAGACGCTTTGGGTAAGAAGCGGAACGACAAACTTCAATTACATTTGGGCAAACAAGCCTGAGCTGAACAAGAAATGGGCAAAGGAATTTATCGTTGAGCTGATGACGTTGGACAATCAGCAATATATCGCTGAGAAAGCGGGCGCTTTACCTATGCGCAGTGACCTGACAGTAGATGCTGCTAGAACGGTTAACCTGTCCAGCTCGGCACAAGCTGTTCTGAAATACATCACAGAAAACAATGCACGAGCTTATAAAGCAAGCAGGTCTGTTAGTATTTCCGATCCAAACTTTGCTCAAGCGACGAAACTAATGGATGAAAATACAATCAAGTTCGTCCTGGGTCAGCAAGATCCGATGCCAATTTTGGAAGAAGCAGAAAAACTGCTGACGAAGGCTCTAGAAGCGCAGAAATAAACAGTTTTGCTGCGAGCGAGCGGGGAGGCTTCCTCTCCGCTTGCTTTTTTAAAATAATAACGGCACCAGCCGCTTAAGTTTGTAGAATAGGAGCTGTCCTCCCATGTCTGATACGACTGTAGTAAAGACACAGCGCACTTGGCTGCAAAGACTGGGTCTTGATAAAAAGAACACGCAAAAATGGATTTTTCTGTTCGTTGCCATTGTCCCCCCCTTCGGAGGGTACTTACTGTTCACGCTATTTCCGAATATACTATCACTTTATTATGCTTTTCTGGATTGGGATGGGTTTACAGAACCAAAGTTTGTAGGGTTCGATAACTTCGTTACCGCTTTCAATGACAAATATGTATGGCGTGCATTGGGACACAACGTTATATTTATGCTGGCTATCCCAACGTTTGTTGTGTTCATTTCACTGCTGCTTGGTTATTTAATTTCGAATAAAAACTATCGTGAAAATAAATTTTTGAAAGTGCTATTTTTCTTTCCTAACGTGCTCTCTACGGTTGTTATCGCGCTCTTATGGGCGTTTATTTATGACGGCTCGTATGGCTTATTAAATGGAATCATTGAACTGTTTGGTTTCGACATGAAAAACTTTTATTGGCTTGGTGACGAACGGACTGCGATTTTAGCAGTAATTCCGCCCTGGGTATGGGGTGGGGTCGCTTTGTATGTGATCATCTTCGCTAACGCGATGCTGGCTATACCAAAATCATTATACGAGGCAGCCATTCTTGAAGGTGCGGATCATATGACTCGATTATTTAAAATTACGATGCCGCTTATTATGCCAATTGTTAAGGTTGCAGTGCTTTTCTTAGTCGTTGGAACCTTAAAGAGCTTCGAAAATATTCTCATCCTGACAAATGGCGGGCCGTACGGGTCCACCGATGTCATCGGTTTGTATATGTTTAATCTGGCCTTTGGGGAGGAGTATCGGAACTACGGCTATGCTTCCGCAATTGGTATGATTCTATTTGTTATATTAGTAACCGCAAAAGTCCTAACGGATAAGTTTCTGCCGAAAAAAGACGTAGAGTTTTAATTTTCATTTAAAGGGTTCGGAGGGATAGGGTTGAAAGAAAAGCATGCATTTATGGATGCCATCTGGCGCATTCTGTTATTCTTATGGGCGCTGACGATTCTCTTTCCGCTTGCTTGGGTCTTCTATGAGTCTCTGAAGAGCAATCCGGAATTTTTTCAGGACATCTGGGCGCTGCCAACGGAGTTGCAGTGGAAGAACTATACGAAGGCTTGGAACCAATACGGTTTTGGCCAGTCGCTTCTGAATACCCTTTATTATGTGGGTGGAAGCTTGGTACTCGGTATGTTCTTCACGACGCTCAATTCTTACGCGCTGACACGTATGGAGTTTAAGGGGAGAAAAGTAATTTGGGGCTTGATTATGCTATCCTTATTTCTTCCTGGTGTAAATGCTCTCGTTCCTCAGTACGTGGTTATGAGGGAACTGGAATTAACGAATAGCCTGACAGGCTTAATTTTATTGTCCAGCCTAGGGGAAAGCGTATTTTATCTCATGCTTCTGGGCGGTTTTATGAGCTCTCTGCCGAAGGAATTGGAAGAGAGCGCAACGATGGATGGTGCCACGCTGTTCCAAAGATTTTGGCGGGTTGTCGTTCCTCTATCAACGCCGGGTATTGTTACGGTTGCCGTATTTAAGTTTCTTGGATTCTACAATAACTTCTTGGGGCCTTTCATCTACTTAAGCGATCCTAAGAAGTATCCGATCGCGGTACAAATGTATTCTGCGAACAAGCAGATGGAGTATACCGCCGATTGGGTGACGCTGTTTGCGGGAGTAACAATTTCTATGATACCGTGCATTATCATCTACATTCTGTTCCAGAAGCTGTTGATGGAAGGCGCGACAATGGGCGCGGTGAAAGGCTGACATAAGTAAAGTCGAGAACCCATTCCGACGGCAGGAAGTGATTGATTAACGTATTATGGATGTAGGCGTTCGTATTTTTAGCGGAATGGGGCGGCTTCATGCACTTAGAATTGGAAGAGGGAACATGGACACTTTTTATCACTTGCATTACGATCATTTTTCTTTTAAACGCATATGCTTTAATAAGAATGTCGATTATTCATAAAACAAAAGCTTTTGTATGGTTAATCTTTTCCACTATCTTTCAAACTGGAGCATTAGTATTTGGGCAAACATTATTTCCGCAGGATAAAGAATTAGGAATTATGCTGTCAGAATAAAAAGTACATCTCAGGCACACAGAAAAGGCTCCGCTATGGCGGAGCCTTTTCTGTCAGACTTCGTTGACCTAAGTTTTTGGAATTTTCAGCACCGTGCCGGCTTTTACATCATCAATATTTACAATATGATTGTAACTCGCAATGAACTTCACATTTTTGTCGGAGCCGTAATAGATTTTGGAGATGCTGTAGAGCGTCTCGCCACTCTTTACGGTATGAACGGAAGTCTCGTAATCGGGTAAAGTTTTTACTGCGCCTTTTTCTTCATCCGGCTTATAATTTTTCAGGGACGGAATAAGGAGGTTGGTGCCTGCTTTCAAGCCTACATTTTTATCAAGCTTGTTTTCTTTCGCAATATAATTCACATATTCAGCAGATTTGTAAAACATTCTGGAAATCCCTGACAGAGTATCGCCTACTTGGATCAGATAGGTAGCAGGCAAATTAATTTTCGAATAGTCTTTGGTTCCCTGCTGGCTGCCACCTATCGAGCCGGCTGTTGATGACAATACTGGGATCTTAAGCGTATCACCGGCTTTCATATCATTAATAAACACGATATGGTTATACGCTGCAACCAGCGCATAGTGCTCCTTAGATTGATAGAACTTCTCGGATATCGATCTTAGCGTATCGCCTTTTTGGACAACATAGGTGGTTGGAAGCTTCACCGTTTTAGAAGGGGCTTCCGTTGATTTATTGCCATAATCCTTATTTTCTTGCGTTGGTTGTTCTGTCTGTGCAGGCTTAGGAGTCTCCGTCGGATTATCACCTTCTTTGACCGTTGCGTCGGATGCAGTAGGAGCAGGCTCTTCCGTCACATCTTTGTTTTCCTCTGTGGACTCTTGTTCCTCTCCACTGTCAAGGGTTCCGGCGGGGATGGGGTCATCTGCCAAGGGCTCGTTTCCGTTATTCCCATTACTAAGGGAATCCGAATCAGCAAGCGGAAGCGTAGAATCAACTTTATTCGTATATTTACCATACAATGCTCCGCAAATACCAACAAAAATAATGAATATCGCCAGATAGATGATGAGTTTTGTTTGCTTTAAAGATGACAGGCGGCCTTTGGAACGGTTGCTTCTGCGTGTGCTTCTCTTATTCAAAACGTAATCTTCTCCTTTGTTCCTCAACTTAATCCTATTCTATCGGACTTATTGAACCCTGTGGAATGGGCCTAAACAGCCAATTAAGTAGTACCCCAAATGCTCCGTATATAATGGTGCTGTAGTGGCCTGCTATTTTTATTAGGCTAACGGGCAGGATAGTTCCAATATGTGTTAAAATTAGGGAGGTTAATGAACTTCGGGCGACTTCTTTGATGAAAGGTAGGGGAACAAATCGGGGACAATCATTCATGTATATATCGAGCAAAAAACTTTTAAAAGTGATAATTCAACGATGAATGAATGGATTAGAGTAGATGAATGGATATATGACACTCCCTCTGAGGATGATAGTATCAGCTGCCAATTCAGCTGACGGGCAGTAGCGCTTAAAAACTAGTAAGGATTGCAAAAAAATATCAAATCATGGGGTGAGGTCAAGATAATGAAAATTGATATTGCCTTGTTAGTAATTGATGTTCAAAACGGCATGTTTCAGGATGAATACCCAGTATACGACGGCGATGGTTTACTTGAGCGCATAAGCGGACTTATCAAAAAAGCTAGATCATGTGATACTCCTGTTATATATGTTCAACATAATGAAGATGAAGGTTTGGTAACCAATAGTCCAGATTGGAACATACACCCCATGATAGCTCCCGTTGGCGGAGACACCATCATTCAAAAGCATACGCCCGACTCGTTCCATGATACTAATCTCCATTCGGAATTGGCAGCGCTCGGGATTAGAAAAGTTGTATTGGTTGGACTTCAAACAGATATGTGTATCGATGCAACATGCCGTCGAGCCAATGAATTAGGTTATCAAGTGACTGTGGTCAAAGACTGTCATAGTACCTGGAGTCAAGGTAATCAAAGCGCGGCACAAATTATAGAGCACTATAATGATCAATTTCGATCTTTCGCGGAAAATCTTGAATCGTCAAATATTGAATTCTGTTAGGTGTAAAAGAATGGATAAAAGCCCTCTCAGTGAGGGCTTTTATATTGAGGGCTGCAGGATAGCGGACAGTTGCTGCGGCAGCTGCTCCCTTTTTTTGTTTAGCTAACTGGCAGGATAACGCAATAAATGATTGCCGAACTGGGCATAATTACAAAATAATTGAGAGTTGCCTTGTTAATCAGGGCTTTTTTTTATGTCGTTAAACGGCATCAAAAAAAAGCCCTTGACTTGGAGTTCACTTCAACTGTTAAGCTTCGATAAGTTAAGGAGGCGATTGTTATGATGATTTCAGAAATATGCGAGAAATTTGGAATCTCACCTGATACCTTGCGTTATTATGAGCGAATAGGTCTTATTCCTCGTATAAATCGTAATAAAAGTGGGATAAGAGAGTATTCAGAACAGGACTGTAAATGGATTCAAGTCATAATTTATATGCGTAACGCAGGTATGTCCATAGAGTTGTTACTTGAGTACGTAGAAATGGTTCATCAAGGCGATGCGACTATTCAAACAAGAAAGGAACTATTAGTTCAACAACGAGACCAGTTGGTTCCAAAAATTGATAAACTACAGAAATCCCTGCAACTTTTGAACGGGAAAATTGATAGTTATGAACAATCTGTGGTACCGAATGAAAAAAACCTGAAAAGCACAGAAGACAGAGGAGATAAAACTTAACTTATGATAAAAAAAAATAATTTGCTTATATTTATTTTAGCTGTAGGCGTTTTCGGTATTCTAACTACCGAGATGGGCGTAATTGGGATACTACCTTCAATTGCTGAGCAATTTGATATCAGTGTATCCAAAGCAGGTCTGCTAGTGAGCCTCTTTGCACTTGCTGTTGCAATATCTGGTCCTATTATGCCGTTATTGTTTTCAAGAATAAACCGTAAGACGGTAATGCTGCTTGTACTTGGTATTTTCGTAGTAGGTAACATTGTTTCCATATTTGCACCAAACTTTACCGTTTTGCTAATTGCTCGTGTGATCCCAGCCTTTTTCCATCCCATTTATTGTTCATTGGCTTTGACAGTTGCTGCTACCTCTGTTAGAGCGGAAGAAGCTCCTAAGGCTGTTTCTAAAGTGATTTTAGGCGTAACCGCAGGTATGATACTTGGCGTACCCATCACTAATTATATTGCTAGTGGGGCTTCTATAGAAAAGGCCATGTTATTCTTTGCTATCGTTAATGCTATGGCATTCATAGCGACAATGATATTTGTGCCATCCATGCCTGTTAAAGAAAGGCTTTCTTATGGCTCCCAAATAAGCGTATTAAAAAAGCCGGTTCTTTGGTTAGCTATTGCTACTGTCGTATTTATTGGTTCTGCAACTGCGAGTATTAATACTTTCATCACAGAATATCTTGGGACCGTAACGAATATATCGGGGAAAACCTTAACTTTGGCATTATTTTTATTAGGTTTAGCAAGTCTGCTTGGAAATTTGGTAGGAGGAAGGTTACTTACCAAACATGCTATGAAGACTGCAATACTTTTCCCAATCGCATTAGGAATCGTTCTCCTATTGTCATTCCTTACAGGCATGTCCACTGGACCTATGTTGGTAACAATTATGTTATGGGGAATTTTATTTGCTATAGGAAATAATGTCGGTCAATATTGGATTACCTCCGCGGCGCCAGAAGCTCCTGATTTCGTTAATGGATTGTATCTATCATGCGGTAACTTAGGAATAACGATTGGAACCGCAGTAGGTGGATTATTTATATCAGGAATGGGTACGCAATACATCGTCTTCGGGGGAGTACTATTCTTGATATTAAGTTTAATATCTATTCTTCTAAGAAACTACATGTTTAGTCCTTCTACTCTGCTATCATCAAACTAATCAAATAACATGACCGGCGAAAGCATCGTCCGAATAAATGGGGAGTTTCCCTTTTTATCGGCACGATGCTTTTTTATTTCCGGCAAAAAGAGAAGATAAGAGATAGTAAAGGGATTTTATAAAAGAAAACGGTGTCATTTATAATAATAGGAGAATTGTGACAAAAAAAATAACTGTCGACATCATTCGTTAGTTCTTTAGACATATTTAACTAAAAAAACGTTGATTCTGGAAAAGCGAGATAGTAGAATGTTCCTATTAGATGTAAATGTTTTCTAATTAACCTGTAAATTTCTCCAAATTTAATATTGGCAAATCCATCGAAAGATGGTGGCGCAAAGCTATAGGGACTACTTCTTAAAAAGAAATGTCAGCCAGTTGCAATGTTATAAGCAAAGGGTATACCTATGAGAGTTTATAGGTGTGCCTTTTTTATTTAGAGAGAAAAATATCAATGGTGGAGTGAGGTAGTATGAGTATGAATCATCAAACTAATATTCGCAGCTTATTTCCAAGTGATGATGGCAATGTAGAGCAGCGTAACAAGTTTTTAGAATTAATTGGGCAGATCGTTAGCGGTGTCGATGAGCTAAAGGACCCAGAATCGGTTTTTTTGAAAGGGAATAAAGAGCGAGGACCGCTTTTTTATAAGGAGCTGGCGGATGCTAGCAGAATTCCACATAGCGGAAGCCCGTTGGATGAGGTTAATAAAGAGCTTCTATCCTTGCTTCACGCTCATCCCTATCACACCAAATACTTTTTAACCAACATTTTGCCTATGGCCAGCACCCCGGGAATACTCGGCATGCTTACGGCATTTATGGTGAATGGCAATAATTTATGGGATGTATATGGACCGGCTGGCGCCGAAGCCGAAGTTAAGGTCGTTGCAATGATGTCGGATCTTATCGGCTATCACACGGCAGTAAGCGGAGGATATACAACTTGGGGCGGCCAGGGCGCAATATTCACTGGATTGAGGCTGGCGATTAATAAAGCAAGCTCTTCTGCCGCAAAGACCGGAGTGCCCCAAAACTTATATGCGTTCTGCTCGGAGGCGGCACATTACAGCCTTTATAAGTCGATGGAAGCCACAGGGATTGGAAGCGATCACTTAATCAAAATCCGTACCCATGAAGATAGCTCCATGGATATCGAGGATTTGAAAGCGAAAATGGAACAGGTTATCGCAAAGGGCGGCATTCCGATATACGTGGTTGCCACTACGGGTACGACAGATGCAATGGGCATTGACAACCTTGATGAAGTATATCAAATGACAGAACGGTTAGCACGGGAGCACCGTATCCAACGGCCCCATATCCATGCCGACTCGGCTCTGGGCGGATTCTTCGCTTTCTTCAACAACTACGATTTTGCCAATAATCCTTTGAATATTGCGGACGAAGCGCTTGCAGCTCTAAAAGCCATTCAAGCAAAAATGAAACATTTGAACAAAGCAGATTCTCTTTGCTTCGATTTTCAGAAGTTGGGACAAACCCCTTATTCAACAAGCCTATTTTTAGTCAAAAATGCTTCTGATTTAAAGCTTCTGGATTTAGATCCAGACGAGACTCCATATGTCGGACACCGGGGATACGGGCAATATCATACGAGCTACACGTTAGAATGCTCAAGAATGGGAAGCTCCATTAGCATATACAGCGCTTTGCTGGCGTTTGGAATCGAGGGTTATCAAAAACTGCTAGCTCAATTTGTTGAAGTAAATGCCGCCTTCCGAAAAGCGCTGCAGAGGGAAATACCGGAAGCAATCATTGTTAATCCTCTAAATCCAGGCATCATCACATTGTTCCGCCTCTATACGGACGGGCAGAATGGTTATGCAAAAGAATATGCCGGAGCCAGCAGCTATGAGGAAGTAGACAAAGAAAACAAATTAAATGAAATTTTGTTTGAGATACTGGGAAGAGACCGGAGAGAAATGTTCTTTGGCGATACCAAAAAGCATCTTTACGTTCCTACAAGGGATAATAAGAGAATTGCGCTATATGCCAGCAAGCTGTTCGTAATTTCACCGTATACGCAAGTGTCCGATGTTGATGCAATCGTTCATTATTTAAAAGGCAAAATCGAAGAAACATATTCGGAATATAATCGAACAAATACAAGGGAGCTCACTCATGAAGAAGTCTATATTTAGTTTTAATTGGTATAAAGAACATCTAGCTGTAAAAATCGCGTTCAGCATTCTTCTCTTGCAAGTTATCACCTGTGTTGCTTTTGCCGTATCCGGCTATATGACCCAGCATAATCTTTCAGAGAAATTGCTGGAGCAATTCGATAATCGACTGAGTACGGATATACAAATTGCAAGCAATACCTTATCCGTTATCCCGGGTTCAGGGAAGCTGCTAGCAAGCACGGATGACCCAAATTATGCATTGATCAAAACAGAGTTAGAGAAACTGCAAGAGATACATAGCCTTGAGAATATTTACATTCTATCTAACACCGAGAATAACGAACGAATTCTTATCCTATCCGGTGTGCCGGATGATTTTGGAACGCCTTACCCGTTTACAGCTGAAATGAAAGAAGCAATCACATCGAATAGTCCTGTAATAAGTCCTATTTATAATGATGAGTACGGTACACATAAATCAATCTTCGTTCCACTGTCCGATGAGTCGGGTAAAGCATTTGGAATCCTTGGTATTGATTTAGATGCTTCCGTTGTGCCCAATACGACAACAAGCTCAAATCTGACTACCATCATTATTTCAATTATAGTGCTCGTAGTCGGAAGCATAATTGCAATCGTTATCGGTAGGGTAATTACGAATCCACTACGCAATTTAATGTTAGCAGCAGATAAGATTGCAGCCGGCGATATGAAAACGGCTATTGCAGTTCAGAGCAATGATGAAATCGGAAAATTAGCTATATCATTTGGATTAATGATTAATAGCCTTAAAAGTCTTATTCAACAGGTTGTTGCCTCTTCAAATCTTATTTCAGTAACAAGTCAACACTTAGAGCAAACTGTAAATGAGTCAACGAATAGTGCGCAACAGGTTGCTGATTCAACCAACCGGATGACAGAGGGAATTAATGAAATTGTTCTGAGCGTGACCGATAGTCAAACGAACATCAACCACATCGATTCTGAAATTAAAGATGTATCAGGCGGTATGAAGGATATTCAGAACATCGCTGCGGAAGTGCATAACCAGTCAGAACAAGGTCAGGACCTTGTTGAACGAACTCTTCAACAGATGTATGTAATCAAACAAGCAATGCTTCAATCTCAAGAAGCTGCTGCTGCACTAGAGGAACGATCTAACGAGATAAGTGAAATCATAAACATTATCTCTGAAATATCCAATCAAACGAATCTGCTCGCATTAAATGCTTCAATAGAAGCGGCTCGCGCAGGAGATGTGGGGAGAGGATTTGCAGTCGTTGCCGGTGAGGTTAAGAAATTAGCGACACAATCTGCCCAGGCAGCACTGTCTGTGACAGATCTTGTATCCAGTACGCAAGAAAATAGTTTGTTAGTGATGAAAAGTATTAACGATGGAAGTAAAGCCGTTGAGCAAGGGCATTCATGGATACAGGGAACATATGAAAACTTTAAAGGAATTTATGGCGGCGTATCGGAGTTTACCGAGCATACTAACCATATGTTCAGTGCATTAGGCAAAGTGGATGAATCTTTTGAAAAGATAACCGAATCTATGCAGCAAATCTCCGGTATAACGCAGGAACAGGCTGCAGGAACGGAAGAGGTTGCTGCATCTGCGCAGCAGCAAAGCGCTTCTATGCAAGAAATATCCGCAGTAATTATACAACTTTCCAATCTTTCTGTTGATTTAAATGAATCGATAAAACAATACAAGCTAGATAATTAAGAATGAAAAAAAGGTGCTCATGTGAGCACCTTTCTTTTTTAGGCCAACGCTTTTACATATTGCTAACTTCATTTCCTGTTCTTCCTTGATAAGCATGTGAATGAGGATGAGTGCCGTTAATAGTGGTATATCCTTCAAATAAGTGATAGTGCCCACCGCCGGGAAGAGCGATGGCCGGGCCGGTCGTTCCCTGAATAAGGTGGGTATGGCCTTGATTCTGTGAAGTAACAGTTTGATATCCATGCACATGTGGCACTCCGGTAGGAGCAGGAGCGGTCCAACTCATATATTGATGGGAATGTCCGTCATCAATGGAGGTTTGACCGGAAAAGGCATGAACATGGACGGGTGTTCCATTCCAAGACGTTATATATAGCTTATGCGAATGATGGTTATCGTCATCTTCGGAAGATCCCATTACAAATCCGTTAACTGGAATTTTCATTTTTTGCTCCCATTCCTAATGAGTTAGGTACTGAGTTAGTCTATGATGATTCATGTTTGTCAGGTAACGGCTAAAGCCTAAAACAATGAGGTGCAGCATCGTCGACCATTACGAACGGAAAGCACGAGTTGCTTATATATGCAGAATCATGGGGGAAATTGTTATTGACATGCCTACATGATAAAGGTTATCATTCTTACTAAATTGATAATGATTATCATTTTGAGAGAATAGAGAGAATGAGAGGGGTCATCTTAGAAATGGTTGCAGGAAAGAGAAAACCAATGGTTCTACTGGCAGCGGCAATCATGCTGCTCTTGTCCACCGCCCTTGCAGGCTGTTCCAACGGGGGCAATGCGCCGGAGCAAAAAAATGCTGAGGCAAACGAAACGTCAGCAGAGAAAGTCGTTACCCTATCTTGGCCGCGTGATATCGGGCCCATGAATCCGCATGTGTACAATCCGTCGCAGCTCATTGGACAATCGATGATCTTCGAGCCTTTGGTCGATTACGAAGAAGGCGGCAAGCTGGAGCCTGCATTGGCCGAGTCTTGGACGATTTCCGAGGACGGTAAGGAATATACATTTAAAATCCGGGAAGGCGTAAAGTTCTCCGATGGTTCTGCTTTTAACGCAACGATCGTTAAGAAGAACTTTGATGCGATCATGAAGAATGTTGACAATCATAGCTGGCTCGGCTTTATCGCTCTTCTTGAGAAGACCGAAGCAGTGGACGAATATACATTTAAAATGAATTTGAAAGAAGCCTACTATCCGACGATCCAGGAATTGTCAGTCGTACGACCTGTCCGCTTCCTTGGAGAGGCCGGATTCCCAGATGACGGTGACACATCGAAAGGCGTGAAAGCCTCGATCGGTACAGGTCCATGGATGTTGAGCGATTATAAAACGGACGAGTATGCGACATTCACCCGTAACCCGAACTATTGGGGCGAGCAGCCGAAGGTCGACAAAATCGTCATCAAGATCATTCCAGACGGCGATACGCGCGTACTGGCTTTCGAAAAAGGCGAGCTCGACCTGATTTATGGTGAAGGGATCATTAGCTTGGATGCATATAAGCAGCTTGAGGCGTCCGGCGAATATGAGACCAAACTTTCCGAACCTGTTGCTACGAGACAGCTGATACTGAATACGGCTAATGCAGCATTAGCAGACTTGAACGTGCGTCTTGCGCTGCAGGCGGGCTTTAACAAACAGGCGATGGTCGACGGGGTAACGTCGGGATTCGAAGAGAAGGCCGATAATTTGTTGTCCACTAACCTGCCTTATACGAATATTACCGTTACACCTATTCCTTACGACATAGAGAAAGCCAAGTCCTATCTGGATGAAGCGGGCTGGAAGCTGCCCGAGGGCAAAACGGTTCGTGAGAAGGATGGCAAACCGCTTGAACTTGAGCTGATCTATGAGAAAGCCGAGCAAATTCAAAAGCCGATGGCCGAGACGCTGCAGGCTGAATGGGCCGCAATCGGCATTAAGCTGAACATTACCGGTCTTGATCTGACCGAGCAAATTAAACGGTTCCGTGCAAATGACTTTGACCTAAACTTCTTCAGCAACTATGGTTCGCCATATGATCCGCACTCCTTTATCCAGATTACGGCTGAGAAGGGCTTTGGCATTGCGGAAGCTCTGGCTAAACTGCCGATGAAGGCACAGCTCGACCAGCAAATTCATGATGCGCTCGGCTCGACGGACGAGAAGAAGCGCGAAGAGCTGTACGGTTCCATTTTGACGACACTTCAAGAGCAGGCAGCAATCGTTCCGATCTCCTATGTGAAGAAAATGGTCGTTGCCAACAAAAAACTGGGCGGCGTTGAATTCCCGGCAAATCGGGATGCCAATGCATTCTCTAGTCTGCAGATTAACGAGTAATCGCCAGGGAGGCCATTCATGGGCAGCTTTATTGGAAAACGGCTGCTTGCCGTCATACCACTCTTTTTCTTTGCCACGCTGCTGGCGTTTATCTTAGTCCATCTCTCGCCGGTCGATCCGGCCGAAGCCTATCTGGTAGCGGCACATATTCATCCGACCGACGAGATTCTCGAGCAGAAAAGACATGAGTTCGGCTTGGACCAGCCGCTTCCCGTTCAATACGCCCAATTCCTGATGAAGATGTGCCGACTTGAGTTCGGCACATCTTATCTTACGAATGAGCCGGTCTGGGATGAAATAGCCATGCGTATCCCTGCCACGCTTAAACTGGCGTTCGGCAGCATTGTTTTAGCCGTAATCATTAGCGTTCCAATCGGTTTCTTTTCGGCTATGTACAAGAACGGCATTGTCGACCATATGAGCAGGCTTATTGCTTTTTTTGGAGCATCGATACCTCAGTTCTGGCTGGGGTATTTGCTCGTTTTCTTTTTCTCCGTCAAGCTGGATCTTCTGCCTGTCCAGGGTGCAGGCACGTGGATGCATTTAGTACTGCCTTCGTTAACGCTGGCAATGGGGTTGATCGCTATTTATTCCCGTCTGCTGCGAACGACTGTCCTGGAGCAATTGGAGGAGCCCTATGTGTTGTATGCGAGAACTAGAGGAATGAAAGAGCGGGTCATTCTGGGCAAGCATGTGCTGAGAATTGCGATTTCTCCCATGTTGACAGGACTCGGGATGAACATGGGCAAGTTGCTCGGCGGTACGATCATCGTAGAGGAAGTGTTCTCCTGGCCGGGCTTCGGGAGGTATTTTATTGAAGCTATCTTTAACCGGGATATACCGGTTATACAATGCTATGTGCTCCTCTCGGCCATTTTGTTCATCGTCTGCAACTTGATCGTAGATCTTCTGCAAATGGTGCTCGATCCTCGAATTTCCAGGGAAGGGAGGGCTCAGCGATGATTGCGACCTTACGAGCCAGCATCAGAAGCCCCCAAATCGCAATCGCCTGCTCAGTTGCTTTGTTCGTGCTGTTTCTGCTTACGGTTCTAGCGCCCTGGATCGCGCCGCATGATCCCATACAGGTGAACCTGGCTCTTAAGCTAAATCCGCCTTCATGGGAATATCCGCTGGGCACAGACCATTTGGGGCGCTGTACGCTATCTCGTCTGTTATACGGAGCGCGTGTTTCGCTAGGCTTTGCTTCGCTCATTTTCATTTCATCGCTCGGGATCGGGCTGCTTATCGGAACCTTGTCGGGGTATATTGGCGGATGGATGGATTATGTGCTCATGCGGTTTTGCGAAGGTGTCATGGCTTTCCCGACACTCGTGCTCGTGCTTGGTTTGGTCGGCGTGTTCGGTCCGGGCCTTGCGCAGGTCGTGCTGGCAATGGTGCTCGTGCAGTGGGTATATTATGCCCGTATGTTCCGGGGGTTAGTGATCAGCTTGAAGGAGCGAAACTTTATTGCCGCAGCACGGATCAGCGGATCCTCACAGTGGAATATCATTCGGAGGCATATCATTCCGAACGTGCTTCCGCCGATTGTTGTCATGGGGACGCTGGAGATCGGCTGGGCTATTATGGATATCGCGGCACTTTCCTTTCTGGGGCTTGGCATACAGCCTCCATCGCCTGAGTGGGGCTCTATGATTCATGAAGGAAAAGCTTATATTCGGAGTAACCCGGAACTTATGATGTACCCGGGGCTTCTCATTTTGCTTGTTGTTGTCATGTTTAATCTACTTGGTGAAGCGTTGTCGGAACGGCTTGGCGTCAAGAAGCGTTTTGGGAAGGACGGAGAGCTTTAATGGTGCAATCGGGGCCTGTATTGGAAGTAAACGGACTGAAGGTGCAAGCGAAAACGCCAGATGGCACCGCTTCTCTCGTCCATGGAATCAGTTTCGAACTGCAGCCTGGCCGTGTGCTTGGCCTTGTAGGCGAGAGCGGCAGCGGAAAGACAGTGACAAGTCTTGCGCTGCTTCAGCTTCTTGATCGGAAACAAACGAGCATGGAGGGAAGTATTCGACTGAATGGAAACGAATTGATTGGCATGAAGCCTAATGCCATGCAATCTATTCGCGGGAAAGAAATTGGGCTTATTATGCAAAATCCGATGAATGCGTTCTCGCCTGTAGCTACGATTGGCTCCCAATTTGTCGAGACGATTCGAACGCATTCCCGCATGACCAGGAGAGAAGCGGCAGAACTGGCCATTGCCTCGATGGAGGATGTCCGCTTGCCGAACCCGGCTGAATTGATGCGGCGATACCCGTTTCAACTGAGCGGGGGGATGCTGCAGCGTGTGATGATCGCTATTTCCATGTGCTTGAAGCCTGCGGTTATCATCGCGGATGAGCCAACGACAGCGCTGGATGCAACGAATCAACTGCAGGTTCTGAGACAGCTGGACCGGCTGCGCCAAAGCCAGGGCACCGCGGTTTTGTTGATCTCTCATGATTTGGGCGTTATTGCGGAACTGGCTGATGATGTGATCGTTATGCAGCAGGGGCAGATTGTCGAAAGGTCGGATGTGCATACGCTGTTCGATCATCCGAAGCATGAGTACACGAAGCAGCTTCTACAGGCACGGCCAAACTTGAAGTCAAGTGTGCCTGAGCCATTAACGGAGCTTGTACACGCATGAGTCAGCAGATACAAAAGCAGTTGCATGTGGAGGCGGAGAATCGTCCCTTTGGAACGAATGCCATTCGTATTTATATCGTTTCCTTGTTGTTTTATACGGCGAGCCATACGCTTCTTGTGCTTCTTCCGCTTCACGCGCACAAGCTTGGAGCGAGCCCGTCTCAAATCGGTCTGATTATGGGCGCGTACATGTTTACCTCAATGTTTTTGCGGCCGGCAGCCGGAAAAATTGTCGATAAACTGGGAACCAGAAGAGTATTTACCGCTGCTTTGTTGTTGCATACAGCCGTCATCTCACTTTATCTGATCGACGAATTAGCTGTGTTTGCTGCCCTGCGAATGGCGCAGGGAGTCATTCTCTCGTTCGTCTCTATGGTGCTTCATCTGATGATCGTGGAGGCGCTGCCGGAGAAGAGCAGGGGGCAAGGAATGTCGCTTTTCTCGCTCTCCTCCATGCTGCCTTATACGTACGGGCCCTTTCTGGTTATTTATTTTGCGGATCGTGTGCCGATGTCCTACCTCTTTGGTGCGCTCACCCCGCTTGCATTGCTGACGCTGGTTGTCGGGATGACCATCAAGCTTCCGGAACGCATCATGAATGCTATACCGGAAACGGATGGGGCGGCGGGTGAAAGGCCGTACAGAGCGTGGGACGATCCCAAGCTGCTGCATCCTTCGATGATCATGCTGCTTGCTTCCGTAATCATCGGTACGGTGGCTTCTTTTCTGCCTCTTTATTTGCAGCAGAAGAGTATGCCTTACGCGGGTCTGTTCTTCTTGACCGAGACGATTGTTCTGGTATCGCTGCGATTTATGGGACGCAAGCAGATTCCGACAAACGGATATTTTCCGATTCGCATGATCGCAATCTTCATTCTGCTCCTGACGGTATCAGCAACGCTGATTCGGTTCGGGGGATCGCCGGTTCTACTGGTGCTTGCTGCCATTTGCAGCGGTTGCGCATTGTCCATGCTGTATCCGACTCTGGTGACACATGTAACGTTTATCGTGCCTGAACGTGCCCGGGGCAAGGGGCTGGGGCTGTTTATTGCAGCTGCTGATTTCGGCACGTCTGTCGGCACAATGGTTCTTAGTTTCATCGCGGATAGCTATTCGTATCGAGTGATGTTCTCGAGCTGTATCGGGATCGGGCTAGCGGCCTTGCTGCTTGTCCTGCTGGCATCAAGAAGACAGGAGAGGATTGGATGAGTCTTTTACAGGTTGAGGAGATCTCTCATGCGTACCGTTCATCCAAACGGTTGTGGGGGTCAGGAGGCCTAACGACCGTGCTTTCACATGTGTCATTTGAGATTGAACGCGGTCAGTGCCTAGGTTTGCTCGGAACGAGCGGAGCAGGCAAAAGTACACTGGGCAAGGTTATTCTTGGCTTGGAACAGCCGCGTCAGGGGAGGATTATCTTCCAGGGCCACGACCTGTACAACGCAGATTCACAAGCAACAAGGCAGCTTCGCAGGGATTTGCAGGTGGTGTTTCAAGATTGTTATTCCTCGGTCAATCCGCGAATGACGGCTGAGCAGATCATCGCGGAGCCGCTGAATAATTACGAGAAACTCACACGAGACGAAGGGAAACGACGGGTTGGCGAACTGCTCGAGGCAGTCGGGTTAAAGGCAGACGATATGCGGAAATACCCGCATACATTCAGCGGCGGCCAGCTTCAGCGTATTAATATCGCGCGGGCAATCGCCTTGAAGCCGAAGCTGATCGTATTGGACGAAGCTGTCAGCAGCCTCGATACGGTGAATCAAGCTTTGATCCTGAGTCTGCTGAGTGAGCTGAAAGCGACGCTTGGCCTTTCGTATCTTTTTATTACGCATGATATAAAGGCGGCCCATGTGATTTCGGATTCACTCGCTGTAATGGACAAAGGACAGATTGTGGAGCTGTGCAGCGATAAATCCCAGCTTGCAGCATCCACGCATCCCGCGGTGCGCGAGTTATTCGATTCGGTCCTTTCGGAGCATCCTAGGGATCGATTGCTGAGATGACAGAGCAGTCCCCTTCATTCCCAATAAACTTATGGATTGAAAACAAATAGACCCGCTTTTCCTATTGGAAACGCGGGTTTATTTGTTTTATCGATATTTTATCCTATCTATGCAGTACTTATAGGGCTGTTCATTGAAAACACCGTAAAATAAAGGAATAGACAGTGAGTGTTTCATAGGCTAATCAATAAACCCTGCACTTCCCTTTAGAATAATTTATCTTTGAGATCATCATGGCTAGATATTCACCAGCAGAGGAGGATTACGATAAACGTTCTCATGCTCTTCAATCGAATGAATATAGGCGGGACCGAGTATTATGTGCTCAACCTGGCACGTGCATTGAAGGGACTGGGAGTTCATGTCGGCATCGCAGCACATAGCGGTCCGTTGACGGCCGAATTCCTGAAGCATGACATTCCGGTCCATCTGTTCCCTCCTAATGCGAAGCATAGTGAAATGGTATCGATGTTGACAAAGACGATCAAGACGAAGTCCTATCAGCTGATTCATGCGCACGATACCCTAGGCTACCGTCTTACAGCCACCTTACTCCGTATATCTAAAGTAACTTCGGTGCTTACGGTTCATGGACGCTATCATGGCGTTCCTCCTTTGTTAGAAGCAGCTAAAAGTGCAAGCAAAATTATTGTTGTAACACAGCGATTACAGGCCTGGGTGCGGAGCCTGAATATCCCCGCTTCGAAGGTCGTTCATATCCCGATTGGCATCGACACCGTCCGTTTCAGTCCTCAATCTCGTGCTCAATGCCGGAGGAAGCTTGCTATTCCCCGAGGATGGGAGGTTACGGCCTATGCTAGCCGTTTTGACCGGGATAAATACCCCATCGCCCGCAAGGTCATATCCGCCGGTGAGGCTGTTGCTCTAAAGCGAGAGAAAAGTATATTCGTACTGGCCGGGCCTGGAGCTTACCGGAAACACCTGATAAAGCAAGCTGAAACGGCAAATCGCAGAATCGGGAGACGGGCGATTATCGTGAAGCCGGCAGTAAGGCAAATTCAATATTTATATGGCGCTGCCGACGTCATTGTCGCCACCGGAACCGTTGCTAATGAGGCAATGTCATGCGGGAAAACGATCATTGCGGCAGGAGTGAAGGGTTACTTTGGCATTGTAACCCCAAGTAATCTGAAGGAGTCTTTATACAACCAATTCGGGGATCACGGAGGGAAAGATCCGGTTACCGCGGCTAAGCTTGCCCGCGATATCAGAACGGTTCTATCCAATCAGCAATGGGCGAAAGAACTAGGTACTATGGGGCGCGAAATGACCGTTCAACGATATTCCGTCAATAACGTTTCACGACGAATTCGGTCCCTTTATATCCAAACGGTGAAGAAGGGTTACTCATGAGAATACTCGTCACGGGTGGTTTGGGATTTATCGGCTCTCATTTGGTCCGCTATTTTCTCGGGGAGCATGCAGAGGTACACATCTTGGATCTGCATACTGGAGAGAATGGAAATGTTCCCGCATCGGCCGTTCTCCATATTCAAGATATTTCGGATCCGGACTCCGTTAACCTCGTACGGCATATAGCGCCGGACTATTTGTTTCATCTTGCAGCGCAATCGGACGTGCAAAAATCGATTCAGAACCCTAGCCTGGATGCGGACAGCAACATAATGGGGACGATCCATATGCTAGAGGCGTGCCGGCAAAGTCATGTTAGAAAAATTATATTTGCTTCTACTTCCGGTGTTTATGGCCAACTGGAGAAAAAAGTGATTTCAGAGGTTGATCCGGTTTCACCGGTTTCATTTTACGCACTCTCCAAACGGACATCGGAGCAATATATGGAAATGTATCGCCAGCTATTCGGAGTTTCCTATACGATTCTCAGATACGGAAATGTGTATGGTCCGGGGCAGCAGCCAAAAGGGGAAGGCGGAGTTGTGGCCGTATTCCTGGCACGCTTGCAGCGATCGGAGCTTTTATCTATACATGGAGACGGTTTACAGACGCGGGACTTCATCTATGTTCGGGATATCGTCTCCGCCAATGCGGCGGCCATGCAGAAGGGAGATGGGCAAACGTTTAATATCAGCACGGGTGAATCGACTTCGATCCGCATGCTTGCAGACTTATTTAAAGAAATTGTCGGAGCGCCGATTCCATTGGTTTACAAGCCAGGAAATCCCGGTGATGTTAAGCATAGCTGCCTTGATAACCGAAAGGCATTACAACTGCTCAATTGGCGTCCGGCCTACAACATAAGAACAGGCTTGGAAGAAACGATTCGAAATACCTGGAGAACATAAGTAAATAGCATAGGGTGCAATACTGGACCGACAGACAACGCAGAGAAGAATATAACAAGTTAATAGGAAACTATAGCTTAACAATCACTAGATCGAGGCTGCCTGCATGAAACGGCAGCCTCGTTGTGCTAACGTGCACTTTAGTCCGAATCTAGCGATCCCATGATGGTCGTAATTGAAATAAAAAACCACGAAAACCAAGGATTCGGAATCAAAAAAAGTTTTTCAAAAGAAGAGTTTCAATATTAGGAATGATGGGTATATAGCCTATATTTTAGAAATATAAACGGAATCAAAAAAAGTGTTGGAAAGTGAGGGGCGCCATGGACTTTCCAGTCAACATCCTGATCGTAGACGATCACCCGGAAAACTTGGTTGCCATTGAGGCGGTTCTCAGCGGAGAACCCTATCGTCTGGTTCGGGCATATTCCGGCATGGAAGCTTTGCGATGTTTATTGGAAGAGGAATTTACCGTCATTGTCATGGATGTGCATATGCCGGGAATGGACGGGCTCGAGACGGCCAGCATGATCAGGACCCGAGAGAAAACCAAATACGTGCCAATTATCTTTATGACGGCCGCGAGCAATAAAATGGAGCATAGCTTTGCCGGCTATTCCGTCGGCGCTATGGATTATATGACGAAACCGTTCGTTCCGCAAATTTTCAAATCCAAAATCGAAGGTTACGTCAGCATGTATGAAGCGAACAAAACCCTTCAGATCCAAAGCGAAATGTTGAAGAAACAAACGTGGCAGATGGAGAAAACCAATCAGGCGCTCAGCCAGGCCAAGGAAACGGCGGAAATCGCTTCCCGCGTGAAATCGGAATTTCTGGCCATGATGAGCCATGAAATTCGGACTCCATTGAATGGGATCATTGGCATGTCGGATCTGCTTCTTGCCTCCGATTTGCCGGAAGAATATACCGAGATGGCGGAAATCATCCACACAAGCGGCAACGCACTGCTCTCTGTCATCAATCATATTCTCGACTTTTCCAAAATCGAGAACGGAAAGATGGAATTGGCGGAGGAGCCGTTCTCCCTTCAGCAGTGCCTAATTGAAACGATTAATTTGTTTACGGCCAAAACCAGGGAACGAAATCTGGAAATGGTGGTGGTGGTTGATCCGTCGCTGCCGACTTATTTAAAAGGAGATATGAACCGCCTCCGTCAGGTGTTAAATAACCTGGTGGGCAATGCCGTAAAGTTTACGCATGTAGGCAGTGTGTACATCATGGTTAGCTTGCTGGCGGAGACGGAGAATTCGCTAACGCTCGAATTTATGATAAAAGATACCGGGATCGGAATCCCTTCGGATAAGATAAACGAACTGTTTCAGCCGTTCTCCCAGTTGGATGCCTCAACCACGCGTAAGTTCGGAGGCACGGGACTCGGATTATCGATCAGCAAATCCTTAGTTGAACTAATGGGCGGCACGATTCGGGTAGAACCGTCGAATGAGCCCGGCGCGACGGTTATCTTTACGATTGCCGTCAAGCCGTTCTTGGGCACAGATCCTCCCGCGCAGCCTCAGGACAAGTCGGATCGGAAGCCGGTAATAACGGGAATCGCGACCGACAGCCACACGTCGGCTCCGATTCGCGTCTTGGTCGGAGAAGACGACAACGTAAGCCGGAGGCTGATGAAACAAATGCTGGGAGCACTCGGTTTCTCCGCCGATATGGCGGAGAACGGCCCAGAGGTGCTGGCAGCTTTGGAACAAACGTCCTACGACCTGCTTTTCCTTGATCTTCAAATCCCATTCAAGGACGGCTGGGAGACGGTGCAAGAAATCAAAACGAATGTTACGGACAAGCATCCAGTGATCATTGCCATGACGGCGAACGTTTCCAAGGAAACGATGCAGCGCTGTTTATCCTCGGGCATGGATGATTTTATCGCCAAGCCGGTTCGGTTGGACGATATGAAACAGGTCATTCAAAAATATATGTTGAAAAAGGGGCAGGGTTGAGAATATGAGTGATCAAAACCAAATCAACGAAAAGAATGACGATCAAATTGACGTCGGCGAACTGCTCAACGCCTTAATGGCGATGAAGAAAGGCAACTTCTCCTACAGACTGCCCTATGACCGCACGGGTGTGGCCGGCAAGGTAGCGGATACGTTTAACGAGATCATGGATATACAGGAAGGTCTGGTATATGAAGTCCAGACGGTAGCCAGGGTTGTCGGAAAAGAAGGGAATCTTTCGAGAAGGTTCGTGCAGAAAAATCTGGGTGGATCATGGGACACGGTCACCGATTCGTTGAACGGTCTGGTCATTGACTTGATTCAACCGACGAGCGAGATGGTTCGGGTTATAAACGCCGTTGCCAAAGGCGATCTGTCCCAAAAGGTGGAACTGGAAATCGAAGGACGGGCGCTCACCGGTGAATTCCAGAGAACGGCGAGCAACATCAACATGATGGTAAATCAGCTCAGCACCTTTGCCTCCGAGGTTACTCGTGTGGCGCGCGAGGTCGGTACGGAAGGGATCTTGGGCGGCCAGGCAGACGTCAAAGGCGTATCAGGCACCTGGAAGGATCTGACCGACAGCGTGAATTACATGGCGACAAACCTCACGGATCAGGTGCGTAATATCGCAGCGGTAACAACGGCAGTCGCAAACGGTGATCTATCGAAGCAAATCACGGTAAATGCGCGGGGAGAGATTCTCGAGCTTAAAAATACGATCAACACCATGGTGGACCAGCTCTCCATGTTCTCTTCCGAGGTTACCCGTGTGGCGCGAGAGGTCGGCACGGAGGGCAAACTCGGCGGGCAGGCGGACGTTAAAGGCGTATCCGGTACTTGGCGGGATTTAACCGAAAGCGTAAACTACATGGCGTCTAATCTGACCAACCAAGTACGCAACATCGCGGTTGTTACCACAGCGGTCGCCAATGGTGACCTGTCGAAGAAGATTACCGCTGATGTGCAAGGCGAAATCCTGGAATTGAAGAACACAATCAACACGATGGTGGATCAATTGTCGACCTTTGCTTCCGAGGTTACCCGGATGGCGCGCGAGGTCGGTACGGAAGGGATACTCGGCGGGCAGGCGGACGTTAAAGGCGTATCCGGCACATGGCGGGATTTGACGGAAAGCGTAAACTACATGGCGTCTAACTTAACCAACCAGGTGCGTAACATCGCGGAAGTGACAACCGCCGTGGCTAAAGGCGACTTGTCGAAGACGATTACCGTTGATGCGAAAGGCGAGATCCTCCAGTTGAAAAGCACAATCAACATCATGGTGGATCAGCTCAGCAACTTCGCCTCCGAGGTTACGCGGGTGGCGCGGGAGGTTTCAACGGAAGGGATCCTTGGCGGCCAAGCGGACGTTAAAGGGGTATCCGGCACTTGGAAGGATTTAACTGACAGCGTTAACTTTATGGCCGGTACGCTGACCGATCAGGTGCGTAATATCGCCGAGGTGACGACGGCGGTAGCGAAAGGCGATCTATCCAAGCAGATCACCGTAAATGCAAAAGGTGAAATTCTTGAGCTCAAGAACACAATCAACACGATGGTGGATCAGCTCTCTACCTTCGCGTCCGAGGTTACGAGGGTGGCGCGAGAGGTTGGCACCGAGGGCATGCTGGGCGGACAAGCCCAAGTTAAGGGCGTTGCGGGTACATGGCGCGATTTGACCGAGAGCGTTAACTATATGGCTTCGAATTTGACCAACCAAGTGCGCAACATCGCCGTCGTGACGACAGCGGTCGCGAACGGCGATCTGTCCAAGAAAATCACGGCGGATGTACAAGGAGAAATCCTCGAGCTCAAAAATACGATTAACACGATGGTGGACCAGCTCTCGATGTTCTCCTCCGAGGTTACGCGGGTGGCGCGCGAGGTAGGCACGGATGGGAAACTGGGCGGACAAGCGGAGGTTAAAGGGGTCGGCGGAACCTGGAAAGATTTGACCGAAAGCGTTAATAACATGGCTCGGAATCTGACGGACCAGGTGCGGAATATCGCGGACGTTACAACGGCGGTAGCGAAAGGCGATCTGTCCAAGAAAATCACCGTCGACGTCAAAGGCGAAATCCTTGAATTAAAGAATACGATCAACACCATGGTGGACCAGCTCTCGACCTTCGCCTCCGAGGTTACGCGCGTAGCGCGCGAGGTCGGCACGGATGGAAAACTCGGCGCGCAAGCGGAGGTTAAAGATGTTTCCGGTACGTGGAAAGATTTGACCGATACGGTTAACTACATGGCCAGCAACTTGACCATTCAGATGCGCAACATTGCCGGCGTTACAACGGCGGTTGCGAACGGGGACCTGTCCAAGAAAATTACCGTAGACGTAAAAGGCGAACTATTGGAACTGAAGAACACGATCAACACGATGGTGGATCAACTAAATTCGTTCGCCTCCGAGGTTACGCGGGTAGCACGCGAGGTAGGCACGGACGGCAAGCTGGGCGGACAAGCGCAAGTGCGCGGCGTTGGCGGGATCTGGAAGGACCTCACCGACAACGTTAACATCATGGCGACCAACCTGACGGATCAGGTGCGCGGGATTGCCAAGGTCGTGACCGCGGTTGCGAACGGCAACCTGAAGCAGAAACTGACCGTGGAAGCCAAAGGCGAAATCGCCGAACTGACGGATACAATCAACAATATGATCGAGACGTTGGCCACCTTCGCCGACCAGGTGACCACCGTGGCGCGGGAGGTAGGCGCCGAAGGAAAACTGGGCGGACAAGCGAACGTGCCTGGCGCAGCCGGTACTTGGCGCGACCTCACCGACAACGTTAACTACATGGCGAGTACTCTGACCACTCAGGTACGCGCCATCACCAACGTCGCAACAGCGGTGACGAAGGGCGATCTGTCACGTGCCATCGACGTATCCGCATCCGGAGAAGTCGCGACGCTGAAAGACAACATCAACGAAATGATTCGGAACCTGAAGGAAACGACTCGGATCAATACGGACCAGGACTGGCTCAAAACCAACCTCGCCAAATTCTCGCGGCTGCTGCAAGGACAAAGAGATTTGTATGCGGTCAGCCGCATGATCCTGTCCGAGCTGGCTCCGCTCGTGTCCATGCAGCATGGCGTCTTCTACATCAATGAACCGTTCAACGGCGAACCGGTGCTGAAGCTGTTTGCGAGCTATGCTTACCAAAGCCGCAAACATCTGGCGAATGAATTCCGAGCGGGGCAAGGGCTGGTCGGCCAGTGCCTGATTGAGAAACAGCGGATCCTGCTAACCAATGTGCCGGGTGACTATGTCGTCATATCGTCCGCTTTGGGAGAAGCTACGCCTCTCAACATTATTTTGCTGCCGATCATTTTCGAAGATCAAGTGCTCGCGATTCTGGAACTCGCTTCCTTCCGATCATACAGTGATATCGACATCGCATTCTTGGATCAGCTTACGGAATCCATCGGAATCGTGATTAACACGATGCAGGCGAACCAACGTACGGAGGAGCTGCTGATCCAATCGCAGTCTCTCACCGAAGAGCTCCAAAAGCAGCAGATGGAGCTGCGGAATACGAACGACGAGCTCGAGGATAAAGCGAAGCTTCTCGTGCTGCAGAAGGCGGAAGTGGAAAGCAAGAACCATGAGGTAGAGGTGGCCAAGCGGTACCTGGAGGAGAAAGCGGAACAGCTTGCCCTCACGTCCAAGTACAAATCCGAATTTTTGGCCAACATGTCGCACGAACTTCGTACCCCTCTGAACTCCTTGCTGTTGCTGGCAGAACAGCTTGCCGAGAACCCGGATGAAAATCTTCACGAGATACAGGTGAAGTTTGCGAAGACAATTCAAGACTCCGGCCTCGAATTGCTTAACCTTATTAATGATATTCTCGATCTGTCCAAAATCGAATCGGGCACCATTACGCCAGATTACAGCGAAGTCATTTTGGCGGAACTGACAGACGGGCTCGACCGTACCTTCCGCCACATGGTGGACGCTAAGAAGCTGGACTACCGAATCAAGGTTAATCCCGGCGTGCCGGCGGGCGTCGTAACGGACTTCAAGCGGCTTCAGCAAATTTTGAAAAACTTGCTTTCGAACGCCTTTAAGTTCACGGAACAAGGACAGATCATGCTCCTGATCCGGAAAGCGAGCGAGGGCTGGCATCCGGAAAATGTATCGCTGAATCGTGCCAAAACGGTCATTTGCTTCTCCGTCAGCGACACGGGGATCGGCATCCCTCATGAAAAACAGCAGATCATTTTTGAAGCCTTCCAGCAGGCGGACGGCAGCACGAACCGGGAATATGGCGGAACGGGCTTGGGTCTTGCGATATCCCGCGAGATTGCTGAGATGCTGGGCGGAGAAATCACCCTGTACAGTGAAGTGGGCAAGGGAAGCGTATTTAATCTGTACCTTCCAACCGAAGCGGAATTCACGGAACCGGAGCCGAAAAAGTCACATGTTCCGGAGGTGATTGATATTACCCCGCCCAAACGTAGAAGCAACCTGGCCAAACCTGCGGTTGACGCTTTGATTGACGACCGGGATAACATCAAGCCGGGAGACCGTGTATTCCTGATTGTGGAGGACGACCAGAAGTTCAATGAAATTATTCTCGATCTTCTCCGTAAGAAAGGGATCAAAGCTGTTATTACGGCCGGCGGTTTGGATGCCCTGGAACTCGTTCATAAGTACAAGCCGATTGCTATAACGCTGGATCTGCATCTGGGGGATACCGATGGTTGGCTGGTGCTTGAGCAGTTGAAGAACGATATCCAGTTGCGCCATATTCCGATTTGTGTCATGACAGTCGACGAGGACGAGGTGCACCTGCTGCAGAAAGGTGTTCATGATTACTTCCGGAAACCGGTGACGAACGAAGAGCTCGAGAATGCGTTGGATCGTTTGAACCAATTTGCGGACAGGAAGGCTCAAAGCCTGCTGTTGGCCGTCCATGACGAGCAAGAGCGCAAGCAAATCGTCAACCTGCTTAGCAATCAGGATCTCAAGATCACGGCAGTGGACACGGGGCGCAAAGCTTTGAACCAGATCAACACAAAAGATTTTGATTGTGTGGTATTAGACAACAGCATGCCGGATTTGAATCTCATCCGGTTCGTCCGGGATATGCTCAAGAACGCCAAAAACAAACGGGTTCCCGTCGTGGCCCACCTGAGCAAGAAGTTGACGCCGGCGGAGGAGAGCGAGTGGGATGAGTTGGTCAAAATGGCGGTTCTCAAAGAGGTGAAATCGAATGTCCAATTGATCGATGAAACGACCCTCTTCCTGCACCGCAAGGCAGAGAACTTGCCGTCCGCCTCAAGGGACAAGCTGGTTAAACTGCATAATTCGGATGAAATGATCGAGTATAAGAAAGTGCTTGTTGTGGATGATGATATCCGGAACATTTTTGCGCTCACCTCGATTTTGGAACGCCATCATATGAAAGTCATTACGGCGGAGACCGGCCAGGATGCCATCAGCCTCCTGGAACAGACACCGGACATCGATATCGTGCTGATGGATATCATGATGCCGGGAATGGATGGTTACGAAACGACCCGCGCTATCCGGCAGATGGCGAAATTCAAGAACCTTCCCATTCTTGCGCTCACGGCGAAAGCCATGAAGGGTGACCGGGAACTGTGCCTCGAAGCCGGCTGCTCGGATTACATCACAAAACCGGTCAACAGCGCTCATTTGTTAACAATGATGCGCACATGGTTAGATAAATGACCCTTGCGTTTCATGCAAAAGCCCCCGTCTTGAAGACGGGGGCTTTTGCATGAAACGGCAGCCGCGCTCAGCTAACGTGCAGGAGAGTTCAATCGATACACGAATATGTAAAAAGTATACTATTGAAGTGTTTACGAAGTTAGTAAGCAAAAAAAGAGGAGGAAGAGCTAGGATGATTTGCGATTTAAAAGGTGAAGCCAATATGTCGCCTATTGTGGGAATATTATATTCTGCCGTAAAAGAGAATAGCCAACGACTACAATTAATAACGGATGGCATGTCACAAGAAGAAGTAGATTACAAGGGGCCTAATAACAATTTTAATAGTACCGCTCAGTTAATAAAACATATTATGTATGTTGATTTGAATTGGGTTTATAGAATAAAAGGACGGCCGCTTCCTCAGTCATTAAAAGAGCAATATGGCCCCATGATAGATGAGAATAATAGGCTCCCAATGATCAAAGGGATATCTTTGACCACACTTATGTCTAAATATGAAGATGTCTTTATGATGTTGAAGGATTCGTGTATGCACTTATCGGATGCCGATCTAGATAAAGTTGTCACTTTTGGACATGAGAATGAAAAGAAAGCAACCAAACGTTGGGGCCTATGGCATATGGCTGACCATAACCGCTATCATCAAGCTCAAATTAATCAGCTTAGAAGGTGGTATTTTGGGAAGAATACGATTGGTTGACCACACGCCGAAATTTGATAAACGAAACAGCTCTCCAAGGAATGATATATCCAAAAGCCACTAATAGGAACAATGCCGTTTTACCTTGAGGATCTATGTCGGATAATTCTTGACGAAGAGCAAACCGTAGGAGCACAATGCCAATGAAAGCTGCGAAAAATCCCCAGTTTTTCTTGGCATAAATCAAGTTGTCTTCTCTTACCTCATAGTTGGTAGTCCAAATCAATGGGATGGAAAATAAAATGCCAAGTCCGAAGGCAGCTCCAAAAGTCCATGCTGGTTCATGCACGTTAGAATTAAAAATCAAAGACAGGCCAGGCAACAAGAATAACAGAGGCACCAGTAGTCGAATCCCGTTTCCCCGTATAGGACGGTACATGCTTCTCGTTCTTCTCCACAAAACCAAAGCTGCTATAAAAACAATCATCACATAAAAAGTGCTTCCGTTCATTATCTCGCCCGCCTCATCAATTGGATACTCTTATGTTAATGGCTTTGACATGTCCAAGATAGTGACAAAGGTAATTATATTGAGATGACGAGAGTCATTTGATGGATATTGCGTCACACTAGAAGACAGGTTAGTTTCTTGTGCATTTTGTTCATTTCATTAAAAAAACAGACCGCCCATAGCTGGCGGTCTGCTTTCGTCCTAGTATGCAGTTACATGCTAAAGTAATCCTCCAGCCCTTTCGCTATCGCTTTGGCTGCTTTCTTTTGGTAGTCGGAGCTGCGGATGATCGATTCATCCTTTGCGTTGGTCAAGAAACCGAGCTCAACGAGTGTAGATACCGTATCATTTTCCCGCAAAACGTGAAGATTGCCGAAAGAAATCCCATTGCTCTTCAAGCCGATGCCATCCGCAAGCCTGTTTTCTATCGCGCGGGCCAATGACCGGTCTTTCGTTTCCGAATAATAGAAGGTAAGTATGCCGGACGTGTTTTTCTCCGAAGAATTATAATGGATGCTGACGAAAGCGTCCGCGCCGGCGGATTCGCTTATCTGCACCCTGTCGGAAAGCTTGGGCTTCTCCTCATCCTTCGTTCTGGTCATGAGGACGCGCGCTCCGCGGTTGCGCAGCTCATCCTCGAGGTAGAAGGAAGTGCTCAAATTAAGTTCTTTCTCCATCGTTTCATATTTCATTCCGATCGCTCCGGGATCGTCTCCGCCGTGACCGGGGTCAATGACGATTACCTTCCCTTGAAGCCCCTTCGATTTTCCCGAAGAAACCGCTGCCGTTTGTATTGTATCTTTCGCGATATAACGATCTGATACCCAGCCGGTTTGCCCATCCGGAGTCTGGATCTGAACCCATCCTTCCAGGCTGTCCACTATCGTAACAGTCTCGCCCTTGGTTAGGCCTCCAAGAACCTTATAGTCCAATCCGGCGCCGGACCTGATTCGCAGCGAATCCGCCAGCACAGTCGCACGGTTGGCTGCAGAACTCGTTTGCACAGTGTCCACTTGATCTGTCGACGATACCGTTACGATACTGCCATCGACCTTCTTGAAAAAATAACCTGCCGCCCAGCCAGAGACCCGATCCGACTTGATGCGCAGCCAGCCGTGCGCTTCATCCGAAACGGTGACGATCTCTCGATTGCTCAAAGCACCCACGATCGACGCTTCAAGCGATGGCTCGCTGCGGACATTCAATGAGTCGGTGTATACTTTGGCTGTATAACTACCGCTTGCTTCCGCCCGGTTTGGTGTATAACCGGAAATACTAATCAACCCACAGATCAAAATCATCAGGTATACAATTTTTTTCATACAAGTCTCCTTTAGTATTCTTAGGCTATGTAGGTCTACTATTATACCAGCAATTACTAGATTCTTGCAGACCTATATATGTAAAATTTCGACCGAATTCTCCATGCACCGCCAAAAAGCTAGGGTTTAAGCCATAAAATTTATAACAGAAAAATTTAGCGGAACGGCTGGCCGTATCGAGGCAAGCCCTGTTTTTGTTAATTTCATCTAGCTCGAATAAATCTAGCAATCGTGGGTAAATAACTTAGACATGAGTAATTGTGTGCAATCTACGAATCTCATGGCTAAGGGGTGAATCGCTATGCAGTGGAAGGGAAGAAGAGGAAGCGCGAACGTGGAGGACCGACGGGGAAGAGGAGGCAAAACACTCGTCGGAGGCGGAATTGGCGGAATAATCATTTTACTTATAGTGACACTGCTAGGCGGAAATCCAGGAGAGCTTCTAAATATGGATACAGGCTCTAGCGTCGTTCCATATGAGGAAACGCAGCAGGAGAAGGAGCTCTCGCAATTCGTATCCGTTGTCCTCGCAGATACGGAGGAAGTATGGACAGAGCTATTCGAGCAGGAAGGCTTGGAATACGAAAAGCCGATACTGGTATTGTACACGGACAGCGTCCAGTCGGCCTGCGGAGCTGCCGGTTCGTCGGTGGGGCCGTTCTATTGTCCGGGTGACCATAAGCTATACATTGACCTAAGCTTCTATGATGAGCTCCGGCAAAAGTTTCAGGCTCCCGGGGACTTTGCAATGGCGTATGTGATCGCGCATGAAGTGGGGCATCACGTGCAGACCCTGTTGGGAACAGGGAAGGCTGCGCCGGGTCGGCAAATGTCCAATGAAGATTCTGTCCGCATGGAGTTACAGGCTGACTATCTGGCTGGCGTGTGGGCCCATCATGCTAAGGATATGAATGTGCTTGAAGCGGGTGATCTTGAGGAAGCTTTGAATGCGGCGAGCGCAGTCGGCGATGACACCATTCAAAAAAAGGGTCAAGGATATGTAGTGCCCGAGAGCTTCACGCATGGAACTGCCGAGCAGAGAAAGCGATGGTTTTATAAAGGCTTCGAGCTCGGCTCGATCGAAGGCGGAGATACTTTTCGTACGAACGAGCTCTAATGCTGCTCCTATTTATTTTACGAAGCCTGACGAGATTTTCATTCGAAAAGCCGCATTGGATCAACACAAATGAAAAACAGCCCTCCATATTCATGAGAATATGGAGGGCTGTTTTTTTAAGATCAGTTAACATGCTTAGATAATCATGCTTCCGTGTTTTTATCGATGATAATTGCGCTGGAGGTTTCTGTGTCCCATGTTACATTGGTGTTCAGTGCTTCGCTAAGAAAACGCAGCGGTACTAAAACTCTGTTGCTTTTAACCTTACCGGCAACGTCAAGCGTAACGGTTTTTCCATTAATCGTAGCGATTTTACTGCCCAGCGTCAGTTTGACCACTACACCATCACGCGTAACGGTCACCGTTTTCGAAACATTATCATAAGTAACTACGGCATCCAGCGATTCGGAGATCGCGCGGAACGGAATAAGCGTGCGTCCGCTCTCAACAACGGGAGATACTTCAGTACCTAGTGTTTTGCCATTTACATAAACCTTCACTTTTTTGTCGCCAAGCTTCACTTTAATCTTGCTAAGTTTCTTATATCCTTCAATATTGGCAGGATCCTGCAAGACAACCTCGGCTTGTACTTCTGCTGCGGCTTTTAGTTCTCCATCCTTCTCCAATGTCGTAACCAGAGCAGCTAAACTAGTGTCAGCATTCACGTCAATGTTATATTTTGTTTTAAGCAGCTCGGCAATCCGAACGCCTGCGGGTTTGTCTTTAACGTTCTCATACGCATTTTGAAGACCTTTAGAGCCAGCGTTATTTCCGTCGCCATAGACGGAGCCGCTGACAGTAGTACCTTCTGCTTCTACTTTGATAGCTGCTTCGTTTTTGCTTTGATTTCCAGGTGCGGCAAAAGCAGTGGATGCCATTAGGCTAAGTGATATTGCACCAGCTAAAATTACGGATTTTTTCATTTTATTACCTCCATGAGTATGTAGTTTGTGCGACACCTACAACTATTCGGAGGGCATAAAGGTTTTTTGAGGGTACACTGAAAGACTTAAGGAGATCTATGAATAAGATCGACTTCTCACTTTATACGCGTGAGATGGCTTTGCTGACCTATATCTTATAAAATTTTACGGCGCATAATTCCCTAAATATAGTATTATTGGTTTGGTGACATCCTTTAACGGGGAGTTTGGACCGAGGGATGGAGTGAAGTGACCATCCGAGATCACCGAGATAATAAAGTATAGGAGTGAACAGTATGAGTGAAATTTCGAGTAAAGTAGGAGCTATTTTTATCCCGGTAAGCGACATTAGAAAAGCACGGGAATGGTATTGCTCCATTCTTGGTTTGGAACCTGCGTTTGATATTATCGCAGGCCATCTCTGCTGCATTCCGTTGGATAACAACGGATTAAATCTTGTTTTAGATAGCAAGATTTACAATGAGGATTCATACTTTAGAAATCCTGCCTTTCATTTTAACACTGACGATATAGATAAGGCTTACTATTTTATGAAAGAACGCGGAGTTGAACTCATTACAGCTATTGAAAATGGCCACTGGTTTAATTTTAAAGATCCGGATGGGAACATGTTGATGATTTGCAAATGTTAAGAGGGATTCCAAACAAACGGGTTTCTTCACATGTACGACGAAGGCACCCGTTTATTTTTTGGATGAACAAGGTATGGAAAGTACTTGAACAACTCGGTGAAAAGTATAATATGGATATAAAGCTACCGTTTGGACAAATAAAGGAGGGCGTTCATGAAGATGAGTCAATATGCTGCTGCCGAATGTCATTGGGTCGTGGAAGGTAGATGAGGCTAGGAGATCAGAAGTATTTTACGAACGAGGTTTCATTGCTTTTGAAAGCGGTTGCTGATCGAATGATTCCGGAGGATGCATGGCCATCGGCGACCGATGGTGGAGTTCTGGAATATCTGAAACGCAGTGCCGCTCAAGATGCCGCTACCTGGACAGATGTGATAGAACCTGGACTTCGCTCATTGGATACAGAAGCATTTGCTCTTCATGACCAACCATTTTCGGAATTGTCGGCTCATGAGAAAGATAGACTGCTTAACGACGTCGAGCAGGATTCCTTTCGGGACTGGCCCGTATCGTCAAAACGCTTCTTTGACACTTTATTGTGTCTGGTCATCGAAGGTTACTATGGAAGCCCTGAGGCGGGAGGGAATAGTAAAGGCAGGTCATGGGACATGATCGGATTTCGGCCAGGCCCTGTATCCGGAAGCCATGCCCCGGCCCCGGAAACCGATTTACCGCAAAAAAACTTCGATCAACTTCGAGACCATTATGATGTCATCATCGTAGGTGCTGGGGCTGGAGGCTCGGTAGCGGCGGCTGTATTAGCCGAATCTGGGCTTCAGGTTCTCGTCGTAGAGCGCGGAAGCTGGCTTCGATACAGTCAGGTAGGCAGCGATCATTTGCGTAACCATCGGTTTAGCAAGTATGGACATAATACGGGACCAGGATTGGAAGGTAATCCTCGTACGATTCTATTGCCGGGCGGAGATGAGCGGATCACATCGCCTTTTGAAGGCGACTATCATAATAACGCAATGACGGTGGGGGGAGGAACACGGATCTATGGGGCGCAGGCATGGCGGTTTCATCCGGATGACTTCCGTATGGCGAGTCGCTATGGGATACCAGACGGGAGTTCGCTAAGCGATTGGCCGATTCGCTATGAGGAGCTCGAACCTTATTACGCGCGGGCCGAGTGGGAAGTCGGCGTCTCCGGTGATGGGAATGCCCACTCTGGACGCGGGAAGCGGCAGCGCTCTTATCCAATGCCAGCGCTGCCGCTTACGCTGGAAGCAGAGCGACTGGCTCGGGCGGCAGAGAAACTCGGATGGGAAGCGGGGCCGGTGCCTCTCCTCATCAACTCCATCGACCGGGACGGTCGGCCGGCTTGTGGGCGGTGCGGCCAGTGTGTCGGATTTGCCTGCCCAACCAACAGTAAGAATGGCGGGCACAATACGATGTTAGTGAGGGCGATTGCTACCGGTAACTGTGATCTGATCTGCGATACTACGGTGGAACGCATTGATGCCGAGGGAGGAAGGCATGCCACAGGCATACGTCTTGTGCAGCAATTGGAAGGCTCAATTCAGCGCAGGCAAGTACGGGCCGGGCACGTTGTGGTTGCCGCCGGAGCCATCGAAAGCGCACGCCTCCTTCTCAACTCGGCAAGTGATTCGGAACCGGACGGAATAGGCAATCGGAACGGACAAGTAGGAAGAAACCTTCAAGGCCATGTCTATTCCGGTGCTTACGGCCTCTTCGATGAACCGGTTCAAGATGGTCTAGGTCCGGGGGTTAGTATTGCCACCTTCCGCTTTGACCATAGTAACGAAGGCGGAATTATCGGGGGAGGGCTGCTTGCTAACGAGTTCACCCGGCTGCCGCTCATTCACTGGTACCGAGCGCTTGCGCCGGATGCGGCGCGATGGGGAAGCGCGGGCAAGGAAACGATGCGCGTGAGTTACTTGCGCACCAGCCAAATTCAGGGGCCGATCCAGGAGATCCCGAGCGCCGAATCCAGAGTGCGGCTATCGAGGACGGTAAAAGACCGCTTTGGCATGCCCGCAGCGCAACTCTCCGGAAGTGTCCATCCCGAGTCTCTTCGGGCTTCAGCCATGATGGCAGAGCAGGCGGAGAAGTGGCTTTGGGCCGCGGGAGCACACGAGGTATGGCGGACTCGGCCGGGCGGCGGGCTTAGCGCCGGTCAGCATCAGGCGGGTACCCTGCGTATGGGAAATGACCCTGCGACATCCGTTACGGATCCCTTAGGCCGCGTACATGGATACGATAATCTCTGGGTGAGCGACGGCTCTGTGCATGTGACCAATGGCGGCGTTAACCCGGTGTTGACGATTCTTGCCTTGGCTTTCCGCACGGCGGAAAACCTGGTGAAACAAGGGTAGAGAAATGATGATTATTACGCTAACGAGAAATTATAGTTAAATAACAAACGCAAATGAGCAGGCACAGATGAACTGCACCCCAATTGTTAGACACCATCTAACAATCTGGAGGTTCAGTTTTTTTGTCTAAGTTTAATATGAATTTGAAAATAGAGGCTATTCATCGTTATTTGTCAGGGAATGAAGGAGTGAAAAGCATTGCGAAAGCACTAGGCATCAATCATGAGGTCTTACGAATGTGGATAAAGCAATACGAACACCACGGCGAGAAAGCTTTCGAAAAATCCTATACAGCTTACAGCATTCCATATAAACTAGACGTACTCAACTTTATGAAAGAGAATGGGACGTCTCCAAATGAAGCAGCTGTCATCTTCAATATCTCTTCTCCAGGGGTTATTCGCAGATGGCGCAGCCAATTTAATGCAGATGGAATCGACGCCCTAAAACCAAAGCCAAAGGGGCGTCCACCATCCATGACGGATAAAAAGAGAACCAAAAGACAAGAACCTGCCGAGGGCTCAGTTGAAGCACTACAAGCTGAATTAGAACGTTTGCGTATGGAAAACGCCTATTTAAAAAAGTTGAATGCCTTAGTTCAAAACAAGGAAAAATCACCAAACAAGACAAAGCGCAAGTAGTCTATGAATTAAGGCTCAAATTCCCGGTGATTGAATTGCTAAAGCTCGCTGAAGTCCCACGTAGCACCTTTTATTACTGGGTGAAACAGTTTGGGAAGCCAGACCCAGACGAAGAACTGAAACTCCTTATTCAATCCTTATATGAGGAATATCAGGGATGTTATGGATATCGTCGTATTCGTGATGAACTAGTTAATCGGGACCACCAAGTTAATCAAAAAAAAGTGCAACGTATCATGAAAGAATTAGATTTGAAATCTGTGGTACGTATGAAAAAATATCGTTCCTACAGAGGAACAGTAGGTAAAATTGCGCCTAACGTGCTGGATCGTAATTTTCAAGCAGATAGGCCAAATGAGAAGTGGGTTACCGATATTACGGAATTTAAGTTGTTTGGTGAAAAGCTGTATGTATCACCTGTTCTGGACTTGTTTAACGGCGAGATTATCACCTACACAATAGGGACTCGCCCTACCTATTCCTTAGTCTCCGAGATGCTAAATAAGGCCTTTAAACGCTTATCTGACGAGGATGAACTCCTCCTGCATTCGGATCAAGGCTGGCACTATCAGATGAAGCAGTATCAACATGCTTTGAAGAAACAAGGAATTACCCAAAGCATGTCGCGCAAAGGAAATTGTTACGATAACTCGGTAATGGAAAACTTTTTTGGCATTATGAAGTCGGAGTTTCTTTATCTTAATGAGTTTGAAAGTGTAGAGTACTTTAAGCAAGAACTAGAACGATACATTGATTACTACAATCACAAACGTATCAAGTCAAAATTAAAAGGCATGAGCCCGGTACAGTACCGAGCTCATGCCCAACAGGTTGCATAAAAATATTTGTCTAACTTTAAGGGGTCACTTCACGATGTGCCTGCTCATTTTATTAAATTAAACGGGAGCCGAGTAGTTCGGTGTTAAAAACAATGGATCGCCATCTTTGGTTAGGTTTATCAACCGCTTTCTTAACATTGCCAGCGCGACGCCAACCGGCTTTGCAGCATTACGACCAATGCTTCAAAACACGTTCTACTTCATCCACCCCCAGCGGTTTGCTGATGTAATCATCCATGCCGGAAGACAGGCATAGGTCCCGGTCTTCCTTTCGGGCCAATGCCGTTACTGCCACAATAACCGGACGTTTGGCTTTCCCTTGTAGCTGCCGGATGGCGGCTGTGGCTTCCAGCCCATCCATTCCGGGCATCTGCAGATCCATAAACACGATATCGAAATCTTCTCGTGCGACGGCCCGTACGGTTTCGTCCCCATCCTGGGTCAACTCGGGCTCGTACCCCAGCCTGCGCATCCAAGTGGCCAGCAAAAAACGGTTGACTTCATCGTCATCCGCGATCAAGATTTTCAAGGGCCCATATTTCAACGTCGAATAGACGGCTGACCCAGCTCCGGTCTCGTTATTTTTTAGCGCGGGTGACGACGGCTCCTGACTCGGTTCTTCCTGCGTCGCCCGGAACGGAAGCGTGAAATAGAAGGTGGAGCCACCCTTTTCACGGCTTACCACTCCGATTGTTCCGCCCATCAGCTCCACCAGCTTCTTGGTAATCGCAAGGCCGAGGCCCGTACCCCCGTATTTTCGGTTCATGGCGGGGTGCAGTTGGGAGAAGGATTGGAAGAGAAGGTCGAACTTATCATTTGGGATACCAATGCCGGTGTCCGTTACATGGAACTGCAGTATGATTTCGCCCGGATGCCGGTTCGACAGCAGCTCCACGGAGAGGATTACCTCGCCTTGGTCGGTGAATTTGACCGCGTTGCCGATAAGATTCACCAGGATCTGACGGAGTCTGCCTCCGTCCCCGATCAGACAGGTCGGGACGCGCTCCTCCTTCCGAAATGATAGACCGATCCCTTGACTGGATGCACGGGGAGAGAAGAGTTCCATGACACTTTGAAGCAACGGCTCCAGAACAATTTCCTCCATATGCAGATCCAACTTGCCGGCTTCGATCTGGCTGAAGTCCAGGATTTCGTTCAGGATCCGGAGCAGGGCAAAGCTGCTTTCTTTAATCGTATCTGCGTATACGCGCTGCTCTTCCAACAACTCCGTTTCGGTGAGAAGCTCCGTCATTCCGATAATGCCGTTCATCGGGGTACGAATCTCATGGCTCATCATGGCCAGGAATTCCGACTTCGCCCGATCGGCTTTTTCCGCAGACTCCTTGGCCCGAAGGATTTCTTTCTCCCCCGTAATGTCGCGGAAAACAACGACCGATCCCTTCAGTTCGCCTTTATCCCGCAGTGGTGCCGCGTGATATTCCGCCAAGAAGGTAGAGCCGTCATTACGCCAGAATATGGCTTCCGAATTGTAATGCGGCCTTCCATCCCGAATAGCCTGAACCAGCGGAAGATCGTCCGTCGGCAGAGGGCGACCTGCATATTCGTTCTCATGTCGCTTATATCCCAGCATTTCTGCGCCGGCGGGGTTCAGGAACATTCCTTTTCCTAGAGAATCCGTGCCGAGAATGCCTTCGGAAACGGAATCCAATATCAGCTTGTTTTCGCCGCTGAGATTCTCGATATGTTCCAGATAACGCTGACGTTCCGTGATGTCAACCGTGATGCCGTACACGCCGACGACTTCGCCGTTTACGATGATCGGAATATTCGTGGAATTGATTTCCACAGGGTGGCCGTTTTTGTGGATGATCGTAAGATCATAGCTCTGCGGCTCGCCTTGTTTTGCCAGATTAAAATAGTAAAGGGTCTTAGACAAATCTTTAGGATGCACGATCGGGCCCCAGTACATGCCTATCAATTCCTCCAGCGTGTAGCCGGTAATCTTCTCCAGATTGGCGTTGGCCGTAAGGTAATCTCCGTCCGGATTCATCGAATATACGGCGGCCGGGTTGTGGTCGAACAGAGATTTGTATCGCTGCTCGCTTTCCTGAACAAGCCGGTCTGCATGGATGTTATCCGTGATGTCCCGCGAGATGGCGATCAGCTCTTCCAGGTGGCCATGATCGTCAAACAAATAACGAGTGGAAATCTCCAGCCACTTATATTGGCCGTCCTTGCAGAGGTAACGAGTTTTCACGATGCGCCCTTCCGGGTTCTTGTCGGACAAGAATTCCCGGATTCTGTCCCGATCTTCGGGATGCACGAGAGACATGCCGCTGAGTCCGATTATCTCTTCGGGTTCATAACCCAGAATGGCCCGGCAGCTGGGGGATGAATAGGTTATGGTAGTGTTTTCGTCCGGCTTGTGCAGGGAAATCCAATCCGGCGATACTTCGGTCAACAGGCGGTATCGACGCTCGATATGCTTAAGTTCTTCTATTTGGGAACGCAAAGCGGCGATTTCATCGGACTGTCGGGTAATTAAGGAATCGCGGGGGTCAACCTTCATTCTCTTGCAGCTCCTCGCAGCTAGGTAGGTATCCCGAGCTAAATGAATTTATATTCGATATAATACACCTTATAATACACCTTGCGGTGATGCTTGAAAACAGCGGGCGGGTACATAACAGTACGTCTTCGCGGATTTCGTGTTCATATAAAAGTAGGTGGTGATCGTATTGAAAACTCCAGAACTGTATGAGTTGGAGTACTTGTTTGAATGTGATGCTCGAATAGTGGATGAAGAAATACCTTGGTATTATACAGGTGTTTCATTTTCGCTGATGAGAGAGAATAAATTGATCAAGTTTTATGTTAATCCTGCAAGCGGCAACGGCGAACTTAGGTTGGAAGTTAATGGAGAAACAATCATACATTTAGATTTAGAAAACGTAACAGAAATCCAAATCATAAAAGAAGGAAAAATAGAGGGCTTTAAGGTGCATTTTGATAAGGAAAATTACGTAACCCCTTTGATCGTTCAAACGAAACCAGTTGTTAAGATTGAATGGGGAACATCACTAGAGCTGCAAAGATAAAATCGAACGCAAAATTAGCTGTATAAAGGGGCAGTTATACTGCTCATACTGGCTTGTTCATAGATCGTTTTACGCCTGGAATTCTTGCTACTACTTCCGTTCCAATATCTTTTTCACTGAATACGTGGAGTTTTCCGGCAAAAGATTCGATGATCTGGAAGCTAACCATCATACCCAACCCTGTACCGCTTTCCTTCAAAGAGTAATAGGGAGATCCAAGTCGCTCAACTTCATGTTTCGACATCCCAATACCTTCATCTTTGACACGGATTTCAATACATGAATCATCTGCAAAAAAACATGAGGCAACTATTGTTCCGCCGTCAGGCATTGCTACGATCGCGTTCTTCATGATATTGAGTAAGAACTGGTTCAATCTCTGCGTATTTCCGTTAACCATACAGTTAACATCGATTTTGGTTTCGATAGAAACATTTTTGCTCAAAGCATAGTTTTGAATGAGATTCACGGTTCGTTCTAGTTGAATACCAACGTCCACGTCTTCATTATTTTCAGTGGAGGGCTTACCCAATAGTAAAAACTCACGAATGATATCATTTGCCTGGTCCAGTTCTTCAATAGACAACTTAATATAATGCTTCTTAGTTGAAGCCGGCAGGTCTGGTGTATCTAGCAATTGGAGAAACCCCCGTGCTACTTGCATTGGATTACGAATTTCATGAGCAAATACGCCAGTTAAATCCCCAATAAGTCGTAACCGCTCGGCGTTATGCAGTTCTTTACGCATGGTATAGATCTCTGCCATGTTTTCAATTAAAACGACCATTAGCCAGGCAAAACCTGCAGCCAATCCGAAGTGGGCGATCTGCACTGTAATGCTTTCTGCTGAGATTCCTCGGAATAAGCCAACAAGCGAAGCGCCTACGAGACAATAAAACCCTGCAAGCATAATGGCAAGTTTAATGCGGTTTCCTTTTGATGAGTTTTCGAATTTCTTCTGAAAATACAAAATGGGAGAAAATCCAATGATGATGGCCAAAAAGGTAGTGAGACTGCCTATATTCGCTCCATACAGGTATAAACGATATAGAATAATTAATGCGGCTAAGATTACGCCGGTTATCCGCCCCCCCGTACAAAGTCCCTATCAGTAAGGGGACGATTCTGAAGTCATGGTTCATATTGTAACCGTAACTCATCGGAAATGAGATGCATAATATAATCGAACTTCCCCATAGGGCCATCAAAAAAATGCGAATGTGTTTTTTTATCCGTATATGACCAAACAAATAAGCCAGATAAATGCCGAAAGGCACAATAACTAATGAGAACTGCAGCAAGAAATCCCGAGTTATGCTCAAGAGAAGTCACCTTTCTGCCATTGTAATAATAGGCACTTTTAATCTATCACAATCGTCCATTAAATAGTCATTATTGTACAATAGACATGAAATTTTTAATAGGTGATAGACTGGGAATTACTTGGGGTTTTAAAATTTCTTAACAGTAATGGGGATTAGCGGAGGTTACAAAAAAAACATGCCCTTAACAGGCATGTTCAATGAATAGGATAGGGTTCAAACCGCTTAAATATCATTACCCTTTCGTCCCGCCTTGCAGTCCAAAACCTTTGGACATAAACTGCTGGGAGAGGATATACATCACGACCGAAGGAACCGCATACAGCACGGAAAACGCCGCAAGCTTGCCATACTCCACCATGCCGTATTGCCCGAAAAACTGATACAGCTTCAATGAAGCCGGAAAATTTTCAGGTGTCTGCAATAATATATACGGAACAAAGAAGTTGCCCCAGCTTCCGGAAAATGTGAAAATCGCTACCGTACAAATGCCCGGAATCATTAATGGCGCAACAACCTTGCGGATGCCAACGAAGACAGACGCCCCATCGACCCAAGCGGCTTCTTCCAAGTCATTCGGCACCGAATCCATGAAGTTTTTCAGCATCCAAATGCCATATGGCATCGAGGATGCGACATAAAATAATATGACCCCGAAAATATTATCATACAATTTCAGGCTTAAAAACAGTTGATATACGGGTACCATTACAGCTGTAATCGGCAAAGAAGTCATAAATAAAATCGTCAGCATAAATGATTTCTTATGTTTCATTTGATAGCGAGACAAAGGATAGGCAGCGAGCAAAGCTAATATAACGACGAGTATAGCTTGGCCAACTGACATGATAAGGCCAATGACATATGCGCGCTGATTGACACGATTGGTAATCACGTCAACATAATTGCTGCCCGTTATTTGATCCGGTAATTTAAGCGATTGCATCGCGTTGGGGTCAACGGATGCCACGAATACCCATAGAAGAGGAAGCAAGAAACAAATTCCGATCAAAGTAAGAATCGTATACGGCAGGACTCGATAAATCAGTTTACGATGTTTCGCATTCATACGAAGTCTCCTTGTACATTTACTCTTTCATCGAGCGGATATAGAACAAGCTAAGAATAATACCGATGAACAGCAGCAATAAGGATATTGCGGTGCCATAGCCGAGCTGATAATTTACAAAGGCTTGGTTATACATAAAGATAGGCAAGGTAGTGGTCGAAGTTCCCGGTCCTCCGCCGGTCATCGCATAGATCAGTCCAAACACCCCAAGCGTCTGCAGCGTTACGAGCATCATATTCGTTGTGATCGTATCTTTAATATAAGGAATCGTAATTTTCGTTAAAATCTGCCAACCTGATGCCCCGTCTACAACGGCCGCTTCTTCAATCTCCGTCGGCACATCATCCAGCGCTGCTTGGAACACAAGCATAGAGAAAGCCGTGCCGTGCCAAATGTTTGCAATTATGATGGTGACCATAGGAACGGTGTACAGCCAAAGGACCTCAGGGAGGCCAATGGATGTAATTATGGCATTGAGTGTACCTTCATCTCCGAAAAAGCTGTATAGGCATAATGCACATACAATTTCAGGGGTTACCCAGCCTGCCAGCACAATCGTGCCCACGACGCGCCTAAACATCTTATTTTTATGCTTCATGAGAAGCGCAATCAGAAATCCCAGCACTTGCTGGCCGATAACAGCAGAGCCTATCAAGAAAACAAGCGTATTCCATATGCTGACTCTGACTGTCGGGTCTTCAAACATACGGGTATAGTTGTCGATCCCGACAAATTTCAGCTCCTTGGCCGCTTCTCCGGTCAATGCCAAATTCGTGAAGGAATAGAAGAAGGTCAACAAAATCGGATAAATAAAAAAAACGAGCATGATGGCTATGGATGGAAGCAAAAAATAGAGCCATGCATATGATTTTCTTTTCTTATAGAGAACATTTCCAGTCAAACTGCTCATGCATCGTTCTCCTCCCGCATGCTGAAAATCAAAAAAAGCGGCTGCTCAAGCAAATCCGCTTGTTAGGATCTGCTTGAGCAAGCAAGCTTTTCTCTTTTATTTTTCTATTACATTTTCTTTGCCGGCAATTCTTGTTACATCCTGCGCGTACTTTTTCAGTGCATCCTCAGGTGACGTGCCTGTAGTCACGGATTCAACCATCGTTTGGATTTGAGTGGACACTTCAGGATATTTATCCTGCGCTGGCCTGAACTCCGCATTTTGCAAATACTCCGTCGCGATTTCATTAAACGGCATTTTTGTATATTCAGGATCCTTTGCTACGTCGGTCCGAACCGTAATGTTACCTTGAGCAATAACGAGCTTTTGGGTATTCTCTTTGTTTAATGCGTATTGGATGAAGTCCCAAGCCTCATCTTTATGCTGAGCATTGCTAGGGATAGATAACGCCCAACCGCCTGCCAATGTAATCGATCCTGGTGCCTGGCCTTTGCTTGTCGGCATTGGGGCAAAGCCTAGAACATCCTTATATTCCGGCCAAGGCGAAGCGCCGCTATCAAAATAGTTGCCTGTGATCCAAGAGCCGTCTAAAGAAATGGCAAGCTTGCCTTGTGGCAAATATTCCCTCGAAGAAGTGTTTCCTGCCTGACCATTCAATACTTTAGACAATGGCGGCCCAAGCTTCTCCTTGTTAATCGTCTCAATGAAGCTTAGCGCATCCAATATACCCTGACTCTTAATGATCCATTTGCCGGTGTCGTTATCGTATAATCGATCTCCCGTTCCATAGAGCAGCATTTCGTAGGTTTGCATCGATGTCGCTTCACCTGTAGCTTTGCCTAGGTTCATCCAGATGGGTACAACATCCTCGCCAGCTTTTTCTTTGATCGTTCTCGCTGTACTTAGGATGTCATCCCATGATTTCGGCTGCCAATCCTCAGGCAAACCTGCTTTCTTGAAGATTTCCTTGTTATACCACAGACCTCTTGAATCGGTGTTGTAGGGAACGCCATAGACTTTGCCGTCGCTCGCTGTAACGCCCTTTTTCATCGCTTCAATAAAGGAACCATTGGTCCAATCTTCCCAACCTTTTAATCTCTCATCCAAGGGCTCCAGAAATCCTGCGCTTGCATCCGAATTCAAAATAAACGTGTCTTCCGTTACAATATCAGGCGCCGTATCTTTGGACTTCAGTGCCAATGCAATTTTGGCAAAATAATCGCCTTCGGACGCTTGAATGGGCGTTGGTTTGATTTCCACGTTTTTGTTCGGATAACTGGCTGATACTTCCTTAATCCATTTATAAAACGATCCTTCCTCGCCAATTCCATCATCTCTATACGTTATCGTGATCGTTTTCTTTGTCGTCTCGGCATTCCCATCCTCGGTCTTCGTATTGCTGGGTTCGTTCGTCGACGTTCCATTATTGCCGGTATTGCTCGTACAACCGAATAACAATGAAACACAAATGATCAGTGCTGTCATTAGGATGAATTTCCTTTTGCTCGCTATCACTTTTTTCCCTCCTCAAATAGTTGCTGCTAGTCGAAGTGCAAGCCATTTTTTTTGAATGCGCTTGCCAGATGTATTGCTTATGTATGCTTATTTAAAAAGCCGGAGTTATATTCGTACTTGAGTTTGCGAATTGCATTCGCTTAAATACTTATCCAACAAAACCATAAACACCACTTCCGGGGAAGTGGTGTTTATGGTTAGAAATCATCTGAACAAATTGTTTCACCCCCTTTAGTAATTTTGACCAGAGGGCTTTTAAACTTTATAATCATGATAAAATGAGACTGAAAATTGTGGAATAATGTACTTATACTAACGTGGATTTAACGACGAATGGGTTTGAGGAACTTCTCTGAATGACATAATTAATATTTTAGGAGGGAATAACATGGAAGTTTTTATAGAATTTTTAGAGCGTATCGATAACCCGCTGCATCGGGCCCGAACGGAAGAAGTTTTGGGCTCGGTAACTCGGAAATTTCCGAATTTAATGCCGAAAATCGCGTGGAATCAGCCCATGTTTACCGATCACGACACATTTATTATTGGCTTTAGCGTAGCCAAACATCATTTGGCCGTTGCCCCTGAAAGAGTAGGGATTAATCATTTTTCTGATGATATTGTGAAGTCTGGCTATGATCATACCAAAGAATTGGTACGTATCAAGTGGGATAGTCCGGTTGATTTCTCCTTACTTGAGAGAATGATCGAGTTCAATATTTTGGATAAGGCAGACTGTTCAACTTTTTGGCGGAAATAGAAACCGGTATATTTCTTAGGAACAAGAACGAATAAGCGCAGCGATCTTTATAAGATAGCGGCGCTTAAGCGAATGTTCCTTTAGGGCATTAAATATTTCTTTAATTTTACTCGGAATGCAAATAGGCTGCCGCTCTCACTTGATTCCACAAGCCATATGTCTCCCCCCATAAGTTCCACAAGCTGCCTGCAGATCGATAAACCCAAACCAGCGCCAGTGTATTTTCCAGGCGTATCTTTTTCGAGAATTTGGGAGAAAGCCCGGAATAAATGCGCCTTCTCATTCTCTGGTATACCTACGCCTGTATCTTTCACTTTTACCATCAAATCGACCGTATCTCCTTGGGATAGACTCATTTGAACGTTAATGGAAATATAGCCCTGTCGAGAGAATTTAAGCGCGTTTCCGATCAAATTGATAAGTACCTGCCGGATTTTATTGCTATCGCCCATAACAATGGTATCTGCCCCCGAATCAAACTCTGCGTATAATCTAAGGCCCTTGCTCAATGTTTCAGCAGCGAACAATTGCATCACATGATTTACGTTCTCTCGGATACTAAACGGGGTATACTCCAGTTCCATTGTACCTGCCTCTATTTTCGAATAGTCCAATATTTGATCCATCATTGAAAGAAGGCTGCTGCCGCTCTTTTTTATAATATCTACATAATTGGCTTGCTCTAATGACAATTCTGTAGAATGAAGCAAGTCTGCCATACCTAATACACCGTTCATTGGTGTACGAATTTCATGGCTAAGCACCGCCAAGAGATTTGATTTTTCTGTCATCAGCTTAGATGCTTTAATTTCAGCTTCTTTCAGGTTCTGAATGTTTGTTTCCAACTCCAAGAGTGTGGAAAAAAACGCCGACAATGAAAGTAATAATTCTACGTCATTCTGCTGGTATTGATACATTTCATGATCAAAGGCGCAAAGAGAACCATAGATTTTTCCATCTTCCGATTTGATTGGAACACCCAAAAAAGAGCACTCTCCAACATAAGGTGTGGCATCCATATCTTTGGTAAGAAAGTGTGTCATATTATTATCTATTATTAGCGGACCTTGCGCATGTTCGGTAACAAGAGCACAGTACGAATCTTGATTCGCAACGACAAGTCCCTCTGCAAGAATCACTTTGCTGCGATTGAAAGCCTTAATCACTTTCGTTGAATCCTTATCTAAATTCGCAATACAAAAAGTATTCGCCGGCATCATTTTACTGGCTGTATCCATTACACTTGCAGCCGATTCATACAGTTTATTGGAAATAATGGACATTACATCTATAAAATCTGTTTTTAAAATATTGTCGTCCTCCCACAATGACTAAATGAATCAATTCTAGTATTATAGCATTCTCATCAGTACGTGCTCAATGCGGAAGGGTAACTTAATACCTAGAGAAACAATTGGTCATATTTTGGCGACGGATTAAAAAAATACGAGTTGGAGGCGTTGAAAAAGGGTATAAGTTAAGATGCCAATGAAGGAGAGATGATAATGGAACCCAAGCGTCGCATGAAAACTAACCTAGATCATACAGCGGATTCGGAATCATCTCTACTTAGTGAACTGGAAAAACAATACCCGGACCGGGAACAAAACACAGACGACATAAAGCGAGTCGCCTCAATGGTTAATGAATACAAAGGCAATATCAAAGCTTGCCTTCATGAACAGCAGGAACAAAAGGCAGGCCGTTGGGACCGTCTTGCGGATTGGGTGGCGAGTTTCGGTGGCAGTTGGCGGTTTGTTATCACACTGTGTTTGATTGTCATACTATGGCTCACGTATGACAACAGCCGGACATCTTTATTTATGCTCAGCTTTTGTCTTTCCGTCTTTACGGCTTTTCAAGCCGCTATGATTCAAATGAGCCAAATCAGGCAAGCCGTAAAGGACAAGCAGGAACAAATGCTGGATAACGCCATCAACTACAAAGCCGAACAAGAAAATCTTGAAATTCAGGAGAAGCTGCATACAATCGATACACGGCTTCGGTCTATCGAAAATCACTTGGCATCACTGCGTGATGGCATGCACCGAACAGATTGATCAATCATTTCCCATCCTGTTCAAATTAACGTTATGAAGAAGGGATCTTCCAGATCAGCGTCTAAAATCATATAACCTTTATTTCAATCAGTTCCGATCTAACGACTGGCCTTGTGTTAGGTTAATGAAACGTCTATTGTTCTATGGAATATACAACCACGTAAGTACAACGGATACCGAGATGAAAAATGACTTGACATTGGAGGGCACTCCAATGTTAATTTGAATTCATGGAGAAACTTTATTCTATACAAGAGGTTTCACGGAAACTTGGGATCCCGAAGGATACGCTTCGGTATTATGACCGGATTGGCATCGTATCGCCGTCCCGGGAAGACAATCGGTACCGCAGGTATTCGAAGAATGACCTCATCGATTTAATGAATATTCAAATCATGCAGTATGCGGACTTTTCACTTGACGAAATCAAGGGTAAATTTGGGTTCCACAGGATGGAGAATGTAGACCCTGCTTACTGCCAGGAAGTTGCTGCGTTCCTCGATGAAAAGAATGAAGAGACACGCAAGAAGATTGCCCATCTACAAAAGGTCAGTCAACTGCTCGACGCAGCATCCGAAACGCTAAGAGACTTTAATCATGAAAGAGACCAGCAGCTTGCAGAGATCGTTCGCGAGATTTATCGGGCTATTCGAAAGGAGAAAACGGATATATTCGAGGAGGGATGTAATGGACATCAAGGTTAGGAATTTTTACTATCTGATTGCAGGCATTCTTGCGATACTGTTTGCCGTAACGCACGCATGGAACGGGCAATCCGCTGTGCTGCCTACGCTTCACGTGAGTGCGATAGCCATGGATACCCGGACAGTATTCACGTATGTCTGGCATATCATCACGGCGGAAAATCTGGTCTTCGGCATCGTATTCATTTTCATGTCATTCCAAAGCGAGCGATCGAAGGTCCGGTCTGCCGCATGGACGATCGTGTCGCTGCTGATCGTTCGATTGATAGTCATTCTTGGCATAACGGCATTTCATGACGTTTCGGCACTTTCGGATACATTAATCGATTCAATTGCTATCGTAATTTATATCGCCTTCATCATACTGGGCATAAGAATGAAGAAAATAGAAAAGCAACATAATTAAAGTTGCCGTACTTGAAAAGAGTTCGATGCGATATTCATTGATGAACTTGGGTGGTAACACGGAGTATTAACTCTCGTCCCTTTACGGGGCGGGAGTTTTATTTTTTATCACAAAAGTAAATATAGGAGGTTTTTGAAATGGAAAGAAAAAACACTTTTAACGAAATTGCTAGGGAATACGATAAGTACAGACCTAGATATCCAGAACAATTATTTACTGACATCTTGGAGTTGACGGATATCAAGCAGGACGATTCCATACTTGAAATCGGCTGTGGCACAGGTCAGGCAACGAAAGGTTTTGTTGATTTAGGTTTTGATAATGTAACTTGCATTGAATTAGGTCAAAATTTAGTGGAACTTACTCGTAGCAAATTTAAAAACAAACCAAATGTTAACATTATCAATTCCCCATTTGAAACTTGGCAGAGTGAAAAGAGAAACTTTGACCTGGCTATATCCGGTACAGCTTTTCACTTTATTCAGCCACAAGAAGTTGGTTATCGCAAGGTCTTCGAATTGCTCAACGACGAAGGCTTTATAGCATTCTTTTGGACCGTCCATATTCCGTCTTTTGATGATGTCTCTAATCGAATTCGAGAAAGTTACAATAGATATGCACCCCAACTAGATGATTCGAAAAACCATTATCGATGATAGGTCAGTTTTAACTCTAAAGGATGGGCTGTTTAAGGAATTAAAAATAAAGCAATACATTTGTAATCACACCTATACAGCTGACGAATATATCTCTTTATTAAACACTAATTCCAGACATAGATTACTTCCCGACAATGTGCGATTTGAATTGTTTGGGGAAATCAAAGAAGCGATTGAAGAAGATGGTGGAATTCTTAATAAGCCTCAAGCTGTTGTGTTGTACCATGCAAAGAAAAATCTAAAGTGAATCCCCAACAAATTCATTCGTTAAACTAAACCGAGAGACAGGTAACAGTATAGTTTAGTTATAAACGTACTTTCCGAAAAAGTAAGTGGTAAACTATTCGAAGAGACACTTGAGGGGGATGAAAGAAACTATGGAAGACTCCGTAGTTACACAAGCAGAGCGAATTGCAGGCGATTTTCTTCTGGAACAAGTAAAAACTTCATATCAGATCATAGGAAAGGGCTTCGTAAATCAGGTTTGCGTAGTCGAAACAGTGAGTCATAAAGTCGTTGTTCGCATGAACGATTCAGGTACATATCCAAGTTATGTGAAAGAAAAATGGTGTATTGAACAAGCTGCCGCATTTGGCATTCCCGGACCTGAGGTGTTGTCCATTGGTATAGTTGATGAAACCGCATATATGATTCAATCCTTTATTGACGGAGACAACGGGTTAGACAGTACGGTTCTCAAGTCCGATGTTTGGAGGCAACTTGGGAAATATGCCAAACTAATTCATTCGATCCAAGTAAAGGGATATGGGGAAAATCTGATTGATCCAGTAAATGGTGAGTTTCATTCACCTTCTCATGCAGGATCGGACGGCAGTTGGCTAGGGTATGTGCAGTATAATATCAATAGTTTGACAGAGTATGATCGGTTGATTGAGCTTGGAGTAATCACTCAGATGAAATCGCAGAGAGTACGAAAACTGTTTGAGAATTTGAAGAAAGAAACGTTCCGCTTCGGTTTAATCCATGGAGATTTCTCATTGAAGAACACGATTGTCAATCATACAGGACAAGTCATATTATTGGATTGGGGCAATGCAGAAGTAAAAACGGTACCGCATGGAGATATTATTAATTTGATGCAGTGCCAAATCCTAGACGGAGACCCGACTATAGAAGAACTCAAAGCATTTCTAGACGGGTACGGCATAAGTGTAGAAGACCTTGCTGATATGAGACATTTGCTGCTATTAAGAGCGTTCGATAACCTCAGGTGGGCTATTGATCGAAGTCCGGACCAGATCGAATCCTATGCTGCGATTGCGAAACAAGTTGTTGGCATGATCGATTTAACCAATTATTAAACTAACATACAGGGGAGTGCAGAAAGTCCTAGCATCTGACACAGCGTACTCTTTCTAAAATGAATATCATCACTTAGGCGTTCATGGTATAATATGGATAAAATGTTTGCGGAGGGTTGATGCATTTTGGGAGTAAGAAAGCGCATTGGTTATGGATCACTTTCTTTATTTCTTCTGCTTTCGGGATTCTTAATAAACTGGAATTTTGGGAATGATTTGATTGTAAGCCATTCTCTCTTTAAAATAGTAGGACTAGATATATACTCAAACGGCACTGATGGTTTTCACTATCCTTTTTTAGCTTCAATATCGTTCTGGTTAGCGGCAGTACTGGTTTCCAAAAGGTACGTAAATGATTTTGGGGCAGTCGTGAGTAATAGGATTGGCGAGTTTATGCTTGCGATAAGCGTGATTGTTACGACAATTTTTTTAATACTTCCCATTTGGATTAAGTTTTAGTGGAATTTAAAAAGTTAAAGCATCTCCATTTGGTTGGTAGGTGCTTTTTTTAATACTCAAATTAGCTTTTCGACAAGTCATTACGCTAAGACGTTGAGGTGACGGGCAGGATAATTCCATTCTCACCGCCAGCTGTTTGCGGGACTACACAGATATTCGATGACAATAAAACAATCGCAGAGTACCGTCGGTTATGCCGGTGCCCTGCGACTGTTTGGCGCGTGTCGGATCGAGAAACTTAGTTCATGGGGCTTCCTCGTCGGCCGAGGGACCGTAGATGCCCGGCACCGGAATATTGAGAAGCCGCAGGTATACCCCGAGCTGCGCCCGGTGGTGGACCATGTGGCTTAATCCGAAGGTGCGGAGCGCGATCGCCCGCGGCTCGCGGAGGATGATATGGTCACCGTGGCGCAGCGTCCATTCCTCGCCGAGTGTTTTCTCGTCGCATTCGGCGAGCAACTTTTCAACCTTGCCGACGTTCGCGTCAAACTCCTCCAGAACGTCAGCGCGTTTCTCCAAAGACTCCCGCCGCAGCGGGACGGTCGAAAGATCGAACTCCGGGTATTGGAAAATCGCGATTTGCCAGTTCAGCAGGTTAATCAGGTGCGTGGCCAGCCCGCCGAGCGTCATCGATTTCTCGTGCGGCTTCCACGACATATGTTCCTCGGGCAAGCGTTCCAGAATGCGGCGCGTAGATTTCAGTTCATGCGTTGCGTCGCCGACGATCAGTTGTTTAACCATAAATTCCTCTCCTCTCATATGGTTTAGCATACTATATATTCCAGTCGAGTGGAAAGCTCTCTGGTTAATCGACTATGATATTGCGCTTGAATGACTTTATATAAACGATGAAGGAGCTGCTGCGGCTTCCCCTTTTTACATCTTTACTACATATGTACTGCTGGGCGTTGAACTAACGGGCAGAATAGTTATAACTAAAGTATTCCAAAAATTGGGGATTACATTTGATATAATCATCTAAGCAGCTGGTTTAACGGCTGTCGTCTTCTCAATAGATGGGTTTCCATGCCCCGCAGGGTGATAACGAGTATATCTAGGATAATACGAGCTACCTCATCGACAAGAGAACTCGAAACAAAACTCTCGCCATGTGGAGTAAGCAAACGGAGAAAACGGAGGAATAAATGAATATTGAACTTGAAAAGCTGATTTACGCTTTAAACCAACAGTTCAAGACGGATATCATCTCTGCCGACTGCCAAACTATGCCGTTACAGGGCGGAACTGTGGGAAATGTGTACCTGGTAACGGGGATCGCCGAAAGCGTGGATGGCAAAAAATTGCCGTACCGTATTGTGCTGAAAATCCAGAAAAAATGGGAGCGTTACGGTGATCCGGGCTCATGGCGTCGGGAATATGATCTCTATTCGTCTGACTTGGGAGCGACGTTCTCGCAAGCCCTCAGCTGGCCGACATGTTATCACGCCGAGCTCAATGCCGAAGAAAATGAATACCAGCTATGGCTGGAATATATCGATGGCGTAACCGGTTTAGACTTGACCGGTGACATGTATGAAAAGGCCGCGCTGGAGTTAGGGCGCTTTCAAGGCAAGTTGTATGCGGAGCAGCCCGCCGTGCTGCAGAGCCTGACCAATCTAAGCCATGCGGATCTCATGAAGAATACGTACCTGCATTATCGGTCATGGCCGGTCGTCTACGATTATATACGCTCGGAGGATTGCGGATTCCCGCTGCACGTGCGGCAAATGCTCATCGACATCGATGAGCAAGCAGACGAGATATTCGCTCGTATCGAAAAATTGCCCCTCGTGCTATGCCACCGGGACTTCTGGGTAACCAACCTGATCTATGCTGAAGGGAATATCGCGCTCATCGACTGGGATACCAGCGGATGGGGCTACCTGGGCGAGGATCTCGCAAGCCTGATCGCAGATGAACCGGATATCGATCACATGGTCGAATACTACCAGCGATGCGTCCCCGCGTATTACAAAGGCTTTTCGGAGTATGCACATGTAACCCGAATCGCCGATCATTGTGTCTATGAGATAATTCTTCTCATATTCGGGTACAGGCTTGTAGAGGGGTATCTCCACACAGAGGCTGATGACGAGAAGACGAAGCATGTCCATACTCTCCAAAAAATCTATGAAATGAAGACCAACCCTGGATGGTCACATCTTAATAGCCTGAACTAACGGGACACGTTAGTTCAATGAAGAACCCTATACAAACGAAGAAGGAGCTGCCGCGGCAGCTCCTTTTGCTTCTTCACAAAATAGGGTATTTGGTACAGATGTACTGCTGAGCGTTAAGCTAACGGGCAGGTTTGCGTGGTCGCAGTGTAGCACGGCATCGCTCTCATCTAGGCAGGCAGATAGCGATTAGCATTAGATTTAAACGAAATTTAAACTGTAGCCTCACCGGAACTTAACCTCCGACCGCTAAAATTGTGAAAGTCGGCCACTTAGGTGAAACCAACATTGAAGCGGAGGTAATGCGGGATGAGAAGCATTGAAATGGTATTGGTTCTGTGCGTTGCGTTGCAGCTGCTGACGCTGATGTTACGCACGCGGAAGGCTTCCAGAGCAGCCGGGCTGGCGGGCGCTGGGGCATTGGCAGCTCACCTGATTTTCGAGGGGTACAGATGGCAGATGGTTGTCCCTTATACGCTGACTTTGGCAGGTATACTGATCGTTATCCTTAGATGCTCGCAAGACGAGAACGGCAGCAAGGTCTGGAAGCCGCTCCGATACCTTGGTTACGGGACGGGCTGCCTTCTGCTGGTCGCATCCGCACTTCTGGCATCTGCGATGCCTGTTCTTCGGATGCCCGAGCCGGAGGGAGAGTATGCGGTCGGTACGGAGACCTTTCACCTCGTTGACAGGAAACGCGAGGAGACGTTCACGGAGGATCCGGACGATAAACGCGAGCTGATGGTTCAGATCTGGTACCCGGCGCAGCAGACGCATCCCGCGGGCAATAGAGTTTCGTTATTCCCGGAGGATCGACAGCAGTTCGAGGCATATACCAAGGAGTACGCAGCGGAATTGAACCTGCCTGCCTACGTGTTTGATTACTGGAAGTACTTCCAGACGAACGCATACGAACGGACGCCGATTGCTTCCTCGGGTAAGCCTTTCCCTGTCGTGATGATCAGTCATGGGGATGGGACCAGTAGGCTGCTACATATCTCGCAAGCGGAAAATTTGGCAAGCCATGGATATATCGTCGTCGGCATCGACCACACGTACAGCACTCTGGCCACGGCTTTTCCGGATGGTCGGGTGAGCGGATATACGGTCCACAGCGGTGGGACGGCCGAAGATTTTTTTGACCGGGCCGCTCGGATCGGCGCCGTATGGACGCAGGACATTGCGTATGTCATCCGCAGCTTGGAGCAGCTGAATGACGGTGCTTTCAGAGGCGGGTTCCTGGGGAGGATCGACATGAACCGGATCGGCATGTTGGGCCATTCGTTCGGCGGGGCGACGGCATTCCGGGCAGTAAACGACATTCCAAATATCCGCGTCGGCATCAATATGGACGGCACGCTATATGGAATTCGAGAACGGGATGGTATGGACAAACCGTTCCTTTTCTTGGAATCAGAGGATTTTCTGACGTGGAAAACGAAGCTCGAGCAGGGAGAAGTCACCGATCCCGCCATTCAGAAGCATCTGTCGGCCGAACTGGCAACGATCGGCCGCGCGGTTGACCATGGGGGGACGATGATCGCCGTGGAGGGAGCCAGCCATTACAACTTTACGGATCTGCAGCTCTTTACGGAGATGCTCGACCTGACCGGAATGACCGGCCCGATCAAGGGGAATCGCGGGGCCCACTTGGTCAATGCATATGTGCTAGATTTCTTCGACAAGCATCTGAAGGGAACGGGCAACGGGGAACTGCTGAAAGGACCGAGCCCGCAGTACCCGGAGGTGAAGTTCCCGTGAACTTGTTGGAAAGCGTGATAGCAGACGCTGTAAAAACTCCGAAGGGTCACCGGAGAACAGGTAGTTCTGGGGGACGGTGTATTAATCACACTGGAATCGTCCAATTTCGAAAGGAATAATGATTTAACAATCACGAGGACGAGGCTACCGGCATAGAACGGCAGCCTCGTTAAGCTAACGGATAACGTTAGTCCAATGAAGAGACTCTATACAACGTTTTTATCTTTAAATCAAATGGTGGTAATGATAAAATGATGGTAAAACACAAGAATAGAAGATAAATAGCATGGGCGCACACATCTGCGTGACTCCTACGGATCCGCCAGAAGGAGGACGAATATGACGAGGCAACGAAAGGTGAAAAAGTCCTTGATGCAGGAGTTAAAGAAAACACTTCATTCTCTCACGAGGCCAAAACGCCTCCCCAAGAAAACAAAGAGTCGGAAAACCACCTCTACAAAGACGACGACTAAATCCAAGGCCGAAAGCAGCCTAGAATTGCAGAAGAAATTGGAGCAGGATTTAACCCGGAAAATGACGAAGGGTATGCAAAAGATTAAGCAGGAAATGGAACAAGAACTATTGGAAAAATTGAAAAAGGCTACAACGAATAGTGATGAGGAAGTTTCTTCCGAAGTTAAGAAAACGAAAGTGCGAAAAGTCCCCAAAGGCGTAACTACTGGAAAGTTATCCTCTAAAACTGCAAAGGGAAGATTTAAACCGGAAACAGATTGTACATTACTTAAATTACTTACTTTATCCGAAAGTTTAGAACGCAGAGTAGTTGTCGGCTACGAGGTTTTAGATAATAGCAGTCAGGAGATCTGGGGCATTGACATCCATGAAGGTGCTAAATTGGGTAGGGCTAAAAAGATCTTGAATACAAAAGTAAAAATCCGTAAAGTTGGTCCGGAACGACAATACTATTTAGTGCATGTAATGGATGATGCCCTGTATTACTCTGATGAATACGCTAAAGCGGCCATAGAACGAGGAAGACTGACAATCCGGAAATATACGCCCGAATTGGCTGACGCTATCAAGAGCGCATACGATTCAGGATACAAAAACAATAGTAAATTGCCTAAACTAGGATAATGACCCGCGATATTCATCCCATCGTCGAGCCCAGTTTTGATATGAGGTTAAAGGTGACATTTATGAAGCGAGTTTCATTATATTTCATTTTTATATTTGGAATGGCTCTACTTGTTATTGGAGTAATACCTGTCTTTGCTTATCCCTATAACGACGGCCCCAATTCAGGACCATCAAACACTTGGGAAATTTTATTAATGATTTCTAACGAGGGATGGGTATGGTTCAATATAATTGGGCTTGCCTTATCAGTGTTTTCACTCCGCAAAATACGAAGATATTAGACAAAGAATGCTGTTGGTGGACTAAATACTTCATTACGCTAACGGGGAACTATAGTTCATTTAAAATCAAACAGAATCAATAACAGTCATAATATTAACAAAATTTTGTTCGGATTAATCGGATTTACCTTAATCTAATGTCTTCCATAGAGCGGATTTTTTGTTTTACTTGTTTTGCTTTTTCGCGCAGGGAATGGGATCAAGTTCTTCAAACAGTAAAACTTTAAAGTGCTATGCAGAAAATCAGTATTTTTACATATTTATATTTTTCAATCAAGACCGTCGCTGATTTGATTTCTTAGGGGGAGGGAAATGTGGTTATAGAAAAGAAAAAAGCCCTTTAAGAAAGCAAGGGCTTTTACGTTTTAAGTTATTGTATGCCTCGGGTGTTAGATACAACATGGAATGAGTTGACTAATTAGCATCGGTTAACATCATGTGAAATCGCTCCACTTCTTCGCGGAGCCAGATCGTTCTCTCCCAGGAGTCAATGATGGCAAGCGTTTTTTGTGATAGCTGTAATGCCTCGGTGTGGTTACCTATGCGATGCAATAATTGCGCCATGCCATATTGATCGGGGGCTGAATTTTATACGGTTCTGGGAAATACGTTCATTCTAACCGCTTGTACGCTTTTGTTATGCCTGATATTAGGCCTCGGATTAGCTTTATTGATGAATCGGGATTTTCTCGGAAAAGGATTGTTGAGAACTATATTTGTTGCTCCCTTTTTCGTCATGCCTGCCGTAGCGGGCATCGTATGGAAAACGGCGATATTGAATCCCAATTTCGGTATAACCGCTTATTTTTCCGGAATGTTTGGACAGGATGCAGTAGATTGGTTAGGTTCTTATCCGCTGCAAACCATAATCGCTTTGGTTTCCTGGCAGTGGATCCCGTTTTTTATGCTTATTATTCTTGCAGGACTTCAATCTGTGCCCAAGGATGCGATGGAAGCGTGTATGATCGATGGCGCATCTATTTTTCAGAGGTTTATATTTGTTGTGCTTCCGCACTTGCTGCGTTATATCGAAGTTGCGATGCTGCTCGGGCTTTTGTTCATTATGCAAACCTTTGGAGAGATTTATGTAACAACATCGGGCGGTCCTGGCTATTCGTCTACCAATCTCCCGTTCTATGTCTATCGTGTAGGCTTTAAAGGTTGGGACATCGGCGGGGCTTCGGCGATTGGTGTCGTTATCGTTATTATTACATTGATATTATTAAAGTATCTCTTCAAGTTTTTGAGGAGAACGTTCCGAGGTGAGTTATCATGAAAAAGCTGCTTGCGGTTCTATTGACAGCATTTACTTATCTGGCGGCTTTTATCTACTTTTTCCCCTTGCTGTGGATGTTTATTACCGGCTTTAAAAACGAAGGCGAAGCCGTCATCATGCCGCCATCCATTTTTTTAACCCGACGCTGGACAATTATAAAAACGTTTGGAGCTCGGGAATCGGTACATTTTTAGGCAATTCCGCAATCATTGTCGTTATATCTACAATGCTGGCTTTAATTTTGGGCGTATCCGCCGCCTATGCCTTATCCATGTTCCGTATGAAGAAAGAGGATGACGTTTTATTCTGGTTCATTTCAACGAAAATGCTTCCAGCTGTTGGCGTCATTATTCCTGTCTATATCATTTTCAAAAAACTCGGGTTATTGGATTCGCACTTGGCCCTTATCATGCTTTATACCGCGATGAATATACCGCTTGCCGTTTGGATGATGCGTTCGTTCTTTAAAGATATTCCATACGAATTGATTGAGTCCACCCAAGTCGACGGAGCAACTGGCTTGCAAGGCTTTTTTAAAGTGACGCTTCCCTTGGTAAAGCCGGGAGTCATTTCTACTGGACTGCTATGTTTCGTATTTGCATGGAATGAGTTTCTGTTTGGCGTAAGTCTGACCTATACCGATTCTTCGACCATGCCGGTGTTTATGGCTTCATTTATGACCCAAGAGGGGTTGTTTTGGGGGAAGATGTCCGCAGTGGCAACAAGCGCAGTATTGCCGTCGGTCATTCTGGGATGGTTTACCCAGAAGCAATTAGTACAAGGCCTTACGATGGGAGCCGTTAAAGGGTAACGAAATCTATTATCCGGCACTCGGAGCATCATTTGCTCCTGTTGGTCACAAGAACATATATGCTTAAAAGTCGCTAATTAGCGGCTTCTTTTATTTTAACGATACATGTAATTGTCGAAAGACAAGAGTTCAGTCAAGATGAAGTCTGTTCATTTCTAATTTTACGGAATTCCTTAGGTGTAATATCACGATGTTTTTTAAAAGATTGGATAAAATGATTTACATGATTGAAACCAACTCTCCGGGCAATTTCGGTTATCGTATATTCAGTTTTTTCTAACAGCTCGCAGCTCCTTTTAATGCGGTACTTAACCAAGTAGTAGTAAGGAGTCATATGAATGCTTTTTTTAAAGCTGCGAGTGCACTCCGAAACACTCAAATGCGCTACGTCAGCAATTTCCTTCAAAGTGATATTGTCTGTATAGTTTTGGTGGATAAAGCTAAGCATTAATTGAAGTCTCTCTTGCTGGAGCCGGTTATGTTTAGAGGACTCCTCTGAAGATAGGCGGATATTGGATATAAGAATCAGCCACAACTGAACCGTTTTGATGGAAACCTCATACTGCCATCCCCAGGTTTCTTTCATTTCAAATTCCTTCTTCATATACCAAAGTAGTTGAAGGATTTGATTTTGCCACTCCTCATCTCCTTTGATCTCTAAAGATAATAAATAAGAATTAGTAAAAGGAAGTACATAGCTTCTTTCCATGGCACTATCTGAATAAAAGGCGAGCAGCTTCTCCGGGAAATTAAAACTGACATATTCACCGTCATGATTTAGGTGTGTAACAATGTGAAGGACACTTTTGTTGATAAAAATGGCCTGACCCGTTTCTAAATCATAATCGATTCCGTTGATTTGTATCGTTAGCTTCCCTTTGGTCACTAAAGTAATTTGCAATTCTTCGTGCCAATGTAAATCGTTAAATCCTCTGCCTTCAGGAACAGAACTATGAATAGTATGAGTGTACATAATGTATGGAAATGCCTCGTCAGGATACTGAATGGCTTCGTATAATTGTTTTTTCAAGGGACAGGCTCCTTTATTAGACGATATTTCAATATAAATTAAAGATATAGTTACACAAAATAGACGCTGGTGATGATATTATTATATCCAGCTTAAGCTTATCATTACAATTCCGTGCACAGGTAATTGTTTATTAGCTTGGAGGAACTATGGTTAAATTAAATAAATCTTCGTTACCTTCTCATCCGTTTATTTTGTTATTAATCAGTATATTGTCCGTTTCTATCTCTTCCATCATGATAAAATTTTCAGATACACCCACTTCTGTGGCAGGGATGTACAGATTGTTTATTTCCGTAATCATCATGTTCGCTTTTGTGCCTTGGAAAATGCTTCGCTCCTCAGAGATGAATAAAAAAGACTGGAGTATTGTTATTCTAGCCGGTCTTTTTCTAGGGTTACACTTTTTATTCTGGATGGAATCATTGGTCTATACCTCAGTTGCAAGCTCCATGGTCATCTTGTCGTTACAGCCATTATTTGTAATGATCGGTTCTTGCCTTTTGTTCAAGGAACAAGCTAATCTGCTAACTGTGTTTTGCTTGATCGTTGCTCTTTGTGGTTCAATCATTATAGCTTGGGGAGACATAGGGATTTCGAGAGAAGCGCTAATTGGAGACGGATTATCGTTAATAGGCACACTCTTCGTTTCAGCATATCTGTTGGCGGGGCAGAAAGTGAGTCGTAAAATCGATGCCAATGTGTACAGCATTATCGTTTTTTTTATTGGCGGCACCGTCATGCTCGTCTACAATTTGTTAAATAATTTCTCTTTAGTGGAATATGACTCATCTGATTGGACTTATTTTTTGTTGCTTGCGATAATCCCAACTATTTTCGGACAATATATTTTTAATCTTTTGTTAAAATCTATTGGGGCAACTACTGTCTCTGTAGGCATTATTGGAGAACCTGTTCTTGCCATTATTCTTGCGTATCTACTAATAGGAGAAACATTTACTTTCTTTCAGTTCTTAGGCGGTATGATGACTTTAATCGGTATGGGAATGTATTTTTGGTCAAAATCATTAAAGTACAATGTTCAAAATAGCAACTGATTATTTAAGAATTCATTTTAGTTGGATAGGGGAACGAATAATGGCAACAATTGATGATTTTTTGAATCTCGATATTCGTGCAGGAACTGTTATTCAAGCGGAGTTTTTTGCAGAAGCAAAAATACCTGCTATTAAACTTCGAATTGATTTTGGACCAGATATCGGAATTAAAACTTCAAGTGCGCAAATAACAAAACGATATAAGGCTGAGGATATTATAGGGAAACAAATAATAGCTGTAGTTAACTTCCCTGCTCGACGTATAGCGGGTTTCAAATCAGAAGTATTAGTTCTTGGAGGAATACCGGAAAAGGGTGATGTGATCCTTTTGAAACCAGATATTGAATTACCTAATGGAACAACTATTGGGTAATTGGGGAAGGTTCAAGTATTAAGCTAAAGATAGAATCATTGAAGCGGCAAACCAGAATTTGGTCTGCCGCTTTTTCAGGGCAAGGTCAGGGTTTTCAATTCCGATGAGTTATTAAGTATAATTGAACATAATCGATGTGGAGTATGGAGTGTGATCATTATCGAAGTAAAAAAAAGTTGGCGTTGGTGGCTATTAGTCGTTGTATCTCTGGGAGTAATAATTCCTTTTTTGGCACCTTATTTCTCGTTAGAGCCAGCCAATAGCCGTGTGCCTATTACATCGAAAAACGTGCAATTTCCTCTATTAGTTGCTCATATTGGTTTTGCATTCATTGCTTTAATATCAGGTTTTATTCAATTCATAGATCGCATCCGAATTAAGACACCCAAAGTCCATCGATATTTCGGAAAGCTATATGTCTGCAGTGTCTTTTTAAGTGGATTACTTGCTTTAGTGATTGTTTTTTATATTGAAAATTTTACGAAAGCAACTGCTTTTCTTGTTTTATCTCTTATTTGGTTATTTACTTGTTGGAAAGGTTACCGTGCAGCTGTAATGAAAAGGTTTGACGAACATCGTACTTGGATGATTCGCTGTTTTGGTGTAACGTTGGTTGCAGTTAGTGGACGTGTATTAGTGCCTGTATTACTTTTAACATACTATTCATTAAATGGATTTTCCCTTCCTGCTGGGAGAGAGAAAATGGTCGAAGAGGTCTTGAATATAAATATAGGGGTAGGTCTAATTCTTAACATGATTATAGTCGAGTGGGTAATTCTTAAATCCAAGAAATAAGGACATCGAGTTTAGAGCCTATATTGCGCGGTGAATTATTCCGAAATGAAGGGGATAATGAATTAATGGAAATAAGCCATTGGCATTTGGGGTATTACAAGGATGGCAATGATATAGAAGCTGTTGGTTTTTTTGAAGATGGCAAATGGGTTGTTTATTACGATGATAGTCATGATACAGGCTTGTTTGTAGAGTCTAAGCCAAGACATCAATTGTTTGGTGCTGTGATTTTCATGGTGCGTGACTACGAAGAAGCAGAAAATAAATTTTATGAATGGGTAGAGAGCATTTTACTTCCATATAGAAAAAAACACTAGTCCTTTTTTACACTTACGGGGAACTTTAGCTTAATAATCACGTGGACGAGGCTGCCGGCATAGAACGGCAGCCTCGTTTAACTAACTTGCAGATTTGCTCAACAAAGCGTACGAGAGTAAATGATCTCGTTGATAATAAATCCAAAAAACTATTCAGTAAAAGTTTAAACCATATGCTAAGGTTCTTCGCTTGTATTCAAATACCAGCAATGTTTTTTCTTTATAACCTTTGGATTTGCATGAATGTTATAAGATAGAAGGGAAAGTGAATCTCAAATGAAAGGATGTTTTGAGATGGGATCAACAAACTTGCTACAAATTGTATTGGAAGAGAGCGGCGAAGCTCGTATCAAGAGCATTTCCCGCTATATCAAGGAGCATATTTCCTCTAACTGGGATAAAGTGCTGGTGAACCATCGAGATAAACTGCAACAGGCTTACGTGGAAGCAGGAGACGTGGCCTATGGAACGTATTTGAACCTGTTGTTTCTTCCCATACACCGTCAGTTTAAAGAGGCCGGTCTTAATCCGGAGCCCCGGTTCCCAGGAGATTTTGACATTTCACGGGAATGGGGCAATGATCTGCAGGATAACCAGCAGCGCTGGATGTGGAGCACAATTTATGGTCCGCACCAAGAGCCAATCGGCACTATTGTCACGATTGTCTATCATGATCACACACAATTTCAAGTACCTCGGCAGCCAGAAATCCTGGCATTAAGAGAAGTGGGAAAGGAAGCGGTGGTTGAAACATTGTCTGCTCTCTCTCCCGAATTTTCCCGAGCGCTTGAGTTTACAATCGAGTATGAGCTTTATTTGCAGAGCCTTGAATAATCTACTCATCGTTCTCTGACGAATAGTCATTAACTCTAGTTCCTGTTGAACTAACGGGTAAACCTATAGCATAACAAACACCAGGACGAGGCTGCCGGCAACGGTAGCCTCGTTGAGATATGGGCAGGATAGTTACAAGGAACAACAATATCTTTTGCCACTTAGATCCATGGCGGGAGAAGCTGAATTTCTGCAATAATATACTATATGGTACCGTTGCTCCATACGAATATTTCATTGCTTTTTTTTGCCCCAAAATTATTCACGGTGGTCACCTTACTTACAAACCTAAACAATTTTTTAATTCGAAAGGGGAAATAATTAATGAATCACCAAGTTCCATTCCAACAAGTAGACGTATTTACTGCTGTTCCATTTAAGGGCAATCCCGTTGCCGTGGTTCTCGATGGAAATGAACTGTCAACGGAGGAGATGCAGGCTATCGCAAATTGGACGAACCTATCTGAAACCACCTTTGTCTGCACGCCAACAGACCCACGGGCTGACTATAGATTGCGCATTTTCACCCCTAACAATGAGCTTCCTTTTGCAGGACACCCTACTATAGGGTCTGCTTTTGCTATACTTAAACATGGTCAAAAACCGAAGACAGAAGGATGCATAGTACAGGAATGTGGTAGCGGGTTAGTCTCTATTTTTATTGATGAAGACAAACTATTCCTTACATTGCCTGAGCCTAAAGTACAAAGCATACAATCAGCAGATTTAGTTGAACTTGCAAATGCTTTGGGAGTCCCTTCGAATAGTGTTAAAGCAAGTGCAACGATTGATGTTGGAGCAGTATGGATTACACTACAAGTATCTAATGCATATGAGGTACGAAGCATGCGCCCCGACATGGCGAAACTTTCTACATTGATTCCGTCAGGAGTAACAGGTGTTACCGTATTTGGGCTAGATTCTGAAAATACAGAGTCTAATCTTGAGGTACGGTCATTTGCCCCTACCGAAGGAGTAGATGAAGACCCTGTGTGTGGTAGCGGTAATGGATGCGTGGCAACACTGATAAAAAAGTTTGAACTTATAAAAAAATCGAACTATGTTGCTAGTCAGGGATATTGTGTAGGGAGAAATGGAAGGGTCGAAGTTCGATTTCAGGATAACGGAAAAATCTTAATCGGTGGTCATGCAGTTACTTGTGTCGAAGGTACGTTAAACATCTAATGAGGAAATTTAAGGGTAATTAAGCCCGATTGTCGAAACACATTACAGAGGAACAAAATTGATTTTATACAGCATGGTTTTGAACTAACGGGAAACGATAGTCTAAAAATCACCAGAACGAGGCTGCCGGTATAAACCGGCAGCCTCGTTGAGTTTACGGGCAGAATAGTGTGCTCGCCTAGCTGGGTATATTATCAACTGGGAAAGGCCCTCCAACCCATCCTTAGCAATGCGCCAATCCAAGTCTGCTGCGAGATTTTTCGAAGACACCCTTTGACTTCGCTATACTCCGCTAATTGATACGACTAACCCACAATCCCCACTTCAATCAGCTTCCAGACCGCTTCGAACTCTGCTTTGAAATCCATACGCAGCCAATTGTCTGCATAAGCTGGCGCGGAAAAATAAGAAAACGCCATCAAAATGGCATACAGCCGCCCAACGTCCTCAATGCCGCTCGCTGCCTTTAAACTGTCCACCAAATCTCCGATGTGCCGAGTGAGTACCGCTGGATTTCGATCGATATAGGTAGTATACAACTTAAACATTTCAGGCTCACGCACATAAGCTTCATATTTCGATTGACTTAATATCCATAGCCATTCGTGCACGATATCCTTCTTAGACGAGTACTTGTCCGTATCAAAAGGAAAAAGCCGCGCCAGTTCATGGTCCAGCCATGACAACGAAAGCTCGGTCCATAACTCTTCCTTACCCGAAAAATACTTGTAAATCGCAGCGTGAGTCGTCCCCAACTCAGTGCCGACTTTTGACAGATTGACTTTCTCCATCCCGTGTTCGACAACCATTCGATGTGCGGTTTCCAAAATGCGTTCTTTACTTAAAGTTTTCATGGTTTTATTATACTGATTGCAGCCACGGGTTACAATTGTTGACTTTTGTAACTCTTCATTGTATTCTTATCGCAGGTTACAAAATTTAAAAAACGTAACTAAAAGAGGAGAGCTTTTTATGATGCTTTTAAATCGTACAATCGTCGTTACAGGCGGCACTTCGGGCATCGGTCTTGCGTTCGCCTTGGAATTGTTGAATCGCGGCAATAAAGTCATCGTCATTGGACAGAATCAAGCAACCCTCGATCAAGTGACGCAACAACATAAAGGGCTCATCGGGCTGCAAGGCGACGTCTCCAATGCGAACTCCGTTCGCGAAATGGCCGCATTCATTCGTGACGGCTACCCTGAAGTCTCGATCCTATTCAATTCGGCAGGTATTATGCGCGCATTCGAATTGATGGACGATAACCTCGATTTGGAGCGGACTACCGCAGAGGTCGAAACGAACTTAAACGGGACCATCTGGATGACGGAAGCGCTGCTCCCGCAATTGGCCCGACAAAACGAAGCCATGATCGTAACCGTAAGCTCCGGTCTCTCCTACGTCACTTCACCCGTTCATCCCGTCTATTCGGCTACAAAGGCAGGAGTGCATATGTTTACCGACGCGCTGCGAATCCAACTCAAGAAATCGAAAAAAAATATTCATGTTATGGAGCTTGTCCCACCCCTCGTTGCGGAAACCAAACTTCAACAGGACATGCCAAGCGGAGGCATTCCTAGTATGAGTCTGGATACGCTCGTAAAACATGGGATCCAAGGGATGGAGCAAAACAAAAAGAGGGTCGTTCCGGGATTCTCCAAATTATTGCGTTTTGCAGGGAAATACTTTCCGGATGCACTCTCGAATGCGATGGCGCGGAGCTGAGGGGGTGATCTATATCCCAAATTCCTGCTGTTCAAACAAAAAAATATTTAAAAAATCGGTCGGACCCGACGCCCCCTTGTTACCTGAGTATCGAGGTTACAGTGCATCTTAGATACTCCCGTGATTGATCACATGCCGCAAAATGAGGGAGTGATCGGCAGTATCGGTGAACAGCTGTAGCATTTAATCAACTGTTGGATGCAAAGCCAGAAATCGAAGCCTTGGAATATAGGTCACCAAAAACGCCACAATACTCTGGAAAGACTTGATCCAGCACCGCTTGAAACTGTAGCTTTGCTTGAACATTCATATCCGTCAGAGACTCATGTTGCCGAGTCAAGTAACGGAGATTCATCAGATACTGACCTCGTTTTTTTTTTTTGCCGTAAGGTGTTCCACGGTCTACAAAAGCTTGTGCATGACTTTCTCCTTTAGGTACATCCAAACCAATGACAGGGTTCATTCAACCACTCCTGATTTCATATTCGCCGGCAACCCCTAGCCTTCTTGTTGTCCACAGTATCGCATGTGATTCGGGATTAATGTCCCAACCAGCCTAATCATGGTTTAACAAGTAGGGGGATGAACGGAATAGCTCTCGGGACCCAAGTCCCACGGGCAGATACGTTCGCCCCCCGGCTACCGCTAGCTCACCTACACAAAAAGGGACTTATTTTTATTCATACGGAGTATGGTGGATGGATGTACATGTAGAGAACCAATCTCGTGGTGAAGCTTTTTATTATTTCGTCTTAAAAGTTATCTAGATGGATTAAGCAAACGGGACACAAGAGCGAAGCGATGGAGCGATCCATCGCTTTTGGCGTTTAACAGCAATCCCCTCAACTATATGGACAGGATAGCGAAGCGGAGTCTAGGGAGGAAACTAAATAAATTAGGGTTTATTATATGGGTCGCGTTGACAAGGAATAGTGGATCGTATATTCTCATTATATACCGATCAGTACAGAAAAGGGAGAAATTATGGCAAGACCACGGGAATTTGATGAGCACCAAGCATTGACTGCTGCTATGCAGCAATTTTGGGAAAGGGGCTATGAGGCCACATCCCTGAGCGATTTGACAAGAGCAATGGGAATTCAAAGACCGAGCTTGTACGGTACATTCGGAGGGAAGGAATTGTTGTTCCAAGCTGCCTTAGAGCTCTATGCAAAGAGCAGTCTCACCTTCATCCGCAAAAAGCTGGGAGGCGCGCTTTCAGCTAGGGCAGCCGTACTCCTGTATTTGCAGGGAATTGTTAGCAACGCCGATGGACGCAGGCCGGAGTTAGGATGCTTGTGTGTGAATACGATCGTAGAGCTAGCGCCGCATCACCAAGGGGTTACCCAGTTCACTAGGGAGTACCAGCAGCAGGTAGCAGAGCTGATACAGTCGATTCTCGAGGACGGAAAGCACAGAGGGGAGCTATCTCAGGACCTTCATGCGCCGGCTTTGGCAAATGCCATTGTCATTGCCGCTGTAGGCCTAGCCGTCACGATGAAATCCGGCCCGGACCGTTCGGTAGTCGAGCAGGCCATTGATCAAATCATCAAGTTGCTCGACTAATTTTTTTTCATAATTATGTACTGATTGGTACAATACATATTTTGGAGGTATTCTCATGACAAAGCAAGTGGCATTAATTACTGGAGCATACAAAGGATTGGGACTTGAGATCGGACGTCAGCTAGGGCAGATGGGCATTATTGTACTTCTCGGCGCTCGGGACAGGGCCAAGGCAGAGGCTGCCGCTCATATTTTACAGGGGGAGCATATTGAAGCACACGGTGTCGAGCTGGACGTAACGAACAGTGATCAAATCAAAGCAGTCGTTAATAAAATGGAGTCCGATTTTGGAAGGCTTGACATTCTTGTCAACAACGCAGGCGTTTATACGGATCACCTGGGAACTCATATCGATGCTATTCGAGCCAGCTTTGAAGTCAATCTCTTCGGTCCTCAAGCACTTACGGAAGCGCTGTTGCCGTTGCTTAAGGCAAGTCCAGCCGGCCGAATCGTCAATCAGTCCAGTATTCTTGGATCGCTGGGGACACTGCTCACTAATCCCATGTACGGTGAAAGATCTGTTCCCGCTTACACTACGTCGAAGGCAGCGCTGAATGCCTGGACGGTGCAGTTATCGATCGCACTCCGCGACACGATGATTAAAGTGAATAGCTGTCATCCAGGCTGGGTCAAAACCGATATGGGCGGCGCCGGCGCACCGATGGAGATCCGCGAGGGCGCCGAGAGCGCTGTATGGCTGGCTACACTTCCGAAAGATGGACCGACAGGCGGGTTCTTTCACAAACGTGAACCGCTCCCATGGTAACTATTGCGAACGTCAAAATGATTGTCTTGGAGCTAATATGCTTCAGTGAAGATTTTTCGATGACTGATCAGTAATGTTTTTATATAGTGACGTGTGGTTTATCGCTCATCCTTTAATCAAAGCTTTCCTGTGTAAAGCTATCCAACCATAACTACCTTACGGCATTAAGCTAACGGGTAACGTTAGTAAAACAAAACAAGGAGTAGTATGCCATGGCAGCTACTCCTTGTTGTTTTTAAGCTAAAGGGAAGTTTAGCATGATGGATACCATTTCATGAAAAAAATTTATGATTGCTGTTTTTATCAAAAAGATCTAAGGGAAGGAATGCCATGCGAAGTCTTACATGTTTTAGGATATCTTGAATATACAAAGTGTACAGAAACCCTTGTATCACTAATTCCTTCAGATAACTGGCACATAGCTAAGGCTGCTAGTTTAGGATTATTACATTTACCATGTAATGATTATGAAAGTCAGATAAAATCCATATTAGATTGCTCATTTGGAAAGAGTCTATTTAAGGAGTTCGTACCGGCACTAAGTTATAAAATTTCAAGCAGCAGTTTGGTTTCAAGGTTATATGAATGGGGAGATAAAAGTGCTTCAACTGATTGTAATTCAGGAATAATCCTAGGTATTGCATTGTTTGGAACAGATCATAAATACATAATTAAGAATATTTTATGGAATCCGAATTGGGAAGCTCATGGAAGAGGTACACCGCTAGCGGGATGCGGGAGCCGCTAGAGAACTTACCTCTTTACGCCCCGCCGCGCATCCAACTGCCTCTGTACTTCTTTCCTTACCTCCTCGATGCCTGCGAGTTTTAGCTCCTCGTTAAACTTGGGGAGGATCGTGTCAACATCGACGGTGCCAGTCATGAGGCTCGAATAGTATTTCTTCCAAACCATCTCGATGTTATCGGTTTGAGCGGTTAGCTTGGATAGATCAGGAGTAAAGCCGAGAACGGTGGACTTGATTACATCAGCGTTGTATTTGCGGAATTGCTCCCATTTATCGAGGGGTTCCGGGTTATCGCCGCCCATGGTTTTCAGGATAAACCAGTTGCCCTGTGTATACTGTACTCCTGCATAGCTTGCTGGTGCATCCGGGATTGGCTCACCATGGCTGTCTTTGCCGGGAATGGGGATCGCTTGCCCTTGTTCACTCAGCGTGTAATGGACCCCTTCAATACCATAATTAAATAAGTTTCGTAATTCAGGGTCGGTATTGAGTAGATTCATAAACTTAATAGACTCAATGGGATGCTTGGTGTTGGCATTAACAGCCATGATTCCGCCACGGACTGATTCCGTGGTGACGACGATAGGGGTTACGGGATACGATACAACCTTATAGCCGCGATCTTTACTCCAGGTAGTCTCCGAGAGTGGTCCGCCGCCTGAGGACTTCCAGAACACTTTATCCCCGCGCTTAAGTCCGCCAGGCTCCCGAAGCGCGGCGTCTTTGTTAATGAAGCCGTCCTTATAATAACGCCGTAATGTATCTAAAACCTGCCGTGCTTCCTTTGTTTCGAAGATATTCACGACCTCTGCGTTAGGGTCCAGTGATTTCACCATCAAGGGAACTTTATGGTTCACAATATATTCGTAGCCATAGAGAGCGAAAAAATTGTGTGAATCCCGATCTAATTCCATTGGTATGTATGCTGGCTCATTCTGTTGAATCATCCGGAGCAAAGGTTCAAGCGATTCAAGCGTATTGTACTTGGTAATGTCGATATTGTACTTCTTCACTATGGAAGCAGGGTACATCCAATGATCACGCACGGCCAGTTCTTTATTGGTCGGCACCCCATAAATGCCTCCATCATTCATTCGTGCCCCTTGCCAAAAGGTTGGGTCTATCGTGTCGTACAAATCTTTACCCAGACTCGTAAGATAGTCATCAAGTCTTAGCCATGCTCCGCGCATAGTGGTGGTTGCATAGTTGGGCGCAAAAGCAATGTCGAAAGGAGTGCCTGCGGATATAAGTGTGTTCAGCCGGTCTTCATACTCCTGCCAACCAATCTTGATATAGGTGATAGTCACGCCAATTTTACGAGCCATGATTTCATTGATTTTATCATTTACGAGCTTCAGATCCTTGTCAGGCTCTCCAATCGTGTAATAAATCAGATTTACAGTATCACCATCATATTTATAATCGTTGTTTTTGCTAGGCTGCCGGGAGCAACCGGTCGTATACGCTGTGAGCAGCAGTATAATACTGATTGTCATGAAGATACAGCTGTGTCTAGAGCACTTTAGCATCAATATCCTCCTTTCCGCAGAGCTTATTGTTAGCCTTTTCCCCGCAGATCAGAGGGAGATTTTCCGAAAAAGCTTTGAAAGTGCGTATAGAAATAATTGAGATTGTTGTAGCCGACAGAAAGCGCGATAGAAGAAATCTTCTCATCTGACGATTGAATCCGTTCTTGTGCGAGTAGCATTCGGTAAGCCATTAGGTATTCTGAAAACTTCATTTCGGATTCTTTGAGAAATAATTGTCCAAGATAAGTACTGTTCATCTGGAAGCGCTCTGCGACTGATTTTAAGGTGATATTGTGAGCATACTCCGTCTTGATCATCAGCAGAATGCGGTTGACCAGCTTGGATAAGCTGTCATAGCTTACACCCAGTACGGGATCCTTGTTCAAACTCTCACAGCTTATATTACCTATCGTACCACCCAGATCTTCAACAATAATCTTCTCAATAACTTGCTGCAGCTTTGTGCGATCTACAGGCTTGAGTAGATAGTCTTTGACACCGCAACGAACGGCTTCTTGGGCATACTTGAATTCACTATAGCCGCTCATGATCACATATTTCGTAGGGATTTGGAGCTCATTGAGCTTATAGATCGTTTCATAGCCAAGATTCTTGCCAATGCAGACATCAAAAATGGCGACATCTGGCACCAGATCTACAACCTTGGACATGGCCGCCTCCGTAGATTCGCAGGTATCGATCCGACTGAAACCGTATTGTTTCCAGTCCAGGATTCGCTTCATTCCCTCCAAAATCTGAGGTTCGTCATCTATAATCAGCAGTTTGTACATGTTCAATCACCTCTTTTGAAATCCGTACAGAAATCTTAACACCAGCTTCCTCATTATTCTCAATCTTTATAGCAAAGCTTTTTCCATAAAAGAAGTGCAGCCTTGTGTATACGTTGCGTAAACCGATACTCTCGGAAGAGGTATCGTCATGGTTGGACAGTGTGCTTCTCACTGCATTTAAACGGTCTGCATGAATACCACGCCCATTATCCACGAATTCTAATACAAAATGTTCTTCAGCTTCCCATCCATTAACGATATACAGGTTAAACTCATTACTAGCGCTAAAGCCATGGATGAAAAAATTCTCAGCCAAAGGCTGCATCCAGAATTTCACGGTAGGGATCGAGAGTAACGCCGGCTCTACATTGATTTGATAAAAAAAACGTTCTGGATACTTAAACTCCATAATCTCTAAGTACTTTTGCAGCAATTCCAGTTCACTTGCAATCGTAATAATATTCTCTTTTTTGACAATTTCACGATAGAGCGCCCCTAAGGTAGCGATGGCATCAGCGGTATCCCTGTCCTGGTTAACCAGGGCGGTGGAGCGGATAACCTCTAACGTATTGTAGAGAAAATGAGGGTTAATCTGATGTTGAAGCGCTTTCATTTCGGTTTCTTGCTGTTTTAGTTTAAGCAAATATTCATTACGGATATGCTTATCTAATTGCTGAATCATATCGTCTAATTCCCTTGCGATCATGCCGTATTCATTGCGACGATAACGGGCAGGGCGATTAGGGGTGAAATTGGCTGTTTTCACGCGTCCAATCGATTGAATGATGCGGTGCAGGAAACGGGAATCATCCCGCATATTGTACACAATGAGCAGTAGTACACTAATCATGGTCGTTATTACGATCAGAAAGATGGTGATTAGCATTTTGGCATGCTGCCGAATTAGCATAGATAAATCAACGATGCTAACGAATTTGAAATTAAACTTGGTGGACGGGAAGGTGATAAAAAAGATATGATCAAAAAATCCCTTCGAAATATAACCATGACTGCGTCCATACGCCGCCGCTAGACGGGATAATTCCTTCAAGTCTTGGTCCTGTCCGTTACCGATAAGGTATACCTCACCAGAAGCGCTTACTGCAGCAGCCTCTCCCAAACGATATTTTTGTATAGATTTAAAAATTTGATCACTGCTGGCCAAGAAGCGCAGCTCCCCTAATTCCTTAGAGCCGAGTGAAGGATCCGATAGCTTCTTGTGATATACGAATCCCTTTAGAATGGTATCGTGGAAAGCTTCGTCAGTATTTGGGAGACCGAACTTGAAGCTTGCAATTCCATTACCGTTAAATTGTACGACATTGCCATACTGGTTGGTATGCAGACTAACCTGCGTTATTCCACCTTGCGCCCAGCTGTACAGGTAGGTTTTAATATCCTCTGGAAAGGATACCAGCGGCTGTGAGAATTGGCTGTTTTGCAGGCTATTGGTTAAGTATCCTTCAGCGCTGCTGCTTAAAAAGCTGCGAGCATCATCCATCAGGCTATGATTGGAGTATATACGCTGCATATAGGCCTCAATTCGGTCAGCATCATACTGGAGCTCATTCTCTACACCCGTGAAAGCATTAGCAGCCTCTAAACGGGCATCGCCAATCCATTGATTCAGCAGCATTGCACAGGTCAGAATGCCAAGCGCGAGTCCAATGGTCACGACGAAGATGACATAGGCAATAAACTTATAACGATAAATTTTGATTTGTAAAAAAGAGCTCATCCGACACCTCAATTGCAGCTGCATGCTCTAAAGTAAGCGTTTACCATACCACTGTAACATGATTAAGCAAAGCTTCATAGATAGCAAGAAAAAAGCATCCCATACAGAGGTATCTCAATAAGGGATGCTTTTTTATCTTACTTGAAGTAGTTATTAATTTGCTCTTGAGCAGCTTTCATAATCGTGTCCATGCCAGCGGACTTTAATTCAGCTGTAAGCTTCGGAATCACTTTCTCGGGATCGGATGCGCCTGTAATGAGTTCATATTTGTATTTATCCCATACCGATTGGCAATTCGCTATTTCTGTCTGAAGATTGCTGATGTCCAGTGCGAAACCTAGTACAGTGGAAGATGTCGCTGCGTCATTCAGCTTTTTAACCTGTTCCCATTGATCCTCAGGAGCACCTTTGGTAACCGCTAGATTGAAGAATGTACCTTGGGAGTAGGCGGCCAGCGGCCAAGTATCGGAAGTACGCTCGATTACCTTTTCGCCGTCGATATTTTTGTAGTCTGCGTCTAACTCACCGAATGCCAGCATATTGCGCAGTTTTGGATCTGTGTTGACTAATTCGAGGTACTTCAATGCTTCTTTCTTGTATTTCGAATTCGCAGAAATGGCGTTCAGGGAGCCTTGGATCGTACTCGTTGTATAAATAGGTCCGAAGTGCTGAACCATATCATACTTTTGAACAGCATCATTGATTTGCCAGCTTACTTCCGCGCCTGGGAATGCCTGTGCTGCAAAGAATGGTCTGCCTTTGTCGTTCTCTGTTTTAGTCGGAGCATCCGGGTTGATGATGCCATCTTGATACCATTGGTGCAGGAGCTTCAGATCGGCCATAATATCAGGCTGCTCAAGAACAGAGACAACTGTACGTGATGCATCGTCTGTTTTTACGCCAATGGGAGAGAAGCCTAGCGTTAGATCGTCATAATTGTTAAAGAAACCGTTCAAGCCTTCGCCTTGCGTCATTGGCAATGGGTAGAAGCTCTTGCCTTCGCCAGACTTTATGCTGTGCAGAGGTGTATCAAGGTCCTGCAGTGTTTTGATGTTGTTGATATCGATATTGTATTTTTGCACGTATTTATCATCGTACACCCAATATTGCGTTAGCGCAGAATCCTTATAGGTAGGAACAGAATAATATTTGCCGCCAATTTTCGTGCCATCCCATACCTTTTCAGGAATCAATTTGTATAAGTCAGGAGTTTCACTTTGAACCAGATCAGTGATATCGGCAAAAGCTCCCATTGCCACTTGCTTGCTGTATTTACCGCTGTTTGTAAACATAATGTCGAATGGTTCGCCAGTATTCACAATCGTGTTTATTTTGGTGTCCCATTCGCCCCAGCTGGCTACCTTGATGTCAATTTTCACACCGATCTTCTCGGCTGTGTATGCATTCATGGCATCAATAGCTTTGCTGAAGTTATTCGGTACTTGACCGCCGATGGTCCACCAGACCAACGTCGGAATATCTTTACTAGGTGTTTCCGTGTCCTGTGGTGCATCTGTAGCTGCATTAGTTGCATTAGCTGCAGATGAAGAATTCGAGCCGGAGCAGGCTGCTAAGGCAGTAACCAGCAGGGTGAGAATACAAAGCGTAGAGATGAGCTTCCAAGATTTCTTCATTTCATTTCCTCCTTATTGAAGTTATATCACCGTAAGAGTCGTACAGTGATCTATCATAAACCAAGCTAGCTTGGCTTATTTCGTTGGTTATCCTTTGACAGCGCCAATCGTTAGTCCGGAAATGAAATATTTCTGGAAGAACGGGTAGGCGAAAGCTACAGGCAGAACGATGATAATGGCTACAGCCATGCGGGCAGATTCCTTCGGCATCGTTGCGACTAGCACGGCATAGCTAACGCCCATACTTGCAGCATTCTTGGCAAGTGCATCCACATTGCTCATCAAGCTATTTAGCAGTGCCTGCAGAGAATATAGGTTCTGGTTGTCGATATATAGCATCGATTGGAACCAGTCATTCCAATAGGAGAAGCAAAGGAACAGTCCAATGGTTGCAATAACCGGCAAGGAGATCGGTAGGATAATTGAGAAAAAGATTCGCAGCTGGCTCGCCCCATCAATTTCAGCAGATTCAATCAGCCCGTCGGGAATCGTGCTTTTAAAGAAGGTCTTGCAAATAATAACGTTGAACGATGAGACGGCCAGCGGAAGAATAAGTGCCCAGACGCTATCTTTTAGCCCTAATAAATTCGTATTAATGAAGTAGCTGGATACCAGACCGCCATTGAATATCATTGGGATGAATACGACCCAGGTCAGAAAGCCATTCAGCTTGTAGGTTGGGCGAGAGAGTACATAGCCCATGGAGGTGGTAAGCAATACGCCGAGCACTGTACCAACGACAGTAACAAGAGCGGATACGCCGAGCGCCCGCAGAATCATCGTTCCCTGCTTGACGACATAGGCGTAAGCTTCGCTTGACAATGCAACCGGCAACAGATGATATCCTGTCTCACGTATGGAGTCCTCACTGGAAATGGAAATCGATAGAACAACAATTACTGGTATGACACAGATCAGCGCCAAGACGATAAATATCAGGTTGAAAAAGATGTTTACGACTGTGCTTGTACGGTTAAATTTCTCAAGGCCCGTTTCGTAAGTAGTTCTCGTTGACATGCACTTACCTCCTTACATCATCGCGCTATCAGGATCAATTTTGCGAACAATCCAATTAGCGCCTAGAATAGTTGCACAACCCAGAACAGACTGTACGAATGCGGCAGCCGCTGCCATCCCCAATGTAGCGGATTTCAGTTGTTTATATACCATGACATCGATTGTGGTAGACACGTTGAACAGAGAATTGGAATCTCGCGTGACCTGATAGAACAAGCCGAAATCGGTGTAGAATATACGTCCAACTGCCAAAATGAACAGCATGACGATAACGAGTTTAAGCATTGGCAATGTAATATATCTCGTCTGCTGCCAAATCGAAGCGCCATCAATAACAGCTGCCTCATAATAAGTGCTGTCAAGGCTTGTGATGGTCGCCAGATAAATGACCATGCCATAGCCCAAGCCTTTCCAAACATTTAAGAGAATCAGGATGTATGGCCAGTATGCAGGCTCCATATACCAGTTAACAGGATCGCTGCCCATATTGACGAGCATTTGATTGAGAATCCCTTTATCAAAACTTAGGAACGCCCAGCCTACAGCAGATACGACAACCCAAGATAGGAAATAGGGGAGGAACATCATCGTCTGATAGACTTTACTTGCTTTGCGGCTGTGGAGCAGTCCGATCATAATAGCGAATAGAACGGGCAGCACAATGCCTAGTACGATAAAAATAATATTGTATCCAATGGTGTTTCGAATAATGATCCAAGCGTCATTCGACTTGAATAAGAACTCAAAGTTTTTGAAGCCTACCCAAGGACTGTTAAACACGTTGCTCAAGAAGCCGCCGCTAATTCTGAAGTTTTTGAAGGCAATAATGATCCCGAACATAGGTAAGAAACAAAACAAGATGTACCAAATTGTCGTAGGCAATGCCAAGAGGGTGAGTTCTGTGTCCTGCTTGTGCCAACGAATTCGTAAGCGCTTTCTTTTATTTTGGAGTTCGACTGTCGATTTCATGCCTTTCGCTCCTTTCGGTGTTTTCTCGCTTGTATTGCATTTGTTGAGTTCATTGTATAGCAGGAGGATTCGATGCTTCTAGATAACAAACTTGATACTATAGTCAACAAACGTTAGATTCAAAAAAATCTATACAGGAAACGTTAGCTTCCTAAGTTGGTGCAACGCGGTTTAAACTAGCGAGTAACGATAGTTGAATACTACATGGGGTGTTCTTCTTTTTTTTATTAAGTTATCGGGTAGCTTAACGTTGGAGTTAGGATGTATTTTAAGAAAGTTGCCTGTATAATTATGTAATCAAAGGCTTTCGAGGATGATTAGGGCTGCCTATTAGGCCAAAGGGGAGAAAACTGATGAAAGTGACTAAGCTTCGACCATTTATTCCATCAGGCAAAGATTATATACTTGCACAGAATTTTTTTGAAGATCTCGGTTTTGAGAAAATATACTCTGACGAAGGATTGAGTATTTTTCGAATGGAGGAACAGGAATTTTTTCTTCAAAATTTCCATAATCAAGAATTTCAAAATAATTATATGGTAGAACTAGTAGTTGAGGATTTAGATGGTTGGTGGACACTCATACAATCCGTTACTTTACAGAATAAATATCCTATTAGGGCCAAGGAACCCACAATGTATCCTTGGGGAAAACGCGAGATTAACCTAATAGATCCTTCTGGTGTATGCTGGCATATTTCAGAAGCAAAGAAATAAAGCTTACGATAACGATGTGATTTATTGAACTACCGGTAAAATATAACATAGCAAGCACCAGGACAAGGCTGCCGGCACTAAACGGCAGCCTTGTTGTGCTGTAAGTTTTAGATCCATGTGGTCAATTTGACGCGATTGAGGACGTCGAAAGTCCAGAGATATTAAAAAATAAGATTTAGACTAAGTCTTGCAGATAGTCATAAGCGAAACATTGATCAGAAAATAAAGTAGGAGCGCCGATCGCACGGAGGGGGATTCGATTATGGAAACCGTTGCGCCCAAAAGATGCGACACACTGGCCGTCGGGCTGGCCACCATCGCGGCGGGTTTTCGTCATACCGTCGGGCTTAATTCGGACGGCACGGTGACGGCTGTAGGTGATAATAAATATGGCCAATGCGATGTAAGAGGCTGGCGCTCTTCCGAACAAGATAACAAAATAACAAATATGCATAATATATTATCGAAAATGCATTTTTGTTCGATTAGTTATCCTAACAAATATTGACGTAAATTGCGCTTGGAACTATGATAAACAAGTTATCTTTAAAATTTTATGAGAAGAGATCATGAAAGAGGTGTGGGGAACAGGATAAATAGAGCTATTTCTATGGAATTATATTTTTAATTGTTAGTTAATTTGTTTTGTTTGTTTTTGTTTGGTTTTGCAACAAGTGCAGAGGCAGTAGCAGATGCAGTCTATGATTTCGAAGATGGGTCGACGATGGGGTGGCTGGAACTGGCGATACTTCTATTCCGGTGACGGATATATCTCCTTCTTCTTTGCCGATGAGCAGGTAGAGACAGAGCCAATCGGTACGGCTTAAAAACTCTGTCAATGTAGCCGAGGCGGGATTGTATAAATTGTCCGTTATTAGTAGGGATCTTTCGAGGAAGATGCAATCAGCATTCGCACCTCGAGACGTTGTAACCCGTGCTGAGATGGCCCAATTAATAGTAAGACTTATCGATATGACCAATTACTAATAAACAAGTCAACTCTTCGGAAGTCAGAGTACATGTTATCATAGCTGGTAGTACAAAAAAATACATATGAAGGAAGTTACCTGAGATAGGAGAAAAACGACTATGTTTATCTATAAAAATGAAGTGCCTTGCAATCCTAATGCTACAGATGAGGTCAAAGCAGTATTGAAATACCTAAGTGAAATTTCGGGAAAAGGAATAATTACGGGGCAACACACCCAAACTACGGTTCAAAAAGAGCTTGCTTATATCCAGGAGGTGACAGGAAAACTCCCGGCGCTTTGCGGGTTCGAACTGCTTTCTTATTCCCCGAATATCAACTATGGGAACGCAAGCGAGGAATGTCTTCTGGAAGTTAACGAGAATAAAAACACGCTGGATAATGCCTGGGACTGGGTATTGAATAAAAAAGGACTGATCACATTTACGTGGCACTGGTTTTCGCCTTTTGGCAGCTGGGATAAAGGGTTCTATTCAGAGAATACCACCTTTGACGCAGCGAAAGCGGTCATCGAGGGGACGGATGAGTATAATGCATTGATTTCGGATATGGACCATATGGCTGAGCATTTGAAGCCATTTTACGAGAAACGGATTCCAATTCTGTGGCGCCCTTTTCACGAGTCTGAGGGGAAATGGTTCTGGTGGGGGCATAAAGGCAGCGATATAGCAAGACAGCTCTACCGCATCATGTACGACAGATATACGAATGTTCACCAATTACACAATCTCATTTGGGTATGGAATTCGCCGCTGCCGGAGGGTTATGTCGGAGACGATGTGGTAGACGTCATCTCCCGGGATTTATATCCACTTAAGCATACGCATTCGGACTTGAAAACAGAATTTGACGAGCTCGTCCAAATTACGCCGACGAATAAGCTGGTTGCGCTTGGCGAAATTGGCGTTATTCCAAGTATCCCACAGCTGTCAGAGACGAAGATTCCATGGGCATGGTATATGACATGGTCGAACGACTTTGGATCGACAGATGAATGGACCTCCAAAGAAGAGCTGTATAAAGCTTATCATCACGATTATGCCATAACGTTGGATAAGCTGCCGGGATTTTATAGATAATAGCTAGCTTACAACCGCGAATTCCTCAAGCATTCATCGACAAGATGTATGCTTTTCTGTTTTTTTAACCACTGTCTGAAACCTTAACAACCGGCAATGCCGGCAATTCAAATAGGCGGTGCATCTATGTCTCATATCTCAGCAATTATGAACAACATTCTTATACGCAAAAAACTGATCGTGAGCTATGTATTCGTCGTGTTTCTTCCTGTTATGACCGTTGGGCTTCTGCTCACTGAATCACTTCGGGACCAGTCGGTTCAACACGCGGTTGAGCAGTCCGTCAACAATGTAGAGAAAGTCAAAAAACAAATTGAAGAAACACTTGCGGTACCAAATGACGTGTCGAGCAAAATCTATTTCGATAAAAAGCTGAAAAGGTTAGTGACCACAAGTTACAAGAGTGACCTCGATGTGTACCGGGCTTATTCGGATTATACGGATTTTATTGACTTCATGGAATTGTATCCAGAAATCAGCGGAATTCGGATCTATGTCTTTAACAAGACAATGCTGGAGAATTGGACGTTTTTTCAAATCAATGAAGAGCTGATGAAATCGGATTGGTATATCGAATCCCTAAAGAAACGCGGAAAAATCGGGTGGTATTCCATACCGGACCCTACGAAAGAAAATAATAACTATTTAAGCTTGGTCCGTCAGCTCTATACGGCGGATTTGGTTTACTGCGGCATGCTGGTAATCCCGGTTAACTCGCATAAATTTCAGTCCATTATTAGTCAAGAGCCCTTTAATACATATATCTTAACCGATCAAGACCGTGTAATCACTTCGAACACTTCATCACATCATGTGAAAGCAGTCGAACAATTGCTGGAGTCAGACCATGATCTGAAGAAAAGAGCTGTTGTTATTAAGGATGTGACTGTAGAAGGAAAGCCGATGAAAGTTATTGTTCAATCACTGGCGCTTGAGAATAGTGACCAATCACTCAGAATAGTAAGCCAGATCCCGCTGGAGACGATTCTACAGGATGCGGAGCGGGTCAGTATGATCGCGTTTTTCATTATTGGAGGAAGCCTTTTGTTATCCAGTATTTTTATATTCATTTTCTCCGGCATGTTAAGCAGTCGCGTTCAGCTTTTGAGTCAGGACTTGCGAAAAGTAGCGATGGGGGATCTTTCGCTTCGATCTGCCGTGCAAGGAAGTGATGAAATTGGCCAGTTGGCGAGGCACATCAATTACATGGTCGAAAGTATTGAAGAACTCGTAAGAGAAATTAATGAAGCTAAGAGCCTCCAGTACGAGCTTGAGCTGAAGCAGAAAGAGGTCCGGTTTAAAATGTTGGCAAGCCAAGTCAACCCTCATTTTCTTTTCAATGTGCTGGAGACCGTTCGGATGAAAGCCTACGTGGCAGGTGAAGAAGATCTTGCCAATGTTGTGAAGTCATTGGGTCGAATACTGCGGAATAACTTGGAGATCGGTCAAGAGCCGGTGTCGCTTGAATCAGAGATTGAGCTTATTCGGATGTACTTGGATATCCAGCATTTTCGATTTGGGGACAAACTGACGTTCACGCTGCCATGTGCGGAGGAGGCGCAAGGTATTACAATTCTTCCGATGCTTCTCCAACCAATTGTAGAGAATGCGATCGTTCATGGCATTGAGAACAAACTTGGAAAGGGACACATTCATCTTCAAATCATCCGGGATCAATCAACAATATGCTTGGTTGTAGAGGATGATGGAGTCGGTATCCAGCCGCTTCGGTTACGAGAAATCGTTCACGAGATTTATGAAGAAGAGGATCGGTTAGAGCACCGGATTGGACTTCGTAATGTTGAGCAGCGGATCAGGCTGTACTATGGAACAGAATACGGGATGCAGATCACGAGTCAAATTGGTGCCGGAACGTGTATTCGAATTATTTTGCCCTTACAGGAGGAATTAAATGTATAAATTAGTAATTATTGATGATGAACCACTCATTCGGCAAGGTCTGCGTGCCATAATCGACTGGTCCAGTTACGACATCGAGCTTTGCGGCGAAGCGGATAATGGGATCGACGGGCTGAGACTTTGTCAGGAGCAGAAGCCGGATCTCGCAATCGTGGATATAAAAATGCCGGGACTGAATGGGCTTCAGGTCATTGAGCAATCGAAGAAACTAGGCTTGCACATTGACTTTATTGTATTAAGCGGATACTCAGAGTTCGCCTACGCACAGAAGGCGACGGAATACGGGGTGCGCTGTTATTTGCTCAAACCGATCGAACAGACCGAAATGATCCAAAAAATAAAACTGTTCCGGGAGGAATGGAAAGATCGTTACAAAGAGAAGGAGGAGCTGAAGGAAGCGCGCAGTCTGCTCATGGAACAAAAAATCATTCAATTGATGACGGGTGACAGCGTGATCGGAACGAAAGAGGATGAGAAGCACGCGGCAGCTTATTTACATCTGCCTTGGCACTCCTATGTGATCTTACTAGTCGATAACGAAGGCAGGGATATGGAACCGGGTGAGCTTAACGGTTTAGTTGGCAGTGTGAGAGCGTGGTTGCAAGGGTCGGACATAAACGGTATAGCGTTTGTGTTTCGACGCTATATTTGCATTTTGGCGGAGAAGGTAAATGTGCAAGATCTGCGGGACGGCATTCTTGCTGCGGCGCAGCAGTATGGCTTGAATTTGGTTGTCACTGTCGGTGAACAGGTAGATAAGCTGCTGAAGATCAAGGACTCTTTCGAATCCGCTTATTCCGTGATGAAAGACAAGTTTTTCATGGAAAAAACAGACGGTTTCGTGATCGCGCAGAGCAGAAAGGAACCAGCGCAGAGCCTTCCATCAGGTGATGCGTTAAAGCATTTTGCAGAAGAAGCGGCGAGTGCGATATGTTTGGGCAGTCATGCGGATATTTTGAGGATCGTTTCGAGTGCCGAAAGCTGGATGCTCTCGCTAGGGTGGCAGGAAAATCAGATTAAGGCGAGTTATATTGCGCTATATACCGAGATAACGAGCATTTTATTTCAAATGGATGACAAGATGAAAGCAGTGTTCCCTACTCTTCAGAAAACGGTAGAAGGTATTGAAGGCAAGATGATGCTGCCTGCGCTTCGTCTATATATAGAGGAGCTGCTGCATGATTTGCTGCAGCAATGGGGGAAAGAAAAGAAAAACAATAATTTTGCTAACATAGTAGCCTATATCCATACCCATTTCGCGTCCGAATTGAAGCTCGAGTCTCTTGCCGAACAATTTCACTATAACCGTACCTATCTCGGAAAGTTATTCAAGACACAAACGGGGATCTCTTTCAATGCTTATCTGGATCAGGTCAGAATAGATAAAGCTAAGCTGTTGTTAGCGGGTGGGGCGAAGGTTTATGAAGCGGCTTCCTTAGTCGGATACTCCAGTGTGGATTATTTTCACTTAAAGTTCAAAAAAATTGTCGGTATTGCGCCATCCGTCTACAGAGAAAAGTGGCGCTGAAAGCCCGAATCTGTTTAAAACCTCTCATTTTTACATGAATAATGTCGTATTCACAGCTTATTGCAAACGCTTCAACACTTTTATAATTAGTCATGTAAACGGTTTACTTTTAAGCAAAGGAGCATAACGAAACATGAAGACCTTAAGTCAGACAACCTCTGCCGCTTCGCTTCAAGTAAAGCGGAGAAATAAATGGCGGATTGTTCTGGAGCAGCGTTATCTCTTTCTGATGTCGCTGCCATTCGTAGTATGGGTATTTGTTTTTAGCTATTTACCCTTATGGGGCTGGTTGATGGCGTTCCAGAAGTACAAGCCAGGACGTTCCTTCACAGAGCAGGATTGGGTAGGATTCGAGAACTTTATCAAATTATTTCAAGAACCGCATTTTTACATGGTGCTCCGCAACACGATGGCCATGAGCTTGATGGGTTTGGCTGTCGGATATACCGTCCCTATTCTTTTTGCAATTCTCTTGAATGAGATTCGGGTATCATTCTTTAAGCGTAGTATTCAAACGATATCGTATCTGCCTCATTTTGTGTCCTGGGTTGTTGCGGCAGGCATTATTACGAAAATGCTTTCCACCGATGGCGGAATCGTCAATGACGTGCTTCTCGCCCTGAACATTATCGATGAGCCTATCGCATTCATGGCAAAGGGGGAGTGGTTCTGGGGAATCGTCACCATATCGGATCTTTGGAAGGAGATGGGCTGGAACTCGATTATTTTCCTGGCCGCCATTTCCGGCATCGACCCGGAATTGTATGAAGCCGCAAAAGTAGACGGTGCCGGCAGGTTTAAACGTATGTGGCATGTCACGCTGCCAGGTATTCGTCCAACCATGATGGTTATGTTGATCTTGTCGATCGGTTGGCTGACAAGCATCGGGTTCGAGAAGCAGTTTCTTTTAGGCAATGTGCTTGTGCAGGATTATTCCGAAGTGCTCGATCTCTATGTGTTGAATTACGGAATCAATTTAGGTCGCTATTCGTTTGGTGTAGCGGTCGGAATTGTAAACTCTCTCGTAGCGATTGTGCTGCTCCTGGTTTCAAACCGGATCTTCAAGCGTTTGACCAACGAGAGTGTCATTTAGGAGGCAAGGAAATGAATGTAAAACTGAGAACAGCACCAGGAGATCTTATATTCAATGTGTTTTTGTACACTTTCATGCTGTGTATTGGCATCGTCACTATATATCCGTTTCTTAACGTGCTGGCCATCTCTCTAAATGATTCCATTGATACGGTCAGAGGGGGCATATATTTACGGCCTCGTATATTTACACTCGAGAATTATAAACAGATCTTTATGTATAACAACCTAATTATCGCCTTTCAAAATTCCGTCATCCGGACGCTTGTCGGAACTTTACTCGGTATATTCAGTTCATCCATGATCGCGTTCGTGCTGAGCCGGAAAGATTTCATTGCGAGAAAGCAGGTATCCTTATTTTTCGTGCTGACGCTGTATTTCTCCGGCGGATTGATTCCAAGCTATATGCTCATGCGGGATCTTAATTTGATCAATACATTCTGGGTGTATGTTCTTCCAGGATTGGTCAATGCGTGGAATGTATTCGTTGTCCGGTCCTATATGGATGGTCTTCCCTATAGTCTGCAGGAATCCGCCAAGCTTGACGGAGCGAGCGATCTGACCATCTTTTTTAAAATTATTCTTCCGCTCTGCAAGCCGGTACTCGCAACGATTGGACTGTTTATCTCCGTCGGTCAATGGAATTCCTGGTTTGATACCTATCTGTACAACAGCACCGAAGCACATTTAACAACTTTGCAGTATGAACTTATGAAAATCTTGTCCAATACACAGGCTGGGGCAAGCTCGGATATATCAAGGCTGGGTGACTCTTCAATTAGCAACAAGGTATCACCGGAATCCATCCGTGCAGCTATTACGATTGTTGCAACGCTCCCCATTCTACTCGTGTACCCGTTTTTGCAAAAATATTTCGTTAAAGGTTTGACGCTGGGTGCTGTGAAAAGCTGATTTTGCTATAAATAGACAACTATTTATGCTTACAAAATTAAACAGGAGGGTTAAAGAAATGCTTAAGAGAACAAAATTGCTCACGATTATTATGCTTGCCGGCTTGCTTGTTATGTCAGCCTGCACGGGCTCGAACAGTACTCAAAAGAATGCAGAAGAAGGCGGAACCAACGAGGCGGTAACAGATGACAAGTCGCCGATCACAGTTACGATGTTCAGCGCTTCCCAAAATACACAATGGGATGATATGCAAAGCCCAGTCGGCCAAAAGATTAAAGAAATGACAGGAGTTACACTCAAGCCAGACTTTCCGGTTGGAGATCCCAAGCAGAAGATATCATTGATGGCTGCCAGTGATGAATATCCGGATCTGATCTTCGCCAGCAATAATGCGAATATTATCGTCGATGCCGGCGGACTGATTGATCTTGCGCCGCTTATCGACAAATACGGGCCTAATATCAAGAAGCTGTATGGCGATTATTTGAAGCGATTAAGATGGAGTAAGGATGATAAGTCCATTTATTTCCTGGGTACCTACGGCGTCAACCAGCAGCAATGGGAACCGCTCGACGGCTTTCAGCTTCAGCATCGCGTCGTGAAAGAATTAGGTTATCCGCAGTTGAAGACGGTACAGGATTATGAGAAGGCGATCCGCGCTTACATCGAGAAACACCCGACAACCGATGGACAACCGACACTTGGAATATCCTTATTGGCAGATGATTGGCGTATTGCGCAATCCGTAACCAATCCGGCTCTTTTCTCAACAGGCGGATCCGATGATGGGGAATGGTATATTGACGATAAGACCCAGAAGCCTGTTATTCACTACACGCGCCCGGAAGAGAAAGAGTATTTCAAGTGGCTCAATCATATGTACAATTCAGGCCTTATCGATCCGGAAAGTTTTATCCAAAAATACGATCAATATAAAGCAAAGATCGCTTCGGGACGCGTACTTGCGGTTATCGACTCCAAGTGGCAGTATCGTGAGCCGGAGCAGGCGTTAAGACAAGAAGGCAAGGAAGATCAAATGTACGGTATGTATCCGATCGTTCTGAACGAATCGTTCAAGAACCGGAACTTCCAAAGTGCAGGCTATTCCGGCGGCGTAGGCGTTGGTATTTCAAAAAGTGCAAAAGATCCGGTACGCCTGATCAAATTTTTGGATTGGCTCTGTTCCGATGAAGCGCAAATACTGAACAACTGGGGTATCGAAGGTGTTAACTATACGGTCGTAGACGGCAAACGCACGATCTCGAAGGAAGAGATGGAGAAACGTGTACAAGATCCGCAATTCAGCAAGAAAACCGGTATCGGTGTGTATGGGTATCCTTTCCCGCAATATGGCGATGGCGTATTGGATCCTTCCGGGCAGCCTTATACCGTGAAAACAGAGCAGCAGATTATTGACGATTACACGGCAACCGAGAAGGAAGTTCTAGCCAAGTATGGGGCAACGATGTGGAAGGATATTTATCCAAAGGTATCGGAATTCCCGGTGAAGCCTTGGGGATCGGCATGGCAAATTAATATTCCGCAGGAATCCGACGGAGCCATTACTATGCAGAAAATTACGGATTTAGTCCGGAAGCGGATTCCTGAGATGATTATGTCAAAACCCGACGTATTCGATGGCCTATGGGACTCCTTCCAAAAGGAACTGGAGCAAGCAGGCGTGCATGAGCTGGAAAAGCAGTTCGAGGGTTTATTAAAAGAACGGATCGAATTGTTCAATGAATAGCTGATTTTCATGATTTCTGGCTTGCGCCGATTAATGAGCAAGCGACTGTCAGGATTAACATTCTGGCAGTCTTTAGCTTTAATTGTTTAATTAGGAAAGATAAGACGCAAAATGATGCAGGAGGCCAGGATATTCGTATGTTAGTTCAATTTCATGAAGCAGAAGGCATTTTTCATTTACAATCCAAAGCAATGAGCTACATCATACAGCTCGTAAACGGTACGCCTGCGCATGTCTATTGGGGCAAGAAGCTTCACGAAAACGGGAACCTAACAGGATTGTTGAACACGCAGAAGAATACAGGGCTTGACCGATTACCACAGGAGTATCCGCAATACGGCTCAGGCGATTTCCGGTGTCCGGCTTATCAGGTTCAATTATCCGATGGAAGCAGAATAACGGAGCTGGCCTATAAAGGGCATCGGATTATACAAGGAAAGCCTCAGCTGGATTCGCTTCCTGCCGTCTACTGTGAGAACGATTCAGAGGCTCAAACCTTGGAGCTTATACTATTTGACTCCTACAGCGGCTTAATGGTGCTGCTGAGCTATACCGTTTTTGCAGCGTTTAACGCTATTGCACGCTCCGTCCGTTTTATAAACGGAGGAGATCAGCCGCTCCGGCTGAACCGGGCACTAAGCGCCAGCGTTGATCTGCCTAAGCCGGATTACGAAATAATGTATTTATCCGGTGCATGGATCCGGGAAGGTAACATACAGCGCAGACCGATTGGACCAGGCGGGACATCAATTGAGAGCCGCAGAGGGGCCAGCGGCCATCAGATGAATCCGTTCCTTGCGCTCGTCGAACCAAACGCCAAAGAAGATCAAGGCGAGGTATACGGATTTAGTCTTGTATACAGCGGGAATTTCGCAGCACAGGCGGAGGTAGATCCTTTTCAGACGGCAAGAGTGTCTATAGGCATCAACCCGTTTGATTTCGGTTGGCTTCTCGAACCGGGCGAATCATTCCAGACACCAGAGGCGGTCATGGCCTATTCCGCGGCAGGCATTGGAGAGATGTCCAGAACCTATCACAAGCTGTATCGTACCCGATTGTGCAGAGGCATTCATCGGGATCGTGTCAGACCCATATTGGTCAACAACTGGGAAGCCACCTATTTTAATTTTGATGCAGCGAAAATCGAATCGATTGCCAAGGCCGGATCGGAGCTCGGCATCGAATTGTTCGTATTGGACGACGGATGGTTCGGCAAACGGAATGATGATAGATCCTCGCTTGGCGATTGGACTGTAGACCGCAGGAAGCTGCCGGAGGGCCTTGCAGATTTGGCCGGCCGTGTCAACAAGCTTGGGCTTCAGTTTGGATTATGGGTGGAACCGGAGATGATCTCCCCGGACAGCGATCTGTACCGCAAGCATCCGGACTGGTGCATTCATGTCGAAGGCAGAAGACGGACGGAAGCGCGCACACAACTGGTGCTGGACTTCTCGAGGGCAGATGTTCGAGATTACATCTTTGATGCACTTAGTGCAATCTTTACGGAAGTGCCGGTCTCTTATATCAAATGGGATATGAATCGGAACATGACGGAAATCGGATCTGCAGCAATCTCCTCTGAGCGTCAAACCGAGGTCGCGCATCGTAACGTGCTTGGGTTATATGAGCTGCTTGAACGGCTTCTGGCCCGTTTCCCGCATATTTTATTTGAGAGCTGTTCCAGCGGAGGCGGGCGTTTTGATCCGGGTATGCTCTACTACATGCCTCAAACGTGGACCAGTGACAATACCGATGCGGTAGAACGTTTAAAGATCCAGTATGGAACAAGCCTGGTCTATCCAATCAGTACGATCGGTGCTCACGTATCGGCATGTCCGAACCATCAGGTCGGCCGGTCTACGCCTTTGACGACTAGAGGGGACGTGGCGATGTCGGGCAACTTTGGCTACGAGCTTGATTTGACAAGGTTCAGTGACGAAGAGAAACAGATTGTCAAATTGCAGGTCGAGCAGTATAAAGCAATTCGGTCGCTTGTTCAGCAGGGAGATTTGTATCGTCTGAAAAGTCCGTTCGAAGGCAATGAAACGGCGTGGATGTTCGTATCCGAGGATCAAATGGAAGCGCTGGTGTTTTATTTCAAGGTTCTGGCTGAACCGAATGCACCGGAACGAAAACTCAAGCTAAACGGACTTCATCCTTCGTTTGAGTACGCTATCGCAGGGATGGAGGAGTTATACGGAGGCGATCGTCTTATGCAGGACGGCGTATGGATTCCTGAAATTCATGGCGATTATGGCAGCACTTCTATTCATTTAAAAGCGATTGTACGTTGATGTATGCAAAAGAAGCTTTATTGATTGAAATCTTCACTGTCCAGGGATAATCAATGACTTCGGTATAGAAACAAATTCAGCGAGACGTTATGGCGGAAGCTAATCGCAATGATAGTCCCCTATAGTTAAGGATGAAAAATAATTCTATAGGGGGCTTTTTTAGGCTATTTTCAGTTGCTCATTAAAGCAGACTCCTATCAATGAGCGTACCGAAATGAATAACGTCGCAATTTAGCATAGCCAGAACCAAAACAAGATCGGCTGCATGTAAATCGGTCAAGAGAATCGGGTTGCGAGTCGAGATCATCTGTTTGGAGTTAACGGAATCGGTGTTTCTTTCCAGAAATTTGTAAGCGCATACACAATAAACTTTGGCATCAATACTTAACATTTACCTTCATTTATGCACATGCACTTTCCCTGAAAGGTGGTGATGCTTATAAAAGTATAGGTAACACGTCGCTCCCCTGAAAGGAGTGATAGAGGGGTCTTGTGATGATGGGACAGACCGAGTAAGTTTTTTTATTTTATCGGTGAAGGGGTTATGCGTATTGAAGAAATTGGGAGTTATATTCCTCTTGGTCGTATTTTGCATGTCGCTTATACCGGTCTCATTGTCGGCAAACACCGAACCCGTCGTGAAGTATGAGGCGGAGTCAGGTGTCCTGAGCGGTGTAACCGTGGCCGCGTCTGCGGCTGGTTATTCAGGTACCGGTTATGTGACCAGTTTTGATGCTTCTACGGATTCACTAGAAATTACGGTGAATGCCCCCGAACAGGCTGTTTACAATTTATCAGTCGGTTACAATGCCCCTAACGGGGACAAGTTCACGCAGCTTTTCCTGAACGGCAGTCCGGCGGGAGAAGTGTCGTTAAAGGCATCTTCCGGTTTTACGTTAACGTCCGCTGGCAAACTACTGCTTAACGCCGGCACCAATACGATTACGTTTACTAGCGGCTGGGGCTGGTACGATATTGACTACATCCAACTAGAGAAATCGGTTGTCTCAACGGACCATAACATTACGGCGAATCTCGTCAATCCTAATGCTTCAGCTGAGACCAAAACGCTGATGCGCTATCTGGCGGACCAGTACGGGCATGCTGTGCTTTCCGGCCAGCAGACGCTTTCAGACGTTAGTTGGATCCAATCCGTCACAGGCAAGAAACCGAGCGTCGTCGGCTTCGACCTCATGGATTATTCCCCGTCTCGGGTCGAGCGCGGCGCAACCTCAACAGAAATCGAGAATGCGTTGAACTGGCATTCGCAGGGCGGTATCGTTACGTTCGCGTGGCATTGGAACGCACCGACCGGCCTGATCGACGAGCCCGGCAAGGAATGGTACCGCGGGTTCTATTCTGATGCCACGACGTTCGACGTTGCTTACGCACTCGCTAATCCGAACTCCGGAGAATACAAATTGCTCATCCGTGATATGGATGCTATTGCCGTGCAACTGAAACGGCTGGAGGACGCCCGCATCCCGGTACTGTTCCGTCCGATTCACGAAGCGGAGGGCGGCTGGTTTTGGTGGGGCGCGAAAGGCCCCGAACCCGCGAAGGAGCTTTACCGGTTATTGTATGATCGGCTTACCAACTACCATAAGATCGACAACCTGATCTGGATTTGGAATTCGATCGATCCAGCGTGGTACCCGGGCAGCGATGTAGTCGATATAGTCAGTGCGGATCACTACCCGGTTGCAGGCGATTACAGTCCGGTCATCACCAAGTACGAAGCGCTCGTCTCTCTTGTACAGGATACAAAAATCGTTGCACTTACCGAAAACGGTGCCATTCCGGATCCAGACCTGCTTGTCTCGTATGGCGCGCACTGGAGCTGGTTCTGCACGTGGACGGGTGATTTTTTAAACGACGGTTCACACAACAGTACGCAACATCTCATCGATGTATACAACCATCCGTATGTCGTCACGCTTGATGAGCTGCCCAACCTGAAGGCTTACGCCTTCAACGTCTCCGCATCGGCCGGTGATGGAAAGGTCGACGTAACTTGGACGCTGGCCCCAGGCGCAGCAAGTTATGACTTGAAACGTTCGACGATGCCCGGTGGCCCTTACACGACTGTCGCTTCCCTATCGGGAGATGCGTACGCCGATACTGGCGTCACGAACGGTGTGACCTACTATTATGTCGTGCAAGCCAAGGCCGGAGGCACGGTTGTTGCGACAACATCCGAAGTGATTGCCAAGCCGCATTCGATTGTCCGAACGGTCCATGTAGACGATATTGTGCTCACAATTCAATCGGTTAAAGGTAAATCGTGGGCGCGGGCCGTCGTCGCTGTGAAAGATAGTCTCGGTACCCCGGTGAGCGGAGTAACTGTAACGGGCACTTGGTCGGGCGCGCTATCTGAGGCTGAGTCGGGCGTCACAGGTGTGGACGGTAAAGTGACTTTTGATACGAACCAGTTCAACAACTCACAGAATGGAACGTTCACCTTTACGGTGAAGGGCCTGACACACGCATCTATGCCGTACGAGCCTACTTCTGATCGATTGAAGAGCAAATCGATTACGAGATAAAACGACAACGCCCGTTTCGAACCTGGCGACGGGCGTTTCCTTTTGTACTGTACAATAATTTAGGGGGAAAAAGGGTGAAAAAGGCGATTTTTAGCAAGATTTCTGCAATTATATGTTTTTGTCTGTTATCTTATCTATTTAGTTCGTTAGGTTCAATCGGCATTGCTGAGGCCGCTGCGGATACCGTTTACGATTTCGAAGACGGTACGACGATGGGATGGGTCAAAGGTTGGGGGGAAGGATTCGAAGGCGACAACCCGGTGGGCGTGAGCGGCGATTTGGCCGCAGCGGGCAACAACTTCTCGCTTCGGATAAATTCCTCTTACGCCGGTGAGGGATGGGAAGAGGCCGTTCTGACGGTGGATACGGCGGAATCGCTCGGGAGCTATGAATCGGTATCATACGATATTATCATTCCCTCGGCGTTCGGCGGCGTTTTCGTAACCCAATCAGCATTGAACAATCAACTCTGGGCGGACCTTAAGACGAGTGAACACAACGTTGCAACGGCCCAGAAGACGACGATCAACGGAACACAATATGTTGTCGTACAAGAAACGGCATCGATCCCGGAAGGAGCTTCGCAGAAGCAACTTGTCATCAAGCTGGCCAAAAATTCAGCGGTCACGTATACCGGACCGGTATACGTGGACAATATCCGGCTGAAGGCAAGAACGGAAACAACGCCTCCCGAGGATTCGGTGGGCGTTGTGAAGGTTACCGCCCAGGATGCTGTACTAGAAGGCTATGGCGTGCAGAAGCGCGGTTCAGTGCCGGAGGGTAGCGATACGCTGTATGACGGTGAAGGCTACATCTCCTTCTACTATGCCGAGGAACCGGATGCGACCGAACCGAACGGTACAGCAACGTTTCATGTCAATGTGGCGGAGGCCGGCCTCTATAAGCTGAGCGTGGGCTATTACATCCCGTCCGGCTACGGCGGCAAGGAAACGGGCATTCAGGTAAACGGTGCCGGTGCAGGAGCGGTTGTGCTGGATGCGCCTGCAGCGGGAACTGTCAGAGAAGAGAAAATGGCGAGCAAGGTCATGCTAAATGCCGGCGCCAATACGGTCACATTTTCCCGCGGTTGGGGTTACTACGGTATCGAATACATAGAGGTCGAGTTGGACAACCCGCCAGCGGCAAGCAGCAAGCTGGAGGCCGAGGACGGCATCATGACCGGAAGCGTATCGATCGGCACGTCAGGGAGCAGATATTCCGGCAACGGCTATGCGGCATTTAAGCAGGATGGATCTTTAACGCTAACTTACACTGCCGCATCGGCAGGCATGTACGACATCGACGTCGGATACAGCTCGCCGAACGGCGAGAAGAAGACGACCCTAGCCTTGAACGGACAAACGAGCGAAATCGCATTCGCGGATACAACGGCATTCGTCGAGGTTTCAGGCGGCAGAGCGATGCTGGACGCGGGCAATAATACGATTGTGTTCACCCCGAATTGGGGCTGGTACAACATTGATTACGTAAAACTAACGGCCGCCGCGGTGCCGAAAGCTCACGATGTGGGGGGCACGCTGGTGAATCCGAATGCCACACCGGCGACTAAGAAGCTAATGGACTACCTGGTCGACCGCTACGGCCAGAACATTATTTCCGGACAGCAGGAGATGGAAGAAGCGGAATGGATTTACGAAAAGACGAGCAAGTATCCGGCTATCCTCGGCTCCGATTTAATGGATTATTCGCCTTCACGAACGGAGAGAGGCGCCACATCGACGGAAGTAGAGAAAATGATCGGGTGGTTTAAGAGGGGCGGAATCGTCGCATTGGCCTGGCATTGGAATGCCCCGAAGGATCTGATTGACGTGCCCGGTAAAGAGTGGTGGCGGGGATTCTATACAGACGCAACGAATTTCGATGTCGAGTACGCAATGAATAACCCGGAATCGGAAGAGTACCGACTGCTGCTTCGTGATATCGATGTGATCGCTGCACAATTAAAACGTCTGGAGGATGCAGGCGTCCCGGTTCTGTGGCGGCCGCTTCACGAAGCGGAGGGCGGCTGGTTCTGGTGGGGAGCCAAAGGGGCCGGACCGGTGAAAGCATTGTACCGCTTAATGTACGACCGACTGACGAATCATCACGGACTCGACAACCTGATTTGGGTATGGAACTCTGAGAAGCCGGAATGGTACCCGGGTGATGATGTGGTCGACATCGTCACCATCGATTATTACGGTCCGAACGGTGATTACAACCCCCTTATCGCGAAGTACGACAGCCTGGTCTCCCTAGCCGATGACAAGAAGATCGTCGCGCTGGCGGAAAACGGCTCTATCCCAGATCCGGATCTCCTTAAGTCCTACCGTGCAGATTGGAGCTACTTTACGACATGGGGAGGTAAGTTCCTTCGGGACGGATTGCAGAATGCGTCCGATCATATCGATAAGGTTTATAACAGTGAATATGTGATTACATTGGACGAACTTCCGAATGACCTATACGGCACGGATACGGGATCGACGAACCCGGGAAGCACGGCGCCGATAACGGGCGATACACGGGATTCGGCGCACGTCGAGGTTGACGGTACGATGTTAAGCGAAGCGTTGGATAAGCTAAACGGACAGCCTGCAGAGTCGCAAGTGTACGAGATAGAGGTAGGTGGGGATGGTTCGATGGCCGAGGTAACCATCTCGGCTGTGGCACTCGCGCAAGCGGCGGCCAGCACGCCGAATGCCGTAATCGTCATCAAATCCAAGATGGCCTCGTACATGCTCCCGGTCACCCTTGTCGACGTCGATTCCGTCGCAGCGCGATTGGGCGTGAAAGTGGATAATGTCCGCATCTCGGTCAAGATGGAGCAACTTGAAGGAACGCAAGCGAACGAAATCCGCGCCAAGGCGGAAACTTCCGGTTTCAAGCTCATCGTCGGCTTGTACGACTTCAGCATCATCGCCGAATCGGATAAGGGAAGCATCGAAATCAACGACTTTGGCAGCACGTACGTGACACGGACAATTTCGCTGGAGAGGCAAACCGACGGCAGCATGACGGCGGTCGTCGTAGATCCGGACACGGGCGAAATGTCGTTCGTTCCGGCCGTATTCGACACTAAAGATGGCAAGACGGTCGTGACGATCAAGCGAAATGGGAACAGTATTTATACCGTTGCCGAGATAAACAAAACATTCAACGACCTTGAAGGACATTGGGCGCGGACGGACATAGAGCGGCTTACGAACAAGCTGGTTATAGATGGAATCGACGACAGCCGGTTTGCGCCGCATCAATCGGTTACGCGCGCCGAGTTTGCGGCGATGCTTGCACGGGCGCTCGGGCTTGCGCCGAATACTGCAGAGGCGGGTCGCTATACGGATGTTCAGGCGGAAGACTGGTTCGCGGGCGCCGTCGGCGGCGCTGTCCAAGCCGGCCTAGTCCGGGGCTATTCGGACGGCACGTTCCGACCAGACGCGTTTATTACGAGGGAGCAGCTCGCCGTCATGGTAAACCGGGCCGCGGCATTCGCCGGTCAAACAACCTCGCCTTCCTCTGAAGTCTTTACGCGTTTGAGCGACAGCCGGTTAATCGGCTCCTGGGCCAAAGATGCCGTCAGCGGGGCGCTTGACATGGGATTAATGCAAGGGTTGCCGAACGGCCGTTTCGCACCCAGCGAGACTTCCGATCGTGCGCAGGCAGCGACTGTAATCAATCGGCTTCTGGAAAAGCTCAACTTTATTTGATGCCGTGCGGGCAAGGCGCCCCCGTAACAAGGGGGCGTTTTGTTTGTGTTCGCAATTCTGCTGCCATAAACCGACCGAGGAATCGATACGCTTCGCGGGGACGGTTTACTGCTGTCCAAGTAAATAGTCCATCGGTAAGCCAATTTTCAATCGCTAAATGAGCATATTCCCCTTGAAGATCATTCATATCATTTACAATACTATCCAATTAATCCGCCAACTTCCTTCGCTCTATCCGAGTATCCAATTATTTCACTGTGGTGGTTACAAGTCATTGAACTCCCTCGAAATGAATCATTTTTCAAGCTCACTCCCATGTCTCAACGGGGCTATGCCCTTTCGTTCCTATACATCGGATACGGGCTCGATTGCAGGGGCTTCATCCAGCATTCCGTACTTGATCATGAGATTACCTTTGTCTTCAGCGTATAGCATCTGGCCCGCTAGTTTTACAAATGTAGCTCCTAGATCTTTTCGAAGCGTTGCAGAAGCAGCTGCTCCATATTAGGCTGCCGTGGCCACAAGAATCATTGATGTCTTAACAACATTAATCGATCAGAGAATGGAGCTCCTTGATTGATGTCTACCGCGGAATCCCAAGTTGGTAGTTGTGGTAGTTTACTTTCCGCGAAAAGTCCCAATAAAGTTTGTAATTGTTAACAGAAGCAAGTGCATTCAAATGTTCTATATAAAATCCTGACTAAGTAAGGTAGAGATGCTTCTTTAAGGTCATGTAATCCTGGATTCTTCATTCAGGTAAGTCCTTCATCACGTTGGGGCGTTATTAATCTTGGAACTCGTTGGATATACTACACAAATACTACACAACTGGAAGCACCGCTTAATTTATTGAAGGAGGGAGATACGTTTGCTGCGGATAAAACGTCGGAAATATTCGGTTAGTAACCATAGCTCGAACGATATTGAATCGCCAAATCACTCACTCCCTAATGAACAAAATAAAGGATTAAGCACAAAACTCGCAGAAAACGAGGAGATGCTTAGAGAAATTTTTCAAGCATGCTCCGATATCGTATTTCGTCCAATCAGCAGCAACCCCAGAGTGCTGCTGATTTACACCGATGGTTTAATCGATACTAAAACGTTGGATAAAGTTGTGTTATCGCCAATCCTATTTAATGAAACTACCCGCGGGTTGAATGGTGATCTTACTTCCGGACGGATCATCCAAGAGCAAATGGTTGCCATTTCGCAAATTCAAACGGTTTCTACAGTGGGCGATGTGTCCGATGGGATTCTGAAAGCGAATATTGTCCTATTAGTGGACGGTGAAAATAAGGCTCTAATCGCGGATCTCAAAGGATTCGAAAAACGAACTGTTGAAGAGCCGGCGGGCGAAGCTTCTATCCGCGGACCCAGGGACGGATTTACGGAAACGTTACGAATCAATACAAGTTTAATCCGCAGACGAATCCGCAGCCCAAAGCTGAAAATGGAATCGGTTACGATTGGTCAAGTTTCTCAGACCGATATCGTGCTTGTATATATTGATGGAATTGTCTCGAATACGATCTTGGAGGAAGTCCGTAAAAGAATCGAGCGAATTCAAATTGACGGGGTACTGGAATCGGGTTTTATCGAAGAATTTATAGAAGATACCCCTTGGTCCCCATTCCCGCAAATTCAAAATACCGAGCGGCCCGATATCGTATGTGCCAGTCTGCTTGAAGGGAAAGTCGCGATTATCGTCGATAACACCCCATTCGCGCTGATCCTGCCTATGACTTTTTGGACTGGCTTGCAAGCGGTAGAGGATTATTACGAACGCTCCATCTATACGACCTTTGTTCGATTCGTTCGCTACTCCTTATTAAATATCGCACTGTTGCTTCCGTCTTTGTTCGTCGCGCTCTCTACCTACCATCAACAACTTATTCCTACGAACCTGCTCGTCAGTATCGCTAATTCCAGGGAAGGAGTCCCTTTTCCGACGTTTGTTGAGACCTTGTTGATGGAGTTTATGTTCGAGGGCCTCCGGGAGGCCGGAATTCGCATGCCTAAAGCCGTTGGTTCGGCCGTTAGTATTGTGGGAGCGCTGGTTATTGGACAAGCCGCCGTACAAGCAGGCATCGTATCGGCCCCTGTCGTTATTGTAGTAGCCACTACCGGGATCGCTTCGTTTGCCATCCCACGATATAATTTCGGGGCAGCCTACCGGCTTCTTCGATTCCCGATGTTGATCTTGGCGGGAATGCTAGGTTTATACGGAATAATAAGCGGATTACTTCTCATGATCATCCATCTTCTTGGCCTACGTTCGTTTGGAATTCCGTATATGAGTCCGGTAGCTCCGCTAATCTCTCAAAACCTGAAGGATGTATTCATACGCGCACCCAGATGGAGTATGAATGAGCGTCCTGCATTCTTCTCCGGGGCGAATAAGAAGCGCATCCCGGAAGGCCAACAACCAAGTCCAAAGCGAGGGAGAGCAGGGAAATGAATAAGAAACGGAGGGTATATTTCGGTCTGATTCTCTCTCTTTTTTTCACAACGGGCTGTTGGGATAGTACGGAAGTAAACGATATAGCCATTGAACTCGCGTGGGGGATCGACAAAGCTCCGAACAATAAAGTCAAGATTAGTGCACAGGTAGTCATCCCGTCGAAAATAAGCGGCGGTCAGGGTGGAGGTACAGGTGGATTAAGCAAGGGAAAACCTTATTTTGTCGTATCGAGCGATGGGATGAATACGCTTGATGCGATACAGCGGATGCAGACTAAGCTTTCCCGGCTAGTGTTTCGCGGTCATCGGCGGGTTATTGTGATTGGGGAATCCATGGCTAGGCAAGGAATTAAGGATGTATTCGATACCTACACCCGAGATCCGAACCTCAAGCTGCGAACCGATATATTTATTGTTAGGGGAGCTTCCGCAAAGGAGTTCTTAAAAACATCGTACCCATTAGAAAATATTCCGAGTCAGGGAGTTTTAGGAGAGTATAACCAGATGGGAACACTCACGGAAATAGGGTTATTAAACTTTCTGCTCTCTGCGACCAGCGAAGGCTCTTGTCCAGCAGTACCTTCGGTTACGATCGGAATGAACTCTGCTTCACAAGATGAAAGAAAACAGAAAAATTCCAATGAGGAAGGGTTCCGAATTTCGGGGCCTGCATTATTTAATAAAGATTTGAAATTGGTTGGATTTTTGAATGTAGACGAGGGTAGGTCAATGCGATGGGTGGCCGGGGTTCTAAATAAGCTAACGGTATCGGCAAAGATACCGCAAGAGGAAGGCAACGTCAGTATAGACATCTACAAGATAGGCAATAAGATTCAACCGGATATCCAAGGGGACAAGTTGAAAATACTTGTCACGCTAACTGGGCAAGGAGCGATTCGCGAAAATAACACTAGTTTGGATCTTACGCAGATGAATAATATTATCCTTTTGCAAAAAGCGCTGGACAAACACGTTGAAGAAACCGTACTTCAAACGATCACCAAAGTGCAACAAAAGTACGGGACAGATGTATTCGGATTCAGCGATGCCATTCGAAGGGAAAATTTACCGTTGTGGAAATCCGTAAAGAATGACTGGGAAGCGAAGTTTCGGGAAGCCGAAATTTCCGTGAACGCTGATTTGACGGTTCGACAGATTGGTGTAACGGGGCCATCGCTGCAATTGAACCCAAACGAGATTAAGAAATGAACGTTCATTTCTTCAATTGCCGCAGCCAAGTAACGATGAGAAGGATCGTGGGTACGATTAAGAGCAAGGGTACCCAAACATAAGGCACCAAAATTTCAAAATGGTGACGATAAATGTGCTCGGCAATGTTTTTGGACATGGTCATTCCAAGGAAAAGTGAGATAGCGCAAGCCGGGATGACAAGTACCCGGTAACTCTTCATATTCGTAAGTTGCTGAATCCCTCTTACCGCGGCAAGCATATAAACGACGCTTTTTAAAAGTGCGGTCATCAAAAAATAGAGCACGCCGAACATCTGTAAGTTTTCAATGAAATGTCCGATACTGATCAAACTCAACAAGGTGTAAAGAGGGTATAGAAGACCGGAAAACATACCTCCAAAAACTAAAATAGCCAACACGTCAAAGCAGGTTATCATGATTCCGGACAGAATAATGGCAAGAAGCGTAATCTTCATTACTTTTTCAGGACGTTTGGTCTCCGGCCAGAACATCGCAAGAACGAGCGTTTCCCCGAAGGATTGAGTAATGCCCGGTGGATATACGACCTTCAAAATGGGCTCCAACCCGTTTTCAAACACGGGCAGTAAATTATTGATATGCAAGACGCTGGAGCTCCAAAGAAGAATGACCTCAATACAAAACATGATTAATACGATGGGAAGGAACATTTCTCCCAGTCGAGCAACGATCTCAATGCCGCCATATACGCAATAAGCAATGATGAAGGCAAATAAACCTGAGATTAGCAGAAGTGGTGTACTAGGCAATACTGTTGTTGAAACCATATCTCGGATATCCGCAATAATCCGTCCCACAATATACAAGAACATTAGAGGATACAGAAAAGCAAGAGGCGTCCCGATCCAGCGTCCGAGTTGTGCCGGAAACCATTGTACAAGGGTTAGCCCCGGATTCATACGCATTAAAGCGATGTAGATCATCACAATGAATATACCCAGACAACAGGAAATCAGTTCGCCAATCCACGCATCCCGGCCGGCCGAGCCTCCGAAGCCGAATATAATGGTAGTGCCCAATTGGAAAATAAAAGTCATCGCAAATAACTGATAGACAGTAATTTTATTCATAGTTACCTCTCGATTTATGTACTTGCTGTCTCAGTCGAAATATAAGCGGTGCAGCTCCTACCCGCATCAGTTATTATTTCCATTGGAAAGTTGCTGTAATCGTTTCTTGGATATATATTTCTCTGAAAAAGGCGGCAATTTAGCAAACCATTCCCTTGACTTCACGATCACAAATACGGAACCGACTCCCCACGTCCACAATATACATTCGATTACCCACAGCGGTAACATCTCTGCTTGATACAGACCCGCAAAAAAATCGATTAGAGCGTGAATCAAAACCGCATAAAGTAAGTACACCGCCTTGCGTGCCCGAACCCCGTACAAAACCGTTAATGAAAGTGCAATTTGGATAAATATCGCTGGAATGCGTTCGAAAGCGCCAAGCCAATATTCACTTTGCGGTGTATGGATCATTCGGTCTTTGAGCTCTTGGAACAGATCAATTTGCTCGGAAGGCGTTTGGGCGCCAAAAGCTTGCCCGAAGGTTCCTGCGTTAATCAATGTTGCTAACACGAGCCCCAGTATTCCCATACCGACGCTTATTATCAATACCTCGATACCGCCGTGTCCTATCCCTACAGCAATGCCGTCTTTGCGCTCTTGGCGCTTTTTCAATAGAAACGAGAAGCCTAGCCAACGTCCTCCGTTTTCAAATATACCTGCGGCTAATCCACCGTAGACGGCGGACATCCACGGATTTTTCAGCCACGCCGAGGTTGTTGCGTTACCTGAAAACATATAGGTATGCAGCACTTGCTCCAATAACTGCGAGAAAACGATAAAGATAAGAATTCCGACACCGACCGCACGGTAAGAAATTTTATGCTTACTGCGATAATAAATGAGCAGAGATAAGGAAATTACAATTCCTAGAATAACCTGAACAATCATTGCTGTGATAGAGCCTTGGCTCACCATTTGGCTTCACTCCTTAATCTTTGTATCCTTCGGTAAATGATATTGAAATGATATCATATTTAGTAAAATTTACAAGTAATTCTTATCGATTGAAGCCAAATAAGGCCAGTCACAGGATGGTGACAGGCCTTATTTGCTATACGGATTACTTCACGAATCTATTTTTGGATTTTGGCTCACATCACTGTCTGGGGCTTCGTTTAAATATAGTGTGAGCAGGAGTATTTTACGTGGTATTATTAATTTATGAATATGCCTATTTTATCCACTAAATTATATATCCCCACGCCGCGGACTAAAATTGTCCAACGACCGTACCTGATCGAACGGATGAACGAGGGGCTGGACCGGAAGCTGACCCTTATCTCCGCTTCCGCGGGCTTTGGCAAGACCACACTGGTCAGCGAATGGGCCGCTGGTTGTGAGCGACCTATCGCATGGCTGTCACTAGACGAAGGGGATAACGACTTATTAAGGTTCCTGACTCACCTTATCGCAGCTTTGCAGACGATTGCGGAGAATATTGGAGGGGGCGTGGTTAGTGCGCTCAACTCACCGCAACCTCCGTTAAACGAATCGGCTCTAACGATTTTGATCAATGATATCTCAGCCCTGCCGCATAAATTCGTTCTTGTTCTTGACGACTACCATGTGATTGATGCCAAACCGATCGACGATGCCATCATCTTCATCCTCGAGCATCTCCCGCCACAGATGCACTTGGTCATCTCCACCCGTGAAAATCCACAGCTTCCCCTGGGCCGCTTACGCGCTCGGGGCGAATTGACCGAGCTCCGTGCCACCGATCTTCGTTTTACTCCCGGCGAAGCGGCCGCGTTCCTCAACCAGGTGATGGGCTTTGGTCTTACGCACGACGAAATTACTGTGCTCGAAACCCGCACCGAAGGCTGGATTGCGGGGCTCCAGCTGGCGGCGCTCTCGATGCGCGGGCGCGAGGACATTCCTGCGTTTATTCGGGCATTCGCTGGAGAGAATCGGTACATTGTGGACTATCTGGTCGAAGAGGTCCTGCAGCGACAGCCCGGCCATGTCCGAAGCTTCTTGCTTCAGACCTCCATTCTCGACCGGTTGCATGGTCCGCTGTGCGATGCCGTCACCGGGCAGGAGGAAGGCAGCATACAGTTGGATGCCCTTGAGCGAGGCAACTTCTTTGTCGTTCCACTGGATGACAAGCGCCGCTGGTATCGCTATCATCACCTCTTTGCCGAGGTTCTCTCTGCGCATTTGAGGGCGGATCAGCCTAATCAGGTAGCTGAGCTTCATCGGCGCGCTAGCATGTGGTACGAACAGCATGGCTCAACCACAGATGCTATCCGCCACGCGTTGGCCGCTGAGGATTTCGCGCGGGTGGCGGCCCTGGTGGAGCTGGCAATGCCAGCCATGCAGAGGAGCAGACAGGAGGCTGCCGTCCTGGGCTGGCTGAAGGAACTCCCATATGAGCTGGTCCGCTGCAGGCCTGTTCTTAGTGTTGGGCATGCCTGGGCGTTACTGGCAGGCAATGAGCTGGATACCGTTGAGGAAAAATTGCGAGATGCAGAACGGTGGTTGGAGGAGACGGCAGATTTGCTTGAGCGAAGGGAAGTCCCGCTGGCCGTGATGGTAGTCGTAGACGAAGAAGGATTTCGCAGTCTCCCGGCTACGATCGCTTTGTACCGTGCCGCACATGCTCAGGCGCTTGGTGATATACCCGCCACCATCAAATACGCCCGGCGGGTGCTCGACCTCGTCCCGGAGGGCGACCCTCTCCGTCGCGGGTCGGCAGTTGCGCTCCTCGGACTAGCATCCTGGACGAACGGAGATCTCGAGGCGGCTTACCAAACGTTTACCGATGGCATGGCAAGTGTGCATTCGGCCGGAGGTATCTCTGATGCAATCGGGGGCACAATCGCTCTGGCTGATATACGGATTGCGCAAGGTAGACTGCGCCAAGCAAGGCGTATCTATGAGCGGGGATTGCAGATTGCAACGGAACAGGGCGAGCCTGCAATGCGGGGAACGGCGGACATGTATGTGGGAATAAGTGTGCTCTGCCGTGAACATGACGACCTGAATGCCGCTGCGCAGCATCTGCTGCGAAGCAAGGAGCAGGGCGAGCACACCGGGTTTCCGCAAAACGGGTATCGCTGGTCCGTCGCAATGGCTCGAATACGGGAGGCTCAAGGAGATCTGGACACTGCGCTCGAGCTGCTTCACGAGGCAGAGCAGCTGTATGTGAGCGACTTTTTCCCAAATGTGCGTCCTATTGCGGCAATGAAGACACGGATGTGGCTTTCGCAGGGGAGGTTGGGTGAAGCTCTCGACTGGGCGCGGGAGCAAGGTTTGTCCGCCCGGGACGACTTTAGCTATCTGCGCGAATTCGAGCACATCACCCTGGCTAGGGTGCTCCTGGCCAAGTATAAGAGTGACCGTACAGACGAATCGATGCTTGAGGCTATGGGACTCTTGGAGCGCCTCCTCCATGCGGCGGAAGAAGGTGAGAGGACGGGAAGTGCGATTGAAATCCTGGTATTGCAGGCACTTGCTCACCATATGCAAGGCAACATCCCTGCTGCGCTTGTGCCGCTGGCACGCGTGCTGACGCTGGCTGAGCCGGAGGGATACGTCCGCATCTTCGTGGACGAAGGCCGACCCATGGCGGAACTGCTGGATGCAGCCGTGAAAAAGGGGATTGCCCTGAATTATGCCCGTCACCTCCAGACAGCCTTTGGCAAGGCTGATCTCAAACCGTCTGCCAAAAAAGTTGGTAGCGAGCCGCTGAGCGAACGTGAACGTGACGTGCTCCGGCTGCTCGGAACTGACTTGAGCGGCCCGGACATTGCCCGAGAACTCAGGGTGTCCTTGAACACCCTGCGGACTCACACTAAGAACATTTACGACAAGCTTGAGGTGAACAACCGCCGGGCAGCAGTCCGCCGGGCCAAGGACCTCGATTTTTTATAAAATACCCGCAAATACTAACCCCGGCCATGGCAACCATGGCCGGGGCTTTTTCTTTCTCCCGCACACCCACCCGATTAACAAATCACATTCGGTTTTCTTGGGCCGGATGGCGCTGGGAAAACAACGTCGATCCGTATGGTAGTTGGCTTAATTCAGATCAGTGATGGTGAAATTTTGATCGATGGGAAAAGCATTACTAAGAATAAAACTTGACAGAGATCGGCCATTCTGTATACATTTGTATACAACAGAGTTCGCGTATACAAATGTATACAGCAAAATAAATAAGGAGGATAAAATATGCGTGAAGGACATGGACACAAAGGCAAGCACGGTCATGGAGAGCATAGGGAACATCGAGAGCATGGGCACCATCATCCCAAAAGCGCTCAAACCTTTCGTCGCGGCAGGGCTACAGCATTTTTGGATAAGCTTAACGTAAACCGTTCGACCTTGCAGCGGCAGTTAAATGAGCCGGAGTTTGAATCCATTAAACAAGTCATTAGCGGTGAATTAAAAGCAACAGAGGCGATCATCGAAGAGTTTATCCATATGTTTCAGCTTCATGAGCTATCTTCTGACGATAGAATTTCTACGGATAACACAGCTTCTAACGAAGACGCAGCTACTAACGACATTAAAAGCGAGGACGGTAATCCAAAAAATGAAAATAATTGAGGTCATTAAATCCCGAAGAAATATTAAGCAGTTTAAGCCGGTCCCGATTAACGAAAAAGACTTGTTATTTTGGCTGGAAGCGGCTAGTTATGCGCCTAATCATCGTTTGAACGAACCATGGGAGCTCCTGTTTATCGGTGCAGAAACGAGAGCGAAATTAAATCATAAAACGGACTTTGGGGGTGCCCCTGTCGTTCTTGCAGTGTTGTCCAAATCCGCCCCCACTTCGTTTGAACGTGACGAGAATGTTATGGCTGCCTCTTGTTTCGTGCAAAATTTCTTATTAGCTGCAAATGAAGAAGGCGTAGGCGCCTATTGGGCTTCTTTGGGCGCTTCGCCTCAAAACCGCAGCATTCTCGGTGTGCCCCAGGAATACGATGTTATTGGCGTATTTGGAATGGGCTACCCAGCGGAAGTTCCTATTGCCAGGCCGAGAACGCCGATTGTTTCCAAAATCAAATATTTGCCTTAAACATACTCTTATGCCTATTAGAGTGAAACCCGGCGCCGCAATAGAGTAATCAGATTATGTTCGGTATGAAATGTTATCTAATTTTTAAAAATGATGTTTACCAAACGAGAGATTTCTGATAATATAATCGCAACATTTAAATGCGACGAAGAGAAGAGTAAATAAAAGAATTCTTTCGCAGAGAGCTCCGTTAGCTGAAAAGGAGTAAGAGTTCCTTATTGAAAAAAGTCTCAGAGCAGCACCTCGGAACCCGCATAAGGGGGATGTTGTGTCAGGAGCTCCTGTTACAGAGCTAGAGTATAAGCATTACTTGGTAATGCCGTACTTGAAGAGGCTGATATGGCGACATATTGGCGAATCTGGGGTGGTACCGCGAGCATACAAATCTCGTCCCTAAGACTGACCAAAGTCTTGGGGGTGGGATTTTTTTTATATTGACGCGAAAGAAATACAGGTTACCTTAAAGATAAGGAAACTAAATTAGACGGTTTGAATAAATATTTAGGAAAGATCATCCGATACAGAAGGGAATTTAACAGCATATGACCGAAAAGTTAAAGGTTGGTATTGTAGGAGGAACGGGTATGGTGGGCCAGCGCTTTGTCCAGTTGCTGGATCAGCATCCTTGGTTCAAGGTAACGGCAATTGCAGCAAGCGCCAGCTCGGCAGGAAAAACGTATGAAGAGTCTGTGCAAAACAGATGGAAGCTGTCCAGCCCGATTCCTGAAGCAGTGAAAACTATCGTCGTTCAGGATGCATCGAAAGTGGAGGAGTTTTCCGCTCAAGTCGATTTTATTTTCTGCGCGGTAGATATGAAAAAAGATGAAATTAAAGCTTTGGAAGAAGCATACGCAAAGACGGGCACGCCTGTTGTTTCCAATAATTCGGCTCACCGCTGGACACCGGATATTCCAATGGTTATTCCGGAGATTAACCCGGGGCATATTGAAGTGATTGCAGCGCAAAGAAAACGGCTTGGAACCTCGACCGGATTTATTGCTGTTAAGCCTAACTGTTCCATTCAGAGTTATGTGCCGGCACTGCATGCCTTGCTGGATTACAAACCAACAAAAGTAGTGGCCTCGACGTACCAGGCGATATCCGGAGCTGGAAAAAACTTTACCGATTGGCCTGAAATGTTAGATAACGTCATCCCTTATATTGGGGGCGAGGAAGAAAAAAGCGAGCAGGAGCCGCTGCGCATTTGGGGCAGCTTGGTAAATAACGAAATTATTAAAGCAAGCGCACCATTGATTACAACGCAGTGTATCCGCGTTCCCGTATTGGATGGGCATTTGGCTACGGTATTTGTTGAGTTTGAGAATAAACCATCGAAAGAAGAAATTCTCGATCGCTGGCTGAACTTCAAAGGACGACCGCAGGAGCTCGGCCTGCCAAGCGCACCAAAACAATTTATAACTTATTTTGAAGAAGAGAACAGACCGCAGACGAAGCTTGATCGCGACATTGAACGCGGCATGGGTGTTTCGGCGGGAAGATTGCGTGAGGACTCACTATACGATTTTAAATTTGTAGGACTATCGCATAATACATTGCGTGGAGCGGCGGGCGGTGCTGTTCTGATCGCGGAACTGCTTAAAGCAGAAGGTTACATTCAGGCAAAATAGAAGCATGCTCTATCATTTGAATAGCAGGACAAAGCAGCAGGCATTCTGATCCTTTCAGAGGCTTGCTGCTTTCTTTTCGTTATAATTAGACTAATATAGTAGGAAAAAGAAGCACGATTCCCGCATCTTCATAATATATTGAACTATGACAAGATGGGGGAGGTACTAATAGTATGCCTGCTATTTTAGTTCAAATTGCTTTTATCATTGTTTTCGTATGGTCGATTGTCATGTTGGTCCAAGATTTAAAGGTGTCTCGTAAAGAATGGTTGAATGTGTTGCTTCATGCCTCTGTTGCCGTGATAACTCTTCATTTTTTTCTAGCTTATTAAGTTGATAGGATTGAACAGGCGCCGCAAGGCAGCCTGTTCTTTTTTTTTGCCTAGGGAAGTGATTAGAGTACCGGGCAAGAAGGTTTGGCACCAGCATATGACGATTAAACAGAATGAATGATGCATAAAAGACGATAAATAATTGAATTCGCTTATATAATAAAGTATAATCCCTTAAAAGATGCAATATTCCTTAAGTATACCGCCATGAACGAGGAGGCGATGAGCATGTTTCAAGAAGAACGGATAAACGCGATTATGGAGCATTTGAATCAACATGAACGAATCGATATTAAAGATATTTGTCAACAATTCGAGGTATCCCGAGATACTGCAAGGCGGGATCTTTTGAAGATGGAAGAGCTGGGCCTTATCATCCGTACGCATGGCGGGGCCGTTTTGCCGAAAAAAACAAAAGAAATATTCGAGTACAAGGAGCGGCTGGTAAGAGAGTCCGGCGAGAAGCATGAAATTGGTCATTTTGCGGCTTCACTCGTTAAAAACGGTGATTTTATCATGATGGATGCTTCAACAACCGTACAATTCGCTGCGGAAAATTTATCGTCCGAAAATGTCGTTGTCGTTACCAACTCGATAGATATCGCAGATGTGTTATCCAGAAAAAAAACAGTAAGGACATTTTTATTAGGCGGAGAACTAAACTCTCAGCATCGTTTTCTATTCGGGAAATCCACGATTGATAAGTTGGCCGATTACCAAGTGGATAAGTTGTTTCTTGGCGCCTGCGGCATTACGGCTAACGGCTTGTCTTATCCCCATGAGGAAGACGGAGTCGTGAAGCGGGAAATGATTAAACGGGCAAATCAAGTCATTGTGCTGGCTGACCATACAAAGTTCGGCGATCAGATGTTTTACAAAATAGCCGGGTTGGATTCCGTTGATTTGTTGATCACGAACCAGAAACCGAATCGGGAAATGATGGAGAAGCTTGCCGAGCACCATGTCGAACTATTAGTCGTATCGGAGGGAGAAAGCGATGATTAAACTGATTGTAAGTGATTTAGACGGCACCTTATTAGACCATACGCGCCGGATTAACGATAGGGATCTCCAAGCCGTGAAAACAGCTATCGGCGACGGGTTTGAATTTTGCATTGCATCAGGCAGAATGTACTCGGAAATCAATATCATCATGCAGGAATTTAATTCTTGTTATCATGCGATAGGCCAAAACGGAGCCACCATTCATAAGAAAGAAACGGGTTATTTGGCTTCCTCCGTTTTTGATGCGGGAACAGCCTCCCGAATACTTCAATTAACGAACACATACGATCATTTTATTAATTTTGTCCATTGTACGGATGATTCCTTCTATATCAAGAAACGTACGGATGTCTCCCATCCTTATGAAGCACGCATTATGACAGCTTGTACCGAACGTGTTGATTTGAAAGAAGCGATAAGAGCGGATGAAATTAGTTGCTGCAAGCTTTCATATTTTGGCGAACTTGAGCAATTGATTCAATTGAAGACAGAATTAAACAGCCAGTTTGAAGGTGAAATAGAAACGTTTATTTCCGACAAAGATTGCCTTGATGTGATGCCGCTGCGTGTCTCGAAAGGGGTCGGGTTAACGCTTCTGATCAAAGAGCTGGGTCTCAGCCCAAATGAAGTGGCGTGCATAGGCGATTCATTTAACGATTTATCCATGTTTGCCGTAACCGAGCATAGCTTTGCCATGGGCGGCAGCCATATCGACATTAGAAACCAAGCAAGTGCCGTCGTGCCTTCCGTGGCCGAAGCGATTAATCAGATCATCTCATATAACCGCTCTTTTATTAAAGGATAGGTCTTGAAAGGTGCTGATTGGATGAAACGGATGGTTTGGTTAGGCTGCGCGGCATATTTTCTGATAGGACTTGCAACGGTGGCGCTCGGTGCTTTGTTACCGGAAATGCTGCATGATTACGGCCGGAATTATAGCAGCGGCGGACAATTGGTTTTTACTCAGTTTGCAGGTTTTTTTATTGGGGTTGTTTTGGCGCCGATGGCGTCTCAGCGTCTAGGGTATCAGCGATCGATTATGCTGGGAGTGCTCAGTTTGGTTATCGTACACAGCGCTTTATTATTCCACCCCCACTGGTACCTGGTGATGCTTCTTGTGGCTTTAAACGGATTTGGATTTGGGCTGACCCAAACGGCAATAGGGGCTTTTTTATTGGAATCCGATAAAAATGGCGCTGTAACGATGAGCCGGCTGGAGGTATCATTTGGAATCGGAGCTTTGGCAATGCCGCTGTTATCGAGTTTCATCCTTGCGCAGTATTCGTGGAATTGGTCTTTTGCCATTGTCATCGCAGCCGCGATTATTAACTTGGCGCTGTGGAGCAAGAAATTCGTGACTCATGATCTCCGTAATGCGGCTCATCAAAGTCCTTCCAAAAACGTTGAAACGTTCAGCGAAAAGGGGAAAAAGCGAGTTCTTCTTTCCAAGCTTGCTTTCTTTGTTTGTTTCGTATTTCTCTATGTCGGGCTTGAAACAAGCATTATTAATTTCTTGCCGTCGATATTCGTACAACATTTTAGTCTGAATACAGCAGACGCAACGCTCTCGGTCACGTTTTTTTGGATCGCTATGGTTATTGGAAGATTGTTTTCGGGTATGATTGCGGAGAAGATCAATTATAGCCGATTTTTGGTTAGCAGTACCTTAGGCGCCGTTATGTTTCTCATTTGCATTGCTCTAGTCAAAAACACGATTGCGGCGTTCGCGTTCGTACTAATCATCGGGCTTTTTTTATCGGGTATCTTTGCAATCGCACTTGTATTCGCTAACCGGATGTTTATCGGAAATACGAAACAAACAACAAGTATTCTGATCGCATCGGGCGGAGTTGGAGGAGCGCTGCTGCCGTTGCTAATCGGCTGGGGCATGGATCACTTGCTAGCTGCAAAAACCATGTGGATTCTCGTCGTTTGCGCTTTACTCATGTTCATTTGTCTACTCCTTGTACGTAGAAATACGGAAATTGTCTTAAGTGCAAAGTAAGGCTTCGGCATGCGCTGTCCAGGTGTGGAAATGGTATAATAAAATGGAAAAAGCAAACACTAAAAAGGGCTGCCTAGTGTTGTAGATTAGAAAGTAGATAGCTGAAAAACTATCATAATGCCTATAAAAGAACACGAAAGGTGCTGCGATGACAGATAAAAAAGCAAGGACAGAAGGATGGAACTTCGACAACAGTTATGCGCGTTTGCCGGAATCATTTTTCACTACGATGATGCCACCCCCTGTAAGCTCACCTGAGTTGGTCATTTTTAATGAACCGTTGGCAGCGTCGTTGGGGCTGGACTCTCAAGCGCTGCAGAGCAAGGAGGGCGTGGCTTTGTTAGCCGGCAACCAGATTCCCGAGGGCGCTTTGCCTCTTGCTCAAGCTTATGCCGGGCATCAATTCGGACATTTCAATCGGTTAGGGGACGGCCGGGCTTTGCTGCTAGGCGAACAGATTACTCCCCAAGGAGAAAGGTTTGATATTCAGCTTAAGGGTTCCGGCAGAACGCCGTACTCCCGCGGAGGCGACGGCCGCGCGGCGCTTGGACCGATGCTGCGTGAATACATCATCAGCGAAGCCATGCATGCGCTTGGTATTGCAACCACGCGCAGCCTAGCGGTGGTTGCAACCGGTGAATCCATATACCGTGAAACCGTGCTTCCGGGCGCTATACTGACCCGTGTCGCTGCAAGTCATTTGCGAGTCGGCACCTTTCAATACGCTTCAAAATGGGGGTCTGCCGATGACCTGCGGGAACTGGCTGATTACACCTTGCGAAGACATTTTCCGGAAGTGGGCACGGAGGGGAACCGTTATTTATCACTGCTTCAGGAAGTGATCAAGCGTCAGGCCATGCTGATTGCAAAATGGCAGCTTGTCGGCTTTATTCACGGAGTAATGAACACCGACAATATGGCCCTTAGCGGAGAAACCATTGATTATGGCCCTTGCGCCTTTATGGATGTCTATGACCCCGAAACGGTATTCAGCTCGATTGATACTCATGGCCGCTATGCCTTTGGCAATCAGCCGCCTATCGCAGTGTGGAATCTTGCGAGATTTGCTGAAACCCTCCTTCCGCTGCTGGATGACAACGAAGAACAAGCGGTCAAACTGGCGGAGGATGCACTTTCAGATTTTAGCGAATCGTATCACCGTCATTGGCTCAAGGGGATGAGGGCAAAGCTGGGCATCTTTAATGAAGAGGCTGAGGATGAAACCCTTATTTCTGGTTTGCTCGGTATGATGCAGAAGGATCAATCGGACTATACCAATACCTTCAAGGCTTTAACCTTTGACAAGCCGGAGGATTCGGTGCTGTTTGGCAGCACGGAATTTAAGCAGTGGCATGAGCAGTGGCAGGCGAGACTTGGCAGGCAACAGGAGTCCAAAGCCGACTCGCAGCAGTTGATGCGAAACAGTAACCCTGCGGTAATTCCGCGTAACCACCGGGTGGAGGAAGCTTTAGCAGCCGCGGTGAAACAAGGAGACTACAGTGTGATGGAGAGGCTGCTTGAGGTTCTGGCGAACCCTTACGCACATGCTCCGGAACAAGAAGAATACTGCACGGTTCCCGGACAATCCAATCTTCCTTACCGAACCTTTTGCGGTACCTAATATAAAAAATAAGCAAACAAAAAAGGGCGCGCGATTGGCCCTTTTTTTGTTTTTTATTTTGCGGCGATGAGGCACTCGGGACCATATATAATCAATTTTTTTTTGCATTTTTTGTAAGCGTTTTATAGGGTTTATAAAGATTAAACAACTCTCATTATTTTTTAATAAAAAGATATAATCCCCTATTAATACTAGGTTTTTGCTCTCATAGGAATTATTTAGGTAACTTAATACCTGCTATATTAAGTCTTATCTAAACGAATGGGAGGCAACATATAAATGCAGCTAGAATTACTGAAAAAGAAGATTGTTATTGTCGGGATGAGTGCAGTTATCGGGTTTGGTGCTTTAGGAATCGCACCGGCGCCTTTTGCTTCTAAAGTTGAAGCAGCCGTGACCTATGAGACGAAAGTCGAGATCGGGGTAAATCTCAGAACCCAGCCGAGCACCAGCGGAAAAGTGATCCGTCTCCTCTCCAGAGGCGAGAGCATTAACGTCATCTCCAAGGTCAACAGCTATTGGCTGAAGGTAAGCACTAAAGATAACAAAACCGGTTACATATCGGCCAATTCGAAATATACGAATTATAGTGGCGGCAGCAGCAGTCAAACGTCTTCAAGCTCGAAGGCCGATAGGGTCATCAGCCTAGCTCAAAGCTACAAAGGCCGTGTGAGCTACGACTTCGGCACGAGAAATCAAAGCCGTCTAATTTTTGACTGCTCTTCCTTTACGGAATTCATCTTCGCTAAGGTTGGGGTAGATCTAAAGTGGGGAACGAGAGTTCAGAAAAGCCAAGGGACTGCTGTAAGCAAGAGCAACCTTCGCAAAGGCGATCTGGTCTTCTTTGATACGATTGGCAGCAACAACCGCGCTATTAATCATGTTGGCATTTATATGGGCGGCGGGAAGTTTATTCATAATACGCCGTCTGTCGATGGGATTGCCATTAGCAGCTTAAGCTCCGGCTGGTGGTCAAGCCATTACGTCAGCGCGCGTAGAGTTTTGTAATCGATAGATAATAGAACAAGAACACCAAAAACTCCGTCCCTCAGTGGGCGGAGTTTTTCGTTTGAAGTCCGATAGGCATTGGAACGGCTCCTCTGCCTATCATCACTTTACAAGAATGAGAAAAGGGAACGCAAAAGGCCTTTCTTCTTTGCTGGAGCTTGAAGTTTGGCGACAGCAGCAGGATGGATTTCATCGCGCGCCGGGTGTGTTTTGCTGCTGGAAACCTGAATAGATTCTAAGGAGGCGGCTAATTGGTTGACCATTTGGCGCAGCTCCTCGAGCTCCTCACGCTGCCGGAGCAGCTGTATCGAGACGACTTCGTCGGCTTTCTGGTCAAGTGAGCGTTCGACCTGCTCGATGCGGGTAAACATATCTGCCATAGACGAATCATGCTTTTGCAAGGGGAGCTCATCTTGAAGGGGCTCCGACGGCTGCTTGGTACCCACAAGAGTAATGCGATCCAATGTTTCCCCGTGATTGATTCGGTCTTTAATGTGAATGAGCAGGCCCATGTCCTGCTCTGAGAATATATAGTGGCCAAATCGGTCCTTTTGAAAAAAATGCGGGAAAGTTGAAGCCCAACGTTTGATCGTTGTTTGACTTACAGAAAGAAGATCTGCGGCATCCTTCGTTTTCAAAATACCCATTTCGATCCCTCCGCTTCGGATGTTCTGTATGGATAATTCGCCGTAATTAAACGACTCCCTGCACGGGTGACAAAGGAAGTGCTGATTCGATAAACAAAGTGTTTTTACGAGTAAACATGCGCCTAAGTAGGTGAGAAGCAGGTCCGACTGGAGTCTCACAGCAAAGCCCAACAGCCTTATAAGGTTGTTGGGCTTTGCTGCTACATGCCAGCTTCCTTCACGAGCCGCTTGACCATAGAATGAAGATTGAGTGCTCTTAGGTTCAAGTCCAATTCCTGGTTAAAGAAAAGGATCAGTCCTGACTTATTGTCCGGATTGAACATTGTAATCGTCAGCACGCCGGGATCGGAGCCGCTGTGTCCGACAACCGTGCCTTGACTGATGCCTTCCGGATACAGACTGTCCAGCACGGGCAGTTGTGCTAACGGGTAACTTATGTGAAAAAAGAAGCAGGAGCCGCGGAAGCGCCTGCTCTATTTATTGTAATAAAGGGCACAAAGCTTAATGTGGATACACTTTTTTGGGCATTAACAAATACGCAATTAAAGATTTTCATCAAAGGATCGGGTTTTAACGAGATCCATAACGAAAGCTCCCAACTCATCGTAACTCATTGCGTATAATTTATCTTTAAAGGCTTCTGAAACGGTCTCTTTATTAGTAATCTCTTTAATAATATCAATGACCACTTCAACTCTCGCTTTTTGTCGGTCTTTGGTTCCATTTCTCATTCATTTGTTCTCCTGTTCCGGATCATAGCTCTTTCTTGGCGATTTCTACAGCGTGAATAGATGGTTCCCGATTTTCTTGGTGGCTGTACGCGTCTTGAACCAACTCGATTTGGAGATGTCCGGATTAAAGTAGAACAACGCATTACCGGTCGGGTCCATCCCTTTTACCGCTGCTTTAGCGGCCTTGAATGCCGTTTGATTCGGTATAAGCCAGTACTGTCCATCCTTTACGGCTGAGAAAGCATTGGGCTCCATAATCACTTCTTTTACTGTTTTCGGAAACTTTGAAGACTGGAGGCGATTCATTACGACCGCACCGACAGCCACTTGGCCTTTATAATCTTCGCCTCTGGCCTCGGCGTAAATAACACGCGCAAGCATGGAGAGCTCTTTTTTGTTGACCGACAATTTTTTGAGCTTCGCCCATGTTCTCGGGCCTACAACGCCGTCGCTCTGGAGTCCGTTATTTTTTTGGAAACGTTGAACCGCACTGCGGGTGACCTTTCCGAAACTGCTATCTATTGGTAAATTGTAATAACCCATCGTCTGAAGCCGGAACTGCAGATCCGGAATGGCCTGTCCTTCGCTTCCGTATTTCAAGACAGTCGAAGCATCTGCTTTGTGATTTGTGGCGGTTGCTGTAACGAGCACGAGTAGAGCGAATAGCGCTAAAAATCTGTACATGATGTTAAATCCCTCCGTATGCAAATTGTAGGTAAAATACTGTATAGCTTAGAGCGTTTATTCTAGCACAGCATGAATAGGATAATCTTGTTAAGTTTTTCTCATCTGCCCGCCCCCTGAAAGAATGGAAATGTATCGAATAGATATTATATTTAAGAACATTTCGTTACGGTAAGTTGAAAAAAATACTGATCACGGTTATTAGGAGTGTACTATGCAGGGTGATATTGAATTAGCGATGGAAAAGATCGAGCAGCTTAATTTTCGTAATCAAAGAGCCATGATGGAATTAGTAAAAAGAAGTCTAAAATTAAATGATGATGAGTTTACGAAAGAATTGCTTGTAGCCTACGCTCATCAAAACCCTATCCATATTTTAGAGGTGGCAGTAGCCCTGCAATATGAAGAAATCATTAAGGCGCTGCCAGATAAATTTACTAATGATAAAATTTAATGGAACGAACCGTTTACGCTAGTTACGTTAATAGGGATGGTATTGATAGTCGGGGGAGTATTTATTTTGAATTCCGCAAAAAATGCGAAACAGGGGTCAGAAGGAGAAGGTACTGTCAGCTATTCGGCTAACGGACACAATAGATAAACACGAAAGGGCTGCCGCTAGGCAGCCCTTCGTTTTTGTTGAAAGGCTTCTATGTCAAAATGTTCACAGACTGTTCACTTATGAAGAGCTTTCCATTGCCTCTATAATAACAAATGGAAAAAGAAAGGAAGATGGAAATTGCCAACAACTAAGAAAGAAGATTTTTATTTTGGGATGATGATGTGCTTTGGGATGGTCGTAGTCATGACATTTTATAATTTAATTAGAAATGGCTTGATCGGAACGATACCCTTGCAAGGATTGCTTATGCAATTCGTTCTGGGCTTTATAACTGCTTTCTTGTTAGAATTATTTATTGTAGGTCCAGTGGCAAAGAAAATTGCTTTGTCATTACCTTATGATAAATCAAAAAAGGTATTTGTGATTTTATCCATTTCATTTTGTATGGTGATTGGAATGGTTCTTTGTATGTCACTTTATGGATTGGTAACTGCTTACTTTTCTAACGGTTTGGCGGGAAAACCATTACTTGAAACTTACTTCTCTTTCGTTTTTAATAATTTTATTTTTGCTTTCCCTTTGCAGCTTATCATTATGGGACCGCTAGTTCGATTTTTATTTAGTAAATTCGTTAAATGTAAAAAAATGACGGAATCTTTTGGCTAACAGATTTCCGCTTAAGGATAACGATTGTAAATAAGGCGGTCTAAAGGAAGGGGAAAATGATGAGGGTCGAAACATTTGAAGTGATTCCATGGCGTTCGGCTCACACATCCGCGGGATTAAACGGCATACCCAGTAACAAATTAATGCTTAACGGTAATTGTGTATCCGAGAACCTGCCTTTTATCGTAGACAGCAAAGAACTTATTCAGATCGATATTTGTGGAGAATGCTTCAATTCCGGTTGTACGGATACGGGATATGTCCAGGTTTTTGAGAAAGATGATATTGTGATTTGGAAAGAGCCTTACAGTGAGGGATATGATATAAGTGTGGAAGCAGCCGGCGGGTTAAATGCGAGCACGATTTACTGGAATTCAGCCGGATATGCCGCATTTTTAGCCGCTCTAGGATGGACGGATGAGCATAAGACACTTGGTCTGCCTGTCGGACAAGTCATTGATTTATGGCGAATAAATGCGGCTAAAACGATATTACCCCTTAGTTCTTCCGGATTTATTAGTTTCGAGCGTATGGAAGAGGAGATTATGGGATTTTATTCTATCGATTTCGATGCAGAACAATCAAAGGAAATGTTTTTATCCGCAAAGAAGAGGCTGCTGACTTCCGAAGATTCTAAGCTTTCTATCATTGAACTAAAGGAAACCGCTTTGAAAATCGTAGCAATGTTAGATACTAATCCATACAAAGAATGGAATTGCATTTATTATGAAAACGGACGTGAATTGTATCCGATTGGCGATAATCTAGCGGTCCGTTTAAATGGTTAAATAAAAAAAGCTGTCCCACATGTCGGAATAACTGACGGCGGGACAGCTTTTTTAATTATGATCGGCTCTGGTTACAGTGCCCTCATGCGATTGTTCCTCGGATTGTGTTCGACCTCAGCAAGCCCTAATGCCTCCATCAACGGAAATATCACAAAAAGATGCGGATTAGTTTAGAGGCCGCAGGTCAGAATAGGGTAAATGAGGTTATATGGAAATTTTTAATTTAAGTTGACACTTAATTAAGTGTGTGCTAAATTAACAACATGATTGATAAAGCCATTCAAGCCATAACCGAACCTAGGCGCAGAGATATTTTACATCTCGTCCGTGAAGGGGAATTGACCTCAAGCGCCATCGCATCGCATTTTGATATTTCAGCACCTGCCATATCGCAGCATCTTAAAGTTCTAGAAGAAGCGGGACTCGTCGTTGTGAGGCGAGCCGGGACCAAACGATTCTATGGCATTAGGAGGGAAGGGTTTGCCGAATTGATGCAGTACATCGAGAGCTTCTGGGATGACAGCTTGCTGCGCTTGAAGGAAGCCGCGGAAGAAGAGGAAAGGAGAAAATCATGACTTCAATCAACAGCAGTGACACGATCACGAAAGAAATATTTATCGAATGCCGTCCAGAGACCTTGTTCTCGTTTTTTACTGACCCTGCTAAATTAGTTCGCTGGATGGGGCGCCAAGTATTACTCGATCCAAGTATTGGCGGAAAATACCGCATTGATGTTAACGGAAGTGACATTGCAATGGGTGAATATAAGGAAATCATTCCGAACGAGAAAATCGTCATGACATGGGGATGGGAGAAATCGAAGGCGGTGCCTCCCGGATCCAGTACGGTTGAATTTAGATTAACGCCAAAAGACAACGGCACTCTGTTGGTATTGACGCATTACAATCTGCCGGCAGCGGAAGTGGCTTCACATGTACAAGGATGGTCGCATTACATGCCCCGCCTGCAGATGATAGCCCAAGGTCAAGATCCGGGTGTCGATCCATGGTCTGAACAAGCTATGCATTAATGTTACGATCAAAGATAAAGATAATTAAAGGAGATTATGAAATAAATGACTTTAACAAGTGCAGCGATTAAACAAGAAATCACGTTTCAAGCTAGTGCTGAGCGTGTTTACGAAATTCTTACCAGCAGCGAGTTATTTAGTAAAGCTGTCGGCGGCGCCCCGACTGATATTAGTCCAGAAGAAGGCGGCATGTTCTCTTGCTTTGGAGGCATGATTTTGGGACGTAACATCGAGCTCGTACCTAACAAACGTATTGTACAAGCATGGCGCGTAGCGAATTGGGAGGAAGGCGTGTACTCCATAGCCAAATTCGAGCTCAAGGAGCAAGGCACAGAAACCGTGTTGGTATTTGAACATATCGGTTTCCCAGAGGGGCAAGGCGAGCATCTTGCATCCGGCTGGCACACGAACTACTGGGAGCCGATACAGAAACTATTGGCTTAGTTGATGGAAGCAGCGCGCGATATTTATGCGCGCTTTTTATTTTTTCAAGGAGGTATGAGGTTTGGTAGACGTATTGACAGAAATAACAATAAATTGCCCGCGTCATATAGTATCGGAATATGCGGCTGAGCCAGATCATGCGTCTGAATGGTATGTTAATATCAATTCCGCGGAATGGCAGACGCCAAAGCCGCTTGGGATTGGATCTAAAGTGGCTTTTAAAGCCGATTTTCTTGGAAAACAACTTTCCTACGTATATCAGATCGCGGAATATATACCGGGAAAAAAGCTTGTCATGAGAACGTCTGACGGACCTTTTCCCATGGAGACGACGTATACATGGGAATCAAAAGATGGACAAACCACGCGTATGACCTTGCGAAATAAAGGCAACCCAGCCGGTTTCTCGCTTTTATTTTCTCCTTTTATGTCTTTGATGATGAAAAGGGCCAACAATAAGGATTTGAAAAAAATCAAATTCATACTAGAGAGCGGTCATGACAAACCTATCCATTAACATGGGACCATTATTGATGCCAAAAAAGCGATAAGACTGCCATTTTAATGGTCATCTTATCGCTTTAATATTAAGATGACAGTTTAGTGGGATCAATCCCTTTTGGGAATGTTTCTTCAAAGCAATTCTTATCTGCGTATAAATTATACCAAGCTTCTGCAATGGAGTCTGGATCGCCTGCTGTACCTGCTTGTATGTAGCAGATATAACAAATGGAGCTCAGGTGAATCGCGCTACTTTTTATGCACATTTCAATGACAAGTACGAATTGTTGGATTACATTATTAATGATTCGGCTGCTGCTGTGATTGAGAAACGCACATTAGGAGTGGTAAAGTTCGATCAGAACCTTATCATTCAACTTGTTCTAGCTGTATGTGATTTTCATCAACAACCGAATATTCAATGCCGCCGCAGCTATTTAAGCCTTGCTCCTCAACTGAAAGAAAAAATGTTAACAGAGTTAAAAAATTATTTGCTGAAAAGTTTAGATCACATATTAATACACGAGGCTGGATATTTATGGGCTTCTGGGTATACAACGTTTGATAAAGAGGAAATAGCCAAGAAAGCCTCGTTATTAATAGCAGGAGATCATTCTAAAATATCGGAGAGAGAATGGTTATAAACCAGCATGAAACGATAATGGATGGTCTATTTTAAAAATTGACTTCTATGTACCAAAAACGAGATAATTAGATAAAGCCAACGCGTTTAAACATCGTACTATGCAAGCTTAACATGGAGGTGCAGCAATGAGTGGCATGAAAAAAACCTTAGGCATCGCGGTCGGCACCTATGCAGTCGGACTTGTTGTTTATTGGGTTACTTCTCCCTATATAGCGATTGCCATACCCGCTGTCGGTTTGTTAGTCGCCCTGTCATTAAGGCAGCGCGGCAGGAAAGAAATCAACGATAGCTCTCGCGAGCCGGAGCTTCAGCACAGACCGCAAAACCCGCCAATCCAACAGCAAGGCGCAGGTTCCGCATCACCAGCTCCAGTGCCGCAGGCTGTACAAGCTGTTCCGGCAGCTTCCGGCACGCAGCCGGTATTGGATCCAGAGCTGGCTTCTGCGCTAGAATACATCGGAATTATCGAAGATATGATTTTACTCGAAGGCAAGCAAAACAATTTAGACGATGAAATCGTGCAGAAGACGCTTGCTTTGCTCTCGCGCCTGAATCGGTTGATTCCGGATTTAGTCGAGCTTGGCGACGCCAGCATTAACCACAATATCGTTCGGCTGGTGAGGAAGGATCTGAACTCGACGATTAATCCCTTTCTGCGGTTAAGCGGCGAAGCGAAGCGCCAGAACAGGCGGCTTTTGCTCGATGGCATTAAGGACGTGGATTCGAAGCTAACCTTTTATACGAAAACGATTGAACAGAAGGACCTGATGGAGCTGCGTACGAAGGCTGAATTAATTCAACAACGTTATCGCCTTACCGACTAATATAAGGGGGAAATAAGCCGTGTCACAACAACTCGTGCAATTGAAAAGTGAAGATCTCCAGAAGCTGGAGCAAGAAGTGCAAGTTACGATGCAGAAGGTAGCGACAACGGATGCGATGCATCTGGACACGCTGATGGATGAGATTACGAAAAAAGGCCAAAAGACGCTGGAGCGCTCGGGTCAGACGCTAACCATGCTGGAGCGGCCGCTGTCGGATCTGATGTCAGGGAAGCGCTCCGAGGTTGCGAACAATATGCTCAAGCTGCGCAGCGAGGTGGAGGATTTGAGCCGAAGCAAGCAGCTTACGCTCGTGCAGAAGCTTCTGCGCAAGGCGCCGATGAAGGCCTACATTTACAAATACCAATCCGCTAAGTCGAACGTGCAGGTTATCGTGAAATCATTGCGCGACGGCCGTGACAATCTCGAAGAGAACGTTGTGCATATGAGAAACCTCAAGCGCAGCAGCCTAGACAACGTCTATGATCTCCAGCTGCTTGTCGAATACGGCAACCGTCTCAAAAAAATGTTCGAGGACGAGATCGCAAAGCCGGAGAATGAACACCGGAAAACGTATTTGGAGCGCGGGCTTCGGAAGGTGGTTACGAAGCTTCAGACGTACACGGAAATGATTATGCTTTATCAGCAGGCCATTGCGGCAACCGATATTATTAATGACACGAACGATAAGCTGATGGACGCGCTCGACAGCTCGATTGATAAAACGCAGCATTTGATGTCGGTATCGGTATTGATTGCCAGCGCGATTGACGATCAGATGAAAGCGATCGAAGCGGTCAATTCCACGAATGAGATGCTTGGCAACCAATTTGCCGAGAATGCTCGTCTCTTGAACGAGACCAGCGAGAAAGCGAATCAAGCGCTGACTAAGCCGGCCATGAGCATGGAGCTTGTAGAGCGGGCGATGACGGATCTCTTCTCAGCGATGGATAAATACGAGAATTCCAACCGCCAGATCATTCAAACCGTTTCGCAGCAAACGGAGAAGATGACCCAAATCAACCAAAAGGTTGGACAACGCCTTGGCATTCAAGCCGGCTCTGCGGCTGGCCAGACAGAACTGCCGCCATCGTCAGCCAAGGGCTTTTTGGAATAGAAGCCCGCCATATAAAGCACACGGTAAAAACGCACAGCGACCGCAAGGGACTTGAATTTATAGTCCTGGCGGCCGCTGTTTTTTTATTCTGTGGGCCGCTAACGGGGCCAGCTAGCGTTAGTGTGCTTCTCGATGCTGTCTAGCAGGAACGCGTCAAATGAGGGGCTTATTATTTTTGCGGACCGAGCCGCCTTTACTCACGGCTCTCTTAAGGACCCCGTATATTATTTTATCGTCCGAATGCCGCATGAAACGCACATAATCCAAGGATCGCCGGCATAGCTTTAAAGAAAAAAAGAGGTGATCCTGTTATGATTGGCGGCATAGCCCTGGCAGCGCTCATTATCGTGTTGATTGTCGTTGCTAGCTCGGAACGAACGGAAGCGATTTTGCAAGAGATGAAGTAATCGCTAGTTTCGTTTATCTCTGATTTGGTATAATAGTAAGAAATTATACTGACGGATCGGAGGTATTCCATTTGGAGTTTACCTATGAAATTATTTCGGAGACCAATATCAATATTCGGTTTATATATGGCGGGGAATGGTTTACCTTCAACCTGTTTAACCGGGAAGGCCAGTGGGTGCTTCACCCGTTCGATTCATCCCTCATCCGCAACAAGGATATGAGCAGGCTTGTCATCACTGACCTGATACAGCATAGACCCTTTCAGGTTATGCTGGCCAAAGAAGGCATTATTTTATCGGAGCTGAATACATCGATTCCGCTGGGAAAGGAGCCGGAGTTTGAAGAGGAATACGAGGAGCTTCCTCGGATTGGACGGGGCTCGGATCGGATGTTCGACGAACAGCGGGGCCCCTCTAATCATGAAGACGTCGATATCGATCAATTAATCGAGGAAAATGAGCTGGAGGACCTGATCCGGCTGGAGCTTGGGCTAATCGAAGCGCGTCAAAATATGTACAATCAAATTTTACACCGGATGTTCATGGCTGATTTAGGTCCAACCGATCCCGAATTCCAAAAAATACAGCAAATCGTCAAAGCCTACGGCGAGGCGAAGTCAAGGCTTATGGCGATACAATAACGCCGCCGCTTCCTGTATAATAGGAGCATTGAACTGTTTTTGGAGGAGATTGGATTGGCACAGCTTTATTACAAATACGGCACGATGAACAGCGGCAAATCTTTTGAAATCATTAAAGTCGCCCATAACTACGAGGAACAAGGCAAGCAGGTGCTCATTTATTCGCCGTCCGTCAGCGCAAGAGGGAGCGTTGATCGCGTAGGCTCCCGCGTAGGCTTCGAGCGGGATGCGATTCCGGTCCAGGAGAATACGAACCTTTATGAGAGCGTGAAGGCTCATGTCGCGGCAGCGGTGCCGTCCAAAATTTATTGCGTGCTTATTGACGAGGCGCAGTTTTTGAAAAAACATCATATTCTGGAGCTGACCCAGGTCGTGGACGAGCTTAACATTCCGGTCATGGCCTTCGGGTTAAAAAATGATTTTCAGAACCAGCTGTTCGAAGGCAGCTATAATTTGCTCGTTCAAGCAGATAAAATTGAAGAAATTAAGACCATTTGCTGGTATTGCGACAGGAAGGCAACGATGGTCATTCGCTTTAATGACGGGCTGCCGATGAATGCCGGCGCGCAAATTCAGATCGGCGGGAATGAGGATTACAAGCCGGTCTGCAGACGCTGCTACAATGAGGCGTTCCGCAGCAAGGCCTAACTTAAAGCTGCCTGCACCCGAAAGGCCGCATCAATTTAATAGGCGCATACAAAGAACCTCCGGTCCCGCATTCGCAGCGGTGCCGGAGGTTCTTTTGCGTCGTTAGCGCATTATAGGTTGAATTCGCCCGGATTCAGACCAAGCGTCGTACAGATATCGCGTACGGCAGCTTGCTCGCTCGCGTCGAAATCGCCGTCTGCCGCGCCGATCGCGCTGCACACTCCTACGATTACCCGGCCAACCTCCGGTTTATTGCGGTATTTTGCAATGGCTTTAAGCGCTTCTTGCTTGCCGATCATGCCGTCAAACTCGATATTGCCTACAAAGTGGTTGAAACGGTTGATGACATCGCTCATATCAAAAACCTTCAGTTCTTCGCTGCGGCTGATGTAGCCCGCCATTTTTTGCTTTTCGTTCGCGTTGATGGAGCCGTCCGCTCCTGCTACGATGGCACAGCCTGCAACGACCGCATCCAAGAAATCTTTATTTTTTAATTTTTTGACCTGATCAGTTAGGCCTTGTTTGGTACTTGTCAGCCATGATGTAAATGAACTCATTTTGTTCAGCCTCCCGTATTGGAATTTTTTTGGTATATCTCTATTGTAAATACTTATGGGGGTAATTAGCAAATTTTGCGGAATAAAGTCTTTTTATGCGCATTCTTTATAAAGCCCTCTTCCTTCGAAAAGAGAACTTGATTCCCTGCTTAAGCGATATCGAAGCGATCGGTGGAACCGGTTGCAAATTGCCAAAAAACAACGCACATAATCACAAGAATGCGCCATATTTTCAAAGCCCTATCAATTTTATACTTGTAGGTATTAAAGTTTTGAGGAGGGTTTGGTTTGAAAAGAAAGATGTCGATGATGACGGCAATGCTTTTGGTCGTATCGCTAATGACGAGCCTTTTTTCGGTTGGTGCGACGCCATTGACGCAGTCCGGAGAAGGGTTTCCGGCGTATTTGGATCCGTCCAAAAGCGTAGATGCCCGGGCAGCGGATTTGCTTGCTAGAATGACACTAGAAGAACGTGCAGGACAAATGATACAGCCGGAGAAGGGCAATATTACGCCGGAGGAGGTTAAGCAGTATTTTATCGGCTCGGTGCTGAGCGGCGGGGGTTCCTTCCCGAATGGCAAGCAGCAGGACAGCACGCGCGAGAATTGGCAGACGCTCATAGACAGCTATCAGGACGGGGCGCTCTCAACGAGGCTTGGCATTCCGCTTTTGTATGGCGTGGATGGTGTCCATGGCCACAACAATGTGAAGGGAGCGACTTTGTTCCCGCATAATATCGGTCTCGGAGCAGCGAACAATGCGGAGCTCGTCAAGCGGATCGGCGCCGCAACCGCGAAGGAAATTCGTTCGACGGGCGCGAATTGGGATTTTGCGCCGACCATTGCCGCACCGCAGGATATTCGCTGGGGCCGTACCTATGAAGGCTACAGCGGCAGCCAAGCGATCTCCAAGGAGCTGGGCGCGGCATATATCAAGGGGCTGCAAGGAGAAACAGCAGCCGAGCGCAGCCTAACGAGCCATGTCGTTGGCGCCGCGAAGCATTTTATCGGCGAAGGCTATACGGATAACGGAACGAACCAAGGGAATGTGACGAAGTACACGGAGGATGAGCTGCTCGCTAGCGACTTGGCGATGTACAAGGCAGCGGTAGATGCCGGCGTGCAAACGGTCATGGCCTCGTACCACAGCATTCAGGGCTTGAAGATGCATGCGAACAAGCGGCTTCTTACCGATGTGCTCAAGGGAGAGCTTGGATTTAAGGGTTTTGTTATCTCGGATTACAATGCCATTCAGCAAATTACGCGTGATCAAGAGGGCAAGGCAGTGAGCGGTTTGAAAAACCAGCTGCTCGCTTCGGTTAACGCCGGCGTGGATATGTTCATGCTGACGGGCGATTGGAAAGCCAGCCTAAATCATTTGATTAACCTGGTGAAGGAAGGCAGCATTACGGAGGAACGCTTGAACGATGCCGTGCTGCGTATTTTGAAGGTAAAAATTTCATCCGGCCTGTTCGAAAATCCGAAGACGGATGCCGATTTGGCAGGCTACCTCGGCGCAGACGAGCACCGTGCGCTGGCGCGCCAAGCGGCTGCGGAGTCGCTCGTGCTTTTGAAAAATGACGTCGTGAACGGTACGCCGGTCATGTCTCAGCTAAAGGACATGGACAAGATTTTCGTAGCGGGCAAAAACGCGAACGATATCGGCAACCAATCAGGCGGCTGGTCGATTACATGGCAGGGCGCTTCCGGGGCGATAACGACCGGAACGACGATTTATGAAGGACTGAAAGAGGCCGCCGGCGCGGGCAAAACGGTAACCTACAACAAGCACGGCCGGGGAGCGGCGGGCTATGATGCCGCGATCGCGGTTGTAGGCGAGACGCCTTACGCGGAAACAACGGGAGACCGGACCAGCCTCAATCTCGATGAAGAGGATTTGGCGACGATTGCGAACATTCGGGCAGCCGATCCGAACATTCCTGTCATCGTGGTACTCGTATCCGGCCGTCCGCTCACGATCGCGGATCAAATGGATGACTGGGATGCGCTTGTGGCAGCATGGCTGCCGGGCACGGAAGGGCAGGGCGTTGCGGATGTGTTGATTGGGGATCAAGAATTCAAAGGGAAAAATCCGATCAAATGGCCATTTTATTTGACCAATTATCCGATTATGACTGAGGATAGCACGAATCTGCTGTTCCCTATCGGTTACGGCTTAACAAGCAGCCAAGCTACGCCTGCATTGCCGGCGAAGCCGGTGCAGCCGGAGCTGCCTTCGCTTCCGGTACCGGGCAAAATCGAGGCTGAGGCATTTGCGGCGAAGAGCAGCGGTTTGAACACTGAGGATACGCAGGATACGGGCGGCGGCAAAAACGTCGGTTGGACTTCTGGAGGCGCGTGGCTGGATTACACCGTTAGGGTGAGTGAGCCAGGCACTTATAAAGCGGCTTTCCGTTATGCAGGCAACGGGGGCGCGACTGGCATCAAAGTGAAAACGGAAGACGGAGCAACGGCGGGTACCTTGAATGTGGGCTCAACCGGCGGCTGGCAGAACTGGCAAACGGCCGAGGTTGAAAACATCGTACTGAGCAAAGCAGGCTTGCAAAAGCTAAGATTAGAGTTTATTGCGGGAGATATCAACTTTAACTGGTTGGAGTTCACCCGCACGGGCGATGTGCCAGCCGGCGGCGGTGGCGGCACGACAGATCCGGGGGATGGCGGAGGAAATGAACCATCGCTGATCAACGGGGCTGTTGAAGCTTGGATTTCGAGCGAGCGTGACGCGGGCGACCGCAAATGGTATTACGCCGACCGTTACTTGGATGGGGACAAGAAGCTGGAGAAGCAGGCAAATCTTGACCTGACGCTCCCGAGTGACAGCGCGGCAACGACGATTACGATTGATCCGGACAAGAAATACCAAACGATGCTCGGTATCGGATCTTCCATGGAAGAAGCAACGATTCATAATCTGGTCAAAATGTCGCCCGAGAAGCAGACGGAATTGCTTCGCAAGCTAATCGACAAGGATAACGGCATCGGCATGAGCATGATTCGTCTGACCATAGGAACATCGGATTTTACGGCACAAAAGTTTTATTCCTATGATGATTTGCCTGCGGGCGAGACCGATGTTGAGTTAAAGAAATTCTCGATTCAGAAGGATATTGATTTCGGTATCATCGGAACGGTTAAGAAGATGCAAGCGATCAATCCGGATCTGAAGTTCTTTGCCTCGCCATGGAGCCCTCCGGGCTGGATGAAAACAACCGACAGTATGGTTAGAGGGCAGGTGAAGGAAGAGTATCTTCCGGTTCTCGCTTCCTATTACGTGAAGTATCTTGAGGCTTACGCGGAGCAGGGGATCTACTTCGAAGGCATGACGCTGCAAAACGAGCCGCTTCTCGAAATTGATTATCCGAGCACGGCCATGTCATGGCAGCAAGCATCTAGGCTTTCGAAGCTGCTGCACGCGAAGCTGGATCAGCACGGCAACGCCAAGATCAAAAACGTGAAGCTGTGGATGTTCGACCACAACCCGGGCGACACGATGGCTTATCCGGCGCAAATTCTCGGCAATCCCGTGGATGGCGCTTACGATGCGATCGAAGGAACGGCATTCCATGATTATGGAGGCGAGCTGTCCATGATGACAGAGCTTCATAAGCTGTTCCCGGAAAAAAGCGTATATTTGACGGAGCGGGCCGTCTGGGGCACAGCAGGCGCCGACCGGATCGCGCAATATTTCCGCAATTATGCAAAGAGCTATAACAGCTGGGTTACGATGCTGGACAGCGATATTTCAACTCATCAATGGGTGGGTATTCCTGATCCGACACCGGTGGTGCAGGATTCCTCGAATCCGGATAACTACTGGCTGCTGCCCGAGTATTACTTGATGGGGCAATACACAAAGTTCGTGAGGCCTGGTTATGTGCGCATTGACAGCAACTACGGATCGGCTTCGACCGTGACGAACGTTGCTTTTGCAAGCCCGGACGGCAAAGAAATCGTCACGGTTGTCACCAACCAAACGAATGATCCGCAGCCATTCAAGGTGTTGGTTGACGGACTGCAAATCAATGCGGTTATTCCGGCGAAATCGACCGCAACCTATCGCTGGGACCGTACGCAGATTACAATCGTGCCGGCAGCTATCGACGCAACGCGTTTTGCTTCGGCAGAGGGTCAATATCAGGTTAATCCAAGCGGTTACCTCGGCTCCTTCGCAGCAGATGGTACAGCTTCGTTTGACTATGTCGTTCATGTCGCGGAAACGGGCGACTATGATTTGGATTTGGCGCTGGCGGGCTACCAAACGGACGGCTCGGTAAGCTTTAAGCTGGATGGCGAGCCTCTCGTTACGCTTCCGGTAAAGCAGACGACGTACCAATGGGAATATTTTGCCAATCAACGCACGAGGGTTACCCTGCCGGAGGGTACGCATAAATTAACGATGACGGTTGGCAAAAACGATTACAACATCAAGAGCATTACGTTCTCGAAAGCGGATGCGGAGCCGATTCAGCTCCCGGCACTTATCGAGGCAAGCAAATTCAAGGCATCTTTAAATGTGCTCGTAAATGGTTCGGCGGTGAGCTACGCAGATCCAAACGATTGGCTGGAGTATCAGGTACAGGTTCCGGCGGATGGCAGCTACGGCATCGCGTATCACTATGCGACAACGAATGAGGGTGCTAAAGCGGAGCTTTCGATCGGAGACGAGGTACTTTCTACGACTGCGCTTCCAAAAACCGCAAGCTGGGATTCATGGGCTACGGCGGCGGATACCGTCAACTTAACCGCGGGTATTCACAACCTGCGCGTTCGGATCGTCGATAAGGGCTTTAATTTGAACGCGCTGGCTGTCGGACCGGCTATCCTTGCGGATGCGGCTGTGATTTCGGAAGGCGCGGAAGCAGGGCAAGAAGTAATCGTTCAACTACTTAACGATATTTACAAAGAGGAATTAACGGTATCGAATTGGTCGATCGAAGGACTTGCGGGAACGGTGGTAGACAGCGTCTATCGCGAAGCTGACGATACGGCTAGGCTGGTTTTAGGTGGAGCGTCGGCCAGCGATTATGACTCTGACCGTACGGCAACCGTTACGGCGAGCGTATATGAAGCGGCAGCTGGCGGCGCAGGCGGAACGATGAGCTCCAGGGTTATTTTTAAGGCCGTTGATGATGCGGAATCCTTGTCGCTGTCCGAAAACGCGATTGCTTACGGCGTGGATGGCAAAGAGCTTATTCTTACGCTGGCTGGCGGAAGCTTTGCGGCAGACCAGCTGGATAAGATTGCTTTATCGGGACCAGCCGTAGCGCAAGGCGGCGTATCGCTCCGCGGAGCAGAGCTTCTCAGCCCAACAAGCGTGAAGCTGACGCTGAATTGGAACGAAACCGTTTATTACAATGAGCTGGAGCTTCAGGTTAACGTTCCTGTCCAGGCCTACGATGATTCAACGGGCGGAACGACGCTAACGGCAAAAACGGCTCTGCGGGGAACCGAAAACGTAAAAACACCGATGAATCTCCTGAGCTTTGATTCGCTTGCCGAGTTCAACAGGCTAAAAGGGTATGCGGTCACGGGAACAGGCAGCTCAGCAAAATTATCGCAAATCGATTCAGGCGATTACGCGGATTATTTGGTAAATGTACCGGAAGCCGGCTCCTATGTCGCAACCTTCAAGGTGACGTCAAACAGCCAGGTTGTAAACGGAATCGTGCTGGAGGCGCAGAATGGCGCGGTCCGGAAAACGCTGACCGTACCGAATTTGTATAATCAAGTGGTGGAAATGCGCGTGGTTTTGGAGCTGAATGCGGGCGATCAGAAGCTGCGCATCGCATCCGGCGCATCCGGTTATGAGCTGAGAGGCATTAATTTTGAGCCGCACGCGGTACAAGTGATGGATCAAAGCGCCGCCATGAAAATCGAAGCGGAAAGCTACAGCCGTGCGGATGCGGCAGCCGTTCAAAGCAACATGAACGGAGAAACGCTCTTGTTCAAAAACGTGGGCTTTATCGCCGCGGCAGGCTCGTTATATTTTGACGTAAATATTGCAAAATCTGGCTTCTATAAAGTGACTTACCGTTACGCGACGCCGCAAGGAGGCGTAAGCGGTTCGCTGTCGGTGAACGGCAGCAAGCTGTCGGCTACACCGCTAGGCGCAAGCGGCGGTTGGGATGCTTACGTAGAAACCTCCGGCATTGTCCAGCTTGCAGAGGGCGCGCAGACGCTGCAATTCACAAGCAATAATGACGGAGCGAATCTGGATTGGATCGTACTGGAGGAAACGGAGGCGGTTGCGCCAATTACAGGCATTGCCGCGCTTCCGACAGCTTCCCTTAAAGCAGGCGCCTACACTGGGCCAAAAGCGGTAACGCTGGCATCGGCAACGGAAGGGGCTGCCATCTACTATACGACAGACGGCTCACTGCCAAGCCGCACGAACGGTACGCTTTATAGCGCTCCGCTTAAGCTGAACGATTTGACCGTGCTTCGTACAATCGCAATTAAAGAAGGCATGAAAGACAGCTTTATCGCACCGTTCACGTATGCGATTACGCCTGGAGAGGAACCGCCGACGCCAACTCCGGGACCTGAAGCAACACCGGCGCCAACCGCGCCGACCGGCTCAGGAAATGAAACGGACGGCAAAACGATTGCCGCACCGGCACCGGTAGTGGATGCTTCAAGCGGTTTAGGCAAAACCGTAATCAGCCAGGCGATGATTGACGGCGTAAGGAAGCCTGGGCAAGAGCCAAGCGCCACCGTTCAAACCATTACCATCGAGGTTCCGAGTGTGAGCGAAGCAAACGGTTATGAGGTGCAATTGCCGAAGGCGGCGATCAGCGAGGCTGCGCTTACGGTTCGGTTTGAGATTAAAACGGGAACAGGCACCATCATCGTTCCTAGCCATATGTTGAAGCCGCTTGCCTCGGACGCGGCAAACGTATCTCTTGTGATCGCGAATTCGGACAAAACGAAGCTTAGCGAAGAAGCGCGCAGCGCAATCGGCAGCCGTCCGGCGGTCGAGCTGAATCTTTACGTGAACGGCGTGAAAACGGAATGGAGCAATCCGGAAGCTGCCGTAAACGTATCGCTCCGCTACAGCCCAAGCGCAGAGGAACTGCCGGTGAGCGAGCATATTACGGTATGGTACGTTGACGCTGCCGGCCAGGTTATCGCAGTGCCAAGCGGAAAATATGTGAAAGAGCAGGGGGCTGTAACCTTTGCGGTCAACCATTTCAGCAGCTATGGTGTTGTGCTCGTGAACAAATCGTTTGATGACCTAGGAAAGCATGCTTGGGCGAAGCAAGCGATTGAAGTGATGGCTTCCAAGGGCGTCATAAACGGCGTGTCCGAAAAAGCTTACGCACCGGCGCAGAAGGTGAAGCGCGCAGACTTTATTAAGCTGCTTGTTCATACGCTCGGTCTAAGCGCAGCCGTTGAGGGCAGCAGCTTTACCGATGTGGCGGAGGACGTTTACTATTACGACGAGGTTGTCATTGCGAAGAAGCTGGGCATCGTGACAGGCCGCTCGGACGGCGCTTTTGACCCGAATGCGGCCATTACAAGGCAGGAAATGATCGCGATGACAGCCAGAGCATTAAACGTTTCCGGCAAAAAGCTGCAAGCAGGCAGCGTGGATCAGCTGAAATCCTTTACGGATTTGAAGCAGCTTGCTCCGTTTGCAGCAGATAGCGCCGCTTTGCTTGTCGCGAACGGTATCGTAAAAGGCGACGGCTCCAAGCTGAACCCGCTCGGCCATACAACCCGCGCGGAAGCGGCTGTCATTATGTATGCGATTTATAACAAGTAGCAAATTTAGCAAGTGAAAATAAGCTGTCCCGCAGGCGTTGCGCCTTCCGGGACAGCTTATTTTCTTTTGCGCAGCTTTTCCAAGCTCCCCCTGATGCTTGAGCCAGCTGCGTCGCATCCTATTCGACATCGGCTCATCGCAGAAACTGCAGTGTAGCGAGGGAGCAACGCCCTATCGCGCAAGGGCAACAACCCCTATCGGACAAAGGCAGTAGCACAAGCTACGGCCATTGCAGAAAGTACTCTGAAACCTTACATAAGCTCCGCTAGAAGGAGCTACATTGCAGAAAATACAACAGAAACCTTAATAACCCCCGCCAGAAGGAGCTACGCTGCAGAAAATACAACGTAAACCGCCACTAACCGGCTAATTTGTTTGAAACCCGAGATTCTGCTGCACAAACTACACTGTAGCGCGAGGAAAGTGTTACAAAAGCTGATTAAGTTGCACAAACTGCAATGTAGCTGGAGGGAGGCATAATAGTTTTTTTAGATTGCTCGTCACGCCCATCGCCCATCGCCCAGTGCCCATTGCCCAGTGCCCAGTGCCCAGTGCCCAGTGCCCAGTGCCTACTGTTAGCGGCACTATCAGCCTTCACTGCAGAAAGTACAACAGAAACCTTACATACCACCGCACGAAGAAGCTACGCTGCAGAAAATACAACGTAATCCGCCACTAACCAGCTATTTCGTTTGAAAACCGAGATTCTATTGCACAAACTGCACTGTAGCGCGAGATAAGTGCTCCAAAAGCTGACTACATTGCACAAACTGCAGTGTAGCAAGGGACGGAGCTTCCGAAAGCAGATTGTGTTGTGCGAGCTTCCGCGAAAAGTTTTATACGCACCAAAATCGTTACCGCGAGCTGCTTAAAAAACCGTTTTACGAGGAGTTGTTTTAAGTATGGAACGGAGCTGCCTAAAGGTGAAGAACCTGCGGTCAGCTCCTTTTTATGGATTTTTAAGGAAGCGGGTTGACATTGAAAAATAGTTTATGTTATATACAAAGAGGGATTAGCACTCAGAGAGTTTGAGTGCTAATATATAGGATGACGGTTTAACAAAGCTAGGCCAAGCCATCCTGTCACATATCCATAATGATTTTATAATCGACGAATGGAAAGGGGATCTATCCATGTCCAAAAAACAGTTCAAAGCAGAATCGAAACGATTGCTGGAAATGATGATTAATTCCATTTATACGCAGCGCGAAATCTTCCTGAGAGAGCTGATCTCCAATGCGAGCGACGCTATCGACAAGCTGTATTACAAAGCCTTAACCGATGAGCAGTTGGTGTTCAACAAAGAGGATTATTACGTCAAAGTGGTGGCTGACAAGGCGAACCGGACGCTGACGATTACAGATACAGGTATTGGAATGTCCAAGGAAGAGCTTGAGAACAACCTTGGCGTAATCGCGAAGAGCGGTTCCTTTGCTTTCAAGAATGAAAACGAGCTGAAGGACGGCCATAATATTATCGGTCAGTTCGGCGTAGGCTTCTATTCCGCGTTCATGGTGGCGGACGTCGTTACCGTAACAACGAAGGCTTTCGGCAGCGACGAAGCTTTCAAATGGGAGTCGACGGGTGCGGACGGCTATACGGTCGAGCCGGCGGAGAAGGCTTCGCCAGGTACCGAAATCGTGCTGAACATCAAGGAAAACACCGAGGACGACCAATACGATGAGTACTTGGAAGAATATCGCCTAAAATCGATCATCAAAAAATATTCCGATTTTATCCGTTATCCGATCAAGATGGACGTGAAGGGACAGCGTCCGAAGGCAGACAGCGAGAACGAATTCGAGGAATACCAGGAAGAGCAAACCGTCAACAGCATGGTGCCGATCTGGCGCAAAAACAAAAACGAGCTTACGCAGGAGGACTACGACCAGTTCTACTTCGAGAAGCGTTACGGCTTCGATAAACCGATCAAGCATCTGCATATCAGCGCGGACGGCGCGGTCGTCTACAATGCGATCTTGTACATTCCGGAAAATACGCCTTTCGACTACTATACGAAGGAATATGAGAAAGGGCTGGAGCTTTATTCGAATGGCGTGCTGATTATGGATAAATGCTCGGACCTGCTCCCGGATTATTTCAGCTTCGTGAAAGGGATGGTCGATTCCGAGGACCTATCGCTTAATATCTCGCGCGAGATGCTCCAGCATGACCGCCAGCTGAAGCTGATCGCCAAAAACATCAACAGCAAAATCAAAAGCGCGCTGCTTGGCATCCTGAAGGATGACCGCGAGAAATACGAGACCTTCTACAAAGGTTTCGGAAGACAGCTGAAGTTCGGCGTATACAACGACTACGGCATGAATAAAGAAGTGCTGCAGGATCTGCTGCTGTTCCACTCCTCCAAAGAGAAGAAGCTGGTTACGCTTGACGAGTACGTGTCGAGAATGAGCGAGGACCAGAAGTATATCTACTACGCTTCAGGCGAGTCGATCGAGAGAATCGAGCGATTGCCGCAGACGGAGATGGTTTCCGACAAAGGCTACGAAATCCTTTATTTCACGGACGACATTGATGAATTCGCGATCAAGGTTGTAGCGAAGTACAAGGATAAGGAGTTCAAGTCGGTATCCAGCGGCGATCTAGGCATCGAAGCCGACGAGAAGGATAAGGAAACGGCGGAGGAGCAGGAGCAGCATAAAGAGCTCTTTGAGCAAATGAAAGAGATCCTGCAGGATAAAGTAAAGGCCGTTAAAGCGTCAAAACGCCTGAAATCGCATCCGGTGTGCTTGTCCACCGAGGGCGAGGTTACGATCGAAATGGAAAAAATATTGAAGGCGATGCCGAACAGCCAAGACGTGAAAGCGGACAAGGTGCTGGAAATCAACGTGAACCATGAAATTTTCGCAGCGCTCAAAGATGCCCATGGCAATGACCAAGCGAAGCTCAGCCTTTATACGAGCCTGCTCTACAACCAGGCGCTGCTCATCGAGGGCTTGCCGATTCAAGATCCGGTTTCGTTCACGAATGATATCTGTAAAGTAATGGTGTAATGCAAGGAATAAGCGTAAACAAAACAACCTGTACGGCTCAATGCCCGTGCAGGTTGTTTTGTTTACAGCGCTAACGTATGGTCTGATTTTTTGGTATCGCGGCCATAAAGGCTGTAGGTATTTTTACCGCTGCGTTTGGCATGGTAAAGAGCCTGGTCTGCGCAGGTATAAAGCCGTTCAGAGTCCTCGGCGTGTTCAGGCGAAATCGCAATTCCAATGGAGGCCGTAATACACAAGCTTTTTACGACATCCATTCCTTGAATTTCGCAAGGCCGTTTCAGCTCGTCAATAATATGGCTGGCCGTATCCAAAGCTTCCTGTGTATTTTCGATATGGTTCAGAATCACGACGAACTCATCGCCGCCTAAGCGTGCTGCCACGGCAGTTGGACTCGTGACCGCAGAGCGGATTCTTTTGCCAACCTCTTTAAGAAAGATATCGCCGGCATCATGCCCAAGGGTGTCATTGACCATTTTGAAATGATCCAGATCGATGTGCAGCAGCGCTGTTTTTCTCTGTTTTTTCTTGTTTTTCTCGATACTCGCGATAAGAGAGCTTTCAAAAGCCGCTCGATTGGATAGTCCCGTCAGCAAATCATGGGAAGCTAAGTACATGGGTCTTGCTACCAGCCTAGTGATGATGTAAGAAATGATGAGCGCTATGGCGATGGTTGCTAAAAGCTGAAGCAGGAATACCTGCTTGTTTTGATTCAATTGGTTTTGCAATTCCTGTTCATTGTAAACGATTTCAATAATTCGTTGATCAGTAAAACGGGTCGCCTCGTCGTCATATTCGATAGAATAGGGCACATAGCGATAGGTAACCGGGTAACCGTCCCGTACTCCGGAAATTTCCTGTACTTTGGTTTCGTTGAATGCTTTGCTAAAGGCAGGCATATTTTCACTCGATACGACGAGGGATCTTCCGTCTTCGCCCATTTTCCCGATCGATTTGCCCGTTGTCGTAAACACAGTAATGTCGTTAATATAGCTATATTTTTGAATGAGGCTGCTGCTGATATCGAGAAAATTAAAGCTTTGGAAGATTGGATTGCTTTCCAGATATACGCCAAGCTCGATTAAATACTTATGATCGGGGGTAGGGACGTAGCTGTATTTTCTAATTTTCCCCGTATTCGTTTCTTGATCGAGCCCGTCTGCTACGAATTGATCCCCTTGCAGCCTCTCCTTCAGAAGTTTGGAAAATGAGCTCTCGTCTTTAAAGCTCAGCCCGATATCCATAACAAAGCTGCTGTATAGGACGGTATGCGTCGTATCAATGATGTAGATATCCATGCCGTCTGCTTCTTTTTTCAGCTCTTGGTAATCCCAGGAAGCCAAATCAGGATTGCCTTGGTATTTTTGAAGCAGCGAATCGGAGTTGGTTTTCATTTTTTTCTCAATGTCTTGATCAAAAATTTGGAATGCCTTGTCTGCAGCCGAGACGGCGGAAACGACCGTATCTTCTACCAAAGCGGATTCTCGTTTATAGCCCGTTATCAGGTTATCTTTTAAACGATGCTGGTCGACCAGCGACACACTGAGCGTCAATAAAATACTGAAAATGCCCATAATGGTCATTAGTTTAGATTTGAAACGAAACGGCATGGCATAACCTCCTTGAAGCTGTAAAATTGCTAGGTCTAATGACCTAATCTATTTATCGGCTTACAAGTCTGTTTCATTAACAAATTATGAGAAATTGTAAAAAAAGGGCTAAATCGCAAGGTCTAGAACCTTGAGACAGCCCTTTTTTCAAAATATAAGAAAGTATAAATTTGAACCTTATACGATGCTTTTATTTCACCGCGAAACGAGCTTTTGCCGCCAAGGACGGCGTCAGCCGTTTACGCTTGTTCATTCCGCATTGTAATTTTTCTGATACTGGCGCGGCGTCAGCCCCGTCCATTTCTTGAAGGTCGAGCTGAAGTGGCGCTCCTCCTGGTAGCCGACCAGCTTGGATACGGCGTAAATTTTGTAGCTTTGACGCAGCAGCTCCTTGGATTGCTCTACGCGGTATTGGTGCAGGTAATCCAAGAAATTAACGCCAAGCTCCTGCTTGAAGAGCGAGCTGAGATAAGAATTGCTGACGAAGGTTTCTTTGGCTGCGAGCTCGAGCGTGAGATTGGTATTATATCTTTGTTTGATAAGCTCGATCGTGGCGTGAACCGTGCGATGAAGCGACTTCTGGTTCGACACCGCCTCGACGATGCTTTGCACTATTTTTTGCAATACGACGGAGCAGTCGTCAAGCGTCTCCATGTTAGGGATTTGCTCCATCCAGTTTACGAAGCTGTCCTGCCATTCAATAGAAGCAACCTTGCGTTCCTTGGCGAACTTCTGCAGCTCGAGGATCAAGCTTGTTGACCGCAAATGGACCTCGGCCTTCGTATAGCCGGAATTGCTCCGGATATGGGACATGCTCGCTTCAATGGCATCGACTGTCTGCTCATACTGCTCATTTTGCAGCGAAACGAGCAATTCCTTCTCCATGCGATGAAGGAAAGGATCATCCAGAATGGAGGTTTTCGAGGTTTGTTGTTTGTCTGCCCCCGCATAAAAGAAAATGCCGCCCCGTCCTTGATAGAATCGTCCTTCCATCGCCTCAAGCGCTTCTTGATAGCCGATATGGGCAAAATCGACGGAGGCTTGGGCTGCGCTGATCGATATGCTGATGGATAGCTTTAAATAGGATTCCAGATTGCTCTGCAGCAGCTTCATCGCGCTCCCGATCGCTTCGAGCGTGGCATGGTCCGGTAAATTGCCGACCCACAGCATTTCGTCGCCGTGACGGAATACTTCAAGGTTCCCATCATATAGAGGGCGAAGCGTCTCGCCCGTAATATTTAGCAGCGCGTAGCGGATGAGCTCTAAATCCCGTTTGGAGGCTGCCGCGTTAGGCCCCTTGCTTGCATCGATCCGAATAATCCCAACCTGGATTTTCCCGGACAGGAGGGCCATCTCGACCTCGTTCATAACGCTTAGGCGGTTCTCAAGCGGCATTAAAGGCTGCTGAATCCACTGGGACAATATTTGATTTTTCAGCAGATGGATATTGCGGTTCCAGCTTTGGTTCAGAGCGTTAACCGCTTTATCCTCATTCTCGGAGGCCTCGATTTTTTGCTTCAATTCCAAAATAACGCGTACGATATCATGCGGCATGCAGGGCTTCAAAAGATAATCCGATACGCCGAGCTTGATGGCTTCCTTCGCATATTCGAACTCGTCATAGCCGGTAAGCAGCACGGAGCGGAAATCATGCCCGGCGGCTTTGGCTTCCCTAATCAAATCAAGGCCGTTTAGGTGGGGCATGCGGATATCGGTCAGCAGCAAATCCGGCGGGTTATTATGGATCATTTCCAAAGCCTGACGGCCGTTCTCGGCTTCGCCGGCAATTTCTATGCCATAAAGCTTCCAATCGACAAGGGTAAGAATACCTTCCCGGAACGATTGCTCATCCTCTGCAATGATCATTTTAAGCGCCATGTGACATGCCCCCTTGTTTGATTCGTATTTGGACTCTTGTGCCGAGGCCCTCCCGGCTTACGATCTCGAATTCCGCATGCTCATAAAATAAAGCGAGTCTCTCTTTAATATTGGAGAGCGCCATCCCCGAGTGCGGCCCGTTCGTCTGCAAAGCCTGCATCGGCTCATCGATCGGCGCTTGATTTAAGCGCTGGACCTGGGCCTCCGGCATGCCGGGACCGTTATCCGAGACCTCAAAAATAATAAGCGAGTCTTCTTTATAAGCCTTTACGTGAATGTGTCCATTGCCGCCGGAAGGCTCAATCGCATGGATGATGGCATTCTCAACTAAGGGCTGAAGGAGCAGCTTCGGCATGCGGAAATGCCGGATGGACGGCTCCAAGTCAATCTCGAAATTGAACCGTGAAGTGAAGCGCTTCTTTTGCAAAAACAAATAATTCCGCACCAGCTCTATTTCATGCTCCAGCGCCACCAGGTCATTGCCGCTGTTGAGGCTTAAACGGAATACCTGCGAGAGCGAAACGACCATTTCGGATATTTCCTTATCACCTTTCTGTACGGCGCTCCAATTGATCATGTTCAAGGTGTTGTATAGGAAATGCGGATTGATTTGCGATTGCAGCGCCTTCAGCTCGGCTTCCTTCTGCTTCAGCCTTGATGCATAAACGTCATCGATTAAGGTCTTAATTCGTCCAACCATCGTATTATACAGATGTCCAAGCCTGCCGATCTCGTCGTTGCCGTTAAAGTGGACCCGCTGCGTAAAATCTCCCGTTTGAAGCGCCCTCATCGAAAACATCAGCTTCTTCATCGGATTCGTAATAATGCGGGCGATGACCCAAGAGACGATGACCGTAATCAATGTGACGACAGCCATAATGGAGAAGGTGACAGAGCCGATATGCTTCAGCTCCAGCACCAGCTTGCTGCGATCCTGAATGACGACGGTATGCCAGCCGGTAATATCCGAAACGGAGTCGGAGACGATATATTTTTTGTTTTTCTTTAATACGGCCAGGCCTCGTTCAGGATGAACCGTCGCCGTATCCTCCTGGTCGAAAACGGGCAGCAGCGTGATGGGCTTGCCAATCCACTGCATATCGGTCGCGGCGAGGACGATGCCCTGATCGTTCATGATGAACTGCGCGGCGTCCTCATTGTCATGGTACAAGGTCTTGCTCAGCTTATCCGCATCCATCCCTATGACAAGCAGGCCGCTGCGCGCATAGTTGTAATAATTTTTGTAGGGCTTGATTAAGACGATTTTGTGATGGTAATCACCCGGCAAAATATAATCCGAGGGATAGAACATATCCCAGATTTGCCCGGAGGGCGTCTCCGACAATCGTTCGTAATAGCGTGTTTTGGAAAAACCTTCAAAGCTGATAGCGCTTGCAATTCCGGTTTGCGTAATGGCAAACGGCTGCCCCGATCCAACCTCCTGCGTTGTCGGATAAAGGATGAGCGACTGAATGGATTCGTCAGTAACCATGAGCGGCAGCAAATTTTTGAACACCTGGTCGCGGCGCTGGGGCGTATCCCCGTTCATGACCATGCTTTGAACCGTCGGATTCAAAAACAAATAATTGGAGAAACTCAATGTGCTTTTGGCAAAATAGTCCAGCTGGTCCTTTGTCTTGATCGCCATATTTAATTGGGATTGGCGAAGCTTATCCACGACCTCTCCGGAGGCGATGAAATACGAATATAACCCGGTAATGCCAACGGTAACGATCAAGAGGGGAATCACTAAGGTTAGCAATTTTCGCTGCAGCGTAATATGTCGAAATGGAGGAAAAAGAGCCTTCATGCCTATCCCCTTTAGCCATTCAAATTTGTGATTTCAGTATACCAAGAATTAAATCCAGGCAGGGGGTTTTTGCCCATGATCCAAAAAATGAGGCATCTATTCTAAATTATGGCTCATATTTTGGCACCTAAGTTACACGTTATAATGGGTGCAGAACAGGGAACGCCTGGTCAACTAAATAAAGGTGGGGTAGCGATGAAAAAGATATGGATTACGCTCGTTGCGGTGCTCATGGTTTTCACTGTGGCAGCATGCAGCTCCGGCAATAACGGCGCGAATGGGAATAAGGGCACGGCGCCAAGCCCGGACAATGAAGCGAAGGAAACGGCAGCCGCGAATGAAAGCAAGGATGCCGAGCAGGTCACGCTTAAGTTTTTTACGGCCCTGGCCGATCGCTCTAACGGAGCAGGTAAAATCGAGCAAGCCATTATCGATAGCTATATGGCAGAAAACCCGAATGTGAAAATCGAAGTCGAAGCGCTGCAAGATGAGCCTTACAAAGCAAAAATCAAGGTTTATGCATCGACCGATGCGGTTCCCGACATTATTCAAGCATGGGGCCAGACCTCCTTCATCAAGCCGCTTATCGATAACAACATGCTGCTGGAGCTGAACGAAGCCGAGTTCGAGAGCAGCAAATTCGTGCCGGGCGCGAAGGATGGATTCTCGCAGGACGGCAAGCTGTACGGCTTGCCGCGCGGTACCGATTTCTTGGTTATCTACTATAACAAGAAGCTGTTTGACGACAATGGCCTGATGGTGCCGACAACAACGGCAGAGCTGCTTGAAGTATCGAAGCAGCTAAGGGCAAAAGGCATTAACCCGATGGCTACGAACGCTATGGAAGGCTGGTCGCTGCCGATCTGGTTCGAATATGCGGCACAGCGCCATACAGGCGATTTCAACAAAATGGATGCGGTATTGAACGGCGAAGGCAAATTCTCCGGCGATGCGGACTTCCTCGCGGCGGCGCAGGATATTGCGGCTTTGGCAGATAACAAAGGACTGTCGGACGGCTTCATGACAGCGGACTACGGCACATCCCGCAACCTGTTCGGCCAAGGCCAAGCGGCAATGTATGTGATGGGCAACTGGGAAGCCGGCCTGGCAACAGACGAGAATTTCCCGGAGGAGTTCCGCAATAACGTAGGCGCAATCTCGTATCCGGCGTCCGATAAAGGCAAAGCCACAGACGTAGCGGCATGGTACGGCGGCGGATATTCCGTATCCAAAAATTCGAAGCATCCGGAAGAAGCGGTAGCCTTCCTGAAATATTTCTTCGCGCCTGAGAACTGGGCGAAGCAGGTTTGGGAAACAGGCTCCGGTACGCCGGCGCAAAAGTTTGATCAATTTTTGACGGGCAACGAGACGGCTCTGCAAAAACAATTGGTTGATATTTTCAGCGCCATGACTTCTTCCAGCGGGACACCGGTCCATGATAATGGCACGGATGAGTTCAAAACAAAGGTGATGGAAGCTCATCAGAAGCTGTTCGGCAAGCAAATTACGCCGGAGCAATTTTTAACGGAGATGGATGCGGCAGTCGCTGTATTGAAGTAAGAGATTAACCTGATAGCTGAGGGGCAGCCGAATCCCATTAACCTGCCCCCTTCTACAGATAGAGAGCGGGGAGAACCATGCACAAACTGATGAGCAATCGAATCACCATTTTTTGGCTAGTCGCACCGGGGTTTATGCTGTTTCTCTTCATGGTTTGTTTTCCGATTGTGATGAGCGCTTATTACGGTACGACGAATTGGACGGGAATCGGTGCATACGAGTTCGTTGGGCTCGAGAATTATAGGAACATTTTGTTCCATGACAGCGTTTTTTGGCGGTCTCTGTTAAATGCCCTGCTGCTGTTGGCAGCCACGCTTCTAATTCAACATCCGATTGCGCTGCTTTTCGCGATATTCGTGACACATGCAGGAAAGCTTGAGAAATGGTTCAGAGCCATCTTTTTTATACCGGCTGTGATTTCAATCGTCGTAACATCGAAAATGTGGGTAAGCGTATTTCATCCGAATTTCGGGATGTTAAATAAATTGCTCGAGGGTGCAGGCTTAAGCGCTTGGAAGCAGGATTGGCTAGGCGATTCGCATATTGCGATCTGGTGCATCATTGTCGTCGTCATGTGGCAGGGCTTTGGTTACGCGCTGCTCCTCTATTATGCTGGGCTGCAGGGCATACCGAAGGATTTGTATGAAGCGGCCGAGCTCGATGGGGCAGGCAGAGTGAAGCTCTATACGCGAGTCATTATTCCGCTCCTCTCGCCAATGGTACGGGTAGCGGTCGTCATAGCGGTTACCGCTTGCTTGAAGCAGATGGAGACCGTGTTTCTCATGACGAACGGCGGACCCGCCAATACGACGCAGTTTATAGGGAACTATCTTTACAAAACGGCGTTTTCTTCGTCGCTTTACGGCTATGGGAACGCGATATCCGTTGTGTTCGTAATCATCTGCCTCGTCATTACGATGGCGATGAACAAGGCGTTCAAAAAAGATGTCGGCGAGTTTTAAGCTGAAAAGACATCGCGAATGAGTCATTTCATGACATGAATTTCTTTAGGAGGCATGCCAGTGGAGGCCCTTGCAGCTAAGACCAATCGGGAGGCAAATAACGGCAAGAAGAAGGATGCCGCCTCGCCCGCTTTAAAGGTCATTCTTCACATCATCCTGTGGGGAGTGGCGCTGCTACAAATTTTCCCGCTTGTTTGGCTCATTAATTATTCCTTTCTGAAGAGCGGGGATTTCTTCGGGAGCGGGATTTTGAAATGGCCTAAATCATTTGAATGGAATAACTATGTGAATGCTTTCACATACGGAAGTGTTCCGCGCTTTCTTTTGAACAGCGTGTTTATAACGACCGTAACGATTTTGGCGGCTGCCTTTCTGGCGTTGATGCTGAGCTACGCTTTTACGAGGATGGAATGGAAGCTGCGCGGTCCTGCGATGGCCTTTATTATGCTGGGGATGATCGTGCCAATCCACGCAACCTTGCTCCCGAATTTTATTCTGTTCGACAAGCTGAATCTGATCGATAATCCGTTGTCGCTGATACTGCCGTACATTGCTTTTTCCTTGCCGATCAGCCTGCTCATTATATCGGGCTTTCTCGAGACGATCCCGAGGAGCATTGAAGAATCCGCGGTCATGGACGGCTGCTCCGTCTTTGGCGTGATATTTCGCATCATCATGCCGATTACCAAACCCGCGATTGCGACGGTATGCATTATGAACTTCATAAGCTGGTGGAATGAATTCATTATGGCGAATACGTTCCTGACCTCGGAAACCTTCAAAACGTTGCCGTTCTCCATCATGAAGTTTACGGGGCAATATTCATCCAATTATGGCGCGCAGTTTGCGGTAATGACGATGATCGCGCTGCCGACAGTCATCATTTATTTGCTCTTCACCGAGCAGATGTCACGCGGGATTACCGCGGGAGCAGTGAAAGGTTAGGCAAAGCCAGAAAAGGGAGGCGGAGGCAGCGTGCAAACACCGGTTACAGCGAAAACAGCGAAAACGATCGCGCGCAGAGAAAAACCGCTGTGGCGGCGGTTTTTGTCACAGTGGCAAGTACAGCTCATGATTTTTCCGGCTTTAGTCTTTATTTTGGTCTTTAACTACTTTCCGATGTACGGCGTGCTGATGGCATTCCAGGACTACAGCTTGTTTAAAGGTTTTTTTAGCAGCCCATGGGCGGGGTTCAAGCATTTTGAAATGTTTTTTAACTCGCTCGACTTTTACCGCGTCATCCGGAACACGATCGTCATCAGCCTGCTAAAGCTGGTCATTAACTTTCCAGCACCGATTCTGCTTGCGCTCATGCTGAATGAAGTAAGAAATATGGCTTTCAAAAAAATCATCCAAACGATCAGCTATTTGCCCCATTTCTTATCTTGGGTTATCGTATCGGGCTTTACGATCTCCATCTTGTCCGTCGATAACGGCAGCCTGAACATCTCGCTGCAGGCGCTCGGACTGATCGATAAGCCGATAAATTTCTTATCGCTTCCGGAGTATTTCTGGGGAATTATCGTGACCACGAATTTGTGGAAGGAAATCGGATTTGCGACCATCGTCTATTTGGCAGCCATTGCGGGCGTGAACCCGAGCTTATACGAAGCGGCGTCCATCGACGGGGCGAGCAAGTTTAAGCAGATTTTTTTGATAACGCTTCCTTCGATTACGCCGGTTATCGTCATTTTCCTCATTCTGAACATTGGCAGCCTCTTAAATGCCGGCTTTGATGATTTGCTGCTGCTCGGCAGGAGCGCGATGCTCCGCGATGTGGCAGAGGTGATCGACACTTACGCCTACCGGATCGGGATTATTAATAATCGCTTTTCTTATGCGGCTGCGGTCGGCTTGTTTAAAGCGATCATTAGCGTGGGCTTGCTGACGATGGCTAATTATTTAGCTAGAAGAGCAGGTACGAGCCTATGGTAGAGCCTATCAAGCTAGCGAATATGCAGAAAAGTGGTGAAGCCTAGTGAAGCTGAGCAGCGGCGATAAAGCATTGCACACGGTTATTTATATCCTGCTGGTGCTGCTGGGGCTGGCAACGTTATATCCGTTCTGGAACTCGGCAGTCATTTCCTTTAACGAAGGTTTGGATACGGCCAAAGGCGGGATCACGTTATGGCCGAGAGCCTTTACAATGGACAATTACAGTATTGTGTTCCAAAACGAGCGGATCGTCGACGCTTTTCTTATCTCTGTTTTTCGGACGATTGCAGGTACTGTAATATCGATTTTCTTCACCGCTATTTTCGCCTACGGCTTGTCCGTTAAGGGCGTTATCGGGAAGAAATTTTATATGATCTTCGCGATTATTACGATGTATTTCAGCGGCGGGCTCATTCCTTTTTATCTGCTGAACCGTGAGCTGGGCCTAATGGATACGTTCTGGGTCATGGTGATTCCGACCGCGGTCAGCGTATGGAACATGATTATTTTCCGCACCTTCTTTATGGGCTTGCCTGATGGGCTGGAGGAATCCGCGAAAATCGACGGGGCAAGCACGGTTGGCATCTTTTTCAAAATCGTGCTTCCTTTATCCGGCCCGGTACTCGCTACGCTGTCCTTGTTCACGGCGGTCTACCACTGGAATGATTGGTTCACTGCCACGATCTTTATTAACGACGCTAAGCTTTATCCGATTCAGACGTTCCTGCAGCAAATTATGAACTCCAACACGATGAGCGAGCAGCTGTCTATCGCTTCTCAGGGCAGCGGTGCCGCTTCGGATGCGCTCAGCCGGATGCAGAGCGTAACGAGCAAGTCGCTCACGATGGCGACGATGATGGTGGCGACGATTCCGATTGTATTGGTTTATCCGTTCGTTCAGCGTTTTTTCGTGAAAGGCGTCATGATCGGTTCCTTAAAGGAGTAATCTCGGTATTCGGCCTCACCGCCTAGGCGAGAGGGTTTGAGTATATATATTAAAAATTGGGAGGCGTACGACGATGAAAGGAAAAAAGCTGCTAACCGCGCTTATGACCGTTGGTCTTGCCGGCACTGTGCTGCTTGCCGGATGCTCGGGCAATAATGGCGGAAACTCTGTTAGTGAAGGCAATGCAGGGAACGCAGGCAATACCGGCTCTAATAAAACAGAGAAGAGCGATGGGTTTGTTTTGGGTGAAACACCGGTATCATTCTCCTATTATGTCCATTATGACTGGTGGACTACGGAGCCTTGGGGAGCTAATCCAAACAGCAAATGGGTGCAGGATAACCTGAAGGTCACCGTAGAGCCTATCCAATCCGGCGGCGCGGCTGCGCAAAAGCTGAGCACGATGATCGCTTCCAAAGAGCTTCCCGACGCGATCATGATGGACCGCGGACCAGAAGTAGAACGTTTGAGAGCAGCGGGAGCGCTGGTTCCCCTTGATGAATATATCGATAAATATCCGAACCTGAAGAAATGGGCGGGCGAAGAAACCTTGAACATGCTGCGCTCCAGCGACGGCAAAATCTATCAGTTCCCGAACTGGTATACGGCCGCTCCTACGGGTAACGGCGGTTGGTTCGTAAATAAGAAAATTTATGCCGAGCTCGGTTCGCCGAAGCTTGAAACAACGGATGATCTGTATGCTTACCTGCAGCAGGTTAAAGCGAAATACCCTGATGTCGTGCCTTTAGAGGTAGGCGGCAACGCTTCGGGCGTTGAGGTAATGTTCCCGAGCTTCCAAGAGGGCGCGGCTGGCGCATTCCATGCGATGAAGGCTTTTCCGAACGGCGACAAATTCGATACGATTTACAATAACGAAGCTTGGAAAGAAACGATGCTGTATGCTAGCAAGCTGTTTAGAGAAGGCCTTATGACGCAGGATGCCATGACGCAAAAGGATGATCAAGTAAAAGAAAAGCTGGCAACGGGCAGAGTCGCTGTATTCGTTGGCGGCAACGCGACGAATATGGGCCGTGAAGGCCATAATGCTTTGAAAGCGCAGGATCCAAATGCGGGCTACGAGTTTATTTGGCCGGTAGCGAAGTCGGGCTTGGATAAAAATAAAGTATATCCAAATGGTTATAACGCACTTGGCTGGAACGTTAACGTAATTACGACCAGCGCGAAAAATCCGGAAGCGATCTTCGCATATCTGGATTGGATGACGGGCGAAGAAGGCACGCGTGTAATGTTCTTTGGACCTCAAGGTTTGTATTGGGATGATTTCGACGCGGACGGCGCGCCGATTCCGAACGATAAATGGTTCAGCACTCCGCAGGAGGAGAAAGACAAGGATAAGCTGGAAGCCTACGTATGGGCAGGCAACGCTACATTTGTCGATACGAGCAAACAAAAGATCGAGCAAACCTTGCCGGAAGAACAGCGCAATTGGGGCTCTTTGGCACAGCTGAACATTGCTTGGAAAACATCGCAAAACATGACGCAGTACAACAACATCGATCCGGCTCCAGAGACGGATGAAGGCATTATCAATCAACAGGTAGGCGAGATCGCAAACGAATACTTCGGCAAGATCCTGTTTGCAAAAAGCGATGATGAGGTGCTTAAGCTCATTGAAGAAGCGAAGAAAACAACGACGGATCTTGGCTTCGACAAGGTGAACGAATTCCGTACGGCAAGATGGCAGGAAAACCTGGCCTTGATCAACGGTAAATAAGCTGGTTTCGAAAATAGAAGGACTGCTCCACGGCGGATGTATCCGTTGCTGGGCAGTACTTCTTTTTTGTGTTTGCCGGCCCCGGCGCCGACGGGATGCCTGTAAGCACAGGAGTGTGCTTACAGGCAGTAGATTGCAGTTAATTTAGGGGACCTAACCGAATAAGGTGTGGAAGAAGCGACTTTGAGGCATATTGATATGCGCAAAGGAGCTTCTTTTCTTTTTTCGAAATCGTTATGTCCTTGTCCTGCTAATCGTACGAATCCGTCTAAAAAAACTGTTATAATCTAAAAACTGTTGTATGGGAATGAGTTAGGGGCGAGTCTACAATAAGGGTGCAATAGCAAATCAGTCAAAGAGGGGGAAATAACATTGGCATCAAAAGCAAAAGCTGCAGTTGCAGCAAAAACATTGTTGGCATCGTTAGGGGTCATACTTGCGATTACAGGCTGTTCAGGAGCCGCGGGTGATTCGAACGGAAACCAGTCGCCGAATAACGATAAAGAGGCGAATGCTGAAAGCCCAGTGCTTACGAATCCGAAAGACTTCAAATTTGATCCGCCGATTAAGGTGACGACGGGCTATCGCTGGACGGCGCAAGGGGAAAACGAGTTTAAAGAGGGAGAAACGATCGAGGATAACTTCCATACCCGCTGGATGCGGGAGAGCATGGGCATCGATTTGAGCTTTGATTTCGTAACGCCGAATCTGGAGGATTACCAGACAAAGCTAAGGCTGATGATGGCCGGCAACCAAAAGCTGCCGGACGTGTTCACGTCAAAGGTTGAGATGGCGAGCGATCTAATCACTGCAGGCAAAGTGCAGCCGCTTAATGATTATATCGACAAATACCTGTCTGACAATGTGAAAGCGATTTACGAGAAGTACCCGGACGTTCTGTATCCAGTGACACGCGACGGCAAAATCTTCGGCCTTCCGAATCTGTATGCGATGGATGAAGGGACGGTCATGTGGGTACGCGAGGATTGGCTGCAAAAGCTGAAGCTCGAAGCTCCGAAAACGATCGACGAGTTCACGGAGGTTATTCGCGCCTTTACTGAGGAAGATCCTGACGGTAACGGCGTCAAGGACACTCTCGGCCTAGCCATTTCGTTAAAAGAAGGCCCATACAATTGGATGTCCAGCGGCGACGGACTCGTAGGTGCATTTGGTAATGCGATGCCTTCCAAGTACATCTGGGAGTATTGGAATCCGGATGAAAGCGGACAACTCATTTACAACGGCATTCAGCCGAGCGTCAAAAGCTTCCTTGCTCAAATGAGGGAGTGGCACGAGAAGGGCTACGTCGATCCGGAAGCGGGCATTAAGGACCCGGGTAAAGCGGGCGAAATGGCGTCAAGCGGTCAAGCAGGCATCATTTTCGGCCCTGCTTGGATGAATGGTTATCCGCTCAGCGGCGTACCTGGCTTTAAGGCTTATCCGCTGCCTGCTGGCGCGGACGGCCAGCAGGCGCGTGCGGAAAAAACGATGGTGCGCGATTATCTGCTTTTCAATAAAGACTTCAAAAACGTTGATGCGATTATTGGTTATATCAACAAAATCTATGCCGCAAGCTTCGGCGAATCTGATCCTTACTTCGATGAAGCGTTAAGAAGCGGTTGGATGGAAGGCTACGATTACGTCACTCACGAGGGCAAAGTGTACCGCAACAACTTCGGCGAGCATGACGTTCCGAAGGAGAAGTGGCCAAACGCAAGCGACGACACGATCACGTACGGCCTGAGTCTTCCGTTCTTGAACGGCACCGTGCCTTTTCAAAGCGATACCGCGTTCGAGAAGTTTCTAAATGATCCTGACGCAGAACCGTCCAATATAACAGAAATCAGCGTTTCGAAAGCAGATCCGCGCATGCTGGAAGCCGGACTTGTACGCATCTCGCAGAATGAGTCTACGGTTGTGAACTATTTTAGTGCTGCGCCGACCAAGACTATGATTTCGAAAGGCGAGCTGCTGAACAAGCTGACTAACGAAACGTATCTTAAAATCATTTACGGCAACGAACCAGTCGATTACTTTGATGAATTCGTTGAGCAATGGAAGAAAAACGGCGGCGATGAAATAACGAAGGAAGTCAATGAGTGGTATGCAAGCGTGAAGAAATAGTAAGTTTGGAAGAGGGATGTTCGCATCCCTCCTCCCCTCAAGCAATGGTTTGGCGGAAGGAGTAGGGAATATGAGTGAAACGGCAACATTAGCAGTTAAAGCATCCATTCATCCCATGAAAAAAAGCTTCAAATCTTATTGGAAAAAAACTTGGCCGCTGCATGTTTTGCTGCTTCCCGCGGTCGTCATCGCTTTGATTTACAACTATATCCCGATTATGGGACTCGTCATTGCGTTCCAGGATTACAAGCCATGGCTCGGCTTTACGAAATCGCCATGGGTTGGCTTTGATCATTTTAAATATTTGTTCGAATATCCGGACGGTATGCAAATCATCAAAAATACGCTGTTCATCGCATTCGCGAAAATCATTACGAATATGATTTTTCCAGTGTTGTTTGCTTTGTTCCTAAATGAAATTCGAGTGAACTGGTTTAAGCGGACCGCTCAAACCTTCGTATATTTGCCGCATTTCTTGTCTTGGGTCATCTTAGGCGGCATATTCGTCGACGTGCTTTCCATTCGCGGGGGCATCGTCAACCGCTTCTTAGCTTTGTTTGGCATTGATCCGATATCATTTTTGTCGGACGGCAATTGGTTCAGGGTGACGGTTATCGTCTCGGACGCATGGAAGGACTTCGGCTTCTCCGCGATTATTTTCCTTGCGGCGATTGCTGCGACGAACCCGGCGTTGTACGAGGCGGCAGAGATTGACGGCGCCAATCGTTGGCAGCAGGTTATTCACGTCACGCTGCCGGCCATTATACCGATCTTTATCGTTGTCGCAACGCTTTCTCTTGGACGGGTGCTCGATGCGGGCTTTGATCAAATTTTCAACCTGTACAATCCGCTTGTCTACAATAAAGGCGATATAATCGATACGTTCGTCTACCGTATCGGACTGCTTGGCAGCCAATACAGCTTCGCGACAGCGATCGGCTTCTTCAAATCGGTGATCGGCTTCATCATGATTATTATTAGCTACCGCCTCGCCTATAAGCTGGCCGGTTATCGCATTTTCTAGCAGGAGGGAAGGCAAATGAGGTATTACTCCAAGTCTTACAAAACGTTCCAAACACTCAATTATTTTTTGATCGCGGTGCTAAGCCTTGCCTGTATTTTGCCGCTAATTCATATTTTTTCGGTGTCGCTCAGTTCGAAGGATGCGGCAACAGCCAATATCGTCAACTTTTTCCCAGTGGATCTTACCTTTGCGGCCTATAAGGAGACGCTTGGCAACGACAACTTTTTGCGGGCGCTCAGCATCGGCTTTCAGCGGACGGTTATCGGAACATTGCTGTCGCTAGCGGTTACGATGATGGCTGCCTATTCCTTGTCGAAGGACAATTTTCGCTTTCGCGGCCGAAATGTTTATTCCTGGTATTTCATCGTCATCATGCTGTTCCACGGCGGCCTGATCCCGACTTATCTAGTCGTGTCCGGCACAGGACTAATGGACTCGATCTGGGCGCTAATTATTCCGTCCGCCGTCAACGTTTGGAATATGATTCTGATGCTCAACTTCTTCCGCAACCTGCCGCCAGAGCTGGAGGAAGCGGCTTTGATCGACGGAGCAGGCCATTTTCGGACTCTTTTCTCGATCTTCATACCGGTGTCGATGCCTTCGGTGGCGACGATTATCCTGTTCACAATGGTCATGCACTGGAATTCTTGGTTTGACGGCATTATTTATATGACGAAGATTCATGATTATCCGCTCGCTTCTTTTCTCCATACGATTGTAGTAAAGGAAAATTTTACGGAAGTCGGCGTTGATTTGGCTGCGCTTAACCAAATTTCAAACCGTACGGTCAAAGCGTCGCAAATCTTTATTGGATCGCTGCCGATCCTGCTCGTGTACCCGTTTTTACAGAAATATTTCGTGAAGGGTATCGTAATGGGCTCGGTGAAAGGATAAAAAGTCCGCAGAATCTGCTCCTTGTTCGTTTTCAAGGTAAACTATACTATAGGTATTGATCAACAAGTGAGCAGGGGGCCGCGGCAGATGCTTAAAAGGCTGAATACGTTTCAAAAAATAATCTTTATGCTTGCCATTTTATTGATTCCGGTCATCGTTATTTATACTTACTCCAACCGTGTTAACACGAAAATCATTCAGCAGGAGTTGATCCAGCTTACGCTGAACCAGCAACATTTTTTGGTCGAGCAACTCGATATGATCAGCGAGCAGTTAGGTCGATCCGCTTATATGACGCTTGCCGATCCGAACGCGCTCATGCTGCAAAGCCAATCGATTACTGCTCCGAGGTTCGAGAACTTCAGAATCATTGATGCGCTTGAGCATCATTTACGGCTGCAGAGCACGTCGTTTTATTGGCAATATGAGCTTGCGTTGTTTTCACCGATGACAAACGCGGTCATCGCAACCAACTCGAATCGAAAGTATGATCTTTCATATTTTCAAAATCATTTTTATACGGATTGGTCCTATCAGAAGCTGGACGCGCCGGGAGGCGGGAAAGCATACTATTTCATTCGGCATATGACAAAGCCGTTCACGTTGGATCAACGGCCAGAGGAGCTTGGCCTGATCTTGGAGGTTGCAATACCGGCTAGCAATATTGCGGGCCTGATGGAGCAGTTCTCTCTCGGCCGGACTGCCGAGCCTCTATTCTATCATCCGGATTACGGCATAATTGCTAGCAGCAAGACTGAGCCGGCAAGCGCCGAACTGTACAAGGAAGTTCTGAGGACAGCTAAGCTGGAGTCGAGCGGTCACGAGATTACGAAAGTAGACGGACATAATTACCTCATGAATTATACGGAGTCGAACTGGCATGGCTGGTATTTGGTCGATTTCGTTCCTCTGAAGACGATAGTCGCGCCGCTTAATCATAGCTTGCGCTGGTTTTACTTTATCATGGCGCTGCTCATGTTAATTGGGGTTGCGTTCGCGGTCGTTATTTACCGAAGCGTACAAATACCGATTGTCGAGCTGATCAAAGGGGTTCGCCGCTTGAAGCAGGGCAACTATTCGTTCCGGATCGCGATCAAGGGCGAGAGCGAATTCCATTACTTGTTTTCTGAGTTTAATCGGATGTCGGAGGAAACGCAGCAATTGATCGAAAAGGTATATGTCGGCAAGCTTAGGGTGAGGGATGCGACGCTGAAACAGCTGCAATCACAAATTAATCCGCATTTTTTATATAACAACTTTGCGTTTATCCAGGGCATGACACAAATGGGTAACAAGGAAGCTGTTATTGTGTTCACTCAGCATTTGAGCCAATACTACCGCTATACGACCAGAACCGAATCTTCCATGACGGCGATAGCAGAAGAGCTTCAGCTAGTGCAAAACTATTTAGAGATTCATAAAATGCAAATCGTTCGTCTCACCTATGAAATGACAGTGCCGGAGGATCTACTGAATCTGACAATTCCAAAGCTCATTATTCAGCCGGTGGTTGAAAATGCGATCGTTCACGGCATAGAAACGATGCTGGAGGATGGCTTCATACGTGTATCGGGCCAGCAATCAGATGGCTATATGGTCGTCACCGTCGAAGATAACGGCGCTGGACTGGCAGAGGACGAGCTGGAGAAGCTGCAACGAAAGATGTCTGTTCCGATAGAGGACGAGAACGGCTTTGGGTTGTGGAACATTCATCAGCGGCTTATGTTATACAACGGTGATGTAACAGGACTTAAATTCAAAGCGTCGCCGCTTGGCGGGCTGCAGGTGGAGCTGCGCTTCCGAATCGGATATGAAGAGGCCGGTACGCGCATGGACAAGGATATCATGGAGGGATTATGATGTTAACTTTGCTAATCGTAGACGATCATCCCTATCAGGCGAACAGCATTGAACATGTCGTGACAGAGGCGAAGCTGCCTTTTATCTCATCGATTTATAAGGCATATTCCGCTAAAAAGGCATTAGAATGCTTTAACGAACATAAAGTGGACATCGTTATCACCGATATCCGTATGCCGGAGATAAGCGGGATTGAGCTGATCGGCAAGCTTCGGCAAGCGTCGCGGAAGGTGAAATGCGTTCTGTTGTCAGGCTATGCGGAGTTCGAATATGCCCAGAAGGCGCTTGAGCTCCAGACGTCCAAATATTTAATGAAGCCGGTTGTCGAGGCCGATCTCATTGGCACGCTAGAAATGCTGCGCGATGAAATTGCCGAAGAACGTCAAAATATGCAGCAGCACGATAAGGCTGTTCATGTAATGCGGAAGAATATGCCGATCATGAAGAACAACCTGGTACTCGATCTCATTCTAGGCAGATCCGTTACAAGAAGAGAGCTTGAACAGCGTATGGAGTCCATGGAGCTGCCGTTCGTTTACGGGGATGAGGCGTTGTTCTTCGCCGTCCAACTGGAAGATGACCTGTCGGGTTATAACGAGAATGACAAGTCACTGATCTGTTATGCAGTTGGCAATATCGCTGAAGAGCTGTTTCGCGATTCGTTCTTTATGCTTCATGCGACTGTATCTAACCGGCAGCTCGTATTCGTACTGAAGCCGCAAGAGCGGAAGCGGGAGCATGCGCCCGATCGGCTGGAGCGGAGGGCGAAGGAGCTGCAGCGCAGTGTATATCGTTATTTGAAGCATATGATATCGGTTGCGATCGTGAGCAGTACGGTGCTGTTTCCAAGCGGACTGCAGGAGGCATATCAGAAGAGCATGCTGTTGTTCCGCAACCGCGAGGATAAGGTGGCTGGTTTATTCGCTACGATAACGGATCTGCCAATTCCTAAGCTAACGGGATCGATCCATTCGCTTTATAAGACTCCGACATTTGCAAGCTTCATGGAGACGGCCAGATGGGATGAGGCGAAGGCGAGGCTGTCGGAAATATTCCTCGAACTGGAGAGCAAGTGGAGCGATTCGACCGAGTATGCCCAAGAAGTGTTTTTTGTCATTGCAGGCACCTACCAATTCGTCTCGCACAAGCAAGGCAAACAGCTGATTGACGTGATCGGGCCGTTATATAAACAGATGCTTGAAAAGCATGAAAGCTGGGATCTGGGAACGTTCCGCGCATGGGCTTTCCAGTCGCTAGACAGTATAATCGCCGATCAAATGGCTTCGAATATGAACCGTTCGCAGTCGCTGTCCAGTCGAATCCAGCAATATGTTGAGCGCAATCTGGACCAAGATCTGTCTCTACAGATGATTTCGGAGGAGCTAAGATTTCATCCGGCGTATTTGTCGAATGCGTTCAAGGTCGAGACAGGCCAGACGTTAAGCGATTATTTGCTTAAGCAGCGCATGGAGCACGCAGCCGAACTGCTGAAGCAAACCGACGGGAAAATCTATGAAATCGCGGAGAAGGCAGGCTATCAGACGACGCATTATTTTATTAAGCAATTTAAAAAAATTTTCGGAGTTACCCCTCAGCAATACCGCAACAGGGATATCGGACGGAACTAGTCGATAGAACCTGCCGCTTACGAATAATAAACCGAAGGAGCATGACGATGACATGGTGGTCAAGAAATAATCTCCGGCTTGTGCAAAACAATTTGCGTGAAGTCGACGCCGATTTGGACGTAGATTTACTCATCGCGGAGCTTAAAGCTTTTCAAGCAAATGTTCTGATGATGAACGCCGGCGGCATGTTCGCTTTCTACCCTTCCAAACTACAATACCAGTACGTTACCCCTTATTTGACGAAGGACCTGCTCGGGGAGGCGATTGAGAAGGCCCACGCGAACGGCATCCGATTCATTGCAAGATTCGACTTTAGTAAGGCGCATGAATCGATTTTCCTGCAGCAGCCGGATTGGTTCTATCGTAACAAGGAAGGAAGAGAGGTCAACTACAACGGCATCGTGCATACCTGCTTGAACGGATATTATCAGCAGCATTATTCGCTCGAAATACTGGAGGAGGTACTGCGGGATTACGATGTCGACGGCGTGTTTTTCAATATGTTCGGTTATCAGAACTGGGATTACAGCGGCAACTACTACGGTATTTGCCATTGCGCCAGCTGCCGCAGACGGTTCATGGAGATGTACGGCTTGGAGCTTCCAGATAACGAGGATAAAGACTCGGCCGTGTATCAAAAGTACCGTGAGTTCCAGGAGAAGACATCCGTCGCTATATTGGATCAAATACACGGGCTTGTCAAGAGGCTGAAACCGGAGGCGGCGATCTGCACCTATCATCCTAACAAGGTTGATATCGTCAGACATGAGTCGAATACAGCGCTATCTCGCCCGCATCCAAAGTGGCTGTATTCATCAGCCGAGAATGTCATGCCGATTGCGGGCAGTTACAGCGATAAGCTGTCAAGCAATTGCTCCATAAACGCAATCGACCTGACCTATCGCTTCACAGGAGTGTCGGATTATGAAACGGAAATTCGGCTGTATGAAAATATCGCGAACGGCTCGGGGCTCGACTTTTGCATTATCGGAGCGTTTAAGGGGTATCCGGATCAAGCGAATATAGAGAAAGTGAAGCAGGTATTTCGCTTCCATCGGGAGAATGAAGAGCTGTTCGGACAATTCCGTTCCGTCGCGGACATCGTATTGGTGAAGCCGTCGTCGTCCATGAAGCGGAATTCCAGGCAGGAATACCTTGGTGTGTTTAAAATGCTGAAGGAATCGCATCTGCTCTTTGATGTCGTCCATCAAGAAAGGCTGGAGCATATTGTTGCCGATACGGAGGCAAAGGTCGTCATTTTACCAGGAATCGCGGAGCTTGCAGACGATGAGCTGAGAGCGCTGGAGGTACTGCGCGATCGCGGCATCCATATTGCGGCGACCGGAGGCTCTCTGGCGGAGCAGCCAGAGGCGCTGCTGGCGCTGTTCGAGGCGAAGCTGGCCGGCGTAATGCATGATACGACAGCCGGTTATGTGCTCGTCGATAATAAATCGATGTTTCCAAAGCTGCGAAAGCGCGATTGGGTCATCGTAAACGGCGCATTTACTTTAATTAATTATAGCGGTGATACGATAAAGAATTTGCCGCTTATAGCGCCGGCTTCCTTTGGTCCGCCTGAGCGCGCTTACGGACATGAGGTGACCGAAAGCTATGGTCTGGGTATTACAAATCCGTGTTCAGATTGTGGAAAGGGACGAGGAGCCTACCTTGGCTTCAATGCAGGCGAACTGTACTGTCTGCACGGCTTTGCGGATCATAAGGAGCTCGTTACGGGCATACTGGATCATTTGCTTAGCGGTGATAGACGGTTGAGAACAAATGCGCATTCCAGTGTGGAAATCACTTATAATCAACTGCCTGACGGCACGAGTTTACTGCAATTGATTAATTTATCCGGATTTAACGGAGTCACTTACGATGCTCCGATTCCTATGACCGGCATTGAAGTGGAAATTTATGGATCACCTAACATAAGCCTTGTTAAGAGACTTGGCGAGTCAGCCGAAGCAAGTCTGGACATTCGAGGAGAGCAGCGCGTCGTTGTTCGTATCGCTGAGTTGCACGCTTACGGAGCTTATCATTTCATGTAAAATGTTGCTTATTTATTTTGAAACGGAGGTTGGAAGCATGAGTTCTCAAGTATGGTGGCAGCAGCCGCTTCGCATTATTCAACCAAATTTGCAGGTTAAGGATACGGCACTTATCGATCCCGAGCGTTTAGCGAGGCAATTGAAGGAGATGGGAGCCAACACAATCGTATTCAATGTCGGTGGTATATACGGCTGGTATCCGTCGCATGTTCCATTTCACCATGTTAATGAATATTTGCCGCAACATATGGATTTGCTGGATGAGGTTATCCGAGCTTTCCATCATGACAATTTGAAATTCGTCGCGCGCGTCGATTTCAGTAAAGCGGACGATTCGGTTTACCAGATGCGGCCTGAATGGTTCGTCAGAAACAGCGAAGGCGAGCCGGAGATAATCGGCGCGAATCGACCTGGCAATTGGTCGCTGCTGATGTCGACTTGCATTAACGCGGGTTACCGCAACGAGGACGTGGCGGCGCCCGTACTCACTGAGATGCTGAGCCAATACGATATCGACGGAGTTTTCTTCAACAATCCAGGTACAATCCCATGCCAATGCGGGCGTTGCCGCGACAAGTACATGGACTTGTTCGATGTTCCGATGCCTGCGAAATCCGCGGACTTTGACCGCTCATGGGGTTCGATCTGCTTGAAGCATAACATGGAGCTGCTGGGCGGAACGATCAAGTCGATTCGTCCGGATGTGCCGGTCATCAGCTATTACAATCTATTTAACGAACGGCTGGAGGATCGTAAAGCGGCAGCGGATCTGCTGTGCACCGAGCCGCAGAATGTACTGTCCCAAGGCAGTAAAAATATTCCTGAGTTTTGGAAGCCGGCCCTCAGCATTAAGCTCGGCCGTTCCAGATCGGGCGGCGCGGCGCCGCTTGGCATCGTGCATTCCTGCCCCGGCATGGATTGGCGGCACACAGGCCTTCCTCCGGCTGATTACGCGTTTTGGCTGACTCAAATTCCAGCATACGGCGGTCAAATCTGGCACTCGCTTACAGGTATTCCGGATACGATTCGTGATAAAAGGATTATACAAACGGTTACTCGCTTTAACAGCCAAGCGGCAAAAATCGAAAACGAAATGAATGGCGCGGAATCGCTTGCAGGAGCGGCGCTGCTGTGGAGCGCGCGGCCTTCTACGGAGGGCTGGGCGGACGGACTAATCAATCGCCAAATTCCGTTCGACATTATTCCAGAAGAGCAGGCGGAGTTGAACACGCTACGACGTTACCGTGCCCTAATCGTTCCGGAGCATTATCCGGTCGGCGAAGCGGAAGTTGCCCGCTGGCGGACCTATGTGGAAGAGGGCGGGAATCTTATTGTCGAAGGCGCCGTGAATGCAAGCGCAGCCGTACGCGTAGAACTGCATGAGCTGCTTGGCATCGGACCTTCCGTCACGATCAGCGAATCGCTCGTCGCCAGCTACCTTCGGTTTGAAGGCGGCGCAGGCAATCCGCTGCAGAGAGGGTTGGAAGAAACCGAGCTCATTCCGCACCGCGGACGCGTCGCGTATTGCAAGCCGGTGGAAGGAGCCGTTGTGTATGCAACGCTTGTGCCGCCGTTCTCGCCGCTCGAAAGCGTCGGAGCGCCTCCTGAAAGGGCGTCGCTTTCTGTGGAGCACACCGACATTCCGCTGGCGATTCACCATACGAGAGGAAACGGAAGCGTACTCTATATTCCGTTTTCGTTAAGTCAGCTCATTAATGAATTTAAGCTTGGCGAGCATTACCAACTGCTGGACAATGCATTGGATTTCGTTCTTGGCGAGCAGCGGCTGCTGCATGTTACGTCTATAACGGGCTTGCAGGCCACGCTATACCGTAACGAAGAAGGTTTGCTTATTCATTTCGTGAATGGAACAGGCAGAAGGCCGCTTACTTCGACGATTCCTTTGTATCACATCGAAGCAGCCATTCCGCTCACAGCGCTGCAGGGAGAGAGTGTTTCGGCCGTAAAAGGGCTGCTTGAGTGCGGCGATATTCCGTTTCGCATAGAGAGCGGGGAGCTGCGCTTCACCGTTCCAAAGCTCGAAGTGTGGGAAGTTGTCAAAATAGTCGAACAATAAAAATAAAGTGCGAGGAGCGGATAAGAGCATGCTGGATGTGAAAGGGTTGAAAATCGGTTTTATTGGCACCGGCGTAATGGGGAGCAGCATGGCTAAAAATTTGTTGAACGGCGGCTGCGAGGTTCATATCTTTACGAGAACGAAAGCCAAGGCTGAAGAACTGCTTGCGCTTGGCATGATCTGGCATGATACGCCTGGTGATCTGGCTTCATCGTGCGATGTCATCCTCTCGATCGTTGGCTATCCGAAAGACGTGGAGAAGCTTTATTTGGAAGCAGGCGGCATCGTGGATTCCGCGAAGCCGGGCGCGTATTTGCTCGATATGACGACGTCCAGCCCAAAGCTTGCTGAGCGGATTGAGAAAGCAGCTGCTTTAAGAGGTCTGCACGCGCTCGACGCTCCGGTGTCGGGGGGCGACGTGGGAGCGCGCAACGCAGCGTTGTCAATCATGGTCGGCGGCGACTCGGCAGCGTTCCAGTCGGTAGAGCCGCTGCTGCGGTTGCTGGGCAAAAACATCGTGCTTCAGGGCGGACCAGGCGCCGGTCAACATACGAAGATGGTCAACCAAATAGCTATCGCTTCCAATATGGTAGGCGTCTGCGAAGCTTTGGTATACGCGAAACATGCCGGTCTCGATCTGATCAGCGTACTGGCCAGCATCGAGTCCGGTGCGGCGGGCAGTTGGTCATTAAGCAACCTGGCGCCGCGTATTATAGCGGGCAACTTCGAGCCGGGCTTCTTCGTGAAGCATTTTATTAAGGACATGGGGATCGCGCTTGACGCTGCTGAAGAAATGGACATTGAGCTGCCGGGATTGACGCTTGCCAAAGGGCTGTACGAGCGTATCGCGGCCGCGGGTCTTGCCGATAAAGGGACCCATGCGTTATTCCAAGCATGGGATTAGCAAAGAAACATACAGGGAGAGGTGAAAAGGATGATGCATTTACCGATCGGCGCACTTCTAAAGGCGGTATACGCCGAAGAAGTGATTCCGCATTATTTGGCTCATGGCTTCGAAAGCTTCGGTCTTACGCACTGGCAGACGACAGGGGCAATCGATCTGGCCGAGCAGGCGAAGCGTGTCAGCGCGCTGCTGGAGGGAAGCAACGCTTCAATATCCAGCTTGACTGTGTTCGGAAATCCGTTAACGGGTAAAGGAGATAACGAGGACACTTTGAAGAGCTGGGAGCGGTTAATCGATCACGCCCATCTGTTCGGCACGGATTTGGTTACAGGCTTTACCGGCAGGCTGACGGATGAACCGATCACCGCGTCGCTGCCTAAGTATAAGGAGGTATTCGGCGAGCTGTCCAAGCGTGCCGAAGCTAGAGGCGTTAGACTTGCCTTCGAAAACTGCGATATGAACGGGACATGGGATAAAGGGGACTGGAACATCGCGCATAATTCGATAGCTTGGGAAATGATGTTCGACGCGCTGCCAAATGACAATATCGGCCTGCAATGGGAGCCTTGTCATCAGATGGTTAGCTTAATCGATCCGATTCCGCAGCTACGCAAATGGGCGACGAAAATTTTTCATGTCCATGGCAAGGATGCGACGATCGCCTGGGATGTGGTGCGGGAGCACGGCATTCACGGTCCGCAACCATTCGTCTGGCATCGGACTCCGGGGTTCGGGGATACGAATTGGGCCGACGTTATTACGATTTTGATGCAACACGGGTATCAAGGCAGCATCGACATTGAAGGGCGGCATGATCCGGTGTACCGCGACGAACTAGAGATGAGCGGGCAGGTCTATGCGCTGCAATATTTGAAGCGATGCCGCGGCGGAGAGTATGTGTCGAATCCCCGTATACGCTACGGAAACGGGAAGCTATAGCGCGAAGGGGGGCTGCGAGGAATGGATACCATTAAGCTAGTGCTGGCTGGTTGCGGACAAATGGGCGGGAGATGGCTGGATTATGCGCTCCAGCGAAAGGACGCAGAGCCGGTCGCACTTGTCGACGTTGCGCCGGCAAGCGCTGCGGCTATGAATGATCGATTTGGCTTGAAGCTTCCGGTCTACTCTACGGTAGAGGAGGCCATTCGGGAGACGAGAGCCGTGTTGCTGCTTGATACCACGATTCCGGATGCCCATGCCAGTAATGCGTGCGTCGCAATGGAGATGGGCGCCGGCGTCATGATGGAGAAACCGATGGCTACGACAATGGTGGATGCGCAGCGATTGATTGACATTTCGAAGCGTACAGGCGCGTTTTGCGCTGTGATGCAGAACCGGCGGTTTACGAAGGAAATCCGTTCGCTTAAGGCGATGCTAGATGAAGGAATAATCGGCAAGCCGGGTTATGTTGCAGCCGACTTCTTCCTCGGTCCGCGCTTCGGCGGCTTTCGGGAAACGATGGAGCATCCGCTTATTCTTGATATGGCTATTCATACATTCGATGCGGCTAGATATTTGATTGACGCGAGACCAACTGCCGTTTATTGTCATGAATTCAATCCGGAGGGTTCCTGGTATCGGGGTGCATCGTCCGCAGCATGCTTTTTCGAATTCGAGAACGGAGCCGCTTTCTCATATAACGGGAGTTGGAGCGCGCAAGGGTTTCCCACCTCGTGGGAGGGTTCTTGGCGGCTCAGCGGTTCCAAAGGAACAGCTATCTGGGACGGCGACAACATGCCGCATTTTCAAACGGCGAATGAAGGAGCCGGAGGCGGCCTTGCAAGTATAAACGGTGATCTCCGCTGGAGTGGGGCTGAGCGGCGCGATGCTTGCCTAGACGAAATGTTCGATTCCTATCGTAACGGCACAAGATCGGAGACGGATATTCATGACAATATTCACAGCGTTGCGATGATGCTGGGCGCCATCGAAAGCTCAAGGCGCGGGGCAAGGGTAAAGCTGTCAGAACTTTACTCGATGTAGCCAGTATTTAAGGCAACCTTAGACAGGGATTTATGCGTAAAGGAGATTATACCGTATGAAGGTTGTGCTGGCATTCGATTCATTTAAAGGCAGTCTTAGCTCGGCCAAGGCGGGCGCCGCGGCCGCTAGGGCGATCGGCTCCGTCTTCGAGGATGCAATATGTGACGTTATCCCGCTGGCAGACGGCGGTGAAGGAACGGTCGTCGCTGCGGTGGATGCAGCTTCCGGAACCTACGAGACGCTGCAAGTTACCGGGCCTTTAGGAGAACCGGCTTCGGCAGTAATCGGCTTGATTCGGGAGAGGCAGTCAGCCGAACTGACTGCGGTGCTGGAGGTCGCATCGATATGCGGAATTACGATGGTGCCGGCCGGCCGGCTTGATCCGATTGGTGCCAGCACGCGCGGCGTCGGCGAAGCGATCATGCAACTGCTTGACTGCGGCATCCGCCGGTTCGTCGTTGGTCTCGGCGGCAGCGCGACGAACGACGGGGGCATGGGCATGCTGGCCGCGCTTGGCGCTGTTTTTCGTGATAGCGAAGGCCGAAGCTTGTCCGGTTGCGGCGGCGAATTGCAACGAGCGGTCTCAGTCCGGCTGAGCAGTCTCGATCCTCGGTTGGCGGACAGCGCCATCACGGTTGCGACGGATGTAGGCAATCCGCTTTGCGGGCTTGACGGAGCTACGATGATATACGGCAAGCAGAAAGGCGCAAGTCCCGAACAACAGGCCATGCTCGACAAGGGAATGGGCAGTTACGCTGCGCTTATCGAAGCGGCTGCCGGTGCCTCATGGCAATCGAAGCCGGGTGCGGGAGCAGCCGGAGGACTTGGTTTCGCCATGCTGGCGATCGGCGGAGTACTGGAATCCGGCGCGGACTGGCTGATGAGTGTCGCAGAGCTTCGGGAGCGGGTTCGCGGCGCCGATTGGGTCTTGACGGGCGAGGGGCGAAGCGACAGCCAGACGCTATACGGCAAGCTGCCGATTCATGTAGCGGCTGTAACCGAAGAAGCGGGTTCGCGCTGTATTCTCCTGTCTGGAAGCTTGGGAGAGCAGATGGAAGAGCTGGAGAAGAGGTTTCACGGCTGCTTCTCGATCGTGAAAGAGCCTGCCTCTTTGGAGGCGTGCATAAATCAAGCAGAAGCGCTGTTGGAGCTGGCAGTTCGCCAATTGTTTCGGCTGCTGAGAGGGGGGGAGCGCTAAGAAAACGATTTAACTCAGCGCGCCACCCGATTTATTGAAATCGGAAATAGTTGTTCGCTGTAAGCGCATATGTGCGCTTATAGAGAGAGGTAGAGCTTCCGCCGACGCTGAAAGGCCGCTGTAAGCACAAGGGTGTGCTTACAGGCAGTAAATCGTGGTTAGTTGTTCGCTGTAAGCGCATATGTGCGCTTACAGAGAGAGGTGGAGCTTCCGCCGACGCCGAAAGGCCGCTGTAAGTACATTGGTGTGCTTACAGGCAGTAAATCATGGTTACTTGGTCGCTGTAAGCACATATGTGCGCTTACAGAGAGAGGTGGAGCTTCCGCCGACGCCGAAAGTCGTACCCGTACTTGGATGGATGATAAAGGAAATGCAATAGCTCTTTCGGGTCATGCCTTCCTCCTTCCTTTGAGCCAAAATAAACATAAGCATGAATGCTCGAGGAAGGCGGGGAGTACATTCTGGATGATCAATTGAATAAGAAAAAATCGAATGGGCTGTTTCTTGCTTGGGCAGCGGCTGTCCTAGCGACGGCGGGAAGCTTGTATTTGAGCGAGGTGATGCATTTTGCGCCATGCAGCCTTTGTTGGTTTCAGCGCATTTTCATGTATCCGCTGGCGATTCTGCTTGGCATAGCGTATGCGAAGGGGGATACGGGCATCGTTTCCTATGCTCTTCCGCTTGTGGTAATAGGAGGAGGCTTCTCACTCTATCATTCGGTATTGCAAAAGCTGCCGCATGACTCGCCGCTTGCAGCCTGCGGCCCGGTCTCCTGCCAGGGCGATTATTTAAATTGGTTTGGTTTTATAACGATTCCGATGCTGGCGCTTGCTGCTTTTTTGATTATCCTGACGGCGCTGCTTCGCTTGCGGAAGCTAAACCAAGCCTAATGGAGCTATAAGCATAAGCTGGGTCAACAAGAAGTAGACATGCGCTGCTCCCCGTGTTATATAAATGGAAGCGAACAAAACGGGGAGGAACATCAGGATGCAAATACCGCTGACCGGCGTTGGAGCAACGGAGGAGCATGCCAAGCTGCTGGTGGATAGCTTCAAGAAATGGACAGGCAAGGAGCTTCTGGCGCTTGTGCCGGGCGAGAGTCTGAGAGATCAGCTATTTCAAGCGCCGATCGTCATTTTGTCACATGGAACGCAGACCGATCCTGTACTGAATTATGGCAATCGGCGCGGACTTGAGCTTTGGGAAATGGATGGGGAGACGTTCACGAGTACGCCATCGAGACTTACGGCAGAGCCTATGGAACGGCAGGAGCGGGACCGTTTTTTTGAAGCGGTAACGGCAAACGGCTATGTAGACAATTACACGGGCATCCGTATTTCAAGTACGGGACGAAGGTTCTATATCCTGAAAGCGACGGTTTGGAATTTGGTCGATGATGACGGTGCGTACAATGGACAAGCGGCTGCCTTTTCGGAGTATCGGTATCTATAAGCGGCAGCCTATGAACGAAACGAAAAACAGTTCTCTAGTAGATCCATCTACAAGGGGGCTGTTTTTTTCCTGCATAAAAGTTAGGTATAATAGTTAAAAAGCGGAAATGGGGGGAAGGACATGCCGATACATATTGGATTAGCCGGCTGGGGCGATCATGATCAGCTGTATGTCTCCGTTGCCAAAGCCGGCAGTAAACTGCGGCAATATGCGAAGCATTTTCCTCTCGTGGAGGTAGACAGCACTTTTTATGCGATCCAGTCTAAGGAGCGGTTTGCAAAATGGCTTGAGGATACGCCCGAAAATTTGCATTTTCTCGTGAAGGCTTATCAGGGCATGACGGGGCATCAGCGGGGTCCAACCATACCGGCGACTGAAACGAACGAGATGTTCGCGGCGTTTCGGGAAATGCTGGAACCGGTGATAGCGGCAGGCCGATTGACGGCAGCGCTGTTCCAATATCCGCCTTGGTTCGATTGCACGCAGGCAAACGTACGCATTCTTAGGGAAACGAAGGCGCGGATGAGCGGAATTCCTTGCGCGCTCGAATTTCGCCATCAAAGCTGGTTTACCGAAGAGTATAGGGAGAAAACACTGGCATTCATGGAGCGGGAGCAATGGATGCATAGCGTGTGCGACGAGCCGCAGGCGGGAATCGGCTCGATTCCGACGGTGCTGAAGGCAACGGATAACGAGGCCACTGTCGTTAGGTTCCACGGCCGAAACGTTTCCGGCTGGAATCAGGCCAGCGCTCCGAATTGGCGGGAGGTCCGTTATTTATACCGTTACAGCGAGGCCGAGCTGCAGGACTGGGTTGATAAGCTGAGGCTGCTGGAGCAGCAGAGCAAGCATATACATGTTATTTTTAACAACAACTCCGGCGGAGACGCGGCAGGTAACGCCAAGCGGCTGATGGAGCTGCTGGGATTGACGCGTCCGGATGGCGGGAGCCCGAATGAACCGCCTGCTCCGGTAGTGGAGCAGCTGGATTTATTTTGAGCCTATTTCAAAAGTTGAAGAAAATATAGACCACATCGCTGATGCGGTCACGGGGCATGGTGGAGGGCTTGCAGCGCGGACGGCAAATCTTTCAGAAAAAATACCTGATTGCCTTTGTTGCACTCGAAAATAAAATCCTTTAGGCTTTCGCTGTCATAGACGTCGAAGTCTCCAATAACGGCGAGCTTAACCCGATAGTTCGTATACTTTTGCAAAATGTCACCGGCAAGCCGCGTTTTTAACTCGAAGAAATCCTCGGTGATGTTCGACTTGTTTATTGCAATTTTGTAGCAATCCTCATGGTATCTAACGGAAGCCATCAAGTCGAGCGCTCCTTGTACATCATGGATGACGATCTCATCGCTTTCTATAATAGCTACTTTAGATTCAGCCAGCTGGTCAACAATTATTTTCATTATTATCTCCGCCTTTCGCAGTTAGCTATATTAAATGCAAGCAGCACTATATAAATAGTATAGTTCAAAATCGAGACATTGTAATCGTAACTAGGTTATTCGTTTTAGCCGGAAAGGGTTGATTGCGATTGCAGCATTTTCGATAACGCTGATGAAAACAATAAAACAACGGCTACCTTGAACGATTACAGGATAGGCGATACTTGCGCCCACAGGCTTAAGGCGATATCGTAGAGGGCAGGGAGGCGATGTGAACCTATGCTGGAACCGGGGAAAACGTACAATACGGCAGTGGAGGTAACGCTCGAGGTCATCGGTGGAAAGTGGAAGCAGGTCATACTTTTCCATCTGACGTTCGGCAAGAAACGCAACGGCGAGCTGAAGAGCCTGTTACCTTCGGTAACGCAAAAAGTGCTTACCCAGCAGCTGAAGGAATTGGTAGACGATGGCATAATTGCCCGGATTTCATACAATCAAGTGCCGCCCAAGGTCGAGTATGAACTGACGGAGTACGGCTGGAGCCTAAAAGAGATTCTTCATCTCATGTGCAGATGGGGAGATCGGCATGCCGAGCGCGCTTACGGCGATAAGATCAAGATTTTGGCCGGAGCGCCTCGAATGGACGAAAATTAATTCGTTAAAAATAGAAACCGGTCGCTGGATGCCAGAGACCGGTTTTGTTGTAAGAAGCCATAGGTCAAGGGATGACCTTACGCTGCCGCAAATCCTCAAAGATATTCAGAAACATCGCTTCTGTATCCATGAATTCATGAAAGCCGAAACGGCGAGCCTTCGTGCCGTCCGCAAAAAAATCATAGTCCCAAGAAAATACAAAGTCCCCAAACCGCCAGGAGGAAACATCCTTATAGGCGTTATCCACTAAACCATGCTTCTTCACCATGGCTTTCCATAGCTCCTCTTTATCAGCCATAACCACATCCAGAGACATCTGCAGCGGAGGCGCTGTCTCAAGGCCAAAGCTTGCAGCAATCTTAGGCCAAAGCTCATTCCATCGGAACAGGTCGCCATTCGTGATGTTGAACGCTTGGTTTGCGCAGCGGTCATCCGTGGCCGCCCAGACGGTGGCTTTTGCCAGCAAGCCTGCATCGGTCATCTCAAGCAAGCTGTTATAGGCACCTGGTTTTCCGGGGAAACGAAGCGGCAGCCCAAGCTCCTTCGAAATGGATGCATAAATGGCAATGACCATCGCTAGGTTCATGGGATTGCCCAATGCGAACCCGCATACGACGGAAGGGCGGAGCGCAGACCAGGTCCAGTCGCTTCCCGGCTGCCGCCGTTCAAGGAACTGCTGTTGGTCGACATTAAACTCCGGCGGCATATGATAGGCGTCTGTTTCACGGGCGGGTGTCTTGAAGGGACCTAAGTGTGCGCCGTATACTTTGTAGCCCTGCATGAGGCTGATATGCCGAAGGTCCGAAGCGACCGGCTCGATTGCATTGACGACGTTGACGAGCATGGAGAGGTTTGGGGGAACCAGCTCGGCCCAAGTAGGACGGTCTTGATAGGCAGCATAAAAGATATGGGTGACTTCCGTTAAACGGCCGAGCTTCTCGCGCGTATCACTTTCATTTAGCAGATCGACAGCTTCATATCGAGTTCGGCCTTTGTTGCTTGAGTCCCCGCCACGCCGCGATACGCCAATGATATCCCAATCGGGAAGCTGCTCGAGATACTCGATTAAATTCCTGCCAATAACTCCGTTGGCTCCAATGACAAGCGCCGTTTTGCGCGGCAGCGTTTCTTGTGCTTTCATAAGTTTTTCTCTCCTCATCCGTTATGGTCTCAACCTCATTGTGAATGTTGCGGCGAGGAATAAAAAGTACGCACTTTAGAGTGATATAGTTACTTGAAAGTAATATAAGGCTTGAAATTACGGAGGAATGAACGCAACTAAATGCATGTTTAGCCGTCTTTAGAGTATGTTGTTTTTTTAAAAGGAGTGGGGATTGTATAATGAAAACCAGGCTGCTGGAAGTTTTGATCAGTATCGTGCTTGGCTTTTTTACAGGAGTGTTTCTGAGCGGGTCGGGGATAAATATTGAAGAATGCGGAATTCAGATTTTGCTGGGATGCATTTTCTGGATTAACGTCTTTTCTTATCTAAGACAAAAATAATCAAAGTTTAGTGGATGTATAAATATAGCGCCGTATTATCCTGTTAGTACATGTGACACGAAAGTAAGCTTTATGTTGCTGTTACGCGCATAGGAGGGGGAGGTTTATCCCCATCCAAAAGAAGAGCGTAAAAAAAGAAGTGTGCAGGCCGCCAATCGGCCCGTACACTTCTTTTTTTTTGGAGAAGCTAATCCGGTGCAGTCTTACTTAAGACTCGCTTCGCGCAAGCTCTTTGCGTACGATAGGCGCCACCTTTGTGCCGAGAAGCTCAATCGCATGCAGAACCTCGCGATGCGGCATCGTTCCTACATTGACATGCAGGAAGAAACGGGTAACTCCTAAATTTTTGCGCAGTAGGAGAATCTTTTCGGCGACGTATTCCGGATCGCCGACGTAGAGTGCCCCGCGAAGACTGCGCGCGGCATCGTAAGCTTCGCGGTTGTAATTTTGCCGCCAGCCGCGTTCACGGCCGATAACATTCATTTGGGCCTGCGTCGGTAGGAAAAACGAATCGGCTGCCTGCCCGGTCGTGTCGCCCACAAATCCATGCGAATGCGTCGCAATGGACAGCTTGCTCGGATCATGCCCAGCCTTTGCCGCGGCTTGTTTATAGAGTGCGACAAGCGGTGCAAAGCTCTCTGGCATTCCGCCAATAATGGCAAAAGCGATAGGAAGGCCCAGCGTGCCTGCCCGGACAGCCGACTCCGGATTTCCGCCGCTTGCAATCCATACAGGGAGCGGGCTCTGAACGGACCTTGGATAGACAGCGAGATTATCGATCGCAGGACGATGGCCGCCTCGCCAAGTTACCTTCTCCGAGTCTCGAATGGCAAGGAGCAGTTCCAGCTTTTCTTCGAACAATTCTTCATAATCATCCAGGCTGTAACCGAAAAGCGGAAAGGATTCGATAAACGATCCTCGTCCCGCCATAATTTCAGCCCGCCCATTCGAAATGCCGTCCAGGGTTGAGAAGGCTTGGTAGACGCGAACGGGGTCGTCAGAGGACAGAACCGTTACCGCGCTCGTAAGCCGAATACGCTTAGTCATGGCTGCCGCTGCCGCTAATACAACTGCCGGCGAGGTACCTGCATAATCTGCGCGATGATGCTCGCCAATCCCATATACATCGAGTCCGACCTGATCGGCCAAAACGATTTCTTCTACCGCGTTGCGCAGACGCTCGGCATGGCTGATGACTGCACCTGTTACCGGGTCCGGCGTCGTCTCCAAAAATGTACTGATTCCTATTTCCATGTTAGCTGCCAAATCGGCCATTTAAATACTCCCCCTTCATTAACTTATATTTTACTCAATTTATTATGGTTTCTCAAATTTAGTAAGTTATCTCATGCTCGAATCAGTCATGCATCGGTCATCATGATACACATACCACGCATAACGATCATAAAAAATCACGAAGAAAGCGCTTTACAATATCTAAATAGTCATATACAATTACAAACGAGAGTAAATGAGCAAATGAACAAACAATCTGATCACTCATTGCAAATAGATAATTTGAGCAAGGAGGCAAAACTGTATGTTGTTTGAAGAAGAACGCAAGCGGCAAATAGCGGATTACGTTCGTCAACACGGCCGTGCTTCCGTTCAGGAGCTGTCGAATCATTTTCAAGTATCGGAATCGACCGTTAGGCGGGATTTGAGCGATTTGGAGGAGCAGGAGCTGCTGCGCCGTACACATGGCGGAGCGGTAGCGGCTATGCAAAGTAACAGTAGCGAGCCTTCTTTCGTGGAGAAAGAGGATCGCTTTCAGCAGCAAAAGCTCGATATTGCAAAGGCGGCACTGTCGCTCATTCGCGAAGGCGATACCATCATGCTGGACTCGGGCACTACGACGTATCATTTAGCGAAGCTGCTAAAGAACTTCCAACGATTGACCGTGGTGACCAACTCGGTCATGGTCGCACAGGAGCTGGCGAATGAGAAGAGCATTGAGCTTCTGCTGACGGGAGGCATGCTTCGTCCGGAGACGCAGGCCATGGTTGGTCCATTCGCGGAGCGGGCTATCGCATCGGTACATGTCGATAAGCTGTTTCTTGCAACGAACGGGTTTGATGCCGAGAACGGATTGTCTACGCCGAATCTTATTGAAGCCGCAACAAAGAATCGAATGATTAAATCGGCTGATGAGGTTATTTTGTTAGCGGACCACAGCAAATTCGGAAAAGTTTCCTTTTCCCGGTTTGGGGAAATCGAGGATGTCACGACATTAATTACGGATTCGTTAGCTTCGCCGACTGTTTTGCAGTCATTTGAAGAAAAAGGAATCGTTATTGTCTTGGCTGGTAACGGAGGTGCTGTACAATGAAGCCGGCTGCTTCAGTCATCACCGTTACGCTGAACCCGGCATTGGATAAGACCGTCACCGTAGAACAGTTTGAGTACGGAGGGTTAAACCGGATCAAAGAGATGCGAACCGATGCAGGGGGAAAAGGAATTAATGTTGCAAAGGTATTGAAACTATTCGGTATCGAAGTCAATGCGCTGGGGTTCACGGCAGGCTATCAAGGGCAGGTCATTCGCGACCAGCTGGAGAAGCTGGGCGTCCATTCCGCCATGATCGAGGCTGAAGGAGAGACGCGGATTAATCTGAAAATGGTCGATGAATCGACGAAACAGACGACCGAGCTCAACGAGCAGGGCTTCGCGGTTGACGCTCCGCTGCTGGAGCAGTTCCGGGAATTATTTAAAACCAAGGCAGCAGAAGCGTCTATTATCGTTCTGGGCGGCAGTCTACCTCCCGGTACGCCGCCCGATTATTATCAAACGTTAATCGAGATTGCGCGGGAGCTGGGAATAAAAACAATACTTGATGCAGACGGAGAGGCGCTTGCACGCGGTGTCGAAGCATCCCCGTTCGCTATAAAGCCAAATATTCATGAACTTGAAGCGCTGCTTGGCGAGAAACTCGGCACCATGGAGGAAGTAATCAGAGGGGCAAAAACTTTGATTGACCGAGGCATTGAATATGTTCTTGTCTCTATGGGAGCAGAGGGTTCTCTTCTCGTCAACCGGACGGAAGCGGTGAGAGCAAGCCCGTTCCCAATCGTTCCGGTAAGCACGGTAGGGGCAGGAGATTCCATGGTTGCCGCAATGGTATACAGCTTCCTTGAAGGCAAATCAATCGAAGAAACAGCGAGATGGACATCCGCGGCGGGCACGATTACGGCTTCCAAGCCAGGCACGCAGGTGTGTACTCTGCAAGAGGTCATGCATTCGGTTCAAAGGGTTGCGCTCACATCTTATTAAAAAAAACATATGCCCATTCCAAGGAGGATTATTGAGCTATGAAAAAAATACTTGCTGTCACGGCTTGCCCGACCGGTGTCGCTCATACGTATATGGCCGCCGAGTCTTTGATTAAAGCGGCCAAGGAAAAAAACATTCCGCTTAAAGTGGAAACCAGAGGCGCCGTTGGCGTCGAGAATGAGTTTACCGAGCAGGAAATTGCGGAAGCGCATGCGATTATCGTCGCTGCCGATACGGATGTGCTGGAATCTAGGTTTGCAGGAAAGCCGGTCGTAAAAGTGGCTGTCGCCCAAGCGATCAAAAACCCGGCAGGGTTGCTGGAAGAAGCATTAGCCAAACAAGCGTCCGCTCCGGGCGGCTATGCGAACCAGGTAGAGCAGTCGAAGTCCGAGCGCAGCTCAGCACGAAGCGGGCCTTATAAGCATCTAATGACCGGCGTATCGCACATGCTTCCCCTTGTTGTAGCCGGCGGCCTGCTTATTGCCTTATCGTTTATATTCGGCATCGAAGCATTCAAGGTAGAAGGCACATTCGCAGCTGCGCTAATGAACATTGGGGGCGGGTCGGCGTTTGCCCTAATGGTTCCCGTTCTTGCAGGCTTTATCTCCTTCTCTATTGCGGAGAAGCCAGGTCTCGCACCGGGGCTCATCGGAGGCATGCTGGCATCGACCATCGGGGCTGGTTTTCTCGGCGGTATCCTTGCGGGTTTCTTGGCAGGCTACACATCGCTTTTCCTGAAGAAAAACATTAAGCTTCCGCGCAACCTGGAAGGTTTGAAGCCGATCCTGCTCATTCCGCTTCTTGCGTCGGGCTTCACTGGCCTTATGATGATTTATGTAATCGGCGAACCGGTTAAAGCGATTATGGATGGTCTTACGGCTTGGCTTACCGGGCTTGGAACGACGAATGCCGTACTGCTTGGCCTATTGCTCGGCGCGATGATGGCGTTCGATATGGGCGGTCCGGTTAACAAAGCCGCTTATACGTTTGCGGTAGGTTTGCTTGCAAGCGATGTCTTCGGTCCGATGGCAGCGGTTATGGCAGCAGGCATGACGCCTCCGCTTGGTCTCTGGCTTGCAACGCTGCTTGCCAAAAATAAATTTACAAAAGAAGAAAAGGATGCAGGCAAGGCGGCGTCCGTACTCGGTATTTCGTTCATCACGGAAGGAGCGATTCCATTCGCTGCCGGCGATCCGTTCCGCGTCATTCCTTCTATTGTGGTAGGCTCGGCAGTTACTGGCGCTTTGTCGATGGCTTTCGGCGCAACGCTGCGCGCACCGCATGGCGGCATCTTCGTTCTCCCGATTCCGAATGCGGTTAGCCATCTGGCGCTGTATGCGCTCGCGATCATCATCGGGACGGTTGTGACAGCGGTCATGCTGAGCATACTTAAAAAGCCGGTTGAGCAGCGCACGCAAGCATAAAAGGGGAAAACAAACGGATAGGGGGGAATCCTCCCCCTATTTTCTAAAACAATTATATATTCAGGAGGAATACACCATGAACATTAACTCTCTTTTGGACGAAAAGGCTATATTTATCCCGCTGGCATCGAATGATAAAAACAGCATTATTGCTGCTATGATTGACGGCCTTGCCGCATCCGGTTCCGTATCGGATAAGGAAGCATACATGAACGCAGTTCTCGCGCGCGAGGGTACGGGCTCGACAGGCATCGGATTCAGCGTAGCGATTCCGCATGGCAAATCCAGCGGTGTCGCGACGGCAGGCATCGCATTCGCTAAGCTATCGACGCCTACGGAATGGCAATCGCTTGACGGAGAACCGGTTAAAGTCGTGTTTATGATTGCCGTACCTGAAGCTGCAGAAGGCAACGATCATTTGAAAATATTAATTGCATTGTCGCGTAAGCTCATTGATTCCGAATTCCGCGAGAAGCTGATGGCCGTCGAGCATTCGGACCAGCTAAAAAGCTTGCTTGAAACGATATAACCAAAAGGGGAGGCCTGACCGCATGTACGCACAAAAAGTAGTCATTCAAAACACTGCCGGCTTTCATATCCGTCCCGCGCAGCTTTTTACTGAAAAGGCAACACAATTTCAATCGACGGTTCTGATCATGCCGGAAGGCACAACTACGGTAGCCGATGCCAAAAGCATTCTTAATCTCATGACGCTGGGTTTGGAAAAAGGGGCCATTATTACGATCCAAGCCGAAGGACCGGATGAAGCGGAAGCGGTCGCGGAGCTTTCCGAGCTGGTAGCAAGCGGATTCGGCGAAGAATAATATCGGCTTGCACGAAGCCGCAGCAAGGAGGAGCGCAAAATGAAGACAGAAACAACCGAGCAGCGATTGACGGGACTAGGCGTATCGGAGGGCATACGGATAGGCAGGGCTTTTGTCTATAAGCCATTAAAGCTTGAAGACATCAAAGAGAGCAAGACCGAGCAGCCGGACCAAGAGCTGGCTCGCTTGGAGCAGGCCAAAGCGCAATGCGTTGTGGAGCTCACCGCACTCATTGAACGCGCTAAGCAGACGCTTGGCGAAGAAAAGGCCGCGATCCTGAAAGGTCAGGTTAGCTTCTTGAGCGATCCGGCATTTTACCCGCCGATGCAGAAGCTCATCCAAACCGAGCAATGGTCGGCCGAAGCCGCGGTCAGACGTATCGTTAATCAGGTAGCCGGGCTGTTCGAAGCGATGGCGAGCGAATACATGCGCGAGAGAGCGGCTGACATACGAGATGTCGGCACCCGTCTGATGACGCAGCTTGTAGGGCATCAAGGCGCACGGTTGTCCGATATAACGAGCGAGGTCATCATTGTTGCCGACGACCTGACACCTTCGGATACGGTTCAATTGGATAAACAATATGTGCTTGGCTTCGTAACCCGCATCGGAGGCAAGACGTCTCATACCGCGATTCTCGCGAACTCGCTGGGGATCGCTGCCGTACTCGGATTAGGCGAGGCGATCGAGAAAATCCGGCATGGGGAAGAAATGATTATCGACGGTTCGACCGGCGAATGCGTTCTGTATCCGGCGGAGTCCACGAAGGAAGCATTCGCGGCTGCATTTGCCGCTGAACAGCTGGAGCAGGAAGGCTTACAAGCATATCGTGACCTTGCTGCCGTAACGAAGGACGGTTTCGCCTTCGAGATTGCCGCGAATATCGGAACACCGCAGGAAGCAGCGGGTTTGCTGGAGAAGGGCGCGGAGGCCATCGGCTTGTACCGGACCGAATTTTTGTTCATGAGCACCTCCCAGATGCCTTCCGAGGAGATTCAATTCGAGGCTTACCGCCAAGCGGCGGAAGCCATGCAAGGACGCCCGGTCGTTATCCGTACGTTGGATATCGGAGGGGATAAGGAGCTGCCGTACCTTCAGCTGCCCGAAGAGATGAATCCATTTCTCGGCTATCGCGCGATCCGTCTTTGCCTGGATCAGAAGCAGCTGTTTCTCACGCAGCTGCGGGCCATTATTCGGGCCGGAGCGTATGGCAACGTAAAGATCATGTTTCCGATGATTTCGGGCATGGACGAGTGGCGCCAAGCCAAGGCGTTGTACGAAGAGGCTCGCGAGCAGTTAATTAACGAGGGAGCGAGCATTGGCGAAGCGATTGAAATCGGCATTATGATCGAAATTCCTTCCGCCGCGCTGATAGCGGACCGCTTGGCCAAAGAGGTCGATTTCTTTAGCATCGGCACGAACGATTTGGTACAGTATACGGTTGCGGTGGACCGGATGAATGAGAAGGTCTCTTATTTGTACGATTACTTCCATCCGGCTGTTCTGCAGCTTATTAAGACGGTCATTGACGCTTCGAATAAACATGGCAAATGGACGGGTATGTGCGGCAGCATGGCAGGCGATCCGCTTGCTGCTCCGCTGCTTGCCGGTCTCGGTCTGCATGAATGGAGCATGTCGCCTTCGGCTGTGCATCGTATCAAGCAGACGGTTAGGAAGCTCGATCACAGCGCCTGCGTACAGCTGACCGAACGGCTCCTCGATATGGATACGCCGGCAGAGATCCGTTCTGAGCTTGCGGCTTTTCTGAAGCTGGAGCAATAACTTTTTTTATTTTGAAAAGGAGCAGCCAACACGGCTGCTCCTTTTTTGCTTATCAATACTTCAATTTCAGTAAATTACGCTCCGAAACAAAAGTCGTCGTATTAAAAAGCATCAATACCTCTTTTATTCCGTTTTCTTTCATATAATCGCTGATGCTGCCATTATAGTAACGGATATCGATAACATGGATATCCTGCACATGCTGTGTCAGGAAAGGGAGGAAGCTATGCGCGTAGGAGTCTTTGATGACGAGCAGCTTATCCAGGTCTATTTTGTCAGGAGGAAGCTCGCTGTGAAGCGTCATAAGCGCGTGCACGCCGCCGAGAAAATACGAATATTTATCTTTTTTGGCCAGATAGCCCGGATCATACATGCTCGGCACCGTTTTGTCCGTATCGGCAATATACATGTCTGTTTGAATACCGCTTTTGTCTTTGTAGGCTTGGATGGAATCGGGTTTTAAACCGCTGAACTGGCTGCGTGTATGATAACTGCCTAGAAACGAGTCGGTGACCGTCTCAATATTGAAGTCATCCTCGGGAACGGGCGTCCAGCCCATCTGCCCGGCATAAGCCGCATAAGCAAGGTAAGCGCCGTAGGTGGTCCAGTGGTGATCCGTCTTATAATAAATGGGCTTGTCGCCGTCGGCTGCTGCACTAAGAAAATCAAAGCCGTCCATGAAGGACATGCTGCCTTGCACCTGCTTACCGATAAAGCCGTTGACTTCTTTTTGCGGATAAGCGTCAGCCAGCCAAGGCAAACGCTCGGGATATAAGCCGATAGAGGTTGGAGCCAGTATGAAGGTAATGCTCGCATCCGGATGGTTTTGCGCATATTTCTTCAACGCGGCTGCATATTCCTTGATTTCCGTCTCATTCGGTTTGCTCAGCTTCTCGAATAAATAGCCATCCGAGCCTTTATAGATGCCGTTGTTTTCCTGCTGCAGCCGAAGCTGCTCGAGCACGGATTTAGTCCATACCCAACTTGTCCGGAAAGGGAAATGATCGGTCACATAGTTTTCCGATTCTTCGGAAAATGTCTTGGACCAAATATGATCCCAAGTAAGCTTGGGAGCTTTCTGAAGCGTGCGGTTCTCCATGTCGGAGAATGCTTGAACAGGCAGAATGAAAAATAATAGAGGCATGGCGAACAATAGGCTGACGAAGCCCCAGACATAAGCGCGATCCGTTTTTTTGCTCATAGCTGCGAGCCTCCTTTTTCTTTAAAAACGGAAATATAAGAACGGATTAAACGTTGCATCGACTAAATAAGCGACCGACATGAGGAAGAGGACCGCATGCCAGCCAAGCTCTATAACCGGTCCGAAGCCGCGGATTTTTTTGATTTCGTTGCGCCTCGGCATGGAAGCAAGGACCAACAGCACGAGCAGGACAGCGTTCGTGTATAACAAATACAAAGATTCATTGTTCCACAGCGGCTGATGGTTCGCGCCGAACATCGCGGCAAAATAACCCCCCATATCCTGTAAATCCACAAAAGCAAAGAACACCCAGCCGATTAAAATTAGAAACAGCGCGTACGCATGCCGAATCCATGCGGGCAATCGCTGCAAGAGCTTCAAGCCGAACCATTTCTCCAAGACGAGAACGACGCCGAAATACAAACCCCAAAGCAGGAAATTCCAGCTTGCGCCATGCCATATGCCTGTAAGCAGCCACACGATCATAATGTTGCGGAGCTGCTTCCACGGGCCCTTCCGGTTGCCCCCAAGCGGGATATACACATAATCTCTAAACCAAGTGCTGAGCGAGATATGCCAGCGCCGCCAGAAGTCGGTAATGCTTTGCGCCGTATAGGGCCGATTAAAGTTTTCGTTGAACCGGAAGCCAAACATCATGCCGAGACCGATCGCCATATCCGAATACCCGCTGAAATCAAAATAAATTTGAAAGGCAAAGGCGATTATGCCGAGCCATGCGGTCAAGACGGGCATCGTGTCCGTGCCGGTACTTGAAATGGTATTCCAAAGCAGCCCGATATTGTTGGCAAGCAGCACTTTTTTGGCCAAACCGATTATGAACCGTCTTACGCCTTCGGCGAACATTCCGGTGTCGACGGTACGATGCCGCAGCTGCTCGGCAATGGTCGAATATTGAACGATAGGACCTGCAACCAGCTGCGGAAACAAAGCGACGAAGGTGCCGAAATCGAGCCAATTGCGCTGTGCCTTAGCCGTACCCCTATAAACGTCAATAATATAGGACATGGATTGAAACGTATAAAACGATATCCCGATAGGCAGTGCCAGCTCGGTTAACGGGATTTGCGTACCCAGCCATGCGTTCACGTTCTGAATGAGAAAATCAGCGTATTTAAAATAACCCAGCAGGGTCAAATTGACGATGACGGAAGCGACGACAATCCATTTCCGCTGCAAGCTGCTTCGCTTCGGATGGCTTAGAAGCAGCCCGAAGCCGTAATCCGTTACCGTGGAGAGCAGCATGATCGCAATGTATACAGGCTCGCCCCATGCGTAAAAAATGAGGCTCGTTACGAATAAAACAAGGTTTTTTATTCGCCACGGGGATACAAAGTAAAGCAGCAGCACAGCAGGCAGAAATAGAAAGAGGAAGAGTAGGCTGCTGAATACCATACTCGTTATTTTTGCTCGAAGAAAGTATCGAACTCACTTACGAATTGATCGGCTTGTTCGGAGATTACGAAAAAGACATAGCTGCCTTTCGTTACGAGCTTATAGTTTTTGGCGATTTCGTATTGATCCTGCAGATAGGTTTCGAACATTTTTTGAACGTCGCCGGCACGCTTCTTAATGCCGTCTTCGACTGCCGCGATATCCTTGGCATCCTTCACTTTAAAAACAGCCATTTCATTCGTTTTGATATTCATCATCGGCGACATAATCGTATATTGTTCAAGCAAAGCAGGGTCGATATCGTACATTTGCTTAACCATATCGCCGGTCATTTCGATTAATGCTGGCTGCTCGATTTTGGCCAGCATGCCGTCAACCATTTCTTTGGTCGTTTTAGTCGTAACGGCCTGTTCCTCTTTATTTGCGGATGTATTGTTGTTAGCGGTGTTATTCGAGTTTGCTCCGGAGCAAGCGGTCAGCACCAATCCCAGCGCAATAACGAGCATAAAAGCAAAATAATTTTTTTTCATCACATTCAATCTCCTCGGTGTCCTATTTTTTTGTTTTTCAAAAGGTAAAAACGGTAATGAATCCGTTAATGTTGCAGTTAATTTATGATGTTAAAAAATAACTTCCGCCATGCCATTCAAGAATCAGTTCATTTGATGCAGTGGTATATATCGTATAGAAAAGAAACACAAGGTCAAAATAACAGAAATTCTATCCTGACTAACACGAGGTGTCTGATTGATACAATTCACAAATGTGACGAAACGATACAGTGACGGTTCGACTGCGCTAAAAGGCATTGATCTAGAGATTAAGGAAGGAGAACTTATTACCTTAATCGGACCGAGCGGCTGCGGCAAGACGACGACGATGAAAATGATTAATCGCCTTGTCGAACCAACCTCCGGCCAAATCTTGATTGGAGGAAAGGATATTTCCCGCATAAACCCGGTCGAGCTGCGAAGAAATATCGGTTATGTCATCCAGCATATTGGTTTATTTCCGCATATGACGATCAAAGAAAACATAGCAATCGTACCTAAACTAAAGGGAATCGAAAAAAATTCCTATGAACAGAGAATTGACGATCTCATGGAAATGGTTGGACTTGATCCCAGTCAATATCGGGATCGATACCCTGCGGAGTTGAGCGGAGGCCAGCAGCAGAGAATTGGAGTCATTCGTGCGCTTGCGGCAGAACCGTCGATTATTTTAATGGACGAGCCTTTTAGCGCGCTGGATCCGATTAGCCGGGAACAGCTGCAGGATGAATTGATACATTTGCAGGAGGAAGTTAAGAAAACGATTGTCTTCGTATCGCATGATATGGATGAAGCGCTAAAAATCGCCGACCGTATCGTGTTGATGAAAGACGGGGAAATCGTTCAAGCAGACACGCCGGACCGCATCCTGCGCCGCCCCAAAAATGATTTCGTACGAACGTTTATTGGAGGCAATCGGTTGAATGAATCAGAGCAGCTGACGGTGGACGATGTAATGGTTCAAAATCCGGTGACGATCTCCATGACGCGCGGTCTGGCTCACGGGGCAAAGCTAATGAAGCAATTCCGGGTGACGAGCTTGCTCGTAACGGATAAGAACCGGTTTTTGAAAGGCATCGTGACGAAAGAGCTGCTCGCGGAGCAGTACCATCACGAAGATTTAACCCTCCAAGACATTATGAAATCCGATATTCAGACTGTACAAACCGGAACAGGAGTGGCTGATGCTGTGGAACTTATGAGGCAGCATGGCTTGTATAGCTTGCCAGTGGTACATCCTAACGGCTTGTTGGCGGGCCTTGTCACCAATTCTAGTCTAATTGATGCTCTGCTTAAGCAGATTTGAAGGAGAGTTAGCCATGAGTCTTTGGCATGTGATTATAAGCAGGCAAGAGGACATTTACCGCGCGACAATGGAGCATATCGAGCTTTCGTTTATCGCTCTTTTAATCGCGATCGTGATTTCGATTCCCGCAGGGCTGCTGCTGACTCGTTTTCCGAGGTTGGCTGCACCGGTGATTGGTGTAGCTTCCTTGTTTCAGACGATTCCCAGCTTAGCCTTGCTCGGCTTTATGATTCCGATTCTCGGAATAGGGATGTTTCCGGCCATCGTTGCTTTGACCGTCTATGCCCTGCTGCCCATTCTGAGAAACACGTATACCGGCATCATGAACGTGGAGAAGCCGATCAAAGAAGCCGGGATCGGTATGGGGATGACAAGCATGCAGGTCATGCTGAAGGTGGAGCTGCCGCTTGCATTGAGCGTAATCATGGCAGGTATACGTACGGCGACCGTTATGCTTATTGGCGTAGCTACGCTGGCATCGCTTGTCGGTGCGGGAGGTTTGGGGGATTTAATATTCCGGGGGATCTCGACGGTCAATACCGAATTGATTTTGGCGGGCACAATTCCCTCAGCTTTATTAGCGCTCCTCTTTGACTACTTACTGGGATGGATGGAGAGAGCCGTTACTCCGAAGGGCTTGCGTACGCGCAGTAAAAGACCATCCAAGTTTTTCAAAGGATTGAAAATAGGACTTGGTACAGCACTGATTGTCGCAATATTGGCAGGAATCGTGGCGAAGGGTAATCCGTTCGGTTCTGATTCAATCGTTGTCGGCGGTAAAAATTTTACCGAACAGGATATTTTGACTCATATGATGGCGACCTTAATTGAACAGAAGACAGATTTGAAGGTCGTGCGCAAGCCTTTCCTTGGAGGATCCCAGGTGACACATAATGCCTTGATCAAAGGAAATATTGATATATACCCGGAGTATACGGGAACAGGGTGGACCTCCGTCCTTAAGGAGCAGCCAATCGGAGGTAAGCCGGAGGAAACATACCGAAGGGTAAAGGAAGCCTATGAGCAAAAATTCAATATCACTTGGCTGAAGCCGATTGGTTTCAACAATACATATACACTTGCTATGAAAAGGGAGCGTGCTGAACAGGAGAAAATCGAAACGCTGTCGGATTTGGCGAAAAAATCACAGTTATTTACATTAGGCGCCACTCACGAATTCCTGGAGCGCCCGGATGGATACCCGGGGCTGCAGCAGGCCTACGGTATGAAGTTCAAGGAAGTGAAAGGGCTGGATCCCGGGCTAACCTACAGCGCTGTGAAAGAAGGAACGACGGATGCGAATGACGCCTTCTCTACGGACGGCCGCATCGAAGCATTCAATCTCAAGATAATCAAGGATGACAAACAATATTTTCCACCCTATTACGCTGTACCTATCATCCGCTTGGAGACACTTCAAGCACATCCTGAACTTGAGGAAGTACTGAATCTTCTTGCTGGCAAAATTGATGATCGTATGATGTCGGTGCTGAATGGCAAAGTGGATCTGGAAGGACAACAAGCTCGTGTCGTTGCCGAACAGTGGTTGAGGGATGAGGGATTGATCGAATAAATTGCTTCGTAGGTAGTTGCCTTCCATTTCTAAAATTAGACACCTTTATTGTTTGCATGGTTGATAGACACCTCTATGACATCAAACAATAAAGGTGTTTTTCTTTCAAGAGAGAGAAATTTTTATATCTATCCCAACCACCTCAAGTTTCGTGTTAAACTGTAGCTTCAAAAGTTGATTTATTTAGTAAAACTAGTAAAAAAAGAAGCATATTCTGCTCAGGGGGACAACGGGTGAACGTGTACAATCGGCTAAAACGATTCGAATGGTTCCGCAACCGATTAATCCGCAATAAGATTACGCATGTCCACGTTCCGCTTATTATTATTCCTCTTGTCGGTATATCCGCTCGTGTGGATGATCTTTTATTCTCTGAAAAACAATGATGAAATTTTCGTAACGAACCCATTCGGCCCGCCTATGCATCTGCGTTTTGAGAACTACGTAGAGGCATGGTCGAAATATAACGTACCGGTTTATTTTATGAACAGCTCCTTATATTGCCTTTAACATTTCATTTGCTTCCATGTTGTTTTACGGCTTCTTCCGCAGCATTCCTATTGAGATGGAAGAGTCGGCCTGCATTGACGGAGCGAGCATTTACCGGACATTCTTCAGTATTATGCTGCCGATCATTAAGCCTGCGCTCGCTACGATGGTTATTTTTATTTTTCTGAATTCATGGAATGAATTTACGATGGCCGTCATTCTGATTACCAAAGAAAGCTTGAAGACGCTGCCGCTTGGCCTGCTGTTTTTCCAAGGGCAATTTACGACGGATTGGGGCGCGATAGGAGCGGCGATGACGATTGCCAGCCTGCCGACGGTGCTGATCTACATCCTGTTCAGCGAACAGGTCGAGAACGCGCTTACCGTCGGCTCGGCTGTAAAAGGTTAAGCTTAAGCTCTCTATTCGTTCTTTTTATAGACGCGATCCTCGGAATCGCTGCTCACAAGCTCGCATTGGCCAGCTGCGGCAAGCTTGTCCATGTAAGCGGCAACGGCGATATAAATGCCGGGCTTGCCGGTAGACATCCGCGTGTCCTGAACGAGCTTTTGCTCGATGAGGAAGTTGGAGATGGCAAGGGTGCTGATGCGGCCGTATTTGATGGCATCATCCACGACGTGCTGGGCTGAGGGAGACAGATAGAAGGGGCTTGACCGCTTCGCATCCGAGCTGCTTACCTCGTTTTCTCTTCGCGCGGCGGCGCCGAGCTTCCTGCCGGCTTCCTCGAAAGCGGACGCATCCCGACTTTGATTCGCCGGATTCTCCGATGGCTCGTCGAACAGGAACGAGCCTTGGCTTTCTTCCTCTTCATCAAAGACGAAGGCGCCTTGGCTGCCGTTTGATGCTTCGAAGACGAAGGCCGCTTGGCCGCCGTCCGTTTCCCCAAAGCTGAAGGCCCCCTGGACAGCATCGTATTCTCCAAAATGAAAGGAGCCTTGATCGGCGCCCTGCTTATTGCTTTCAGTAGCAGGCTCGCTGTTTTTCTCCTTGCCTTCGTCTTTCTGGATGCTCTCCGCCTCGGGGAAGTCAGGCTCATCCTCTTCGGAGGCTGATTGATCGAAGTAAGTTAAAGCGGCTGCCAGCCGCTTTTTTCTGCTTGCAACATCAAGCTCATGCAGCCTTCTGCGGATACGGGCAAGCTGCCTATCGAGCAGAGGAAGCTTGGCATCGATATGGGCCTGAATATCAGGCGGAACGTCGAGCTCGGCCGGCAGCGGCAGAAAAAGATGCTGATCCAGCTGCCAGCCATCCCGGAACTTGCTAAGCACCTCGTTCATTTCGCCGTCCAGCACATCGAACCCCTTCATGATATCCGCGATGGCTTTCGCATCGATCCCCGTATGCAGCTGCAGATGCTCGATGCCGAAATAGCGAATCGTGTTCGACGGCAAATGCAGCACCTGGTGCTGGTAGCGCAGCGAACGTCCGCATTCGCATTTCGTATGCGGCGAAACCTCGCCGCTGTCGGTGAAGCCGATATAGTCCCATTCCTCGATAAATGCCGCAATATCCTCAAACTGCGCATCCTCGGGGATAAACTGGCATTTTTTTCGCGCAAGCTGCCTCGCAAACAACGTTCTTCTGCCTCTGACAAGCTCATGATGCATGAAATGGCGTTGTTCCTCTGACAGCTGCCCCATGATGTGATCGCGCTGCTCCAGCGTCATTTCATATTTCATAGCGCACCTCCATATGTATAGCATAATCCTCTTATACGAGCATTGCGGCACCGCAGAGGTTGCTTTCCTTTTACAGTATTAATTTCTTCATTATAGATGGGGCTGGTCAATAAGTCATCAGAGAGCTGCTTTGAAGCAAGACCGGAAGCGAAGGAATGCCATCGAACAGGCCGGTGTAATCGTATATAATGGGAATTAGGTTCAGCGGCCGGCAAAGGAACTGCCGCAGGGGGAGGTATTTGCTAGATGTCCAGCAAGGAAAAAAAGCTTGATGCGCCTAAAATTCCGGACGGTCTCACGGCATTGACGGTGCCGGATTACGAGTGGGCGGATGAGTATGAGATAAGCGACAGCATCATTGAGGATAGCGGCATTCATAACCAATCGGCTTATAAGGCATGCTTCGATAGAGTGGTGTTCCAAAATGTCGTGTTCCGGGCCGTAAGCTTACGGAAAGCTGAATTTACGGATGTTCGGTTCGTCAATTGCGACTTATCGAATATTGATTTGAGCGAAGTCATTTTGCACCGCGTATCCTTTCAGAATTGCAAGCTGCTCGGCATGGATATTACGGGTTCGACGCTGCGCAACGTATGGTTCGAGCAATGTTATGCGGATTATGCCGTCCTTCGTTTCTCCAATGCGAAGGGAGTTAAGTTCGAGAAAACCTCGCTTGCCAAAGCAGACCTGTCCAATATGACATTATCCAACTTTTATTTGAAAGAAGCCAATATCGACCAAGCGCAGTTTTCGCAGACTAAGCTTGGCGGCATCGATATCAGCAGCTGCGAGTTTAACAGCCTGGGGGCAGCGCTCGAGGATTTGCGCCGCTGCATCATATCGCCGGCGCAGGCGATTACGTTTGCCACGATTTTTGGGCTGGTCGTGGATGACGGCCTCTAAATGCTAAAGCAATAACCGTTCTGGAAAATGAGCGGGAATGACACCTGCCTGCCGGCAGGTGTCATCTTTTTTTGTGAAACGGGCGGGTGAAAAAAGTGAACCTTAGTGAACATAGCTGTGTAGACCGCAGTGAAATACGAGGGTATGAATGGAGTTCATTGCCGTTTATATTGTTCAGTTGAACAAGGAGACCATCTTCGATATCATTCGTGTTGACGTTCTGCCATCCTAGTTGTAAGCGCATTCAGAATGAGCGATCAACATGCTTGAAGGAGGAATACGATTGTTTAAACAGAAGAAATGGTTGTCTTTGGCGCTGTGCGTCTCGATGTTCGCGTCGTTTCTAACCTCATTGGCGCCCGCATATGCAGCGAGCGAAGGACAGGGAACAACGGCAGCCGAGTTTACGGAGCAGGAGCTGAAGGATAACGACTACATTCTTTATTTCGTAAATGCAGGGGACCCGACTCCGGCAACTGCTGAGGGCTCGGATAAGCTCGGTCTATACAGCTCCGTAACAGAAAAGGTGTACGGCGTTGATCCGGTTACATCCAAAGCATGGGGCCTGGTCACGGCAACGAGCGCGACAAGCGTAAGCGATGCCTCGGCAAAATCGGGCTCATTGAGATATTACAACGGAACACAAGTGAGAGATAAGGCTCTGGCCTACGACTTCGAGCTTCCGCCCGGCGAATATGACGTGACGTTCGGCTTCAAAAATCCGTGGAGCGGACGAAGCGTTAATCTGCTGCTGGAAGGAAACAACGTATCGGGCGGCGATTTCGCGATCGGCGGCGACGGGGCGGAGAAGGCCGTCACTTACCGGAAGATCAGCGTAACGGACGGACAGCTGAATGTGCGCATTCAAGGGCCGGCAGCCGCCGCGCTCACAAACCATAATGATCCGCTGGTGAGCTATTTGATCATTAGGCAGAACATTACCGTTCCGCTCTCTGAATTGGACATTCAAATCGCCGCTGCGGAAGCAGAAGCGTCAAATACGGATTACACGCCATACAGCCTTGACGAGCTGAACCGTGTCATTCAAGAGAGCAAAACGCTGAAACAGACGCTTTCGAGCGGCAGTGCCGAGATCACGGAGCCCGCGGTACAGGAGCAGATCGTCGCGGCTATCGCTGCTTTAAAGAAGGCGATATCGGAGCTTGCGGTTAACGAGCCGTACGATTCGTTCACGCCTGGCGCGGTGTGGCGGGATACGAACGGCGCAGTTATTCAGGCACATGGCGCTGGCATGATGTACGATGAGGAAACGCAGACTTATTACTGGTACGGCGAGGATAAAACAAACGGTTATTTACCGGCCAGAGGCGTGCGCGTCTATGTCTCGAAGGATTTGTACAACTGGGAAGACAAAGGACTTGCGCTGACCGCGATTGAATCGGCGGATGATTTCATTAACGATCCGCTCATTTCCGGGCTGTATGAAGGCAGAACGGATCAGGCGGATATTTTGAACGATATCGGCACGGACCGGATTATTGAGCGGCCGAAGGTCATTTATAACGACAAAACAAAAAAATACGTAATGTGGATGCATACGGACGGCCCAAGCGCGACGTCAACAGCCAACTATGCGAAAGCTGAAGCGGGCTACGCGCTCAGCGATTCGCCGCTCGGACCGTTCGTCTATCAGGAGAGCCATCGCATGGATCGCGCTCCAGCGGGCGCAACCGATGACGGTCAGCCCAATCAGCCGGGCATGGCACGCGATATGACCTTGTTCAAAGATGATGACGGAACGGCTTACTTGGTGTATTCGAGCGAGGAAAACCTGACGATCTATATTTCCAAGCTCAATGATTCTTACACCGACGTCGTGGGCTGGCACAAAGACGGCAACGAAGAGCGCGATACGGAATACAAGGCGGTTCACGGCGTGGATTATGTTCGCGTATTTCCGCTTGCCCAGCGCGAAGCGCCCGCTTTGTTCAAATATCAAGGCAAATACTACATGATTACATCCGGCGCGACCGGCTGGGCTCCGAACGTGGGCAAATATACGGTTGCGGACAATATTATGGGACCGTGGAAGGCGATGCGTGATGTTGCGCCGGGCAGCTCCACGACCTTTGGCTCGCAGAGCACGCAGGTAATTCCGGTCGATGCGGCTGCAGGGAAGTTCATTTATATGGGCGATCGCTGGAACCAAAATGATCTGGCAAATTCCCGTTACATCTGGCTGCCGATTGAGTTTGGCCAAAATGACGAGATTGCGCTCCGTTGGCATGAGGAATGGTCGCTGGATTTATTAGATGGCATGGGGAAGGTAACGGTGAATACAACGCTCCCCGCCAGCACAACAATCGGGACAGCACCAACGTTCCCCAGCACCGTTAACGTGACCTTGTCGGACGGAACGAGCAAGGATACGCCGATTGCATGGAGCCTAAACGCAGCGGTCTTCCAGAAGCCGGGCACGGTGCGGATCAGCGGGACGCTGACAGAGCTGTCGAATAAAAAAGTAGAGCATCAAATGTACGTCATTCCGGAAGGCAGCGCCTATTTCGTCCATGCTGGCGGTGCGGAGACAGCCGATTATAAGGACATCATAGCCTTGATGGGCGAGGAAAACGTACTAAACGGCAACGCAATCGATCAGAAATACGACCCTGCGAACAACCAAAGCTGGGGTTATGTCGGGGATAATACGCTGGCATCGGGAACGAGCAGCGGTGATATTTTCACGTCCCTGCGCTATTTGAAGGGCAATTCCGGCGATGATTTATCGTACCGGTTTGATATGGATAACGGAAATTACGATGTATATGTCGGTCTATATGATCCATGGTCCCAATATTCCAACGGGCAGCGGATCGCCGACATTATTTTGAACGGGACGGTCAAGACAAGCGGCTACGTCTTCACGGCGGCAAGCGATGTAATGAGCTATGGCAATGTAGCCGTTGATGACGGGAAGCTGGAGCTGACGGTTCATCGCTTGGCAAACGCGGGCGCATCCAGCTCCGATCCGCAAATCAGCTGGATTATGATTACGGAAAGCACAGGCGGCGTAGTAGATCCGCCCCCATCCTCCGAGTCGGAGCTGATCGTGCATTATGATATGAGCGATGTGGACGGAGCGGCGGTAAAGGACAAGACAGGCCAGCATGACGGCAAATGGGTAAATCCGGAGAACGCGGAGTGGCTTAAGTCCGATACGGCGGGAGCAATCAGCTTCGCGGGAGGCAGCACAAGCTCCTATATCGAAATGCCGCAGGGTATTTTGGAGGGCTTGACGGATGTTACCGTGTCGGCGCTCGTTAATTGGAACGGCAAGAACGGAGCGGAATGGCTGTTCGCGCTTGGGCAAAATGATACCCATTATTTGTACATGACGCCTAAATATAATGCTGACAGCACGGCGCGCCTCGGAATCGCCACCAATGGCTGGCGCAATGAAGCATCGACCAAAGCGCCGGCGCTGCAGTCCGGCAATTGGAAGCTTGTCACAGCGGTCATGTCCGGAACGGACGGCAAGCTGACGCTTTATATCGACGGCGAGGTGGTATCTTCCAGCACGGCAGGGGGTTTTACGCTCGATCAAATCAAAAAAGCTGCAGGCACAAGCGGATATATCGGAAAATCCTTTTATGCGGGCGATCCTTACTTTGGCGGAATGGTTGCGGATTTCCAAATCTATGACGGCGCATTGCTGGCTTCCGAAGTGAGCGGGTTGATGGAAGCGGCGAATCTAAAAGCGGCAAGCCTGGAAGGGCTGCTCGTAGAGCATGCGGCCGATCAATTGGAAGCGGCGAATTTTCTTGGCGATAATGCAAGCAAAGACGCTGTTCGGACAGACCTGATTTTGCCGGCGCAGGGTGCTAGCGGTACGACGATTACTTGGCAGTCGGCGAACGAGGCGGTTATCAGCTCTGCAGGCAAGGTTACAAGACCCTCATCGGACGCGCAAAATGAAGCCGTTGTGCTGACAGCCATCGTGACGGACGGGAAGTCGACAGCGGCAAGAACCTTTTCCTTCACGGTGCTGAAGCAGCTGAATGCTGGCGAAGCGGTTGCGAAGGATACGGCAGCCTTGATGATTTATAACGTCCATGATGTACGGGGCAATCTAACGCTGCCGACGGCAGGCGAGAATGGAACGGCCATTACATGGACCTCGGAGAAGCCTTCGGTAATCACGACAACGGGCGAGGTGAAACGGCCGGCCCATGGCAGCGGAGACACGACGGTCAGGCTGACGGCCGCCGTTGCGAAAAACGGCGTTACGCTGACGAAGGCTTTTGCGGCAAACGTAAAGGAGCTTCCGAAGGACGAGGCTTATGCAGGGTATATGTTCAGTTACTTTACGGGTGAAGGCACCGCGAACGGCGAACAGGTTTATTTCGCGCTAAGCGAGGGCAACGATCCGCTCCACTGGCAGGAGATGAATGAGGGCGAGCCTGTCCTGAGCTCAGGATTAGGGGACAAGGGCGTCCGCGATCCGTTCATCATCCGCTCCCCCGAGGGAGATAAGTTCTATTTAATCGCAACGGATTTGAAAATGAACGGAAGCGGCGACTGGAACGCGGCACAGACGAGCGGCAGCCGTTCAATCATGGTATGGGAGTCGCATGATCTTGTGAATTGGTCTGAGCAGCGCATGGCTGAGGTATCTCCTAAGGAGGCCGGCAATACATGGGCACCGGAAATCATTTATGATGATTCGACTGGAGAATATGTCGTATTCTGGGCTTCAAGGCTTTTCGAAGACGAGAACCATACCGGCAGCAGCTATCAGCGCATCATGTATGCGAAGACAAGGGATTTTTACACCTTTACGGAGCCTGAAGTGTATATGGATTACGGTTATTCCATTATCGATACCACGATGCTTCAGCATGCGGGCAAGGTTTACCGATTCACGAAGGATGAACGCAATAACTCGTCGGAGACGCCAAACGGGAAATTTATTTTGCAGGAGTCGGGAAGCTCGATCTTTGACCCGGCGTTTAATTTGATCAAAGAAGGCGTAGGCAAAGGCGCGATCAGCCGCGGCGAAGGCCCAACCGTGTTCAAGTCGAATACGGAAGAGAAATGGTATATGTTCATCGATGAGTTCGGAGGCAGAGGGTATGTGCCGTTCGAGACGACGGATTTGGACTCGGGTGAATGGACGCTGTCCGCTAGCTACGAGCTGCCGGCAAGCCCGCGGCACGGCACCGTCATTCCGGTCACGCAATCCGAATACGAGCAGCTGCTGGCTAACGTTCCAGCAATTGAGCAGCCGAATACCGACATCCGCGTAACGGGCTTAGCCTTGGATAAGCAATCCATTACGCTTAAACAAGGGGAGCAGGCGCAGCTATCGGCGGCAGTCGCTCCGCTGGATGCGGCCAATAAGACAGTCCTTTGGTCGAGCACGCAGGAGGGAGTCGCTTCCGTGAACGGGGCAGGCGTTATTACGGGCGTGACGGAAGGTACGGCTGTTATCACCGCGACGACGGCGGACGGCGGGTTTATCGCCGTAGCGACCGTGACCGTGGAGAAGAAGGCGGCGCCTGGCGGAGAGACGACACCGACGCCGACGCCGACGCCGACGCCGACGCCAAGTCCGACACCAAGCCCAAGCACAGAGCCGCAGCCGAGCTTCTCGGATACGGCCGGGCACTGGGCGGCTGCTTCCATCAATAAGCTTGCGGAGCAAAGCATACTGGGAGGTTTCCCGGATGGCAGCTTCAAGCCTGACAAACAGATGAGCAGAGCGGAATTCATGGCGGTTATGTACAGATTGCTCGATTTGAATACCGAAGACGGCGACGCCGGCTTTGAGGATATCTCATCTGCGGCCTGGTACAGCAAATACGTGAAGGGCTTATCCGAAGCGGGAATCGTAACCGGCTTCGAGGACGGCAGCTTTAAGCCGAACCAAGAGATGACGAGAGAGGAAGCTTTCGTTATTTTGTACAGGGCGCTTAAGGAACGGCTGGTAACGCCGATCGACGCGAACAAGCCGGTCTTTACGGATGAAGCGGGCGTTTCGGACTGGGCGAAGGAAGCTATATCAGCTTTGACGGAGTCCGGTTTCATTAAAGGCTACGAGGACGGCACCCTGCGGCCAAAAGAAAAGATTAAGCGCGCCGAAATTGCGGCGATTGTGGCAAGCTTTATGAAATAAGGTTGATTATGAAAGGCATCCTTAAGTTTAGGATGCCTTTCGTTTATTTTATGGGAACAAAAATGATATACTTGTGAAAAGAATCGATTATTATGGAAAACGATGATATGATTTAAATAACGAAATAGGGCGATAATTGCGCGCATGTAGGAGGCTATTTACAAATGGAGTACATCAGTACAAGAGGAAATGTCGGCAAGATAGGTTTTATCGATGCTTTTATGATGGGCTTGGGCAACGATGGAGGCCTGCTTGTTCCGAATGAAATTCCGGTTATTTCGGCAGCAACCTTAAAGGAGTGGCAGGAGCTTAGCTATCAAGAGCTTGTGCTTGCCATTTTCTCGTATTATACGAACGGTGAAATTCCAGAGCAGGATCTTAAAGATATGGTGTACGCGAGCTATTCAACCTTCCGTGATCCGGAAGTAACGCCGGTGCGCAAATTGAAGGATGATCTGTATTTGCTGGAGCTTTTCCACGGCCCAACCTTTGCTTTTAAAGACATTGCCCTGCAATTCATGGGTCAATTATATACGTACGTGGCAGCCAAGCAAAACAAAAAAATCCATATTCTCGGAGCAACCTCCGGCGATACGGGCGCTTCGGCAATCGAGGGCGTTAAAGGCAAGAACGGCATTAAAATTTGCATCCTGCATCCGCATGGCAAAGTAAGTAAAGTGCAGGAGCTTCAAATGACGACGGTTCAGGAAGATAACGTGCTGAATCTATCGGTAGACGGCAACTTTGACGATTGCCAGCGCATGATCAAGGATCTGTTCGCTGATCTCGACTTCAAAGCGAGCAACCATTTGGCTGCGATTAATTCCATCAATTTCGTGCGGATTTTGGCACAGACCGTATATTATTTCTACGCTTACTTCCAGGTCGCGAAGCAAACGGATGCGAAGCAAGTAAACTTCAGCGTGCCAACCGGCAACTTCGGTGATATTTTTGCGGGCTACTTGGCGAAGCGTATGGGCCTTCCTGTCGGCAAGCTGATTCTGGCTACCAACGAGAACAATATTTTGGAGCGCTTTATCTTGGAGGGCGTGTATAAGCCGGGCGATTTCCGCAGTACGTACAGCCCGTCGATGGACATTCAAGTGGCAAGCAACTTTGAGCGTTACTTGTATTACGTGCTTGGTGAGGATGCCGCGCAAATTCGCACGCTGATGGACCAGTTCAAGGCGGAGGGACAAATCGTCATTTCCGGTGAAGCGCTGAACAAGGTGCAGGCGGAATTCGGCGCGCATGGCGTCCAAGGCCAAGAGTGCTTGAGCACCATTAAAAAATACGAAGCGGAAAACGGCTATCTGCTTGATCCGCATTCGGCTTGCGGCGTGGCTGCGGCTGACAAATACAGCGATGACAAGGAAATCACGGTATCGCTCGCAACGGCGCATCCGGCAAAGTTCAATGAAGCAATCGAGCTTTGCGGCATCGAGCAGCAATTCCCTGAACAAATCACGTCGTTATTTAACAAAGAGCAGCGCCAGACTCGCGTAGACGGATCGCTTGCTGCGGTAGTCAGCGAGCTAGAAGCGTTTTATAACGCTAAATAAATAGGAAATAGCCGTAAAAGCGGCAGCCAAGGGAGCAATCCTGAGGCTGCGGCTTTTTTGTTTGCAAAGGCGCCCAAACGAAAAAGGTGGCGTAAGCGCAAATGTGTTCTTACAGCGCCCTAAGTAACGTTTACTGGTGACTGTAAACCGGGCTGTAAGAACCTATAGGTTCTTAAGTTGCCGTGAAGCATGCTATCCATGCGCAAAAGGTGGTCATAAGCGCAAATGTGTTCTTACAGCGTCCAAAGTAACGTTTACTGATGGCTATAAGAACCTATAGGCTCTTAAGTTGTCATTTAGCATGCTGCTACACGCACAAAAGGTGGCTGTAAGAGCATATGTGATCTTACAGCGTCTAAAGTAACGTTTACTGATGGCTGTAAGAACCTATAGGTTCTTAAGTTGTCGTTTAGCATGCTGCTACACGCACAAAAGGTGTCCGTAAGCGCAAATATGTTCTTACAGCGTCCAAAGTAACGTTTACTGATGGCTGTAAGAACCTATAGGTTCTTAAGTTGCCGTTTAGCGTGCTGCTACACGCACAAAAGGTGGCTGTAAGAGCATATGTGATCTTACAGCGATAAAAACAACTTTTTCGAAATTGGTTTTTATCTATATTTCATAGAGAAACATGAACGAATCCGTGCATCATACCTGTATATAACTTTACAGAAATATAACTAAATGGTAATATAAACGCATGAAAAACAACAAACTATTTGAAGTGCTGGCTGAACCCCATCGGAGAACGATTCTGGATTACTTGCGTGAGCAGGAGCGCTCCGTTGGGGAGCTTGTAACGATATCGTCGCTGAGCCAGCCCGGCGTTTCGAAGCATTTGCGCATATTGCGCGAAGCAGGACTCGTTACCGTGCGAAAAGAAGCGCAGAAGCATATGTACCGTCTTAATGCGAAGCCGTTAGAGGAAATACAGGATTGGCTGACGCCTTATCGGACATTTTGGTCGAACAAGCTGGATGATTTGGAGAGGGTACTCGATGAGGAGGAATAATATGCTGGCGGTTATACAAACGGTTGAAAATGGTTATGAGGTTCGTTTTGAACGTCATTTGAAGCATTCTGTCGAGAAGGTATGGTCATGGCTTACGGATAACGATAAGCTTGCAAAATGGTTTTCTGAGCTTAGCGTCGACGACCTGCGTGAGGGCGGAGTCATTAGGTTCGATATGCAGAACGGAACATTCGAGGAACTTGAGATTTTGGAGCTTAAGCTGCATGAAGTGCTAGAATATACATGGGGCGAGGACCGTGTTCGCTTTGAATTATATCCCGAGCCGGGCGGCTGCCGCTTGGTATTAACGGAGAAGCTTACGAAAGTTACGGATCACACGCCAAGGGATATCGCAGGTTGGGACGTTTGCTTGGATGTCATCGAGGTGCTTCTGGATGGCAGGACGATCGAATCCCGTAAAGACATATGGCAGGTCAAATACGAACAGTACGTACAAGCTTTCAATAAGATCACGAAGGATTAAAATCCTAAATCTATAAAGCTGACGGTAGCCGCATTTTACAAAAAAAGCTTCACTTTCGTCACCGATTGCGAATAGGAGGAATAAAATGCAAGCAGTTTCCTTCGCTGCACTTTGGATGAATAACCATTTGCAGTATGCGAAAGGATTTGTTAACCTATATGCAATATAAAAAAGGCGATGACGAGAAGAGTAAATAAGCGGATTCCTTCACAGAGAACCCCGGCAGCTGAAAAGGGGCGAGGAAAAACTTATCGAAACAAGTCTCTGAGCATCACATCGGAACCTGGACAAGGGGGATGCTGTGACAGGAGCTCCTGTTATAGAGCTAGAGTATAAGCATCCATAGGTGCCGTACTTGAAGAGGTTAATATGGCGACATATTAATGAATCTGGGGTGGTACCGCGAAAAATTTCGTCCCCAAGACGCGAAGTCTTGGGGGTGGGATTTTTTTTTATTTTCGCAGGTGAACAACGGCTTTTAAGACGAATATTAACCTAACTATGGAGGTTTAACTATGAGTCATGATATGGAACCGGCCGCGGACCATTTTTTGGACAAAATCATTAAAGAGGATATTCAAGCGGGAGTCTTCTCCCGTGAAATCTGTACTCGTTTTCCGCCGGAGCCGAACGGATACCTTCACATTGGCAGCGCCTATGCGATTCACACCAACTATACCATCGCGCAAAAGTATAAGGGGAGCTTCCATCTGCGTTTTGACGACACGAATCCTTTAAAGGAGGATATCGAATATGTGAATGCCATTATTGAAGATATCGAGTGGTTAGGCTATAGCCCGGGACGCCATATTTATTATGGCTCGGATTATTCGGATGCCATTTATAACGCTGCCGTTACGTTAATTAAGAAAGGGAAAGCTTATGTTTGCGATCTATCGCCGGCAGAGGTGACGGAGTACCGGGGAACGCTTACGGAGCCAGGCAAGGACAGCCCGTACCGTAACCGTACCACGGAAGAAAACCTGCAGTTGTTTGCAAACATGAAGAACGGTGAGTATGGGACGTCCTCCAAGGTGCTTCGGGCGAAAATTAATATGAGCGCTCCGAATATGAACCTGCGGGATCCCGTCATCTATCGCATTATCCATTCGGAGCATTACCGGACGGGAAATCAATGGTGCATTTATCCGATGTATGATTTTGCCCACCCGATACAGGATGCCATCGAGGGCATCACGTACTCGTTATGCTCCATTGAGTTTAAAGACCATCGTCCTTTGTACGAATGGGTATTGCATGAGCTGGCGTTTGCGGAGCCGCCAAGGCAACGGGAGTTCGGAAGGCTGAATATAACCGGCGCAGTAACGAGCAAACGTTATTTAAGGCAGCTGGTGGAGGAAGGGCTTGTAGATGGCTGGGACGATCCGAGACTGCCGACGATCCGTGGGCTTAGAAGAAGAGGCTTTACGCCGGAGAGCATTCGAAACTTTATTAGCGAGATTGGGATGATTAGAGCTCAGAACTCGGTTGACATTGCCATGCTGGAGCATGCGGCAAGACAGGATTTGAAAGCGAAGGTCAAGGGTGCCATGGCCGTGCTGCATCCGCTAAAGGTGGTCATAACCAATTATCCGGAAGGCCAAACGGAGCTGCTTATGGTAGATAACAACAGCGAGAATGAGGCGCTGGGCAAACGGGAAGTCCCTTTTTCCGGAACCCTTTACATCGAACGGGATGATTTTATGGAGCAGCCCTCCAAAGGATTCCATCGCTTAACGCCGGGCACGGAGGTTCGGCTTATCGGCGCTTATTTCATCAAATGCGAGGAAGTCATTAGGGACAACGAATCAGGTTACGTCATTGAGCTGCGCTGCACGTATGACCCGGAAACGAAAAGCGGAACGGGATTTACCGGCCGCAAGGTGAAAGGGACCATTCATTGGGTGTCCGCAGCTCATGCAATGCAAGCTGAGGTGCACTTGTACGACCGTCTGCTGCTTGATCATGTATCACCTGCGGATGAAGGATTTAGCTGGGAAAGCGCCTTTAACTCTGCATCGTTCATCGCCTTAAAAGACTGCATGATCGAACCGGGCATGAAAAATCAAAAGCCGGAGGATAAATGCCAATTTTTGCGTCATGGTTATTTTATCGTTGACCGGAAGCATACGACGGAGAAGAAGATGGTATTTAACCGCATAGTACCGCTGAAGGATACGTGGAGAAAAAATTAACGGCATGCATACTGGATTGCACTAATCGCGGTTGATAAGCAATCAAGCTAACTTAAAAAGAACGGACCCGCCGTCGATAATCGACCAAGCAGGGCCGTTCTTTTTATTGGATTACAACTCCAAGCCTGTTCCTTGTTCGAAATGAAAGGTACCATCGCCCTGGAAGTTTGCCGGCTAAGGCAGGCTTTCTTATTTTTAATCTCTAACCCAGCCATCTTCGATTTCCAGTTCGCGAATGACTTTTGCAGGGCTTCCGCCGACCAATACATTGTTAGGAACATTTTTATTCACGGTACTCTTGGCCGCGATAACGGAATTATCCCCAATAGTGACGCCCGGAAGAATGGTGCAATCCGCTCCAATCCAAACGTTATTCCCAATGGTTATTCTTTTGCTGAGCTCACCTTTATCGCTAGAATCTATACGGTGGTAATTACTATCGAATATACTCGTTCTTGGGCCAATCTTAACGTTATCTCCAATAACGATTTCTTTGTTAGCAGCAATTCCCACGCCTGCATTCACGTACACATTGTCCCCGAATGTCAAGTTCGCACCCTTGGTGCTGGTGATTTGGACTGCCCATGGATGACCTACTATGGAAAGGTTCTTTCCTACCTGGATGGCTCCGAGTTTATTGACGAACACTTTTCCGCGCAGCTTTGGAGCGGCCTTCCCGAATTTATAGAGTCCTTTCAGTTTGTACAGTACCGTGCTAAACGCCATATAATAGCCTCCGATTTCTAATAGTACGCTTTTCGAATATTATATCAGAAAATAAAGAGGTTTTTCGAGTGAAGTTATTCAAAACGAATAATATTTAACTAAAAAATGATATTAAAATGGTAAATGTAACCTGCTTTTAGTAAGGGCGTATCAATAATGTGGTTGCAATCAAAAAAAGTGAGGTGCAGTACATTGCCGATAGAGAAAGCTAAAATGGAAACTTCAAAAGGGAAGCTGCAATATAATAGTAGCGGAAACGGTAAACCGAATATCGTTTTGATTAACGGCGGTTCGGGCCCAATCGAAGGCTGGATGAAAATATTGCCGGAAATTTCGGAATCGTCATCTGTATTTTCTTATAATCGTTTTGGTGTTGCAGGCAGTGATCGGCCGAAAGAACCCCAAGACGGAATAACGATTGTCGAAACCTTACGGGAGGCATTAACCAAAGCGGGATTCGAACCACCTTTCTTGCTGGTTGGCCATTCCTTAGGGGGATTATATGCAAATTTATATGCCCGGCTTTACCCAAACGAGGCAGCAGGCATTGTTTTTTTAGAATCAAGCCATCCGAAAGATATAAACCTTGATCAATATCAAGGCAAGGTGGTAAAAACGATCAACAAGCTGTTCACCCTATTTGATTCCTTGTCTTCCCATAAACAATACAACGAAGTTAATTTTGTAAAAAGAACGGTGGACCAAATTCATCAAACAGGCCGTTTTCCGGAAATCCCTTTATATGTGGTTACAGGCGAAAAAGAAAATCGTATGATGCCAGAGGAAGTTCGTAAAATACGATTGGAGAATCAATTGGATTTGCTTTCGTTATCAAGATACAGCAAACATATTATCGCAGAAAAAAGCGGGCATTTTCCTCAATTGTCAGAGCCGAGAGTCGTCATTGATACGATCAAAGCTGCCGTGGAACAAATAAAAGAAGCAAAATAAGGAGGCTTGGTTATTACGCTCATGATTAGGCGAGTCCTTACTGCAGCGGTTCTGATGCTTCTGCTCCTGCCGGCAGCGGCTAATGCTAACGGAGGCCCATTGTATGAACCGGCAAAAGGCCATGGCCAGCTGCAGCTGGATGAAAATTCTGACATCAGCCTGGTTCGCGAGAAGGTTGTTTTTAGCATCGATAATAGCAATGACCGTCATCAAAGCCATGCGGAAATTAACGTTCAGTATGAGCTTTACAATAACTCCGATACGGATAAGGAAGTTGATGTTTTATTTCTAACGCCTTCCACAGAGGCATTAACCGTAACGGAAGGGGACAAGCAGATCGAGACGAGTCCGACTCCCGAAGGCAAGCCTGTGAACTGGCATGCTGCGTTCAAAAACACAGTGACGGATCCGTTAAGCGGCAAAGCGCTTCGAATCGGAAGTTACGGATCAGACCGTAATCAAGCCATTGGGACGCGAATCCCGCTCAGCTTTGGGCCGCATGAGAAGAAAAACATAGTCGTGCGGTACGAAGAGGACGGCGGGATATATGAGAAAGGCGTTATCAATACCATCTATTCACATCTTTATTATCTTACGCCTGCCGAGTTTTGGGAGGGTGAGCCGCAGGTGGAGCTGGAAATACAGCTTCACGCGCCGGGCGGAAAGCTGTATTCGAATCTTCCGATGGAGCAGGTCGGCCCGAAAGTATTTAAAGCCGCATTTAACCATTTACCGAGCGAGGACTGGTATTTTTCATATCTTTATCCGAATAGACTGCTGTTTCCAACGAATATCGAGAAGGATCATAATCTTCTCATTATAGGGACGGCCGGAGCGCTGACTGTCATTGCGGCAGGTTTTGCGCTTTTATTTAAAAAAAGCATGGTATTTACGGTCAGTATGCTTGGGATTTTGGGATTTACGGTGTATTATATTTCGAGGATGGGTGGTTATCCGTTTAATGCCATCTTTGTGGCATTTACCGATATTGTTGTAGGCGCGGCGCTGCTATTATGCGATACGCTTGTTCGAAAAAGGATCCGTAAACGCAGAGACAGGAATAAAACCGTTTAGCCGCCGGCATATCTCTTTTAAAATAGAGCGATTCGACGTAAACTGTAGGAAACCATAGAGGAGAGAGTTATATGACAAACGAAGCTTTATTGATCAATCATGACGATTTATTGGCGGATTTGGAATACAGAGGGCTGGTGCAGCAATTTACCAACCGCAATGAACTACATAAGAAGCTTTCAAACGAGCGCGTCGTGCTGTACTGCGGATTCGACCCGACAGCGGATAGCCTCCATATCGGAAGCCTGCTTCCGATTTTGTGCTTGCGCCGTTTTCAGCAGGCAGGCCATATTCCGCTTGCGCTCGTTGGAGGAGGAACAGGCTTAATCGGTGATCCGAGCGGCCGCTCATCGGAGAGATCGCTGAACACGGCAGATACGGTAGCGCAGTGGACTGAAAGCTTGAAGCGCCAGCTGTCGCGCTTTCTTGATTTTGATATCGCGGAGAATCCGGCGAAGCTTGTAAGCAACTATGACTGGATCGAACCGCTTGACGTGATCACGTTTTTACGCGATGTGGGCAAAAATTTCACGGTTAATTATATGCTCGCGAAGGATTCCGTTGATTCAAGACTTTCGTCAGGCATTTCCTTCACCGAGTTCAGCTATATGATTTTGCAAGCATACGATTTCCATAAGCTTCATCAGGAGCATGGCTGTTCCCTGCAAATCGGCGGCAGCGACCAATGGGGCAACATTACGGCGGGTCTGGATTTAATCGGCAAAATGGGCGGCGGCGACGCTTACGGCATGACGATGCCGCTTGTTACGAAGAGCGACGGAAAAAAATTCGGTAAATCCGAATCGGGAGCGATCTGGCTTGACCGTTCAAAAACGTCGGCGTACCAATTTTATCAATTCTGGATCAATACGGAAGATAACGATACCATCAAGTTTTTAAAATATTTTACCTTCCTCTCCCGTACGGAGATCGAGGCTTTGGAGAGCGAGCTTCAAGCGCATCCGGAAAAACGCGTGGCGCAGCGCGAGCTGGCGCGCGAGATTACCCGCCTTGTCCATGGGCAGGAAGCGCTGGACAGCGCGGAGAAAATTACGCAGGCTTTCTTCTCGGGCGATGTAAACCAGCTGAGCGAAGCGGAGCTTATCGAAGCGCTGCAGGACATGCCTACAACGGTTATCTCGGATAGGGACGAGATTGCGCTTATGGATCTCCTGATCGAATCCGGGGCAGCGCCGTCCCGCCGCCAAGCCAAACAGGATATTACGAGCGGCTCGATTTCGATTAATGGAACAAAGCAAACGGATGCTGAGGCAATCGTGAGCGCGGAGCAAAGGCTGCATAGCAAATTTGTCGTGCTGCGCCGCGGGAAGAAAAACTACTTCTTGATTCGCTTCGAATAGAAGCTGGTCATGAACGGAAAGCAGGCCCCCATGAATGGGAGCCTGCTTTTTTTGCTTATATTTCACTGCAAAACGAGCTTTTACCGCTAAAGACGGCGTCAGCGTATTTTAATTATTGCGCAGCTTAAGCGCTCGTCTTGGCTAGGCTGCTCTCCACGGCCTTGCGGCGGGAGCGGGAGTGTGAGACCCCAAAAAACGTAGCGGCTGTCGCAGCGGCAAGGATAACTCCGGTAGCCCCGATCCAGCTTATGGAATGGAGGGAGGTTTGCTCTACGATAACGCCGCCAAGACCTGCGCCGGCTGCCATGCCGAGCTGGAGGATCGAGCTGTTCAAGCTAAGCATAATACCGGATGCCTCTGGGGCAAGCGACATGAGATGATACTGCTGCGTCGGACCGGATGACCAGGCCGTGAACGCCCATAGCATAAGCAGCGGGAAGACGATTATCGGAGATTGCCCGGCAACCGAAAGTAATATGAGGGCAATCGTATGGAACAGCATGCCGCTGACCAGCGTACGCGGAGCCCCCCATTTGTCGGTGCTGAAGCCGCCGAATTTGGAGCCGATGAGACTCGCGATGCCGAAAGCGAATAGTCCAATGCTGACGCCTTGCTCGCTGAGCTTAGTGACCGTAAGCAGAAACGGAGAAATATACGTATAAACGATCGAGTAACCGCCGATCCATAAGAACGTTACCGTTAAGGCGATTGCGATTTTAGGCTGTTTCAATAATGCGAGCTGATTGCGAAGAGGGACGGGCGCCTCGCCATCTTGTTGAGGAATGGTGGTCACGATGATGAGCATCGCCAAGAGCCCCAATAAACCGATAACCCCGAAGATGAGCTTCCAATCGTACACCGAAGCCGCTAATCTGCCAAGAGGAACCCCGATGATTAATGCTGTGCTGAAGCCCATAACGAGCGTAGCGATCGCGCTGCCTTGTTTACCCGGAGGAGCCAGCTTCGCTGCGACGGTTAAAGCGGTAACGACGAATACCCCGGTACTGAGCGCAAGAATGACTCTGGATACGATTAAAAATTCAAATCCAGGCAATGCGACGGCAATTAAGTTGCCGACCGCGAATATGCCTAATGAGTAGAGAAGCAGCCGGCGGCGCTCCATGCGTGCGCTGACAGCCATGAGAATAGGTGTGCCAAACGCGTAAGCCAGCGAGAAAACGGTGATTAACTGGCCGGCTGCCGATACGGAAACGCCGATATCCGAAGCAACTTTATCCAAGATGCCTGCAATAATAAATTCAGAGGTACCAACCAGAAAACTGATTATGGCAAGCATATAAATCTTCCATGCGTTAGACATAAAATAGTGCTCCTCTCTCACTCCATTAATTTTATATTTCTAAATATATAGAAATAGTAAACGAAAAAAATTACTCCAACAAGTACGGCGCGTACTTTTGCGCCATTTTGCGGTTCACGCTGTAGTAGATATACGTTCCGTCCTTGCGGAGATCCAGCAATCCGCTTTCTGTCAGCTGCTTCAAGTGATGAGACAGTGTGGAGCCTGCTACGGATTCAAGCTTCGATCCAATATCAGAGCAGCACAAATTTTTCTCCTCGGTGAGCAGCAGTGCTATTTTGAGCCTTGTAGGTTCGCCCAGCGCTTTATATACTTTGACAGCTTCCCGTACGTCCGCATGATCTTCAGTCATTGTGGCTTCACCTTTTCTGCAGTTGTTATTTCTATATGCGTAGAAATAAGATAGCATACCTTTTTTGGAAAGTAAACAGGGAAATTGTAAATAAAAAGACTGCAGGAGCAAGAGGCTCTGAAGCGTACAGTCTGCTCCTGCTCATTCGATGCTATAGCTTATGTGCATCAACCCAATGGGTTAAAAACTTTAGCTTGCCGTCAAAATAACCATCATCCTGCCAAGCTCCCCAAACCTCGCTTCTTCCGGTATGAAGGCCAATCAGCCATAGCTGCCTGACGGCAACGAATAACGGAATCAAAGCAAGATCCTGCTCGCTCAACGGACGCTCCTTTAAGTAAGCATGGAGGAACGCATCCCAGCACTCGTCCTCGAAGCTGCTGCTGTCTTGCTTGCCGTGCATCCGATTCCATAGAAAGACGGACAGGTCATACGAGCGCCAGCCCATGCCGCAGCAATCGAAATCAAAGTGGGTTAGGGAGCCGTCATCGGAATGATAGACATTCCAGCCATGCAGGTCGCCGTGGCAAATTCCCCAGTCGTAAGAGCCGCTTGAAACTGTATCGAGCTGTTTTTTCAGTCTTTCCGCGATTTCGGTGACTTGCTTGCCGTCAGCGGGACGATGCTTTAGAAAAGGGAGAAGCTGTTGCAGCGGTTCATCAAGGAGATGGCGGGTGTCCAGCTCAAAGCGGCTATGCTTAGGCGTATATTGATCCATGGCATGATGCAGCTGCGCAACGGCATGCCCGTAAGATTTGCTTGTTTCCGCGTCGACCTTTCCGGCGCCTTCGGCGTACGTGAACAACGCGGCATAGCGGATGCCCTCCGGCGCGTTCAGCTCGGTCAGCAGCTCTCCGTCTTTCCTTGGAATGGCATGCGAGACGGGCATATCCCAGCTGGATAAATAAGCGAGCAGCTCCAGCTCGAACCGGATATCGGCTTCCGTTCTCCACTTATGCTTATAGATGCGCAAAATGTATTTTCCGCGATCCGTCTCGGCCTCGTACGTATCATTTAAGCCGTTCGAGATGAATCGGCTTACTTGCGGCATCCCGATATCATACAGTTCGGCCATGGCTTCAAAAAGCTCATCCTTATGAAAAACCGTATGGACGGCAGTAACGTTCAGCATGCCTGTATCATCCTTCTGATCGTTTTTAGGGTTACCTAGCTTAGCTTAATCCTATCCGAATCGTAAGCAGAATGAGATAGAAAAATTGGCTATAGCTGTTTTTTACCTGAATGCCTGCCTTGAGATAGGTTGGAAATAAGGGAAAAACACCTAATTGGAGGAATCCTTTATCGATCCCTTTATCCCTATACGAACTAAGGAGCGGAAGAACAAATGGCTGAAAAGTTTAATTCCCTAACCGTGTTAATGGTATCTGATTTGGCAAGGTCACAAAGCTTTTACCGAGATGTGTTAGGCTTTAACGTTACGGACTGGTGGGCCGAGCGGGGCGGGCTGAACGGCATAGCGCTCAAGTTGTTCCAGGCGGCCGATCCCGCAGATGTTAGGCCGAATAGGCCTCCCGCTGGCGGAGGTTATGCCGTGGATGTGCAGGTATATACGAATACATGGGCGCAGCTCGATGCCCTGTATGAAGAGTTTAGAAGCAAAGGCGCGGTTGTTGCCGTGGAGCCTGTTATATATACAGACGGAGGGCCTTGGAAGGAATTTGTGATCATGGACACGGATGGCTACCATTTCGCATTTGGCGGGACGGAAGGCAAGGAAGGCGAAGCGTAGAGCACGGACATGCGAAAAAAAAGGGAATGCCCGGGCAGCTCGGCTGCTTTAGGGCATTCCTTTTTATGAATTTTGAATCATTTAAATGAAAAACACGAGCTTTTAACGCCAACGGACGGATACGGCCGCTAGCTAAACGTTAACGGGAGTGGCTTCGACCATCCAGCCAAGCGGATCTTCCAGCTTGCCCATTTGAATGCCGGTCAGCGTATCATAAAGCTTCTTGGACAGCTCGCCGGTCTGTCCTTGATTAATGACGAGTACGTCATCCTGCCAGTTCAGCTCGCCGATCGGAGAAATAACGGCCGCGGTTCCCGTGCCGAAAGCCTCTTCCAGCTCGCCATTGCGGCCAGCCACGTACAGCTCTTCAATCGTAATCGGACGTTCTACGACGTCGATGTTCCAATGCCGAAGCAGCTGAATGATGGAGTTGCGGGTTACGCCGTCCAAAATACTGCCATTTAACGCAGGCGTATGAACGACGCCGTTGATTTTGAAAAAGACATTCATGCTGCCGACTTCCTCGATATATTTGCGGTGTACGCCGTCGAGCCATAGGACTTGGGAATAGCCTTTTTCCTTAGCGATTTCCTGCGCTTTCAAGCCAGCCGCATAATTGCCGGCTGTTTTCGCTTCGCCTACGCCGCCTTTAACGGAACGGACGTATTCCGATTCGACGAAGATTTTAACCGGATTAACGCCTTCCGTATAATAAGCGCCTACCGGCGACATGATGATGATAAATTGGTAATGGGTGGATGGCGCTACGCCAAGCTGCGGCTGGGTGGCGATAATGAAAGGACGAATGTACAGCGACGTGCTTGGCGCCGTTGGGATCCATTCCTTATCGACAGCAATCAGCTGCTTCAAGGCTTCGATAACGGTATCGATATCAAGATCTGGAACGCTGAGACGCTCATTGGAGCGGTTCATTCGTTGTATGTTTTTTTGAGGTCTGAACAGCAATATGCGGCCGTCATCGGCTTTATACGCTTTCAAGCCTTCAAATATCGTTTGCCCATAATGGAAAACCTTTGCTGCCGGGTCTAATACGATCGGTTGGTAAGGTTGGATGCGCGGCTTATGCCAGCCTTTGTCCGTCGAATAATCCATAATAAACATATGATCCGTAAAATGATTACCGAACCCAAGCTGGTCTGCTGCTGGCTGTTGTTTCTTGTTTTTGGTTAACTCGATTTCCAATGATTGAAGCAATTGGCCCATCTCCCTTTAGTGATCGATAATTGAATGCTAACACTTCATACGGTATATTTAAAATATCTATTTTATTGAATGTCCATACCTTTTGGGTATAGATGAACGGAGTGAACGATTTGGACATGCGTCAGCTGAAATACTTCTTAACTATAGCACAAGAAGGACAGGTTACGCGCGCTGCCAAGCTGCTTAATATGGAGCAGCCTCCCTTAAGCCGCCAGCTTAAGCTGATCGAGGAGGAGCTAGGAATCAGGCTGTTTGAGCGAAACGGGAAAGGACTTAAGCTTACCGATGCGGGAGAGCTCCTCAAGCAGAAGGCGGAAGCCTTGCTTACGCAGTTCGACGAATCCCTCCGGGAAGTAAAGGGAATGGAGGAGGGAGTTCGCGGCGTTTTATCCATCGGGTCGGTCGTTTCCTGCATTTCCCTGCTTCCGAAGCGAATTGAGCTATTTAGGGAGAAGTATCCCCAGGTCACGTTCAAAATATCGGAGGGCGACCACTTTTACTTAGGCGAGCAGCTGGAGAAGCGGGCGATTGATCTTATCGTCGCAAGGCTGCCGTTTGAGGCTCAGAAGCATCCGCAGCAATATTCGGTGCTGCCGCTGCCTTCCGATCCGTTCGTAGCCGTCATTCCAAGCTCATGGACGAAATATTCCGGAAAGGAAGCTTTGTGCATGAAGGAGCTTGCGCAGTTTCCATTCCTTACTCTCAAGACGGACAAAACGACTCGCATGCATGAGCAGGTCGTCAATGAATGCAAACGCCATGGCTTCGAGCCCAATATTATATGCGAATGCTCGAGCGTTGCGATTATCATGTCGCTAATTGCAGGAGGGATTGGAGCGACGGTTTTCCCAAAATCGGTCATGTCATCCTTCCCCAGCACCGTTGTCAAAATGCTCGCTATCGAGGATGCGGACTTTCAGTCCGATGTCGGTATCCTTTGGCTAAAGGACCACTACCTGCCTAAGCGGGCGCAGCAATTTATTGAGAGCTTCCGAACGGTAATGTAGAAAGGAGGAAGGGTGTTGGAGCCTAATCTAAAACAAGTGGAAGAGACGCTGCTTGCTTATAAGCAGGAGCATGTGCTGACGGTTTTGAGGCAATTGCCTCAGGCCGCAAAAGAAAAATTGGCTGCTCAAATCGAGCAAATCGATTTCGAGTCCTTATTCAAATCCATTGCTGAACAAAATCGGCAGCCGGTATCCTTAAATGAACGGATCAGCCCGATTCCTTTTGAAGATTGGGCGGATTACGGGGAGCAGGAACAGGCAGCTTTTACCGAACGAGGCTGGGAGCTTTTGCGTCGCGGCCGTATTGGGGCAGTTGTCGTTGCCGGGGGACAAGGAAGCCGATTAGGCCATGAAGGCCCAAAAGGAACGCTGGATATCGGACTGCCATCCCGAAAATCGTTATTTCAGCTTCAAGCGGAACGGCTGCTTTATTTATCCAGGAAAGCCGGTAAAACGATTCCCTGGTATATCATGACTAGCCCTGACAACCATGAGGCAACGGTGGCCTTTTTTCGGTCGGCGGACTATTTTGGTTATTCGGCGGGAGACTGCTTCTTCTTTCCGCAAAATACGATGCCTGCGCTTGATTTCAATGGAAAGCTGCTGCTTTCGGGAGAAGGAACAATCCGGCTCGCTCCAAGCGGCAACGGCGAGTGCTTCGCAGCCCTGAAGCGGTCTGGCGCAATCGACGACATGAAGCAAAGAGGGCTGGAATGGCTGTTTTATTACAATGTAGACAATGCGCTGATTAAAGTCGCCGATCCCGCATTTATCGGCGTGGCCGCTTCACATGGTAATCCGATTGCCACGAAGGTCATTGAGAAAACGGACGCGGAGGAGAAAATCGGTGTTATTTGTTTGAAGAACGGCCGTCCCGCTGTATTGGAATATACCGAGATTCCGGATAAGGTAAAAACGGAAAGAACGATCGACGGACGATTGTTTTACGGCCTGGGACATATTTCGATCCATTTATTTAAGCTGGACTTTATTGAAGCGCATGCCGATGCCGAGATGCCTTATCATGTCGCCGCCAAAAAAATGAACGTCTGGGATGCGGAAGGCGGGCTCATCAAGCCTGCTGAACCTAATGCCTACAAGCTTGAGCGTTTTATATTTGATTTTTTTCCATTGGCAAACCGGTTAACCGTGCTTAAGACAAGCCGGCAGGAGGAATTTGCGCCGGTGAAAAATAAAACGGGAGTCGATAGTCCGGAAAGCGCGCGAAAGCTCATAATGGAGCTTCATGCGAGCTGGCTGCAGGCTGCGGGTATCTCAACGGAACAGCTGCGCAATGCCGAAATTGAGATCTCGCCGCTGCTGTCATACGGGGGCGAAGGGTTGCGGAAAGAAGAGTGGCTCGAGATCCTAAAAGCAGGAGCATCCGAATAAATAGGAATGGCAAGGACTGTAAAGGAACAGCGAAAGCTGGGCCTTTTTTTTGTTCAACGCCAGGAAATTGTTTACAATACGAACATGTGTTTGGTAGAATGGGATGGTAAAAGTTTTGATGGACAAGTACGAAATGGAAACCATTTGGGATGGAGATGATCAGATGCATGCAGCAAGCTTAATGTCCAATGAGCTATTGAGCCGGCGGTTAAATGAGCATTGCAGTTCTCTTGCGCAATCCGGTTATCTTAACGGCTGCGTACTGGTTGCTTTAGAGGGAAGGACCCTGCTCAGCAAGGGCTATGGCATGGCAAACTTCGAGCATGGGATTCCGAATACTCCGCAAACGAAATTCCGGATTGGCTCTATGACCAAGCAATTTACGGCGATGGCAATCATGCTGATGCATGAGCTAAAGCAGCTTAATGTTAACGATCCGATCTCTAAGTATATTACGAGCTACCCAAACGGCGATAAAATAACGATTCACCATCTGCTTACGCATACCGCGGGAATACCGAATTTTACCGGCTTGGACGACTACGCTGCCAGGATGAGAATGCCTTCCTCAACATCGGACACGGTTGACAGATTCATCGGACTGCCATTGCTGTTTGAACCGGGCACGCAGTTCGACTATAGTAATTCTGGCTATGTGCTTCTTAGTTATTTGATTGAGCAAATCACAGGCCGGACCTATGCGGATTATATCCATCATGTTTTATTGAAGCCGCTCGGCATGATTAATTCAGGATACGATGACGCTGCGAAAATATTAAAAAACCGCGCTGCGGGTTATGAAGTATGGGGCAGCCTGGTTCACGCGGAATTTACGGATATGTCGATTCCGTCCGGCGCGGGCGGCATGTATTCGACGATAGAGGATCTATACATATGGGGACTTTCCCTGCATTCGCAGCGACAAATCAACGAACAGGCATATGAGCGCATGACGACGCCTTTCAACGGTAAATACGGTTATGGCTTATTCGTATATGAAGAAGAGATTCGCGGCAGCAGCCGAAAAGTAATCGGTCATAGCGGCGGCATTAACGGCTTTATTTCCGAAATGAAGCATTACAAGGATGAGGATTTAACCGTCATTGTGTTGTCCAACCTGGTTACGACGCAGGTTGGGCATATAAGTAAGGAGCTGGCCCAAATCGCATTTGGCGACGAGCTCCAGCCGCCGCCTGCGTATGCTCCTGTCTTACTCGCCGCAAGCCGCCAGCAGGAGCTCCTTGGCAGCTATGCGGTGGAGGATGAGCCTAAGGTATCGTTTCAGATCACCTTTGAGCAAGAACGGCTCTATATCTCGCTGGATAAATCGTTTAAATTTGAGTTGTGCCCTTATTGCGTGCAAGAGCATAAGATTGATTTTTTCTTGAAAGGAATGCAAGGCAAGGTCGCTTTTTGCACTTCTGCTGAGAGGATGGAGCTGCTTGTACAGCTGTATGGCGGGGCGAAGAAAGCGGTAAAGAAACGGGAACACCAAATTTGACGGTCCGGTTTGACGGCTAATGCGTTTATAAGAAATAATGATAGATGGGTTCTATTATCCTTATTGGTAGTTTGAATTTAAATTCGGTATTATGTATTATTATGCAACTCGAAAATAGAGGGCTGTTTGGATTTGTTTATCTCAGATGAAGCAAGGAGACCATGTGGTGAGAATTTCGTTAGAGCTGGTACCGAGAGATTCAGAAGGCTTGAAAGCCGAGCTTCAATTAGTGAAAACAGAGTTTCCATCCATTAATACGATCAACATTCCGGATTTGACGAGGTTTGATCTTAGAAGCTGGGAAGCCTCAAGCCTGTCTAAATCTTATTATAATGACTGCATTCCTCATATTCGTTCCATGGATTTTGACGCGGGGAAGCCTTTTTCATTAATTGACTACTTGGACGAGCATCGTATTTCAGAGGTACTTGTCGTTACCGGCGATGAACCGAAAAATAGCAGCAAGCAGATGTATCCAACGACCTGCCTTGATTTAATTACCAAGCTGAAGCGTGAGCATCCTCATATTAAGATCTATTCGGCGATAGACCCTTATCGAAGCAGCATTCGAGAGGAATACGAATATGTGCAGCAGAAGCTTCATGCGGGAGTCGATGGTTTCTTCACGCAGCCTTTCTTTGACCTGCGGCTCATGGAGCTGTATTCGGAAATGCTGGAGGGCGCCGATATTTTCTGGGGAGTTTCTCCCGTCGTATCGGAAACCTCTAAGCGGTACTGGGAAACGAGAAACCATGTCGTTTTTCCGAAGGATTTTAAGCCTACTTTGGAATGGAACATTGCCTTCTCGCGGCAGGCGCTGGCTTATACGAAGGAAACGAATAGCAACATCTATTTTATGCCCATTAAAGTAGATTTACAGGCCTATTTCGACGGCGTCTTTAGTAAGGTGCTGGTATGATTTGTACGAATTAGCGCAGTGAAAGGATCAGGCAGCCGTTTTGTGACGGTTGTCTTTTTTTTGCTGCCTTTGGAGATAGGATACCTCTTTGTTTCTTAGGGCTCGGCTATTTGGTATTATAGGTTCAAAGAAGCTTTGGAAAAAGCATGAAGGAAAGCGCGGGGAAGCGGAGCTGATGGTTTAGGCTGAAAGGTCTCGTATCGCAGACCGTGCTTGTTCGCGGTTTGAAGCCTGTCCTAACCATCGGTACGTGGAAGATAAGCAAAGCGCTTTGAGTTTAAGGTTTAATGTTTAAATAGAATGTGAGGAATTCTCATGATTTATGAGCTGCAACCAGCGGAGGGCTGTCGCTTAATCCGGCATCTGCTTGAAGACTGTGAGCATGCGGTTGTGATTTACGGCGTTTTGGAGGGAACAATCTCGGAAAGGTTTACGTTGATGATCCGAAAGCACCAGCAGCAGCTTTTATCTGGGCCCAAAATGAAATGTTCTATCTTATTGGGGGCCCAAGCGAGGCTTTCTTTTCGCAATTGGAGCGCTTCATTATTGAACGCATAAAGCCGGAAGCGATTGGAATCGGCGAGGATTATTTTAATCTAGAGCTGATAACCGAGGAACCCTCGGATGCGCTGGTCGAGCGAATATTTCGCAATCGGCTGTCCCGGGGAGAGCGGGTTCCCTTTTCTTTTCAAATGGAAGCATTTTTGGCGCTGGAGGCATGGCCTGTTCTGCCAGGTGAATATGAGCTGCTGTCGATCGACAGAAAGGCTATGGAGCGGGATGCCAAAAATAAGATTGAACAGGAAATATTAAAGTTTTGGGACACGACGGAGACGTTTCTCGCCAAAGGAATAGGCTTCTGTATTTTTAAGGAAAATGAAGTGATCGGCACCTGCCTGTCGGTATTCGTAAGCGGCAGCGAATATGAGATTGGCATCAATACTTACGAGACATTGCATCGGGGCAAGGGACTGGCTACCGCGATGGCAGCTGCATTTATTCATCAATGCATTCAGAAAGGCGGAACGCCTCACTGGACAACGGAGAGCTTCCGCAAGGATTCCATTGCGATAGCGGGGAAGCTTGGTTTTAAGCAGCTGCCTAATTACCCTGTTTATTTTTTGGCGTTTGAGGATTTTAAGCAATAAGCGGCAGCGCTAATCCGGTTTATAGATAAAGGTGGTTTTTTTCGAAATGGCTAAAGTGAAATATTATGTGGTATGGGTAGGCAAAAAAACGGGCGTATTCACGACTTGGGCGGAATGCCAAGCGCAGGTCAGCGGAGTGAAGGATTCAAAGTTCAAATCCTTTGAAACCAAGCAGCTGGCGGAATCGGCTTTTAAGGACGGCTGGCAGAAGCACTGGGGAAGCGGGAAGGAGGCTTCATCATCGCAACCGCGCGCGCAAACTGGGAGCAGCTTCAAGCAGACGGTTATGCTCGAAGCAGAGGCGGCATCCATAGATTACGACAGCATTTCCGTGGACGTAGGCACGAGAGGAAACCCGGGCCCCGTAGAGTACAAAGGCGTGGATACGCAGACGGGTGATATTTTATTTTATGTCGGGCCGATTCAGAACGGGACTAATAATTTAGGCGAATTTATTGCCATCGTGCATGCGCTAAGGTATTTGAAGGAGAAAGACAGCAAGCAGACGGTATATACGGATTCAAGAACGGCGCTTAGCTGGCTTCGCAACAAGAAGGTGGCATCCACCTTGAAGCGCGACGCATCTACCGCGAAGATTTGGGAGCTGACGGATGAAGCGGTCAAATGGATTCAGATGAATACATATCCGAATAAGGTTGTGAAATGGAACACGGAAGAGTGGGGCGAAATCCGGGCGGATTTTGGTCGGAAATAGTCCTTTCGTTAACTTTTAAAGTGATAGGATAAAAAATTAGTTTCCCCGGAGCGATGACGGGGAAACTTTTTTGTGTTTTTTGAAGGTGCGGCTGAAGTAATAGATATCGTTAAAGCCCGTCGCAGCGGCAACCTCCGATACGGTCAATGGACTGTGGCGCAGCAGATAATCCGCTTTTCCAAGGCGGGTCGTCGTGATGTATTCCGTGACGGTATGGCCGCTCAGCTCTTTGAACAAACGGCTGAAATGGTAACGGCTTAAATTAGCCATGCCGGCCAATCGGTCGACGGACAGCTCCTCTTTGTAATGCTGCTCAATATGCTGGAAAACTGGCGCAAAGCGCTCGATATTTTTTATCCGCTCGGCATATTCGTCTTGCGTGAGAACGGTAGCAACATGGCCGCGCAGCAATAGGGTCAGCAGCCGGTACAGCTCCGACTTGATGGCCAGCTCAAAGCCAAACTCTCGCCGCTCGAGCTCATTAACGATGGCGAGCATGCAGGAGGATACCTTGCTGTCATTGCCTATATAATTTTGGAGCAGCAGCCGGTTCTGCGTGATGGGCGTAATGAATTTGGTTTCGGCGGCGTCCACGGATTGGCTGTGAAGCAGTGAAATGTCAGCGATGAGCGCATAGTAATACAAATCCGGGGAGAGGCTCGTGCCGTAATGAAGTTCATTGCTGTTCACGACGATTAAGTCTCCCGCGGATGCTGTAATCGTTGTAGAACCGCACTCTATAGAGGCTTTCCCGGTAACGATATACAGAAACTCAAGATGCTCATGGAAATGATGCGGAAAAATGACCACACCCTGCTCATCAAAGGTGCTGCGGTGCACTTTGATCGGAAAATGCGGATCGGGCATATCCATAGGCTCACGGAGCGACTCGAATTTCTCCATCTGGTTGGCCTCCTCTCTGTTAATAGCACAATTGTACAAACAAACCGCACAGCTTTGCATGGAGTTACATATTGAAACCATTATAATACGAAAGTATAGACACGCAAAACCTACCATACGATACTGAAGGAGAGATTAGCAATGAAACCGATACAAATCGCGGTTATTGGAACAGGCTCTATCTCATCATTGCATCTAGATGCCTATAAGAAAAATCCAAATGCATCCTTATACGCGGTATGCGATTTGAATGCGGAGCGGGCCCAAGCCGCGGCTGAGAAATACGGCGCAGAGAAGGTATATACGGATTACCGCGAGCTGCTTGCAGATCCCGTCATCGATGCAGTCAGCATCTGTACTTGGAACAATACGCATGCCGAGATCAGCATTGCAGCACTTCACGCGGGAAAGCATGTGCTCGTTGAGAAGCCGCTGTGCAAAACCGTCGAGGATGCGCTTAAAGTGCAGGAAGCGGTAGAAAAATCAGGCAAGCTGCTGCAGGTCGGCTTCGTTCGCCGTTATGACACGAATGCGCAGCTGCTGCGAGCAATGGCTGACCGCGGTGAATTCGGCGAGATTTATTTTGCGAAAGCCTCGACGCTAAGACGACTGGGCAATCCGGGCGGCTGGTTCTCCGACATCGAACGCTCGGGCGGCGGGCCGCTCATCGATATCGGCGTACATGTCATCGATCTTTGCTGGTACATGATGGGTCGTCCAAAGCCGGTATCCGTTAGCGCCAATACATACCATAAGCTGGGCAACCGTTCAAATGTGAAAAATTTAAGCTTCTATCAAGCAGCGGATTACGATGCGTCTAAAAATACGGTAGAAGATATGGCAAACGCCTTGATACGTTTTGAGAACGGCGCTTCGCTTCTTGTTGATGTCAGCTTCACGCTGCATGCGAAATCGGATGAAACGGCCGTGAAGCTTTACGGGGAAAAAGGCGGCTTCGAGATCGATCCGGAAACGGTTATCGTAACGGAGCAGAATGACACGATTTTGAACATCTATCCGCAGACGGACAACAAAGGTTTTAATTTTAGCGGAGCTTTCCAAAATGAAATCAACCATTTCATTGACTGTGTTTCAAGCGGCAAGCAGCCGATCAGCCCCGTTGAGGACGGTGTTGAAATCATGAAAATATTGGTCGGCATTTACGAGTCGGCAGCGAAAGGAGCGGAAGTGCGTCTATGAAATTAGGAATTAGCACATATAGCTTATACGGCGCTCTCCAGCGCGGAGAAATGACAATTCAGGATGTTATCGTGTTTATCGCTTCGATTGGTGCGGAACATGCTGAAATTGTGCCTTTAGGCTTTAACCTAACGGAAAACCCGGAGCTGATCGAAGAAATTAAGAAGCAGGCGCAGAAAAGCGGCATCGAGCTGTCTAACTATGCGGTAGGCGCAAACTTTTCCGGCCTGGATGATGAGCAATTTGAGCAGGAAATTGAACGTTTGAAGCGTGAAGTCGATATCGCAGCTGCGCTTGGCGTGAAGAAGATGCGCCATGACGTGGCATCGTCGCAGAACCTATCGATTTCCAACTTCCTCATGGAGCTTCCGATGTTGGCAAAAGCATGCCAAGTCATAGCGGACTACGCGGCACCGCACGGCATTACGACAAGCGTTGAAAATCATGGCTATTATATTCAAGACAGCGACCGCGTACAGGCTCTTATTGAGGTAGTTGACCGTCCGAATTTTAAAACGACGCTTGATATCGGTAACTTCCTTTGCGTAGACGAAAATCCCTATGCTGCGGTTTTAAATAATATCGGCTTGGCTTCCATGGTGCATATCAAAGACTTTTACTACCGACCGGCTACGGATAACCCAGGCGAAGGCTGGTTTAAGTCAAAAAGCGGCAACTGGCTGCGCGGCGCAATTGTCGGGCACGGCGATATCGCGATCCCTCAGGTGCTTGGCCTCGTGAAGGACAGCGGCTACGATGATTTTATTTCCATTGAGTTTGAAGGCTTGGAGGATTGCCGTCTTGGAACAAGACTGGGCTTTGAATTCGTAAAGCGGGTATGGAACGAACTATAATCGGAGGAGCGATGCGGGTATGACTTTGCCTATCATAACGAATAAAATTGGCGTAATCGTGGATAGCTTTCAGGTTGGCGTGAAGGAAGGCTTGCTGAAAGCACAGCAGGTCGGCGCGGATGGCGTGCAAATGTACGCGGTGCATGGTGAGCTTGATCCCGCTAACCTCTCGGCGGCAGCGAGAAAGGAATGGAAAGCCTATATCGACGGGCTTGGCCTCGATATTTCTGCTTTGGTCGGCGACTTGGGCGGCCACGGTTTTCAGGACCCTGCCCAAAACCGCGAAAAGATCGATAAGTCAAAGCGGATCATGGAGCTCGGCATGGAGCTTGGAACAAATATTATTACGACGCATATCGGGATTGTACCTAGCGACAAAAACGGCCGTGTATACGAGACGATGCATATGGCCTGCGAGGAGCTGGCGCGGTTCGCGAAAGACATGAATGGTTATTTTGCCATCGAGACAGGCCCGGAGACCTCGGCGCATTTAAAATCATTCCTTGACGGACTCGGCACCAAGGGCGTTGCCGTGAACTTCGATCCGGCCAATATGGTCATGGTGACAGGCGATGATCCCGTACAGGGCGTTTATATGCTGAAGGATTATATCGTTCATACGCATGCCAAGGACGGCTTGAAGCTTGGGCCTATCGATCCGCGCGACGTTTACGGAGACTATGGGTACGAGGTTACGCTGGATCATGAGCAAATCGCCGTAATGGCCGAATCGGGCTCGGCATTCCGCGAGGTTCCGCTCGGCGAAGGCGGCGTTGACTGGCCTGCGTACCTGAAGGCGCTGCAAGAAATCAGCTACACCGGCTATTTGACGATCGAACGCGAGGTCGGCACGAATCCGGAGGCGGATATTAGCAAGGCTGTTCAGTTTTTGAAGGGTTTTAGGGCGTAAGAGAGAGTCATAGGATAGGAAATATAAAAAGCTGCAGGTAGTATACAAAAAACCTCCGAATCTTCTGTTGGAAGATTCCGGAGGTTTTTTGTATGCTATGAGCGTAGGCTGTTTAAGTGTGTGGAAGCCAATTAAATAGTAAGTTGCGAAGGGGATTTCTGATGCGAAAAAACCGTTTGATAGCTTGGTTTGGAGCAGTAAGTTGGGGTGTTTTGGCTCTTACTATTCTTACTTTTGCTATTGAATCTAACCATATTGTCACAGATAGAATAACACCAAGCTTGAAGCTGCTCATTGTATGTTTGATCATCGCCTTGGTTGTCTGTTTTCTATTATCCTCTTTAGGGGCTGGTATGGCCATCAAGCAATATAAGCGGAAGTTTGTTGTTAAATCTAGATTCCGTTACCTATTTCTATTGAATCCTTCTTATGCAGCTGTCTTTCTGGGACTACAGGTCTTTTATCTAGTTGCTGCATTTCAAGCGAAGATGGGGATTTGAAGTGCAATCTCATAAAAAGAAGGTCCCAATAAGGCCTTATGTAGCCATATTTGTCTTATGAGTCACCTTCTTCGTTTTGTCAGCGGCTTTGGTTGTTTCATTCGTGCTCCCATCATGCTGCGGACGCTGAGTATTTAACTTTTCAGCTCAGGGCGTTAGCTACATTGTAGAAAGTACAACAGAAACCTTACAGGGGACTTTACTGGAGAAGCTGCGTTGCAGAAAGTACAGCAGAAATAGCCTTCAACCCGGAAAACTGCGCGGATTCGAAGATTCTGTTGTACTAACTGCATCGTAGGCTGGATAGCGGTGCTGCAGAACGATTTCTGATGCACAAACTACACTGTAGCTAATAATGTGGAGGCTGCTGCTTAATAATCGTAGCGTCCCAGCTCCGGGCATGAGTTACACATAACGGTAAGAGGGATAGTGTTGGAGTAAGATCGCGAACTGTCACTGCCACACAAACTACACTGCAGAAAGTACAACAGAAACCTTACATGGGACTTTACTGGAGAAGCTACGCTGCATAAAGTACAGCAGAAATAGCCTTCAACCCGGAAAACTGCGCGGATTCGAATATTCTGTTGTACTAACTGCATCGTAGGCTGGATAGCGGTGCTGCAGAACGATTTCTGTTGCACAAACTACACTGTAGCTGAGAATGCTGAGGCTTTAGCTTAATTATCGCAGCGTCCCAGCTCCGAGCATTAGCTACACATAACGGTAAGAGGGATAGTGTTGGAGTAAGATCGCGAACTGTCACTGCCATACAAACTACACTGCAGAAAGTACAACAGAAACCTTACATGGGACTTTACTGGAGAAGCTACGCTGCACAACGATTTCTGTTGCACAAACTACACTGTAGCTGAGAATGCTGAGGCTTTAGCTTAATTATCGCAGCATCCCAGCTCCGGGCATGAGCTACACATAACGGTAAGAGGGATAGTGTTGGAGTAAGATCGCGAATTGTCACTGCCATACAAACAGCACTGCAGAAAGTACAACAGAAACCTTACATGGGACTTTACTGGAGAAGCTACGTTGCAGAAAGTACATCAGAAATAGCCTTCAACTCGGAAAACTGTGCGGATTCGAAGATTCTGTTGTACTAACTGCATCGTAGGCTGGATAGCGGTACTGCACAACGATTTCTGTTGCGCAAACTACACTGTAGCTGAGAATGCTGAGGCTTTAGCTTAATTATCGCAGCATCCCAGCACCGGGCATGAGCTACTCATAACGGTAAGAGGGATAGTGTTGGAGTAAGATCGCGAACTGTCACTGCCATACAAACAACACTGCAGAAAGTACAACAGAAACCTTACATGGGACTTTACTGGAGAAGCTACGCTGCATAAAGTACAACAGAAATAGCCTTCGACCCGGAAAACTGCGCGGATTCGAAGATTCTGTTGTACTAACTGCATCGTAGGCTGGATTGCGGTGCTGCAGAACGATTTCTGTTGCGTAAACTACACTGTAGTTGATAATACGGAGGCTGCTGCGTATTTTCACTCGACAAATGTGTGCCGCGTTCGCGGCACACATTTGTCGAGTAGCATCTAGCGTTAGATGTCAGCGTCGGGCGTAACGGCGGCGTTTCTGCTCAGCCAGCTCATACCCGCGTTGGCTTCAAGGCTAGCTGGCGGCAAGCTGCTTTATGAGTTTGCAGCCACCGCTGCTCCAGCCGCGCCGGAGGTCGAAGCAGCCGAGTATGGATTAACCGGCCGCTTCAGCCCGAAATGCTCGCGAAGCGTATGGCCGTCGTATTCCGTCCGGAACAAACCGCGTCGCTGCAGCTCAGGAATGACCTGCTCCGCAAACTCCTCAAGACCCGCCGGCAGATAAGGAGGCATAACGTTAAAACCGTCGCTGCCGCCGTTTACGAACCATTCCTCGAGCTGGTCAGCGATTTGCACAGCCGTTCCCGCGAAGGTACGGTGCCCGCGTCCGCCTGCAAGGCGGTGAAGCAGTTGACGAATCGTCAAATCCTCGCGCGTCGCCAAATCAACGACTAACTGAAAACGGCTTTTGTTTCCGTTTATTTCTTCAAGACGCGGCAGCTCAGGGAGCTTGCCGTCGAGCGGATAGGTGAATAAATCGACGTTCAGCATATTGGACAGCTGGGTCAATCCGTAATCAATGACCGTCAGCTCGTTTAGTTCCTGTTCTTTTTCCTTTGCTTCCGACTCGGTGCGGCCGATGATCGGGCATATGCCGGGCAGGATCAGCAGCTGCTCCGGCGAGCGTCCGTATTTGGCCAAGCGTGCTTTGACGTCGGAATAGAAAAGCTGCGCGTCCTCCAGCGTTTGCTGCGCGGTGAAGATCGCTTCCGCATATTGCGCGGCGAACTCCTTGCCGTCCTCGGAGGAGCCGGCTTGCACGAGCACGGGATAGCCCTGCGGCGATCTCGGAATGTTAAGCGGTCCGCGAACCTTGAAGGAGTCGCCTACATGGTTAATGCTGCGAACTTTATGATGGTCGGCAAAGGTTCCCGATTCACGATCAATAACGAGGGCGTCATCCTCCCAGCTGTCCCATAAGCCGGTCGTTACTTGCAGGAATTCATTCGCTCGCTCGTAACGCTTGCCGTGTTCCAAATGGGAGTCCTTGTTGAAATTGTTCGCCTCGACCGCGCTTCCAGAGGTGACGATATTCCAGCCTGCCCTGCCTTTGCTGATATGATCGAGCGAAGCGAATTTGCGCGCAACATGAAACGGTTCATTGTAGGTGGTCGACACGGTACCGATAAGTCCGATGCGCTTGGTCACCGAGGCTAGCGCGGACAATAGCGTAAATGGCTCAAGCCCGACAAAAGCGCCATGCTTGATATTGTTGTTGATAGCGAGCCCGTCGGCCAGAAAAAGCGAATCGAATTTCGCGGCCTCAGCCGTTTTGGCCAGCCGTGCAAAATACTCGATATCCGTGATATGCTGCGGCTCCGTTCCTTGATGCCTCCAAGCTGCCTCGTGATGCCCCGCGTTCATAATAAATAAATTCAAATGCAGCTGCCTCTTAGATTGACTCATATTGATCGCACCCTTCTATTCGCTATAGGTTTGTTTCCATCTCGTCAAACGTTTCTCCAATGCTACCAACAAATAATTCACAACCACGCCTATGAAGGAAATCGTTATAATGCCTGCATACATGCTCGGAATTTGAAAATTAAATTGCGCGTATTGAATGAAGTAGCCAAGTCCGGATTGCGCACCGACCATCTCAGCAGCGACCAGTACCAAGATGGAGCTGGCACCTGCTTGGCGAATACCGACAAAGATCGTTGGCAGCGCAGCGGGGATGATGACCTTGTAAAATAAACGGATCGAGGTCAAGCCCATCGACCGCGCCGACTTGATCAAGAGCGGATCAACGTTTTTGACGCCGCTGACGGTGTTGAGCAGAAGCGGGAAGGAGCACGCATACAGGACGATGGCGATTTTAGAGGTTTCACCAAGGCCCAGCAGCAGGATGAAGACAGGGAGCAGCGCCAGGACGGCTGTATTCCGCATAAGCTCCAGCAAAGGGTTCAAATATTCCGCAACCGGCTTCCACCAGCCGATCGCCAGGCCAAGCGGTATGCTGATGGCGATTGCAAGCAGGAAGCCGCCTCCAGATCTGAGCAGGCTGGCTGTCAAATGCTCCGCGAGATCCCCGGAAATGAACAGCTGCCACCACGCTTGAAGCACTTCTGTAAGCGGAGGAAAGAACGTGACGTTAACAAGCCCGATTCGAGGGGCAATTTCCCAAAATACAAGCAGCGATACGATAACGATCGAGAATTTGAACGCTTTCCGCAGTTTGGCCAAAGTCCAATCCACGGCTTCCGTAGTTTTGTTCTCGCGTAAAATAACTGTTTCCCCTATGCTTCCGTTAGCCATCGCCGGCCACCTCTTTCAAAGTAGATTTACCGTTAGAGAAGCTGTTTAAGGTTTTTGTCTTTTCCTGTTCCTGAGCCCTGCTTACCTCATCCTTGAGCAGATCCCAAATTTCATGGCGAAGCTTTACGAATTCAGGCTTGGCGCGTAAATCCTCTTCGCTTGTGCGGGCCTCGAAGGGGATCGTAATTATTTTTTTGATTCGCCCGGGCCGCGAGGTCATTACAGCCACCCGCTGTCCCAAATAAACAGCTTCTTCTATGCCATGCGTGATGAAAATAATTGTTTTTTTCGTGGCTTCCCAGATGCGGAGCAGCTCACTCTGAAGCGTTTCCCGCGTTTGGGCATCCAGCGCAGCGAACGGTTCATCCATAAGCAGTACCTCAGGATCATAGGCAAGGCTTCTGGCAATGGCGACCCGCTGCTTCATGCCGCCGGAAAGCTCATGCGGATAACGGTTTTCAAAGCCGGCAAGGCCGACCAAAGCGATATGCTGCTGAGCGATTTCACGGCGCTCCTTACGGGCAACGCCTTTGGCTTCCAAGCCGAACTCGACATTCTCGAGCGTCGTTTTCCAAGGGAACAAAGCATACTGCTGGAACACGATTCCCCTGTCTAAATTGGGTCCGGTAATGGCTTTGTTATCGAGCAGGATCTGGCCGCTGTTAGGCTTCGTTAAGCCGGCAAGCAGATCTAGCAGGGTGGATTTGCCGCAGCCGCTTGGCCCTACGATAACCATGAATTCCCCCTGCTTCACATCCAGATTGATGTCCTGCAGAGCGGAGATCGGCTGCGTGTTTTCGGCGAGATGGCCTAGATTCCTTTTGATGCGAAAAGATTTTTGAACATGCTGAATGCTAATTTTGGCTGTCATGCGCAATCACTCCCTTGGAATGGATTATTTGCTTTCATTCAGGTAAGGACTGAATTCATTCGTATACAGATCCGCTGCTTTAACTTGCCCCTTCTTAAGCGAGCCTTCCGCCTCGAACCAATTAATCCAAGTATCGAATTCCTTATCGGATATCAGGCCGCCTTTGCCGGCGACGCCTGTGCTGCGCCAATATTTGACGGACGAAGCGTCTTCTTTCCTGCCGCGCTTATTAATGATGGATTCATAGCGGGCTACGACCTCTTCGGTCGGCGTAACGCGCGCCCATTCAATGGCTTTGGCTGTCGCTTCGACAAATAATCGCGTGGCATTCGGATTCTTCTTTATGAATTTATTGGAAAGCACGTAGCTGCCTGCGCTGAAAACGCCAAATAGATCGGTATCTTTGAATAAGGGATGAATGCCGCCGCGCTCCAATGCTTTATCACGAAGTATTCCGCCAAGCGAAGCGATGTCAATCTGCTTATCGCGCAGCGCCTGTTCAGTTGAGACAGGAGGTACGACGACGAGCGTCACTTGTTTGATTTCATCCAGCGTAAGCCCGGCGCGGTACAGGTATTCTTTAATGACGGCCTCATGATGCCCGCCCAGCGTGTTCATGCCTACTTTTTTGCCGATTAAATCCCTAGCTGTCTTGATAGGGCTGTCGTCCAGCGCGTAATAGCCGGTCCAGGTGCTCTCGTCTGAGCCGTAATAAGCGAGAACAGAGGTAATCTCGGCTTTGGCGGCGATCAACTTAACGATAGCCCCGTTAAATGCGCCGCCGAAGTCGGTGTCTCCCGTTACGACCGACTGAATATCCTGGGGACCGCTTATGGTGTTGCCGATATATTTCAGCTTTAGGGGCGCCAAATAACCTAGATCCTCGGCCAGCTCAGGAAAGGAAACCGAGCCGGTCCAGCCCTGATAACGGAGCTCGGATACCTCGGGCTGCCCTTCGCCGGCTGCGCTGGCCGGAGCAGCTTCTTCTTTGCCGCATGCGGAAAGCAGAACAGCGGAAGCTAAGAGCAGGATGAGCGCGAGATGAATGGTCTTTTTTAATGATACTTTCATTGGATAAACCTCCCTTTAATAATAAACCTCAAAATCCTATAGACTTACTGTGAATTAATTCCTATAATTGACTATATGATCCATCCAAGCAAGTTGTCAATGAAATGACGATGAATGACCATGAATGGCAATGAATGACGATGAAGGCTTTGGAATGGCAGAGAAGGAGAGATTTCAATGATCGAGAAGCGATTAAATCTACTCTCTATACACGAGGCAATCGACATGCTCGGCGTCAGCCGCTCTACGTTCGATAGATGGCGCAAGCAGAAATGTCTGCCCTTCACCAAATTGGGAAAAGAAATATTAATCGATAAAGCGGAATTAGAACGATGGATCAAGCAGCATTCCTCGGGGATTCCGCAGCCGGCGCTATCCGTGTCAGAGGCAGCGGCTCATATGAATTTCCATCCGTCCCGGACGATAACGATAGGTTACCAAAGCGGCTACGCGCATGTATGGACCGCTGCGATTATGAAGAAGCTCGGTTGGTTCGAAGAGGAGCTGGAGCGAATTTTGCCCGATCGAATCGGAGACGTGAGGTGGGTTGATGCCGCCAATGGGCCAGAGCTCGTTAAGGGAATGATCGGCGGGCATGTTCAAATCGCTTCGCTGGGGGATTACCCGATCGCGCTCAGCAGCTCGTTTGCGCAGCTGCTGCCCGCATTCCAATCCGTGCTTCTCGCCTTCGACGGCAAGTCATTCCGCGGGCACGGCATTTCGCTAGTCGTGAGCAAAGGGATCCACATTCGGGAGGTATCCGATATATCCAAGCTCAAGATGCGCACCGTTGCCCAGTCCAGCTCCGGCTATCGCTTATCGAAGCTCCTCAGCGCAGTCGGCGGCACTCCGAGTCAAATTATGCATCAGGACATGGATACGACGATGGCGGGCATTGTCCGCAGTCAAGTGGAGTGCAGCATGTTGGTGGAGCCTTACCTCAGTCTGGTACAGTATCACGGTACGGGGCAGGTGTTGTTTCAAGAGGAGCTTGGAGATGACTATCTGACCGGTATTGTGGCGGAAGAGAGCTGGGCCAGCGAGAACCGGGAGGTTGTCGTTGCCTACCTAAAAGCCCATCTTCGCGTGCACGAGCTTCTGCGCAAGGAGCCTGCGCAAGCGGCTAAGATCATCGCGCAAATGAAAGGCATGCCTGTTGCGCTGGTCACTCGCGTCATGAAGAAGGTGAGATGGGACTCCGCCTTGTACGAGAAGGATATCAGCACGCTTAAGCTGCTGAAGCAAGAGAATGCCCGGCTGGAAGGCGGACTGTTTGTTCGCAACGAAGAAATTAAGTACGACGCGGATTATTTGGAAGAAGCCATTCAGGCTTTGAAGCTGCCGCTGCCGAATGCACGCTTGCTTGCCGGCGAATGGGAGCTTGAGCAGATCTATTAGAAGTATTTTGCAAGGGAAGCTGTCTTGGAAGGCGTTGTGCCTAGTCAAGACAGCTTTTTTTGTATGCCGAGGCTTAATCTTCGGAACCAACACCTGCACCAGCAGAGCTTGGAAGCGTACTGTTCAATATACGTATTCTGGTTGTCATCAATCCTGATCATCCTTAGAAAATTCCACAAACTTCTAAATGGCTAACATTGCAGAAAGTACAATAGAATCCTTACAGGACAACCAGCTTGAGGTTCTACGCTGCAGAAATGCAGCAGAAATAGCCGTATTAACGATAAAAGGATTCTGTTATGGGGTTTCTATTGCAGAAACTACAATGCAGTGCGAAATGTGGACTTGCTATAGAAAATGCGCTGTATAAACTGCACTGCAATATCTTGAGGGGAAGCAGCATGCCACGTTCAAAGCTGAGACGGAGACGCGAAGTTTGGGTGAGATGCTAAGCGATGACGAAAATGTACGGTGCGCTAAGGCTAAGGTTGGCCAATATAGAATTTATAGAAATGAATGAGCCATAAAATAAATGGTCTTATCCCGTTAATCGTTTTGACAGAGCAAAATTTACTATTTTTACAAACTAGCAGTAGAACAGATGCAGTCGAATCTTGTAAAATAGTGTCAAAGTCTGTTTTTTATTCGGGAAGGGGAATTTTAGTTGAATCGCTTGTTAACGAGAATGGTATTATTTTTCTCCAGTTTAATTTTGCTTGCAGGAGTCATACTCGGTATGACTATTTACCGATCGTCGACGGGGTTGGTTGAAACGTCACTGGGTGCACAGGCGCAGCTAGTTGCCGAGAATGCGGCGAAGCTGGTGAATTTGAAGGCTTATTCCGAGCTCAGCACAGCTGTTGTGGAGACAGAATATTATACGAAGCTCCGAGGACAGCTTAATGAACTGCGAGAAATGAACGGATTGAAATATTTATATACGCTGGCTAAGACGGAGAAGGACGGCAAGCCCGTTTATTATTATGTCGTTGACGGTGCTCCCGAGGACGTTGATCCAGAGGATTTCTCGGCGTTTGGCGATCCCGAGGAAAATGACTATCCGGGCATGGTCCAAGCCTTCGCTGAAGGCACACCTCAAATTGGAGAATTAACGAATGATGCCGAATACGGGGCAACGATTACGGCGTATGTGCCCTTAAAGAACGAGGCCGGCGAGCTGCTTGGCGTGGTGGGCGCTGATTTTGACGCAACCAAGGTCTATGCGCTAATGGACGAGAACCGCAAGGCGGCCCTCTATGTGACAAGCGCGATTATTGCAGCAGGCATCGTACTCGTCTTTTTGCTGGCCAGCTATTTGACGCGGCCGCTGCTTCAGCTAACCTCACAGGTTGCCAGGGTTAGGGAGGGCGACATGACGGTTGCCATAAAGACAAGCCGAAAGGATGAAATCGGACACCTGGCCCATACGTTCGATCAGCTGGTTACGAATACCTGGACAGTCATTAGGAGCATGCGGGACAATTCGGAGCGGCTGCTCCAAACCTCGGAAGGGGTATCGAGCCATGCACGAAGCACGACGGAGGCGAGCCGTCTGATAGCAGCCAGCATTCGGGAAGCATCAGGCGGGGCTAATACACAGGTTATAAGGGCGGCGGATATGACCAAGGCCGTCGAGGGGATGACGCACAGCATGCTGCGGATTACGGAATCGTCTGCGATTGTGTCGGATGTCGCGCAGGAGACGATGGAGCAAACCGAACGCGGCAATGAGTTAATCGTTCATGCGATGGCGGAAATGGAGTCTATCCACCACACGGCAGCGCAAATGCTGGCAGCAACAAAGCGCTTGGAAAGCCGTTCGGGTGAGATCGGAGAAATTACGAATGTGATGGCAGGCATTGCGAAGCAAACGAACTTGCTTGCCTTAAACGCGGCTATCGAAGCCTCGCATGCGGGAGAGAACGGCAAAGGATTCGCTGTCGTAGCGGAGGAGGTGCGCAAGCTGGCGACCCAATCCCAAGCTTCGGCAACTCAGATCGGCGAGCTGATCTCGGCGATTTTGGAGCAAACGACGCAGTTGTCTTCCGATATGGAGACGAACACGCAGAAGGTAGAGTCAGGGCTTCATCTTGTGAAGGATGCGGGAGCGGCATTCCAGTCGATCGTGACGGGACTGGAGCAAGTGAACGTACAGCTGCAGGAGGTGTCTGCGGCCTCGGAAGAGGTATCCGCCGAATCAGAGGAAGTGGCGGCATCGGTTGAGGAGATGGAGCGGATTTCGCGGCAGGCTGCTCAGCATTTCGAAGGAATCGCGATTAACTCCGGCGCGCAGATCGTTTCTATGGATGAGGTTAGCTCTTCGGCTGAGCTGATTCGTTCAATGTCTGACGAGCTGACATCGCTGAATAAGCGTTTTATAGTCTAGCGGATCATTATTCACAAATTTTATAATTTAATCCGGTGTAAAGGTATAGGAATAAGGAACACTTAAAGTTATAATGGTTTTTAGTATATAATCAATAAAAGGATGCTAACGACTGTTAGGCTCATCCGACAAATAACCTTTAAGGAGTACTCGAAATGACTAAAACGCTTATTTTCGGGCACAAAAACCCGGATACCGACACAATTACATCAGCTATTGCTTACGCTGAGCTGAAAACAAAGCTAGGTGCTGACGTTGAGGCGATTCGCCTTGGAGACGTTAACGGCGAAACGCAATACGCACTTGATTATTTCGGCATCGCGGCACCTCGTTTGATCGAGAACGTGGCTGACGAGACGGATACTGTTATTTTGGTTGACCATAACGAACGCCAGCAAAGCGCGAACGATATCGATAGAGTACAAGTGCTTGAAGTTATCGACCACCACCGCATTGCTAATTTTGAGACAAGCGCTCCGCTTTACTTCCGCGCTGAGCCTGTAGGCTGCACAGCGACGATTTTGAATAAATTGTACAAAGAGAACGGCGTAGAAATCCGTAAAGAAATTGCCGGCCTTATGCTGTCTGCAATCATTTCCGATTCCTTGCTCTTCAAATCGCCGACTTGCACGGACCAAGACGTGGCAGCGGCTCGCGAGCTTGCTGAAATCGCAGGCGTTAACGCAGAAAGCTATGGACTGGACATGCTTAAAGCAGGCGCGGACCTCAGCGACAAAACGATCGCCCAGCTGATCTCCCTTGATGCGAAAGAATTCTCGATGGGCAGCTACAAAGTAGAAATCGCGCAAGTAAACGCGGTGGATACAAACGATGTTATTTCCCGCCAAGCTGAGCTGGAAGCAGCTCTTAACGATATTATCGCAACGAAAGGCCTCGACCTTTTCTTGCTGGTAGTAACGGATATTCTTAACAATGATTCCGTTGCTCTTGCGCTCGGCGCGCAAGCTTCGGCTGTTGAGAAAGCTTACAACGTAACTCTATCCGATAACAAAGCGTTATTGAAGGGCGTTGTATCCCGTAAATCGCAAATCGTACCTGTTCTTACAGAAACGCTAAGCAGCCTGTAAGAAACGGAGCGGCTGGTACCGTTCGTCAACAAAAAAACAGCAGTCTGAAGCTTGTTTTTCAAGTTTCGGACTGCTTTTGTTTTGTTTAGTTTAGTTTTGTTTTGTTATACTCGAAAGAGAAGGAGCGGATCAAATGTTTACTATAACCGAGTACAGCGCTGAATTAATGAAGGATCCTTTTGGCATTTTGAGCGGAACGAGGTACGAATTCATACTCGATCTGGCTGTAGAAGAGGATGATGAGCTATATCAGGAAGAGGGTGTCACGCTTCGCGTCATTTATGTCATAGACGGGGACACGGCCAAGATCGCCAAATATGAATTTTTGACTACTTCCACGAATAAGTATATTGATTTTGAACTTGAAGAGGAAGAAGAGAAAATGGTGCTGGCGTTCTGCAAAGAGCATTTTGATAAGCCCCAAGAATAAAAGACCGTTCGTTCAATGATTAGCCCGTACATAACGATGAACACAGCTACCGCCAATAGAAATGGCTGCCAGCTCTATTGGCGATAGCTTGCCTTTGCAGCAATAACATCCACAATGGGAGTTGATTTACGATGGAAAGCGCGATGAAGAGGAAGTTCTCGGACCATGAAATGACAGCGATTACAAAGAAAAATTTAGGAAAAGCCGCAGCTTCCGTGAAGGAGTTGACGGACGGCTGGGCTAACGCGGCTTATCAAGTCATTCTGGAGGACGGCGGAGCGGTCATCGTGAAAGCGGCTCCCGCGTCGAATACGAAGATGATGAGCTACGAGCAGGGGCTTATGCAAACGGAGGTAGGCGTTCTGCGGCTTGTGAAGGCGGCCGGTGACTTGCCCGTTCCTGCCGTTTATGCCCATGATGCATCTGAATCGCTTGTCGATTGCGAGTATTTTATTATGGAGATGCTGGAGGGCGAGCCCTACAATAAGGTGAAGGAGGGGCTTACGGAGGACCAGCGAAAGCAAATCGATTATCAGTTAGGCGTATATAACCGCCAATTAAACGAGATCCGCGGGGAACGGTTTGGGTTATACGCGTCTGCCGAGGGGAACTCCTCCTGGAGAGAGGCGTTCCAAAGCTTGCTGCTCGGCGTGCTTGCCGACGGTGAACGCGAGGGGGTTCGCTTGCCGGCGGACTACGACGTGATCCGAACCGAGGCAGCACTTAGATTTGGGGCGCTGGATGAAGTCACGGAACCAAGGCTGATCCACTGGGACTTATGGGACGGCAACGTCTTTATAAAGGACGGGAACATTTCAGGCATTATTGATTTCGAGCGGGCGCTATGGGGCGATCCGCTGATGGAGCATTATTTTAGCCATTTTAATCGGTCAACGGCGTTTCTGGAAGGTTACGGGATAGGGAAGCTTACAGCGGAGCAGCAAAACCGCAGGGCACTCTACGATTTGTATTTGGATCTTATTCTTTGCATAGAGTGCCCGTTCAGGCAATATGAGGATCAAAATCACTTACGGTGGGTGCAAGATAATATGGAGCAGGGCTGGAAGCGTTTTTTGGAGAACAAGAATAGCTAAGCTTGCGGCCGCCGTTTATTTTTGGTAACCTCCATTACTTAGCTAAAGTTGGCATAGAGGATAAACCCGCCAAGAGCGATCACCCAAAGCAGCGGAATCATTGCGATGATGACCGCTGTTTTCATTTTATTGCAGCGGTATAGCACCCAGCTGACGATGATGGACAAAATAAGCGCCACGGGATAAAGCCAGTTGACAATAAAGAGTAAAACAGGCCAAAACACATTGTCGGTGCCGGGATTATCGAACATCATCACGGACATTAACGCCACGAATATCCAAACCAACGTAAAGAGCCCGAACAAAATCTGACTAATAAGCAGAGTGAAAAAAACTTTTTTATTTTTCATGTTGTAAAATCCCCCCGCTATATATTAAAGCAAGCAATTGTTGTTGCACAAGAGAAAATGTTTCTTTCGGGCACTCCCTTGCTCCCTTTTGTTATTTGTCACCCCTTAACCGCATAAAATTTAAAAAACGGCTATTTTTTGCAAGGCATGCAGAAAGGAGCAGGTGATGAATAGGGCACAGAAGGATATTGAGCTGGCAGAGCAATACGGCGCCCATAATTATCATCCCCTGCCGATTGTCATTAGCAGCGCAGAGGGCGTATGGGTGCAGGATCCGGATGGCGCGCGCTATATGGATATGCTTAGCGCTTACTCCGCTTTGAATCAAGGGCATCGCCATCCCCGCATTATCCAAGCGTTAAAGGAGCAGGCAGATAAGGTTACCCTTACGTCGCGCGCCTTTCATAATGAAGCTTTGGGCGTTTTCTGCGAAAAGCTCGCCGCGTATACCGGCAAGGAACGCATTCTCCCAATGAATACGGGGGCAGAGGCGGTCGAGACGGCGATAAAGGCCGTAAGGCGATGGGCGTACAGTGTCAAGCGCATACCGGAGGATCAAGCGGAGATCATCGTTTTTGAAGGGAATTTTCACGGACGGACGCTGACGGTTACCTCGTTCTCCTCCAGCGAGGCTTACCGGCAGGGGTTCGGTCCCTTTACGCCGGGATTTCGGATCGTTCCTTACGGAGATATCGCAGCATTAAAAGCGGCTGTCCAGCCGAATACGGCTGCGATACTGATTGAGCCGATCCAAGGGGAAGCAGGCATACGGATTCCGCCGAATGGATTTCTTGCAGCGGCTGCGAAGCTGTGCGAGGAGCAGCAGCTGCTGCTCGTGGCAGATGAGATCCAAACGGGCTTTGGGCGGACAGGGCGCAAATTTGCTTGCGACTGGGAGAGTGTCGTCCCTGACATCTACATTATGGGCAAGGCCCTCGGCGGAGGAGTGATGCCCGTATCGGCAATCGCAGCGGATGCGGGCATCATGGACGTATTTGACCCGGGCTCGCACGGCTCTACCTTCGGAGGCAACCCGCTGAGCTGCGCCGTTGCCCTCGCATCGCTTCAAGTCATCGAGGAGGAAGAGCTTGCGGACCGCTCGTTCACGCTCGGGAGCTATTTCATGATTAAGCTGGCTATGCTTCGGCATCCGGACATCATTGAAGTTAGGGGACGGGGCCTGTTTATTGCAATCGAGCTGTCCGTGCCTGCAAGGGCCTATTGCGAGAGGCTGATGCTGGCAGGACTGCTTTGTAAGGAGACGCATGAGTTCGTCATCCGCCTGGCGCCTCCGCTCACCATAACGACGGATGAGATCGATTGGGCATTCGAACGGATTCAGGCGGTCTTCCAAAACAATGCTTTGGCAGGGGAGTGACGGCTATGGCCATTCAAGAGGTTGCGATCGTTGCGGTTCCTTTTGGAAAAGGTGCGGGCACACCCGGCGCGGAGCTTGGTCCAGCGCATATTCTGCATGCGGCTGCGCTGGCCGGTAAACTGGCGGAGTTGAATATTCCATACCGGCTGGCCGGAGAAATCAGTCAGGCCTCGCCGTTGCCGCCGCTTAAGTCTGTGAATGCCAAACATTTGTCTGAGGTGCTTGACATGAGCAGCAGGCTGGCGGACCGCATATCGGAAATCGTCGACGAGGGCGCATTCCCGTTGGTTCTTGGCGGCGATCACAGCATCTCGATCGGAACGATTGCGGGACTGGCGGAGCATTATTCGAACTTGGGGGTCATTTGGTTTGATGCCCATTCCGATTTGAATACGGAGGACACCAGTCCTTCCGGCAATATCCATGGCATGTCGCTTGGCATCAGCCTTGGGCGGGGGATCAAGCTGTTAACGAGCCTGAGAGGCATCCTGCCCAAAATAAGACCGGAGCATGTCGCGATTGTTGGCGCGAGATCGCTCGATTCCGGCGAAAAGGCATATATTCGATCGCTGGGCATTACTTGTTATACGATGCATGACATCGACCGGCTGGGCATTGCGCGCGTGATGGAGAAAGTGATGAGACAGATGAAACACACGACGGACGGCGTGCATGTCAGCTTCGATATCGACAGCCTTGATCCGCTTGAAGCGCCGGGCACGGGGACGCCTGTCCGGGGCGGTCTCAGCTATCGCGAAGCCCATCTTGCGCTGGAGCTGTTGTTCCAATCGGATATTGTTACCTCGGCGGAGTTCGTGGAAGTCAATCCAAGCCTCGACCATAATGATCAGACGGCAAAGCTGGCGGTAGAGCTGATCGGTTCGCTGCTTGGCGAGCAGATATTGTAGAAGATGAATCGATACGGATGGATAGGAGGGATAAGCCTATGAGGGAGCCATTTCAGAACGAACCTTTTACCGATTTCAACGTAACCGACAATATCAACGATTTCCAGGAGGCGCTTCGCAAGGTGGAGCTGGAGCTGGGCCGCGAGTATATGCTGAAGATTGGGGTTGACCGAATCGAAACGATACAAAAGCGCAAATCGATTAATCCTTCCAACGTGAAGCAGATCGTGGGGATTGTCTCTCAAGCAGACACGAATTTCGCGCATAAGGCCATGCTCGCGGCTGCTGCTGCTTTTGAGGACTGGAAGAAAGTAGCGCCTCCGGCCAGAGCCAGGGTGTTATACAAGGCGGCAGCTTTGCTGAGACGGCGCAAGCATGAATTCTCTGCATGGCTCGTGTACGAAGCGGGCAAAAGCTGGGCCGAGGCGGACGGGGATACGGCCGAAGCGATCGATTTTCTGGAATTTTACGGTCGGGAAATGGAGCGGCTGTCGGAGCGCCAGCCGCTCGTGCCGTTAACCGGCGAAGATAATGAGCTTGTCTATATTCCGCTCGGAGTGGGCGTCATTATCCCGCCCTGGAACTTTCCGCTTGCTATCCTTGCGGGCATGACGATGGCGGCCGTTGTTGCCGGCAATACCGTGGTGTTGAAGCCTGCCAGCGCTACCGCCGTCATTGCAGCCAAGTTCATCGAGCTGCTGGAAGCTGCGGGACTGCCGGACGGCGTCGTGAACTTCCTGCCGGGAGCGGGCAGCGAGGTGGGCGATTTTCTGGTGGAGCATCCGTTAACCCGTTTTATCTGCTTTACGGGCTCCCGGGAGATCGGTTTGCGCATTAACGAGAAGGCATCCATCAGCCAGCAGGATCAGAGGTGGATCAAACGGATCGTAGCGGAAATGGGCGGCAAGGATACGATAATCGTAGATGAGGATGCGGATCTTGATCTTGCCGCGGATGCGATTACGGCTTCGGCCTTCGGTTATGCCGGCCAGAAATGCTCCGCCTGCTCGCGGGCAGTGGTGCATGAGCTTGTCTATGAAGAGGTTATCGAGAAAGTTGTGGAAAGAACGAAGCAGCTTAAGCTTGGAAAGGCGAACGAGCAAAGCACCGATGTGGGGCCGGTCATTGATGAACGCGCCTATATGAGTATTTTAAAATATATCGAGGTTGGGCGCAGCGAAGGCGTAATCGTGCATGGAGGGACAATCGGGGACAGCAGCGGTTATTTTATTGAGCCGACGATTGTCAGGGATGTGGCCCCTTACGCGCGCATTTCCCAGGAGGAAATATTCGGTCCCGTATTAGCCTTTATCAAGGCCGACAACTTCGATGCGGCGCTTGATATCGCGAACAATACGGAATACGGCTTAACGGGCGCGGTCATCTCACGGAACCGCAGCCGGTTGGAGCAGGCACGCGAGCAATTCCATGTGGGTAATCTATATTTGAACCGGAAGTGCACGGGCGCTTTGGTCGGCGTCCATCCTTTTGGCGGCTTTAATATGTCGGGCACGGATTCGAAAGCAGGCGGACGCGATTACTTGCTGCTCTTCACGCAAGCAAAGGTTGTATCAGAGAGGTTCTAACGGTAGTTCCGAGCGGATTGGGCCAATAAGTCGCCAATCCGTTCGACCCCTCTCGCGACATTCTAATTGAAATGGGACGAGCTGTTGCAGGCCAATACTGTTGAGTGATCGAATTATGGCTTTTTCCCCATTAATTGAAATGTCGGATAAACAAGCGAAGCGCCGATGGAGCCAGCCTGGAAAGTTTGGCTATACTTATTCATTACAGTGACAGGTCTCCCCGCACGGGATAGGATGGGAAGAGAACGAGGCAGGACGGGGGGACAATTAATGAATATAAATAAGAAAAAATGGATAATTGAAGCAGACATTCCGGGCATGCAGGCCGCTATGGAGGAGGGGTGGCTGACCTCGGAAGAACTGGTCGCGCTGTACTTGGAGAGAATCGGCAGCCATGACCCGCTGCTTTGTTCCCTACTGGAAATCAATCCGGAAGCGATGGAGATCGCAAAGGCTCTGGATAAGGAACGGGGCGAGACCGGAAGCCGAGGGAGATTGCATGGCATTCCGATTATGCTCAAGGATAATATCGATACGGGGGATAAGCTCCACACTAGCGCAGGCTCGTTGGCGCTGGCCAACTCATACGCTGCGGAAGATTCTACCGTGGCTGCCAGGCTGCGTGCCGCTGGAGCCGTAATACTTGGGAAAACCAATATGACCGAGTGGGCAAACTTTATGTCTGGGTCGATGTGGGCGGGATACAGCTCCAGAGGGGGGCTGACGCTCAATCCTTACGGACCGGGAGAGCTGTTCATCGGCGGTTCAAGTTCAGGTTCAGCTGCAGCGGTTGCTGCTAATCTGGGGGCGGCCGCAATCGGAACGGAAACCTCCGGCTCGATTATCAGCCCGGCAAGCCAGACAGCGCTGGTGGGCATCAAGCCTACGATGGGGTTAGTCAGCCGAGCGGGCATTATCCCGATTACGAACAGTCAAGACACGGCTGGGCCAATGGCGAGAACGGTAACGGACGCAGCCATTCTCCTTGGAGCGATAGCAGGAGCGGATGAGCGGGACGAAGCAACTGCGGCGGGGGAGAAGCAAGCGCACCGAGACTACACACCTTTCTTGGATGCAAGCGATTTGAAGCAAGCCCGAATCGGGATTCCGCGCTTTTATTATAAAGATTTAGACGAGGAGCGGTTAGCGGTTATCGAACGCGCTATAGCGGACTTGAAGAAATTAGGCGCCGCTATTATTGATCCGGTGGAACTGCCGTGCGAGCAGGTGGATTGGGACTGGCTTGTGCTGCGGTATGAATTCAAAAAATACCTGAATGATTATTTGGCAAAGCTGGATGAATCGGTACCCGTTCATTCGCTGCAGGAGCTGATTGCCTTCAATGAAAGGCATGCTGAAGCCGCTTTGAAATACGGTCAAGGCACACTGGTTTGGTCAGAGGAGACGAGCGGAACGCTGATGGAGCCGGAATACACGGACAGCCTGCGCAGAAATAAAGAGCTGGCCGGATTGCATGGCATTGACGTTGCTTTGGAGTTGCATCGATTGGACGCGCTCCTTTTCCTCGGCAACGAGGGCGGCGATGATCTTGCCGCAAGGGCTGGCTATCCTGTCATCACGGTTCCCGGTGGCTATGCAGAGCAGGGGATCACGTCTCCGGGCGGTTATACAACCAGGGGACCGCTGGGGATTTCCTTTATCGGCACCGCCTTCAGTGAGCCGACGCTAATTAAGCTTGCGTACGGATACGAGCAGGCGACGAAGCATCGGTATCCGCCTTCGGCATTTAGTTAACGGTCGCAGGACCAAAAAAGGCGCAAGCAGAGACCGTCTAGTCTCACGCTTGCGCCTAATTGCTATGCGGTCTGATAGCTCCGCTTACAGCCGGATTTTAAACGATTTTTTCGTCAGCGGATAAAGCCATTTCACGCCGCTCGGCGTAAGGGTATCCGCTACGAGATGGGATAAATAACCGAGCATGGCAACGATTGCGATCCCTTCGAGCTGAAGCTGGTTTTCCAGCCCCCAGCCGATTGCTCCCCAAATCGGAACAGCCCATACCGTATGGGTCATGCCGCGATGCTTCAGCCATGGCACCCAAGCGGCAAACAGCCCGAAGCCGATAAGCCAGTTCATCTGGTAGGAATACCCGGCATACATGACGATAACGCCGACGGCGCTGGCAAGCACATTTCGAATGACGCCTTGTTTGGCGACCAGGCCCAGCAGGAAGACGGCAGCGGCAACGCCGATGTACAAAGGGGACGGCGTGCGGTCGGTGAAAAAATAATAGCAAATGATGCCTGCAAGCAGGAAGCCGGACCAGAGCGTAAGCTCGCGGATAAGTCTGGAAATCTTGCTTAGCTTGGCGCTCAGCATGCTGGGACCGTCGAGATCGGCGCTTAAGGCGGAGAAGCCTGCTACCGCAATGTATATGGCGGCGTTCTCCAAGGTAAAGGGATAATAAACGGAAGCGGCAGCGCCGACGGCGGCTCCAATGGCCAAATGGGTCTTTCCTGTCATAAATCCTCCTGTGACTGACGGTGTCTAGTTGCGAAAATAGGCAGTCTATTATAATTGTTCGCGGTTAACCTGTTCATTGCGTACCATTTGCTCCAGCTTTTCTACGAGACGGTCATGTGACGGGTCTTTTTTGCCGAACCCGAATATCCGCTTCCGGTTTTGCTGCTTAAGCAATTGGAGCAGATAAAGCTTTTCTTTCAGCGTAAACATGTTGGCATAGAACCTCCTATCAAATCAGCATGCCGGCAAGCCTTGTTTCCTTGCGGTAAACGCTGGGCGTCATGCCCGTGCATCTTTTGAATAAGGCGTTAAAAGAATGAATGTCCTTATAGCCGACCATCTCGGCGATGGCGCTGATTTTGAGCGAAGAGCCGCGAAGCAGCTCTTGGCTTTTTTGAATGCGTACATTTTGCAGGTAGCGGTAAAAGCTTTGCTTCGTATGCTGCAGAAAGAGACGCTGCAGATGGCGCTCGCTCCAGCCGCTTGCCTCAGCGAGCTTAGCAAGCGTCAGCTCCTGATCGTAATGCTGCTCGAGGTCGTTCAGCAGCATATGGAAAGCCGTCTGCGGCGCAGCCTGTGCCGGGCTGCCATGCTCCATCGAGCGCTGAAGCGTAACGAGCAGCTGCAGCAGCAGGGAATGCAGATAATCCGATGAGCCGGTCCGCGGGAGCTCATATTCGCGGTGCATCGCCCGGAACAGCTTCTCGAATTCATCATTCGTATCCATGCAGGAATAATAGGCGCAATGCCCGTTCTCCATATCGTTCATAAGCTGCACGATACGGTAATCCGAAGCGAATGCACTAAGCTTATGCAGCAGCAGCGGAGAAAAGACGCAGTTGAGCACGCTCAAAGGGCTGCTCTTTTTGCTTACGGAAAGCGGTCGGAACACATGCGAAATACCGATGGGAATAAAAAATACCTGCCCTTTATTCACCTTATGCACTTGATCCCCGATGTGATGATATCCCGTTCCTTCCGCAATATACACGCATTCGAGAAAATCGTGGTCATGATAGGGACTCATAATGCTTTCGACGGCGCGATTGATATACAGCAGCTGGTTCTTTTGAAAAAAGTGCTCGCCGCGGTACGTTTCGACGGGATGGTTCATGCTGCGCACTCCCTATGGGAAAATTTTCTGTTACCTGCGAAAATGTCCGGATTGCCTCATGCTTTTGTCCATTTTGCCAGTAAATAATAAAATCAGCTTTCTTATAATTATAGAGGAAAGGCATGCGGCAAGGAAGGCGAACACTCGAAATATCACGCGGGCACAAGCTGGAAGCAATAAAGTGAAAGAGCATAAACGAACTATAGGAGGAATAGAGCATGTTCGAGATTACAGGGCTGCGCTGCGAGTATCAGGAAAATCCGATAGGAATCGGTGTAGCAAGACCAAGGATCAGTTGGAGACTGCAATCGGGCGAGCGCGGGGTAAGCCAGACCGCCTATGAAATCGAGATTGCCGGCGATGCGGAATTTGCTTCCGTCATTTGGCAATCAGGACGGACGGATTCCGATCAATCGGTGCTTGTGGAGCTGGAGGCCTTTCTTGCGGAATCATGTAAGCGTTATTACTACCGCGTTCGGGCTTGGAATCAAAAGGGGGAGCAGTCACCGTGGTCGGAGACGGCCTTTTGTGAAATGGGAGTGCTCAGCCCGGAAGAATGGTCGGCGGAATGGATTGCCGCGCCGCTTGCACTGCTGCCTGTCGAAGCCGAGCCCTCTCCGCTGCTAAGAAAAAGCTTCAAGCTTGCAGGCACGGTGAAAGAAGCGCGGCTGTATGCGACGGCACTGGGGCTATATGAGCTGGAGCTTAATGGACGGCGGGTGGGCGACAGCTATTTCACGCCCGGCTGGACGAGTTACAACCATACTTTGCAGACGCAGACGTATGATGTGACAGCGCTGCTAAAGGCAGGAGAAAACGCGGTAGGTGCTTGGCTTGGCAATGGATGGTACAAAGGGGATTTGGCTTGGAGCAATCAGCGCTGCTTATATGGCAATCAATTAGCGCTGCTGCTGCAGCTTCGGATCATCTATACCGACGGCACGGAGGAGCTGATCGTTTCGGATGACAGCTGGTCGGCGGCCGTCAGTCCGGTTCAGCTTTCGGAGATTTATCACGGAGAAACCTACGATGCGCGCCTTGAGCGGAAGGGCTGGAGTACGGCCGCTTATGATGAAGAGAACGGGGAAGGCTGGCAGCCTGCCGTTGTGATCGAGCACGGGAAGGAGATGCTGAGGCCGCAGATCAATGAGCCCGTGCGCAAGCAGGAGCGCATAAAGCCGATTGCCCTATTCACCACTCCGAAGGGGGAGCGTGTGCTTGATTTTGGCCAAAACATGGTCGGCTGGGTTCAATTCGAGGTACAGGGATCGGCAGGTACGGAGGTAACGCTGCTGCACGCCGAGGTTCTGGATAATGAGGGCAATTTCTACACCGAAAATTTGCGGGCGGCGAAGCAGAGTATACGCTACGTATTGAAGGGCGGAGAACGTGAAACATTCGAACCGCGGTTTACCTTCCAAGGCTTCCGTTACGTGCAGCTGCTAGGGTTCCCGGAGGAACTGGAGCTGGAGGATTTTACAGGCGTCGTGCTGCATTCGGATATGGAGGAAACCGGACATTTTGCATGCTCGGAGCCGCTCGTCAACCAGCTTCAGCACAATATCAAATGGGGCTTAAAGGGTAACTTCCTCGACGTGCCGACTGATTGCCCGCAGCGGGATGAGCGTCTGGGCTGGACGGGCGACGCGCAAATGTTCATTCAGACGGCTGCTTATTTAACGAACGTTGCCCCCTTTTTCACCAAGTGGCTGCGCGATTTGGAGTCGGATCAAGGCGAGGATGGCAGCATTCCCTTCGTTGTTCCGGATGTATTGAAAGGACAGGAGCACTCCTCGGCGGCTTGGGGCGACGCGGCGGTTATTTGTCCTTGGACCCTTTATGTTTGTTATGGGGACAAACGGATTTTGGAACAGCAATATGACAGTATGACGGCATGGGTTTCGTATATTCGGCAGCAGGGAGAAAACGAGTTTTTGTGGAATACGGGCTTTCACTTTGGCGACTGGCTGGGGCTCGATGCCAAATCCGGCGATTACGTAGGCGCAACGGACCGCGATTTCATTGCGACGGCTTTTTATGCGTACTCGGTATCGCTGGTCCGGAAGACGGCGGCGATCCTGAATAAATCAGAGGACGAGGCGGAATATCAACAGCTTTACGATCAGATCGTAGCCGCATTCCGCGAGGAATTCGTAACGGCATCGGGAAGGCTTGCCGTTCCGACGCAAACGGCTCAAGTGCTCGCGCTGATGTTCGGTTTGCTGGATGAGGCTGCCGAGAAACGGGCCATCTTGAAGCTGTCGGAGCTGCTGAAGCAAAATGATTTCCACCTGACGACCGGCTTTGTGGGCACGCCTTATTTAAACCATGTGCTCAGCGCTTACGGCCAGAACGAGGCAGCTTATAAACTGCTGCTGCAGCAGACCTACCCGTCCTGGCTTTACCCGGTGACGAAGGGCGCAACGACCATTTGGGAGCATTGGGACGGCATCAAGGAGGACGGAAGCTTCTGGAGCAAGGATATGAACTCGTTCAATCACTATGCGTACGGCGCCATTGGCGACTGGATGTACCGCACGGCAGCGGGCATTCAAACGGTAGAGGAGGCACCGGGCTACAAGCGGATCGTCATTGCGCCGCAGCCAGGCGAGGGATTGACATGGGCCGAAGGCAGCATGGAAACCTTATACGGAACCGTCCGTTCCAAATGGAGCAAAACAGATAACGGTGCCTTTACGCTGGATGTGACCATCCCGCCGAATACGACTGCGCATATTCGGCTGCCGGATACATCGGCGGAATCCGAGGTTACCGAGTGCGGCGCCGCGCTCAGGGAGGCAGCGGGAATCATTGCTGTACATGCCAAGGCGGATGGCCTGGCGATAGAAGCCGGTTCAGGCAGCTACCGGTTTGCATGGCAGGGAATTCTGGCCAGCTCTAGCGTAGCTCTTGTATAGAGCTGGCGTAGCTCGGCCAGCTCTCTCTAGCATAGTTCTTGTTAAGCTCTAGCATAACTCAAGCAGAGCACTTGTAACTCTAGCATAACTCTAGCAGAGCACTTGTAACTCTAGCAGAGCTATAGTATTGCTCTAGCTGAGATCTGGCCGAGATCTGACTCAGATCCGGCCTAGCTCGGCATAGCCAAGCAGCGCAGCAGGTTCTCCCCCTTCCGCTAAAACATGTTATAATGTGGTTTAGGACAAATAGGGTTGGTGGGATGAAAATGGATAATCACGTTGCCGCGGCATGCGATGATTCATGCGCAGGCTCGGAGGTAAACATAGAGAACATAAAAAGCAAATTGATTCCGGAGTCAACCGCTGCCCAGCTGGCAGATCTGTTCAAGGCGCTGGGCGATCCGACGCGGGTGAAGATGATTCATGCGCTCGTCCAGTCGGAGCTCTGCGTTCACGACCTGACCGAGGTGCTCTCCATGGGCCAATCCGCGGTTTCCCATCAGCTGCGGCTGCTGCGGAACATGCGTATCGTAAAGCGGAGAAAGGTCGGAAAGACGGTATTTTACTCGCTTGACGACGATCATGTGGAACAAATCTTTTTGCTGACGCTCCAGCATTTAAAGCATGAATAATAGATTCCGGCAAGGCTGCTCTTCAGGTTAATCACCTAAGGGCAGCTTTTTTTTAGGGGGAAATAGGGGTTCATTTAAATGCTGGAGTAAAATTCTATTTATTTTTAGTAAAAAAATAGTATAATTTTACTCACCCCCTTCCGTTCTATTGTCATGGAACAAGAAATCTGGCATATTGAAAGTAACGAGGGCGCTGAAGCTGCGCTTTGGCTCTTGCATAGCGCAGCCGCTGCTAGCAGGAAGGAACGGGAATATGGCTACGATTAAAGATATCGCACAAAAAGCAAAGGTGTCGATCGCAACCGTATCAAGGGTGCTTAACTATGATCCGGGCATATCGGTCGCGGATGACACGCGCAAACGCATATTTGAAATCGCACAGGATATGAATTACAAGACGCTGCGCCAACGTAACGGCATAGCGGTCAAAGACCGCTACCGGGTTGGGCTCGTCAATTGGTATTCCGATCAGGAAGAAATGCTTGATCCGTATTATTTGGCGATCCGGCTCGGAATCGAGCGGGAATGCTTTCAGCGGCAAATGGATCTGGTTAAGCTGTACGTACAGGGAGAATCGGTCGGAAAGGACTGGACGGGCGACTCGTTTGACGGCATGATCGCGATCGGACGCTTCGAGAAGGAGGACCTGGACCGTTTTCCCGAAGGTTTTGAAAATATCGTGTTCGTCGATTCGTCTCCTGACGATAACCGTTTTGATTCGGTCGTCATCGATTTGCGGAAGTCCGTTTCGGAAGTTATTGATTACCTCCTTGGACTCGGACATACGTCGATCGGCTATGTAGGCGGACATAACTTCGTGAACAATAAGCGCGTACGCGATGAGCGCGAACTGGTTTTCACGGAGCGGCTTTCCGCTGAGGGGCTGTTCAATGCCGAGCTGATTTTTACGGGCGATCATTTATATTCCGAAGAAGGCTATAAGCTGATGAAAAAAGCGATAGCCGAAAAAAAACTGCCAACGGCATTTTTTATCGAAAATGATTCGATGGCGGTCGGTGCGCTCCGGGCGCTTCATGAAGCGAAGCTGCGGGTACCGCATGATATTTCGATTGTGGGCTACAACGATATTGCGATCTCGGCCTTTTTGCAGCCGCCGCTCACGACGGTAAAGGTCCATATGGAGCATATGGGCGAGACGGCGGTCGAGCTTCTGGCGGATCGATTGGCTGCGAAGCGGGAAATCGCGAAGAAGATTGTCCTGCCGACGAGGCTGCAAGAGCGCGAGAGCAGCGGCAAACCATTGCAGCGGTAATGTAATGCAATACGGACTAACATAAGACGAACGTAAGTAGGAATGATTCGGAGGTGGCAGGCTTTGTCATTGTTGCTGAACGGACAAAATGTACTGCCGGCGGTTCATAAGCTGAAGGATGTGGAGGCTGTTCTTGCCTCCCCTTTTTCATATATGGTGCTGCTGGGCGGGCATTTGGGACAACTGAAAAATATCGTCGACCTGGCAAACCAGCATGGGAAAAAGGTGCTGCTGCACGCAGACCTGATCGACGGCTTGAAAAACGATGAATATGCGGCCGAGTTTCTTTGCCAATCCATACGTCCCGCAGGCATTATCTCTACACGCTCAAGCGTGATCGGACGTACGAAGCAGAATGGACTTATTGCGATACAAAGGCTCTTTCTGATCGATTCGGATGCGTTAGAGCGAAGCTACACGGTGCTCGACAAGAATCGCCCCGATTTCATTGAGGTGCTGCCGGGCGTTATACCGGATATTATAAGCGAGGTTAAGGAGCGGAGCGGCATTCCGATCATTGCGGGAGGCCTGATCCGGACACAGGCGCATGTCAAGCAGGCACTTGAAGCAGGGGCTTCGGCGATAACGACATCGCGTAAGGAGCTGTGGAGGCCCGCGGAGTATAGCAGAAATGAAATGACGAAGGAGGAATAAGAATGGAAACCTATATGCTTTCGCTTGACCAAGGAACAACAAGCACAAGGGCGCTGCTCGTGGATCGAAGCGGAGCGATCGTCAATATGGCACGCGAGGATCTTCCGCTTCATTACCCTCATGCGGGATGGGTCGAGGCGGACGCTCTGTTTATATGGGAATCGACCAAAAAAGTCATTGCCGAGGTTATGGCCAAAACAGGCATAACCGCCGATCAAATAGCAGGAATCGGTATTACGAATCAACGGGAAACGACGGTGATTTGGGATAAAGAAACGGGCCAGCCGGTATATAACGCCATCGTATGGCAATCCCGTCAAACGGCAGGCATCAGCGACAGGCTCAAGCAAGAAGGCTATGAGCAGGTTTTCCATGAGAAGACCGGTCTGCTGATCGATGCTTATTTTTCAGGCACGAAGGTGAATTGGCTGCTCGAGCAGGTCGAGGGGGCGCGCGAACGCGCCGAGAAAGGCGAACTGTTATTCGGCACGATTGATACCTGGCTCATATGGAACCTAACGGGCAGGGCGGTGCATGTAACGGATGTCTCCAATGCGGCCCGAACGCTAATGTTTAACATCCATGAGCGGCGCTGGGATGACGAGCTTCTTCAAATATTGCAGGTTCCAAAAGCGATGCTGCCGGAGGTGCGGTCCTCTTCCGAAATTTATGGCCAACTGGATGAGCAGCTGTTTGGCTGCTGCATTCCGGTGGCCGGCGCGGCTGGCGATCAGCAGGCGGCGTTATTCGGCCAAAATGCTTATGAAGAAGGAAGCACGAAAAACACATACGGGACCGGCTGTTTTATGCTTATGAATACAGGCACTAAAGCGATTGTATCCGAGAAAGGACTGCTTACAACGATTGCGTGGGAAGTAGACGGCAAGCTCGAGTATGCGCTTGAAGGCAGCGTATTTGTCGCCGGGGCTGCCATTCAATGGCTTCGCGACGGCTTAGAGCTTATCGAATCGGCTTCCGAAACGGAAGGGATTGCAGAGCAGGTCGAATCGGCGGATGGCGTTTACGTCGTTCCTGCATTCGTTGGCTTAGGTACGCCTTATTGGAACAGCGATGTCCGTGGAGCCGTATTCGGCTTGACGCGGGGAACGTCGAAGGCGCATTTTGTCCGCGCGGTTTTGGAATCATTGGCTTACCAGACCAAGGATGTCCTCTCCGTAATGGAGGAGGAATCAGGCTTGCCTCTGCAGTCGCTGTCCGTGGACGGCGGAGCGGTTAATAATAATTTACTCATGCAATTCCAAAGCGATCTTCTCGGCGTGCCGGTAGAACGTCCCGTTATCAATGAATCCACGGCGCTTGGCGCCGCTTATTTGGCCGGGCTTGCGGTTGGCTTCTGGAAAAACCGCCGGGAGCTGGCGGAGCTGAGGCAGGTCGACAAAGTGTTTACTCCAGCGATGGAGGACGGGCAGCGTGATGCTTTATACGCCGGCTGGCATCGCGCGGTTAAAGCGGCCATGGCTTTTGCGCAATAATTATGCTATACTAACCCCAAGTTAATAACGGTTGGAGATCAGGAGAAACCACGAAGACCGCTTCCATACCCCTTTTAGGGGCAGGGAAGCGGTTTGAGTGGTTTTTTTGTTTATATTGATTTATTCGTGAGTAGCCGGGAGCATCTGGCAGAACACTAACTACAATAGAACCGGGAGGAAACAAGAATGAAGAACGACCATAAAAAAGAGAACTTTGCCGCGCAGAGCCGGGAGCAGGTGCTGGCGGAAATGCAGCAATCGCATATCGATGTTTTAGTTATAGGCGGCGGGATCACGGGAGCAGGCATCGCGCTTGATGCTGCGGCCCGCGGGATGAAGGTTGCGCTGGTGGAAATGCAGGATTTTGCGGCGGGGACATCGAGCCGTTCAACGAAGCTTGTTCACGGCGGCCTGCGTTATTTGAAGCAGCTGGAAATTGGCGTAGTGGCGGAGGTTGGTAAGGAACGGGCAATCGTATACGAGAACGGGCCGCATGTGACGACGCCGGAATGGATGCTGCTTCCGCTTTATAAAGGCGGTACCTTTGGCAAATTCTCGACATCGATTGGTTTGCGCGTATATGATTTCTTGGCAGGAGTAAAAAGAAAAGAACGCCGCATGATGCTCAGCGCAGCCGATACGCTCGCGAAAGAGCCGCTTTTGAAGCGTGAAGGCTTGAAAGGCGGCGGCTATTATGTGGAATACCGCACGGACGATGCGCGGCTGACGATAGAAGTGATGAAAAAAGCGGTAGAAACAGGGGCTTTGTCGGTCAATTATGCGAAGGTGGAGACGCTGCGGTACGGCAAGGACAATAAAATAACGGGCGCGTTGGTTAAAGACACTATCAGCGGTAAATCCTATGAGCTTAAGGCGACAAAAATTATTAATGCAACCGGTCCTTGGGTAGATGATATCCGCGAAATGGACGGCTCCAAAAAAGGCAAAACGCTACGCCTGACAAAGGGCGTTCACCTTGTTTTTGATAAGAGCAGATTTCCTTTGCGGCAAGCTGTTTACTTTGATACGCCGGATGGACGCATGGTGTTCGCGATTCCCCGTGCAGGGAAAACTTATTTCGGTACGACCGATACCAACTATAAAGGGAATGCGGTTAATCCCGTCATGACGCTGGAGGACCGCACCTACCTGCTTAAGGCGGTAAATTTCATGTTTCCCGAGCTGAAGCTGGCTGAAGCCGATGTGGAATCTAGCTGGGCAGGACTTCGTCCCCTTATCCAGCAGGAAGGGAAGTCCCCTTCGGAAATATCCCGCCGGGATGAAATATTCGTATCGGAATCGGGTCTGATCTCTATTGCGGGAGGCAAGCTGACGGGCTATCGCAAAATGGCGGAGACGGTTGTCGAAAAGGTCGTCGAGCTGCTGGGACAGGAAGGCAGCCAAGCTCATTTTGCTAAAAGCGAAACCAAAACGATTCCGATGTCCGGCGGTGATCTAGGCGGTTCAAGCGGTTATGAGCCGTTTGTGCAGAAAAAAACAGCCGAAGGCGCTCGTTATGGATTTACGAAGGAAGAGTCGGCTTATCTTGCGGAGCACTATGGTTCGAATGTCGATCAGCTCTTCTCGTTGTCGCAGAGTACGGCGGAATGGGCGGCTGCTTTTGAGCTTCCGTTGGTGCTGGCGGTTCAGCTGCGCTACTCTCTGGAAGCGGAAATGACGGTGAAACCCGTAGACTTCTTTATTCGCCGTACCGGCGATTTGTTCTTCCGGATCGGATACGTGAAGCAGTGGAAGGAAGCGGTTATTGCCGCAATGGCGGATCGTCTCGGCTGGAGCGGAGAGCAGCGTGCTGCTTATACGGCGGAGCTCGAGGAAAAGCTGACAGAGGCCGTTGAGCCGCTGCGCAGCTAGTTGGCTAATCATACGAAGTTTTAAATCATAGCGAAAAAAGAGCGGAGGCGCAGAAATGCGTCTCTTTTTGTATGGCTCTGCCGGATTAATAAGCAAGTATGCAAAAGGAGTTGCAACAAGGTTATATTTTACATATAATACATATGAGCATATGTTCATATGTTATTTTAGGAAAATAATTGTTATGAAATGACCAATGGAGAAGCAGACTAAAAAACGTCTGTCGTAACAGAGCGGGGGAAACGGTATGAGCAAGCCTTATGATGACAAATTCGAGCACAGCTTGCGGAAAGCTGCTGGCGGCGGGGAAACCGAGCAGCATACGCATGAGCATGCGCACGGCGACGCAGCATGCGGGCATTCGCATGAAGGCAGCAGGCATGACCATAAGCATGAAGACGTAAAGACGGCAGCCGCAAAGGAAAGCAAGCATAGCCATGGGGGCCACTCGCATAGCGGTCATCACCACGGACACCATCATGGTCATTCGCATGGCCATCATGGGCACTCGCATGCACCGAATAATAAAGCGGGATTGCTGATCGCTTTGGTCATTACGGCGGGCATCATGGTGCTGGAGTTTGCCGGAGGATTAATAACTAATTCATTAGCGCTCTTATCCGATTCGGGACATATGCTTAGCGATACTGCGGCGCTTGCGTTAAGCTTGGCGGCCATGTGGTTTGCGGTGCGCCCGAGATCATCCAGCCGTACCTACGGCTTTCACCGCTTCGAGATTTTGGCGGCGCTGCTGAATGGCATTACGCTGTTTGTGATTGCAGCCTTTATTATTGTAGAGGCCTTCGAACGATTCGCGGAACCGCCGACCGTGGCAAGCGGGACGATGATGATTATAGCCGGAGTTGGCCTGCTCGCCAATCTTGCAAGCGCATGGTTTCTCATGCGGAAAGCGGATGTGAAGGACAATATAAACGTTCGAAGCGCCTATCTCCATGTGATTGGCGATGCAATTGGATCCGTGGGAGCAATTATAGCCGGCATACTGATGTCATTATTTTCATGGTACATTGCGGATCCCATCATCAGCGTTATCGTGGCGCTCCTTATTTTGAAAAGCGCATGGGGAATCATCAAATCAACCGTTCATATTCTGATGGAGGGGACCCCTGCGAATGTGAACGCGGACCGAGTCGAGGCGATGCTGCTGCGCATTCCGGGAGTCAAAGAGGTGCATGATCTCCATATATGGACGATCACCTCAGGGCTCGATGCCTTAAGCTGCCACCTCGTCGTAGAGGATTCCGTAGATTGCCAAAGAGTGCTTCAGGAAGCGATCGGGCAAATCGCGGCTGAGTTTCAGATCGAGCATACGACCATTCAAATCGAGAAATCGCAGCTGCTGCATCCGGAATTCAAGGTGTAACAGCGTAGACTTTTCGAAAATAGCCTCAAAAAACGGCAGGCCGCCGATGCTTATTCAAATAAGCATCGCGGCCTGCTGTTTTTTTCATGGTTCAAAAACTGGTTACTGAATATCGGAAGCGGATTTCGCTTTGTACACCTGCGAGCCCACCAAGAAAGAAACAACGCCCCACAGTACCATAACCCCTATACCAATCCAGAATGTGCTTGAGGCAACACCTGCATTATAGATAAGACCGTCACGCATGCCTTCGACGAAATAGGTGAGGGGCAGCATTTGGGTGACCGGCTGCAGCCAGGTTGGAAGAGTTTCAAGCGGGAAGAAAACGCCGCTTAGAAACATCATCAGCATACTGGCAATGTTGGACATCCCCATATAAGCCTCGATTGATTTGCTGAACGAGGAGAAGAGATAGCCCATTGCGTTAAACACCAATCCGCCTGCAATGAAGGCGATGACTAAAGTGAGCACATTGATATGGAGGTTAGCGCCAAAGCCGAAAACGCCAATCAGCGTGAGGATAATGATTTGAATGATTCCTAGAATAAGCTTAACGAGCATGCCCGATAACCCGTATAGCCCCATTTTGGCTGGCGTCATGCGCAGCCTCTTCATTAAGCCGTTGCGTCGCATCTCGACAAGGCCAACCATGCCGAACAGGCCGCCCTGAGCAACGGATAAACCAATCATTCCCGTAAGCAGGAAGTCCGCGTAATTCAAATCTTCAGCGCCGGAGGAAACCGAGGTCCTCGTTAAGCTGTACGTAGGAGCTGCATTGGCCACCGTCCAATTCGTCTGTTGAATAAATTGATCCAATATGCCCGCGACGGCTTGGGTCGTTGCGCTTTGCTCATCGGCTTTGTTTACGACAAGCTGTATGGTTGTAGAGCTGTCCGTTTCGGGAAGAATGATGAGAGCGGCGATATCTTGGTTTTCAATAAGCTCATTGCCGGCTTCCTTGGTAACCGGCTGCTCTTCCGCGAATTCAAGCACCGGGATTTGCTGCAGCTGCTCCAGCAGCATCGCCGAGGCTGCATTTGGCTGCGAATCGACTATGGCAATTTTTGCCTTGAAGCTGTCGCTCGAGCCGCCGCCGAAAATAACCATAAATAAAACCATCAAGATAACGGGGAAGAAGATATTCCAAAACCAAACCTGTTTCTCGCGAATCATCATTTTAATTTGTGCGGCGAACATTTTGGAAAATTGCTTAGCGTTGTTCATCTAATCCCTCCACTCCTTTCCGGTGAAGGCAATAAATACGTCCTCCAGGCTCATTTCGCGAATGGAAATTTGCTCGACGCGGTAACCGCGGTCCTTGGTAAAGCCGAACAGTTCATACAAGGTTTCTTCCGGCTGTGTCGTCCACAGCTGGAGCGCGTCGCCTTCGCGGCTTGTTCTGACGACTGCGGGCTGGAGCTGCGCAATTTTTTCCGTTTCCATTGCGGCCTCCGCACCGTCGAGAAAGGTGAGCCTAACCTCGCGTTCCTTCGTAAGGCGGTCAATCAAGGCAGCCGGTGTGTCCAGCGTAACGATTTTCCCTTGGTCAACGATACAGACGCGGTCGCTCAGCTTTTCGGCTTCTTCCATGTAATGCGTTGTTAAAATGGTCGTTTTGCCGAGTGCTTTCAGCTTGAGCACGATGTCCCAAATATTTCGTCTGGCCTGCGGATCCAGCCCCGTGGTCGGTTCATCCAGAAAAATAATAACCGGGTCGTTAATCATCGCGAGCCCGATGGCAAGCCGCTGTTTTTGGCCGCCTGAGAGCTTCTTGACCTGTTTGTGCCGTTGATCAGTGAGATTAATCATCTCAAGAACCTCTGCAGCCGGTTTGCATTTCGGATAAAAGGTAGCGAACAAATCTAAATTTTCTTCTACCGTGAGTAGGTCGAATAAGGCGCTGGACTGCGGCTGAACGCCGATGGATATTTTAATTTGGTCATTATGCTGACCCCAATTTAATGCGCCGAACTCGATTTGGCCTGCATCAGGAGTCTGAAGCCCCTCGATCATTTCAAGCGTAGTCGTTTTGCCGGCACCGTTCGGGCCGATAATCGTAAAAACCTCGCCGGCTTCCACCGTGAAGCTGATATCGGCAACGGCGCTGACGGCTCCGAAGCTTTTTTGCAAATTCCGCACCTCTAACACGGACATTGTGTAACCTCCTTAAGTTTTGTGAAGCAAAACTGACTTCGAAAGCATAAGCTTAGTTTTGTGAAGCAAAACTGACTTCGAAAGCATAAGCTTAGTTTTGTAAAGCAAAACTGGAATCAAATGTAAGGGTATCTTCGACTGTTGGAAGTTCCGGTTTGTCGCTCGGTTACCGTAATTTTAACCGTATCCATTTTATGAGAGTAGGGTCCTCAGCATGCTTTTGAACTCCGTCTGGAGGAGGAGGGGAATTATTGTCTGGTTTAAGATCAAACAAGGTAGTTAGCTGCCTCGGAGACAATAGTAGATCAACAGGTGATTTAGTGACGTGGTGAGTGCTGCCTGGTGCTCACTGAATGAAAAGACTTTTATTGTTAGCTTGTCTGCTGAAAAGTCACATTAACGGGAAAATCTCCTGTTCATTCGTTTGAAGCAGGCAAAGTAACCATATTAACTGGATTTTATCCCTTTAATTTCGGCTTTTCCTCCCGTTATAGGGGTAATCAACAGAATTAACAGGAGAAAATCCAGTTAATCGAAGCAATCAAACCGTCTCAGCAAATATAACAGGAGTTTTTCCCGTTAAATTATCCAAAAGGCGCACAAAGAGTGAAATTAACCCACGGTCCAGCTAGGATCGTCTGCCTTTTCTTATAGCTCCATAATGGAAAATATGAAATTACTTTTAAACATCTTACTCTTTTTGTTTCTTTTGTGAAGCCTATAATAAGTGTGAGATCAGGAATAGGAAGAATCACGGTCATACTCGATGAGGAGGAAATGCAGGATGATGATAGAACCGCGCTCTTGGAGTGAGGTGAAAATACTTGCAGTGGAATAAATTAAAAAAACAACTTGATTCCAGAGTATCCCACTCATTAAAAAGGCGGGTTGTATTTCACAGTACCAGTTATAGAGGGACACATGATCAGGTAGGAAAAGCGTGGATTACTTTCGATAATGAAATGATTCAAGATTTTTGTACTATAAATAGAGAAAATAAACGTATTACTCTTGCTACAGGTATCCATAATCAATATGAATTTTATTATGCTGTGGAAGAGTATCTTGGCCTTTCCATAAATGAAGCCTTAGCGTCAACGAATCCTATTATAAGAGCTTTATCAATATTAGATAGGAGATTGGGAAAACGAAGATTGATCAGCATACGTGACGATCATCCCATCGTTAATAAATTACTAATAATAAGGATTCTTGTTGAGTATCTCGAACCCTAAGAGATAAATTTATCCTAACGGGGAAAATCAGCCCGAGCCATTTTAAAAAAGCCATCCTTAAACAGGATGACTTTTCCGGGAGAGATGATATTCCGATTTACTCAGCAGGTAGGACTTATGTCTTTCACACAAACAAGAGTTAAATAGATTTAGATAATAATTAAACCAGCAATCATGCCATAGATATCGAATATTTACCCTGATATTCATGCTTTTCCCTCCTAAGATTAATCACCTCTGGCTGGCTGCGCACTTACATCTATCTATACTCTTCGAGAGCAATTGCGAATTTTAGTCTGTTACAAGAAGCTTGAGCTAAACATTAAATCGGATAAATTCGATTTTAGAAACGAAAAGTAAAGAATATATTCTTATCGTTTAGCATATGGTTTGTTTAGGTTATAAGCCCATTATCTTATTGAAGGCTGGATTGAGGCTGAAGGGGGATGGAGCATGAGCCTGAACGATTCACAGCGAAGCGACGCGGCATTTTACAATGAATGGATTCCGCTTACTCCTCTGGAGCAAATGGAGCAAACCGAATATGATGTCCTTATTGTCGGCTCTGGAGCGGGTGGCGGGGCCGTTCTCTCGCGGTTATGCCGGCACTTTGGGGCGAACGGAAAGAAAATCGGCATGGTCGAAAAGGGAGGTTTGCTGCTTCCTACTCATTTTTACAATATTGCTACCTATTCGCTCCCGCGCTTTAAACGATACTTTGATCAGGTCTCCGCTCCCGTAAAACAAACCCTCTTCAGAGAGCTGTTCGCCTTAGGAGGCAGAACGCTTGCGTGGCAGCTGGTGGCTCCGCGAATGCCGGCATCAGAAACCGTGGGCTGGCCTGTCCCTGCTAAGGAGCTGGCTTATTATTATTCCGTCGCCGAGAGGGCAATGAGCGTTTCCTCATCATACCAATCCGGCTCTTACTATACCTCTATTTTATTGGACCGTCTTCATGCCTTCGGGTTTCCGGAGGCGGTTTCTATGCCTATCGCCGTTGACCGAGAATCAACCAAATACGGGCAGTTATTCTCCAATGCCGCTTTTAGTTCCATCATCCCTCTTGCCGAGGCGTTAAACAGCAGGCCGTATGATCTGGCGGTTAACGCGAATGCCGTGGAAATTTTGACCGAAGGAAAGCGGGTTGCAGGCGTAAGAGTAATGTCACCCGATAAGAAATCCTATACGTTAAAAGCGAAAAAGGTGGTCTTATCGGCGAGTACGTTCCAGAGCCCACGCCTTTTGTTAGCCTCCGGCATACCAGGGCAAGCCATTGGCCATTACCTTACTACGCATTCCCTGCTTGGATTGACGGGTTATTTCGACCGGAGGCAATTTCCCGAAGTGCTCGGAGCACTCGGTATTTTGCTGCCGGGCGGGGGCGGCCGTCCTTATCAGGTGATGATCGGCGGTCCGCCGGAGGAATTCAACGCCTATCAACAGTATCTCGTTAAACCGCTGCAGGAGGAATTAAGAGTCGTTGCAGGAGCTTTTGGCGAAGTGGAATCACGTTACGAGAATCAGGTATCGCTGGACAAAACGGAAAAGGACGAGTTCGGCGTACCGGACATTCGGGTGGATTTTTCCTATAGCGAGAAGGATAGGGACGTTATCCGGCAAATGAGGCTAGGGGCCGGGCAGCTGTTCGCGGCTATGCATGCAAATAGGGTCGAGCAAACGGAAGGGCCTTTAATCGAGGCGATTCATGACGGGGGAACCTGCAGGATGGGGTTTGATCCCGCTGTTTCTGTGACGAATCCATATGGTGAGGTGCACGGAGTCTCCGGATTGTTTGTTGCGGATAATAGCGTTATTCCGACGAGCGGAACCGCAAATCCTACGTTAACCACCGTAGCGCTGGCGATACGTACGGCTGATTATATTATCCAAAGCCAAAGGTAAGGGGGCAATCCATGGCAAAGAAAAAAGCGCTCATTGTCTCGGGCGGCTATGAGCCGCATCAGCCTCAGGAGATAGGGGCGCTGCTATCGGGGTTATTGTTATCCGAAGGTTTCGAAGTGGAACAGCATACAAGCTGGGATGTCATGGACGATAAAGAAAAGATTGACCGGCTAGACCTAATCATCCCGAACTATACGGAAGGCACGATTACTAAGAACCAGCTTGATAACTTCCTGCACGCTGTCTCTAGCGGTACGGGCGTCGCCGGCTTGCATGGCGGAATGGGCTACGCTTTTCCATGCGAGCAGCGCTACCAACTAATGGTTGGCGGCGTTTTTGCCGCGCATCCCAATTATCATTTTACGGTGAGGATCATGGATAGAAATCACTTCATCACCCGAAACTTGCCCGATTTCACTTTAACGACCGAGCATTATTTTATGCTGATCGATCCTTCTATTTGCGTGCTGGCGACTTCGTATTACGAATGTATTTCTCCGGAAGTATGGCGGCCTGTCATGATGCCGGTCGTATGGATCAAGAACTACGGCAAGGGACGCGTTTTTTACAATGCAATCGGTCATACGGCAGATATCGTCAAGCTGCCGGAAGTGTTGACGATGATGCAAAGGGGAATGCTGTGGGCTGCAAGGTGACTTCGCCTGATTAGAACGCTCTTTGAACAAACCATATAAATCCAAAAAGCAGCACTATAATAGATACACTCGGCATGAACCAATTATTAAGGCTGACCAGGCGTTTACTTAAAAAGAGAAAAAGCGGGAAAACCAAAGATACTATAAGGATCTGCCCGAATTCAATTCCAAGGTTAAAAAACAAAAGTGAGACAGCTAAATGGCTTCCGCCTAAATGCAGTTCCGACAAAATTCCCGCAAACCCAAAGCCATGAATTAATCCAAAGGCGAAGGCAATCCAAGGAGCGTGTTTGGATTCGGGTTGGAAGATATTTTTGAGCGCGACATAAATAATACTTAACGCGATTGCGGATTCAATTAGCCTCCCTGGCAATTGAACGATATTTAAGGTCGCGAGGGCAAGCGTGATGCTGTGGGCAATCGTAAAGGATGTAACAAGGTAAAAGATATGACGGATCGTTTTGGCACCAATAAGTAAACTAATAACGAATAAGATATGATCATAACCCGTGAAGATATGTTTTAATCCTAACGAAAGAAATTGTTTCGCTTGGGTAAGAAAGCTCATCTCTCCCAGATTCAATTCCCTAACTTCATAGGTGAAAATAAACTCCTGCTGCTGTCCCCCCATTTGAACCTTGGCCATGTTCGCGTGGCTCGGATCACTGTCTTCAAAAAAAACGTTGTAATCCACAATTAATATTTCAGGTTGTTTACTAACGGAGTAGGAAAGCATGATATCCGTAAATGGCCGGTTATTTACCATTGTCACCTTCGCTTGGCTGACCGTTCCTTCAATGGGATGGCTATCTGTGTATACGAGCAAATGAGTGCCTAAATATTGCTCGAGCGGGGCCTTATTTTGAGAGATGATTTTATTTAATTCTTCAAGGTTCTCTATTTTCTGTTCATCCACTTCGAAACCAAGTGCATGGCTTAGTTCAATGAAATCGAGTTGGAGCCGGTAAATAATCCTTTGGTCTTGAACATCTATCGTAGAATAGCCCTCGCTGTTATTGCTATGTGCGCTCACAGCAGGCGACGCGTTTACGAGAACAAGGCCTAGCAATAAAAATAACCATGTAAACTTCAATGCTGCGACACATCCTTTTTATTCGTTTAAAATGAAAGGACGGGGAGCGTATGAACTGGACTCCCCGTCATTGAACGTAACATGGCGTTGAAGCTATTTCACATTCATGAAGATTGGATTGGAATAGAACCAAAGATCAGTCCACGGGTTTTCCCCTTTAGGATCAAGGCTTGGTTCAAGCTCACTGGTATTGGTTCCCCGAACTCGAAGATAGCTATCCTTGTCTACATCTTTTAATTTATAGGTGATTGTCACATACTCGTCTTTTTGCTTCCAATCGCTCTTGTCGAACCTAGCTACAACTTTCGTAGTTGGGTTTACGGCCGTTGAACGGTCTTCCGCTATTCCGGTTACGTCGCCCATGATAAGATCCACGCGGGTCACTTTCGGATTATCGCCATGGCTGTTTTTGGCGTTCGGGTCTTTGAAGGTTATGGTGACCGTCACATCGCTTTTGCCGCTCTTCTTGATCTCTAATGTTTCGCCGATGCTCGCGCGGTTGCCGCTTGCTTTCACATCTACATCCAATTCATTGACTAAACCGCCTGTCGTTACGAATACGCGGCCGTTTCTTAATCCATCCAGGATATCCGCGTGAGTATTCTCTGCTTTCACATAGGTTTTGGAATACTCCCCTGGCCAGAAGTCACTGCCGCCGTCACGCCAGTTTACATGGGAATCCGATGTAGACGTAATCCACCAATGTCTTCCTTCTCCGAGCATGGAATCCCAAAGACCGCCCACTTGAGCGCTCATCTGATCAAAACCGCCCATGGTTGCGAAGTTGCCATATCCGCCTCGGCTGCCATTCGGATCAATGGAGCCGTCTGGATTGACCGCTCCGGCCTGATGACCGGGTGCCCCCTCCATACCAACAGATACATTCGGTGCTGCATCGTTCCAATTTCGGAACTCTTGCGGAGTATCTTGGCCCCAAACGCTGGCGCCGCTGGCTGAGCGTGCCGGGTGGTTTGCAAAAAGAACGGGAGGCTCGGTTAAATTTTTCATGTAATTCAAGGCAGCGATCATATTGCTCTCCGTATCCCGGCCAGGATCAGAAGGAAAAGGATCGCGCTTATTAAATTTACTTTCGATATCATGAAGGACTTGTGATTCTTGATCGTTTTTTGGAATGATTAATGAACTGTGATCGGCCTGCGGAGTATCAAATTCCATGCCATAGAATAAAGTTAGGCCGGGTACGGCTTCACGTGCTTTAAGCACCTCGGGATAAGCCTGCTCTAAATTTACTTTCGAATGGTTCGGGCCGCCGTGGTCCGTGGAAACCATCCAATCGAGCCCGTATGACTCTGCCATTTGAGCATTTTTAGTAATCGGGTAAATGGCATCTCCTCCTTTGATAGCGGTTGGAGGATTCGTAGAATTGTCCCATCCTACACTCCATTCACTATGAACATGGTGATCGCCTGCGAGCCAAGAAATGTTCTTGGTAGATTTTGCTTCGACTGTAGGTGTTTTGAAGCCGTTGTTAAAACCCTGCGCAGATAATGCTGCTGTGGCTAGTACGGTTACCGCCAACATTGGCAAAGCCTTACGTTTCAATTTCAAAATCTCTCAACTCCTCTTGTTTTATGTTCGGTTTCTATGATAGCTAGGGTTTGTTATCTTAAATCATTTAATATGTTGTGATATTGTAAGCTTTGTAAAGCATTTATCGTGTGAATGAAAAAAAGGAGCATGAACATTTGCTGTTCACACTCCTTTTTATGCTATCTATTATTGCTGTTCATCTTGATAGTACATATAGACTTTCCAGCTGTCGTCGTTCATTTTCTTCAAATAATAAATGCCGTCGGTTGCCACGGTTTCTGTATTTGTTTCATTGTCTATCGTGGTTGTTGCCTTGTAGCTCCCGCCTGACGACTCTATTACGGCGAAACGATCCGCTTTTTGTACGACCTTAAGCTTTTGATCGCTGACTTTCTCCATTTCGACTTCATACCCTTGATCGATAAGCGCAAGCAGTTCTTCAGAAGATGAATGGCTTAACGCTAAATAATAACCCGTATAAAATTGTGCATACGCAGCATCGAATTGATCGTATGCTTTTTCTTTGAATATTTGATTTTCCTTCTCCTCTGAATCTAAAATAGCAGCAGTGAGCAGGCTGTCTTCGGGTATTTCGCTGTTCTGCAAATCCAACGCGCGCTGCAGCATGACTACGGCTTCTGACCGTTTGGCGTTGGAGAAAGGCTTAAATTCCGTAGTCGTCACTCCACGCACAATGCCGGCTTGGCTTGCCTGCGAAATGAATGGTTTAGCGTAATAATCCGGTACATCGGGATAGGTATCCATCTCTCCTTCAAAATTTATGGAGGAAGAAAAAGCTCTAACCACTAGAGCAGCAATTTCGCCGCGTTTAATAAGCTGGTTAGGCCCGAATTTCGTTTCGCTAATCCCATTAACGATACCGAGGGAGCTGGCAATCCGAACCGAATCGGCATACCATTTTCCTTGCTCGACATCCGTAAACGTTGTGCCAGGCGAATCGCTTGTCAAATCCAGTGCGCGGACAAGTATCGAAACAAACTCCGCACGGCTTATGGCGTTATTCGGCTTTAACGTTACCGTTCCTTCTTGATCCACATAACCCCGTAACAGATCTGCGTTCACAAAATTATCCAGCTCATAATAAGCCCAGTGTTCCTCTATGTCTGTCGGAAAGTACATTTCCAATGGTGATATTTCGGCCGCCTTTACTTGTGTGGAATAAAGGGGAGAAATCAGAAACAGGGATAGAAGGAAGAAGATTGAGCTGCGAAAATAAACATTTTTCATTTTGATGTTCCTCTCTTGGTTGAAGAAATTTCCTCTATGAGAATATCAAAATAAAATTGCTTATTCTAGTGGGAAAATATGGGGTAATACTACTATATAATTAGCATCTATGTATAATAGGTGTACTAAAAATTTCTTAGGCTGAAAAGGAGAAAAAGGATGCTTTATCTTATTATTGTTTTAGCATTGGCAGCAGCCGTAATCATGCTATATGGGGCGAAAACGCGCACTGCGCCTGTTTTGCAGTTTAGTGACATTCCCGACTATCCGCAGCCGTTTGGATACAAGTGTCAGTGGATGGCCGTGAAAACCGAAAATACGAAAGAAGTTGCAAAACATCTTAATCTTGCGAACATGCAGCCAGCAAACTGGTCGACAGGTATCGAAGGAGCGTATGAGGGAAAATTTTTCGTTAGCCCGCCAGTAAATGGATGGACAATCGTTGTTAATTCGTTCATGCCGGATATAACGGATAAAACGGAGCAGAACCCCTTAAAGGTTATTGTTGAATTAAGCAAGGTTTATGGTGAGGCCTGTTATTTTGGCACGCACAGAGTAGTTGAATATCATGCCTGGGCCAAAGCGTTGAACGGTGAAATAAGCAGAGCATACAGCTATGTGGGAGAAAGCGGAGAAACGTTAGTAAATCAGGGAGCTTTGACGGCCGAAGAGTTGGAACATGACCTCATATTTACAGAGCTTGAGGATGATGAGCTCATAACTCCGTATGAGGAAGATGTATTGTTGATTGCTAAAGAATGGACAACCGATCCGATGATGGGGCAAGCAAACTTGGAGCTTGGAGTAGGATTAGTTGGCGAAAAAGAATGACGCAGCAATCAATAGGCGGTAGTCCGGGGCGTGATTCATGCCCCAAACTAAGCCGTTTTTTATTGCTGAATGATATTCACAAATGTTTACTGTTTGCCTATCTAGGCCGTATTTAATTAACTGCTGCATTAATATTGACAGAAAGCGGAAATAAAAAGGTTACCGTACCATCCGGCGAATTCGTTGCCGTAACGATACCATAGTTTTTTACTAATACCGGAACCGTTGAAGCGATCGAAGATCCTGCTGTGCTTATAAGGGTTGCATTGATTAAACGCAGCACATTGGGCGGTTCGAGGCCATTAATTGTAATAACCGAAGCGGTGGCATCAAAGGTTCGATATAATCCTTTGAACGTATAGTCCGCGCTATTAGCATTAGGGAGGTTGTTCATGTTAATGACATCAATTTCTGACTCCGCCTCATCCGCGTATAATTGAACCCTGCCGGTGCTAGAGGTTCTAAGCGCGTTGCTTGATGTCTGAATAAAATCGATATCCGCGATGAGGCTTGCGTCATTCGAAAGGAGAATACCCGTTCCAGTAACAAGTCCCGTTCGGTTATCGATTCTGCCGCCCTTGACCCTTAAAGTACCTGCAGTCATCACAATCGCTGCCGCATCAATTAGGGTTACGCCGCCCACAATGGTAAATCTATCGAAGAACAAGTCCGAAATCGACGAAGAGCTATATTGAACACAAATACCGTCTATTCTCATTTCATTGACGTGTGCCTCTAGTACGGCTGAGTCTTGAACCGCTATTCCCGTATAATCGATGCCTCCTTGAATAAAATCACCAACAATTCTGGCGTTAACATTGCCGCTGAGCAAGATTATAATTCGTTCTGTATCAGGTTGAAAGGCGGACATTGCGACAAACGTAAGGGTCACATTGCCTGAACTAGCTTCTAACACACGCGTGCCCAGCTGGATCTGATTAATGCTGCCCGCAAAATTACCCCCTGTCACCACAATTCCTATAGAAGAGGGCGAAAAGGTGTTTAATATGTTTTCTCCTTCGATGTTGAGATTACCGTTTACGAGTTGGATCATCTGCGAGGAGAAGGAAGCATCCATTCGATTGAACCGAATGCTGGCATTCCCTGTTTCTTGAAGAATTAAGCTGGTTCCGGCAAATTCAGGGTTTGGATTAACCGTACTGGTTATAGCATCTATATAGCAGCGGAGGTTGGGATTTCCAGCCCCTGGAGCTAGATGAATACAAACGCCGAAAGCTGAGATAACGTTAACATTCGCATCGACTAAACCATCCGTAATAAGCAAGGCTGTCTTTAAACCGCTCCCATTATCATTTGTCGTGATACGGTCTCCGATCATGTTCAGAATTCCGCCGCTTTCCACCGTAATGAGCCCATTCACAGATCCGAAAATTTCCTGGAAATTAAGGAATAACTGACCGTTATTGGCTAAGCGGACTGCTGGAACCGTCGTTCCGTTTGTCGACATCTGCATCACAGTCAACTTATGGCTGCCTCCAGTCACATCAATACAGCCTGCTGAGCTAGTAAGAAGATCAACCTGTAATCTCATTTGCCCGCCTTGTAGATCAATGACAGGGTTAGCATTCTGGAAGGAGTTCATGACTTTGGCATGGATAATCGCCTCGCCATTTTGCATGAGGATACATCGGTCTTGACTAAAGATCCGATCGAACTCACCCGAGAAAATCGTATTCCCATTAATGAGGAGTGCCGGAGCTGCGGAATTAATAACGACCAATATATATGAAATCAAACTGACCATACTGCCGCCTTGGACGGATACCCCTTGTGAATTGCCTACCAAAGCGACAGTGAAACTAACAAAAGATCCATTAAAAAGTGGAGAGATATCAAAAACAAAACCAGAAGCGGTTTGAATGGTGCGCGCTCGCAAGGTGATGACCGTCGTCTGGGGCGGGGCGCTATTGGTTACAAATACTGCCCTGCCTCCGCTGCTGATCATGGTGGCTTCTAGATTGATAGAGAGCGGTTCTGTCCCCGTAAAAAGAATAAGGTCGTCTGTACCGTTGGTGTCATTCGTCATTTCAAAAGCATTCATAAACAGTGTTCCGCTCGACACCACGACGGCAGAACCACCGACAAAGCTGTTCGTGATGCTCTCCCTGACGTTAACCGTATAATTTCCGCCGCCAAGGAGATTGATCGTATGGCCTACCGTATCGCTCATGGACTCACATTCAAAGTGGATGGTACTTGCTCCAGAACTTCGAAGAATAGAGCTGCCTGCAGTGGTTGCTCCACTCGTTAGAAACTGCCCCTCACCAAGAACATCGAAGGCTATCGCAGCCCCCATATCATCAAAAAGATTGCCGACTGCAGTCACCACGGCTCCCTTTTCAAACACCCAGCTGATTCCGTCTTTGGCCAAGTTTGTCTCGGTATAAAATCCGGGTCGTACGACAATCGTAGTGTTTGAAGGAGCGGCGGCCACAGCCGCAGCAGCTGTTTGCCAAGGCTTTGTCTCATCGTCAAGCATAGCCGTTGCGTTATTTCCGTATACAGGGTCAACGAATGCGGTCTGATTCACTAGTAACTGAGAAGGCCCCGGAGAACCAGCCATACCTTGCGGACCGGCCGGACCTGGAATGCCCCTAGGTCCTCTCCGGCCTTGCGAGCCGGCTCGGCCTTTAGTGCCTCTAGCTCCTCCCTGATTGAAAGAAACTAGATTACCTATTACTTTCATTTGCAAATCTCTATGTTTTCTGCAAATGTCTGGCTTCTTTGCAAGCTTAAACTTTTTTTTCTCAGGCAAACTCCCGTTCCTCCTTGAATTCGGATTACTATTCTTTGAAAATTTATCATTGTACATTTTATGAGGATGAGCATGTTCTTGGAAATGCATATACCTATGAGTCTATTGTGGTATTTTTTGGTAACTATAAAAGACCAACCGATTCCGGCGGAGTATACAATTTCGTCATTTTCAATGAATTATCGGAATTGTGCATTCGGTGGAGGATGTATCAATTGAGCGGCTTCAGCGCTAGGGTTATGATGGCCGTGACTATAAGCAGAGGGGGCAGGAATGATGATGTAAAAGAGAAACATTTTGGCATGGAATAAGGGAATGACATTTGCTTGTTAAGGAACGAATTGCCAAACGATATTTTGAAAGCGATTACATCACTCATTTAGCGGAGGTGCAAGATGAAGAGGTTTTTGGCACAAATACTTTGTATGGCTCTGTGTATTTCTTTATTCCCGCTTCAGAATCCCGCAGTAAAAGCTGCTAGTTCCGTATTGCCGGCATTTCCGGGAGCAGAAGGCTTCGGATATGCAGCATTAGGGGGACGCGGCGGCGAGGTGTATCATGTCACTAGCTATGAGCTGACAGGTCCAGGAACATTCTATGATGCGCTTACGACAGTAGGGGACATCCCGCGCACCATCGTATTCGATATATCGGGAGACATCACCACCCCCCAGATTATATTGAAAAATAAGTCCAATATCACCATAGCGGGACAGACTGCGCCGGGGGACGGCGTAACCATCCGGTCTAACAATATTCGGTTCTATGACTGCAGTAATATCATTATTAGGTATTTGACCTTTCGGATGGGTGAACTAAGCGTGAAAGACGATGCGATGTATTTTGAAGACTGCCAGAATGTGATCGTCGATCACTCTTCGTTTTCATGGGCGACGGATGAAGTCTTGTCCATAAAAAGCAAGGATTACGATAATCCCAGATCGAAAAACATAACGGTTCAATGGTCGATTATATCGGAGGCTCTTCTTTCTCACTCTATGGGCGGGCTGATTGAAATGAATACCATCACGATGCACCATAATCTCTATGCGCATAATAACGACAGAAACCCCAAAACGAAAGGACAGATGGACTTTGTCAACAATGTCGTATACAACTGGGGTCAATTTCCGTATGTGGCTGGCGGGGAATCCGGTACCAAAGGGTACGGAAATGTCGTCGGGAACTATTTTATAGCAGGTATTAACTCGGTAGACCCTCAATACGCGATTGTGCGCGGCAACGAGAACTACAAGCTGTATCTCCATAACAATCTGATCGACAGCAATAAAAACGGCGTTCTGGACGGTACGGATACGGGGGCGGGCATGATGGAGGCTGACAGACCTAGCATTATGGTGCCGGAGCGGTTTGAATATCCCCTCGTCCATACGGAATTGCCGGAAGCTGCATACAACCATGTTTTGAACCACTCCGGGTCGTCTCTGGCAAGGGATGCGGTTGATCAGCGGATTGTTGATAATGTAAGGAACCACACCGGAGCGATTATCGGACATGAGAATGATGTAGGCGGGTATCCTGTATTGAAAAAAGAAACAGCCCCAGCCGATACGGACCGGGACGGCATGCCCGATGCCTGGGAACAAGAAAATGGATTGAACCCGAATGATCCGGGGGATGGAAACGGTGACCGCAATGGAGACGGCTATACCCATCTGGAGGATTATTTGAATGAGCTGGCTGCAGCAGGCTTCCCTGCGAATTATCCCTTAACCCCGGCAGCATGGTCCGGTCCGCCGTTCATACCGCCGACAGAACCGGCACCAACGCCTGTTCCAACGCCAACAGCCAGTATGGACGGGAAATGGGTCAGAAATGTCGTCATTAACGATAATAGTAAAAACGGAGTCGTAAATGCATCCAAATGGTCGGTTCAGCAAAGTTTTCAGCCGGGAGACGTGGAATACGGAGATCGATCGACCGGCTCCAAAATTTACAAGCTCGTAACCATACCGGATGCGCTGAAAGGCATGGAATGGATTCGGGCAGCGATGGAGTCTAGAAGCTCTGCAAGCAGCGACCTGCTTTCCTTCTATCTGGCTGCCGATGCGGATGTCTATGTCGTTTACGATACGAGGATTCCTGAGCTTCCTGCATGGCTATCCGCCTATGAGGATACGGGCGAGACGATTGCGGATGATCAACCGGTGGAGTACCGGCTGTACAAAAAACATTATTCTGCAGGGTCATTGGTAACGATGGGGGCGAATGGCAGCACTTCGAAAGGCAGCTATTATGTCATCCTTAAGCCGACAAATGCGCAAACAGAACCTCCAGCCGGCAGTCCTTCCGGGTTTACGGCAGCTTTCGCAGCAGGCAGCTCTGTTTCGCTAAAATGGTCACCGGCGAGTGACGCGGCATCTTATCTTATCTATCGTTCCTCTTCTATTAACAATGTATTTAAAGCCGTTGCCAGTTCCAACACGACAGAGTATGAGGATACGGCCATCGTAAAAGGGATTACCTATCAATATAAAGTGACAGCCTTGAATGCCGGAGGCGAATCTCCATCCTCCGATATTGTGGAAGTGGTTACTTTTGATCCTGCGCAGCCCGTACCGCCTGTGCCAACGGGTTTAATGGTTACGACGGAAAAGAGCATGAGCGTGGGGCTTGGCTGGACAGCAGCCGAAGGAGCCACAAGCTACAGCATCTACAGAGCAGATGCGCCTGAAGGCCCTTATCATAAGGTTGGCAGTTCGTTAACGGCAGAATATACCGATAAGACGGTGAGTCCTTCCTCTGCCTATTACTATAAGGTATCGACGATAGGGATCGGCGGCGAGTCAGGCCATTCAAGCAGCGTTAGTGCCGCGACTAAACAGACCGTGCTTCTTCCGCAAGTCCCTTCAGGCATTTCGGCAGGTTCGGTTACGACCTCTGCTATCGAAATGCAATGGAACCCGGTCGACGGAGCAGAACGTTACAACCTTTACAGAAAAGGAAATAGCGAAAATGGTTATGCCCAGGTAGGCAGCAGCGAGTCGGCCGACTTTATCGACGACGGCATTAGTGTGACGGAAACAGGCTACAGCTACAAAATAACGGCAGTGAACGAAATGGGAGAGTCGGCACAAAGCGATGCTCTTACGATCGCAGTGCCCGTTCCCTCCGCTTCTTCCGATCTGATTACTGGATTAGTGGGTGAATCCTTCGTCGGGCTCATCTGGGCAGCCCATGGCGATGCAACCCAATATAACATTTATAGGGAATCCGTTGGCGAGAGTGTGTACAATCCAGGTTCTGCCAAAGTAGGTGCTTATTATGACCGCACGGTCAAGCCGGGTGTTGAATACAGCTATTACATCGTAGCCCAAAACGCCAGCGGAGAATCAGAAAAGTCCAATACCGTGAAGGTGAGGACCTTGGGGGCGCCCGCCGTACCGGATAACAACGGCCAGCCTGAAACGGGAACTTCGAAACCGGTCTTAGATCCCCAAACGGGGGAAGCAAAGATGATCCTGGCATTCAAGGACATGACAGATGCTTTTGAACAGGCCAAAACGGATAAAGACGGCTATAAGATCATCACTGTCGACATCCCTAAGGTAGACGGAGCAAAAGCCTATACGGCGGTCCTTCCGGCCGACTTTCTTACCCAAAACGATGCAGTCCGAAAAATAGAAATAAAAACAGCGCTAGGAACAATAGTCGTGCCGGCGGGGATGCTCTCGGGCGCTACTGTCTCTGCCAAAGAAATCGGCTTAAGCATCGGTACTGGTGATATTACGGCTCTTCCTTCACAGGTAAAGGAGAAAATTGGCCAAAACCCGTTCATCTATTTGAATTTAATCGCGGACGGAAAAAAAATAGAATACAACAATCCAGAAAATCCCGTAATTTTATCTGTACCTTACAAACCGACAGCCGAGGAATTGAAGAGTCCGGAGCATATTACGGTATGGTTTATAGACGGAGAGGGAAATACCCAGCCTATACCTAGTGGAAGGTATGATACGGCATCAGGCAGGGTCACATTTACAGCCTCCCATGCAGGACCATACGCCGTAGTGTCCGTTTTTAAAACCTTTGACGATCTGGAACGATACGCATGGGCCAAAGCTCCGGTAAACGTCTTGGCCTCCAAAGGCATTATTAACGGTACTGGAGAGAATACGTTTGGACCCGCTGCTGCGGTTACAAGGGCTGACTTTACCTTATTATTGATCAAGACTCTCGGATTAACGGCAAAAGCCGATTCGAATTTTGCTGATTTGAATACCGAAGACTATTACTATGAAGCCGTAGGTATCGCTAAAGCGCTTGGCCTTGCGAAAGGAAAAGGCGATAATCGCTTTAATCCGGAAGAGCCGATAGCAAGGCAGGATATGATGGTACTGACAGCAAGAGCTATGGCAATGGCGAAGAAACTAAATGCACCTGAAAAGGATAACAACCTGGATCGCTTTGCCGATCGGGACGAAGTAGCGGGCTATGCAGCAGAAGAAATAGCAAAAATGGTTGAAGAAGGTCTTATTAATGGAAGCGGCGGCATGATTCATCCGCTTGCGATGACGACTCGAGCGGAAGCCGCGGTTCTGCTTTACAGGGTTTACAATAAGTAAGCGGATTACCAATGAACGAGCCGTTTAAAAGGATAGGCAATCCCGTCCGTACAGAAGACTGCCGAGAAAATCTCGGCAGTCTTCTTTTGAGTCCGGCAGGCATAGGGACGATGAGGAACTGCCGCCAGGCGTCAACAAACCAATCCGCCACAGCATCAACAAATCCCCTAAGGCCTTGCTGCTGCGGCTTTTTCTCATGCCGGAAGAACAACATCCGAACGGTGGGACAGCCGCGTTTGTTCACCAACCTATCGCGGTTTGAGTGCGCGAATCGTCCAATTTGGGCCGGATCGCGGATTTGTGTATGCCGTGGAGAATTGATCGATTGTTTATCAGCCGCTTGAACAGGTAAGATGGCGGTACAAGAAGCGAAGGAGGTTCACGATGGCAAATGCGCAAGATCATTTGGAGCCTGGCTCCACTCGCGTATCGACTGGGAGATTCCAATTGAAGGAGAATCGTTATCTCGTAAATATGCGTAAGTATTGGATGCTGTACGTCATGATATTGCCCGGCATCATCTATTATCTCGTATTTAAATATTTACCGCTGGCCGGCAGCGTGATCGCGTTTCAGGACTATCAGATTTTTAAAGGCATGCTGTCAAGCTCATGGGTCGGGCTCGACAACTTCAAATTTATTTTCACGTACGAAGATTTCTATTTAGTATTAAGAAATACGGCGACAATCGCCCTTTATCAACTTGTATTTGGGTTCCCGGCACCGATCATCTTAGCTCTTCTCTTTAATGAAGTCAGGTTGATGCTTGCCAAACGGGTTATGCAAAGCTTATTTTATCTCCCGCATTTTCTATCCTGGGTCGTCGTTGGCGGCATCGTATTCGAATTGCTGTCGAGTCAGGGCGTCATTAATATGATGCGGGGATGGTTCGGACAGGAAACGATTCTGTTCATGCAGGAACAACGGTATTTTCGCGCCATTGTCGTCATATCCGGCATTTGGAAGGATGTGGGCTGGGGAACGATCATCTACTTGGCCGCGATCGCAGGCATTAATCCGAGTTTGTATGAAGCAGCTGTCATGGACGGGGCAAACCGGTGGAAGCAGACGATCCATATAACGCTGCCTACCATGTTCCCAACCATACTCGTACTGTTCCTATTGAATATTGGAAACTTCCTGGAGCTTGGCTTCGATCAGATTTATAATTTATTGACGCCGATGACGTATTCGGTCGGGGATATCATCGAGACGTATGTATACCGGGCAGGCGTACTGCAAGGGCAGTACAGCGTCACGACAGCGATCGGATTATTCCAATCGGTCATCGGATTCGTGCTATTGTGGATATTTAACCGCATGGCCCGAAAAACAGAACAGGGGTTGTGGTGATGAGAAAGACTACAGGAGATCAACTATTCCAGTTTTTCAATTACGCGTTTCTAATCGCTGCGGCTGCCACGATGCTGCTTCCGCTCCTCCAGCTGCTGGCCGTCTCCTTCAGCTCGCCGATCGCTGCGGATTCCAAGCAGGTGTTTCTGTTCCCCGTTGAATTCACGACGGCATCCTGGTCGCACATTTTGCAGAACACGGGACTGTGGAGGTCGTTCGGTATCACCGTATATATAACGGTCGCCGGAACTTTTCTGAGCATGCTGTTCTCGGTGCTGACGGCTTATCCGTTATCGCATAAGCAATTTCTCATCCGCAAGCCGGTCATGCTCGGTATTATCATTACCATGATCTTCAATGCGCCGATGATCCCGTTTTTTCTGACGGTGCGCGAGCTGGGCATGATGAACTCGTTATGGTCGCTCATTTTGCCGGGGGTGATCGGCACGTTCAACATGATCATTATCCGTACCTTCTTTACGGGTATCCCGAAAGAGCTTGATGATTCCGCGCGGATCGACGGCTGCAATGAGGCTGGCATCTTATTCCGAATTTATTTGCCGCTCTCGAAGCCGGTGATGGCCACCGTAAGCCTGTTTTATGCGGTAGGCTATTGGAATACCTTTCAGCGGGCGGTGCTGTTCATCCGCGATCCGGAGAAATGGCCGCTGCAAACGAAGCTTCGCGCTTATTTGACCTCGCCGGAGGAGCTTGCCGCAGTCAATCTGGTTCTGGGCGATTACGATTTCAATACGACAACGTTGAAAGCGGCAACAATATTGTTCGCTACGATTCCGATTGTTCTCGTATATCCTTATTTGCAAAAATATTTCGTGAAGGGCTCTATGCTGGGCTCCTTGAAAGAATAATCGGTCTTATGGCGGAAGCAAAAGAGGTATGAAGCCGAATCGCCGGCTTGATATATAGCATTACTACATTTAAAAAGGGGGACTGAACACATGATGAAACATGTTTTTGGAAAGTCGGCCAGAGTATCCGCTTTGGTATCGCTGCTGGTCGTTTCGATTCTCTCCGGCTGCTCCAGCAATGGAGAGAAGCCTGCAGCTTCCGGGAATGACGCGGAGAAGAATAATCCCGTTACGGTAAAAGTATTCAAAAGCCATATGGGCGTAGGAACCATTCCAGGCAAAGATAATGAGCATGTGAAATACGTGGAGGAGAAGACGGGAGTCGTATATGAACTGGTGACGACGGCACCTGGCTCCGAGCCGACGGAATTTCTGAATCTGATGATTGCCTCCGATGATTTGCCGGACATTCTCCGTCCGATTGGGGGCATCGAGCAGACGTTAATCAAGCAAGGCGGCGCTTTGGCGCTCGATGAATTGCTGCCGAAGTACGCGCCTAACGTATGGAAGAACATTCCGGCTGAAGCATGGGATATCGTACGTTCGGCTTCCCCGGACGGCCATATCTACTATGTGCCTAAGGTGTTTCTCGTACCCGAGCGGGCGCCGATGATCCGGCAGGACTGGCTCGATAAGGTAGGGCTTTCTATGCCGAAAACAACAGAGGAGTATAAAGAGGTTCTGCGGGCATTCCGGGACAAAGACCCGAACGGCAATGGCAAAGCAGATGAACTGCCTACTTCGGGACGCGAGTTCGGCAAGTGGATGGACCACCTGTTTGGCATGTATGGTGTGGCGATGTGGGAAGGCGTACCGGAATGGGATATCTATGAGGGAGAAATTCAATACGCCGGCGTTTCGAAAAATATGAAGGCCGCTATCGCGTATATTCGTGAGTTATACGAAGAGAAGCTTTTGGACAATGAGACGTTCCTGAACAAAGGCGATGTGTGGCAGGCCAAAATCAACAATAACCTGGTCGGCAGCTGGTATCACCTTCCGGCTAACCTCCGCGACCGCTATACCGCGATGCTCAAAGGAGCGCCGGATGCTTACGTAGTCGGCATGCCGGTACCTAAGGCTGAAGGCTTTGAAGGTTTTGTTACGCAGAAAAGCATGGGCGAGCCGGAGTGGATGATTCCGACTGTCGCAAAGGATAAAGCCGAATATTCCCTTAAGCTGCTCGATTTCTTCTATGACCAAAGCAACGATGAATTCATTCGGTTTGGCATCGAGGGGCAGCAGCATGAAGTCGTAAACGGCAAGAAGGTCATATTGCCTCCAGAGGACAGCCGCCCGATCGCGCTTGGGATGCGCAATCTGACGACCAAGGAAGATATGGATGTAAGGATCAAGGAGACGATCCCGGAAGATATGCAGAAGATGGTTCAGGATGTCTTCGCGGTCAGCACATCCGATGCGCGCCGTATCGCCGGCGACGGATTGCCGAATACGGTATACGAAGGCTACCCGGATATTCAATCGCATAAGCTTTTCCAAGAATATTTGACGAAGATCGTCATTGGCGAATGGCCGTTAGAGAAATTTGACGAGTTCGTGGACCGCTGGAATAAAGCCGGAGGCGAGGCCGTCACCAAGCGTGTTCAAGAATGGTATGCGAAAGTGCAGAAATAAGCATCAGCGGCAGTCTTCATGATCGCGTAAATGCAAGAAAGGATTGGATCAGATGAGAAAACGATACGCCATTTGCGGAGTGAGCGGACGTGCGCTTGGCATGTTCGCCAAGCCTATCCTGACTACTTTCGCCGGCAGCTGCGAGCTTGTCGGCCTGCTCGACCGCGATCCGATGCGCTTTGAGCTGTTCCGTTCGAGATACCCGGAGCATGCCGGCATAAAAACCTACGGCGATAGCGAGTTTGACCGTATGGTGGATGAGACGAAGCCTGACGTAATTATCGTCGCCGGCCGCGACGACACGCATGCGCAGTACTTGATTGCTGCCCTGGAGCATGATCTGGATGCCATTACGGAGAAACCGATGGTGACGACGGGGGCGGACAGCAAGCGCGTTATCGAAGCGGAGAAAGCAAGCAAGGGCTCTGTCATTGTGACATTCAACTACCGATATGCCCCGATTCATACGAAGATCAAGGAGATCGTGCAGGAAGGGAAGCTCGGCCGAATAACGTCGATCGATTTGAACTGGTATTTAGATACGTACCACGGCTCGAGCTACTTCAAAAGGTGGAACCGGGACCGGAAGCTGTCGGGCGGTTTGTCCGTGCACAAGAGCACCCATCATTTCGATTTGGTTAATTGGTGGATCGATCAGAAGCCGGTTGAAGTGTTCGCATTTGGCGCTTTGAATTATTATGGCGCCGAAGGCGAAGCGAATCCGAAGAAGGAGGACGGCCGGTTCTGCAGCACCTGCGCATATTCCGAGGACTGCTCGTATTATTCGCGGTGGAATGCCCGCAGCCGGAATCTTAAAGTGCCGGATGACCATCTTGGGTCTCTCGATGCAGGGAAGCCATCGGCTTTTCCCTATTCGGATTACCGTCCGGACCGCTGCATTTTCGATTCGGAAATTGAAATTGAAGATACGTACGCCGCGACCGTGAAGTACAGCGGCGGCGCGCTGCTCAGTTATTCCGTCAACTTCTCGCTTCCTTATGAGGGTTATAGGCTGGCCATTAACGGGACGAAAGGGAGGCTCGAGACGGTGGAATATCATATGCCTGGCAGAACGCCTTTCCCTACGCCCGTCCAAACGATCGACTACTTTCCGTTGTTTGGCTCGAAGGAAACGATACATGTCGTGCACCGGGAAGGCGGGCATGGCGGAGGAGATCCGCTGCTGCTGGAAGACTTATTCATGGGCGAGGACCGCAGACGTCCGTTCCGGATCTTGTCGGGCGCGGTTGACGGCGCTTATTCGGTGGCAACGGGCGAAGCGGTCTGGCGCTCGGTGAAAGAGCATCGCCTGGTCACGATCAATGAGGTGCTGGAAAGCGGTACCGGCATCTCGGGCAGCGGATCACAGGAACGTCAAGAGAGCCTAAGCGGCCAGAGAGGCGGAGTGTAATGGCAGCAAACCTAAGCCGGTATTTCGATCCGATGGAAAGCATGGCAGCGCAGACGGAGGGCGGCAGCATCCCGCATGTGCTTAAGGTTATCGCGCAGCGGTATGTCGGCGACAATCCGCCCCATGGGCCTGTGTACCGGGTGACCCGGACCAGCGCTGTCCGCAAAGGAGCGGATCACTTATATGAATTTCCGCTAAGCGGCATGTTTGAGGAAATGGAAGCGGGCCAGCGGGTTTACGCCTGGGCGAAGCTATGGGTTGATCTGCCGCATGAGTTCATCTTCCATCTTCGCTGCTACGGGCAAGTGAAGCTGTATCACAACGGGGATCAGCGCTTTGGATCGTCACCGGAAGAGGAAATTTCCGAGGCGGCGCAAGGAGCACCCGCGATGCCGATCAAGCTGAAGGTGAATCTGACCCGGGGATGGAATCACTTTGTATTAGAGCTGGGGCAGGGCCGGGAAGGCAGCGGCGGAGCAGCTTTCGGAACAGGCAGCCGCAAAAATAAGCCGTTTCACTTCCTGGCGCCGTCCGATGAGCGGGACGGGGAGGAAGGCTGGATCTTTACGGCGCCATCGGCAGAGCCGCTGAATCGCATCCCGGGAACGAATCAGGCGGAGGAAGCCACCGGCGCGGAATGGCTGCCCGCACAAGAAGAGGGGAAAGGGCGTTTCGATCTTATATATGGCATGCAGCCTGGCTATTCCGCTTTTGCATGGACGACGATCGCCAACCGTACCGCTTCGAAGCAGCAAGTTACGATCGCCGGAACCGCCTACGGTCCGTTACGGTTTATATGGCAGGGAAAAGAAGTGTTCGCGGCTCAAGAAGCGGGAGATTTCGCAATCGAGCTCGAAGCAGACCCGGGGAGCAGCAACCTAATCGCCCATAGCCGATGCGATGGGCAAGGCTGGGGCTTTCAGCTTGGAGACATTGCTGTTCCCCACGTTGATCTGGCTCTCGGGCGGCGCGTACATGGCTATAAAGGCAAATGGCTGCTGCTGGGTCCGTTCTCGCCGGAAGCGAATATTGACCCGGCCGATGATCTGGCGCTAGACAAGGCGGTGGCCGACAACGGCATGAACGTTTTCTGGACGACGGACCAGCCGGGAGCCTATGTACGTCCATTTCTCGAAAATGAGCTGTACGGCCGTTGGAATTATCCGCTTGGCGTCACGCTGTCGGGACTGCTGGGTTCAAGCCGGCTGCTGCAGCGCGAAGATCTGGCGAATTACGTTGCGGGCCATGTCGAGTTTGCGACATCGACTTATGCCTACTCGCTGCGGGACCGAGAGCGCTTCGGCGCAGCAGGCTTGAACAACCAGCTGTCGCATACCGATAGCCTGGATGACTGCGGCTCCTTTGGAGCGTTGGCCATTATGGCTGAACGGCTCCGCCCGATTGAAGGCTCGCGCGCTGTGGCGGATGATATTGCCCATTATATTATGAACGTGCAGGACCGAATGGAGGACGGCGCGCTTTACCGCAAGGTCGGCGTCTCGCCGAGCATGCATAATACGATGTGGTGCGACGATATGTACATGAGCGTTCCTTTCCTGTGCAGGTATGCCGAGCTTACCGGCGATCCCGGCTATAGGGATGAAGCCGCCAAGCAACTGCTGCTTTATAAGAAGTATTTGTACATGGCGGACCGGCAGGTCATGTCCCATGTGTATGATGTCGCCAATAACAAGCCTTCCTTGACGATATGGGGCAGGGGCAACGGCTGGGTGTTCTTCTCGCTGGCCGTATTGCTCGAAGCATTGCCAAGTACGCATGCGAGTTATCCGTCGATACTCGCTTTCTATCGGGAGCTGGCCGAAGGATACCGCAGGCTGCAGGGCAAGCATGGCCTGTGGCATCAAGTATTGGTCGATACGGAGTCGTATGAGGAATCCTCCTGCACCTCGATGTTCATCTACGGCTTTGCGCTCGGGGTCCGCCATAGCTGGCTCGAGAATACGGATCCTTACATCCGGGCGGCGCTGGCCGGCTGGCAGGGATTATGCGAGCGGGCCGTCGACAAACGAGGGAATCTGTACGGGGTATGCAAAGGTTCCAGCTGGTCATACTCCCATGCTTACTATAAGCATGATTTAGGCTGGAACCTGAATGATACGCATGGCATCGGCATCGTACTGCTTGCCGGCATTGAAACGCAGCGAATGAAAGAATGGTTGATAGAGAAGGGTTGAACGGGTCTGGCGTGTGAGTAAGAAGATCGGACTGAGTATGTTGCGAGGACAGGATCACGTTATAATAGAAGGATCCTCGGCATAAGGTGGGATTTACCGTGACACAGTCTATCAAGAAATGGTTGAAATATAATCTGGCACATACCCAAGTGAGGCTCGTGCTGATTTTGACCGTTTCCGTCTTTCTCATTATTCTGGCTGTAAGCCTGACCTCGTATAACACGTCGAAGTCGGTGATGCAAGAAGAGCTCAGCGAATTGCAGCGCCAGATGCTGAAGCTCGATATGAACGTGATCGACGAGTTGGTCAGCGAGAGCGACAAGGTCGCGATTCAAGTCGCTTTGAACGATAATGTGTACAAGTTTTTGACCGGCAAGGTACAGGGCTCTTATACGAATATTACGGAGGCCTACCAGTTTCTATCGACATTAATCAGCAATTCCAAGTATATCAAAAGCATTTACGTCTATGACCTTACAAGAGAAAGCTTCCTGGCGATTCCGCAGGGCTTCAGCTCCAGCAGGCTGACTTTCGACGATTCCGACTGGACCGGCGTAGCCTCTGAATTCGGAAAGAGGACGACGCTTATTAAGAAACGGATGGTGCCTGAAGGAGCAGGAGCCAAAGGTTCGAGCGTTACGCTTTTCCGCAAGATCATGATTCAAGGGGAGTTCAAAGGAATCGTCGCCGTCAATCTTAAAAACGAAGAATTATTCGCCAAGTTGAATCCGCCGCTCATGAACAATTTGAACCGGATGCGCTATATTATCGACGAGCATGGCGAACTGCTCTACTCCGTTTCAAACTATGCGTTCGATCAAGAGTCGGTTAACCGCGCGATTGAGACGCTGAGAGAGGATGATAGCGGGGATATTACGATCCAAAATCGCCAATTGCTCATTAATCAGCTGGAATCGCCCGTAACGGGATGGAGCTATGTGTCGATCGTTGAGCAGGACAGCCTGCTGGCCAAGTCCAAGCGGGTGGCGAAGGTGGTTCTGCTTGTATCCATTGCGGCTCTCGGGCTTGGCGGGGCAACGATTTTCTATATTAATGCGGCGGCTTTCCGTCCTGTCCGCAGGCTCAAGCAGCTGTTCAGCAGATACGATCGCAAGACGAGCGGTTCGGAGGGCATAGATCTGGAGAAGCTTGCCGGTGAATTGCTCACCAATCACGCGCATCTGGCTCAGCTTGTCCGGGAGTCGATGTCGGAGGCTGCTTCGAAGCTGCTTACCGATATTTATTCCGGCAATCTCAGCGGGAAGCGGGATATCGAAGAGAAATGGAACCGTTATTTCGGAGAATGGACGGCGGCGCCGGTGACGGTGGCTGTTCTGTCGATTGACCGTTACGAGGAATGGTCCCGCACATTCACCGGCGGCGATCATTCGCTGTTGAAGTTCGCTTTGGCCAATATTGCGGCAGAGCTGTTCGAGCCGCAGTGGCGAATCGTATGCGCCGATTTCGGTACGGATAAGACCGCCATCCTGCTGCAGCCGCGCGTAGAAGGGCTGCGCTGCGAGAGCATGCTCGCGGAATCGCTGGAGGTTGTGTCGCGCTTATTGAAATTTAGCGTATCGGCAGGCGTCAGCAACACGCAGACGGATATCGCCAAATTAAAGCAGGTGATGCTGGAAGCGGAGAATGCGCTTACATATCGGTTGTACAAGGGCTATGGACAGGTCATCACGTTCCATGAGGTGTCCGGGCATGAAGTGAACGAACCGCTGCAGCATGAAAACGCGCTGGATGAATTGATTGTTGCTATAGAAATGGGCGAGGAGCCGGGATCCCTGGAAGCAGTCGCTCGAATGACCGATAATATTCGCACTCAATATGGGTACCCATCGGATGCCGTAGCATTCCTGCAGTCGGCCATCGAGCGGATCGAGCAAATCCGGCCCGCCTCGGACAGCTCCGATTGCCAAACCAATGTCCGGTTCGATACCCTTCGCCTGGAGGATATCCAAGGCGAACTGGAGAGGCGGGTTACCGTGCTGGCGCAGCGTTTCCGCCGGTTGGCCGAGAGCAAGGATTTTATCATGTGCCAGCGGATGATCGACTACTTGAAGCAAAATCTTAACGAGCCGATCGGCATACCCGAAATCGCCGAAGCGATTGGCATTAGCAGCAGCCTTGCCAGCCAGCTGTTCAAACAAGAAACGGGCGAGACGATCTATAACTATTTGACCCGTCTTCGTATCGAGCGGGCGAGCGAGCTGCTGCTGAAGACGGATGACCGCATTTCGGATATCGGGCTGATGGTCGGCTATCAGCATGAGAACAGCTTTATTCGCAGCTTCCGCAAATACAAGGATATTACCCCGGGCAAGTTCCGGGATATGATGAGAACCCGGATGGATTTTCCGTTCGAATGAGTATACGTTGGGCGGCCATCGGGTTCTAACAGACAGGAGGAGCCAATGGACAGACGACAGATCGTGGAACGCCATCAACCGGAGCTGAATAAATGGGACCCCGTGTCCCCGTTCTCCGTAGGCAATGGCGAATTTGCCTTCAGCGCCGACATTACCGGCTTGCAGACTTTTCCGAATCAATATGAGGTGCCGCTGGGCACGCAGTCCAATTGGGGATGGCATTTTACGGGCGGTCCGGGGCGGTTCAATGAACGCGATGCCGCGTACCAACCCTACGATACGCACGGCAGGGAGGTCGGGTATGCGATGAAGCCGGGCGACAAGCCAGAAGCTTACCACTGGCTGCGCCAGAACCCGCACCGCCTTCAGCTTGGCCGCATTTCTTTTCGATTCTTAACTGAATCGGGTGAAGAAGTGCAAGCCGCGGATATAACGGAAATCAGCCAGAAAATGAATCTATGGTCCGGCATTTTGACAAGTGAATTCGCCGTGTGCGGTGTGCCGGTTCATGTCACGACAGCCTGCCATCCGACGATTGACGCGATCGGGGTTAATGTCGTTTCGCCGCTAATTAAACAAGGAAGGCTGCAGGTGTTCATTCGTTTTCCTGCGCCGGATATGGTCTCGACCACATGGGCCAAGGCCGTTTTCCCGGATCTGGGCAATGACGGCAGGCATCTTACGGAGCTGGGCGAGTCGGGCGATAAAGGGGCAATTATCGCAAGAAGCATGGACGAGGACCGCTATGAGGTCAACTGGTCTTGGAGCGCCGGGAGCCTCGAGCGGACCGGCGTGCACGAATTCACGCTGATTCCGGACCGGGCCGGAGAATCGCTGGAATTTTCTATAGGATTCGCGCAAGAATCGCCGCAGACGGCAGAGGTTGACGCTATCAATGCCGCAAGCGCGCGTCACTGGGAGTCGTTCTGGATGAGCGGAGCGGCGATTGATTTCTCCGGAAGCGCGGATCCAAGAGCCTATGAGCTGGAGAGACGCGTCGTATTGTCGCAGTTCTTGCTCGCGCTGCACAGCGGCGGCTCGCTGCCACCGCAAGAAACCGGCCTGATGTACAATAGCTGGTTCGGCAAGTCGCATCTGGAGATGCATTGGTGGCATGCGGCTCATTTTCCATTGTGGGGCAGAGAGAATTATTTGCTGAACAGCATGGATTGGTATGAGCGAATCTTACCGGTGGCGCGCGAATTGGCGGAGTCTCAAGGTTATGAAGGGGCGCGTTGGCCCAAAATGGTTGGCTTCGACGGCAAGCCTTGCCCATCCCCGGTCGCGAACGGGTTAATCTGGCAGCAGCCGCATCCGATGACGCTAGCCGAGCTGTGCTATCAGGCGGATCCGACGAGCGCTACACTGGAGCGGTTCAGCAGCATCGTGTTCGAAGCGGCGGATTTCATGGTTTCCTTTGCGCATTGGAATGACGAGAAGCGAGTTTATGATCTGGGCCCGCCCCTTATTCCTGCGCAGGAATGCCATTCGATGCAGGACAGCAAAAATCCGCCATACGAGCTGGAATACTGGAAATACGGCTTGGAAATTGCGATTCGCTGGGCGGAACGCATGCAGCAGCCCGTGAACCCGCTTTGGGCAGAGGTTGCCGGTTCGTTAGCCGAGCCTCCGCAGGCGGAGGGCGTATATCTCGCCCATGAGCTGTGCCCGGAAACATTTCAGACTAAAAATCGCGATCATCCGTCCATGCTGGGGGCGCTCGGCATTTTGCCGGGCACGCTGATCGACCGCAAGGTCATGCTGGATACACTGCTGAAGGTGAAGGAAGTGTGGATCTGGGAATCGGCATGGGGCTGGGATTTCCCGATGTGTGCCATGACGGCGGCTAGACTCGGGGAACCGGATCTCGCGGTGGATTTCCTTTTGATGGATGCTGCCAAAAATACGTACCTAACCAACGGGCATAATTATCAGCGCCCTGGCTTATCCGCTTATTTGCCGGGTAACGGCGGGCTGCTGGCAGCGGTTGCCATGATGGCTGCTGGCTGGAAGGATAACGAAGCGGGAGAATCAGCCGCTAATTCGGTTGATCATAATCCTGGCTTCCCGCAGGATGGAAGCTGGTCCGTGAAATGGGAAGGGCTGAAGCCTTGGTTATAGAGGTTTGTAAAGTTCTCAAAATTCAGGAGGCGAGAGCATGTCTGCAAAAGGAACGGTGTGGCCCTCGGAACGGAAGACGGAGATTGATCGGCTCACAGGCCTTGAAGTCACGCAATTAACCAATTATAAGGCGCATAGCTATCATTTATATTTTACGGAAAACGGTTGGTATGACGGCGAACAACGGCTGTTGTTCGTCTCGGACAGGGGGAATTGCGCGAACCTGTACAGCCTGCATGTGAAGAGCGGTTTGATCACCCAGTTGACGGATTACAAGGATGTCGATCGATTGGATGCTTGCCTGCTGCCTGACGGAAGCGCGGCGTTCGTCAAGATTGAACGCAGCCTTATTCGACTGGATTTGGAATCGCTTGAAGAGAAGCTGATCTACGAAGCGCCGGAGGGCTATCATCTAGGCAATGCGAACGCGACAGCCGACGGCCGGTTCGTGATGACCTGCGTGCAAGAGGATCTGTCGCATCGCATCCGGCTCGATCTAGGCAACGGCTATGTCGGCCATCGGGAGCTGATGGAGGCCGCGCCCCACAGCATGATCGTACGAATTGATGCGCAGGCCGGCGGCGGAGAGAAGGTATATGAAGCGAACCGGTTCATTACCCATATCAATACATCCCCGAAGGAGCCTTGGCTGATGACCTTCTGCCACGAAGGCCCATGGCATCTGGTTGACCATCGGATTTGGGGGCTGGACCTGCGCACCGGCCAGGCCTGGAAAATCAGGGAGCGGCTGGAGGACGGCGAGAAGGTTGGGCATGAGTTTTTTTATCCCGATGGCGTAACGGTCGGCTATCATGGGTTCCGTGCGGATGGCACCAACTTTTTCGGCAATATTCGTTATGACAATACGGGCATGGAAGAGACGGAGTTCGGCTTCGACACTTGGCATGGATACGCGGACGGATTGGGGCAGGCGATCGTGGATGGCAAGGGAGCGGTCAAGACGCTGAGCCTATGGCGCAAGATCGACGGTGTGTACGAGGGTCCGCGTATGCTGTGCGAGCTGCGATGCAGCTTTCATTCGCAGAAGGTGCATGCCCACCCGCGTTTTAATGCGGACGGAAAAAGGCTGATCTTCACAAGCGATAAGAATGGATACGGCAATTTGTATTTAGTCGAGATTCCAGAAGAATTTAGTTCTTTGCCGTTGATGGCAACGTAACCGAAGGAGGGGAAGGTTAATGAACACCGCAACTGAAATTGTTAGTGCCGAACGTATTTCCGTTCGGGTCGCCAGAACGATCCTGTCCCAAAGCCAAGACGGCTATCACCCGAATATCGCGGGTAAGTGGGGCTATGTGGCTGGCATGGCGCTGACGGCGATCGGCCGGCTCGGCGATTGGACGGAAGAGCCCGAATACCAAGCAACGGTGAAGCGGCATATGGACGTCTTCATCCAAGAGGACGGCTCTATTCGCGGCTATAAGCTGGAGGAATATAATCTCGACCATATTAACGAAGGGAAAAACCTGCTGAGACTATGGAGAGAGAGCGGCGATTCTAAGTATGAGCAGGCGGCCCGGCTTCTTATTACCCAATTGATCGGGCAGCCCCGTACGGAAGAAGGCGGATATTGGCATAAAAAAATATATCCCTTCCAAATGTGGCTGGATGGACTGTACATGTCTTCTCCGTTCATGGCCGAATTTGCCAAGACCTTTGGCGAGAGCGGTTGGTTCGATGAAGCGGCGCATCAGCTGCTGTTGATCGAACGGCGTACGCGCAACCCGCAAACGGGATTGCTGCATCATGCTTGGGACGAGAGCAGGGAGCAGCGCTGGTGCGATGGCAGCACGGGCCGCTCCCGGTATGTGTGGGGGCGAGCAATGGGGTGGTACGCCATGGCGCTCGTAGACTCGCTTGAGCATTTTCCCGTTCATCATCCAAAACGCGGACAGCTGATGGGCATTTTCGAGCGGATGGCGAATGCCTTGCTGCGCGTACAGGATCAGGAGAGCGGCGTATGGTACCAGCTGCTGGATTGCAACGGCCGCCAAGGAAACTATTTGGAGTCGTCGGGCTCGTGCATGTTGACGTATGCCTTGGCTAAGGGCATTCGGCTCGGCTATTTGGCTGAGATTGACAGGCAGGCAGTGGAGCGCGCATATGACGGTATTCTTGAGCGCTTCGTAACCGAGGATGAACATGGGGTTCATCTCCATAGCATTTGTAACGGGGCCGGCTTGGGCGGACGCAAATATCGCGACGGCTCCTATGAATATTATATGAGCGAGAAGGTCGTCAGCGATGTGCTGATGGGCGTCGCCCCGCTGCTGCTGGCGAGCGTCGAGCTGGAGCGGCTTCGCGGGCAGACGGATTCGGACACTATATAAAGGATGGTAAGCCGGAGATCGACCGAAGGAGGAAGGATACGGATGCGGCAGCAAAAAGACAACCGAAGCGCCGATAAGCTTTTGATGAATTATCCCGCGTCTTGGTGGCGAAATATGTGGCGCGAAGCGCTACCCTCGGGCAACGGCGTCATTGGCGCATCCGTATTCGGCGGCGTACAGGAGGAGACGGTGCTGCTCAATCATGCCCGTCTATGGCATTGGGGGAGCAAGGATGAGCTGCCGGATGTGAGCGGCACGCTTGCAACGACCCGCAGGCTGATGGATGCCGAGCGATATGCCGAGGCCAGCTGGCAGCTCGCGAATGCTTTAAAGGACCGCGGATACGGGACGAAGCTCGCTTCGAGATTCCCGCTGGCCGCGGTCCGGCTTGTCATGCCCTGCGTCAGTGCCTTTCGCGGGTACAGCAGGACGCTGGCGATGGACAGCGGAGAAGTAACGGTAGGCTGGACGGACGCACAGAGCCGGTATTATCGGCGGCTATTCGTTTCGCGGGCCGATGATGCGGTTGTCTATGAGCTTGGAGGGGACGGGGATGCCCGTGTATCGGGCGAGATCGGTCTTGTTCTTCACCCGAGCGACCGCTGGGCAGATACGCCGGAATTCAAGGAACTCGAGCAAACGATCGAAACCGGAGCGGGCGATGCTTATGCCTGGTTTGCCGGAACGAATGACGATGGAACGGATTTCGGGGCAGTTATGCGGGTCATTCCGGAGGGCGGCAGCATCGAAGCGGAGGGAAGCATGATCCGGTTCGAGGGAGCGAGGCGTCTGCTGGTGCTGGTGAAGCTGTTTGTCCTGGGCGAGCGCTCCACGGACTGGGAGCGGCTGAAGAAGGAATTGGCCGGGCTTGTGGTCGATTCCTCCTACGAAATACTGCTTGAGCGCCATCTCGCCCTTCATCAACCGCTGTACCGTTCAGCCTCACTGGAGCTTGCTGACGCAGACGATGATTTGCGCTCTAATGAACGGCTGCTGTTGGAGGCGTATGAGGGGGAGGCACCGCCAGCGCTTGTACGTAAGATGTGGGCATACGGCCGTTATTTGTTCTTGAGCGGTACCGCGTCTGCGGAAGAGGCCGAGCCTTTCGGCTTGTATGGGCTGTGGGGAGGCGATTACAGGCTGGTATGGAGCCACAATATGGCAAACGAGAATATCCAGATGATGTACTGGCATGCCCATGTTGGCGGTCTGGGCGAGCTCGTCCCTTCCTTATTCCGTTATTATGAGGGATTGATGGATGACTTTCGTGAAAATGCACGCAGGCTGTACGGCTGCCGCGGCATCTATATCCCAGCAGGCTCCACGCCGGGCATCGGTGTTCCTAATCAGATTGTACCAGTCATTCTAAATTGGACCGGGGCGGCTGGTTGGCTGGCCTGCCACTATTTTGAACATTTCCGTTTTACCGGTAATCTTCAATTTCTGCGCGAGACGGCGCTGCCGTTCATGCTTGAGGCGCTGCGGTTTTACGAGGACTTCCTGGTTATGGATGCGGATGGATTTCACAAAATTTATCCCTCCGTATCGCCGGAGAACACACCGCTCAATTTCATGCCGGCGGATGGCAAACCGCTTGCGCATCCGATGCCTACGGCGATCAATGCGACGATGGATGTTGCCATTCTAAAAGAGCTGCTGCAGCACCTAATAGAAGCGAACAGGAAGGTGGGCGGCGATCCGGAGGCGGAGAAGGAATGGAGCCGTATGCTGACGCATTTGCCGGCGTATCGGCTGAATAAGGACGGCGCGGTCAGTGAATGGATTCATCCTGCTTTCGAAGATCGATACGCACACCGCCATCTATCTCATCTGTATCCGGTTTTCCCCGGGCAGGAGGTGACGAAAGAGAGCGACCCGAGCTTGTTCAGCGCGTTTGAAACGGCGGTGCAGCGGCGCGAGATCGGTGCCCAAAGCGGCTGGTCGCTGGCTCACATGGCAGCTATTTATGCCCGTTTTGGAGATGGAGACAGTTCCTTGAATTGTCTGGATATCCTCACAAGATCGAGTCTGCTGCCAAATCTGTTCACGCTCCATAATGATTGGCGGGGAATGGGAGTATCGATGCAAATGCCTGCGGCTCCCGTGCAGTTGGACGCCAATATGGGGTGGGTGAACGCCGTGCAGGAGCTGCTGCTTCAGGTATCGGACCATCTCATTACCTTGCTGCCGGCGCTTCCGGGGCGTTGGAATCGGGGACGTCTGGCCGATTGGAGGTTTCACACGGGCAAAGTGGCGCTATCTTGGAATCGGGAATCGGGCTCGTTCAGAGCGGAGCTAACGGCGGACAGGGATACCGACACAATCGTCAAGCTGCCGGATTGGGCAGGGGCCTGCAGCATAACCGGCGAGGAAGTTCAGCCTTCCCCGCTCGGTCCCGCGTACTTTACGGTGCGAATGAAAAGCGGCGCGCCACCGGTTGTTTTTGAATCTGCCAGGTTTAATGACACGAAATCATACGAAGAAGGCTGCCTATAATCGGCGGCCTTTCTCCGTTTAGGATGAAACAATTGACCATGACACTAGTGTCATGGTTTATAGTGCAGATATTATACAGAAAGCCGGTGATCGGAATGGATCATAAAAGGTTGGTCGTACTTGCAATATCCGGAAGCCTGCGCAAGCAGTCATCCAATTCGCGCCTGCTCTCGGTTATTGAGGGAATGGCGCCATCGCATGTGGAGTTTCGCCAATATGACGGGCTGGCGAATTTACCGCATTTCAGTCCTGACTTAGACGGTGACGAGTCTGAACGGAATAAGGCTGTAGAAGAATGGAGGGAACAGCTGCGCGCTGCGGATGCGGTCATGATCTGTACGCCGGAATATGCCCGCGGCGTTCCGGGATCGCTCAAAAACGCGCTGGACTGGATCGTGTCTTCGGGCGAGTTCATGGGCATGCCAACGGCGGCCATAAGCGCTTCTCCGCATCCAGACGGCGGCAAAGAAGCGTTGGCATCGCTGATGATGACGCTCAAAATGATGAGTGCGGACATTCCGGATGAAGCTTCGCTGGCTGTTCCGTTCATAGGCACGAAGCTCGGAAGCGACGGCAGCATAAAGGATGGAAATATCGCATCAATGCTGCTCAACCTCATGCAGGCACTTTTACAGGCGGTTCGAGAGAAAAAATAAGTGATTCCGTAAGTTTTGGTTACGCGAGGACATATGTCCTTTCCGAAGCACTTGATTCTATCCTTTAATAAGGTATAAGTCTTGCTAAAGGAGAGAAAAAATGAAAGGGAGCTTATTTGCTTTCATAGGCGGAGCTTTAATTACGCTGCAAGGAGCAGCCAATTCCCGGATCAGCCAGGATATCGGAACTTGGCAAGCCGCGATGATTACCCAATTGACCGGATTTATAACGGCGCTGCTTATCCTGCTGCTTATCCGTGATGGAAATTGGCGAGAATTTAAGCAGGTGAAGCCGCTTTATCTCACCGGAGGCGCCTATGCAGCGGTCATTATTTTCAGCAATGTGACGGCGATACATCAAATTGGCGTAACCTTTACGATAGCCGCCGTGCTGATTGCCCAGCTGTGCCTAACTTTTTTGATCGATGGAAACGGCTGGTTCGGCGTGGCCAAGCAGAAGATGAGACTGCCGCAATTCATCGGTTTGGGGATGATGATGGCCGGTGTGGTGATCTTAAAATTTTGACAGAGGTGAAGCCGACGGATGAAAGAAATCCACGATCATGCGCAATTAAATGATTTTTTGCATGCCCATCGAATCGAAGACGTATTCCATGAGCCGTTAAGGCCCTATTTGTCGCTGTACAGCTTTGAGCCGGGCGAGCCCGTATGCGCCCAAGGTGAACCTGCGCAGTATTTGTACGTGCTTGTCAAAGGAAAGATAAAAATCTATAACACCTCGGCAGAAGGTAAAACGCTCGTTATTTCCTTCAAGACGCCGCTTGAGGTGATCGGCGACATCGAATATATACAGGAAATCGACACGATCAACACGGTCGTGGCCGTCTCGCCCGTTTATATGATTGGGATCCATCAGCGCTGGCTGAGAAAATACGGAAGCGATTATTCTCCGCTGCTGCAATTTTTATTGAAAATCATCACGCAAAAATTTTTCATCAAATCCAATTTTATGAGCTTTAATTTGATGTATCCGGTAGAAGTAAGATTAGCGAGTTATTTGCTGTCCGTCTCTTTTGACGAAACGGACGCCTTATTTAGAGGGCAAATCAGCACCTCCCACTTAACGGATGCAGCGAACTTAATCGGAACCAGCTACAGACATTTGAATCGGGTGATCCGGAAGTTTTGCGCAGAGGGTCTGATCGAGCGCAATAAAACGTTTATCCTGGTGAAGGATAAAGAAGGCTTAAGCGCGATGGCCAATCAACCTATCGGCAAATAGGGGGAAATGAGTATGGTTTTGGGATTATTATTGGCGTTTACGGCAGGCTCGCTGGTCAGTCTGCAAAATATTTTTAACAGCAAGGTGAATGAACGAGCGGGAGCTTGGGCAACCACAACGTTGGTGCTGAGCCTGGGATTCGCGGCTTCGCTGACTTTAGGCCTCATTTTTGAAGGCAAACAGATGTTTAATTTTCAACACATGCAGCCCTGGTATTGGTTCAGCGGCGTGATTGGCGTGGGCATAGTCATGAGCTTGGTGCAAGGAATGAGGCTGCTTGGTCCGACGTACGCTGTCTCGATCGCTTTGACCTCGCAGCTCGGATTGGCTTTATTGTGGGATTCATTTGGCTGGCTGGGCTTAGAAAAGGTTCCTTTCACGTTCACCAAGCTGATCGGCGTGCTGGCTATCGCCTGCGGCATTCTGGTATTTAAATTAAGCGGCAGCCGGGAATCCGCGAAGGCGGCTAAAATGACTTAAAGCTGCAGAAAAAAACAGCCAAAGCTCAATACGAGCTTGGCTGCGCAGTATGGCATTAACTTAAAACAACAACGCCGTAGCCTTCGAGCGTTACGCTGCCGCTAAGGTTGTTGCCAGTAAGCAGATCATTTTTTTGTTCGCTAAGCGTTATCGCAGCAGGCTGCTCGCTGTAGTTGAGCAGGAAGTAGAGCGGTCCGTCCTCGTCCTCGCGAATCGTCAGCTCAACGCTCTGCGGAAGCGTCAGCCAGCCGGCTGCCGGGGAAGCAAGGCCAAGCCGGTCAATGATTTGTCCTGCCGAAGCTTCGTTAAATACGGCGCCGAAGTACCATGCCTGACCTTCGCCAAACGCATTTTTCGTTACCGCAGGCTTGCCGGCATAGTAGTCGGAAGCATAATGGGCGACCACCTCGACCGAATCGTTCTCCACATAAAGAATATCATTGAAGGAATCCGCGCCTGTCAGCGCTTCATCTCCGCCGCTCCATTTCATCGAGGTCGCGGCACGCGTGCCCTTGACCATCGTAAACTCCTCTACGGAAATGCCGCATAATCCCGCAGCCGCTCCAGGGAAAGGACGCATGTAGCAGTGTCCGTGCTCATCTTTATAGCCGGTCCGGCAGCCGAAAATAATAATGCCGCCTTCACGTGTATATTGCTCCAGCAGTGCCGCCGTTTCATCGCGCATAATGGCAGGATGCGGGTAGACGAGCACCTTGTAGCGCTTCAAATCCTCGATGGTTGTGCCGCTGCGAACATACAGCGTATCGCTTGGAATATGCCGATGGTTGAGCGCTTTAAACCATGACTTGCCGCTTTGCCATGAGAACGGGCCATGCCATACATCATATTCGCCGTCCCACTCGTTATCATAGTCGCGCAGCAGCGCGATCTCAGCCTTGAAGCGCGTATTCGCGATCCGATTGCCTGCTTGCGCAAGCTCGGCCCCGATTTGTCCGGCCTCCCGAACGCGGCGGTTCGGTCTATTGTGGTAATCATTGATGCCATGCCAATAGATTTCATTGCCGAACGTGGCCGTCCGCCAACGGAAATATAGCACCATGTTAGCGCCGTGGGCTATGGATTGGTACGTCCAGAGCCGCATTTGTCCCGGCTTGGGAGACGGCATATCCATTCGGTTCACCCAGCCGCCCGGACCCGATTGCTGCTCCATGATGGCGAAGTTCGGCGAGATGGAGCGAACCGCGCCGAGCGTCTGGCTCCAGCCCCGGTCAGCAAGCGGATTTTCTTCGTTTTTATCATAATAAATCGTAGAGAATTGCGGATAAGAATCGTAGCTGAAGAAATCAAGCAGCTCATCGTTCATCCGGTGGCTGTCCAAGTGGCCGAATAAGCCGTTTGTCGTTACCCAGTGATCGGGCGCAACCTCGCGCAAAATATCGCTCTGCACCTTCGCGTATGAAATCGTGTTATCGGAAATAAACCGTTTTTCATCAAGCGCCTGATGCGGATTAGGCTGCTTCTTGGCGGGTGTTGGACGAGGCAGAAATACCTGCTCCCAATCCGTATAGGTTTGGCTCCAGAAAACGGTGCCCCATGCCTCATTCAGCTTGTCCAGCGTGCCGTATTTCTCCTGCAGCCATACGCGGAAGGCGTCATGATCGGCAGGCGCGTAAAACTCGCTGATTTCGCAATTGAATTCATTATCAATCTGCCAGCCGATCACCGCGGGATGATTTTTATAGTGCTCGGCCATTTGACGCGTGATAATCGCGGACAGCTCGCGGTATTTTTGGCTGCTGTAGTTGTAATGGCGGCGCAGGCCGTGGTGAAGCGTTACGCCATCCTGCGAGACATTCAGCACCTCGGGATATTTATGGGTAAGCCATGCCGGCGGTGTTGCCGTCGGCGTGCCGACGATAACCTTAAGCCCATGCTTATGAGCGAGGTCAAGCGCACGGTCAAACTTTTCGAACGAAAACACGCCTTCCTCCGGCTCAAAAATCGACCATGCAAATTCAGCCACGCGAATGATCGAGAAACCAAGCTCGCGCATGCGGCGGAAATCATCCTCCCATAGCGATTCTGGCCAATGCTCCGGGTAATAACAGGTGCCTAGACGAAATTCTTTTAACGCATCAATCGTCTTCATTAACTGTTCCTCCTTGGGGACGGGATATAGATCATGCGAATATATTGCGAATACTTACTCTCTTTATTCATTTTAAAATCAATCATAGTAACCGTAAATGACAATATAATGCGATCCATGATACAATATTGCGAACTTCAATAAGGAGGGATGCAGCGATGCGAGAGCACTATATCGTGCCAAGCCCGGCTTTTCCCCAGTATGTATGCTACCCCGATATGTTCGGCCGATATAATGCGTTCCCGCAGCATGCGGAGCGGAGAGAGCTGGGTCAGCTGAAGCATTATAACTTGCATCTTATTTTTGAGGGAAGCGGCTATTTGATCAACGGAAGCGGCGGCGAGCGGCTGCAGCTGCGGGCAGGCGACGGGTTTTTGTTTCCGAAGCATGCTTTTCAGCAGTACGGCTCGAGCGAGGAGGAGCCTTGGGATGTGCGGTGGATTCACTTTGAAACGCAAATTCCGCTCCCGATGCTCAGAGAGGCGGATGAAACCGGAGGCTGGCTGTTTACGTTTTCCAACCGTGAGAGGTTCAAGGAGCTGACGGAGGAAATGTATGGGCTTTGCAGCCCTTTCGAGACCGGCAATGAGCCGCGATTATCGGCCTTGCTATATGAAATTCTAGTGGAGCTCGTGCAGCATTCCGAACGGCTGGAAGGCTCTTCCGCTTTGGAGAAGCAAAATGCGATACGGGTAGCGGCCGATCAGATACGGCACAAATGCGCGGAGTCATGGAGTCTGGAGCGGATGGCGGCGCTGGCCGGCTACAGCCATTTTCATTTTCTAAGATTATTTCAGCAGGTCATGGGAAAAACGCCGAACCATTATGTCACGGAATGCCGCATCGATGCGGCGAAGCTGCTGCTGGCGACAACGGCATTATCCGTGACAGAGGTCGCGGCGCGGTGCGGGTACGCGCAGGCGAGTTATTTTATACGTGTGTTTCGTTCATCCGAGGGGGTTTCGCCCAAAATATACCGAACCATTTACGGACAGGGAGCTATGCTGCATTAACCGTTTTTGACGGTCGCGTGGATAGCAATGCCCGAAGGATCGTGAACCACGAATGCATTGCCTTGCGACGCGGCTTCTACGCCTTCGCTGCGCAGCTGCTCCAGCCAAACTTCGCGTGAAGCGGCATTCGGGAACGCGATGGTATAATAAGACAAGCCCACTGTATTCGCCGGCGGCAAAACAGCACCGACGCCTGCCCAAATGTTCATTCCGATATGATGGTGGTAGCCGCCGGCCGAGACAAATACGGCAGACATCTGCGCATAGTCCCCAACCACGTCAAAGCCAAGCTTGCCCTCGTAGAAGGCTCTCGATGTACGCAGATCGCCAACATGAAGATGGATATGCCCAATGACCGTACCTGTCGGCAGGCCGCTCCATTCTTGTCCTTCGCTCTCTGCGAGCAAGCTCTCCCAATCCAGCGGATCGGATGCCATCACGTAGTTGCCGCCTGCATCCTTCTTCCACTGGTCGCGCGGACGGTCCCTATAAATCTCGATGCCGTTATTATCCGGATCGGCAATATAAAGCGCCTCGCTGACGAGATGGTCCGCTTGCCCGATATGAATGCCGCTGCGAATCAGATTGCGCAAAGCAAGCGATAAAGAAGGACGATCCGGAAGCAGGATGGCAAAATGGTAAAGTCCCGCGTTGGAGCGTCTCTGCGGCACGTCGGCACCCCGCACTTCCTCCAGCACAAGCAGCGTTTGTTCTCCGTCAGCCGTAAATGAAACCTGGCGCTTTGCCTCATCAAGCCGAAGCACCTTTAATCCGACCGTTTCCTCGTAAAATAGAATCGATTTCTCCAATTGGCTAACCTTAAGCTTCACCTCGCCGAGCGAGATATGCGGATCTAAAATTGCAGACATGGTAACTCCTCCTCTATATAGGTGTGAAGCATCCCTGCTTCGCAAGCTGTAAGCCTCCAAATAAACTCCTATGGTTATAGGATGTACAAAATACTGGAAAAAACCCAATCGAGATTCCGTACTATAAAAGCATACCGAGTATCATGCTTATATTTAGCCGTCATGCGCTTGATCAGGCGTGGATTTATCGTATCACACTTATTTATTTTAATAAAGTAACTTATTAAAAGTAATTAACTTATTCCATTAGAAAGAGCAGAAGACGGTATCGCGGGCCTCCTAATAAAAAAAAGAGCCGTCTGCGCTATTGAAAGCGATCGGACGGCTTTTTGCTTTACGCATCGATCCCCGGCTTCGTCTGAACGGGTAACGCAGGCCGATTTTTCTTTGCGGGAAGCGGACCGAACAGCAGCCAGTGCCACTTGAATCTCGCGCTAAACGATACGATCGCCCAAGGAACAAGCAGCGCGATGAAGAATCCTCCTGCCGCCCAAGCGTGGTACAAAATCGGATCGCCGCTCACGCTCGTATTACGGTATAAATACAAGATTAAGGGATGTACCAAATAGATCCCAAAAGAGGTCGCGCCAATATGAAGGAGCGCCCTAACGACCTTTTTGTTCCAAAGCGTATAAACCCAGTAAGCGATCTGGAGGAGCAGAATTCCTGCCGTAACGCAGCGAATCTCATCGATGATTTCCAGCAGATTCGTATTAATAACTTTTATCGTGTATAGCCGGTTCTCGTAATAAAAATAGAATAATATCAGGCTTGAGGAGAGGAACAGCACCCAAAGCGTTATCGCTGCCGCAATTTTTTGCGGCGTAATATTCGTTCTGGCGAGGTTGATCCATGAAGATAGCTTCATATAATGGATGCCGATAAACGCGCCTGCCGTAAAATAGAACATATAGGTAAAGCAATAGCTTCCGGGGCTTTTCAAATGAAATTCTCCGATTACTTTATAAATAAACAGCCACTGCACGAGCAGCCCTATCCAGGCAATATGCTTGCCGAGCGCGGGAAACCGTTTGACGGCATACAGCATGAGCGGCGAGAGCGCGTAAAATTGAATAATAATAACGACGAAATAAAGATGCGTGTATGTTTTCCCGAAGACGAGCATTTTGAGAAATTTCTCCGTCGTAAAATAACCGATAAACGCCTGCAGGTCAACAAACCCGAACTGCGCGAATCTCGTTAAGCCAAAATACAAAAAAGAAAATAGAAGAAAAGGGATTAAAATTTTGGACATTCGTTTCTTGTAAAACTGTCCGATGGTTTTTGCCGTAAAGGGCTTGTCATAGTAGTTGTAGAACAGCACGAAGCCGCTTAAAAAAATGAAAACGGGAACCGCGAATTTGGATACGGTATTCAGAAAAACGTAAAGCGGATAAAGCGTGGCATGATGATCATAGTTCGCTACGATCGCCGATGTGGCATGAATCATGATGACCGCGAGAATACCGAATGTTCTAACGATATCGAGCTCGGGCAGATACGGTCTCTTTGCAGCTTGTGCCATGAAAATCCCCTTATTTTTTATAAGATGCGAACGCCTGCTTGAGTTCAAGGAGAGGCCTATACCGTTATTATAAGGTTAGGGGTAATTTCAGCCAATACTTTTATTTTTAACCAACCGGAAGGATTCCATTGCCCTATTGGGTAAAGACAAATGAAGCTTAGATTGATATGATAGGTGCGATTATGTTTATGGCAGGAAAGGAGCGTTTTGCCCAAATGTGGCTTACTTATTCGGTGTTTGCCGCCATTTTCTTTGGTTTACGAGGCATTCTGTATCATTGGTCAAGTCAAAAGCCGCTTAACCGGAATCTTCTGTTATGCGGCACTTTTAGCATGGGAGCCATCGTAAACGGGATTTGCGCGCTCGTCTTCTCGTCAGATTGGACAATAGCGGCTTTAATCGGAATACAAATGGGATTGTTTTCTTTCGGTGCGAATGCGAGCATGTTCAAGGGCTTTGCGGTTGGCAAGGCATCGTTAGTGGCCATATTAACGGCACTGCCTTCGGTTGTAGTCGTCATTGTTGCTTTTGGGTTATGGCAGGAGAAGCTCCATGCCATGCAGCTCATCGCTTTTGTCGTCATTATTGGCGGCGTGCTGCTGGTTCGCCTGTCAAACGATATCTCGCTTCGAAATTTGCAGGGAGCGCAGTGGGGCCTGCTGGCGATGCTGCTGTTCGCGGCAAATGATTTGTCGGGCAAATGGTCCACGCTGATGGAGGCGGATATATTCCCGACGATGTTTTTTATGTTCGTAACGGGAACGGTTTGCTTTGGTTTATGGTGGCTGCGGGATTTGCAAAGCGAGCGGGGCAGCCGATCGCTGGCGGTTCAAACCTCGGGCACGGCAGGGGGCGAGGTACGTGTTTTGCAGGTTTCCTCCATTGGCGCAGGCAAAGCGGCTGCATACGGAGCGGCATGGAGCGGCAAACGCACATACCTCGTTGGTTTGGCTGTAGGCATAACGAATGCGGTCGGCATGATGTTTATTTTGACGGCATTTGATCTCGGCAAAGCCGGACTCGTATCGGCAGTGACCGCGCTTAATGTACTGATCGTACTGCTTTATACGCGCTTTGTCGTGAAGGAACGCTTTACGCCGGCAGAGGTCACGGGGATCTCGCTTGCGTTCGCGGGTATATTGCTGATGAGGCTGTTCGGAGCGTAACGATAAAAAAGGGCTCGCCTAAAGGTCATTGACCTCTGGGTGGGTCCTTTTCGTTTGATGCGAATATCAATTATCGCTCCTTTTGTAATGCGAGGGAGTCATGCCTGTTAGTTTCTTGAACATACGGTGAAAATGCGGAAGGCTTTCGAAGCCGCACTGCTCCGCGATGCCGTCGATATTGGCATCGCTCTCGACCAGCAGCTCCTTCGCGCGGATAATCCGTTTGGTCGTGACATATTCCGTAACGTTCATGCCGGTCAGCTTCTTAAAGACACGGGAGAAATGCGAAGGCGTAACGGATGCGCGTTTAGCAAGCAGCGACAGGCCGAGAGGGCTGCCGGGATGCCCGTCGATATAGGCCAGAATCGCTGTCATCCAGCCAGGTGCAGAGGCGGATACGGCGGTTTGGCCTTCTTCTGCAGGATGAAGGGTGCGGCCGAGCAGCAGCAAGATTTGCTGAAGATGAAGAAGAACGGCCTGGCGATAGCCTGGCAGCTTCTCGGTTTCCTCGTTATGGATGCGATCGATTAAGGCGATCATCTGCTGTTTATCGTCCGCAGCGGCTGCCGGCAGCTTGTAGGCTTTCCGGCGTTTGGCTTGCTCGAAGCAGCGTAAATAGGAGAAGGCGTCACCGAGCGGCGGGCTATGCACGAGCGATGCGTTAAAAAACAGCGCGGTTGATGTCTTCGGATCATCCGGGTCGGGGAAGGAACGGTGAATCGTATTGCCGGGAATTAGGAAGACGTCGCCGGGTACGGCATCATAAAAGGTTTGATCGATAAAAAAGGTTCCTTTGCCGCTATAAATATAGACGAGCTCATACCAGTCATGAAAATGGTCGGGCAGCTCGTTCTGCGCGCTTTTGGTATCCCGATAGACGCATTCGAATGGAAACGGGGTCAAGGCGTCGAACCTTTTCCGATACGGATTCATAGGCGTTACCTCATCTTTTGTCATTTGTCAGCCTGATTGTAGCAAATATCAAAAAAGAGTACAAATATGCGATAATTGATTATTTCAGACATCGATATTGTTTTTTATAATAAAGAGGAAGCTAATCTGCTAGAAAAGAGGCGGAAGAGATGAGATTGGATGCGCATCAGCATTATTGGAGCATAGAACGCGGGGATTACGGCTGGATTACACCGGCGATACCGGTGCTGTACCGGGATTTTTTGCCGCAGCATTTGGAGCCTCTTCTACATAAACATCAGCTGGACGGAACGATTGTGGTACAAGCGGCGGCGACGCTTGCGGAGACTGATTTTTTGCTGGCTTTGAGCGAGACGGAACCGACGATTCGGGGTGTCGTTGCGTGGCTGGATTTAGCAGACCCTGACTATCGGATTAACTATGAACGGTTTGCGAAGCATCCTAAATTCGTAGGCTTTCGCTTGATGATACAGGAGATGCCGGATGCAAACGCGATACTTGCGCCGGCATATGTGGAAGCGCTCGCTTTTTTTGCGGAGAAGGGCGTGCCCGTGGATTTGCTGGTTGTATCGCATCAGCTGGAGCCATTAGTAAAGCTGCTGGATCAGGTTCCTGACCTGCATGCCGTCATTGACCATATCGCCAAGCCGCGAATCAAAGACGGGGTGCTGGAGCCATGGAAAGAGCAAATGAGCCAAATCGCGGCCCATCCCGGGATTTATTGCAAGCTTTCCGGCATGGTGACCGAGGCGGATCACAATAACTGGGAGCCGGCGGCGTTCAAGCCTTACATCGGGCATGTGCTGGAAGTATTCGGACCCGGGCGAGTGATGTACGGCAGCGACTGGCCGGTAAGCTTGCTCGCGGCAAGCTACGACGAGGTGGTTTCCGTGCTGGAGCAGGCTCTGCCGGAGACTTGGCCGGAAGAGGATCGTGAGCGGCTGTTCGGACTAAATGCAAAGGAGTTTTACCGCATATGACAACTTTAAACCATAAACAGCTTAACGAGGAGCAAGCCGTATTATACGGCGAAATGAAGCAGGCGAAGATAACGGTGCTGCAGATCGGAGAGGGTAACTTTCTGCGCGGCTTCTTTGACTGGATGCTTCATGAGTGCAGGAAGCAGGGACTATTCGAGGGCAGCATCGCGGTAACGCAGCCGCGCCCTGGCGGGAAGCCGAAAATTGACGCGCTTGCAGGCCAAGACGGGTTATATACGCTGGTCATCCGCGGCTTGGAGAACGGGGTGAGCGTGCAGCGGACCGAGGTGATCTCCGTATTTGGCAGCGTGTTCGATCCTTATTCCGAATGGGAGAGCTATCTAGCCTTGGCCGAAAATGCCGATCTTCGGATCGTCGTCTCCAATACGACGGAGGCGGGACTCGTTTACCGGCCGGAGGAGCTTGCGGAAGGACAGCCGATACTGTCGTTTCCCGGCAAGCTGACGAAGCTGCTTCACCGCAGGTTCACTCATTTCAACGGCGATCCGGAACGCGGACTCATTTGCCTGCCTTGCGAGCTGCTCGAGCGCAACGGCGACGAGCTGCGCAGCTGCATTTTGCGTTACAGCGAGGATTGGGGGTATTCGGAGGATTTTAAGGATTGGGTTATCAAGCATAACCGGTTTTTGAATTCGCTGGTGGACCGAATCGTAACCGGTTACCCGGACGAAACGCAGGCGGAGGCCTGGTTTGGCGAATGGGGCTACTCCGATCCGATGCTGACGACGGCGGAGCCTTATCACCTATGGGCAATCGAGGCGGAGCCGGAGCTTGAAGAACTGCTGCCGCTGCGCAAGGCGGGGCTGAATGTTCATTGGGTGAAGGATTTGAAGCCGTTTCAGCTGCGCAAGGTCCGTATCCTAAACGGCGCCCATACGCTTATGACGCCGCTTGGGCTGCTTCATGACATTGAGCAGGTGAGAGAGGCTATGGAGCATGCCGTGCTTGGTCCGCTCGTGCGGAATACCGTGGAGACGGAGATTATCCCTTCGCTATCCATCGCCGAGGAAGAACTGAAGGCTTACGCGGGGGATGTATATGAGCGTTTTCTGAATCCGTTTATCCGCCATAGACTGGCCGATATCGCAATGAACAGCCTCAGTAAATTCAAAGTGCGGCTGCTTCCGTCCCTGCTGCATTATGCGGAAGGCGGCAAGGCGGTGCCAAGCGGTCTTGCCGCCGGGTTTGCCGGCTTGCTGCGGTATTACAAGGTGAGCAAGACGGAAGCCGGCTTTGAAGGCAAGACCTTGAGCGGTGCTTCGTATACGGTACGGGATGACGCTGGCTTGCTGGCGATGATTGCGGAAGTATGGGCGGAGGCGCGGGAGCAGCAATGGCCGCAGGAGAAAACAACCCTGAAGCTGCTTAGCCTAACGGGAGTCTGGGGACGCGACTTGGCGGCCGAATGGCCGGATCTGGTAGCCGCGGTTAGCGTCAATATAACGGAAATGGAGCGGTACGCCAATGAATAACTGGGTTAGATTGCATGAGCAGGACCATGTCGTGATTGCCCTTCAGCCTTTTGCCAAAGGGGATAAGCTTACGCTTGAAGGCGGGACTGTCCTGGAGCTGCAGGATGAGGTGCCGAAGGGCCATAAGGTGCTGACGAGCGTTGTCCGCAAAGGCGAGCATGTGCTGAAATTCGGTTATTCGATTGGCGTGGCGAAGGAAGATCTCATGCCGGGGAGCTGGGTGCATACGCATAATATGGGCACCGGCCTAAAGGGGTTTCTGGATTACTCCTTTGAGCCGACTGCAGCTGAGCAGATCAAGGCGCCGTCGCTTGATGCAGGCCGCACCTTCCAAGGCTTTGTCCGCGAGAATGGGGATGTCGGCATCCGCAACGAGATTTGGATTATCAACACGGTAGGCTGTATCAATAAGACCTGTGAAATTGTCGCGAGAAAAGCAAATGCGAAGTTTGAAGGCCGGGTGGACGGCGTTTATCATTTTGCGCATCCGTTTGGCTGCTCGCAGCTTGGCGATGACCTTGTTCATACGCAGAAGCTGCTGGCTTCGCTGGCGAACCATCCGAATGCGGCGGGCGTGCTGGTGATCGGACTCGGCTGCGAAAATAATCAGGTCGATGCCTTCAAGCGGGCAATCGGCGAGCACAGCCCGGAGCGGGTGAAATTTCTGAAGTCCCAGGAAGCGGAGGACGAGATCGAAGAGGCGCTGGAGTTTGTGGAAGAGCTGGTGGGATACGCCGAGCGATTTAAGCGCGAGCCGGTTCCGGTGTCGAAGCTGAAGCTGGGTCTTAAATGCGGCGGCTCGGACGGACTGTCCGGCATCACGGCCAATCCGCTTGTCGGCGCGGTATCCGACCGTTTGATCGAAGCGGGAGGAACGGCGATTTTGACCGAGGTGCCGGAGATGTTTGGCGCGGAGACGATACTCATGAACCGCGCGGCGGACGAGCGGGTTTTTCATAAAATCGTTCATTTAATCAATGATTTTAAACAATATTTCATTAAGCATGACCAAGAGATTTACGAGAATCCGTCACCTGGGAACAAGGATGGAGGAATCAGCACGCTGGAGGAGAAGTCGCTCGGCTGTACCCAAAAGGGCGGCCATGCGATCGTGCGGGATGTTGTGCCTTACGGGGAGCGCATAACGAGCAGCGGACTCAATCTGCTTGAGGCGCCGGGCAATGACCTTGTCTCGGTAACGGCCTTATCCGCGGGAGGCGCGCATATTGTGCTGTTCACGACAGGAAGAGGAACGCCGTTTGGCGGGCCCGTGCCGACGGTGAAAATTGCGACGAACAGCGAGCTGGCTGGACGGAAGAAGAACTGGATCGATTTTAATGCAGGCCAGCTGCTTGAAAACAAGAGCATGGAGACGCTGACCGATGAGCTGTGGGAGCAATTGATCAGCCTCGCATCGGGTGAATCCCAAACGAACAATGAGCGCAACGGCTTCAAGGAAATCGCCATATTCAAGGACGGCGTTATTTTGTAAGAGAGTCTTCATGTTCAGCAGAGGACGGCGGCGCAGCCGGGATCAATGGGATATCAAATAAATTCTCACGTTAGGAGTGGACATTGGTGAAATACCGCAAGCTTGGCAAGACGGGGTTGGAGGTGTCGGCGCTTAGCTTCGGAGCATCGTCGCTGGGGTCCGTTTTTAGGGAGACGGATGACGCAGAAAGCGTGCGTACGGTACACACGGCAGTTGATAGGGGGATTAATCTGATCGACGTGTCGCCTTATTACGGATTAACGAAGGCGGAGACGGTGCTGGGCAAGGCCATAGCGGAGATCGCGCGGGACCGGTTTATTTTGTCGACGAAGGCTGGCCGTTACGGCGCCGATACGTTCGACTTTTCCGAGCAGCGCATCATTGCTAGCGTGGACGAGAGCTTGAAGCGTCTGCAAACGGATTACATCGACATCTTGTTTCTGCATGATATTGAATTCGTGCCGTTCGAGCAGGTAGCCGAGGGGGCATTCCTTGCGCTGGAGAAGCTGAAGCAGGCGGGTAAAATCCGTTTTTCCGGCGTATCGGGGCTTCCGCTAACGGTATTTGAGAAATCGCTCGCTTACACGGAGCTCGATGCCGTGCTTTCTTATTGCCATTATTCCTTGAATGACACATCTTTGCTGGACATCCTGCCTCTGCTGGAGCAGAAGCAGGTCGGTTTAATCAGCGCATCCCCGCTTTCAATGGGCTTGCTTGGCAACCGCGCGCTCGCCGATTGGCATCCCGCAGGCGCCGCGATCCGGGCTGCATGCCGGGAAGCTGCCGCGTACTGCGCGTCCAAAGGCGAGGATATCGCTAAGCTGGCGGTGCAATTCGCAACCGCTAACGAGCGAATCCCGACAACGCTTGTGAGTACGGCTAACCCGGAAAACATCAGCAAAAATATCGAATGGACGGACGAGCCGATCAATGATGAGCTGCTGGCGGAGGTGCTTGCGATTCTGGCTCCGATCCATAACCGGAGCTGGGAGAGCGGACGGGAAGAATACAATACGGGCATTGTCGTATAAAGGGAGAGCTGCAGAGTGAGAGCAATCGTATGTGAGCAAATAGATCAGCTTAAATTAGTGGAGCAGGAAGAGCCTGCGCTGCAGCCGGGTACGGCTGTCGTTCGGATTCGCAGGATCGGCATTTGCGGCACTGATCTGCATGCGTATAAGGGGAACCAGCCTTTTTTCTCCTATCCGCGCGTGCTGGGTCACGAGCTGGCTGGCGTCGTAGAACAAATCGATGATTCCAATGGCATTGTTCGTATAGGCGACCAAGTGAGCATCATTCCTTATATGCACTGCGGCGACTGTATAGCTTGCCGGAACGGAAAAACGAACTGCTGCACGGATATGAAAGTGCTTGGCGTTCATATCGATGGCGGCATGCGGGAGCTCATTGTCGTACCGCTTACGCATTTGCTCGTTACGAACGAGCTGACGCTGGATCAGGCGGCGGTGCTGGAGCCGCTGAGCATCGGCGCGCATGCCGTTCGACGGGCTGCGCTTCAGGCCGGAGAGACGGTGCTTGTCATCGGTTCGGGGCCTATCGGGCTAGGTGTGATGGCTTTTGCCAAGCACCGCGGGGCACGCGTCATCGCCATGGATATCCAAGACGAGCGGCTCGCCTTTTGCAAGCAGTGGGCAAAGGTTGATGAAACGGTAAACGCATTGCATGGCGCTAAAGAGCGGATTGCCGAGTTAACGGGAGGCGAGTATCCAACGGCTGTGTTCGATGCTACCGGCAATGCACGCAGCATGACAGATGCGTTCGGCTATGTCGCACACGGCGGGAGGCTGGTCTATGTAGGGCTGGTCAAGGCGGAGCTGTCCTTCAATGACCCGGAATTCCATAAAAGGGAAATGACGTTAATGGGCAGCCGCAACGCCACGATCGAGGATTTTGCCGCCGTGCAGGAGGCTGTGCGAAGCGGAAGCATAGACGTGAGCAGCTTCATCACGCACCGCGTTCCTTTTGCCGAAATGATCAACCATTTCGATAGCTGGCTGAAGCCGGAATCGAAGGTAATTAAAGCAATGGTGGAATTATAGCCAAGGCATAGCCACTATTATAGAGAGTCCGGCAAAAAAAGGCGTTCCTGCCTTGTGCCGGGCTTTCTACGCGTTTATTCGTCTGCATGACCTTCAGAGCCGGCGCTTGGGCTGCGATCAGGTAGAGAATTTTTATACTAAATTGGTACGTTGACAAAAAAGGGCGGCCGGAATTATGATTGGTAGCTAACTTCCAAAAAATAGGCTTTATTAAAAGGATTAGGTTGAAGGATCAAGGGGGGAAAACGATGTTACAAACAGAGAAGCAAGCTGGCAAAGCCAAGCAAAAGGCGGAGCTGGACGAATCGAGGCGCTCCTATGTCTGGGCGCTCCGGTTTCTGCTGCCCTATAAGAAGCAGATCGCAGCGCTCGCGGCATGCGGCACAATGGCGGTGGCGGGTGAAACGCTGACGCCCAAAATGATTCAATATGTCATTGATCATGTCGTGGTTAATAAGGATACGTCCATGTTTATCGCCATTTTAGCAGCGCTTACGGTTATCAATTTGCTCATGCTTATCGCCAAGAACTTTCGCAACCTGCTGCAGCGGACGATCGGCGAGCTGGCCTCGCGCGACATGCAGACAGCGATCTTCAAGCATTTGCGCAAGCTCGGCTTTGCCCATTATGAACGGCATCCGGCGGGAGAGACGCTGTCGATGTTCAACTCCGAGGTGGCCTCCGTTCAGAAAATTTACCGCAACGTCCTGCCGAGCGTCATCGAAAATTTACTTTTCATAGCCGTGGCAATCGTGCTGCTGCTCAGCATCAGCGGCTGGTTATGCCTCATCATGCTGCCGACATTCGGGCTTTATTATTTATTCGGCCCCTATTTCGAGCGCAAAGCGGCTTTGTACGGCAGGCAATCCGGCCAATCCCGAATCGACTATAACCAAGCGGTATACGAGAGCATATCCGGCTTGCGCGAATTCCGCGCTTTTGGCTCCCAGCCCTGGTACCATGAGCGTACGCTCGGCAAACACAAAAACTGGTCCGATTATTATTTGCTTGCGGCAACGTACAGCTTCGGCAGAGGAAGCTTTCGGCGGTTTACCTTTTATTTGGGCGCAATCGCTTTGTTTATTACCGGCTACTACTCTTTGCAAAATCAGTGGATTACATTAGGCGGCTTTATCGCTTTTACCCTTCTGTACATGACAACGATGTTCCGGCTCACCTTGCTCGTCACGCAGCTTACCGAGCAGAAGCTCATCATCCATCAGACGATTCCGTTGTTCCGGTTCATGCATAAGCCGATTGAAATTGATGACCCGGCCGAGCCGGTCGCTTTGGGCGAGGTGCGCGGGGGACTTGTATTCCATAATGTTCATTTTCAATATCCGGGGCAGCCTTCGGTCATTAACGGCTTCACGCTAACGATTAAGCCTGGCGAGAAGGTGGCATTTGTAGGCGCGAGCGGAAACGGCAAAACGACGATGTTCAAAATGATCGGGCGGTTCTACGATCCGACCGCGGGGACCATCAAGCTCGACGGTGTGCCGATTCAGCATATGACGCTGGAGCGTCTGCGCGAATCCATCGGTTACGTCTTTCAAGAGACGTATTTGTTCGGCTCCTCGGTCAAAGAAAACATTCGCTTCGGCAAACCGGAAGCGAGCGACGAAGAGGTCATCGCGGCTGCAAAAGCCGCGTACGCGCATGACTTTATTATGCAGCTGCCGGAGGGCTACGACACGCTCGTCGGCGAGCGGGGCATGAAGCTGTCGGGCGGACAGAAGCAGCGCATATCGATTGCGCGCATGTTCGTGAAGCAGCCGGCTATTATTTTGCTCGATGAAGCGACCTCATCGCTTGATAATGTAAGCGAATATGAAGTGCAGCGCGCGCTGGATGAGGTGCTGGTGAACCGAACGACGATTGCGATAGCGCATAGGTTGTCCACGGTGAAGCATTTTGACAAAATCGTCGTCATTCATGAGGGACGCGTCGCGGAGGCAGGCAGCTACGAGGAGCTGCTTGAACGGAAAGGGCTGCTGTATGAGCTGGAAAGCGGACAAACGGAAGCAGCGGAAGGGAAGGTCGCGCATGAAGTATCTTAAAATCTTTTGGAGCCATTCGGTTCTGCTGAGGGGCACCTATCTGATTGTGCTGCTCTATCTAGCGCTGGAGTCGGTATCCAATTACACGCTTGTCTATGTCCAAAAAATATTAATCGATGATGTGTTTACGAAAGGGAACTATGAGCTGATGCCCCTCGTAATCGGTATCTTCGGGGTGGCAGGCATCGTATACTCGCTCATGTTTACGGTGACGAGCCGAAGCCTCGTCCGCAATGAATTCGCGGTCAGCCGCTCGCTGCTCTCCCGTATGCTGAAGCGGCTCGAAAATGTCCCGGTCGAGCGGTTTCAAAATGAACGAACCGGCAAATACGTCTATTCGTTTACGCAGGATCTGTTCGTATCGGCGAGCGTAATCGGCTGGCAGATCCCGCGGGGGATGCAGGAGACGCTGAACCTCTGCATTTTGATGGCCATCATCGGCTTCTCCAGTCCCATCCTGCTGCTCATGATCGTAGGGCTTTGTACGATTTATGTAATGATCGGATACTATTTCACGCCGAAGCTGAAAGCGCAGGCCAGACAGGTAGCCGAGAAGCGCACCGCGCTGCTCATTCAAATCGAGGAGGGCGTCGCATCTACGCGCGAGGTGGTCGCCTATCACCGGTTAAAATGGGAAGAGAAGCTGTATAACAAAATGTTTTCGGAATATTTTGACCAGGTCATGATCGAAGCGAAGCTCGTTAACCGGCAAATCCGTTACAGCGATCCGATGAAATGGGGCATTGGTATTCTCGTGCTGGGATACTGCGGCTTTCAGCTGATTCATGATCAGATGTCGATCGGAACCTTCGTTATTTTGTTCCAATTCTCAACGCAAATGTCCGATTCGTTTTATAATTTATTTCAGTTTATTATGGGCATGTCGTCGCAGCTTGCGAATGTGGACAGGGTACAGCGTATTTTGGAGCTGGAACAGAATGAACCCGGTCTTCAGGGCTTGGAGCGCAAAATCGGGCATTTAGCCTTTAACGACACAAGCTTTCGCTATTCGCCGGAGCTGCCTGAGGTGATCCGCGGCTTTACCGCAGATCTGCCTATCGGACGAAAGATCGCCTTCGTTGGGACGAGCGGCGGCGGGAAATCGACGATTGCCCAGCTGTTGGTACGCTTCTACGATGTGTCGCCCGGACTTTTCAAACTGAATGACAGGGATGCCTATACCTATAACCGCGAACAATGGGCCCGGAAAGTAGCGATTGTATTCCAAGACCCGTATATGTTCTCGGATTCGATTCGCGAGAATCTGATGCTCGGACGAGACGGCGTGACGGAAGCGGATATCGAGGAAGCCTGCCGCATTGCGCAGATCCATGACTTTATTCTAGGAATGCCCGACGGTTACGATACGAATATCGGGGAAAGAGGCATTAAGCTCTCCGGCGGACAGCGCCAGCGCATAGCGATAGCGCGCGCGATCGTTACCGATCCGGAAATATTGGTGCTGGATGAAGCGACCTCGGCGCTTGATCTCGAGACGGAGCGCCAGCTGCTTGCATCGCTGGAGGCAAGAAGGGAAGGGCTGACGACGATTATGATCGCGCACCGTCTATCCACGATCGAGAATGCGGACATTATTTTTGTAATGGATCAAGGCGCTTTGGCGGAAACGGGGACCCATAACGAGCTGCTGGCGAGAGGGAAGGTATATCAACAGCTGCTGATGGCACAGCATTAAGTTCAGGTCTCACGGAAGGTGAGACTTGTTTTTTTTTTGAAAATACACCTTTTAAGGAATGATGGCATGGATCGTATTTTTAAAAAAATAAATGATTTATTCGAGGAGTTAGGATTTGAAACGGTGATTATAAATGAGCCGCTATATTCGCAAGGCGGGAGTTATTACAAAATAACCTATGTTGAAGGGTTAAAAGCATTTGTAATTGAAAGTGCGGCTAATTATGATGAAGCAAAAAACAAGGTATTTGAAGATAGTGATCTATATCCAATATTGCTGGGTGAAGACGAAATAATGATAAAACTGCGCAATGATTTAATGAAAGATTACCTTTCAAAGTAATCGATTCAAAGAATTGTGCTATAGATTCATGTTTCATAGACCAGCGTTCCTCTCTCATTCGAATTTGAGATTGATAAATTCATTTTTATCGTCCTTTTCTGATCGTTATCATTATAAAATAGGCAAATCATGCCGACCATGGACGATATCCGGAAATCTAAACGATTTCCTGTTATGTTCAGCGGCAATCGCGCTATAATGAAGGGAAAGCAGAAAGGAGGGCCTTTTATGGAGCCTGTATTGGAGCTGCGGCAATTGCGGAAAAATCGCAGCGGCGTTGAAGGAGGGCCCTTGTTCGCGAATGTATCGGCTGACATCGCCGAGCCTGCTATGATTGCGATACTGGGCGTATCCGGCCAAGGGAAGAGCACGCTGCTCCGCATGCTGGCCGGTTTAGAACAGGTCGATGAAGGAGAAATTCGTTTACATAATGTTTCGCAGCGCGGTACGGATCCGAGAGCATGGAGAATGAAGATGTGTTATGTCGCCCAGCAATCCGTTATGCTGCAAGGAAGCATCGAGCAAAATTTGCGGACGGTTAGTCTGCTGCATCGTATTCCTTATGATGAAAAGCTAGTGCGCCGCTTGCTGCCTCGGCTGGGGCTTGATCATTTGGATGTCTCTAAAAGCGCGGATCAGCTCTCAGGTGGAGAGAAGCAGCGGGTTTCACTGCTGCGCTCTTTGCTTCTTCATCCGGCAGTGCTGCTGCTCGATGAAATTACGGCCTCGCTGGACCGCGGCAGCAAGGAACTGGTTGAACAAGTGCTTCGGGAGTGGCATCATCAACAAGGGACGACGATGCTTTGGGTTACGCATGACCTAGAGCAAGCGAAGCAGATGAGCGGCTCGGTATGGTTTATGGGCGAGGGTACATTGCTCGAAAACAGCAAAACCGCGAATTTTTTTGACCAGCCCTTAACGGAGCCCGCGCGCAATTATATCAAAGCACCCGAACATAAGGAGCCGCCATGTCCATCTTAGCGCTTAGCTTTACGCTGTTATTCGTCATGATTACCATGCTCATATCCGTGTGGCAAAAGCTTGGGCTCGAACGCGATATCGCCTTAGGCACCATTCGTTCTGCGGTACAGCTGCTGCTTGTCGGTTATGTGCTGCAATATATTTTCAATACGAGCAATCCCCTGCTTATCGGCTTTATTCTTATGCTGATGATTGCGGTTGCTTCCTTTAATGCCGGCAAAAGAGGCGAGGGCCTGAAAGGGATCACATGGAAAATCGCGATTGCCATCGCCTCGACAGAGCTCCTAATGATGGGGCTGCTGCTGGGCTTTCGAATCATTGAAGCAACGCCCCAATATATCATACCGATAAGCGGCATGACGATCGGCAATGCAATGGTCGTATCCGGCTTGCTTTTGAATCAGATGAGGAGAGAGGTCGGAGCCTCGAAAGGCGAGATCGAGACGCTGCTTTCGCTCGGAGCTACGGCGAGGCAAGCCATTCAGGACGTGATGAAGCGGTCGGTCAAATCGAGCATGATTCCGACAATCGACGGGATGAAGACGGTGGGACTCGTTCAGCTGCCCGGCATGATGACGGGAATGATCATCGCCGGAGCCAACCCGATCGAAGCCGTTCGATATCAAATATTAATTGTGTTTGCCTTCGCAAGCTCTGCCGCGGTAACGAGCATTATTTTAAGTCTATTAAGCTACCGGCAGTGGTTTACGAAGGACCTGCGTATTCAAAATCTAGAGCAAAAAGGATGATGGAACTCGTGAACGTATACAACAGCGGGGCGGCTTTGGTGAAGCAGATTGCCGAGACGGAGCTCCCCGATCAGGCATTGGCGCTTTGGGCTTTGGGACAAGAGGGCTTTCTAGTCAAATGGAAGAAAAAAACGATCTTGTTCGATCCGTACCTGTCGAACTGGGTGTACGAGCTGAGCGGCCCGCCATGGTCGCGCGCTTTCGAAACGCCGCTCGAGCCGTCGGACTGCTTGGATGTGGACTACGTCGTTTGCTCGCATCACCATGAGGACCACATGGATAAGCTCACGCTGCAGGCGATTGGGAAATCGGCCAAAACGCGTTTTATCGCACCGAAGGCGCATCTGCCGTTGTTGAAGGAGTGGGGACTGCGGGATGATCAGCTGATCGGCATCTCGCATGGACAAGCATTAGAGCTGGAAAACGGCATCCGTCTAGAAGCGTTTGCTGCCAAGCATGAGCAATTTGAACAGGATGAAGCGGGAGAGCATAAATTTCTTGGCTTTGTAGCTAGTTTTTGCGGGATCCATCTCTATCATGCCGGCGATACCGTTGGCTTTCCCGAGCTGGTCACTTGGCTGCAAAGCAGACAGATCGATGTTGCCCTTTTGCCAATAAACGGGCGGGACTTTGTCCGCAATGAGCAGGGGATCGTCGGAAATTGCAACTACCGCGAAGCCGTTGAGATCGCTGTGCAAATCCATGCCGATTTACTGATTCCGATGCATTACGGCCTATTTCCGCATAATGATGAGAATCCGGCCTATTTCGTCGACTATATCCAGCGCAATTATCCGGCTAAGAAGTTCCATATGTTCGCCCCGGGCGAGCGATTTATTTATATGAAATAAGAGATTCAAGAATAACAGGACATTGGCTATTTCAGCTTAAATACGATAATGCCTGCAATCATAATTCCGATTCCGAAGAGCCTGTTGGCGGATAACGGTACTTTGTCGACGCCAAACAAGCCAAGGCTGTCAATGAGCATCGATATGACCAGCTGGGTAATAAGCAGCAGGGCGACGGAATAAGCGGGACCAAGCGCAGAAATGCTCTTTGTGACGGTGAATATGATCATGACGCCGAATACGCCGCCCAGCCAATACAGCTTATTGACCGTGAAAAACTTCGAGAAGCTGCCGTCTTTCATGATAAGCAGTAGGATCAGCGACAGCAGAAAGCCGCTTCCGTGCACCCAAGCATTCGTAAACCAGAAGCCGGCTTTGTCGCTTAGCTTTGTATTGAAAACGCCTTGAAAGCTGATGAATACCCCAGCAATCAGTGAATAGACAATTCCCATCATATCTTTTTCCCCCAAGTACGCTAGTTAGAGTTATGGACTTTCTCTGGCGGAAGCCTATCGCATAAGATTAGCCTCCGGAGGCATCCCTTACTATATAACCTTAATTTCTGCTAAACAATCTGGAACCACATGATTTTGCGGCAATAGGACAAAATGAGGGAGGCAGGATGATTGGAGGTGACAGCTGTGGCAAACAGAGGACTAGTGACGGCGCTTACGGCAGTAGGAGCGGCTCAAATGCTCAAGCTGCCGCTGCATTATGCAAAAACCGGAACTTGGGACATACGTAAAATAATCGGTTCAGGCGGTATGCCTAGCGCGCATTCGAGCGGCGTATCGGCTTTAGCCGCGTACACGGCAACCAAATATGGCGTCAAGACGCCTGAATTTGCGATTTCCGCGATGCTCGGCATCATTGTGATGTACGATGCCATGAATATTCGCAGGCATGCTGGTGAAATTGCGGTACAGGTAAACGATTTGGACGAGGACGTTGAAAGGCTGGCTGGGGAGCATCCGGGCATTTATCATAAGCGCAGGCGCGAGCGGCTTAAGGAAAGCCTTGGGCATCAGCCTCGCGAGGTAGCGGCAGGTTCGCTGCTTGGCGCTTTATTTGGCTTTATCGGCGGTATAACCGCCTTCAAACGATGATGGCGGCGAGCGAAGAAACAGGTATGGAGACAGGTTTAGGCGCTTACGGCTTAGACCTGTTTTTTTTTATATGCGTTTAGATGGCTGGCTTGTTTCATTAGTTATATAATGGAGAAGTCTGACAATTAATATGCATGCAAAAAGGAGATTATAAAAGTGGCGGAGCAATTATTATGGATGCATGGAGCGCCGTTCGCGCTCGGAAATTCGGATGAGGACTGCCCTGCAATTACGCCTTATTTGGTAGAGGGCGACAACCGTCCTGCAATCATCATATGTCCAGGCGGAGGGTATGGCGGGAGGGCTTATCATGAAGGCAAGCCTATTGCCCAGTGGCTGAACAGCCTCGGTATTTCGGCATTTGTGCTGCGTTACCGGGTAGCGCCTTACCAGTATCCCTGCGCGTTGCTCGATATCCAGCGGGCGATACGAACGGTCAGATTCAAAGCCGATCAGTTTCGCGTCAATCCGGACAAGATTGGCATACTGGGCTTCTCTGCAGGCGGCCATTTAGTGTCCAATGCAGGCACAAGCTATGATAAAGGAAACAAACATGCGGAGGATATTATCGAAAGGGAGTCCTGCCGTCCGGATTTGCTCGTATTGTGTTATCCCGTTATCACGCTCAAGGAGCCTTATGCGCATGTTGGCTCTCGAAATAATCTGCTTGGCAAAGAAGCCTTGCCTGAGAAAGTGGAACAGCTGAGCAGCGAGGCTCAAGTATCCGAGGATACGCCGCCTACTTTTTTGTGGCATACATCGGATGACGCAGCCGTACCCGTGGAAAACAGCTTATTGTTCGCTGCGGCTCTCAGCAAACATAAAGTGCTGTTTGACCTGCATGTGTACGCAAAGGGCCGGCATGGGCTCGGTTTAGCCGAGGATGAAGAGCATACGAACGAATGGACGTCTGCATGCGCCTCCTGGCTTGCGCTCAATGGTTATCATTCATAGCCTTAACTGTCGCCTTTAAACGCAAACAATGATTTGCCTGACGAAGCCGCCTTTCCGGGTCGAACAACGATCGGATATGTTGAAGCCGGCGTCTGCAATAAGGTCGTCCATCGGATCGGCAGTGATAACGATCACTTTGCTTGCAATTCGGCGGGCATGCTTCAGCAAAGAAAGCTGTTCTTCAGGCGTTGTGCGGGAAAAGTGGTTGTAAGGCATATCTACGACAGCCGCATCGTAGTGGCTTATGATATCGGCAATATCCCCGCAAACGACATCTGTTTTGAATTCGAAATGCGCGAGATTCTCGAGCGTTCCCCGGATGACAAAAGGATTGATATCTCGGCCTACGATATTAATATTCATCGACAGCGCTTCAACAAGCACGGTCCCAATGCCGCAGCAGGGGTCGATAGCGGTTTTCCCGAGTGGCTGAGGCACTGCGATATTCGCAGCGGCCCTGGCTACCCGGGTGCTGAGCGCTATGGAATAGCTGCGCGGCTTCTTTATTTGCGTTAGCCAAACGGCCTTGCTTTTGATGTAGTTACCGAAATACCAACGGCCGCCCCAGCGTAAAATGCCAAAAGTAAAGTCAGGGCTTCGCACATCGGCTTCCCCTTCGATATACATGCCAATTTCTCGTTCAATGCTGCGTTGATCGTCGAAATCGGGTTTTTCCTCCTTCGAGAGATCCGTCATTTTGACGAAAATGACCTTGAACGTCGCATCGCCTAATTCGATTTGCCTTACCTGCTCCAAAATATCCTCTAGGCGCTCGCCTTGATAGAGGACCTCGAGCCGCTCTCTCATGAAAGGGCTGCGGTCGGGATGGACGTCTATTTCGCTCATTAATAGCCCAGAGTCTGATTGTTTATCGAAAAACGAACGCATTTCTAAATGGCAAAGCTCAGTTTCTTCCAATCGATAGCCATAGGTATAGAGGTATAACGGCGGTTGGTTTCTAGTTTCCAGCTGATTCGCATCCTTTATAAAAAACAATTGAGGCTTCTAGTATACAGGAAACCGCAGTCCTTACAAAGGAATGGAGCGGACGAGTAGAGGCTTTTTGCGTGGATTTGCATGAAGCCGCGAGCGACAGCGGGATGCGCTGCCGCTGCGACGATGCGACGAAGCGGGCAGAGACGGCAGAGATAACTGAAACAAGGAGTAAGACGGCTTAACTAATAAGCGATACAGCTTGCTGCTCCGCTTGCATCAAACGTTCGCGCACGCGGACGACTTCGCCGATAATAATGAGAGCGGGATTGGCAAGCTTCATCGTTACCGCTAGGGTATGGATATCCGATAACGTTCCGACGATCGTGCGTTGACGATTCGTTGTGCCACGTTCGATTAAGGCAACGGGCGTTGCTGCGGATTTCCCATGCTTCAAAAGTTCTTCGCGAATAGCAGGAAGCTCGCTTACACCCATGTAAATGGCCAGCGTATCGACGCTGTGAGCGAGCAAATCCCAGCGAATCGGCGATTTGTCGCCGTGACAGCGGCTGCCGGTCACGCAGGCGAAGGATGCGGCATATTCACGGTGCGTGACGGGAATGCCGGCAGCAGCGGCAGCGCCGATAGCTGAGGTGATCCCGGGCACGATCTCGTAGGGAATGCCCCAAGAGGCGAGCTCTAAAGCTTCTTCGGCGCCTCTTCCGAAGACTAGTGGATCGCCGCCCTTAAGGCGGACGACCGTTTTTCCTGCTTGCGCGTATTTGACGAGCGCTTCGTTAATGATATGTTGAGGCATCGCATGCGAGCCGGGAGCTTTGCCGCAGTAGACCAGCTCTGTATCGGAGCCGGCGTAGGCTAATAATTCTTTGCTGATAAGACGATCATAGAGGATAACGTCTGCCTGCTGAATACGTCGCATGGCTTTCACCGAAATAAGCTCTGGATCGCCAGGACCAGCGCCGACTATATATACCGTACCTGTTGTTATGTTTCTCATAGGCTGCTCCCTTCGGCTGATTATGCCGTTTTAGTATCTGAATTTAATTCTTTCTCTCCTTAGACCGTTACGTAGATCGATCCGCTCTCACTATCGATTTCGGTCTCAAAGGTCGTTACGCAGCCATCGTCAGGCTCATGCACGCGTCCGCTGCGCAAATCAACTTTCCAGTCATGAAGCGGGCAGTGTACGGCTGTGCCGCACACCATCCCTTCCGAAAGCAGGCCGCCCTTATGCGGGCATTTATTCTCAACGGCAAGCACGCTGCCGTCAGTTAACCGAAATACGGCAATTTCAATGTCTTTTACTTTAATGCGTCGTGATCCCTTTACATCTATGTCAGATAGGTTGGCTACTAACAGCTTTGTTGTCATAGGTGACTCCCCCTGAAAAGTTTTGTTTAGCAAAGCCCTATTTCGAAGAAATTCGCTATTGGCCATGCGTTCAATGCTAGCTGCGCGTAGATCCTATAGCTGCACGGGCTGAGCGCTGTTCAATTGCTCGAAGTTTTTACGGAGTTCGTCCGTTTCGACAATTTGCTTCCATGGGTCGGTTGTCAGGCTGAGTGTTTTCTCGATACGCGATTTAAGGGCAAGGCGCTCTTCGCGATTTTCGAGGCCTTTCTTGACATGGTCGAGACCCACGCGTTCGATCCATTGAGCAGTACGTTCGTTCCATTGTGCATTTTCCCGATAGAGCTGCAAGAATGCGGAGGACCATTCCAGAACCTCATCCTCTGTTTTGACGATGCAGAGAAGATCGGTAGCCCGAACCTTTACGCCGCCGTTTCCGCCGACATGAAGCTCCCAGCCTCCGTCTATGGCGACTACGCCGAAGTCCTTAATCGTAGCTTCCGCGCAATTTCGCGGGCAGCCGGATACGGCAAGCTTAACCTTAGCCGGTGTATTTAGACGCTCGAATGCTTTCTCCAATTTGATGCCCATTCCGATTGAATCCTGCGTGCCGAATCGGCAGAAGGTTGAACCGACGCAAGTTTTAACGGTTCTAAGCGTTTTGCCGTAAGCGTGGCCTGATGGCATATCCAGCTCTTCCCAAATTTTCGGAAGATCCTCTTTCTTGACGCCAAGCAAGTCTAGCCGTTGTCCGCCCGTGAATTTCACCATCGGCACATCGAATTTCTCGGCGACCTCCGCGATTTTCTTTAAATCGGCAGGGGACGTTACGCCGCCGTAAATACGAGGAACAACGGAGTATGTGCCATCCTTTTGAATATTTGCATGATAGCGTTCATTGGTGATCCGTGATTCGTTCTCATCCACGTATTCCTCTGGATTAACCATACCGAGGTAGTAGTTGAGCGCCGGACGGCATTTTGAGCAGCCCTCCGGATTGCTCCAGCCAAGAACGTTCATGACTTCCTTGGTCGAGTTGAGATTCATGCGCGTAATTTCCGTAACGATCTCATCCCTGCTATGCGTGGTACAGCCGCAAATGCCTTCTTTTACCGGCTCGCCGACCGCATCGCCGGCATACAGGTGAAGCAAGCCTTCCACGAGCGGCTTACAGCCGCCGCAGGAAGCGGATGCTTTCGTGCAGGATTTAATCGCGCCTACCGTGTTGCAGCCTTTGTTCGCGATGGCATCCGCTATCGTTCCTTTAGAAACCCCGTTGCAGCCGCAAATGATTTCGTCATCGGCCATTGCTTCAAGTCTGTTCCCGCCGGAAGATTGGCCCAATAAATCGGATGAAATGCCGAGCAGAATTTCTTTCTCGCGTCCGGCAATCGATTCACCTTTCTTAATAGAAGCAAACAATTCGGCACCGTCGGACGTATCGCCGAAAAGAACGGCGCCGATGAGTTTGCCGTCTTGAACGACAATCTTTTTGTAGGTGTTTGCCATGTCGTCTTGAATCTTGAGCGAGCGGGTGCCAGGCACTTCATCAAAGCGGCCAGCCGAGAACACGTCAACGCCGGATACTTTAAGCTTTGTCGAAGTAACCGAGCCGGCATAACCAGCCGTTTCAACCCCAGCCAGATGCTTAGCGAGTACAGCGCCTTGCTCATAAAGGGGAGCCACGAGGCCGTAAGCGATTCCTCTGTGCTCAGCGCATTCGCCTACGGCGTAAATGCCAGGTACGTTTGTTTGCATGAAATCGTCGACAACGATTCCGCGGTTGACTTCGATGCCCGATGCTCTTGCCAGATCCACGTTAGGTTTAATACCGACGGCCATAACGACCAAATCGCCGTCTACCTCGCTGCCGTCAGCGAACACTAAGCCGGTTGCACGGCTTTTACCTTTAATGGAAGCCGTACTTTTTTGCAGCAAAAATTGCATGCCTTGCGCTTCGAGCTCGCGCTGCAGCATTTTGGCAGCCGCCTCGTCCAACTGGCGTTCCATCAAATAGCTAAAAATGTGGACGACGTTTACTTCCATTCCCAGATGGAGCAAACCGCGTGCCGCTTCAAGACCGAGCAAGCCGCCGCCGATGACTACGGCTTTTTTGTATTTTTTGGACGCGTCGATCATCACTTCGCAATCGTGGATATCGCGGAATGCGATAACGCCTTCTTTGTCCGCGCCTGGAAGAGGAAGCATAAATGGATTAGAGCCGGTTGCAATAATGATGTTATCGTAGTCAACTTCAATGCCTAGATGGGAGGTAACCTTCTTAAGTTCCGTATCAATTTTCGTTACCTTGTGGCCTGTATGAAGAGTAATGTTGTTTTCTTTGTACCAATCCCAGTCGTTTATGACGATTTCTTGCATATCGGCGCCGCCGCCTAGGACGGAAGACAGCATAATGCGGTTATAGTTAGGATGCGGTTCGGCCCCGAAGATCGTAACGTCGTAGCTTTCGGGAGCCAGCTTCAGCAAATGCTCAATCGCTCGAACCCCCGCCATGCCGTTTCCGATTAATACTAACTTCTTCTTAGTTGTAGTCATTGTATTTCTCTCCTCTCAAACTCTGCCTAGGCGAAAAGAAGAAAAGCCTGCTTCGCTCCTAGGGAAAACGCACGTCCCCTAAGAAAACGAAAGCAGGCTTCTTTGCCGCTTCAAAACGAATACACCGTTGTACTCGTGAATGTTATGAATATGATAACGTAAATATACAATGGATTTGGAGCTCATGTCAATATAGTTGACATCAAAAAGTGTGAAAAAACTTGGTTAGTGACAATTCATGCTTTTGTATGTTATATATAATCACAAAGGTATCGACTTGTGCTGTATTCACAATAAAGTCGAATAGGAGGGGGCACTTCTAAATGCGTTCTTTGTTAGTAGTCGAACATTGTGCGTCAAACGAGGTGGCAATCGCGGACCCTCAGTCGGATCAGCATTCCAAGAAACAAACGCCAAAGTATTTATTAGAAGAGTATGGTTATCAGGTGCTTCGCGCAGGGGACGAGAAGAAGGCTGAGTTGCAGATGAACAACGCAGACGCAGTCGTGCTTCATGTGCCTCTTAATGAAGTAAAGCAATGGAGAGCTAGGCTGTTAAAGCAAAAAACCGTTCCTTTATTATGGTGGTGCAGTACGGTATCTGCTTCTCTTTCAGCGTCATTTTGCGAGGACGACATTCAAGTGGACGGTATCCTTGCACCTTCGATGAGTGAGCAGGAGCTTCACTGGGCTCTTCATTTTGGCTCCAAGCAATGCTTTGAGAGGCTGCAGTGGATCAATGAACGCAAGCAGCTGGAGGGCAGGCTCGAAGAGCGGAAATGGATTGATATGGCAAAGGGTATTTTGTGCAAAATCAAAAATATTTCTGAAGCGGAAGCTTACGATGTGCTGCGGAAGCAGGCGATGAACGAGCGTAAACGCATGGTGGATGTGGCGACGTCTATCGTTAAGGTCTATCAAATCCTTCAGGATCAAAAATAAGGGGGCTTTGCGATGATGATCAACCTATTAAAGGAAGTAGGCCGGGGAAAGAGAGGGGCGCGGGATCTGGCGTATGATGAAGCATTGCTTGCAGCCAACGCCATCCTGGAATTAAAGGCAACCCCGGCGCAAATAGGCGCCTTTTTCATTGCTGAACGCATAAAAATGGAAAGCGTCGAAGAAATCGAAGCTTTCGTTAACGTATGCCGCAAGCATGCGCATCGTGCGCCTATCCAGCAAGGGCTTGATTGCGCAGGGCCGTATGACGGCAGGAAAAAATCATTCTATGCGTCATACTCAACCGCGTTCGTTCTTGCCGCTGCGGGCTTGCCGGTTACGCTTCACGGAGCGGCGTCCTTGCCACCCAAATGGGGAATCACGCTGCATGATCTGTTGAAGGATTCCGGCATTGATGCCGATCTGCTTTCCCAGGACCGCATTATCCAAGCAGCAAAGAAAACGGGCGTGCTGTATGTGCCGGCCGAAGAATGGTGTCCTCCCCTTAAAGCGCTGCGTTCGATTCGGGTTGAGCTTGATATGCGCACGGTGCTGAATACGGCGGAGAAACTGATCGATTATTCTCATTCCCCGTATTTAATATTCGGGGTTTATCATAATACCGTTTTCGAGCGCATGGCCAAGTTAGCGAACAACTTAGCCTATAAGAAAGCGCTCATCGTTCAAGGAGTGGAAGGCTCGGAGGATTTGTTCATCGAGCGGCCGACCCGGACCTATTTTGTAGAAGAAGGGCAATCGCAGCTTCATATTATCGATCCGGATGCCTACGGTTTGGAAACCTCCGTACCGGACATCATTTGGACGCCTGCCGAGCAGGTGAGGGAAACGGAAGCCGTGCTGCAAGGACGCGGACACCTTGCATTCGCCAATCAAGTCATGCTTAATGCAGCCGTGAGGCTCAAGCTGGCGGATAAGGTCGACTCGATTGAGGAAGGTCTTTACGTCAGCAAGGATTTGCTCGACAATGGCTCTCCGTGGGAGCTTTACCGCATATGGCAAAATGTCATGGGGACCCAAAGCGCGCTGCCCTGCAGCAGCTAATACTTATATTGTAAAGGCCTGTGCCCAAATGTGCACAGGCCTTTCTTTGCTTAAGACGGGAAGCGAACGCGTGCTTCACTTACCGTTTGTTGATGCGCAAGGACTGATCGGTAAGGCGTTTGCTTTTCCCGAATAGGTTGAAGGGAAAGAAGGAGCGTGCTGCGGGCTTGCCAAATTCCCAGTAGAAGAGAACGGCGGACAGCTTGAATTTGAATGCCAGATAATAAATATACTCCTTCGGGCTTGCGCATTTGTACCGGAAACCCAAAGCCTTTGTACTGTCCGTAAACATCTCCAGGGAAACGAGTTTGGCTAGATCCTCCTTCTTGGCAGCTGTCGGACTGTTTTTCATATTTTTGATCAGCATGCCGAGAATCGTTTGTATGTAATAAACCGCCATATCTTTTCTGTAATGATCATGGGCAATCAAACGGGATTTTTCGGAATGCTGTTTTCTGTATCGGTACTGCAGGACAAGGCTCCGCTCCAAGTATGGCTTATAGGGGGCGCGCATGAGACTGTCCAAATTGTTAACGGTGTTGTAAAAGTATAAGCAATCCGGAATCGCATATACGCGATCGGCGCTGAGCATAGACTCGAGCAGGAATATCGTATCCTCTCCGATCGTCAGCTCCTCTTGGAAACGAATGCTGCTATTCGCAAGCCAAGAGTGAAGAAAGAGACAGCGCCAGACGAAGCAAAGCTCGTTGTCCGAATGAACGGAGGCAGCGCTGAGCACAAAGTCCTTGCCGTTCATGACGGTATGGAGGGTGAACCGCGGAGCGCGCGCGAGCTGGGAGGGAATGGTCTCGAAGCCGCTGACGACAATGTCGCAGGCATGCTCCTCGGCAGCGGCATAAAGCTTGGCGAAAAATAGTTCGTCGATTTCATCGTCAGCGTCCAAAAATGCGATGTATTTGCCCGTTGCGGCCTTAAATCCGGCGTTTTTTGCGCTGCTTGTGCCGCCGTTAGCCTTATGGAGTACTTTGATCCGTGCATCCTTGGCTGCATACTCCTCGCAGATTGCTCCGCTGTGGTCGGTGGAGCCGTCATTGACGAGCAGCAGCTCGATAGAACGGAAGGGCTGCCGAAGAATGCGATCCAGGCCTCGATATAACCATTTCTCCGCATTATAAATAGGTACGACTACACTTACGGCAGCGTCCACATGCTTCACCTCGGGATTGATCCAAATTCATGACGCAGCCAAGCTAAGTAACCCTATCATATCATATTCGTTATAAAGAACAACACGTTTTTGATCTATGCGGCAGTGTCTAAAATTTTGCCCAAAAGAAGGATATTGTTACACATTAAGGTGAAATTTGACCTGCGAAACTGCTATACTGAAAAGTGGCGGTTGATCGGGTGCGTCCGGGCTTTGGCGATCGAATGGAATAGGCTCGAAGCGACCTGGCGCATGGGTATACGCCGTGTGAAAGATAAGGTGAAAAGGGGGATATCATGTCTTTTGTAAATCGATTGCGATGGTTTTTTAAGGATAGATGGGGAAGCTACGTGCTCGCTGTCGGCATCATGGCATTAGTCAGCCTGTTATCAACGGTACCGCCCAATCTCATTGGCAAAACGGTAGACCACATCCGCGAAGGCGAGCTGACCTCTTCGGGTTTGACGCAGACGGTACTGCTGCTGATCGGTCTTTCGCTATTTTTATACATCATGGTGTACATATGGATCACGACGCTGTTCGGGAATTCGGCGCTTATCGAGAAGGTGCTGAGGGGACGGCTGCTGGCCAATCTGACGAGGATGACGCCGGCCTTTTTCCAACGCAACAGTACGGGCCAGCTCATGGCTCTAGCTACGAATGATGTGCTCGCGATCGGGCAAACGGCTGGTTATGGCGTGATGACGCTCGTCAATACGCTTGTTGGCGCTTCGGTAGTCGTTATTATGATGATTTCGCTCGTAAGCTATAAATTAATGATTGCGGCCCTAATTCCGCTCCCGCTGCTGGCGGTCGTGATCAGCAAGCTGGGCAAAAAGGTGAGAACGCGCTTTCTAGACGCTCAGGCATCCTTCGGCAAAATGAATGATCACGCGCTGGAGTCCATCTCGGGCATACGCGTCATCCGCTCCTATGTACAGGAGAACAATGACTTGTCTGCGTTCCATAAGGTGACGACCGACGTGATGCTCAAAAATAAGCGGGTTTCCATTTTGAATGCGCTTTTCCAGCCGATCATTTCGTTGATTGTCGGAGTGAGCTATTCCATCGGAATCGGCTATGGCTCATATCTCGTCTTCCAGGATGAGATTTCGCTCGGACAGCTCATTTCGTTCAATATTTACTTAGGCATGCTCATTTGGCCGATGATTTCTTTTGGCGAATTTATCAATGTCCTGCAGCGCGGAAGCGCCTCGGCTGACCGGTTGGATACGGCGCTGACGCAAAAGCCCGATCTGAAAGACGCGGATATGCCCGTTTCGATTAAGGTTCCTACCCGCATCGAGACGAAGCAGCTTACCTTTACTTATCCTACGGCGAGCCAGCCTAGCCTATCGGGCGTTTCCTTTCAGCTTGAACGCGGCCAGACGCTGGGTATCGTAGGCAAAACGGGGAGCGGGAAGAGCACGCTGCTGAAGCAGCTGCTTCGCCAATATCCCTTAGAGCAGGAGCGGCTGTTTATTGCAGGCGTGCCCGTCGAGCAGATTGCGATTGACCAAATGCGGCGCTGGATCGCATATGTGCCGCAGGAGCATTTGCTGTTATCCAAATCGATCTATGACAACATAGCACTTGGCAAGCCGAATGCGACGCCGGAGGAGGTCGCCCGCGCCGTGCAAATGGCTTCCTTTACGGAGGATATCGCGCAAATGCCTGAAGGGCTTGAAACCGTCGTAGGCGAAAACGGCGTGATGCTCTCGGGCGGTCAGAAGCAGCGCCTGGCAATCGCGCGCGCTTTGCTGATCGATTCTGAAATTTTGCTGCTGGATGACTCGTTATCGGCGGTGGATGCGCGGACGGAAAGCCGGATTCTTCACCATATAAGGCTGGAACGCGAAGGTAAAACGACGTTTATTACGACACATCGTCTCTCCGCGGTTAGCCATGCGGACTGGATTATCGTGCTGAACGAAGGACGCATCATGGAAGAAGGCACGCATGAGGAATTGATGCTGTTCGGAGGCTGGTATAAGGAACAATGGGAACGGCAGCAAATGGAAGCTAGCTTGGAAGAATGAGGAGGCTCTTGAATGCCAAAGCAATCGACGGCGAGAAGACTATTCGCATATGCTCTCGTTTATAAGTTTAGAATTATCGGCGCCCTGCTCATTCTTTGCAGCGCGGTAGGGGCCGAGCTTGGCGGACCTTTTATTATAAAAACGATTATCGACAAACACTTATCGGCGGGCGGCGGCGAGTTAGGGCCCGTATTGTGGCTTCTCGCGTTATATATGGGACTGCTGCTTCTCGCCAGTATCGGAAATTTCTCGCAGTCCTATATTTTGCAATCGACTGCATTGCAAATTATCCAGAACATGCGCATGGATCTTATGCGGCATATCCAGCGGATTCCGCTGCGCTATTTTGACAACACGCCGATCGGCCAGATCGTATCGAGAATCGCGAACGACACGGAAGCGGTGCGTGATTTGTTCATGAGCTTCATGGCAACCTTCGTTGTAAGCTTCGTGCAGCTCATCGGCATTTTTACGGCGCTGTTTATATTAGATGTGCGCTTGGCTTTGTTTTGCCTGCTGCTGCCGCCGATTTTCGCGCTCATTATGGTCGTGCATTTGAAATATTCGAAGAAATACATTACGGTCATGCGGGCCAGGCTTAGCGATATGAATGCCATGATCAATGAATCGATCGTCGTTATGCCGATTATTCAAGCTTTTCGCCGCGAGAAGGTCACGCTGGAGGAGTTTGAGGTACTCAATGAGGATCGGTATGTTAACCAGATCAAACAATTTCGGGTATTCTCTTTATCCTCGAGAAATATCGTGGGCACAATCGGCAGCTTGGTTACGGCGATGGTCATTTGGTATTTTGGGCGCGCATCCCTGGAAACGGCTATTATGTACGGGGTATTCTATGCGTTTATTGACTATTTAGGACGTATTTTTCAGCCGATTATCGGTATCTTCGATCAGCTCACGAATGCGCAGCGCGCTTTCGTTTCCGCGGAGAAGGTGTTCGCCATCCTCGATATGGAAGGCACGGAGGTGGAAGAGGTCAGTCAGGCGAAAAAACCGGACGGCGCCGTGAAATTCGACAATGTGACGTTTGCGTATAAGCCGGGCGAAAATGTGCTGAAACAAATATCGTTCGAAGCGCGCAAGGGGGAGACGGTCGCTTTGGTCGGGCATACCGGTTCGGGAAAAAGCTCGATTATGAACCTTTTGCTCGGCTTTTATGAGCCGGATAAAGGAAGCATTTCGATTGACGGACGCAATATTGCGACGTACTCGAAGCAAGAGCTGCGCAAGCATATGGGGATTGTGCTGCAGGATCCTTATTTGTTTGCGGGGGACATTAAGTTTAATGTCAGTCTGTACAACAAGGATATTTCGATCGACCGCGTGAAAAGCGTGCTGAAGGATGTCGGCGCAGCTCCGTTTATTGAACAGCTGCCAAACGGCTACGATGAATTGGTGGTTGAGCGCGGCAGTACGCTGTCATCGGGGCAGCGGCAGCTTATCTCCTTCGCCAGAGCGCTGGCGTTCGATCCGTCGATTCTCATTCTGGACGAGGCAACAGCGAGCATAGATAGCGAGACGGAGGGACTTATCCAGCAGGCGCTGCGAGTGGTCAGCCAAGGCCGGACGACGCTGGTGATCGCGCACCGTTTGTCTACCATTCGCGAGGCGGATCAAATTCTTGTGCTGCATCGCGGCGAGATCGTAGAGCGAGGAAATCATGATGCATTAATGGCTCTTGAAGGCAGGTATTTCAAGATGTATCAGCTTCAGAAGGGCGAGAAGGCCGTGTTGGAACAGGCAGGCGTGACGAAAGAAGCATAGTTCGAATAAAACAGAGGCTAAGGTTCCGTATATATGACATAAACAGTCATGTGTGCGGAGCCTTTTTGTTTGTGTTTACGCTTGACTTAAGGCTAATTTTCTATTACTTTCTACCAATTGACAGGAAATTCGTTCCAATGTATACTCTTGAATAAGTTTAATGTCAGTTTACATCACATTTAATTTACGCGGCCCTTTAGCTTTTGGGCCCAAAGCTAGGATCCCTTTCCTTCATCAATGCAAATAGTCTGCTTTCAGATGGCATGCATGTAATGAAGCAAAGGGATTTTTTTATTGCCGCGTATGAACAAATGTGCATGTTTACTAGAACTTTATTTCAATTTGATATGGGGATGACAAATTTTTACTAAGATAACCAAGATAAGTAATGCTATTTATAGTTGTGGAGAGGGGAACATGGGAATGCAGAATTTGATTAGACGAACACAAAGAAAAGCCTGCATGATGCTTGCGGCTCTTCTTGTTGCTGGCAGCACGCTTGGGAGCATCGGGAGTCCGGTACAAGCAGCGCCAGCCAATGATAATCTAGTGATTTCGCAGGTGTATGGCGGAGGCGGCAACAGCGGGGCCGTGTTCAAAAATGATTTTATTGAATTGTACAACCCTACTCCATTCGATGTCACGTTAGACGAATGGTACATCGCTTATGCATCAACAGGAGCGACAGCCTATCCGGCAAGAAATGCTTCAAATACGCTTGAGCTTTCAGGGAAGATTGGCGCAGGTCAATATTATTTGATTCAGCTTAAAGCAGGAGCGGCAGGTACGGTTGAATTGAGCTCACCGGATTTGAGTTCGGCAGCAATCGATATGGGCGGTACGAACGGGAAGATACGACTGTATAATGGCTCTTCTGCTGTTGTGGATACAGTCGGCTATGGATCGGCTAGCGTGCCTGAGACGCTGGAGACCACACCGGCCGGCGCTTTAAACTCGACGAAAGCGGCGATTCGCAAATCGCTTGATCAAGTAGAAAGAGCTCTCGATACGGATAACAACAGCACAGACTTTGAAATCAGGACGCCCGATCCTCGCAATTCTTCTTATGGCGTTATTGCAGAAGGAGTAGAAGCGGTCGAACCGGATGTAAGCCCTGGAGCCGTGCAATCGGGCACGATCATCAAGCTCTCAACGCCAACGGTTGGCGCCAGCGTCTACTACAGCGTCTATGGCGCAGGAGATGCGCAGGTCGCTCCTGAAAATTTCACTTGGTATCAACCGGGTACTTCATCTATCGTCATAAATGGACCGACGAAGGTACATACGTATGCGAAGAAAGAAGGCTTAACGAATAGCGAGCTTCGCGAATTTTCGTACAGCCTCTCGGAGTTAGGTACAATTGCAGAGGCCCGTGCTGCAGCAATCGGTACAAACGTTACCCTCAGCGGGGTAATTACGCATAGGGCAGACTCCGGCGGGTTTGTAAATCTTTTCGTTCAGGATGCGAATAACGGCATCATCGTTAGAGTTCCAAACAGCGTCTCTGCAGAGCCGGGAAATCAAATTGAGGCTTACGGCACGCTGAGCGAATTTTCGGGTTTGCTTCAATTGAATGCCAGCGTAGAAAATACGAAGGTAACGGGATCTGTTCCTGTCCCGGCGCCTATCCATGTAGATTCAACAAGTTTCGGCAAAACGATCGAAAATCGCAATAAGTTTGAAGGTCGTCTGGTTCAAGTGAATAACTTGACCGTTGAAAGTGTCGCGAGCGGCGTAGTTATAGCAACGGATGCGGCCAGCGGCGATAAAATCATTATCTATTCTTCCGATGCTTCATTTGTAGCTGGGAAAATGTTTGAGCAGGTAACGGGCGTTATGACGTATCATTCCAGCGTCGGGCTGGAGCTTCTTCCCCGCTTTCCGCTGGACATTGTAGAGAAGCGTTTGGCAGTACAAGCTAGTGTTCCTTCTGGCGGCATTAACGCCGGCGGCTCAGTAGTGCTAAGCACGCTGGCTGAGGGCGGTGTCATTCGTTATACAACCGATGGAACCGTACCGACGGCATCGGTGGGCACCATTTATACAGGCTCGATTGTCGTTAATGCGGATACCGTTATTAAAGCGGTTGTTACTGCTGGAGGACAGACAAGCGAAGTAGCAACCTTTACTTATAAGCTGCTGGAAAATACAGATGGCATTGCGATTAATAAAATTCAAGGCGAGTCACATAAGTCGATTTACAACAATGTACAGGTTTCCAATGTCACGGGCATCATAACTTCGGTAACTACGAATTCCTTCTATATGCAAGCGCCTGATGCGGAGAAGGATAACAAACCTAACACGTCGGAAGCCATTCAGATCTATAAGCCAGTGCATGGCTTGGCAGTGAAGGATGCTGTATCCGTATCGGGTACGGTGCAGGAATACGGCAACAGCCCATCGCTTACGGTCACTCAAATTAATGCCGAGTCGATCAATAAGCTGTCAAGCGGCAATGAGCTTCCAGCCGCAGCCTTGATCGGGACAGGCGGACGCATCATTCCCAACCTAATCGATTCAGACCGTTTTGGCGTGTTTAATCCAGCCGTCGATGCGATTGATTTTTTTGAAAGTTTGGAAAGCATGCTTGTCGAGCTCAAACAGCCGACGATTACGGGACCGTATGCCAATTCTGTAACTCCGGTTACGGTTGATAACGGCGCGAATAATCCGGTAAAAACGGCTGCAGGCGGCATTGTGCTGCAGGGTGACGGATTAGATCCGGCAGACAGCAGTCTGAATCCTCAAAAGCTATTTATCGGCGGTTCCAAACCGGCGGGCACAGAGATCAAAACAGGCGATGCTTTTGACGGCAGCATCGTCGGCGTCATTAATTACGCAAGCGATCTTTACAAGTTGATGCCGACTCAGCCATTGCCGGCTATTACTCGCAGCGGCAATACGCAGAAGGTGACGAGTATCGTACCGGATTCGGACAAGCTGACCATTGGTACGTTTAATGTGGAAAACTTCAATGCGGCTGAAACGGCAAAGGCGGCGAAAATCGCATCTATTATCGTGACGAACATGAAGCAGCCGGATATTATCGGCTTGATGGAGGTTCAAGATAATGACGGCGAGAACGATACCGGCATTACGGACGCTTCCCAAAGCTTCCAAGTATTAATCGATGCCATCAAATTGAAGGGCGGACCTGCGTATGCTTACACTGACGTAGCTCCCGAGAATAACAAAGACGGCGGGGCTCCCGGCGGCAATATCCGCGTTGGCTTCTTGTATAATGCCGATCGCGTAACTCTGGCATCAGACAGGAAAGGAAGTTTTGCAACTTCGGTGAAGGTGGATGCACTGGGAGGATTGACGCAAAATCCGGGACGGATCGGATCCGCGGATGCAACGACCTTTGCCTCATCCCGCAAGCCGCTGGTTGCAGAGTTCCTTTTTGAAGGAAAACGCGTAGTAGCGATCGCCAATCACTTAAACTCTAAAGGCGGGGACGGCAAGCCTTGGGGCGATATCCAGCCGGTTGTCCGCAGCAGTGAAGTGCAGCGCGCGAAGCAGGCGGAAGCCGTAAACAGCTTCGTTAAGGAGCTTACGACCAAGGATCCAGAGGCAAGCGTAGTTGTGCTTGGAGACTTTAATGATTTCCAATTCTCCGGCACACTGAACAAGCTGAAGGGTGCAGAACTATCGAACCTTGTAGATAAGCTGCCCGTTTCAGATCGCTATTCTTACATCTATGACGGCAACTCGCAAACGCTGGATCACATTTTGGTAGACAAGGGGAATGAAGAGAAAGCCGAGATTGATGTCGTTCATGTCAATGCTGACTTCGCTATCGAACACGGCAGAGTAAGCGATCATGATCCGCTGCTTGCGCAGCTTGACTTGTCGGCGAAGAAGGATGCGGAGTTTGCGATGACGATTATGCATGTGAATGATTCGCATGCCAACTTGGCGAATGTTGCAAAAAGATTTACAGCAGTGAATCAGATACGTCAAGAAACGGCTCATTCCATCCTTCTTGATGCGGGAGACGTATTCTCGGGTACGCTGTTCTTTAATAAGTATTTAGGTCAAGCGGATTTGGAGTTTATGAATAAACTCGGGTACGATGCCATGGTATTCGGTAATCATGAATTCGATAAAGGGCCTTCAGTGCTGGCTGATTTTGTGGAAAAAGCAAAATTCCCGTTCGTGAGCTCGAACATTGATTTCAGCAAGGAACCCGAGATAAGCGGATTAGTATCCGAGCAAGCTATCGGTGAATCGGCGGACGCAGGGAAAATTTACGACGCGGTTATTTTGGATGAGGGCGGCGAGAAAATCGGGGTATTCGGCTTAACGACCGAGGATACGAAGTTTCTTGCATCGCCGGGCGAAAATATCGTATTCGAGGATCATATCGCGAAGGCGAAGGAAACAGTCAAAATGCTGCAGGACAAGGGCATTAACAAAATTGTAGCGTTAACTCACCTTGGCTACGAGTTTGATCTTAAAATGGCTGAGCAGGTGACCGGTATTGACGTCATCGTCGGCGGACACAGCCACACGAAGGTTGATGCGCCAAAGGTATTCCACGCTGACGGCGAGCCTACGTTGGTCGTGCAGGCAGAGGAGTACAACAAATATTTAGGCAGATTGGATTTGAAATTTAACGATGCAGGCGTGCTTACCAAATGGAACGGCAAGCTGCTGGATATTGCCACCTTTGCGGCAGACCCGGTTGCGACGGAAATGCTGAAACCTTATCAAGCAGGCGTTGCGGAAATTGAGCGTCAAATCATCGGTAAAACGAATGTGCTCCTGGATGGCGAACGCACCAACGTTCGTGCCAAGGAAACGAATCTGGGCAATTTGATGGCAGATGGCATGCTCGCTAAAGTAAAAAGCCTAGTCAGCGGCAATCCGGATTTGCAGCAGTATGATGTAAAAGGGTTCGTGGCGATTCAAAACGGAGGCGGTATTCGCGCATCGATTAAGAAAACCGCAGCGGGCAAAACGGATGGCGACATCACGCTCGGCGAATTGCTGACGGTCATGCCGTTTGGCAATAACCTTACGGCGCTGCGCATGACGGGGCAAGAAATCATTGCGGCGCTGGAAAACGGCGTGAGCGGAGTCGAAACGGGACAAGGACGCTTTCCGCAAGTGTCTGGCCTGCGTTATTATTATGATTCCAAGAAGCAGGCAGAGGTGCTTGACGCGAATGGACAATTAACGCAAGCGGGCAGCCGCATAGTCAAGGTGGAAATTAAAAATGCGGACGGCAGCTATAGCCCAATTGATGTGAACGGCTATTATTTTGTGGCCACGAACTCCTTTATGGCAAATGGCGGCGATTTCTACCGCTCGATGAAGCAGGCGAAGGATGCGGGACGCCAGCATGAGCTGAATATCGTCGACTATGAAGTGTTCTGGGAGCATTTGACGAATCTCGGCACGATCAATATTGGAACGGAAGGCCGCATTACAGATTTGTTGGGCCAGCCGCTGCCTGGTGACGGCGGAGTGAATCCAACACCGACGCCTACGCCGACACCGACACCGACACCGACACCGACACCGACACCAACGCCGACACCAACGCCGACTCCGACGGACATCGAGTTCAGTGACGTAGGCAGCCATTGGGCAGCGAAGGCTATTGAAGAAGCCGTGAAAGTCGGGTTTGTCAAAGGGTATGGAGACGGCACGTTCCACCCTGGGGAAACAGCAACGAGAGCGCAATTTATTACGATGGTCGGCAGAGCGCTTCAGCTGGAATCAACAGCGGGCCAGTTGGATTTTGCGGATGCGGGTGAGGTTCCTGCATGGGCTCGTTCCTTCTTTGCCCAGTTGATTGAAGATAAAATCATAACAGGTTACGAGGACAATACAATAAGGCCGGGAAGTTCCTTAACTAGAACGGAGATGACCGTTATTCTCGTTCGCGCGCTTGGTATTGAGATTGATCCGAATGCGAAGCCAACCTTTGCGGATGTGAGCGACATTCCGGTATGGGCAAGACCGTATATTGCAGCGGCACAGAGGGCAGGTCTCGTTAATGGCATTGGCAGCAACCGGTTTGCTCCGGATGTGAAGGCAACGAGAGCAGAGGTCGTTACGCTAATATTGGCGGCGCTAGATTACGAACAGAACTGAAAATCTTAAAGAAGTAGAAGCGTCCCATTCCACTTTGCAAAATAGTGGGATGGGACGTTGTATTTTGCCTATCGAAAGGGCCGTGCTCTTGTTGTATTATTAATGCTGCTTTGTTATAGTTTTGTGGAATTATGGAGAGCGGTATTCATACATAGAAAGAGTTGAGTTCGGATGGCGGATGATCGAATGGATGATAAACTGAGCAAAATGATCGATGTGGCAAGGCTGTATTATGAATTGAACTATAATCAGGAGGAAATCGCGCAGAAGCTGGGCGTTTCGCGTCCAACGATATCCAGGTTTCTTCAGCAGGCGAAGGATGAAGGATATGTTCAAATAAAAATCGTTCACCCTAATGAGAACAATTTTGTGCTCGCCGAGCGGCTGCAGTCCAAGTTTGGGCTGAAAAAAGCAGTCATCGTCTCCGTGCCGCAATACGAGGACAGCATTGTCAAACGATACATTGGCGAAGCCGCGGCATCCTATTTATATGATACGGTGAGAGATGGCGATATTATTGCGACGACTTGGGGAACGACGCTTTTTCAAATGGCGACCCAGCTCAAGGACAAGCCCGTCCGCGATGTTAAGGTCGTTCAGCTAAACGGCGGGGTCAGCCATTCGGAGACCAATACGTATGCTTATGAAATCGTTCATTTATTCGGCAAGGCTTTTCACACGATCCCCTACTTTATTCCGCTTCCCGCGCTTGTTGATCATGAGGTGGTGAAGCGAACGATTGAGTCGGACCGCCATATTCGCAATATTTTGGAGCTGGGAAAACTGTCAAACATTGCGGTCGTCACCGTGGGAGCGCCAACCGAAGATTCGGTATTAATAAGAGCGAACTATTTCACCGATTCGGATATGGATATTATTCGCTCGAAGGCCGCAGGCGACATATGCTCGCGCTATATCGATACGGCGGGGGCCGTTTGTTCGGAAGAGCTCAATGAACGCACAATTGGCATTAGTCTCGATGAATTGAAGCGCAAGGAGCAGTCGATTCTGGTGGCCGGCGGAGCGAAAAAGGTGAACGGCATCTACGGCGCGCTGCGCGGAGGCTATACGAACGTGCTGATTACCGATCAGTTTACGGGAAGGTATTTACTGGAGCGGGATGTGTAGCGCAATTCTACTGCACAAACTGCAATGTAGTAAGAAGCCATCAGAGCGCAATGCTGCTGCACAAACTGCAATGTAGTAAGAAGTCGCGTGGGGGAAGGTAGGGAGTCGAAAGAGGAAACGTTATTTACAGCCGCGCAGCTGCGCTTCGGACAGCTGCACTGCACTTTGTGCAATAGAAAGACGAATTTTAGCGGCACTAGCGCGCTACAGTGTAGAAAATACAACAGAAACAGCCGATGAAGACTCTAATGAGTCTGGCTCGGCTGTTTCTGTTGCACTAAGTGCAACGTAGCTGAGATTCGTCACGATTGAGCGCGATTACGTTGCACAAACTGCAACGTAGCCAGAAAACCACATGTCCGAGCGCTTTCTGCTGCACAAACTGGAATGTAGTATGAAGCCACTCGTCAGAGCGCAATGCTGCTGCACAAACTGGAATGTAGTAAGAAATCGCGTGGAAGTCGCGTGGTGGAAGGAAGGGAGTCGGAAGGGGGAAACGTTGCGTAAAGCCGCGCATCTGCGTTTCGTTCAGCTACACTGCACTTTGTGCAATAGAAATACGAATTTTAGCGGCACTAGCGCGCTACAATGTAGAAAATACAACAGAAACAGCCGATGAAGACTCTAATGAGTCTGTATCGGCTGTTTCTGTTGCACTAAGTGCAACGTAGCTGAGATTCGTCACGATTGAGCGCGATTACGTTGCACAAACTGCAACGTAGCCAGAAAACCACATGTCCGAGCGCTTTCTGCTGCACAAACTGGAATGTAGTATGAAACCACTCGTCCCTACGTGATTCTACTGCACAAACTGCAACGTAGCCAGAATACCACTCGTCAGAGCGTGATTCTGCTGCACAAACTGTAATATAGTAAGAAACCATTCCTCCCAGCACGATTTTGCTACACGAAACTAGATTGCGGCAAGCTTTGCCGCGGCGTCGACCGTATGCTTCAGCAGCATAGCGATCGTGACGGGCCCGACGCCTGCGGGGACAGGGGTGATGGCGCTGGCCTTCGCAAGGCAAGTCTCATAATCGACATCCCCGATGTTCCCCGGGTTGTAACCGGCATCCAGCACGACGGCGCCTTCGCGAATCCACTCTCCTTGAATGAAAGAAGGTTTGCCGACCGCAGCGACGACGATGTCTGCGGGCTTCAGCATTTCGGCTAGATTTTGTGTCTTGGAATGGCATGTTGTCACGGTGGCATTGCGGTTTAGCAGCATCAGCGAAACGGGCTTGCCCAGAATCGGGCTGCGGCCGACGACTACGGCATGCTTGCCCTCGATCGGGATTTGATAATAATCCAGAATAGCCATAATGGCAGCAGGCGTGCAGGACGGATAGTCCGCATAGCCGAAAGCATTTTGGGCAAAGCCAAGCGCGGTCACCCCGTCCACGTCCTTGTGGATGCTTATCGCTTCAAAAGCTGCGCGTTCATCAATTTGATGCGGCACGGGATGCTGCAGCAGGATGCCGTGAACGAGCGGATCGCGGTTAAGCTGCGAGATGACCGCAATCAAATCCTCGGTCGAAATGGACTTATCCAAATGGATTCGTTTCGACTCGATGCCTAGCTTCTTGCAGGCATTTCCTTTCATGCGGACATAAGTCTCGGAAGCAGGATCGTCTCCGACCAGTATCGTCGCCAAACAGGGCACAATGCCTGCGGCTCCAAGCGTTTCTACCCTAGCTTTCAACTGCTCTTTAATTGCGTCTGCGACGCGTGTGCCGTTTAAAATCATTTTGTCCGTCATGTTTACCCAGCTCCTTCGAATGGTTGTCGAAAAACATAAAAAGGCAAGGGGAATGTCCCCTTACCTTTGCCCAGGCGTACGGCTAATGATCTGCGCGCTTCCTCATGGTTCCCCATGCTCCGCCAGTTACGCACAGCTTTTTGTTGTTAGCTTCATTCTAACAGCTCCTGCGAGAAAAAACGAGCCATTACGCTCAGTTACTCCAATTTTAGTAGTGGGGAAACGATTGGCGGGATGCTATAATTACTTTAAATTGAGGGTGCGGGAGACGATGCCCTCTTATTACCGCTTCACAAAACGACAGGGATTGGGGTGCAGGCGTGTTAAAGCTGGGTAGATTTTTGGGGAAATATAAGCTGCCTGCCGTGCTGGCGCCGCTGTTCATGCTGCTGGAGGTATGCATGGATCTGCTGCAGCCGCGGTTTATGGCGAGCATCGTGAATGACGGGATTATGGGCGGGGACTTGGGAGCGATTGCCGGCACCGCGCCGAAAATGCTGCTGGCGGCGCTTATCGGTTTAGTTGCCGGCGTCGGCTGTACGGTGTTTGCGACCATAGCTTCTCAAAGCTTTGGAGCGGATCTGAGGCAGGAGCTGTTTCAAAAGATACAGGGCTTGTCGCTTCAATCGCTTGACCGCTTCGGTTCAGGGTCCATCGTGACCCGTTTGACCGGAGACGTCACGCAAATACAAGGCTTGGTGCTGTTACTTCTCCGTGTTTTTGCGCGGGATACGTTCATTATTATCGGGAGCCTGGTCATGGCATTCCTGATCAGCCCGCGTTTATCTATTATTTTGCTGGCGATGATCCCTTTGCTGGCTGCATTTCTCGTCATTACCACGCGGGTAACCGTTCCGTTATTCGCGAAGATGCAGCAGCGGCTTGATCAAGTGAATACGGTGATGCAGGAAAATTTGTCGGGTATTCGAGTTGTCAAAGCATTTGTCCGCGCCGATTACGAGGAAGAGCGGTTTAATGAAACGAATTCGAATTTGCTGCATGCCAGTCTGCGGGCGGCAAAAATCGTTGCGCTCAATACGCCGCTGATGTCGATTATTCTGAATTTCAGCATCGTAGCGGCGTTATGGTACGGCGGCATGCTTTCAGAGCAGGGTACGCTTTCGGTCGGCAGCCTTGCAGCGTTTCTAACGTATATTACGCAGCTGCTGTTCTCCACCTTAGGGCTCGGCAATCAACTAATGGCCATATCCAGGGCAAAAGCCTCCGCCGACCGCATTAATGAAATATTGGAGTTCTCGATCGACCAACCGAAGGAAGAGCAGCTGCCCCTTCAGCAGCCGAAGCAAATTCGAGAAGGCCGAATCTCGTTTGAGCAAGTAAGCTTTAGCTATGACGGTAATTTGGAGAAAGCCGTATTACGCGATATTGATTTCACGGCGGAGCCGGGAGAGACGATAGGGATCGTCGGCGTGAACGGAGCGGGGAAATCGACGCTGGTCAGCCTGATTCCGGCTTTTTACGAAGCGACGGACGGCCAGCTGTGCATCGATTCGGTGCCGATTAACGAGATGGATCCCTATGAGCTTCACAGCCAGATCGGCATGGTGCTGCAGCAGGCTCATTTGTTCAGCGGCACGATTCGGGACAATATCTGCTTCGGCAAGCCGGATGCAACGCAGCAAGAAATTGAAGCAGCGGCTAAAGCTGCCGAAGCCCATTCTTTCATTATGAAGTTGGAAAAAGGCTATGATACCGAGCTTGGACAGCGCGGCGTCAATCTATCCGGCGGGCAAAAGCAGCGCCTATCGATAGCGCGCACCCTGCTGCTGAAGCCGAAGATCGTCATACTCGATGACTGCACAAGCGCGGTTGATCTCAATACGGACCTGCTCATCCGGAAATCGCTGCAAACCATCATGAAGAGCAGCACCTGCCTCATTATCGGACAACGGATCGCATCCGTTCAGCAGGCGGATCGGATTATCGTGCTAGAGGACGGTCAAATAACAGCAATCGGAACGCATGGCGAGCTGCTTCAAGGCAGCAAGCTTTATCGGCAAATGGCCTTATCCCAGCAAGGAGCGTAATCAGATGAATCCTACTTTGGCGACATTAAAAAAAATCGGCTATTATTTATTTCATCAAAAAACAAGTCTTCTGACGGTTATTTTGCTTACGCTTGCCGCAGCGGGGCTTACTCTTGCAGGTCCCTATCTGCTGGGGACCGCGCTCGATGACTATATCATAGCCAAGCAATACGACGGCCTTCTTGGCATTTGCTTACTCATGCTCGGGGTATATGCGGCGGGCAGCTTGGTCGGCTGGCTGCAGGCTTTTTTCTTAGCGGAGGTATCGCAGCGGACGGTTTGGAGCATGCGGAAGGATTTGTTCCATCATTTGCAAAAGCTTCCCGTTCCTTTCTTTGCCAGCAAAAACCACGGCGAGCTGATGAGCCGTACAACGAACGACATCGACAACGTCACGAATACGTTAAATCAAAGCTTAATTCAAATTATATCAAGTGTTATTATGCTTATCGGCTCCTTCACAATGATGCTCCTCCTCAACGTTTGGCTTACGCTGGTTGCGCTTGTAGTCATTCCGTTGATCGTATTCGTATCCAAACGAATCGCGAAGGCGACGCAGCGGCAATTCAAGGGACAGCAGCAGGAGCTGGGAGGGCTTAACGGCTTTATCGAGGAGACGATATCCGGGCAGAAGGTTGTGGCGTTGTTCCATCAGGAGGAACGGATGGCGGAGCAGTTCAGCGCGGCAAACGCGAAGCTGAAGAAAGTCGGCATCAAGGCCCAAATCTACTCCGGTACGATGGGACCGTTCATGAATATGTTCGGCCATATCAGCTATTTAATCATTGCGGGCGTCGGCGGCTGGCTTGCTGTTCATGACCAAGCTACCGTAGGCGTCATTATTAGCTTTCTCGGCTATTCGAGGCAATTCAGCGGCCCGTTAAATGAAGTTGCCAACCAGTACAACATGATCCAGTCCGGCGTCGCGGGAGCGGAGCGGGTGTTCGACATGATGGAGGTTCCTTCCGAATATGAAGAAGAGGGAGCAGTCAAGCGGATAGAGTCGATTGCCGGCAAAGTGGAATTCCGGAATGTGCGCTTTGAATATACGGATGGAACGGCCGCGTTGAACAACATCAGCTTTACCGCCAGGCCCGGTGAGACGATTGCTTTGGTTGGGCCGACCGGAGCGGGCAAGACGACTATCATTAATCTCATCGGCCGTTTTTTCGAAATCAAAGAGGGACAGATATTGATTGATGACGAAGATATCCGTTCCATGGACAAAAACAGTCTCCGAAGCCAGCTCGGCATCGTGCTGCAGGATGCCCACTTGTTCTCGGGAACCATTCGCGAGAATATACGCTACGGCAGGCTGGATGCGACGGACGAAGAGGTGGAAGCCGCGGCGGTTCAGGCGAATGCAAGCAGCTTTATTGCCAAGCTGCCTGACGGCTATGACACGGAGCTGACAGCCGAGGGCGGCAACGTCAGCCATGGACAGCGCCAGCTAATTACCATTGCGCGCGCGATCCTTGGAGATCCCGCGCTTCTCATATTGGATGAAGCGACGAGCAGCGTCGATACGCTTGCTGAGCTTCAGATCCAAGAGGCGATGAAAAAGCTGCTTAGCGGAAGAACAAGCTTCGTCATTGCCCACCGGTTGAGTACGATCCGCCATGCGGATAAGATCCTATACATTAAAGACGGCCAAATCGCGGAGAGCGGCAGCCATGAGGAGCTGCTTGCAGGCAGAGGGCTTTATTATCAGCTGCACGGCAATCAGTTTTTACAAAACGCTTAGCTTGACCCGTTCCGTTCATGCATGCGGAATGAATGTGGTACAATGAGACGAGCGATGCAATTAGGAGATGACAAACGATGAGTGAACAATTAAACGAGCAAGAACTGGTGCAGTATATAGCAGGCGAAACCAATGCGGACGAGAAGCTGATAAAGCTGGTTTTGAAGCATGAGCAGGCTTATATCAACAGTGCAAAGGAAGACAAAAACGGCGAGGTCGATATCGACGGCGATGATTTGGTTGATTATGTGCTGAGCCGCCCTGACGTGAAGTCGAACGAACTGGTCGTAGAATCGATTTTGGACGCAGAGATGGATTATTTGATGGATAAAGGCCTTGCCGGCTACGTCGATTAGATGGCTGTTTGAATTGAAGAAATGCCGGTTCACTAAGGGACTGCTTCCAAGCTATGGCTTGCGGAGGCAGTCCCTTTTTGTGCTGCGGCATGAACGATTGGGCCAGCTGCTTACGCGGAGAACGGGTACGGTGCATACTCCCATTTATTCCCGGGAATACTTCAACATGGGGTGATGGAATGGCGCAAGCGGATGTTCAAACCACAGCCGGAAACGAGACCTTGCTGGTCAAGCAAATGAAACTGAATATCGAGCATCTCTATCAAACGGTTGGTCAAAGCCCTGATTATGTTATCCGGCATTACTCGCGAAGCGTCGAGCCGGGCTTGACTGCCGCAGTCGTTTACAATGCCAATCTCTCTAATCGCCAAGCCATCGATGATGTGATCACCCATTTATTCGATGAAAGCAGGCCCTGCGAACAGGAGCGGGACGAGCATCTAAATCCGCTGCACTGGGTAATGGCCCAGGCATCACTAATCGGCAGCGCAGCTAAATCAATGAACTGGAAAACGGTTATTCGCGCGGTCGTAACGGGCGACCTGATTATTTTTGTGGAAGGCAGCAGCGAGGCTGTCATTGTCTTTACCCAAGGGATGGAATGGCGAGCGATTACGGAGCCTACGACCCAAGTGACGATTCGCGGGCCAAAAGACAGCTTTACGGAATCGTTCAGCACCAATATTTCCTTGATTCGCCGTCGGGTTAAAAACGAGAACCTCTGGCTTGAAATGTTTACCGTAGGGGATTTGACGGAAACGGATGTTGCGGTGATGTATATTAACGGGCTTGCCGATGAGAAAGTGATTCAGGAGATGCGGAAGCGGCTTAACGCCATTCGTGAGGATGGGATCCTAGAGTCCGGGACGATTGAAAAACATCTGATGGATAAAAAGCTTTCGCCGTTTCCGACCATTTATGATACGGAACGGCCCGATGGCGTCGTCGGGCATTTAATGGACGGGCGCATTGCGGTCATCGTAGACGGTACGCCTTTTGTGCTTATTGCACCGGTTACTTTTTTTCAGTTCTTTCAATCGGTGGAGGATGTTTATCAGCTTTCCGATATCGGCGTCCTGATCCGGCTCTTGAGATACGTTGGCTATTTTATCTCGCTTATGCTGCCCGCTTTGTACATAGCCGCAATTACGTTTCACCAAGAAATGATTCCTACGCCGCTTCTCATCAGCCTTGTCGCCCAGAGGGAAGGCGTGCCTTTCCCGGTCATTGTCGAGGCGCTCCTGATGGAGCTTAGCTTTGAGCTGATGAGGGAAGCGGGGGTTCGCATGCCAAGGGCGGTCGGACAAGCCGTATCCATCGTCGGCGCATTGATATTAGGGCAAGCTGCGGTACAGGCGGGCATCGTATCTGCAGCCATGGTCATTATTGTCGCGGCGACAGGCATTGCCAGCTTTACGGCGCCGGCGTTTAATATTGCGATATCGGTGCGTATTTTACGCTTTGTCTTAATGATTTTGGCCAGCGTATTCGGACTATTCGGCATCCTGATCGGATTGTTTATATTAGTGGCGCATTTATCCAGCTTAAAGTCGATTGGAATGCCTTATTTTGCATTTAATCTAAAGCGGGGACAGGGAAAAGGATGAAGAAACGTCTCGTTTATGTGCTGATCCTGCTGGCCGCGGCAATGCCTTTGACAGGCTGCTGGAACAGCCGCGAGCCGAAGCAGCTGGCCATCGTAATGGCTCTTGGCATAGACAAAGCGCCGGGAAATAAATACAAGGTATCGTTTCAGGTTGCGAACTCCGGACAGGTGGCGCCTGGGATCGTTGCCGGAGGCAGCGCATATGGAGCGCCGGCTACGGTTTACACCGGGACAGGAAGCTCAATCTATGAGGCGATTCGCCAAAGCTCCCGCAAAGTGCCGCGACAGCTGTTTTTTGCCCATATTCGGCTTGTCGTCATTGGAGAATCACTCGCCAAGGCGGGGATGCAGGAGCTGTTTGATTTCTTTGACCGGTCACGGGAGACGAGACTTACGGCTATCGTTCTTGTCGCGCGGGGCAGAGAGGCCGAGCAGGTCGTTCGCACGCTGACGCCGCTGGAGAAAATCCCCGCGAACGCGGTCATGGGCAAGATGGAATACAGCACGAGGCTATGGTCGGAGAACCTGACGGTCTATATCGATGATGTAATCAAAATGATGGTCTCGGAAGAGAACGTGCTGCTTGTAAGCGGCGTTAGGCTGATTGGAGACTTGAATCAGTCGACTGTGAAGCGCAACGTGGAGCGAACGAGTCCGGCCGCGAGCATCAATATTAGCGGAATGGCTGTCATGCAGGATGGGAAGTTAAAGAAATGGCTGGACGGAAGTTTGGCCAGAGGGGTCATCTGGGCTCGCAATAAGATGGATAGCTCCGTTATGACGATTGATGCAATGGGTAAGCCGAAAGCGGTCAGTATAGAGGTATTGAAGGGCAAAACGAAGGTCAAGTCGCAGCTGGCCGGCAACAAGCTTAGCTTCCGCTATATGATCAACGCCGAGGGCTCCGTAAGCGAGCTGCAGGTTCCGCTGGACCTGAGCAAGCCGGAGGCCATCGACAAGCTCGAGAAGCAATGGGCGGATGCGATCCGCGAGGAAGTGATGACGGCGTTTAAGCAGGCGCAGTCCGACAAACGGGACATGCTGGGGCTGGGCCAGTTGTTTAGGCGGGAGCATCCCAAGCAGTGGCGCAAGCTGAAGATGGATTGGAGCAGCGCTTTTGCGGAAAGCGAAGTAACGGTAACCGTGCATACCGAAATTCGCCATCAGGGCTTGCGTAACAAATCCTATTTGAGCAACATATCGAAATAAAAGGCCAAAAGGTGATTGCTTATGGAATCAGGAAAAATCAGCGGTCTTCAATTTTTTAGCATCATCGTCATGTTTGAGTTAGGCGGGGTAATAGCCCTTGGCGTTGGCGGGACCGCTAAACAGGATACATGGATAGCCATCTTATTCGGACTTATTCCGGGTCTCTGTATCCTGCTTGTTTACGGGAAGCTCTATATGCTCTATCCAAAAGAACCCTTCACAACGTTTGTGCCCAAAATCCTCGGACCCTACATTGGAAAACCGGTTGTATTCCTCTACAGCGTCCACTTCATGTATCAATCGGTGCGTAACTTTCGCGGAATCGGCAATGTCATGTCCATTGCTGTTTACGACGAAACACCGCTTATTGCGCTGCTGTGTTTAATGGCGATTGCATTGATCTATATCGTCTATCAGGGGATAGAAGCCATGACGCGGACGATCGTTACTTTTTTAATCGTCATGGTGGTTCTCGGGGTACTCGGGAATTTATTTGTCATTTTCTCGAATATCATTGATGTGAACAACATGCTGCCTTTACTCGAAAATGGGTGGAAAACGGTCATTAACTCGATTCCGCTTACTTATTTCCTGCCCTATGCCGAGATGGTCGTAGTCATGATGTTTTTTCCGTATGTCGATACAAAAAAAACGGGTTCGGTAGTGAAGATTGGCGTCATGGCCGCCATTTTCTCGGGTCTGGTGCTTAGCTATACGATGGCGCTTAACGCTTCGGTGCTTGGCCCGGATCTGCTTAGCCGATCGATGATACCGCTTTTGGCAACCACTTCGAAGATCAACATCGGGGATTTTATTCAGAAAATGGACGGCATTTCGCTATCTACGCTGGTCATCAGTTATTTTTTTAAGGCCGTTGTTTATTTTTACGTGGCCGTCATGGCCGTGACCGATTTGTGGAAGCTAAAGGGGATTCAGACTGTTGTGGTTCCGCTTGGCATTATTATTTTTTTCTCCTCGATTATGGTTGCGGAAAATGCGGTGGAAAATTATATCGAGGGCTATATCATCAACCCTTACGTGGCATTTCCTTTTCAGACTGCGATCCCGGTCGTTCTGTTAATCGTTGCTTTGGCGCGGAGAAAGAAGCAAAGCGCTGCTTGAGGGCCGGGGGAAACAGGCTTAAGATCAGCACCAGCAGGCTTATAAAGATCATTAGGTATTCCGCGGTCGTAAGCATGATGAAATACGTGCCTAGGCTGAACCAGGCTTCCAGAAAAGTCATACCGTCAAATAGATTCATGATGTAATCGTAGATCAAATTGGATATGGCATATCCGATAATAATGAACGGCAGCTTCATTTGAACACTCCTTTTTTGCTGGGAAACGCTTTTTGTTATTGTGGCGGAATAGGGACGTGAGTATGCGGCATATGTTCTAAACGGGGTACATGCATTTTTGAGAAAATACCAATTTTGTGCTAAGGTTAAAGGATAGAATAAGAAAAAACGGAGGTTGAGCTGTTGGCAAAGGTACATAAGGGGTTATCATCTTTAGAAATTTTTAAACGGTTTATATTCATTACGATCGGCTCGGTTCTAATGGGCGTTGCCTTGGAATTGTTTCTAGTGCCCAATAACGTGATCGACGGAGGCATTGCCGGAATCTCGATTATGCTGGCGCATTTAACTTCGCTTCCCCTAGGCGTGTTCTTGTTCATTGTAAACGTACCGTTTCTAATTCTCGGTTATAAGCAAATAGGGAAAACCTTCGCGATCTCGACGCTGTACGGCATTATTGTCATGTCCGTTACAACGTCGCTGCTCCATCATGTTGAAGCATTTACGGAGGAGAAGCTGCTGGCTGTATTGTTCGGCGGACTTATTCTGGGAGCGGGCGTCGGTCTTGCGATTCGATTCGGCGGATCGCTGGATGGCGTGGAGATTGTATCGATTCTTATTTCGAAGAAGCTGCGCATGCCGGTCGGACAGATTATCATGATTTTTAACGTGGTTATTTTTGTAGTCGCCGGTTTCGTCTTTGAGTGGGATTCGGCTATGTATTCGATGTTTACATACTATATCGCTATTAAATTGATCGACATTGTCGTGGAAGGACTCGATGAATCCAAATCGGTTACGATTATTTCATCCGAATACGAAGAGGTATCGCAAGCGATCATTGATCGGCTTGGCCGCACCACAACGTTGATTCAGGCCCGCGGCGGATACTCGAAGGATGAGACGCAAATGATCTATTGCGTGGTATCCCGTCTGGAGCTGGCTAAGCTAAAAGCTATTGTGCAATCCATCGATGAGAATGCTTTTATTGCCATCGAGCATGTATCCGACGTCATGGGCGGCGGTTTCAGCAAGGGCAGCATTCACTAATCGCCAACAAAAAAATCCGGCAGCGTCATATAACGACGCGGAGCCGGATTTTTTGTTGCGCTTTTTTGGGGTCAAAAACTTGTCGTCGCAGCCGTATCGTCCGCTGTCCTTGCCAAGCCTTTATCCTTAACCCCGAGAAGAAAGAGCAAAGCGATAATCATACCGCCCGATGAGAAATAAAATAAGACAGAATAGCCGAACAGGTCAATCAAGGAACCCATCAGCGGCGGAGAAGCGATGGCTGCAAGCGAGGATATCAAATAATAGATACCGGTGCGCGTACCGATGCTTTGCTCCTTACCGAGTGAAACGATAAAGGGATAGGAATTGATGTTGATCATGGCCCAGCATATGCCGCCGATAAGAAGCAGTGCCCGAAGCGGGAGCAGCGAATCAACGAATGAAATGGCGGCAAAAATCAAGACGAGGCCGAGGACGCCAAGGGTGATAATAAGCTTTTTGCCGAAACGGTTGCCTAGCAGGCCGCTTGGAATGGCGGCTAGCACGAAGGCGAGCGAGAAGAAAGCGAGCGAGAAGGAGGATTGACCTTCGGTCAGCTGCAAATGGTTTTTGCCATATAAGGTAAAGAAGGCTTCAACGCCTTGATAGGAAAGGAACCAGAAGAAAATCGCGCCAAGCAGAAAGAGAGTCGGGCGGGTCAGCTGTCCTTTAAAAGAGATTTTGGCCTTCTCTTCGGTTGCATTGTAGGCAATCGCATCGCGTCTTTCCTTAATCGCAAAGAAGAGAATGACAAGACAGCCCAGCGTTAATACGGATGCCGTAAGGAAGGGCAGCGAAGCGTGCTTCTCGTAAAGAATCGAGCCTCCGCCAAAAGCGATGATGGAGCCGATACCGCCCATAAAATTGATAATGCCGTTTGCTTGCGTCCGTTTGCTGTCAGGCGTGATATCCGGCATAAGCGCAACGGCTGGAGAGCGGTATAAGCTCATCGACAGGTTCATCATGACCATGAACAAAACCAGCGTAAGCAGGCTGGTATGCCATGGAATCAATGCGCCAAACAGGGCGGCGAGCGGCATGCCGATAAGCAGGTAAGGCATTCTTTTGCCAAAACGGCTGGTTGTGCGGTCGCTGCGGCTGCCGATCCATGGCTGTAAGAATAAAGCGAAATAGTTATCGATCGTCATCATAAACCCGATAAGTGCGGTGCTTTTCAAAAAATTATCGAGGAAAAATGGGACAAAGGCGTTATACAGCGCCCATGTGATGCTGATGCTGAAAAAACCGAATCCGAGCAGCCATGTTTTTTTCACCCTGCGCTTGCTCCTCTCCTTGCCAGAATCTCTGCCAGCCGATCAGGATAATCGGTAATGATGCCTGCCGCGCCGGCGTCGATCAGCGTCTCCATTTCAGATGGATCATTGACTGTAAAAGGGTGATAGGCGATGCCGTGCGCGGAAGCCTCTGCTGCCCATTCCGGCGTTACCGCATATTTGTAGGCATGCAGCGCATCGGCTTGGAGCGACGCCGCATAATCCCATGGACGGTAAAGACCTTCCATGTACAAAATCCCGGTACGGATTTCAGGCGCAAGCTGCTTGCAGCGCACAAGCGAATAATGATTAAAGCTCGATATAATAACGCGTTCCGTCATGCGGTAATCCCGAACCATTCCGATAACCTTCTCCTCGATACCGGGGTAGGGGATGGAACCGTTTTTGAGCTCGATATTGAGAACAATGCCGGCTGGCTTGAGCAGCTCCAGCAGCTGCTCAAGCGTGGGAATCCGCTGATTATGGAATTCTGGGGCGAACCAGCTTCCTGCGTCCAGGGTAGAAAGCTCTTCATACTCGGTATCTTTTACAAGCTTATTTAAGCCTGCGGTTCTTGCCAAGGATTCATCATGAATGACGACGACCTGCCCGTCCTTGGTTAATTGGACATCGGTCTCGATACCTGTAGCGCCCAGCTCTAAAGCTTTCTGAAATGCAGCTAACGTATTTTCAGGACAACAGCCGCTTGCGCCGCGGTGGGCGAAATTGATCACGTTTTTCATAAAGGATCATCCTCTCTTTTTCAAGTTAAGCGAAGCGATAATAAATAAGCACGAAGGTAGCTAGCACAAAGATAAAGTTGAGCGATACGAATATCATTTGATCGATCACCGTGCGGTGCATCGAGACAGGCGGCTTATAGAAGCTGGCGCCCTCGATAATGAACAGGATCAGCACGATATGGATCATAAAATGACCGGCAAGCTCCTTCATGCCGAACAGCATCGTCGTTGAGATGAAAATAAGCGTCAACACGACGGATAACAGCCGGTTCAAAATGCCGACGACAAGCAAATAACCGACAACAAATTCGATGAACCCTGCCATGACGATGAACAGCGCCGGCTGGAAGCCGAACGTCGGCACGTTATGGTTCGCGATAATATCCTCTGCCATCGTGGGATAAATCCATTTTTCCACGGCGACCCAGCAAAGCGACAGCCCGGTTCCTAAGTAGAGAAGCGGGAAGCCCCACTCAGATTCCTTGGTTCTCTCGAGGAGAAGGACGCCGATAATGGCGAGATAAAAGCCGTAATCGAGCATATGGAACAGTCCGGCTTCGATGCCCGTGTCAATAAACAAGACGAGCATGACAAGCGCTCCGATCTTCGTCGCATAATGCTGCGGAATAAGCAGAAGTGCGATTGCTGTCCACATGAGGATGGTCTGCCAGCCGCTTGTCAGCTCGAACTCAAGCGCGAAGCGTGTTCCCGAAGCGGCTTGTATGAGAAGCGATGCGGCAGTGCCGTATTTGAGAATCGGCAAGGAATATTTTCTAAGCTTATCGAGCTCGCTGTCAATTCGCGTCGAGAGCTTCGATTTGGAAATCGCCGGCAAAAGCTGGGTCAGGACCGCCAGGAGAACCGCAACGAACACGGCCAGTGTCATGAAAAAAGGTGAGAGCACTGCGGCGATCGGTACTTTCTCCGGGACGACGTCTGTGAACCATTTGACATGTGCATAATAATCCATAAGCTGCTATTCCTCCGATTAGATGTGGTTTACAGTTGTTTACGAGGATCGTAGCATATTGACCACCATAATAAAAGTGCCAGGAATGGAATAAAAACACAAAATAAAAAAAGGTATTTACATACCCCATGGGGGTATGATAAGCTGATCTCAGAAACATATACCCCATGGAGGTATGTCGAATGAACAAAAGCGCAATAAACAAAGGGGAACACGATCATTCTACCGCAGAATGCTGCGATTCGGCTGCCCCTCGCAAGAGCCATCACTCCGATCAGATGAAGGATAATTTAACGAAACGCCTTAATCGGATTGAAGGGCAAATTCGAGGCGTAAAAGCCATGATCGAGAAGAATACGTATTGCGATGATGTGCTTAATCAGATTGCGGCCGCGCAATCCGCTCTGAACAGCGTCGGCAAGCTGCTGCTTGAGGGACACATGAAAAGCTGCGTCATTGAACGCATTCAAGCCGGCGAGAGCGAAGTGATTGATGAATTGCTTGTTACGGTTAACAAATTAATGAAATAGTCGGAGAGGGGAATAATAAAATGGCTAATGCAGTATTGAAAGTAGAGGGAATGACTTGCGGGCACTGCGTAAGCGCAGTTGAGAAAGCAGTTGGCAATGCGGGTGCCGTAGGCAAGGTTGATTTGGCGGGCAAGAAGGTATCGGTTGAGTTTGATGAAAGCAAAGTAACGCTTGAAGCCGTCAAAGCAGCCATCGAGGATCAAGGCTACGATGTGGTTTAAAGCATAGGCATCGCGTAATGATGAAGCAAGCAGAGGCTGAGCCCAGCCTCTCTTTTTTTACAAAAATATATACCCCGTGAGGGTATAGTAGCGGTAGGTGAGCATGCATGGATAAAGCGCAAACGACCATTCAAATTACGGGAATGACCTGCGCGGCCTGCGCGAATCGGATTGAGAAAGGCCTCAATCGGATGGAAGGCGTCGAGGCCAATGTAAATTTGGCGCTGGAGCGGGCGTCGGTTCGGTATGATCCGCTTGTGGTAGATGATGCTAAGCTGGAGCAAAAAATTATTGATTTGGGTTATGGCACAATTAAGCAGACGGAGGATTCAAACGAGAGCGCCGGTGATTACAAGAAGCAAGAAATTAGACGGCAGCAGCTGCGGCTTGCCGCTGCCATCGCGCTTTCCTTGCCGCTGCTGTGGGCAATGGCAGGGCATTTCGCATTCACGAGCTTCCTGCCGGTGCCGCAGCTGTTTATGAATGCTTGGTTTCAGCTGGCGCTGGCTGCGCCGGTTCAGTTCATTATCGGCTGGCCGTTTTACGTGGGTGCCTACAAAGCGCTTCGAAACGGCAGCGCCAATATGGATGTGCTCGTAGCGCTGGGAACGTCAGCGGCGTTCTTCTACAGCTTATACGAGACGTTCCGGACATTAAATCCGTCTGGGCACGGCGCTCATGAGGCGGAGCTTTATTACGAGACAAGCGCGGTGCTCATTACCTTGATTGTGCTCGGCAAGCTGCTGGAGGCTTTGGCGAAAGGAAGATCCTCCGAAGCGATCAAGACGCTGATGGGACTTCAAGCCGCTTCGGCGCTCGTGATTCGGAATGGAGAAGAGCAGCGCATAGCCGTGCAGGAAGTTATCGCAGGCGATATCCTGCTCGTAAAGCCGGGCGAGAAAATTCCCGTTGACGGCATCGTACTGGACGGCTCGTCCACCGTTGACGAAGCGATGCTTACCGGAGAGAGCATGCCGGTCGAGAAAGGGCAAGGCGATGAGCTGATTGGCGCTACGATCAATAAAAACGGCGTACTGCGGATGCAAGCCACAAAAGTCGGCAAAGAAACGGCGCTCGCTCAGATCATCAGGGTCGTTGAGGAAGCACAGGGCTCAAAGGCGCCTATTCAGCGTGTTGCCGACCGGATTTCAGGGATCTTCGTGCCGATCGTGACCATTTTGGCGGCTGCCGCATTTGCGGTTTGGTATTTGATTATTGAACCGGGCGAGCTGGGGAATGCGTTGGAAAAGGCGATTGCGGTTCTCGTTATTGCGTGCCCTTGCGCGCTTGGCCTGGCGACTCCGACCTCGATTATGGCCGGATCGGGAAGAGCGGCCGAGCTCGGCGTTTTATTCAAGGGCGGAGAGCATTTGGAGAGCACGCATCATATTGATACGGTGGTGCTGGATAAGACGGGTACGGTGACGAAAGGAAAGCCGGAATTAACCGATGTAAGGGCTGCCGCAGGCTTTGAGGAAAAACTGCTGCTCAGCTGGGTTGGAGCTGCGGAAAAAAACTCGGAGCATCCCGTAGCCGAAGCGCTTGTTACAGGGATCCAGGCTCGTTCGATTGCGCTGCCGTATGCGGAGCGTTTTGAAGCGGTGCCTGGCTTTGGGATTGAGGCGCTGGTTAACGGGCAACAATTGCTGGTAGGGACCCGGCGGCTGATGGAGAAACACGGCGTCAATGTCCAAAAGGCAGAAGCTGAGCAGCATAGGTTGGAATCGGAAGGCAAGACGGTCATGCTCATCGCGGTTAACGGTCAATATGCAGGCATGGCTGCGGTAGCGGATACGGTAAAGGAAACGTCGGCTGCTGCCGTTGCCCGCCTGAAGGCGATGGGACTCGAGGTCATTATGCTGACGGGGGATAACGAACGAACGGCACGGGCGGTAGCAAAGGCTGTCGGGATTGAACGCGTTCTTGCCGAGGTATTGCCCGAGCAGAAGGCAAAGGCGGTTCAGGAGCTGCAGGCGGAGGGACGCAAGGTAGCCATGGTCGGAGACGGCATGAACGATGCGCCTGCGCTCGTCGCGGCAGATATCGGGATGGCGATTGGCGGAGGGACCGACGTGGCGATTGAGGCCGCGGACATCACGCTGATGCGCGGCGATTTGAACAGCATCGCGGACGCCATTCGAATGAGCAAGGTTACCATGGCTAATATCAAACAAAATTTATTCTGGGCGCTCGCCTACAATGTCATCGGCATACCGATTGCCGCAGCCGGTTTTCTTGCTCCATGGCTGGCAGGGGCAGCTATGGCTTTAAGCTCGGTATCCGTAGTGTTGAACGCGCTCAGGCTGCAAAGGATGCGATAATGCGATATGAATAAGGGAGCATCGGAAAAAATGAATGATCGAAAGCGTACGGCTGCTGCGGCCGTCATCGTGCTAAGCTTGCTTGCTGCCGGCTGCGGCAGCGCATCTAACGACGGGCATGCACAGCATGCTTCGGATAATCAAGAGGCGGCAAACGAGCATAGCGGACATCCTGCAAGCGAGAACGGAAATGCAGGCGGCGACAGCGATGCTGACAGCCATAGCGGTCACGGCAGCGATGGTGATGGTGTCGACTCGGAAAAGCCTGCCGCGGATCTGTCGCAAGAATGGCGTTTTTCGCCGCAGAACCCGAAGCCGGGAGAAGAGACGAATATCGAGTTGTTTTTGTATGACAACGCAGGCAAGCCGATTGAGAAATATGAGGTCAACCATGAAAAGCTGATGCATCTGATCATTGTTAGCGAAGATATGGCTGAGTTCATGCATATTCACCCGGAATATGCGGGCGAAGGCAAATTCGAGGCTGCGGCTTCCTTCGCCAAGAGCGGAGCGTACAAGCTGTTTGCGGATTTTATTCCGACAGGCTCCGCCCAGACGACGATTACATCGACACTCAAGGTTGCAGGTGCGAAGGAAACCGCAGAGCCGCTGGAGAAGGATGCGGAATTGACCAAAAGCGTTGACGGCATTACGGCAGCATTAAAGGTATCCTCATTCAAAGCGGGCGAAGAGGCGGATTTGACCTTTACGTTTAACGATGCAGCGACGAAGAAGCCGATTACCGATTTGCAGCCTTATTTAGGCGCGATCGGGCATGTCGTTATTTTGAATAAGGATTTGACACGCTATCTGCATGTTCATCCGAAGGATGGGAATGGCAGCGGGCCAAACGCCGACTTCTCAACGAGTTTCCCGGAGCCGGGTTTATACAAAATATGGGGCCAATTTCAACGGAACGGAAAAACATTTATTATTCCGTTTACGGTCGAGGCCGAATGATAAAGGAAAGTCCGAAAACCTTTATATAATTGCTAATCACCTGGAAACGGGTGATTTTTTTTTATGTTTTTTTACGGAGCACAGGCATGGAAAACCCTTTTGTTATGCGGATTCTGAGTAGGTATGAGGGGACGGGGATAGAAAGCGCTTACTAAAAATATTGAAAAATGCAATTTTGGGGCTTGAAAAGATGGGAATACGTGTTAAACTAATCGTGTAACAAAGTTGTTAATCGATTAATATAATTACTATTTCTTTTGGAGGTGAGCGTAAGCCGATTCAGCATGCGGGATTATTGGTTCTCTAATCCGATACCGTGCTTTACGGTTAATAAATTAATGTTTTATTAAGCAGGTTCGAGCGATAATGCTAGACACTGCTTATCTTTCTCGCAACTGGAAAGTGCTTCCGATCGGAACTGCATGATCCAATCGCGATGGATACGGCTGCTTACTAAGGGGAGTCATGACAGCATGACAGGCATAAGAAACCATTTTTGCTTCAAACAAAGCTTGGAATAACGATTAACAAATTTATTAATCTCGGTGATTCAGCCTAACTCGAAAAACGTGTCAGGTACTTATGACTATATCTTTTAAGAGATGAATTGTAAACGCTTTATTTCTAAAAAATAAAGGAGGAATTAAGATGAAAAAGATGGCAAGCACTTTCATTTTTATGTTGGCAATGATCATGCTCGTTACAGCCTGCTCCAGCGGTGCCGGAACGAACACGGTCAACAACGGCACGGAAAATACGCCTGCGAATGCAGGAAGCACGAACGAAGCGGCGACGAATGAGCCGGCAGCAGAAAATGCGGAATCCGGGGATGCGGTTGCCAAATCGACCGTCGATCCGTCCATCTCCGGAGAAGTAACGTTCTGGACGTTCCTCGACAATAAAGAAAAGGATGCAGCGCTCCAAAAGGCATTTAACGAAGTTTATCCAAACATTAAGCTGAAAACGATTTTTGTACCGTTTGCAGATTTGCATGATAAGCTGCAAACGACTTTGGCAGCAGGAAAAGGCGCACCGGATGTAGCTCTGGTCGAGCAAGGCCAATTTACCCGTTACAGCACTGGCAACGTGCTCGAGGATTTGCTTCAGCCGCAATATGACGCAGGCAAATACCAAAGCCTCGTGTCCGAGTACAACTGGAACCGCTGGTCATCCATCGACGGCAGCAAATTGCTTGGTATGCCGTGGGATGTTACGCCTGCCGTCACTTACTACCGCGCAGACATTTTCGAAGAGCTGGGCCTGCCTTCCGATCCAGCCGAGCTTGGCGAGTACATCCAAGACCCGGACAATTTCTTCACGCTGGCTCAAACCTTGAAAGCAAACGGCAAGTATTCGATGGAATGGCGCGATTCACCGGTTCACTGGCTTGGCGACTCGGTAGGCTACTATGACAGTGAAATGAACTGGGTACGGAATACGGATGAATTCGTGAAATTCCTTGATATTTCGAAGCAGGTTAACCAATTGAAAATTGCTCCTCACGACGGGATCTATAGCGACAAAGGCAAGCAGCGCGTGAAAAAGGGCGAATCCCCGATGTACGTAGCGGGAACTTTCGGCGCGCGTGACCTGGAAATCAACTTCCCGGATCAAAAGGGCAAATGGAGAGCAACCACAATGCCTTTCGGCCTTAACGTAGGCATGGGCGGTTCGACCTTCGTTATTCCTTCGCAAAGCGGAAACAAAGATGCGGCATGGGCATTCGTGGAATTCATTACGACCTCCGAAGCAGCTTGGAAGCTTTGGATCGAGCAATCGGTTCAACCGGATTATAAGCATATTACAAGCCAAGAATGGTACATCAACCACACGAATCCGTACCTTGGCGACCAAGAGGATTACAAGTTCTACAATGAGCTTGCGAGCTTGATTCCGGTAAGACGCTATACTCGTCTTGACGGCTTGGCGTGGCCGCTATGGGTAGAAGGCGTGCTCGCTGCGCTTGATAAAAACATCGATTCCAAAACAGCGATTCAGCAAACGCAAGAAAATATCGAGAACAAGCTGAAGGCTGAAAAAGAAAAATTGGTGAAAGAGCTAGCACAATAGCTCTTGCAGTAATCTATGCTTTTGCAGGTCCGAATCATCCTTCCGAGCGGAGGATGATTCGGTATTTCTGCTCGACCGCAAAATAACTTTCATTGCGAAACGATAGCTGAACCGCCTGAGAATGACGGCAGCCGTTTACGCTAGTATGGCAAGGGGGTGCTCCTTGGTGATTCGTTGGCTAAGTAAGTATAAGGTAACATTGGTTGTCATTGCCGCATTAGTCTGCTTCTTTTTGTGGTGGAATAATTCAAGGGGCTACAACGATGATGCGATGGCTGGAATTGCACTGGATGCGGGAATCGATGAATCGTCAATTTTGGAAGGTGAAGACGCCAGCAGTAAGCTGGAGCCGTCTTTTAATAAATATGCGGACAGCTGGAATGAGCAGGGCGCAAAGGATACGAAGGGTTTCAGCGTGACGCTGCCTTCAACTGATTATTTGGCGATCAGCGAGGCGGGGACGCGAATCGAAACGGGCCTTGGCGGTCAAGCTGGCCAAGCATTGGCGCTAATCGATGAAGATAGCTGGGCGGATTATGCCTTTGAGGTGCCGGAGGACGGCTATTATCAGATGGGGATGAGCTACTACGCTATGGAGGGCAAACGCTCATCGGTTGTTCGCAGCGTGCAGATTGACGGGCAGTATCCTTTTTACCAGGCCAAAAAGCTGGAATTCCAGAGGATGTGGAAGGAAGCAGGCGAGCCTTGGTTCGATAATCAAAACAATGAATTCAATCCGCGCAGGGAAGAGACAGCAGGCTGGCAGTACCGGGAATTCCGAGATTCGGAAGGGAAAACGTACGATCCGTTCCGGTTCTACCTGACGAAGGGCAAGCACACGCTTCGCATACAGGCAGTGCGCGAGCCGGCTGCAATCGGGAAGATCGATATTTACTCGCCGGTACAATTGCCTACCTATGCAGAAGTGGCTGCCGCGTATGAGCAGAAGGGCTATAAGAAAACCGAGGGCCAGCTTATAAAAGTACAAGCGGAGCTCTCGACTTTGAAGTCAGATCCCACGCTCAAACGGATCGAGGACCGCGAGCCGGCAACGGAGCCGTTCAAGAAGGATTCGATCGTGCTCAACACGTTCGGCGGAGCCAGCTGGCGGACGGGCGGACAATGGGCAGAGTGGGAAGTCGAGGTGCCGGAGAGCGGCTTGTATGAGATTGGCGCCCGTTACGGGCAATGGTTTCTGAACGGCATGCCGACACAGCGAACGGTAACCATCGACGGCAAGCTGCCTTTTAAAGAAATGAATGAAATTTCCTTTCCTTACAAGTCCGAATTCCAAATTTCCAAATTTGGCGGCAATAGCGAAAGCAACGAACCTTATCTCTATTATTTGGAGAAGGGCAAGCACACGATTCGCATGGAAGTGCAGGTCGGAGCGCTTGGGCGGATGCTGGAGACGGTTACGGATACGACGCGCAAAATGTCTCTTCTGGGACGCGAGGTCATTCAAGTAACCGGGACGAATCCCGACCCGAACGGCGACTGGCGCTTGGAGCAAAATATTGCGAACCTGGTGCCGCGCCTGCAGCTGATGGCGAAAAGCTTCGATGAAACGATCAAGGGGCTGTACGCGCTTGGCGTCGATGAAGGCAGCTCGGAGGTGAGCACGCTTTATGAAGTCCGGGATGTGCTGCTGAGCATGGCAGAGGATTCCTCTTCCATTCCGGGAAGAATGCCGCAGTTCAATGATCTGCAGGCATCGCTCGGAACATGGGTGAACGGGCTGAGCAAGCAAAGCCTGCTGCTTGATTATCTCATCATTAAATCGCCGGATACGGCTTGGCCGAAGCCTGCCGCCGGATGGGTGGCCAGAACGGGCACGATGCTGTACGACTTTACGAGCTCTTTTACGAAAAATTACGGCGGTATCGGCAACGTCTATGAAGACGAGCAGGTGCTCGACGTATGGGTAGCCAGAGGCCGTGATTGGGTCGATATTATCAAGCAAATGATTGATGAGGATTTCACGACGGAAACGGGCATTAAAGTGAACGTCAACGTTATACCGGCACAGCAAATGCAAGTGCTTCTGCTTGCGAGTACTGCCGGTCTGGCACCGGATGTCGCGCTTGGCGTAGAGGGCGAAATTCCGATCGATTACGCCGTCCGGAACGGGCTGGTCAACCTGGAGGAGTACGAAGATTACGATGAGGTAGCCGCGCGCTTCAGGCCAGGCGCACTCATTCCTTACAAATATGACGGCGGCAGCTATGCCCTGCCGGAGAATCAAAACTTCAACATGCTGTTCTATCGCAAGGATATTATGCAGCAGCTGGGCATAAAGGAGGAAGAAATTCCGGATACCTGGCAGGAAGTGATGGATCTTATCCCTATTTTGCAGCAAAACGGGATGGACTTCTTCTACCCGCATGCGCCGAACAATCCGGCCCTTGCAATCAATGAATTCGCTCCGTTCCTATTCCAGCAGAACAGCGAGTTCTACCGTGAAGGCGGTAAATTCTCAAACCTCGATTCGCCGGAGGCGATGGAGGCGTTCAAGCTGTGGACGGGGCTGTTCACGAATTTTAAAATCTCGAAGCAAGCCGACTTCTATAACCGCTTCCGTTCCGGCGAAATGCCGATCGGGGTAGCGGATTACTCGACCTATGTACTGCTGTCGACCGCAGCGCCGGAGCTGACGGGTTGGTGGGGAATGAAGCCGATGCCGGGCATTCAGCAGGAGGACGGGCAAATTAACCGTTCGACCGGGGGCCTAGCGCAAACGGGCATGATCTTCAAAGACACGGACATGAAGGAACAGTCATGGGAATTCCTGAAGTGGTGGACGAGCGCGGATACGCAGGAAAGATTCGGCTCTGAGCTGGAAGCGCTGCTCGGCGTCGAGGCGAGATGGAATACGGCCAATATCGAAGCGCTGCAGCGTATGCCTTGGCAGTCCTCGGATATCGAGGCCATCCTGGAGCAATGGGAATGGTTCAAGGAGCGCGAGGTCGTTATTGGCGGTTACTATACGACAAGGCATATCGCGAATATTTGGAACCAAATCGTATTGAACGGCAAGATACCGCGCGAAGCGGTGGAGGAAGGCGTTAAGGAAATCGATAAGGAACTGCGCAAGAAGCGCGAAGAGTTTGGTTTAAACGAAGAACCCGCCGATCAGGCAGCTTCAAAAGGAGGCGATAGTCCGTGAAAATGAACACAGAGCCGGCGGCGATAACCGTGGACACTCCAAAAGCGGAGCGCCTCCGCAAGCCGGGGAAAATGTCCTTGCTGTGGCAGGAAATGAAGAGAAACAAGGTATCCTACTTGTTTCTCGCCCCGTTCCTCATTCTGTTCACGCTGTTTACGATCGTTCCGGTCGTCACATCGGTCGTTCTGAGCTTCACGTATTACAACATTTTGGAGGCGCCGAGATTTATCGGCCTCTCCAATTACAGGCTCTTGTTCGTTGATGACGATATCTTCCTCAAAGCGATTGGCATTACCTTGAAATTCGCGTTCATTACAGGGCCGGTCGGCTATGTCATGGCGTTTCTGCTGGCTTGGCTTATCAGCCAAATTCCGCAAAAATACCGTTTTTTCTATACGCTTTGTTACTACACGCCATCGATAACGAGCGCGACGGCGATGTCGGTCGTGTGGCTCTATCTGTTTGCGGGCGACCGCAAGGGACTGCTCAACTATTTTGCATCGAAGCTGGGCATTATCGACGAGCCGTATTTGTTTTTGCAAAATATTAATTCGATCGTTCCCGTTATCATTATCGTTTCCTTGTGGATGTCGATGGGCGTAGGCTTTCTGGCCTTCCTTGCCGGTCTTCAAAACGTACCGAAGGATTTGTATGAGGCAGGGGAAATTGACGGCATCAAATATAGATGGCAGCAGCTCATTTATATTACGGTGCCGTCGGTTAAGCCGCAGCTACTGTTCGGTGCGGTGCTCCAGGTCGTTAGCTCGCTGACCGTATTCGATGTCAGTGTCCAGCTCGTCGGCTTGCCGAGTCCGCTGTACGCGGGCCATACGATTTTGACGCATTTATTCGATTACGCCTTTATTAAGTTTGAGATGGGCTATGCTGCGGCCATCGCGGTCGTGCTGTTCGTCATGATGATCGGACTGAACCGTCTCATATTCAAATGGCTAGGAAAGGACTGAACCGATATGACTGGCGCAGTAAAGGGCAGGAAGGACTGGGGCGGCTTTCTCCTCTATCTATTTCTAACGTTGTTCGGTCTTTTGATGCTTGCACCGCTCGTTTACATGGTATCTACCGCCTTTAAACCGACAAGCGAGCTGTTCCTGTTCCCGCCGCGGTTTTTCGTAAACAACCCGACGTTGATCAATTTTCGCGATCTATTGCTCATAACGGGAACGACGAGCGTTCCGTTCTCGCGGTTTATTTTTAACAGCTTGCTGATTAGCTCCTGCATCGTCGGCTTCGGCATTATCGTATCGGCAATGGCGGCTTACCCGCTCGCGAAGCATAACATGCCGTTCCGCAGCGCGATTTTTAACATGGTCGTGCTTGCGATCATGTTCTCGCCGATGGTCGTTCAAATTCCGCAATATTTGCTTATCAGCAAAATCGGCCTGATCAATACGTATTGGGCGATGATATTGCCTTATTTGGCCGCTCCGATCGGGATGTTTTTGATGACGCAGTTTTTGCGCCAAATTCCGGATGCCCTACTTGAGGCGGCCCGCATGGACGGCGCATCCGAATGGAAGGTGTTTTGGGTTGTCGTGATGCCAATGTTGAAACCGGCCATTGCTACGTTTGCTTTATTCAGCTTTATCTCCGCCTGGAACGATCCGTATCCGGCGATGGTATATACGACCGATCAGGATATGAAATCATTGCCGCTTGCGATTCAGACATTAAGCGGCGGATATGGTGTGGTCGCGCGTGTCGGCACATTGGCGGCTGCAAGTTTATTGATGATTGTGCCGACGATTATCGTCTTTATCGTCACGCAGCGCCTGGTGCTGCAAACGATGGCGCATTCAGGTCTGAAAGAGTAGGAGGACAACCGGGATGAAGCAGGTTACGATATTCCGATGCGTTGTCAGTACGGCTATCGCTTTACTGATGTTAGTTGCGGCTCTACCGGTTCAAACGTTCGCCGCCTCGCCTTACGAGGGGTATACGAGGAATAAGCTGGGCGAAGACGTTCACTCGATCAACGGGTACATGTACGAGAGCTCGATTGACGGTTTTAACTTGTCGTCGGGACCGTTTAACGCACCCGAGGATGTTTTCCTTGCGGACGACGGAACGATTTATGTCGTTGACACCGGAAACAGCCGCGTCGTGCATTTGGATGCAAATCACGAGGTTCTGAAAATCATCGGCGACACCGAAGGGGACGGCATGCTGAACGAGCCGAAGGGCGTTTATGTAAAGCAGGACGGTACCGTATATGTAGCCGATACGAAAAACCAGCGGATCGCGATTTTTGATCAAAACGGAAAATTCGAGAAGCAGTACGGCAAGCCGGAAAGCCCGCTGCTGGGAGCGACCTTCTCCTATTCTCCCTCGAAGCTTCTCGTCGATAAGCGTAATTATATGTTTGTCGTGAGCGACGGCAACACGCAGGGACTCATTCAAATTGATCCAAACGGCCAATTCAAAGGCTTTTACGGCGCCAACCACGTCGGCTTCAGTTGGAGCCGCTTGTTCGTGAAGCTTGTCGCGACGGATGAGCAGAAGGCAAAGCTGTCGGTCGTGAAGCCGCTTGAGTTCTCCAATGCGGTGCAGGATGCGGAAGGCTTTATTTACACGTCCACGCTCGGAACGGAAATGAATCAATTGAAGCGGCTGTCGCCCGTTGGCGTAGACACGCTCAATGTCGTTCCGAAAAGGTACGGCGGACGTTTCGATGCCGGCCCGTTCGAGGTACCGTCGTTTCTTGACCTTGCTGTCGACAAGGACGGCGTCATTACGGCACTCGATCTGCAATCCAGCAAGGTGTATCAATACGATAAGCTGGGCAATTTTTTGTTCGTGTTCGGCGGTCTCGGGGATCAGAACGGCTTGTTCATTACGCCGTCGAGCCTTGCGCAGTCGGCAGACGGCACGGTGTATGTGGTAGACAAAGGACGTAACCGGATCGATCTGTTTCGGACGACGCCGTTCGCCGATCTGGTGCATGATGCTTCGCGGCTGTTCGTTGACGGTCGCTATAAGGAAGCCGAGGGAATGTGGAACGAGGTGCTGCATTTGAATGCAAACTTCGATCTCGCCTATCTGGCCATCGGCAAATCGCTCTATAAAGCAGAAAACTATAAGGATGCTATGACTTACTTTGAGCTGGCAAGATCGCGCTTCGATTATTCGGTCGCGTTCAAGGAATACCGGAAGGAATATATTAGAGAGCATTTTGCATGGATCTGCTTAGCCATCATTGTGCTGATCGTGGCATTGCGCTATGTCATTCCATTCCTGTGGAGAAGGATGACTGCGATTTTAGCAGCTCGAAATACCGCTAGAGCGGTTGGCATGAAGGGAGGGGTGCCCCATGATCGCAACGTTTAAAATGATGCGGCAGGTGCTCGTGCACCCGATTGATTTCTACCATGACATTCAGGAGCCGGGCCGCATTAAGTGGGGGCAAGCGCTCTTCATTGTCGCACTCGCTTATTTAGCGAGAATGATTGCGATTCTAATTACGGGCTACGCGTTTGAGACGAGGGAAACCTACGAGATTTCGTTCGTGCATGAGCTGATCTGGATCGTGGTGCCTTGGTTAACCTGGACCGTGTCCAATTGGGGAGTCAGCGCCATCCTTGAGGGAGAAGGGAAGTTCAAGGAAGTATTCGTCGGCAGCGCGTTTGCGCTGGTGCCGTATGCGATCTTCATTATCCCGATTACGCTGCTTACGAATATTTTGGCGCTGGATGAAAGCTCGATTTATTCGTTCCTGATCAATTTCACCGTTTATTGGGTATGCTGGCTGCTGCTGCTGAAGGTCAGAATCGTTCATGATTTCGAGTTGATGAAAATGATATGGATCACGGTGCTGAGCATCGTCGGCATATTGATCATCTGGTTTATCGGCATTCTCATGTTTGGCTTAGTCAATCAGCTTATTAACTTTGTGGTAGACATGTTCAAAGAAATAAACTTCCGAAGGTAGGTGGACGAGATGAGGAAACAACGAAAATGGCTTATTATCGCGGCATTGCTGCTCGTTGTCAGCATATTCCCTCCAATCGGGACCGCGGAAGGGATTAACGAGGTGCAGACAGAGGAAGATGCTGGCGGAAGCACGGCTGAGGCGGAAGCGACGGCAGCAGTGGAAGCACCGGCTGATGAAGCTTCTGTGGACACCGTGGTGGAGACGGCGGTACCTGCTGCCGCGGGGAATGTGAAGCTGTATCCTGTCACGGCGACGAAGCAGATTGCGGAAAACGACGGCTACAAAATGTACATCGACGAGAAGACGGGCAATATTCGTCTCGTTGATAAACGAACGGATACGGAGTGGCTGGGCACGCCGCAGCTGCCTCGCACGACGATGCCCAATAACAAGAAGTTTATGGACGCGGCCGTTCATGTGAAATACACGGAGGGTTCCGATACGGTTCAAACGTATTTAACGAAGGAAAAGGAAAACAAGCTAAAAATCGAAACCAACGATGGCGGGGCTAAGGTTACCTTCCAATTCGTAAAGGAAAAGCTTGAGTTTGCCATGGAGTACCGCTTGGTGGAAAACGGCTTCGAGCTGACGATTCCGGAATCCTCGATTAAAGAATCAGGCAAAGCAAAATTTGTGAGCATTGAGCCGCTGCCGTTCTGGAACGCGGCTGCCGATACGGAGGAAGGCGCAATCTTCCTGCCGGACGGCTCAGGCGCGCTTATGAAATACAGCGCGAAGCATCCGCAATTTTTTGCAGGCTACTCGGAAATGATTTACGGCGCGGATCCCGCTTACGTTACGCAGTCGCATGAAAACATCGATCAGCTGTGGAGACAAAAGCTGGCGCCGAAGGAAGCGGTGGCGCTGCCTGTTTTCGGCAACTACCGGAATGAAATCGCTTCGCTCGGAATCGTAACGAAGGGACAGTATGATGCGAAAATCAACGGTACGCCATCGGGCATACGCGCGATTTCGTATTACCGGACGTCCGCGGAATTCGTATACCGCTGGAGCGATGTGATCTTTATTGGAACATCGGGCGAAATTCCGTTTTTCCAAGGAAACTGGATCAAAGGCGATCGGCAAACGCGTTACGTGCTGCTGCAGGATAAGCAGGCTGATTATGTCGGCATGGCGCAGGCATACGGCAAATACCTGCAAGACGAGCAGGCGGTTAAACCTGCCGAGCAAACGACCGTACCTGTGAAGGTGAAGCTGCTCGGCGGTATTTCGCGGGATGAAGTACTCGGAAGCACGTTCATTACCATGACGACCTTTGAGCAGGCGCGCGAAATTATCGATGCTTTCCAGCAAAAAGGGATAACGGATTTAGAGCTTACTTTTGCAGGATGGTCCGATGACGGCTTGTATGGCGATCAGCCCGATCATTTCCCGGTAGAGAAGAAGCTGGGCGGGGCGAAGGATCTGAAGGAGCTTGCCGCTTATGCGGCTAATAAAGGCGTTTCGCTTTATTTGGAAGCTAATTATGCCCGCGCCTTCTCGGAGAGCGACGGCATGAAGAAGGGGAAGGATGCGATTCGCGGCATGGACCGGGAGGTTGCGCCAAGCACCGATTATTTTATCGGCAGCAGATGGAATGACGACAGCAGGCTCTTCTACTGGATGAAGCCGGAGCGCGTCATCAGCAAGCACTTGAATAAAGAGCTGAAGGATTATGCGAAGCTGGGCATTTCAGGCGTGCATCTTGCCTACTGGGGAGATACGCTGTATTCCGATATCGATTCAAAATCGCTCACGACGCGCGGCGAGACGGCAGCCGCATGGGTAAAAGCCGCTGATGAAGTACGCAAAGCGACGGGCGGGGCATCGGTCGATTACGGCTTTGCTTACATGCTCGGGCATATAGACGGCATAAGCGATGTGCCGCTGGATTCCAGCCATTTTATTTACAATGACGAGACCGTGCCTTTCTACCAAATCGCGGTGCGCGGATTAGTACCTTATGCGGCTAACCCGATCAATCTGCGTAACGATGCGCAAAACGAGCTGCTGCGGATGGTTGAATACGGCGCGCTGCCTAGTCTGGAGCTGACCTACGCGCCGACGACGAAGCTTCAGCGTACGCTGGAGGACCGGCTGTGGAGCTCGCAATATACGACATGGATTGATGATGCTGCCGAGCAATATAAAGAGCTTGAGCCCATTTATAAAGCAATCTCGAATCAAGCGATAGCCGATCACGAGAAGCTGGGCAGCGACGTTTACAGAACGACTTACGCGAACGGAACGAAAGTTATTGTCAATTATGGCGGTACACCGGCGACGGTCGATGGTCTTTCTGTTCCTGCGGCAGGCTATCTCATGCAGAACGGAGGGGAATGAGCATGGGCAAAAAATTAGGACTCTCGATGAGGGGCCGTCACATCTTTGAGGGCTACTCGTTCATTTCCATATGGATTGTCGGTTTCTTGCTGTTCATGGTCATCCCGCTCGGTAAGTCACTCTATTATTCGCTTAATAATCTAGAGGTTACGAAGGAAGGGCTAAAAGCTTCCTATACGGGCTTAACCCATTACCGGGCTGCGTTCACGACCGACATCGATTTTGTTCCGCTGCTGCAAAGCACGATTACGACGATGCTGTCGCAGGTGCCGCTGATTCTAATTTTTGCGATGTTCAGCGCTTTGCTGCTTAATCGCCAATTTCGCGGCCGTACGTTATTTCGCGGCATTTTCTTCCTGCCGGTCATTATCGCGTCGGGCGCAATTCTGAGGGAGCTGCTGGAGCAGGGCGCTGCCCAGCTCCCGATCTTCTACCAGTACGACCTGTTCAGCATGCTGAACGCCTTCATACCGGAAAGTATTTTGGAACCGCTGCTTCAGTATGCAGATTCGCTTACGCTCGTCATGTGGGATTCCGGCGTTCAGATCCTGATTTTCATCGCGGGCTTACAGACCATTTCTCCTGCTTTATATGAAGCGGCCAAATGTGATGGAGCAACAAAATGGGAAAGCTTCTGGAAAATCACCTTCCCGATGATTATGCCGATGATGTTCGTGAACACGCTGTACAGCGTCGTGAACTCGTTCACCAAAACGGATAACCAGATTATGAACCATATTATGAACAACGTGTTCAAAACGAATAATTACGCTTACGGCTCTGCGATGGGCTGGATTTACTTTATTGTGATTTCGGTCGTGCTGGCGGTCGTGTTCTTCGTTTTCCGCAAAAGCTTGTCAGCGACCGAAGGTAGGGGGTAGTGGGCATGAGTTCACCTAGTATGACCGAAAAATATGCCGGCCTTCAAGGCAAAGCGGAAGCGGTCTGGAAGATCACGTGGATGAAGCGCGGCCGGGGAGTTGCCGGAACGTTCTTCTACTATTTAGTCATTCTTAGCTTGGCATTTGTGTTCGTCTATCCGCTGCTGTACATGGTATCGAAATCGCTTATGCGGCCGGAGGACGTAGCAGATGCTACGATTCAATGGATTCCGAAGCAGTTCAGCCTGACGAATTATTCGATCGCGCTGGAAGAGATCAATTTCTGGCCCGGCTTGCTGAACAGCGTAATTATTTCGTTCGGCAGCGCGGTCCTGCAGGTAATAAGCTGCTCGATCGTAGGCTACGGCTTCGCGCGCTACCGCTTTCCTGGCCAATCGCTGTTTCTGGCGATGGTGGTGTTTACGTTCCTTGTACCGCCGCAAACCATCGTAGTCCCTCTGTTTACCTTTTTCCTCGACCTGGGCTGGGTAAATACGCATTTGCCGTTCGTGGTGCCGGCGCTGCTCGGACATGGGCTGAAGGGCTCCTTATTCGTGCTCATCTTCATCCAATTTTATCGGACGCTCCCGAATGTGCTGGAGGAAGCCGCGAGAATCGACGGAGCGGGCGCGTTCCGTACGTACTGGATGATCATGTTCCCGCTCGCGAAGCCTGCGATGCTGGTCGTCTTCTTGTTCTCGGTCGTATGGCACTGGAATGACTTGTTCGAGCCCAACATGTATTTGCTCGTCCCGGAATATTTCAATCTGGCGCAAAATATGGCCTTCTTCAACGGAAACGCGAATTTGGATCTCCAGCAGGCATCGAGCTCGGTATCCGCGGGCACGCTCGGCATGGCGCCTACGCTGCAAAACCAAGTTATGGCGGGGGTTATGCTTACAATCCTGCCGGTCCTGATCCTGTATATGTTCACGCAGCGTTATTTCGTGGAAAGCGTCGAGCGTTCCGGTATCGCGGGCGAATAAGACCGAGAAGCTCCTGCTCTCATGCGAGATGCAGGAGGCTTTCGTCGGCGCAGCCGGTTTTAGCTCGAACAGTCGCGCGAAAATAACGGGAATAACTCCAGTTAATTTTCATTAATTGGTTGTTTTGGAGCATTTAACTGGAAAAACTCCTGTTAATCTCAACAAAAATGCTTCCAAGTGCTTAAAACAACAATTTTAACGGGAGAAATTCCATCTAATTTAACGGAGAACCTACTTGCTTCAAAATTAACGGGAGCTTTTCCAGTTAAACTTGCTGAAAGCCATCACGAATACCCGTTTTACATGATGTAGTTCTAAGAAGAGGTTAGTTTTACTTGATATGCATGATGCCCACCAGGTTGATTTTTGTGGGAATGTGGAGGTTGCCGTCCTACCAGCAAGCCACAAGTAGAGAGTAAAATGATGTAGTGCTAAGAGAGGTTAGTTTTACTTGATATGCATGATGCCCACCAGGTTGATGTTGTGCGAATATGGAGGGTGCCGAATTACTGATGCTGGCTGCATGGACGATATGCGCGGTGTGGAACATAAGCGAGGAACCGTTTTACTACATAGCAGGCAGGGGCGAGAAGACGGATGAAAAGAGATGATACGGAAGCTCGTAAACGCGAAGGGGCGTGCTATGAAGGTATCGATTAATATACTGGGGCTATCCGACTCGCCGCAAGGAACGAAGCTATCGCTCCTTGCGGATCCAGGATGGAAAGTACGTTTGCCAAGCCGGCCGGATGGGGTGCAGACTTAAGAACAATCCATCTACGGATTATCAAATCCGTTTACGCTGGACCTTCCCAAGCAATCGGTTACGTTTTACAGGCTGAAGAGCTAGCGGCTAACGCTACAGGTTCTACTCGTTTCTTTCGTAATAAAGCTTGAACACGATGTCTTGGTTATAATTGCCGAAGCCGGAGCCGAATAAAGTGACGCCGCCAACGTTTTCGGCATCCTCTTCGACTGCAATGCGGAACTTCCATTGTTTGCTGAGGATGTTTACCTCATCTAAAGTGACGTCGGAAATTTGCTGGCCGTCGATAAAGGTTCCGTTTGGCGTTATTTTCAGCACCTTAAGCAGGCCGTATTGATTAATTTCGTCCCACCACCAGTCAGGGGTGTACTTGCCGCGTTTTCCGCCGAAGTCACCGGGACTGGTCCAGAGGCCGATCTTCGTGCCGTTTAAGTAGAAGGAAATATCAGATGGCCAATTTTCATTGGCAAAAGGCGCCTCGGACGAGATTTCGAACGAGATTTCAAGCTCGGTAGGCCTCTCGCTTTTGAGCAGGAAATTGGCCGTCTTGTATTCGATGAAGCCGCTGCTGAACCATAAAATTTTGGCATTCATACGGTCAGGGTCCAGGAAAAAGCGAGGCTCGTCGAACATGCCGATGACTTTGACGGTCGTAGCGAGGCCGCAGGTAGGCTCCACTTCAAAGTCGGTGTAATGGCCGATGGAAACGATGGTTTCGTGATAGGTGCGCAGCGCGGGACGGTTTTTGGAAGGGAAATCAATTTCTATGCTGTCGGTGATGAGCTTGCACATTTTTTTGGTGCCGCCGCTGCTTGAGACCATCTCTGAGCTGATTAGTCCGGCTTTCTCCAGCTTCTTGACGTGCATGGTCATGATCGGACTGCTGAGCTCAAGCGCTTGGGCAAGATCCTTGATGTTCATTTCCTGCAGGGCAAGCAGTTGAATAATTCGAAGCCGCACATCGCTGGCTAACGCTTCATAGATGGGTAAATGGGTATCAGAAATATCGATCTTCATGCTTTCACTCCGCTTCGCTAATTAACAAAATAATAGCTGCCAGTTTCAACTCGGGCCTATCAAAGGTTAGGTTGAGGTTAATAAAAATGTTAACCGAACAGCAGCTTAAACTACATGGTGATGGATAACGCTTTTTTTTCGACGTAAATCCGGCTTAAACTTAGATAAACTATTCATTTATTTTATAGGTAAAAAGATGGCTTGACAAATAATATTTAACACTGAATAAGCCATTCATAAATATATTAATGATTACGACCTGATGCGTTCCTTGCATATCGAATTATGGGCTGGAGGATTGAGAGAAATGACAAGTACACAAACATCCGGGCAGTCGCTTGCGCAGCTGCGAAATCCGTTGGTAGAGCAGCGGGCAGATCCTTGGGTTTGGAAGCATACGGACGGCTATTATTATTTTACGGGCTCCGTTCCCGAGTATGACCGTATCGAGCTGCGCAGAGCTGCGACGATTTCCGGCTTAAGCGATGCCGCTGGAGCAGTCGTATGGGTGCAGCATGATTCAGGACCGATGAGCAAGCATATTTGGGCGCCGGAGCTGCATTTTATCGATGATAAATGGTATATCTATTTTGCCGCAGCAAGGGAAGATGCGCCGTTCCGGCATCGTATGTACGTTCTTGAGAATGAATCGGCCAATCCGCTTGAAGGAAGCTGGACCGAGAAAGGCCAGATTATAACGGACTGGGATTCCTTTTCGCTGGATGCAACGACCTTCAGGCATAATGATGAGCAGTATCTAGTATGGGCGCAGCAGGATCCTGCCATTCAGGGCAATACCAATTTGTACATCGCTGCTATGAGCAGCCCTTGGACGCTCAAAAGCAAGCAGGTGCTCATCACGAAGCCAGAGCTGGATTGGGAAGTCATCGGCTTTATGGTGAACGAAGGGGCGGCTGTGCTGAAGCGGGACGGAAAGATCTTTATGACGTATTCCGCAAGCGCCACGAACCATCATTATGCGATGGGCTTGCTAACTGCTTCGGAATCAAGCGACCTGCTTGATCCGGCTTCCTGGATGAAGTCGCAGTCACCCGTGTTTGCCAGCTGTCCGGAAACGAGTCAATATGGGCCAGGTCATAACAGCTTCACGGTTTCGGAGGACGGCGAGCAGGATATTCTGATTTACCATGCCCGCAGCTACAAAGAGATTGTAGGCGATCCGCTGTTTGATCCTAACCGTCATGCCCGCGCGAAGGTGTTTACATGGAACAGCGACGGAACGCCCGACTTCGGGAAACCTCCGGCGGATACGGAATAGCAGGCAGCAAAGAAGAGCCATCCTGGTAAAGGTGGCTCCTCTTTGCTAAGTCGGCGTATGGTTACGGCAGGTTTGATACGATAAGCAACGGGATTTGCTACGCATATATTTTAAAGGAAAAGTTTCGCGCAGAAATTCGGTGGAAAAAAGGAGCAGCGATTGTGAGTAGAGCTTCATCGCTGCTTCTTCGAACATTATACGGCCTGCAAGCCGGCTTGGTTAAGAAGATTCCACGGCTTGTTGTAATGCGGCTGAAAGAAAAAGTCGACGTAGCTTAATTCGTCCATCGTCATGCTGTTCTGGATGCAAACCGAAATCGTATTGATCGATTGCGTCAAATCAACCTTCGATAACACCTGAGCACCGACAATTCTGCCGCTATCCGCCTCATAGACGACCTTTAAAGTAACTTGTTCATGTGTAGGCATAAATTCGGGACGGTAATGATCTATGATTGTGACATTTTTCACATTCATGCCCGCGGCAAGGGCAGCCGTTTCCGTTAAGCCTGTCGACGCGATGTTGTAATCGTAAATTTTGATCCCCGATGTGCCTTGCGTGCCGAGATAGCGAACGGTGGGTTGAATAAGGTTTTTGGCTACGAGCGTCCCCATGCGCACAGCGTTTGTCGCAAGCGGGATGTAGGCATTTTGACCCGTTGGATTGTAATGGACGGCACAGCTGTCGCCGGCGGCAAATACATCAGGCTTGCTCGTTCTCATATAATCATCAACGATTATGGCTCCGTTTGGCAGCATGTCGACTTGCCCCTTAAGCAGCTCTGTATTTGGTCGGAAGCCGATGCAAAGGACAACAAGATCCGCCTCATATTCGCCTGCAGTCGTCATGACGGTCGTTACTTTCCCTTCCGTGCCTTTGAACGAAGTGACGGTTTGCCCGGTTGCGATCGTAATTCCTTTATCCAGAAGCGCTTGCTCCGTCAAATCGGTAAACTCACTATCCAAATATTTATACAAAATGCGCTCCATGTTATCGATTAAGGTTACTTGCTTGCCTAACAGTTCGAAGGCTTCGACGAGCTCAATTCCGATATAACCGGCACCGATTACGGCGATCCGATTCGCATTTTTGGCCTTCTCAATAATGGTTTGCGAGTGGTTGTAGTTTTTGCATAACACGATGTTTTCAAGCTCGATTCCGTCCATTTGCGGGATAATCGGCCACGAGCCTGTCGTTACGACGAGCTTATCGTAGCTGTCCGTAAATTCGCTGCCCGTGATGAGATTGCGGACCCGAATGGTTTTGGCATCCGTATCGACGGCTAGCACATCATGGCGCATATTCGTCGTCACGCCGAGCTTTGCGAGCTGATCGGGCGTTGCATAAAATAATTGCTCAGCATCCTTTACGATGCCGCCGACATGCAGGGCGATTCCGCACGAGAGAAACGAGATATTGTCGTTCCGTTCATAGACCGTAATGCGAGCGTCTGGGTGAAGCTTTGCCATTTGGGTGATAGCAGCGGTTCCTGCGTGTGTGCAACCGATAACTGCGATGTTCATTGTCATTTTGAACGCCTCCTATAGTAGATGTAAAGAGGATAGCAGCAGCTGCAGCCGTCTTTACAACGTGAATTATTTCACAACCTTAGTTATTATGTGAAAACATTCACAACCTTTTCTTGCTTTTATCATATGCTTTTTTGAAAAGGATGACAAGGGCTTTTGCACCATTTTAAGCCTATTAAATTAAATTTTCAGACTATTTGACACGATTTTGTAACAACCTTAAACCGGGAGGGTGCGCGTGAGCTGACTCGTCGAAAACGCGCACACGAGGTAGGATCATTGTCTGGTATAGATAATGATGCGTATTTGAAACGGTGGCCGGTTGTTTGATCAACCCGGTCCCGGTTGGTTGCTTAAGACAGCGAGCTCATCCAGCAGTTGTTCGGGATGAAGCAGCTTCTTATAAGCGCTTTCGATGTAAGTATTGAACCAAATGGCATGAAAAGGCAGCAATCCTGCTTTGCTTGCACCGTCCAATTCTTTTGAGCCGCCGTCACCGACAAAAACAGACTGCCCGGGCGCCACCTCCAACCGTTCGCAAGCCAGCTTATAAATCTGTCCGTCAGGCTTAGCCGCTCCAACCTCGTAGGAGAAAATAACATCGTCAAAATAACCGGCAAGCTCGCTTTCGTGCCAGTGCCTTACTTCTTCCTCCGTGCAATTGCTGATGATTCCAAGCTTCATATCCATGGCTCGCAGACGATCTAAGGTCCGTATGATTTCGGGATGGATCTGTTGAAAGGGAATCCTTTTTTCAACGACACGATCATGATAAAGGCGGTCGAGCACTTGAGTGTCTATTTTTAAATTTCGGCTTTCTAAAATGTCCTTGATTGCGGCAAAATAATTCGGTAATAAGCCGGTCATTCTTTGCACCTGCCGATTCCCCCATTCACGCTTGAAATCTTCATTGCGCAAACCGAATAATTCGAAATAATCGATGGAACGAACGGATTTACGTTGTCCTTCTTCAAACTCGGTGATTAACGTTTCAAACAAATCGAAAAACACAGCTTGAATACGCAAAATAATCATCTCCTTAGGGGACTGGCGGGAACTAGCGGGAACTAGCGGTCGCATCTCTATTTTAATAGGAATGCTAAGAGTTAACCATTTCCATTTTCATTTATTTTGCTATAAACTCTATCGTAAAGCTGGATTAGCCTGAGGAGGAGTTCATATGAAATTAACATACGAGGATAAGCATGTACTCATAACAGGGGCCGGAGCTGGAATCGGCCGGGCGCTTGCGCTGGCTTACGCCGAGCAAGGCGCTCTTCCTATTATTGCGGATAAAAATGAAGAAGGGCTGGAGCAAACGGCTTTGCTGCTGGAGGAGGCCGGCTATCATTCCTTGTCCATTACGGCCGATATGAGCAAGCCTGAGGAGATTACCCGGCTGCTGCAGGATGTCCAGACGCTTGTTGGCAGACTGGACATTGTCATTAACAACGCCGGCTTTGGCATATGGAAGTCCCCCTATGATTTGGAGATCGAGGAGTGGGACAGCGTCGTCAATACGAATTTGCGCGGGACGTTTGTCTGCTCACGGGAAGCAGCTAAGCTTATGCGAACTACAGGCGGCGGAGCCATCGTGAACATTTCATCCACCCGGGCGATGATGTCGGAGCCGAATTCGGAAGCTTATGCCGCTTCCAAGGGAGGGATTTTGTCGTTGACGCATGCGATGGCCGTATCTTTAGGTCAGGATCGCATCACGGTCAACGCGATATGCCCAGGCTGGATTGAAACGGGCGATTACAGCCAGCTGCGTGAAGCGGACCATACGCAGCATCCGTCGCAGCGGGTCGGCAAGCCGGAGGATGTTGCGCGTGCATGCCTTTATTTGACCGATCCCCAAAATGACTTTGTGACGGGCACCCACATTACGCTGGACGGCGGAATGACAAGAAGAATGCTTTACGAGGAATAGCCTGTGCTTTTATAATCCGCAAAAAAAACGTGGTCCCGCAAGGTATATAACCTTGACGGGACCACACATTCTCCGATTAACTCACCCTCACGAGCTTCCACTTTTGGGCGCCGTTGCCCAGATCGTCCCAAATTTGAACGTTGGTGCCGTCCGCCGTCCCCGAGCCTGATACATCTAATGCCTTATTGCTGTTTGAGTCGATAAGCTTCATATATCCGCTGCCCGTATCGACGACCTTCCAGAGCTGATTTGGGGTGCCAGCATAATCCCAGATTTGCACGTTCGCTCCGTTCGCCGTGCCCCACCCGTTAACCTCAAGCGCTCTGCCGCTATTCGTATTAATAAGCTTGTATGCTCCGCCTCCCACATGCGTGATTTGCCATAGCTGATTCGCTTGGCTCGCGCCTTCCGTCCAAATTTGCACATTGGCTCCGTTTGCCGTCCCCCAGCCGTCAACCTCGAGCGCTTTTCCGCTGTTCGAATTTACGAGCTTATACACACCGCCGGATACCACACCGTTATAAACGTCATTACGATAAAATTCAACACGGTCTATATCGACCCATTGGCTTGCTAGCGTGTTCGAGGCAAAAAATCCAACCGTTGCTTGCCCGTTCGTAACCGCAATATTGGAGAGAGTAACCGGCGTCCAAGCCGTCGTTACCGGACAAGTTATTTGCCGCATCGTACCGCCAAAGTCTTTGGCTTCCATGACGCATGCGCTTTGCCCGCCGCTGCTTCGCATATACGCGCGCATCGTATAATTGCCGTTATCTAGACCGCTGACGGTTTGACCGACATAAGCCGTTGCAGGGCCGCTCGTTCCGGCTAATCCGATAAAATGATTGCCATCTGCGGCCGGGACGCCAACGCCGTCATTTGTACCGTGAACCTTAATTCGTGTGGGATAATCATCGCCGTACGTGGACCAGCCGCTTACATTGGCGGTTTCGAAGCTCCAATTCGTAAGCAGATTCGCGTTGGAGGGTGTGACGGCATGGCCGAAACGAACATAAACGCCGCTGCCGGGATAGTTCGAGCTAGTTGCCGCCAGCACATGCGTAGCGTCTATAGGGAGCAAGGCATTCCAATTGGAGCTGGTCGAGTCGCTTACCGGAAAAATATTGGTGCGGAACTGCCAGGTCGCTCCGTTATCGGCGCTAATCATCGTATACATGGAGGAGTAGGCGTCGCCGGTGTTAATGCTGTCATTATCGGTTTGGAAGGAAACGAGAAGTCGACCGTCCCCGAGCTTCACGACAAAGGGAGCGCCGGCTTTTTTGCCGGCCTTTGATGGAATATACAAGGTTTGACGGGGCACATTCCAGTTATAGCCGTCAGCTGAAATCTTATATTTGATGACGAAGGGATGACCGGCAACATCTGTCGCTTCGAAAACAAGCATATATCTTCCGTCCGCCATTTGGGTGACGACGGGCATACCGTCTCTCGAACCCGCGGCAACGCCGTCGCTGACAACCGTTTCGGCGCTCCAGCCGTTTCCGGTCCAGGTTTTCATAATGAGCTTTTGAAGACCCGTTGTTCCGGCTGCCGCAGGACCGTCATCCGCATAATAAACAGCGACGGTATTGCCTAACATCTGTAGATGCGGCTCCCATAAGCCTTTAAAGGAGCTGGCAGTCGTAGCACCGATCTGTCCGTTTGCGAGATCCGACCACGTATTGCCGCCGTCCGTGCTTTTTCTTGTTCTAAGATAGGTGTTGTAATTGGAGCCGGACTGCACGACAAGCCGGTAGGATAACCAAATATCGCCGTTAGCAAGTTGAAGCATTTGTCCGTTGCCAACATCGCCGCTAGCATCGGCTGCAGCTTGTATGGCAGGAGACCAGTTGTGCCCGCCGTCGTTGCTTCGGGCAATCATGATTCTTGTTTTGCCGCCGCCGGCATTCGTATCAAAGGAAGCAAGAATATCGTTATTGTTAAGCTTAAGCAAACGCGGATACCATACCCCTCCGTTAGATGGAGCAAAAACAGTGGAGGTGTTAGTAGGCCAAGCTAAGCCTGGTGCTGCAAAAGCTTGAAAGCAGGCTAACAGGGTAGTGAGCACAAGCAGTAAGGCGGTTGAGCTTGCAGCGATTCTCATTTTTTTGGCTAAGATCAAGTGATTTCATCTCCTTTTAAATAATGTAAGCGCTTCAAAACGGATTATAAGGTATGTTAGTATTTAAATATATACTGAACTTAGTATAATAAAAGTCTTTCTAATGAAGTGACCAGCCGAAAATGAGGATCGAAGGGTGGGCCTATACAAAATTGATTGAGAAAATGATCAAAATTGAAGCATGGACATGTAGTTAGAGAAAAATAATTTAGTTTTTATACTAAATACAGTATTTAAACTTATAACAATATAAACTAGAATAAGCTCATCAAGGAAGCGCTTGCAAAAAAAGTGGGCACCGGAAGCGAGTATAGGATGGCTCATTGCATGAAGCTTCGCTTTGCAGAATCCTTGATGGCGAAACCGTATTTTATGCAGCACATACAAAAGGGAGGCGTCAAACGAAATGAAGAGAAAACAATCGGCAAGGCTTGGACTTATTTTTCTATTATGCTTCGGGATGCTGTTGTCAGCATGCTCATCCGGCAATAATGGCAGCGGCTCGGCCACGAACGGCAACGCGGGCAACAAAGAAGCAGAAGCGGGAAATACGCCGCAGGAGCAGGTGAAGATTTCGTTTATGGGCCATGGCAGCCCGCAGGAGAAGGATATATTCACGAAGCTCATTAAGTCCTATGAAACGAAATACCCGAACGTAAAGGTTGAATATACAAGCGTGCCTCCAGCAGAGTACAACCAAAAGCTGTCTACGCTGGTCGCATCGGGCAAAACGCCGGATGTATTCTACGTATCGGGGCCGCAATTTTATAAATTCGCCGAGGCAGGAACGATTCAGAACCTGCAGCCGTTTCTAGAAACGACCGAGTTGTTCCAAGAGGATAATGTATGGAAGCAGGCGCTCGACCGTTACCGCTTTGACGGCAAGCAGCTCGGTCAAGGCGATCTGTACGGCCTGCCGAAGGATGTAGGCCCATGGGCAATGGCGTACAACAAAACGATGTTCGAGGAAGCCGGAGTGGAATTGCCGCCGGCCGAGGTGGGCAAATGGACATGGGATAACTGGCTGGACGCGGCGAAAAAGCTGACGAAGGATGATAACGGCGACGGCAAGGTCGATATTTACGGCGGAGCGAACTTTACGCTTGAAGGAGCGGTATGGGCAAGCGGCGGAGACTTCATCGACTACGGCACTGGCAAGGTTACCATCGATACGCCTGAATTCGCAAACGCGATGCAATGGGTAGCGGATCTTCGTTTGAAGCACAACGTAACCCCGTCGCCAGAGGATGAGAAGGCGATGAATTCTTACTCGCGCTTCGTGGCAGGCAAGGTAGGCATGTTCCCGATGGGCCCATGGGATCAACCGGGCTTCTGGGATTTGCCGTTCGATTGGGATATTGCGGCATGGCCGGTAAATCCGGCGACAGGCAAAGCGGGAACCTGGGTCGGGTCGATGGGCTACTCAGTATCTAGCAAATCCAAGCATGCGCAGGAAGCGTTTAACCTCGCCTCATTCCTGGCGCTGGACGCGGAAGGCCAGAAGCAAAACTACGAGCTGGGCCAAGCGGTGCCTAACCTGATCGACATGGCAAAAGGCGAGTTTGTGGCCTATGATAAAGCGCCGGCTAACCGCAAGGTATTCCTTGATATCATCGAGGGTTACGGTCATCCGACATTAGATTTTGGCTCGAAGGATACGAAATGGATCGATACGATGTGGCAAGAGGCAGGCAAGGTATGGGACGGCAAGATGACGGCTGCTGATTGGGCGAAGGAAATGCAGCCGAAGCTTCAGGAGCTGTATGACAAGGGCAACAAATAAGAGGAATACGCAAGTTTAAAAGCTGTGCCTTCAGGTTCTTAACCTCGGAGGCGCAGTTTTTTTTATAAAGACAAATCATAACTAATTTAGTATACTTAATATATTAATATAAAAAAGAGGGTGCGACGTGAAAAATTATCCTTTATATAAACAAATCCAAGCGGATATTTTAGGACAAATTCAAACAGGCAAGCTGCGTCCCGGAGACCGTGTCCCCTCAGAGAAAGAGCTGGCAGAGCAATACAGGGTCAGCCAAATTACGAGCAAAAATGCTTTGATCGGGCTTGCGGACGAAGGCGTGCTTGTTCGCGTGCAGGGTAAAGGTACGTTTGTGCGGCAGGATGGCGAATCCACGGTAGAAGCCGCTGCATCCAGCCATGCGAGAGACGTGATTGGACTCATTTTGCCGTGCATGAAGACCAAGGTGGATCAGAAAATCCTTGATTCCATTGAGAAATACGTGACGGCTGGCGGATACAGCTTGCAGGTTCGCATTACGCGGGAGTCTCAAATCGAAGAGAGCGCGGCGATTGAATCGATGGTCGCTTCCGGCGTACGGGGACTAATAGTGTTTCCAACGGAAGAGGAACGCTATAATGATAGTATTTTGCGATTGTCGCTCGATAAATTTCCCCATGTGCTGATCGACCGCTTCCTCAAAGAGATCCGGACGTACAGCGTCAGCTCGGATAATGTGAACGGCACGGAACAGGCGATTACGCATTTGCTGGAGAGCGGCCACGAGCATATTGCGCTTATTACCCCGGAAATTACGAATACAGCGACCGAAGAGCGCTTGATCGGTTTCGAGAAAGCCTATATGGCCAAGAAGCTTCCGATTGATAAGGATTTGTGGTGCATATTAAAAATCGAGGATATATCAAGCGGCAACGCGCAGCCTATTATTGAAGCCTTCATGAACGAGAGACCTGCGGTCTCAGCTGCATTCGTAGTCAATGTGGAATTGACCAACTATACCTACTACGCAGCCAAACGGTTGAAAAAATCAGTGCCCGACGACATCGAGCTTGTCTGCTTCGACCAGCCGGATTTCCAGGATGTATCCTATTTGCAGCAAAATGAGGATGAAATCTGCAGGGTTACGGTTGATTTGCTGCATGCGCAGCTGCAAGGCGAATATACGCCGCAGCGAATCGTCGTACCCGTGAAGTTTTGTAAAAAATAAGCTTTATCCTATAACAAGCATCTTTGCACAGTTTTAGTGCAAGGATGCTTTTTTATATTATATTTAGTATATAAACATATAACAATATAATTTATAATGAGCTTATTGATTTAAGCGCTTACAGTGTACGTCAAGCGTGTTTAAATTACGAGGGAGGGTCAAACGAAATGAAGAGAAAACAATCGGCAAGACTTGGACTTATTTTTCTATTATGCTTCGGGATGCTGCTATCTGCATGCTCATCCGGCAATAATGGCAGCGGCTCCGCCGCGAACGGCAGCACGGGCAATAAAGAAGAAGGCGCGGGAAATACACCGCAGGAGCAGGTGAAGATTTCGTTTATGGGCCATGGCAGCCCGCAGGAGAAGGATATATTCACGAAGCTCATTAAGTCCTATGAAACGAAATACCCGAACGTAAAGGTTGAATATACAAGCGTGCCTCCGGCAGAGTACAACCAAAAGCTGTCCACGCTGGTCGCCTCAGGCAAAACGCCGGATGTATTCTACGTATCGGGGCCGCAATTTTATAAATTCGCCGAGGCCGGCACGATTCAGAACCTGCAGCCGTTTCTAGAAACGACCGAGCTGTTCCAAGAGGATAATGTATGGAAGCAGGCGCTCGACCGTTACCGCTACGACGGGAAGCAGCTCGGTCAAGGCGATCTGTACGGCCTGCCGAAGGATGTAGGCCCATGGGCAATGGCGTACAACAAAACGATGTTCGAGGAAGCCGGAGTGGAATTGCCGCCGGCCGAGGTTGGTAAATGGACATGGGATAACTGGCTGGACGCGGCGAAAAAGCTAACGAAGGATGATAACGGCGACGGCAAGGTCGACATTTACGGCGGTGCAAACTTTACGCTTGAAGGAGCTGTATGGGCAAGCGGCGGAGACTTCATCGACTACGGCACAGGCAAGGTTACCATCGACACGCCTGAATTCGCAAACGCGATGCAATGGGTAGCGGATCTTCGTTTGAAGCACAACGTAACCCCGTCGCCGGAGGATGAGAAGGCGATGAATTCTTACTCGCGCTTCGTGGCAGGCAAGGTAGGCATGTTCCCGATGGGCCCATGGGATCAACCGGGCTTCTGGGATTTGCCGTTTGAATGGGATATTGCGGCATGGCCGGTAAATCCGGCGACAGGCAAAGCGGGAACATGGGTCGGGTCGATGGGCTACTCGGTCTCGAGCAAATCGAAGCATGCGCAGGAAGCGTTTAACCTCGCCGCATTCTTGGCACTGGACGCGGAAGGCCAAAAGCAAAACTACGAGCTGGGGCAAGCGGTACCCAACCTGATCGATATGGCAAAAGGCGAGTTTGTGGCTTTTGATAAAGCGCCGGCTAACCGCAAGGTGTTCCTGGACATTATCGAGGATTACGGGCATCCGCCGGTGGAATTCGGCTCGAAGGATACGAAATGGATCGATACGATGTGGCAAGAGGCAGGAAAGGTATGGGACGGCAAGATGACGGCAGCCGACTGGGCGAAGGAAATGCAGCCGAAGCTTCAGGAGCTGTATGACAAGGGCAACAAATAAGCTTTAGAAATAAAGCCCGATTTTAGAAATGAAATAACGAATAGCTAGTGCGAGGATGTGTACGCATGAAAACAAGAAAACCTAGTTATATCCGCAAAGAATACGCATGGGCCTATCTATTTGTGGCAGCGCCGGTGCTTGGCTTTCTCATCTTTGGAGTCGCGCCGCTTCTCTACTCGGCCTGGCTGAGCTTCACTTCGTGGGATCTCGTTACACCGCCTGAATTTGTAGGCTTTGAGAATTACGTGGAGGTTTTCCACGACGAGAAAGTGTACAAATCTCTCTATAACACGGTGTTTATGATGCTTGGCATCCCGATCGGCATGGTAGTCGCGCTGCTGTTGGCCATTATGATGAACCGGCCGCTCAAGGGCATATCCTATCTTCGGACGATTTATTATTTGCCGGTCATTTCCCCGATCATCGCCGTTTCGCTGCTGTGGCAGTGGATTTTGAATCAAGATTTTGGATTGCTCAATCAAACGATGTGGAACTGGTTCGGCATTGAAGGTCCTAACTGGCTCGGCGATGCAAGCTGGATTAAGCCTTCGATGATTCTGATGGGCGTATGGGGCGGCGTTGGCGGTACGATGGTGCTTTACTTGGCCGGGCTGCAGTCCATCTCTTCTACGTATTACGAAGCTGCCGAGGTAGACGGCGCTAACGCGTTCCAGAAGCTGTGGTTGATTACGATTCCGCTGCTTACGAATATTCATTTCTTCGTCGTTGTGATGGGCGTTATCGGCGCATTCCAGTCGTTCAGCCAGATCTACGTATTGGCAGGCGACGGCGGACCGGAATACAGTGCGGCGACCGTTGTATTTTATATTTTCGAAAATGCGTTCAAGTACTTCAATATGGGCTATGCCAGTGCCATTGCTTGGGTTCTTGGCCTTATTATCTTCATCGTTACGCTCGTTCAGTTCCGGCTTTCAAAAAAATGGGTGTACAACGATTGATCGTTAGCGTCACAGTTTGCGAGGGGAGTTTGATTTCACATGCTGCAAAAAAGAATGACAAACCTTTGGGTGGCCTTAATCCTCTGTATCGGCTCGGTTGTCATGCTGGCACCGTTCGTATGGACGATTTCCACTTCATTAAAAGATCAACGAAACGTATTCGAAATTCCGCCAAAGTGGGTTCCTGATCCTGCTACTTTCAAAAACTATGTCACGGCATGGAACGATTCTCCATTGCTCAGCGGTTTTATGAACAGCATGATTATCGTCGTTTTTGTTCTCGTGATTGGACTTTTTGTATCCACGATGGCGGCATATGCTTTTGCTAAAATCGAATTTCCGTTTAAGGATGCGATTTTCCTATCCTTGCTTGGAACGATGATGATTCCTTTCTCGGTCGTCATGATTCCGCAGTTCATTGGCTTCTCGAAGATCAACTGGATCGATACGCTGCTGCCGCTCATTGTACCGGGCCTATTCGGAAATATCGTCGTTATTTTCTTCTTGCGACAGTTTTTGGCGGGCGGTTTACCGAATGAGTTGGTCGAAGCAGCCAAGCTGGATGGCAGCGGATTCTTCCGCACCTTCTGGACGATCGCATTGCCAGTCGCCAAACCGGCGATTGCCGCTCAAGCAGCACTAAGCTTCATGGGCATCTGGAATGATTTTATGGGTCCGCTTATCTATTTGAGCTCGCCGGAGAAGCAAACGATTCAAGTACTGATTGCTTCTATGCAAGCACAATATATGGGATCCTCTAACTATCCGGTTATTCTGGCGGCGTCGATCATTTCCATGGTTCCCGTCATTCTCGTATTTTTCTTCTGCCAGCGCTATTTTATCGAATCAATGGCGATCAGCGGGTTAAAGGGTTAACCGGATGCGCATATTTGTAGCAGGAAAAATGAGGGCGATGAAAGCTGTCGCCCTCATTGCCGCAGCATTGGCGGTCATGCTGAGCGGTTGCGAATCGAGCCCGGATGAGAAAGAGATCAACCTGTTGAAGGAGGATGCAAAAGTGTATACGAACTCGTTTAAGCTGGATCAAGAGTGGGAGGATTACGGAATCGGCGATCCTTTCATCATGCGCTATAACGGAAGGTTTTACTTATACTGCAGCACAAAGGACTTTCGGCCCGGCATTAAGGCATGGAGTTCCGACAACCTCGTGGATTGGAACTATGAAGGACTCGTTACAGAGGATCCGATCACGACAGGCGCTTATGCTCCCGAAGTTTTTTACTGGAACGGAAGTTTCTATTTATATACATCGCCAGCCGGACAAGGGCATTACGTACTGCAGAGCGACAGCCCAACGGGGCCGTTCGTCGTCAAAACCGAAAATCTGGGCAATTCCATTGACGGTTCCGTATTTATCGATGATGACGGAAAGTGGTATTTCACCAATGCAGGCACGCAGGGCATTGTTGCCCATGAGATGCCAGATCCGTTTACGATTGATATCGGCGTAACGACCAATGCCTTTCTTGGGCACTGGACGGAAGGTTCGATGATATGGAAGCGAAACGGCTTGTATTATATGACTTATACGGGCAATCACGTATTCAGCAATGGTTACCGCGTCAACTATGCGGTGTCAAAAGAAGGGCCTTTCGGTGATTATGCATTGCCTGCCAACAATCCGATCGTCATCAACGTGAAGGATGAATTTAAGGGGCTGGGCCATAGCGCGACGGTGCTTGGCCCGGATATGGACTCCTATTATTTGACCTATCATAATTTGGTCGGGCATTCCGCTGAAGGCCCGCCGGTACGCGAGCTCAATATTGACCGGCTTGCTTATAATGGCGATAAGCTGGTGGTTTTTGGTCCCACGCATGACCATAAGCAGCCTGCACCCGCGATGCCGGCGTTGTATAGCTGGTTGTCGGAAGGGATTGCGGCCGAACAATGGGACAAGACGGATTCGGCTAAAGGCGGGACGGTGCTTAGCCAATTAACGACGGAAACGAATTTTATTGCGGAATATAATTTTCGATTCGATGCAGACGCAGCAGCAGATAACGGTATGGTTGAAGCGGTATTTTCATATACGGACGCATCGAATTATTCTGCGGTTATCCTGCTGCCATCCAAGCATGAGCTTCACTATATTAACGTAAAAAATGGATCCGAGCAGCATGGCGGTTATGCCGCGCTTCCCCAAGAGTTTGATTATTCGAAGCTGCATGCGATCCGGGTGGAGCGGCGTGACGACCGGGTTCTTGTTTTCTTTGACGGGATGAAGAAGCTGGAGGAAGAAACGGCTGGACCGGGCGAAGGGAAAATCGGGTATATCGCGACAAATGCGAAACCGGTCTATGAGTATACGGCGTTTACGAATGATGCAGGCGGCAGCAGCGATTTTGAGGCTTATAAGCCGGTGCCTGGCACGATTGAAGCGGTTCATTATTTGAAGGAAGCGGAACGAGGCTTCCACGTAGAGCAGAAACCATCGGAGATAAGCGCATACCGGGCGGCAGACAGCGTCCCCATTCAAAAGCTGGATGACGGCAGCTACTCCGTAACGCTGCAGCAGCGCGGAGACTGGTTGAAGTATAAGCTCAATGCGAAGGCGGATGCGAAGTATGGAATCGGACTGACGCTCCGGAAGCCGGAGAAGGATAGCGTGCTGGAATGGTCCATTGACGGAGGAGATCCGGTAAAAACGAAGATTAACGCTGATGATCCGGCCTTTACGGAAGACACAGCCAAGCTTCGAATCGGAACGCTGGATATTTCCGCAGGCTTTCATGAAATGAAGATTGAATTAAAAAGCGGTGCGGCTGTTATTCAATCTTTTGAACTGTTTACTGCCGAGCAGCTGGAAGAGCAGCAATCCTTCGAGCAATTGCCTGTTCAATCGGGTTTTGGTTTATTTGGACAGAACGACCATGCTTATACCGGCAGCGGGACAGAGGATGACCGCTTGTTTGCGGGCAGCGACGCATGGGATGACTATACGTTTTCGGCTCGCGTAAAGCTGAATGCCGATACGGATATTGGCGGTCTATTTATACGCGAGACGAATGAATCGTATCATCCCGCTCAAGTCAGAGATGCGGCGATGGGCTATTATATCGGCATTTCTTCTTCGCAGCTGACCTTACATCGTTTGAACTATGATTCCGAGCTCATAGCCAGTGAAACCGTAGAGCTGGAAACGGGACGCGTTTATACGCTGAAGGCAGCAGCAAAAGGCGGGAATATACAAGTGTTTCTAAATGATGATCCGAAGCCGTTAATTCAGTACACGGATCCGAACCCGTTTTTATACGGCAAGGTAGGCATTCATGCCGAACGCTCAACTTTATCATTCTACGATTTAATCGTAAAACCAATAAAAAAATAATATAAACATAAGCAATAGGACTGGAGTGGGAACATGATTATACCATCAAGAAATGAATACCCTAGACCGCAGTTTGAACGGGCTTCTTGGCTTAACTTAAACGGGGAGTGGGAATTTGCGTACGATGATACGAATGCTGGCTGCGATAATAGATGGTATGAGGGAGAAAATTTTGACCGTAAGATCCAGGTGCCGTTTTGTTACCAAAGCGAGCTGAGCGGCATTAATGAACAAGCCTTTCACGATATCGTATGGTACCGGAAAAATGTCGAGCTGCCCTCTGAATATGCCGGAAAACGCATTATCCTTCATTTTGGCGCAGTCGATTACGATGCTAAGGTATGGGTGAACGGCCATTTGGTTGCATCCCATGAGGGCGGCCATACCCCTTTTCAAGCCGATGTTACGGCAGCCCTTCAGGTAAGCGGGAAAAACATCATTGTTGTGCGCGCACAGGATTACAGCAAGGATGTTACGCTGCCAAGAGGCAAGCAGTACTGGAAGGAGAAGTCGGAACAGGTCTTCTATACACGGACGACGGGCATATGGCAAACGGTATGGATCGAGGCCGTAAATGCTGCGCATGTGGAACGAGTGAGGCTGACGCCGGATATTGATTCCAATAAAATTCATATTCGCAGTTTTATTAAGGGCGCGGAATTATACAAAGGCTTACGCCTCAGTATAAAAATATCTTTTGAGGGCGAGCTGATAGCCGAGGATGCCATTCGTGTCATGGCGCAGGAAGAGGAAGTTTCCATTAAGCTGCATGACTTTAACGATCACGGCCTTGGACGCTGGTGGTCGCCGGAGAAGCCGCATCTCTATGACGTCGAATTTAAGCTGCTGGACGGCGAAGAAGAATTAGACCAAGTGAAAAGCTATTTCGGCATGCGGAAAATATCGATTGAAGACGGCGTCATTTGTTTGAATAACCGTCCTTATTATATGAAGTTAATTTTGGATCAAGGTTATTTTCCGGGCGGCGTGCTTACGGCTCCGAGCGATGAAATGCTGCGTACGGATGTGGAATTGACCAAGCTGATGGGATTCAACGGCGCGAGGAAGCATCAGAAAATAGAAGATCCGCGTTATTTGTACTGGTGCGATAAGCTTGGATTGCTAGTATGGGGAGAGATGGCGAATGCTTATCAATTCTCGGAGCAATACGTGAGCCGCATCACGAAGGAGTGGCAGGAAGCGGTTCACCGTGATTATAACCATCCTTGTATCGTCGTCTGGGTTCCGCTGAATGAAAGCTGGGGAACGCCGAATATTTTAATCGATAAAAGACAGCAGCATCATGCATCCACGCTCTATTATTTGACCAAATCGCTGGATGATACTAGACCGGTTATTTCGAATGACGGCTGGGAGCATGTGAAATCGGATATCTATACCGTTCATGACTATGAAAGCCGCGAAGAAGTGCTTGCGCGCCGATATGCAACGCCTGAGTTATCCGTCAAGAGCGATCCGCAAGGCAGAAAAATTATCATCCCCGGATTTTCCTATCATGGCGAGCCGGTACAGCTATCGGAATTCGGAGGCATATCATACATTCAAGGCAGCGGCGAAGGCTGGGGTTACTCTTCGGCGAAGGATGATCAGGACTTCCTGAACCGTTTGACCGCAGTGATGCGTCCGATTATTGCAGCAGGAGGATTACAGGGCTACTGCTATACGCAGCTGACCGACGTCGAACAGGAGAAAAACGGTCTGCTGTCATTCGACCGCGTGCCTAAGCTTCCGATTGAAACCTATCGCCAAATTGTATCGGGCGCGACTCCGGTGTTAACGGGCGGATTGAAATAGTCATAGAGGGGCGGGTTGAAATGGATAGAACATTTGTGAATCCTATTCTGATGGGCGGAGCAGATCCGTGGATGATGAAGCATTCAGACGGCAAATATTATTTGATGGTAACCAAAAGAAGCCATTTGGAATTAAGATCGGCTGATTCGATGACCGGAATCGCTGAAGGACGGCATGAGGTTATCTATACGCCGCCTGCCTCGGGTCCCGGATGTCAGAATCTATGGGCGCCGGAATTGCATGTGATCAACGGCAAATGGTATGTATATTTCACCGCTAATGATGGCGGAGGAGATGATACAAGGCGAGTCTATGTGCTTGAGAACGAGCATCATGATCCATTTGAAGGAACGTGGATAGAGCGCGGCGCCGTAAATACGCAATTGCCGGGTCTGGATGGAACGGTGTTTCACCATAAAGGGACGCTGTATTTCTTGTATGCCGGATATGGGCATTTTCCCGATTACGGTTCTGCTATCTATATCGCCAGAATGGAAAATCCTTGGACGATTGCTGCCAAGGAAACCTTGCTTACGAAGCCTGAGTTTGAATGGGAGAAGCAGGGCGGCATGGCCATTAATGAAGGTCCGGTTGTTATACAGAGGAATGGTAAGCTGTTTCTCGTATACTCTGCTAGCACGACATGGGCGGATGATTATGGATTAGGCATGTTAATAGCAGACGAAGCATGCGAGCCGACCGATGCCGCTGCTTGGACGAAGCTTCCGCTGCCGGTATTCAGTAAATCGCCGGAACGAAACGTGTTTGCGCCAGGACATAACAGCTTCACCGTATCGCCTGACGGGACAGAGGATTGGATCGTTTATCATGCCCTTTCTGAATCAGGCGCACCGACGGAAACACGAAGCACGAGAATTCAAGCTTTTGGCTGGAATGAGTCAGGTTATCCGGATTTTGGCGTCCCTGTTGCTGTCGATACAAAGATCCCTTTGCCATCCGGTGAATAGCTATATTAAGATCATGAACCAAAGCAGAGCATAGCGGGTATGCTTACCGAACATAATAGTCCAAACAACTATTATACTAAGGTCAGGAGCATACCCTTATGTACACAGAAGCTGTCTCCGTTATGGACAATAAGATAAAGGTAATCGACAGTGAAAAAGGCATTATTTATTTGGTGGGTCCGATTAAGCTGCCGGTTAAGCTTGAAGAAGGCGAAGCGCTTTTTGACTGGTACTGCTGGCTCCTGTGCAAAGAAAAGCTGGAAGATGCGGAGCAGATCATTAAGAAGCTCTCTGCCATTAATCTTGCGGAAATGCAGCAATCCAGCGTGCTTGTATACGGCGATTTCGAGCAAGCCGATGAGGCTTGGATCCGCATGCACAGCATTTGCCACACGGGGGATATCTTTGGGAGCAAGCGCTGCGATTGCGGTTACCAGCTGCATGAGTCGATGCGCATGATCGTCGATAAAGGCTCAGGCGCTTTGTTTTATTTGGCGAATCATGAGGGAAGAGGCATCGGCTTATTCAGCAAGGCCATGGCTTATCTGCTGCAGGAAAAGGGCTTTGACACGGTGGAGGCAAACGTGGAGCTTGGTTTTGTGGATGATGCACGCAACTATGGAGATGCCATTCGCGTGTTGAAATCGCTGAGGTCGAAGCCGGTTGCGCTGATCACGAATAATCCGAAAAAGCTGGATGCGCTGCAAGCGGAGGGGCTGGATGTAACCGATCGAATTCCGCTTTGGGGAGATCGGTCCGAGCATAATGAACGTTATTTGGATACCAAAATAAAACGTTCAGGGCATTTCGCGGCAAGTGCTTGCCCTAACGAATAAAGGTCTGGAAATTGGATAGGGCTGTCCCGTTAACGCATAAATGCGCTAACAGGACAGCCCTTAGTTGTATCGTATATTTAACCGGACCTCTTCTCTAATGAAAGGCCGTATGGAATCCCCTTGTTAACAGCAAACAGCATGTGTACCAAGTTGTCTAAAACTCGCATCCTAAAACAACGAAAGCCCTACCTCTCTTCCGTCCTCGCGGCTCCGATGACCGCGCCAGTGTGAATCAGAAATACATCACGAAACAGGTTTGGGATTAACAGCAAAGAAATCAAAATCTGAGGAAAAACATTGAATCTTACTGGGGATATGCTGGGGTTAAATATAATACATTCTTTATATTGTACTACATATATTTATGATTTGCAACAGTTTAATGAAAAACGAATGACTTTAGCCATTCTGGACACTATAGGACGGAAGGGGGAATAGAGATGCCAAGTTGGTTGGAAATTGTTATTCGCACATTGGCTGCTATTGTCATTTTATTTGCTTTGACAAAGGCGCTGGGCAAACGCCAAATATCGCAGCTATCGCTATTCGAGTACATAACCGGCATATCGATCGGTAATATTGCCGCCTATGTGTCGCTGGATCTCGATAATCTATGGTATTTGGGTATGGTGTCATTAGCGGTGTGGGTTAGCGTATCGGTTGCAATGGAGTTTATTACGATGAAAAGCAAAAAAATTCGAGATTTCGTTGACGGCAAGGGTACGGTTCTCATTAAAGATGGCCAAATGCTCAAAAAGAATTTGCATAAAGAACGGCTGACGATAGATGAAGTGTTGGAGCAATTGCGTAAAAAGGATGTTTACCGCTTAGCTGATGTGGAGTTTGCGGTCATGGAATCAAGCGGGGAGGTTAACGTGCTGCTGAAAAAGGAATATCAGCCTATAACCGCTGATCTTCTTGGCTGGAAGGTGGCAAGCGAGCATGAAGCGCAAACCGTCATGATGGATGGAGACATTCAAGATGAGGTATTGGAGAGGTTAGGCCGTAATCGCGACTGGCTGCTGCATGAGCTTAAGACTAGGAATTTGAAAGAGGAGGATGTTTTTATCGCTCAGATGGACAGCACCGGTCAACTGCTGCTCCAGACTGGCGAAGAGGGCAAGCATCCGCAAAATAGCTCATCTAAGCCAAAGGAACGAGTTGCCATTCTCATGGAACAGTTTGAGGCGGAGCTGCTCCGCCTTGAACGGTTATCCCGGAACGAGAACGATCGCCGCGTTTATCAGACGGCGCGCGATCGGTTTCAATCGAGCATAAATTCGATGCCCGATCGGCTGTTGAAGCGTTAAGCTAGAGTTAGTTCCATCTCGCTGACCAAAGCTTCATCTCTTTCAAAATATGATGCAGGTCTTCGCCCTTCGGGGTGAGCGTATACTCGACCGTCACGGGTACGGTGGGAAAAACCTTGCGTTCAAGCACGCCCTTGTCTTCCAGATGACGGAGCGTGCTTGTTAACGCTCGCGGGCTTACCGCAGGAATGAGCTTCTGAATTTCCCCGAATCGTTTGGTGCCGCAAAATAACTCTCTCAGTACAAGAAATGCCCATTTGCCGCCGATAACATCCAAGGTTTTCTCGATGTTGCATTCAATATGAACGGGTTCTTTCGGGATGTAATTTTGTACGCTCAAAACGTCATACCCCTTTTCGTATATTACTAACAATGAGTATAGTATATATATTAAAGATAATAAAATGAAAAAACATTCACTACTTACATTAAAACACAATCTGCTATACACTACTACATGAGAGCGATGGAAAAGCCGAAAAGGAGTGTTAGAAGATGAAATATAGAAAACTTGGCAACAGCGGGCTTAAAATAAGTGAAATCGGACTTGGCAGCTGGCTGACTTACGGAACGGCAACGGAGGCGGAAACGGCTCAAGCATGCATACATAAAGCTTATGACCTTGGCATTAACTTTTTTGATACGGCAAATGCTTATAATAATGGCGAAGCGGAAAAAGTAATGGGCGATGCTTTGAAAGCGTATACGCGCAGCAGCTACGTTCTCGCAACAAAGGTATTTTTCCCGATGGGGGCAGGTCCCAATGACCGCGGGTTATCCAGAAAGCATATCGTCGAGCAGTGCGAAGCGAGCCTTAAGCGTCTCGGCACCGATTATATTGACCTCTATCAATGCCATCGCTATGATTCGGACACACCGACTGAAGAAACGCTGAGGGCGCTCGATGATTTGACCGCGCAAGGGAAAGTGCTCTACGCCGGCATCAGCGAATGGACAGCGCAGCAAATTACGGATGCGGCTCAGACAAGTAGACGGCTTGGCCTGCGTCCGCTCGTATCCAATCAACCCATCTACAATATGTTTGAGCGATATATCGAGCAAGGGGTAGTCCAAGCCTGCGAGCAGGAAGGTCTTGGCCAGGTTGTCTTTTCACCGCTTGCACAAGGCGTATTGACCGGTAAATACAAACCTGGACAAGCGGTGCCGGCTGGCAGCCGCGCAGCAAATGATAAAACAAACGGCGTTATTAACAGCTATTTGCGTGAAGACGTGCTGCAGGTGGCCGAGAAACTCGAGCAGTTGGCAGCGAACATTGGCGCGTCGTTGTCGCAATTTGCGCTGGCGTGGGTGCTTCGTCAGCCAAATATAAGCTCGGCGATTATCGGATCCAGCCGCCCGGCTCAAGTGGAAGAAAATGTGAAAGCCGTAGATCTTGTTCTTTCGGATGATTTGCTCGCTCAAACAGAAGCGATCTTAGCGGAAGTAAAAGGCTTCGCCCCAATGCGCTGATCTCTATATTGCTGATAGCCAAAAAGGCTCTTCCTCGGAAGAGCCTTTTTGCTATATATAATAGAAGCAATTTTTTTAGCGGTCCATTTGGGACTCGGAAGGGCTGTAGGTGCCTGGCTGCGTGATGGGTGGAGGCATTTCCTTGCCGCCGGCAAAATGATATTTCACCACGGTATTGAATTGATCGATCCAAGGCATAAGCGAACGTCCGCCCCAAGCTTCCTTGGCAAAATGATTAAAATAGTTTACGAGTTCCATGTTAGCCGAGATGTGCACTTCTTGTGCGGCCGGCGCAAGCTCTCGGACTTTTAGCGCAACGGTCTGTTTCAGTTCATCGGACAAGTCGTTAATATCGTTCACCGAAAAATAGGAATTGTAAGGCGAGACAAGCGCCCGGCTGTTTCCATACGGACTACCTGTATCGTGATTATACACGCCTTCGTTTGTACCGGTATTGTCCTGCTCGCGTAATCTGCCTGAATTGCGTGTGCCCACGGCTGACCAATCCAGCATGAGACCGACATACGCGTTTTTGTCCGTGAGCATAACGATCGCGGAAGCGACGCCGTTCAGGTCCGTTACCTTTCGTGAAATGACGGAGCTGTATTCGAAGAAGGAGTTATCATGCTGGTGCGGATTCGTTGACATCGGGCCGTAGGATTTGCCGCCCAGCATCTTCGGATCGTTAGCCTGGCGGCTGCCGTAGTCGCTGTCGCTTCTCTGGGCGAGTTCTTCGTAATTGCAGCCTGCTGCCGCAGTGAGCACTGCAGCTGACAGCAGCAGCGCAGCTATTCGTTTAACCATAAAGTGAGGACCCCCATTCATACGATAATGGCTTTAGTTTTTGCCTTGGAAGCTTAAATATACGTTTAAGGGGGTATACATAATTGACCATGGGTTTGGTGCACAATGTAGGATAGAGAGAATGCCATGCTGACAGGCGTAACGCAACGAAAAAGAAAGCGGAAAAACGTTGTAATGATGCGTTTTTGACAGCTTTGAGAACAATTTGTGAACTCTCTGTGGAACATTGACAAATAGGGCCTTCAACTTTATATTTAATAAAGTGATTTAAGTTGCAGGAGTTGTAATAACATCTGTGAAACACGCAGCCAGCCGCATGCCACGTGAAAATTAGGCAGCTGCGAAAACGTCAAAAGTGGGGTTGATTAATGATGAAACGGTGGCGATTTGTAAAACGGCTTGCGCCGCTTATGGCCATGATGGTATTGGTGCTGACGGCCTGCGGGCGGAGCGATTTGTCGACGCTGAATCCTCAGGGACCTGTAGCGGAAGAGCAATTCGGACTGATGAAGCTGGCAATTGGAATCATGTTAATCGTGATTATTGCCGTATTTGGTATCTCTTTGTATGTCATTATTCGTTTTCGCAGACGTCAAGGAGACAAAACCATTCCTAAGCAAGTAGAAGGAAACCATAAGCTAGAGATTATTTGGACCGTAATTCCAATTATCATGCTTATCATTTTGGGGGTTCCAACCGTACAATCCGTATTTAACTTAGCTAAAGATTACAGCAAAGATCCGGAAGCGGTTCAGGTCATCGTTACTTCGCATCAATACTGGTGGGAATTTGAATATCCTGAATACGGAATCAAAACAGCCCAAGAGCTAATTATTCCAAAAGGCAAAACGATTTCGGTTCAAGCGAAATCCGCTGACGTGCTTCACTCGTTCTGGATTCCGTCGCTTGCAGGTAAAATCGATACAAATCCTGGCGCGAACGTAAATGCGATGTATTTCTCAGCTCCAAAAGAAGGCGTTTACCTAGGCAAATGCGCCGAGTTATGCGGACCTTCACACGGACTGATGGACTTTAAGGTCAAATCAGTGGACGAGTCTTCATTTGATCGCTGGGTAGCAGCGCTTCAAGAGCCAGTTGCTCTTCCGAGCGATCCGGCAATTGCAAAAGCATTCGAGAGCAAATGTCTATCTTGCCACGCAGTGGGAGACCTTGGCGGACCGGCTTACCCTAACTTGACGGGTATCGGAAGCCGTGAGACTGTCGGAGGTATACTTGTTAACACCGATGATCCGCAATATTCCAATGAAGGTTCAGTATACGACAACCTGCACCGTTGGATCGAAAATCCGGATGAAGTTAAACCGGGTAACCAAATGGGCAAAATTGATCTGACTGAACAAGAACTTGAAGGTATTGCTAAATATTTATCCGAACTGAAACTTAACTACGAACAATAATTTATCGGTGATTGAAGGAGGTACCTACTTTGGCTCATGCGCATACGCATACGGTCAAACGTTACAGCGGTCTGATGGACTGGCTGACTACGGTTGACCATAAGAAAATTGGAATATTGTATATGATCGCTGGCGGATTTTTCTTCCTTGTCGGCGGTTTGGAAGCCATTTTGATACGGGTTCAATTATGGAAGCCGTTAAATAACTTTGTTAGCGCGGATACATACAACGAGCTGCTTACGATGCACGGAACGACAATGATCTTCCTCGCAGCGATGCCGCTGTTGTTCGCGCTTATGAATGCGGTCGTTCCGCTTCAAATCGGCGCTCGCGACGTAGCCTTTCCTTTCGTTAACTCATTAGGTTTCTGGACATTCTTGTTCGGCGGCGTTTTGCTTAACGTCAGCTGGTTTACAGGCGGAGCTCCGGATGCAGGTTGGACGTCTTACGCACCACTTGCAGGCACGTCTTACAGCGGAGATCATGGCGTCGATTATTATGTTCTAGGCTTGCAAATCGCAGGTATCGGTACATTAATCGGCGGTATCAACTTCTTGGTTACGATTATTAACATGCGTGCTCCAGGCATGACTTTCATGCGGATGCCGATGTTTACATGGACGGCGTTCATTACTTCTGCGCTTATCCTGTTCGCATTCCCTGCATTGGCAGTTGGTCTTGCGGCGCTTATGTTTGACAGATTGTTTGATGCTAACTTCTTTGATCCTTCAGGCGGCGGTAACGCAGTCCTCTGGGAGCATATTTTCTGGATATTCGGGCATCCTGAGGTTTATATCCTCATCCTGCCGGCCTTCGGCGTTATTTCCGAGGTAATAAGTACGTTCTCCCGTAAGCGTTTATTCGGTTACAGCTCGATGGTTTTCGCTACAATCCTGATCGGCTTCTTAGGCTTCATGGTTTGGGCGCATCACATGTTCACCGTTGGTCTTGGACCGGTTGCGAACGCGCTGTTCTCCATTGCAACGATGCTTATCGCCGTTCCGACGGGTATCAAAATTTTCAACTGGTTGTTCACGATGTGGGGCGGCTCTATCAAATTCACGACAGCGAATTTGTTTGCAGTCGGATTTATCCCAACTTTCGTAATGGGTGGCGTTACAGGCGTTATGCTTGCAGCAGCTCCAGCTGATTTCCAGTATCATGATTCTTACTTTGTCGTAGCGCATTTCCACTACGTTATCGTAGGCGGATTGATTCTCGGGATTTTCTCGGGCCTTCACTACTGGTGGCCAAAAATGTTCGGACGCGTGCTTAATGAAACGCTTGGTAAGCTAACGTTCTGGACATTCTTTATCGGCTTCCATTTAACATTCTTCATTCAGCATTTCCTTGGCTTGCTCGGTATGCCGCGTCGTATTTGGACATATCTGGACGGTCTAGGCTTTAACGAAATGAATATGATCAGTACAGTGGGCGCATTCTTGATGGGCTTTGGTACAATCTTCTTCTTGCTGAATGTTGTCGTGACGGCTTTCAAGCCGCAAAACGCGCCAGCAGATCCTTGGGAAGACGGCCGTACGCTGGAGTGGACGATTCCATCTCCGCCGCCAGAGTACAACTTTGCTCAAACGCCGCTTGTACGCGGATATGATGCATACTGGAAAGAAAAAACGGATGGTCACAAGGGCATGACGCCTGCGGAGCCAATTGGTCCAATCCATATGCCATCCCCATCAATCCTGCCTTTCTTTATGGGACTTGGATTGTTCATCGCAGGTTTAGGCTTTATGTATGCTCGTGATTGGGGTAACTTGTTCGGTTCATTCAAAACAGGCTACGCCGTCGGTATTGTTGGTTTGCTAATCTTGTTCGGGTGCATGTTCCTTCGTTCTGCAATCGACGATCATGGCTTCCACATTGAAGAAGACGAAATCCTTAGAGATTTGGGGGGGAAAGCATGAGTGCGCATTCGCATGTAGAGGGGCAATTGCCTCATGAGCCCGAAAAGGCGACCCTCGAGGGACGCAATAAAGTATTAGGCTTTTGGCTTTTCCTAGGTGGCGAGACGGTATTGTTCGGAACGTTATTCTCTGCGTTCCTTGCACTGCGCCATCAAGTTTTGGATGGTCCTCCAGCACATGAGTTGTTCCAGCTGCCGCTCGTCGCTCTAGCGACCGCGCTATTGTTGACGTCAAGCTTAACCAGCGTTTTCGCTGTTCATGCCTTGCACACGAATAGAGTGAAGGCGCTCATTAACTGGCTGATTATTACCGTAGTTCTAGGTGCAGGGTTTCTTGGTCTTGAGATTTACGAGTTCTACCACTATGTACATGAAGGCCATGGCTTTACCACAAGCGCATTCAGCTCATCGTTCTACACGCTTGTAGGTTTCCACGGCGCTCACGTAGCTTTTGGTATTACATGGATCACATTGATCATTATCCAATTGGCAAGAAAAGGTTTGACTGTCGTTACCGCACCGAAGGTATATGTGGCCGGTATGTACTGGCACTTTATCGACGTTGTCTGGGTATTCATTTTCACCGTCGTTTACTTGATGGGAAAGGTGGTTTAATCCATGGCGAGCAATCATACAGCCACAGAGGAAAGCCCCAAGCGTCATAGGGTCGAAGGACCAAAGAAGCATATCATCGCATTTCTTTTTTCGATCCTGCTTACGTTTATCGCATTCGCGACCGTAATCAGCGGAGAAATCAATAAAGACTTTATCTACATTATTTTAGTCGGCTTAGCGGTTTTGCAAGTATTCGTTCAGATGGCATTCTGGATGCATATGAAGGATCGTGGTCATACATTCGCCATTATCGGAATTTTGACTGGTGTATTCATCGTATTCACATGCGTCATCATGGCTGAATACTGGGCTTGGTGGTAAGACAACTGTTTATTGGAAGAGAGGAGGGTCCCGAGGCTTGGGTCCCTCCTCTTTTGTAAAAAAGGTTATCGCAATTGAAAGGAGATTCCACGATGCTTGGCTTACAATACTTTCGCTTCGAAGAATTGTGGACCCCCATGTTTATGTTCGGGATGGCTGCCATAGTCATTCTATATTTCTATTTGATCGGTCCATGGCGTGAGAAGCATGCTCCGCAGGCTCCTGCTGCGACAGCAAAACAAAAAACGATGTTTGTTTCGGCTGCGGTCATGTTTTATTTGGTGCATGGCGGGCCTTTTAATCTATTAGGTCATCTGATGTTTACGTTTCATATGATCAATATGTCGGTGTCGTACTTGATCGTGCCGCCGCTTGTGCTGCTTGGCATTCCAAGCTTCCTATGGAAAATGACGTTTTCGGCTCCTTTTTGGAAAAAGCTGAGCTTTATGATGCATCCGGTTATGTGTCTCGTTCTGTTTAATGTGTTGTTTTCTGTTTACCATATCCCTATTGTCCATGACTATGTGATGACGCACTTTGCGGTGCATCGTCTTTATTATTTTATTTTGCTGATTACGTCCTTTATGATGTGGTGGCAAATCGCAGTTCCCGTGACGGAGTGGGCCAAGCTGACGGATCTGAAGAGAATGGCCTATGTTTTTGCAAACGGGATGCTGTTGACGCCCGCGTGCGCATTAATTATTTTTGCCAAAAGCTCTATGTATGCGATATATAGTGATCCCAACGTTTGGGTGACTGCTATGGGCTATTGCGTATCTGGTGATCCATCAAGGCTGCTAGAGAGCTTCAGCGGACCGCAATTTTTTAATATAATGGATGTCGTTGAGGATCAGCAGCTTGGCGGTATTGTGATGAAGCTCGTACAAGAGCTTATGTACGGAATCATCCTCGCCTATATTTTCAAGCAATGGTTCAAACGTGAACATACCGAAGACGATTTGCCGAATACGAATACCGGTACGGCTTAATCCGTACTAATCATTTTGTTAACTATAGGTGGGGTAACGTTGAACAGTTATAATATTATGCCGACAATAAGTACCTTCTTCATCGTACTGAGTGCGGTCTTGGTAGCCGTCGGCTGGAGACTGGCCATTAAACGCAGGCTGGAGGAGCATCAGAAGGTGATGTTCTATGCCGCGGTCTCCGCAACGATCTTCTTTATCGTCTATGTATCGCGTACGATATTCGTAGGCAATACATCATGGGGCGGACCGGATGGCTTGAAGCCTTACTATCTTGTCTTCTTGTTATTTCATATCGTACTGGCTACGGTTGCGGCCGTATTCGGCATTACAACGCTAACACTAGGCTATAAGAAGAAATTTGCGAAGCATCGCAAATGGGGGAAGGTAACCTCGCTGATCTGGTTTGTAACGGCAATCACTGGAACGATGGTCTATATACTGTTGTACCTGATGTATCCGGGCGGTCATACGAAGCCGGTCATCGACGCTATTTTTGGCTAACCTGCTATTCAATGCACACAGCGAAAACCATGCTAACGAAAGAGACGACTCTTTTGACTGCATGGTTTTTTTTGTGCTGAAGGAGAGGCCATCCAATATTTCACAATAAAGTTTATGGGAATGGTTGACAACTGTGTATACAGTGAATATACTGTGTATAAGGATATATACAGTATGTCGAGTGAAGGTTCGAAAGGAGCAAATGCCGTGGGTTTATGGAAGGGTGCTTGGTATTTAGCAAAGCATGAGCTGCTAAAGGATGGATGGAGAAGTCTTTACACGTTATTGTTTGTCGGTTATTTATTGTTATTCACGGTTCCGTTATTGAATGATGTTATAGACGGGAAAGACGGAGGTATGAGCAGCTGGGCAACGGACTTTATCTATCTAACGATTCTGCCTATTCTCGGATTTGTAATGAATCAAACGATGATGCGATATTGGAAGGAAAACTCATATACAAGGAAGATGGCCCAGTGGAGGACGCTGCCTATCTCTTCTAGACAAATCGCGCTAGGACGGATCATACAACTGGCGGTAGTCTTATTTTTTGCTCAGCTTCTCTACTTTATTTTACAATTCCTCTTTGTGCGCTATATGGGGGCAGACATATCGGCCGGACATTTCGCGCTGTATGCGCTATTCTGGTTCGGTTACTCCCTAACGGTATCAATTGGATATGTGTACTGGGAAGTAGGCCATTCCGGTAAAATGTACTTTTTCATTAACATGGCCTATATTGCCGGGTTACTCCTGATATCAATAGGCTTAGCCGTTTTCAAGGTTGGCAATATTGTGGCTACCTCATTTGAAGCAATAGAGAACGGCTTCTGGTGGATATCGGTAGCTGCTATCGCAGTTAGCGCTGTGGCCATATTCATCGGAGTGAATCGAATTGAGAAACGGTTAGAGAGTCGCACCTACAGAGCATAGATCTATTCAGGAAAGGAAGAAGGTGAAGGCCATGCGGCTGCCGATACAAATCAACGAGCAAAGCGCAGAGCCGCTGTATCATCAAATCGAAGTGCAGCTGCGCGCATTAATCGTCAGCGGCCAGCTTGCGGAAGGGATGCTGCTGCCGTCGATACGCGAGCTTGCCCAGACGGTAAAATGCAGTGTTATAACAGTTAAGCGAGTGTATAACGATTTGGAAGCAGAAGGTCTGCTGCGGACGCGGCAAGGAACGGGGACGTACGTCGCCCAGGTTGGAGAACAGGAGCGTGATCGGCATCGGCTTTCTGCCGTGATTGAAGCGCTTGAACAAGCGGTCGTTGCCGGCAAAAGAGTGCAGTGCACGGAGGAAGAACTGGAGACGATGTTTAAGGAAGCGATGAATAAGCATTTTGACTAAAGGAGAGTACGCATGATAGATGAGACGATGGCGATTCAATTAGACGGAGTTGTGCAGAATCGTGCGAATTTTAAGCTGGGGCCGCTCCATATGAGCATTCCAAAGGGTTATATCACGGCGATTGTTGGCCCGAACGGCTGCGGCAAGAGTTCTACGTTCCGGTTAATGCTTGATTTGGATAAGGCGGACGAAGGGAAAATCGAGCTGCTTGGTCACCGTGTAGAGCAAGGCATCAATACAGAGCTGAAGCAAAAGATCGGTTATTTGCACGATCAGTCCTCCTCGCACGAGGACAATATGAAAGGGACGGCTAAGGCTGAGTTTCATCGATTCTGGTATAACAACTGGGACGTGAATCGCTATCGGGAGCTGCTTCATATCCTTGAAGTCGATGATAACCAGCTGCTGGGCAAAATGTCGAAGGGCATGCGCCGCAAATTCGAATTTGCTTTAACGATGGCACATGGGCCTGAGCTGCTCTTGCTGGATGAACCCTCTTCCGGGCTTGATCCGCTTGCATGGAAAACGATGATCGAAGTGCTCCACCGGTATATGGATCGCGGAGATCGTACGATTCTCATGACCTCCCATATTATCGAAGAAGTGAAAAGGCTTGCCGATTTCATCGTATTTATGGCTGGGGGACGTGTGCTTGGCATGTATGAGAAGGATGAGCTGTTCAGCAGCTGGTTTACATTATTCGTAAGCGGCGCTGACCTGTCGCCGAAGAAGGCGGCTGCCATGCCTGGCCAATGCGGGGTAGAGCATGCCGGGGCGACAACGTACCGCATCACAACGAATAAAGCAGCAGCCGCAGAAGAATGGTGCGCAGGCGAGGGATATCAAATCGTAAGCAGGCAATCGCTGGAGCTGGACGAAATTATGAGTGCTTTGCTCATGCAGGACCGTTTGAGCATAAGAAGTAACTAATCGAGGGGGATGAGTGAATTGAATCCATTAAAAGTAGAGAAAGTCGTTAAGCAATACGGGGAAAAAACGGCCGTCAACGGCATCAGCTTCGAGGTTAGCGAGGGTGAGATTTACGGCTTGCTCGGCGCCAACGGCGCAGGGAAAACAACGACGATGAGAATGGTGCTTGGTCTGATCTATCCGGACGAAGGCAGCATTTTGTATCACGGCAAGGCTTACAGTCACAATCAGCTTAGCAATCTTGGCTATTTGCCTGAGGAGAGAGGCTTGTATCCAAAGATTCGCGTTTGTGACCAGCTTATCTATTTGGCCCAGCTGCGCGGCATGTCGAAGAGGGATGCGGAGCAAAGCTTGAAGAAATGGCTGGACCGCTTCGAGGTTCCGGAGTATTACGGCAAGAAGGTCGAAGAGCTTTCCAAAGGTAACCAGCAAAAAATTCAATTTATCGCAAGCGTAATCCACTCTCCCAAAATTGTTATTCTCGATGAAGCGTTCAGCGGACTCGATCCGGTTAACGTCGAGCTGCTTAAATCAACGGTTAAGGAGCTTCGTGATTCCGGCACGAGTATTCTATTCTCTACCCATCGCATGGAGCATGTAGAGGAGCTATGCCGAAACATTACGATTTTGCATCGCTCAAACGTCGTGCTGAAAGGGAATTTGAAGGAAATCAAAAAACAATTCCCGAAAGAACGCGTTATTTTGAACACGGAGAAGGAAGTAACGGGCATCGAGCGGATTGCAGGCGTTACGAGCGTTAACCGGCATGAATACGGCTATGAGGTCGGCATTGCGAGTGAAGCGGCAGGCGGCGAAATTTTACGCCACGCATTGGGACAAACGACGATTACCAAATTCGAGATCAAGGAACCGACGTTAAATGAAATCTTTATTAAAACAGTAGGCGGTGATAGCCATGAATAAGTTTTGGACAGTAGTAGGTTTTACGCTGAGAAATAAATTCAGAGGCAAAGCATTCCTGATTACGACGATCATTATTGCCGTTATTATGTCTATCGCTATTAATTTACCTTATATTTTCTCGCAGTTTGGCAGTGGAGACAAAGTTACGAAAATCGGATATATTCAAACGCAGCAAGCAGAAGGTACAACCACAGGCGATCAGCTTAAAGCATATTTCGAACTGCAGGAAAAGCCGGGTGTAAAGCTTATCCCATACGAGGATAAAGGCTCAGAGGCAGAGAATGAAAAGCAGCTGAAGCAAGCCATTACGGATAAAGACGTGAAAGGGTACTTAGCCTTTGGCCAAATGACCGACAGCGGTTTTCCGGCAATCACGTATAAATCCGAGAAGCTGCTTGCATTCGATTTAACCAGCTCGATTCAAAACGGTCTTCAGGCGATTCGTCAGGCTACCGTATTGCAGGATGCAGGCTTAACGGATGCACAGATGGCCTTGCTGAACGCGCCGATTGAAATCGCATCGGTTCAAATTTCCGCCACGGAAGGCGCAGGTAACGTAGGCGAAGGCAAGACACCGGAAGAGCAAGCCATGAATATGGGGCTCGTTTATTTCATCGTCGTTCTTCTGTTTATGGCTATCATGATTACGGGCCAATTGATTGCATCGGAAATTACGGCTGAGAAAAGCTCGCGGGTGATGGAGCTGCTCATTACAAGCGTTTCGCCGCTGAAGCAGATGTTCGGTAAAATCTTCGGCATGTTTTTGGTGGGACTCATTCAAATTTCGATCTATGTCATTGTCATCATCGTGAATATCAGCTTGCCGCATAATAACAAAATGATGGATAAATTCAATATCGATTTAACCCAAATTGATCCGATGCTTCTGCTGTATGCCATCTTGTTCTATTTGACGGGTTACTTCCTGTTCGCCACTTTATTCGCAGCGGTTGGATCGATTGTTAGCCGTACGGAGGACCTGGGCCAAGCGGTGCTTCCAATCACCATGCTTTCGCTAGCAGGCTTCTATATTTCGATATTCAGCATTTCAAGCCCGGACAGCGTTCTGGTGAAGGTAGCTTCCTTCATCCCGTTCTTCTCGCCATTCGTCATGATGCTCCGCCTTGGTTTGTCTGATCCGCCGGTTTGGCAGTTATGGGCATCCATCGGCATTCTGCTGGTTACCATTTACATTTCGGTATTGGTATCGGCGAAAATCTACCGTACGGGCGTACTGATGTACGGCAAGCGTCCTAGCTTTAAGGAGCTGCGCAAGGCGATGAAGGCCTATAAGATTTAGGGGTTGGGTAGGGACAACTGTGGGTTATATCTATAAATGAGACTAAAAGATGCCTGATATGGTCAAGATCATTGATCTATCAGGCTTTTTCGTTTGAGCCTTAAATCGTGGAGTATAAAATAAAAGAAGCAAATCACATTATGAAATTCAGGAAATTTATAATTATAAGCAAGACTTACTGTATGGCGTCAAAATTAATGAGAATAATTTTGAAAGCGAAACAGTCAAACCAAATGAGAAAGGAAGTTTCCCTACATGCAACCAATTAAAGCGATATATAGACAATTTTTATGCGAACCGATGTGGCTCAAAGTAATGATTCTATCCGCTTTGCTTATATCGATTGTATTTAGTAGCTCCTATTTTTCGGACCATGGTTATTATCAAAGCCTTTCCAAATTAGCTGCGGCAATCTTCTTCGGCTCATATGGAATAAAAATGCGGAGAAATAAGAAGGTATCTGGCGTCTTTTTCATTGTAGCAGTTGTATGTATTTATTTAGCGTGGAGCAGCTTAAGGATTGCAGAACTTTAACGAAAAAGAGTAGGAGCAAACCAGAACAAATAAGGCAGACTACATTTTATCTGAGGAATGGTCGATGGTAATTTGATTTTCAAAATCCTTTATTTGATCCTTTGGAATTAAATCTTTCACTTTTGCCATGCGAGCTTAGAATTTCAACGTCTGTACTATAGTTATTGCTACCCAAAAGATTAGTTTGGGAGGGAATTCGTATGATGGAACAAAAGAAAGTGGCTTAGATAACAGGGCTAAAACAAAACCTCGTCCAGCTCGCTTGATATTCTGCGCAAGACGTTTGACATCAGCTTCTTTGGAGTTGTTGCTGTAACCAATCGTTGCTTCCGCTGATTCGAAAAAGCCCTGCCAGTCGCATAGTCAATGTTTCGCCCATTCTCGGATCGCTGACATTACAGGCGGATTCGAAAAAAAGACTTGCCAAGTCATTTGCCTATAATGCATCCAAAACCGCCTTGAATTCCAGCAGTTACCACGGTACATGGCCGATGCGAAAAACGGCCGAACTCTGTATTCTTTCTCGGTAGTCCATTAGATTTCAGTCTAAAACTTAATTTTCTTTGAATACACAAAACCAGGCGCAGCGTAAGCTGCGCCTTTGTCTTTAGGATTTTGACATATGTATTTCTAAATTTCGAGAAACTTAGTAGTGATCAAAACTGATCCGCCTTAGATAAGTACGCACTTTGACTTCAATTAGTACCTTTAAGGTTACTAGCTTCTCCAAACGTAACCCCCAATGCGATTACATTACACGAATCTATACAAGCCGATAATGGAAGCGGCTCTCGGCCACACGACATTACTGCCGTTTGGACATCTTTATTATGGAAACGTTGCAATTGCTGATATATTATAAGTGTGTTTTTTAAAAATTCTTCTTTATACGGTGAATTGCTGAAAGGCGTAAAGTTCCTAATGAACCATTGCGCGTGTTTCAACTAAGGAGCAAAATCTGGAGCGGCAGCTCATCAAATTCAAGGAACTTGGGATCGATGAGCGATACATCTTTGTCGATAAGCACAGCGGTAAGGATTTTAATCGGCCACAGTACCAAGCTATAAGAAAAGCTAAAAACCCCATATACAAACACCGAAATGCCCTGTTGTTTTTGTTATGATCTTTACGTATCGTTACGGAGAATGGAATACAATTTTGAAAGGAAGGACCGTGAATGGAGTATAAAGGCTGGATACGAAGGGCATCGTTATCAATTCGCAACATGAAATTCCAAAAAAAACTAATGGCCGGTTATCTGCTCGCTTGCGTCGCTCCACTCTTATTTGTAAGCGTGCTCATCTTTCGTCAGTCAGCCACGGGGCTTCAGGATTCTTCGCAAGAATTCGCCTCCCTGTACACGTCACAAATCAAGAATTCGTTGAATGAGTTTATAAAAGAGTACGACAAGGTTACGAAGTCTGTGCTAGTCGATAACGAACTAATCTACCAGCTCGGGGATGAGCAGAATCTAAAGATCGACGAGATTGTAAATCAGCGACTGGAAGTGCAACGGTTGCTGATGCGGGTAGCGCTTCTTAAGCCGGAAATCGGTACTGTCATGCTGATCAGCCGCGGAAACAGTGTGTATCAATATACAAATACGAAAGGCAAAGTGAATGAGGAGCAGTTGCTGGCACAAGAATGGTTTCAAGGGATCCGCAACTTGGGGGAAACGTTGTTTATAACCGGGCTGCATAATCGTGCCTATTATGAAGATAAAGAATCAGGCGCGGTAGTGACCGTCGGACGTGTGCTGTTCAGCTCCAATGGGGCCTTTGCTGGCATCCTATTGATCGATCTGGATCCGTTCTCGCTGCTGCAGCTTGATCACGAATTCGTCCTCGCCCGGGATAAGTACGGGATGAGCGTGACGATCAGCAACCGTCATAACGAAATCGTCTACCATTCTGATGCGGCCAGCGGACGGTTATCATGGGACCATGTGCTCCGACGGGGCTCGAAATATATCCAGACCGACAGCGGAGAGGACCTCATTAAGCTGACTGGAAGCACCTCGCAGGGGGAACTGAACATTAAGACAGAGATCCCGCGCGCGAAGCTGTTGGCGAAGATCAATCAGATCAAAGGGACAACCGTTATTGTCATCCTTATCAGCTGTCTGGTCATCACTCTCATCTCGCTAGGTTTAAGCTATACGATTACTAAGCCGATTAAAGCGCTCCGGAGAAGCATGAAGCAGGCGGAAGTGGGCCAATATATACCGATTGAAAAGGAGCATACGATCGACGAGATCGGCAGTCTCGTGCACAGCTACAACAAGATGATCACGACCATCCGAACGCTGATCGAAGACGTATATATCGCGGAGATCAAGCAGCGGCAGGCTAAATTCATTTCGCTCCAGAATCAGATCAATCCCCATATGCTATACAATACACTGGAGTCAATTCGCATGAAAGCGCTCGTCAAGGATGAGGACGAGATTGCAGAAATGATCAAAATACTGGCGCGCATGTTTCGTTTATCGTTAGGTAAAGAAGGACAGCACCATTCGATCCGGAACGAGCTGGAGTATACGACCAACTATCTGCATTTGCAGAATATCAGGTTCAATAATATGTTTAAACTAAATATTCAGATGCCCGATGAGATGTTAGATTGCAGCGTCATTCCGCTCGTCTTCCAGCCGATTGTGGAGAATAGCATTAATCATGGCTTTGAGGATTACAGTCGATCCATGAATATCGACATCATTGGGGTATGGACCACAGATAACGAGATGTTAATACGGATCACGGATGATGGAATCGGTATGTCCATGTTCAAGCAGGTGGAGCTGCAGGTGCTGTTGGAAGGGGCAGAATCGAACAAATACAAACTGCTTCCGGAAGACTCGGCCGATCAAGGCTTAGGGCTGCGGAATATCGCCGATCGCATCAAGCTCAAATACGGTGACCAGTATTATTTGAAAATCGTTCCAACGGATAAGCGCGGAACGATGGTGGAGTTTCTCATTCCCAAAACTTGAATTAAGAAAGGATGGTAGTCTATGAAGCTCATCCTCGTGGACGATGAGAAAGGCATAGTAGAAGGGCTCAAAAAGATGATTAGCCGCTATATCCCAGAATGTGAGGTTGTCGGTAGCGCGCACAATGGGCTTGAGGGGTTCGAACTCATTCAGAAGAAGCAACCGGATATTGTTATTACCGATATCCGAATGCCCCAAGCAGATGGCCTTGATATGATCAACATGTTGCGAGAGGCTAACAGCCGGGCAGAATTTATTTTATTAAGCGGCTATGCGGATTTCGAATACGCCCGAAAAGGTATTCAACTAGGGGTGAAGTTCTACCTCAACAAGCCGGTTGAGGAAGAGGAGCTGCGCCAATGCGTCATTCAGGTGATGGATGCTATCAGCTCGAACAGGGATAAGCTTGCAGAGGTAGATGAATTGCGTCAGGAAGTGTTAAGCCGTATCCAAGAGGATGCGTTGCGGGATATTTCGTATATCGGTCCTGAGCAAGCGGACCTGATGGAAGAACTGCTGCAAGCCGCTCGTATTCCAAAGAAATGCTCTCGGTTTGCATCTATTCTAATGGAATTTGATGGAAATACCGATCCTTTGAAGGAGAATGGCTTTCAGCCGCTATACCAGCAGATCGACCTCGCGTTACGAAGGTACCATTGTGTGTATCGCTTCCGGTATTCTGCTGGCCAGATCGCGATTGTCGTTGCCCATGGTGCTCCGATGAAAAACGAGGAATTAATCCGAATGGTACGTGTGATGAAGGAGGCAGCTCTCCGAGAGTTGAAACTGTCCGTCACCGTCGGCATCGGCAAAGTCCATGATGGAGTAACGGGGATCAGTAAGTCGTTCGAGGAGGCTAGGCAAGCACTGAGCTATAAGGTGATAAAAGGGACGGACGCCGTTCTTCCCTATTTTGAGATGTTGAAGCTCGCAGGACCGGGACTATCGGTTCCGGAAGAGGTAATCGCCAAGCTTGAAGCGGCCATTGATAATATGGACAAAGAGGAGTGCACACGCATCTTACGCGACATTTTCCGGCTCATGGAAGATGAGCCGGACATGAGGCCCGACGAACTCCAAATGCATTGCCTAAACATTCTATTATCGAGCATTCGGAAGATATCGTTTCAGCAGCTTCAGCAGAATGATTTCCTTGGCCGCCACATCCTGTCGCTGGAGGGGATATCCAAATTCCGGACGCTCGAAGTGCTAGAGGAATGGATGATTGAGATCATCGATAGAATGATCACCTTCAAACAGGAGCATAATAATCTTAAGAAGAATGACATTATCACTCAGGTTAAGGAATACGTGGCAGCGCATTATGATGAACCGATAACACTCGCTGATTTGTCTGCGCGTTTCTTTATTAGTCCCTACTATCTGAGCAAATATTTCAAGCAGAAAACAGGGGAAACCTATGTGAGCTTCCTGACCCAGATCCGCATTGCCAAAGCGAAAGAGCTGCTGAAGCAGACTGATCTCAAGGTGTACGAAATATGTCGGATGGTTGGCTATTCAGATACGCAACATTTCGCGCAGATGTTCGAGAAATTGGCCGGCTGCAAGCCGAGGGATTATCGGAAGCTGCTACCAAATGCATAGTAAAGACACCACCACTCGTTAAGGAGTGGTTTTTTTTGAGCAAAAAACCCCGTGTTTTTTCTTTAAATAGCCCGATTGAGAGATTCGGCCACCAACTGTATATTTACAATGTAAGCGAAATCAACAATAAGATATTGGGGGGAATCAAGTGAAAGTTATCGCAATTCATCGATTTAAGGTGTATTGGCCGCTATATGTGATGGCGATTCCAGGAATCGTATTTCTCATTGTGTTTAAATTCATTCCGCTGACCGGAGCTGTAATCGCATTCAAAGATTATTCCGTGTTTAAAGGAATGCTCGATAGCCCTTGGGTCGGATTCAAACACTTCGAGGCGTTGCTGCAGCATCCCGACTTTGCCCGCGTGTTCGTTAACACGCTCATACTGGGATTTTTCAAGCTAGCGCTGGTCTTCCCTGTCCCTGTCCTATTGGCGCTCATGATTAACGAGATACGGAAGAAGGCGCTGAAGAAAGGCATTCAAACCGCACTGTATATCCCGCATTTCCTGTCCTGGGTTATCGTGGCCGGCATCGTGTTCGACTTTTTCTCCTTAAGCGGATTGTTCAACATCATTCTTGACAGGCTCGGATACGAACCGCTTCTGGCGATGCAGGAGAGCGAGTACTTCCGGCCGGTGTACGTGCTTAGCTCCATCTGGCGAGATGCCGGTTGGGGAACGGTTGTTTATATCGCAGCCATCAGTGCAATCGATCCACAGTTGTACGAATCGTCGATGATTGACGGCGCGTCAAAGTTCAAGCAAATACGTCATATTACATTCCCGTTACTACTACCGACCGTACTCGTGCTGTTCCTGTTGGAGATCGGTAACTTTATGGATCTCGGATTCGATCAAGTATTTAATCTAATTACGCCGATGACGTACAACGTCGGCGATATTCTAGACACGTACGTCTTCCGGACAGGCATTCAGCAAGGGCAATACAGCTTTGCAACCGCGGTCGGATTGTTCCAATCTATTATTGGCTTTATTCTTGTATTCGTCTTTAATCGAATATCGAAGAAAGTATCGGATGGGGGGCTTTGGTAAACATGTTCGAATCGAGAGGCGAAAAATTATTTGTCAACGCCATTACAATCGTTCTCATCCTCTTATCCATTATGGCGCTTATTCCGCTTTTGTCTGTCATTTCTACCTCACTTAGTTCCAAAAGCGCCGTAGAAATGAACCTGGTCACCTTGTGGCCAAAGCAGCTGACGTTCGACTCCTGGCTCTATATCATCGACCGTCCAGACCTGTGGCGCTCGTTCTTCCTGACCTTAAGCACGACGGTGATTGGAACGATTGCGGCCCTATTAATGACCGCGCTGCTGGCATACCCGTTATCAAAGTCGAAGTCGGAGTTCCGATGGGGAACCGTTATTATGATCGGCGTCGTCATCGCGATGATTTTCAAGGCACCGATCGTTCCATATTTCCTGACGATTCGAGGCATTGGTCTTTATAATAATCCACTTGTGCTGATCATCCCGCATATTTTAAACCCGTTCAACCTGATCATTATGCTAACTTTCTTCAGGCAATTCTCTAAGGAGCTTGAGGAGGCGGCTTTCCTAGAAGGTTGTGGTTACTTTCGGATGCTGTTTCAATTTGTGCTTCCGCTGTCTAAAGCAGTTCTTGCAACACTAGCATTGTTCTACGGAGTTTTGCTATGGAACCAGTTCCAGCACCCGCTCTTCTTCCTGCAGAATCCGGATTGGTTCCCGCTGCAAATAAAAATTCGGCAGTTCATTACCGACGACAACGTCATTATGGCCGGTGCCGCTTCAACGGTAGATCTGAACTATAATGAACGCACGCTCAGAGCAGCGACCGTTATTTTCGCGATCATTCCAATTATTGCAGTGTATCCGTTTTTACAGAAGTATTTCGTCAAAGGGGCTATGATCGGCTCCGTGAAAGGCTAAGCTTGAAAATTCCATCCGGTTTATAGGCAAAACGCCTTGAACATATCATTATGATCCTAAGGGGGAACAAGCATGAAGACTAAGAGAAGAAGCATGAAGATTAAGAAATTGGGGCTGCTTTTAACAGCTCTCATCCTGGCCATTACAGCCTTGTCTGGTTGCGGCAACAACGAGAACTCGTCCAAAGAGAATGAACAGAATCAAAAGGGCACAGCAGAGAGTAGTGTTGATATTGAAGTATGGGGTACGAATATCGGTTATAAGCCGATTGAGCAAGGAAGCAAGTTGTATGAGTTCTACAAAGAGAAGCTTGGCGTCGGCGTTATACACCCTTACATCGAATGGGGTGGAGGCACCAACTATCTAAATCAGCTTAACATGAAGATTGCGGCCAATGAAATGCCAGATCTGTTCATCCCCCAACAGGGGATTGAAGACAGCCTGGCCAAGAATGGTGCGATCGCGGACCTGACTGAGTTGCTGCCGAAGTACGCCCCGAATGTCATGTCTGCAATTTCGGAGGATATCTGGAATGTGGTCAAGGCGAACGATCCGACAGGTCAAGGTAAAATTTATTATATCCCGAGCATTGTGGAATACGGCAGATACGGGGGAATGATCCGTCAGGACTGGCTCGACAAGCTTGGTCTGAAAATGCCGACGACGCAGGACGAATATGTCGAGGTACTGAAGGCATTTCGGGACAAGGATCCGAACGGCAATGGAAAGCAGGATGAAATCCCGACAGGTGGCCGGGAGCAGGTACGTTGGATGGACCACCTCTTTGCAATGTACGGGGTCGCGATGTTTGAAGGTTATCCGGAGTGGGATATTTATAACGGCGAACTGACATATTCTGCGGTAACGCCTAACATGAAAGCGGCCTTGGCGTTCATAGCCGAGCTGTACAAGGAAGGCCTGATCGACAAGGAATCTCTTTTGAATACAAAGGATAAGTGGGAAGGGAAAATTCATTCGGATAAAGTCGGTAACTACTTCCATTGGGTCGAGCATGGAAGCCTAGTTTTTGAAAATCTCTATAAGAATGCAGGAATCAAGGCCCAGTACTCCGTACTCCCTCTTCCGAAAGTTGAAGGTTATGAAGGCTTCTATACGATGAAGAAGATTGCGAACGCGCAATGGGTTGTCAAGAACAACAAAGATGAGGCCAAGCTGATGGCCACACTGAAGTTGCTGAATAACATGTACGATAAGAGCAAATTTAAGGACCTTTACCTAGGCGTTGAAGGCATGCACTATACGATGAAGGATGGCAAAGCCGTCAAGCTTCCGGATGACAAGGCCAATCAGGAAAATCTGCTTTTGAATACGTACTCGAGTGTAGGAACGCTGGATATGACCGTTGATCTCTATAACAGTACCGCTTCAGAAGACAATAAGTGGGCAATGGATCAGGTTACCCGAAATATTCAGGAAGCACAGAAGTATGCGAAATCAATTGCAGGTGACGGTATGCCGGCAAGCATTTATGATGGCTTTCCGGACATCAATAACCGTACGTTGTACGCGGAGTATGCTAGCAAAATCATCATTGGCACATATTCGATCGATAAGTTCGACGAATTTGTCGAGAAGTGGAACCAGTCGGGCGGCGAAGAGGTTACAAAGCGGGCCAGAGAATGGCAAGCAAAGGTCAAGCAGTAGTGTGATCCAATGGACTGGAATTTAATGCTGGAACGCGCGCCTGTATGGGCGCGCGTTTTAATAAGGAGGCTAGCATATGAGCAATCGACTGAAGGAAGTGCTAGAGGGTCAGGAGCACAATTATATACTACCTTTTCTATGGCAACATGGTGAGGAAGAGCACGTTATCCGGGAAGAGATCGCCCGTGTACATGAGTCCGGTATTGGAGCCGTATGTATCGAGGCCCGACCGCATCCGGATTTTCTCGGATCTAAGTGGTGGACGGATATGGACATCATTTTGGATGAAGCACGGCAGCGCGGCATGAAGGTATGGATGCTCGACGATGATCATTTTCCTACGGGACATGCTGCAGGAAAGGTGAGGGAGGCACCTGAATCACTACACCGTAAATTTCTGGGCGAACGTTATATCGATACTGTCGGCCCTGCGCAAGGCGCCTCGCTGCTAATAGATACACTGCTTATGAGCGGGCTTCGGCCGACCTTCTCGAATACCTCACATGCAAACGGTAAGAATAAGTTGATTGCCGTTATCGCAGTCCGCCGTGATCCATCGAATGGCGCGTTGATTGATGACTGTGTCGACATCACGGAGTATGCGCATGACGGTATTCTGTATTGGGATATCCCAGATGGATATTGGCGGATCTTTATTCTATCCGAAAATAAGGATGGTGGTAGCGAGGCCCAGAAGGATTACTTAAACCCGTTGGAGCGGGATTCCGTACGTATTTTGATCGACACGGTCTACGAAGCTTTTTATGAACGGTACAAAGACGAATTCGGCAAGACGTTCGTCGGTTTCTTCTCGGACGAACCGGGCTTCTACAACGATAAAACAACCTTCGACTTCAACTCGAGGCCCGGTAAGAAAGGAGTGCCGCTGCCTTGGTGCAGCGAGATGCCGGCTCTGCTAGAGCAGGCACTTGGTGTGGACTATCGGAAGCAGTTGCATCTCCTCTGGCATGAGGCAGGCGAACAGTCGAACAGCGTCCGGTATGCCTATATGAATATCGTCAGCAAACTCTACGGGGAAAATTTTTGCAATCAGATCGGTGAATGGTGCAGATCACGCGGAGTTGAATATATCGGGCATGTACTCGAAGACAACAATGTTCATTCCAGACTTGGTCCTAGTACCGGACACTTCTTCCGCTCGCTGTGGGGACAGGATATGTCGGGCATTGATGTAGTGCTCTGGCAGATCGTGCCTGGATTTGATGAAATCTCCTTCCGTGGTGTCGGCGCGGAGACGGATAGCGAATTTTTTCACTATGGACTCGCGAAGCTTGGCGTGTCGCTTGGACATCTCGATCCCAAGAAGAAAGGCCGGACGATGGCCGAGGTGTACGGGGCGTATGGATGGACGGAGGGTCTAAAACTGATGAAATGGCTGACCGACCATATGCTCGTCCGCGGTGTCAATTATTTTGTCCCGCATGCTTTTACCCAGAAGGCTTTCCCTGATTCGGACTGTCCGCCGCATATGTACGCAAGCGGGAAGAATCCACAATTCCGGTATTACAAGCATCTGAACCATTACATGAATCGGATCAGCCACCTATTAACCGGCGGGAGCCACGTCGCGTCCGCGGCCGTCCTCTATCACGCCGAAGCCGAATGGTCGGGGGACGCGATGTATTTCCATAAGCCTTTAAAGACGCTCATGCAGCATCAGATCGACTGCGACGTAGTTCCCATCGATCTTATGTTGGAAGCTGCGAGCGTGAGCGACGGGCGGCTACTGATTCATCACGAGGATTTCAGCTGTTTGATCGTCCCTTATGCAGAAGCACTTCCGGCAGCGATGATACAGCGCCTAGTTCAATTGGCGGAGCAAGAATTAGCTATTCGGTTCGTGGACGGGCTCCCAGTTCGATCGAGCGAGGGGCACGATGTTTCTGCTGAGCTGTCTCAGCTTACTGGACACCGGCAGGTGAAGTGCGTCGCTCTGGAACAACTGGCAAAAGAACTGATTACAGACGGACATTACGATATTCGAGTGAATCAATATGAGCCGTATCTTCGAAGCTATCATTATGTGCATGACGGACTGGAAGTATTTATGTTCTTCAATGAGCATCCGAATCAACCGTTGTCGACGAGGATTACCCTGCCTGTCCATGGGGAGCTCTATGTCTATGATGCGTTCCTGAACCGTCTTACACGTTTGAGCGGAAAAGCGGAGAACGGCATGACGGATGTACAGCTGGAGCTTACCCCGTATGAGTCTATCATATTGCTCCATGGCAGCGATATTGACGGATTCACTACACTCTCTGGTTTTACTGCCGATGTGGAGCTCGAGTTTCGGGGCGATTGGTCGATTTCCATTGTCGATTCCGAGCACTATCCAAATTTCAAGGAATGGGGAACATTGACGGCGTTGACAAATATGAGTGGACGTGAGCAGCTGCCTCGTTTTACCGGCACCTTCCGCTATGAAACGGAGTTTGAGTGGAACGAATCCGCTGTCCGCGTGCTGCTGGACATGGGCGAGGTGTACGAAACGGCCGAAGTATGGGTGAACGGCGAACAAGCCGGCGTGCGGATTTGTCCACCATACCGCATTGAGATAGATGGCCTGATTAAGAAGGGCATCAATACGCTTGTAATCGAAGTGACAAACACACTGGCGAAGGATCAGCAGGACTTTTTGTCTGCCTTTGCTCAGCAAGAGCCGAGCGGCTTGATCGGGCCTGTCCGATTAATCCGTATCATATGAATTGGAGATTACCATGAATCGTACATCCTTTAACAAAAATTGGACAGTCGGCCCCAAAAAGGGTTTTTTTTCAGAAAAAGCTCATGCAAAAATAATACCGAAGACCGTTACACTGCCTCATGATGCCATGATCGAGAGGCATCGCAAGAAACCTGCAGTAGGGGAAGAAAGCGGTAAAAACGATTTCAATATCGGTTTTTACCCAGAAGGGGAATACGAGTATAGAAAGACGTTTTTTGTGCCTGACGTTTACAAAGATAAGAGAGTAACCTTTGAATTTGAAGGCGTGTACAGGAATGCGATGGTGTACTTGAATGGAGCTTTCGCTGGACAACATCCTTATGGCTATACGAACTTTTATATAAAAGCAGACCGCTACCTGAAATACGGCGAAGAAAATGAAATCAAAGTGATTGCGATGAACCATAAGGATTCACGTTGGTATTCCGGTGCAGGGATATACCGCAATACAAACCTTATTATAGGGGATCTAGTGCATATTGCCTTGGACGGCGTAAAAATTTCCACCCCGGACATAACGAATGACCGTGCCGTAGTCACCATAGGGACCGTAATCGAAAATGAAGGTCATCATACCCGAAGTGTTAACGTTCATACGACAATCATGGATAAAGACGGTAACATCGTTGCCAGCGATACGATACCCGTTACTTCGTTCGCTGGAGAACGTGCGACATTTCGCCAGCGCTTGAATGTCAGATCGCCTCAACTTTGGAGCGTTGAACAGCCTCATTTATATACGTGCTGGACTCGTATTGAAGAAGAAAACAAGTTGGTGGATGAGGAGACAAATTCGTTCGGAATCCGTTCTCTTACACTGGATCCGGACAGAGGGCTTAGTATCAATGGCGAAGTTGTGAAGTTGCGCGGAGCATGCATTCATCACGACAACGGCGTGATCGGAGCTGCTACGATCGATCGGGCCGAAGAGCGCCGTGTCGAAATTCTAAAGCAAGCGGGCTTCAATGCGCTGCGAAGCGCTCATAACCCGATAAGCAAGGCGCTTCTTGACGCGTGCGACCGTCTCGGCATGCTTGTTATGGACGAGAGCTTTGATATGTGGAGCTCAACAAAGGTAGAAAACGATTACGCGATTCATTTTCCAGTTTGGTGGGAGCACGATATCCAAGCGATGGTAGATAAGAATTACAATCACCCCTGTGTCATTATGTATTCAATCGGGAATGAAGTTCCGGAAGCGGGTAAGCCGATTGATTCTGTTTGGGGACATAAACTGGCAGAAAAGATCCGGTCGATTGACAACACCCGTTTCATTACAAACTCAGTCAACTTCATTATTTCCGTTATAGAAGAACAATTAAAGTTGACGAGCGAGAACCAGGCCGCTAACGATGCAGGCATTAATACAATGATGAATAACATCGGTCAGGCGATGGCAGCTATTAATACGTCCGAGCTCGCCACGCGTCGAACGTCAGAATCGTTCGGCTATGTGGATATTGCAGGCTATAACTATGCGGAGGCACGATATCTGGCTGATAGGGCGCGGTTTCCTAACAGAGTGATCGTGGGCAGCGAGACTTTTCCTTCGATGATCGATATGAATTGGAAACTGGTAAAGGAGAACAGTCATGTTATTGGCGATTTTACTTGGACGGGCTGGGACTATCTGGGCGAAGTGGGTATTGGGCGGATCAAGTATGATCTTAACGAATCTGGCGGTTTTATGGGGGCATACCCTTGGCTTACGGCTTGGTGCGGCGATATTGATATTATCGGTAACCGGCGCCCGGTATCGTATTACCGTGAGATCGTCTTTGGCCTTCGCAAAGATCCGTATATCGCGGTTCAACGCCCCGAGTATTACGGTAAACAACCTATACTGACCAAATGGAGCTGGAGCGATTCCGTATCTAGCTGGTCCTGGAACGGTTTCGAAGGAAAACCGATCCGGGTGGAAGTGTATGCCGATGCGGATGAAGTTGAGCTGTTCGTGAATGGCAAAGCGGCAGGAAAGGCAGCTGCAGGAGAAGAGCACAGATATAAAGCTGAATTTGATCTCAACTACGAGCCAGGAGAAATCATGGCCGTAGCCTATACGGATGGTCAACCAACCGGCCGAATGACTCTTTATTCAGCAACTGGCGACGTCCAGTTGAACGTAGAAGCGGACCGGAAGGAAATCGTCGCATCCGACCGTGACCTGTCGTTTGTAACGATCAGTTTGATGGACGTCCAAGGGAATCTATACAACAGCGCCGACCGTAAAGTGAAAGTCCAGGTTGAGGGGCCAGGTGTTCTGCAAGGATTCGGCAGTGCGGATCCAAAGTCTACGGAAAATTTCTTTGATACCGAACGTACAACTTTTGATGGGAAAGTGTTGGCTGTTGTACGTCCCAAGGATGCTGGAATGATCACCGTGACGGTAGCTGCAGACGGGTGCGACCCCAGGGTCATACAGATCAAGGCTGTTGCAAACGAAATCGAAAATTAATCGAATCAAGTAAGGTGCTATCTTTCCCGCCGAAGAATTTGAATAATGGTTAATTGCTTAATGCTTGGAAAAAGGGAGGAAAAGATATCAAAGGCCACAATAAAGGATTGAAATTATAAACTGCACAATCAACAAATTGGAATCCGCGCAAGCGATTTTTTATTTGTATTAATCGTGTAAGATTCCGGAAATCCTCTCAGCACTTTTTTTGCTTATTTTGCTTATTCGCGTAGGGATTGGGATCAAGTTCTTGTCATCCGACAACAACAGCTGTTCGTGCTATCCAGAAACTTGAGATCTTCGGAGAAAGGAACAACTGTTTGACCATCTATTACAAGGGAAAACGATTATTCCAATGTGGTCGCACTATCCGGATTCTCGGAGTTTACTGAGACATTTAAGAATCAAAATGCGCCTGAAAATATGATAGCCTACTTGAGATGAGGATTTGACTTAAAACAATTAGAAATAGCGCAAGAACGGAAAAAAAGAAGATCTGGTTACGGGTCGGGGAAAAGAATGAGAGAGCAATTCTTTCAAGAAGAGAGACACCTCAAGGGCACCCTTCGGGCTTACAAGACACCCGAGAGGTGTTTTTTGTTATCCAAGCGTTCCAAGAAGTCGTAATAGTGATAGCGAAAAAGTCTTCAAAGTGTTAGTGGGGGAATGCGCGATTTTTTACAATCAAATCAGATCGAATAAATAAGTAACTTACCTATTCGATTATTATCGCGAAAGGAGAGTCACATGGATCACGAATCGTTGGAGCTGATGAAGGTTTTCGGGCGTCTGTACCGCAAAAATATCGAAACCCGCATAGACGCTGCTAACCGAAAAGTAAACCAAGCCCGGATGTTGTTGATCCTCATGGAAAGAGAGCAAGACCGTATGAGCGTGATGGAGATTAGTGAGTATTTGGGAGTGACTTCTCCGTTTGTATCCCAACTGTTGAACGATATGGTCGAACGGGATTTGATCGTTCGCGCCAAAGATCCGATAGACCGTCGGGTCGTTCGGGTTTCATTGACCGAGAAGGGAAAACAGCAAGCTTCAGATGTTCTCCAATATTCGCGCAAGCTTTACGAAGGGTTGGCAGAGCATCTGGGCGCCGAGGAAAGCCGCATGTTGTCCAATCTGCTACAGAAATCGATCGATTATCTAGATACCCGAATATACGATTCGGAGAAGGGGCGTTCATGACCTTATTATTGCGATATTTGAAGCCTTACAAGAAATCAATTACGGAGCTTCTCATCCTGATGTTCGCGGGGATCATGCTCGAACTGTATTTGCCTACGCTGATGGCCAACATGGTGGACTTCGGCATCGCGAAAGAGGATATGGATTACGTCTTTCAGACCGGCGGGTGGATGATCTTCTGTTCCATCTTCGCGGTGGCGCTCACCGTTGGCGTGAATTACCTCTCTTCCGGAGTTGCGCACGGTTTTGGCAAAGATTTGCGTCGCAATTTGTTCATCCAAGTACAGAAGTTCTCCTTGCAACAATTCGAACGCTTCGGCCCGGCTTCGCTGATGACGCGAACGACGAACGACATCCGGCAAGTGCAGGATTTGGTCAACGCGCTGTTCGGGACGATGACCCGTGCGCCGATCATGCTTCTGGGGGGCATCATTCTAGCGTTCTATCGGGATTCGATGCTTTCCTTGGTTTTTATCGCCGTTTTGCCGGTATTGGTAGGAATTATTTTCTTAATTATGCGTAAGGCCGTTCCCTTATTCGGTTTGTTGCAGTCGAAGACGGATCGCTTGAATCTAATCATTCGCGAAATGTTAAGCGGCATGCGCGTCATTCGTGCGTTTAATCGGACGGAATACGAGAGCGGGCGGTTTAACGAGGCGAACGAAGATTATCGCGATACGGGCATCAAGGTGAACAAAATAATGGCTTATCTGTTTCCCTTGATGACCATGGTGATGAGTTTAACGAATGTTTCGATTGTCTGGTTCGGCGGATTTCGAATCGACCAAGGGCACATGCAAATCGGCAACCTGATGGCATTCCTGCAATACGCGATGATGATTATGGTCGCTTTGATTATGTTATCGATGATGTTCGTCATGATTCCGCGAGCGCAAGCTTCCGCCAATAGGATTGCCGACGTGTTGCGGCTCGAACCGACGATCGCGGACGCCGGGAGCAACGAGCTTGCAAACGAGATCAAGGGCCGTATCGAATTCGCGGAGGTCACCTTTCGTTATCCCGGAGCCGCGAATCCGGCGCTTCGATCGATTTCGTTTCAAGCCGGACCGGGTGAAACGACGGCGATTATCGGAAGCACGGGTTCGGGCAAGACGACGCTGCTGCAACTCATTCCTCGCTTATATGACGTAGAGAGCGGTGCGATACTCATCGATGGCGTGGACATTCGGAATATGCCTCAGCGATCGATCAGGTCGCGCATCGGGTACGTCACCCAGAAAGCGTCCTTATTCCGGGGGACGATTGCGGATAATGTGGCGTTCGGCCAAGATCGGCTATCACCGGAACAGCTGGAAGAAGCACTTCGGACCGCGCAGGCTTTGGATTTCGTCCGTTCGAAGGAGAAGGGTTCGGAAGAAGAAGTCGCGCAAGGAGGAGTCAATTTCTCGGGGGGCCAGAAGCAGCGGTTGTCGATTGCAAGAGCTCTCGCGAGAAAACCCGCCATCTATTTGTTCGACGATAGCTTCTCGGCGCTAGATTATAAGACGGACGCCGAGTTAAGGAGAGCGTTGAAGCAGGTCACGGGGGATGCCACGATCTTGATCGTCGCCCAGCGGGTCAGCACGGTGAAGGACGCCGATCGGATTATCGTGCTTCACGAGGGAGAAATCGCCGGCATCGGAACCCACGAAGAGTTGCTGTCATCAAACGGCATTTATCGGGAAATCGTTGCTTCCCAGCTGACGGAGGAGGAGAGCGCATGACGGGAAACAAAGGAAACACGCTCCGGAGGTTGATGGGGTACCTCAAGCCCCATCGAGGCAAACTGGCGTTCGTCGGGTTCGCGGCTATCGCGGGCACGCTATTCAGTGTCGTCAATCCGAAACTGCTCGGGGACGCGACGAATTTCTTGTTCGACAGTTACAGGGAAGGTACGGGTGTGGATTTCACTTGGCTCGGCAAATGGCTAATCGGGATGATCGGACTGTATGCCGCTTCTTCGTTCTTTTCCTTTTTGCAGCAGTACGTCCTGGCAAGCGTTGCCCAACGGGTAACCGCGACGTTGCGACAACAGGTAACGGAGAAAATGTCGCGCCTGCCTCTTCGGTATTTCGACCGGCATTCCCAGGGTGACTTGCTCAGCAGGGCGGTTAACGACGTCGATAGCATCAATGCTTCTCTTCAGCAGGCGATCTCTCAAATTATGAGCTCGGTCCTGACCGTCATCGGGATCGTCGTGATGATGCTCTATATCAGCCCGTGGCTCACGATCGTGATCGGTATCACCCTGCCGCTCAGCGCGTTCGTGATGAGATGGATGGCCGGCAAATCCAAGAGGTTTTTTGTTAGTCAGCAAGCGGAATTAGGCAACGTGAACGGACATGTAGAAGAGATGTTCGGTGGCCATCGGGTCGTGAAAACGTATGGGTACGAAGAGGAAGCGATTCGATCCTTCGATCAGATGAATCAGAAGCTCTATGAAGCCGGAAGGAAGGCGCAGTTCGTTTCCGGCCTGATGATGCCTTTGATGACTTTCGTCGGCAACATCGGTTACGTAGTGGTCGCCATCGTCGGCAGCGTTCTCGTGTTGAACGGGAATATGCGGATCGGCTATGTTCAAGCGTTCATCCAATATACGCAGCAGATCAATTATCCGATGATGCAGGTGGCTGGCATCATGAATTTGATCCAGACGGCGATCGCTTCCGCCGAGAGGGTATTTCGCGTTTTGGATGAAGAAGAGGAAGACCTGCACGAGCCGTCGATCGGCCCTGCCGGCGAAATCGAGGGAAGCGTTAGCTTCCGGAACGTCAGCTTCGGTTACGAGAAAGCCAAGCCGATCATTCGCGGATTCGATCTTGACGTGAAGGAAGGCCAGACCATCGCCATCGTCGGACCGACGGGTGCGGGCAAAACCACGCTGATTAACCTGTTGATGCGATTTTACGAGGTCGACGAAGGGAGCATCTTGCTGGGCGGCGTCGATTACAAGGACATGAGCCGTGAGCAAGTCCGAAGCCGATACGGCATGGTCATTCAGGATACGTGGCTGTTTAACGGAACGATCCGGGACAATATCGCCTACGGAAGCCCAGGAGCGACGGAAGAAGACATCGTCCGGACCGCCCGAAGCGCTTACGCGGACGATTTTATCCGCAAGCTGCCAGACGGCTACGGTACGATGCTGGGAGAAGACGCCTCGAATATATCGCAAGGGCAAAAACAATTACTAACGATCACCCGGGCGATCCTCGCTGACCCTACCGTCCTGATCCTCGACGAAGCGACGAGCAGCGTCGACACTCGGACGGAGATGAATATTCAGAAAGCGATGAAGGAATTAATGGCCGGCAGAACGAGCTTCGTCATCGCCCACCGGCTGTCCACGATCCGGGATGCTGATCTGATCCTCGTCATGAACAACGGCGAGATCGTGGAACAGGGCAACCACCCTGAATTATTGGAACATAGAGGCTTTTATGCGGATTTGTATCATAGCCAATTTAAAGAAAAAGTAGCGATCTGAAGAGGAGCGAACGACAATGACGTATATGTGCAACCCGATCAATATGGAATACAAATATCAATTCACCGAATTAAGAGGGCTTAATGTCACTTATAGGGAAGCTGCGGATCCTTCAATGATTTTGTTCAAAGGCCAATATTATCTGTTTCCTTCGATGACGGCAGGGTTTCTTGTCAGCGACAATTTGACCGATTGGACCTTCCACCATCTGAAGGATGTGCCGGTTTACGACTATGCCCCGGATGTTCGGGTCATCGGAGAATATGTATATTTTTCCGCATCGAGTAAATCCAAGAACTGTTCCTTCTACAGAACGAAAGATCCGCTTAACGGCGCGTTTGAAGAAATCGAAGGGATATTTCCCTTCTGGGACCCGAATCTGTTCTTGGATGACGACGGCAGGGTTTATTTCTACTGGGGATGCTCCAATGTCACGCCGCTTTACGGCGTTGAACTAAATCCGGAGAATATGAAGCCCATCGGGGAACCGATCGCCCTCGTGCAGGGCAATACTGCGGTTATCGGCTATGAAAGAAATGGCGAAAATCACGTACCCAGACCGCCGGAACAGGTCGAGGAGATGGTTAAAAACTACGTGAAAATGAATCCCGGCGTTACGGAGGAGTTCTTGCAAATCATCAGGAAGTCCCTCGGGAATGCAGATCCGTATATCGAGGGGGCGTGGATGGATAAGCATAACGGCAAGTACTATCTCCAGTATTCCGCACCCGGGACGCAATATAACGTGTATGCGGACGGGGTCTACATTTCGGACAACCCTCTCGGGCCGTTTACGCTAGCGAAAAATAATCCGTACTCGTATAAGCCTGGAGGTTTTCTACCAGGAGCAGGACATGGATCGACCATGGAAGATCAACACGGAAATTGGTGGCATGCTTCGACGATGAGAGTCAGCGTCAACCATATTTTTGAAAGAAGGATTGGGCTTTGGCCGGCAGGCTTTGATGAAGACGGGGAATTATTTTGTAATCAACGCTATGGTGACTGGCCGATTCGGATCGACCAAGCTGCCATGAATCCATGGAACAATCCGCAGTGGATGCTTCTATCCTATGGCAAGCCGGCCAAGGCGTCTTCCTTTGAAGAGGGGAAAGGGGCTTCAAAGGCTACGGATGAGAATGTACAAAGCTGGTGGAAAGCAGCAACCTATGAGCCTGGAGAATGGCTTGAGGTTGATCTGAAGCATGTATATGATGTGCATGCCGTACAAATTAATTTTGCGGATGATCAGATGAATCTTCCGCTTCCTGATGGAGCAACTCTACAGCAAGTTGGAGAAATAAGAAGATACATTGACGAGCGGAAGTATGTTACAAGGTGGCTTCTAGAGGGCTCGACGGACGGCAACTCCTATTTCGTAATCGAAGATAAATCAGAAGCTGCAACCGATTTGGCACACGATCTGATCGTCAAGGACGAGGGGGTCAAGGCCAGGTTTATTAGATTAACGGTAAAGGAACTTCCTTATAACCAGTCCGCATGCATTTCCGGTCTTAGAGTGTTCGGGATCGGACATGGAGAGCAGCCGAAACAAGCAATCGCTGTCCAAACAGAACTGTTAGGCGAACTAGATCTATCCGTAACGTGGAATGAGCTTGACGATGCCATCGGTTACAACGTGCTCTGGGGATATGCGCCGGATAAACTGTATCACAGCCATATGGTATTCGGCGTCAACCAGCGTACTATTAAAGCGTTGATCAAAGGAGAACCGGTTTATGTAAGGGTGGATAGCTTCAATGAAGTAGGGATAACAGAAGGCGAAGTACGCAAGGCGATCGGGTAAATCGGCTGATAATAGCAATGAAAAGGGGTCCCGGCAATTGCAGGGACCCCCCTTCGCTACATGTCAGTTTTGTATATCTACCCTCTCATCATCAACCGAAACGAAACCACGATTAGAAACACGGCTAAAAGCTTTAGCAGCAGTTTGGCGGGCAGGTGTCGGGCTAGTCTGGCGCCGATTTGGCCGCCAATAATAGCTCCTGGAGCTAGGCCAAGCACCATGAACCAGTCAATATTCAATAAGAAGGCGTGCGTTGACGTGCTTACGATAGCGGAAAGAAAAATTTGAAGCATGGAAGTCGCGACAGCAATATGGGGCGAAAATCCGAGTAGCAGTGTCATCGTCGGAACCATAAGGCTGCCGCCCCCTACCCCAAACAGGCTTGCCATAAACCCAACCATAAAACTAATGACGATACCCGTAGGCATGTGATAAGCATAATCGAAACGTTCACCGCAGTTATCGATTAAGCTCCGATTCACCGTTGGTTTGAAAGGCCAAGCGATTGGCTTATTCGGTTTAAATAGGAGGATTAGAGCGATTAAGATTAAGAAAATACCGAAACTAACGAAAAACATTTTTCCTTCGATCTGCTCTGCAAAAAGCGCGCCAATAACCGATCCAGGAATCGAGGCGGCAGCGAACCGAATCGCCGCCTGATAATCAATTCTCTTCTGCTTGGCATACACGTAAGTGCTTGAGATGGAATTGAACAGAAGCATCGCCATTGACGTACCGGCTAAATGAGAGGGTTGCATATCAGGAAAAAGGAAAGCCATCGCAGGTACGACGATAAAACCGCCGCCAAGGCCGACCAATGAACCGGATATTCCCGCTGCCAGTCCAATTCCTAATAAAAGCAAGAAAGTTATCACATCGCATGTCCCTTCAGCTTATTGGATTCAACGCTCATTCATCTTTCCAGAAAAAGCGCCCCGCGAATAGATGAGTTTTAAGCCAATTTCGCTGATCTTCCGACAAACGTTCGTCTTCGTCCAGTCTGGACATGATTTCTTTGGTCGAAAGCTTCCGGATCAGTTGAACGGCAACGTTGTCCGTGCTTGCATCCAGTGAGAGGATTTCGGCAGACCGGGAGTCGGCGGTCCAGCGTTTCCAAGCGGGGAGTCCCTCGCCATTCGGATCGCTATTGTTCAAGAAGCGCCGTAAATAGCTTTTCATAAGTGAAGAGAGCGCCTTGCGTCCTGATTCGTTATGCTCGGTGAACATACCCGCAGAAATACTCGGTATCGAAAAATCGCCTGTATGGAAGGGGATATCCGCGCCATGAGAAGCGCCCATAAGAAAACGGAGGGACGGATCGATAACGCCGTCTTGCAATCCCCAGCCAAATCGGTAAGCGAATATCGGCATCTGCGGGATCGAGGCCGCTAATCTCTCCGCAACTTCCTCTACATTGAATGCCCCATAAATCTCGCTTCCATATTGTACGGCTGCTTCGTAAAGCATCCTTTGTTCCGAATTGCCGAATAATTGTCCCTCCTGTAGCACTTGCGGTAGAAAATGAGGGTCACCCAAAGCAAATGTGGAAAATTCACTGGCTGTGCTTCCAAGAACGATCGGCATGCAAAGATGCGGCCGGTATTTAAAATTGTCAAAACCGCCTTCCGGAATGACAAAGCCATCTTCGAATAAGTGTGGAAATGCAGTCATACGAAGTCCGGTGTCACCGATCGATTCGGCAAAGTGAATGGCTTTCTGACGATGCAGGTAATCGGAAATCGTATCGGCAGATTGCGTTGAAATCCAATCGAGCGCCTCATCATGATTCGTCGTTTCACCCGACTTGATGAGCAACGTCGTTAGCATATCGTTTGCTTTGCCTTCGCCTTGTTCTACTGTAGCGGTCGTGCAGCCTCCGCTCATTACATACAGCTTATGGAATAGTCCTTCTCCAAGCGGAGAAAGATAAGCAGCCAATGCATTTCTGGCACCGGCGGACTGGCCCGCCAACGTTACATTGTCGGGATTTCCGCCAAAGGAAACGATGTTTTTTTGCACCCACTTTAGAGCATGTAGAATATCAAGGAGACCATAATTGCCCGAGTCATCCAAAGGATCTCCGGTCAGAAGTGCTTGATGTCGGAAAAACCCCATCGCACCTAGACGGTAGTTCACCGTGACAACGATACTGTTCGTCTCACGTGCCAATATGCCGCCCTGAAAATCCTTTCCCGAACCACCTATATTGCCGCCTCCGTGCAGAAATACGAAAACGGGTAACTTCGCTTCTGCATGATCCGGGCGCCAAATGTTCAAATATAAGCAGTCTTCGCTTCCGTTTGGAACCCCTTGAACAAACTGAACACTGTTATGATTAAAATCACTTACGGACAATACGCCTGACCATGGTTCAACCTCGCGCGGCGCTTTCCACCTGAGCTTCTCCACCGGAGGCTTCGCATACGGAATCCCCAGCCAAGCGATCGCCCCGGTTCCCGTCAGACGTATGCCCTCAAGCCGGCCGTTAGAAATTGTAACCGTTTCGTCCATTCTTTCTTTTGCACTCATAAAAAGCCCCTCGTCTCCACTCAGAATGATCGCTATCTTATCTTGTAATAGATCTTCTCTTCATTATAAGGTTCTGCTACTATAAATAATAATATATTGTTTTTTATATTATATATAACCTTATGGTTATGAATAAAAAGGTGGATTTCGATGGATTTGCTTTCCCTCCGGTACTTTCAAACTGTTGCGCGGCTTGAGAATATGACCAAAGCCGCCGAAATGCTGCATGTCTCTCAGCCTGCCATTAGCAAATTGATAGGCAATCTTGAAAAAGAATTAAAAATAAAATTGTTTGATCGCACAGGAAAATACATTCGATTAAATGAATACGGGAAGCGCTTTCTAGCGAAGGTCGATCTGGCCTTGCAAACGTTGGAGGATGGAAAAACAGAGCTCCTCGACATGGCTGAAAGGCCGACAGGAACCGTCGTGATCTTCATCCAAGTCGGATCCTATTTGCTTCCGGATATGATCACATTATTTCGGCAGCTATACCCGGAAGCCCAATTCAAATTACTTCAGCATGAGAGTCATCCCATTAACCCGGTCTTTGATCTTAGTATTTCTTCTTCTCCGTTCAGAATACCGGGAACCGAGTCCATTCCGGTATTAACGGAAGAAATCATGCTTGCGGTCCCGAGCGACCATAGGCTTGCAAACCGCGAAAGCATTCACCTATCCGAGCTCTCGGAGGACAGCTTTATTAGTTTAAAGCCCGGCAAGCAACTGCGCGAAACGACGGATTCCCTCTGTCGCGCAGCCGGATTTACGCCTCGAATCATTTATGAATGCGATGAGCCTTCAATGGTTCGCAGCTTAGTCCGTTCGGGGCTAGGCGTTTCTTTTATTCCGGCAGTCACTTGGGGCGGTTCTCAAGGCTCTTCCGTTGTTCTTATTTCCATTGAAGAACCAGTAAGTACCCGGACGATTGAGATCTCGTGGTACACGAACCGGTACATGACGAATGTTGCCCATAAGTTCAGGGCGTTTATTCAAGATTATTTCAAACAGAGTGAGCGAATAAAAAAATAACTCCCTTTGAAGGAAGTTATTTTCTAGGAAATCGCGTTACTCCAAAATTTCCGGATGAGCCCATTGGACGGGAGTCACCTTGCCCGCATGAGAGCCGGCATCGATTACAATAGCGGAACCGCTGATATAACGCGCCAAGTCAGAGGCTAAGAACAAGGCCAAATGACCGATTTCTTTAGGGTCGCCAAGCCTTCCGTTCGGGGACAGGAGCTTCGCGTATTGAGAGACGACTTCCTCAGGAGCTTGTCCCCAGATAGAGGTTCGGAACGTTCCAGGACAAATTGCATTGATGGAGATGTTGTGCGGCGCATAGTCGAGGGCTGCGCTCTTCGTTAGACCAACCACGCCATGTTTGGCGGAAACATAAGTAGCCATGGAGCTGTTGCCCAATATTCCTGCTTGGGAAGCAACGTTAATAATGAACCCGCCGGTCGACTTGGTCTTCAGAATAGCTTCGACGGCGAACTTCATTCCCAGGAAAACGCCGCGTAGGTCGATCGCCAATAATTTATCGAACTCAGCCACCGAGAATTCATGCGTGGGTCTACTCTCGGCTGCAATTCCGGCATTATTCACGAGGCCGTCTAATCGGCCGTACGTCGAGACAGCGAAATCGACGAGTCCTTTTACTTCATCCTCTTTGCTTACATCCGTTTTGAAGAAGACTGCCTCTCCGCCCGCAACTCGAATCTCCTCAGCGACCTTCGATCCCTTGTCGGCATTGATATCGGAAACTACGACCTTTAAGCCGTTCTCTGCATAACACCATGCGATCGCTTTGCCGAGACCGTCGGCAGCGCCTGTAACAATGGCAACTTTGCCTTTTGTGCTGGAAAAATCCGTCATTTAACATCCTCCTATATGGAACGTTTCCTGTCAACTCCACCTTAAGACAATTCGGGTTGCTTAACTAACGTTTTTACGACTTTACGGATGTCGTTATCACGACTTTTTTTGAAATATAAGCATAAAATTCGTGATTTTATTGTGCTTATATTTTTCCGGAATGAAACGCACTGCACCGCCAAAGGACGGTTACAGCCGTTTCACCTTAGTCGTGATAACGGCATCTAAAAAGTCGGCTAAGTGTTAGTCTGCTTATTTTCGAAATGGTATCGTGAAAAGGGAAACGAATTACAACGGAAATGGTATAGGAGGCTACTAAATATGCTGGAAGCAGTGTCTTTGCGAACGGAATATCTTGATAATCCAATGGGGTTGGATTCGGTCAAGCCGCGTCTGGGCTGGAAGCTTCGAAGCGACGGAAAAAATGTGCTGCAATGCGCATATCAGCTGCAAGCATCCGTGACAAAGAGTTTCGCTGACGTGACGTGGGACAGCGGGAGGATGGAGACAAGCCAATCGCAGCATGTCTTGTACGCAGGTCCCGAATTGAAATCGATGCAGCGCGTATATTGGCGGGTCAAGGTATGGAACAACAAGGGAGAGGAATCGCCGTTCAGCGAGCCGGTGTATTTCGAAACCGGACTGCTGCACCGTTCGGATTGGAAGGCTCGCTGGATCGAACCGGAGAAAGAGGTAGACATCGACGCCTATAAACCGGCGCCGTATATACGGAAAGAGTTTGACGTGAAGAAGGGTCTCGTCTCGGCAAGAGCCTATCTGACGGCGAAAGGATTGTACAGCTTTTATTTGAACGGGATCGAAGGTACGGACCACTTGTTTACGCCGGGATTCACCTCTTATCACAAGAGGCTGCAGGTCCAATCCTACGATGTGACTCACCTTCTGCGCGAAGGTGCGAATGCGTTGGGGGTTATTCTCGGGGACGGTTGGTGGAGAGGCACTACCGGCGGGGCAAGCCTGAAAAACAACTTCGGCTATAAAGTAGCCTTTTTGGGACAAATAGTGTTGACCTACGAGGACGGCAGTCGCGAAATCATCGCCAGCGACGATTCCTTTAAGTCGTCCCACGGACCTTTGCTGAAGACGGATATGAAGGCGGGAGAGGTCTACGACGCCACTCTCGATATCGAAGGATGGAATAAGACCGGGTATGACGATTCCGCATGGGAGCAAGTCGCCGTCACGGAGGATGGATACGACAGCTTAATCGGTACGAACAGCGTGCCGGTAAGAACGAAAGAACGTTTCACGCCTAAAGTGCTGCAGACGCCGAACGGAGAAACGGTACTGGACTTCGGGCAAAATATCGCCGGCTGGGTCGACATGCAGGTTCAAGGAGACGCGGGGACGGAGGTCGTTCTCATCCATGGAGAAGCGTTGGACAAGAACGGAAACTTCTCGTTGCAAAATCTTGCGCATGGAGAATTGACGGATTTCCAAGAGGTCCATTACATTTTGGCAGGGAACGGGGTAGAGAGCTACCGTCCGCGGTTTGCCATCTTTGGCTTCCGTTATGTCCTGCTGAAAAATTATCCGGGTACAACCGATCCGCAGAACTTTACAGCGGTGGCTGTGTACTCCGACATGGAAGAAACGGGCGATTTCACTAGTTCGCATCCGTTGATCAATCAGCTTGTATCCAACTCCAAATGGAGCCAGAAGGGCAACTTTATGGAGGTTCCTACCGACTGCCCGACACGGGAGAGGGCTGGATGGACGGGGGATGCGCAGGTCTATTCCAGAACGTCGACCGATTTCATGAATGTGTATCCTTTCTTCGAAAAGTGGATGGCCGATCTGGCAGCCGAGCAGTTCCCCGACGGATCGGTGGCAAGCACGGTGCCCACTGTCATCGGCTACCACAACTTAGCCGAATGGGAGCGGCTTTCCAAGACAAGCACCAGTCCAATGATGGCGTTTCGCAAGCCTGGAGCAGCCAGCATGCTTGACGGTTCTTCGGGTTGGGGAGATGCGGCCGTCATTATCCCGTGGACCATGTACCTATGCTATGGCGACAAGTCGATTCTGGAGAAACAGTTCGATTCCGCAAAGGCGTGGGTAGATTATATGGTCTCAAATGCGAAAGAATCGAATCAACGATTTAAGGATACCCCGGTTTATCTAAATTATACCGATGGGGAACTTGACGCGAATTACGTGTGGGATACGAAGTTCCACTGGGGAGAGTGGCTGGAAACCGACACGGAATTTACGGATCTGGCTGCGGTATTGACAAAAACCGGCGGATGCTTCCCTGACGTATCGACTGCTTATTATGCTTATTCCACCAGACTGCTTGCCGAAATGGCGCAAGTGCTTGGAAAAGTCGAAGAGGAAGCGAAGTACCGGGAGCTCTACGGCAAAATCAAGCGCGTGTACAATCGGTATTTTATAAAAGAAGACGGTCAAATTGTTGAAGGCAGGCAAGCGCCGAATGTCCGTACGCTTGCATTTGACTTGGCGGATGACGACAAAAAACAAGCTGTTGCCGACAGGCTCGCGCAACTGGTCACGGAGCAAGACTTTCATCTGAACACGGGTTTCCTGTCGACGCCGTTCATTCTCCATATGTTGGCGGATTCCGGACATGCGGATATCGCTTTCCGGTTGTTGGAGCAACAATCGTGCCCGTCGTGGCTGTATGCCGTCAGCAAGGGAGCGACGACGGTCTGGGAAAGCTGGAGAGGAATGAAGCCTGACGGCGAGTTCTCGGGATCGCTTAACCATTATTCGTACGGAGCCGTATGCGATTTTCTCTTCGCGGGCATTGCCGGAATCCGTCCGGTTTGGGACGTGCCGGGCTATAAGCATTTTATTTTGAAACCATTGCATGGTGGAACGCTTACGCATGCATCCGCTACGTTCGAATCCCCTTATGGGACTATTCAATCGGGCTGGGAAAAGACGGGACAAGGGATCATCTATCGTTTTGAAGTACCGGCCAATACGACAGCGACGATCATGCTTCCGGGCAATCAAGACGACCTGAAGAGCGGATTCGAGGATTTCCCGGATGCGCGTTACGAAGATGGCCGAATCCTGTTTACGGCGGGAAGCGGCGAATATCGCTTTACCATTTCGTTGCTGGAGATGAAAGGATAGGGATTGTAATGGTTCGTAAGGCCGTACAGCAGTTTCAAATCAGATCGGTCGTTGGAACGGAACAACAGGCCCAAGATACGCTTAAGGCAATAAAGGACGCAGGATACGATGGAATCGAGCTATGCGGTTTTCTCGTTCGACCTTTGCCGAAGGCAGCGATTGAGATGGCGAAAGCCTCAAGCATTGAACTGGAAAGCAGCGCCGAACTCGATTGGAAAACATTGATTAAACAATCCGGTCTGGAGGTGGTGGGCCTTCATGAAGATCTGGATATGATCCTTATGTTAACGGCGAGCATCGTCGCTGATGCCAAAGCATACGGAACGGATACGATTATCGTTACGGGAATGAGGAGCTTCGATTTTTCGGACAAACAAGCCGTGATTGACCTTGCGGAAAGGCTGAATCAAGCGGGCAGAATGCTTGAGAAGGAAGGCCTCCGCCTGCTGTATCATAATCACAATTGCGAGCTGCGTAAAGTCGATGCGGAGAAGACCGCGTTTCAATTACTCATCGAGCAAACGGATCCAAATTATGTGAATTTCGAGTTCGACTCCTATTGGCCTACGGAAGCCGGATATGATGCTTTGGCCCTCATGAATAGTCTTGGCAGCAGAATGAAGCTTTATCATATCAATGACCGGGGCTTCCGCGTCAATGGACCATCCGCTTCGATTATTGAGTCAGGCAGCATGGAACTGGGCTACGGCAATATGAATCTCGAAGCGCTCGTGACTACGGCGAAAAGCTACGGCGTGCAGGCCGTTATCTTGGAATCCCATACGAACTGGGTAGATGATTCTCCGATCCAATCGTTGCAGCTTAGCGCAAAATTTATGTATGAACACATAAAGTGATTGAACAAGTCGCGAAAGCGGTATCAAAAAAGTCGTCAAAGTGTTAGTCGGCACTAGGGGCATAACGTTACGATGAAGGTGTAAGCTAACGATAAATGAGGGGGATTGCAATGAGAAAGAATTTGAGATTTGTCGTTTTGACACTTGCAGCGGTTATGTTGATGGGGTTGATCAGCGCGTGCTCGTCGTCTAACAACGGAGAGAACGCTGCTACAAACACCCCATCGGGAAATTCGTCGAATACGGGCCAGGAGCCAAGCGTTAGTCCGGACGAAGCAACGAAAGATCCTTTCGAAATCGCGCTTGCGCTGCCGATCATTGGAGCAACGCCGGCAGATATTGCGTTGGTTCAAGAAGAAATGAGCAAAATCACGAAAGCGAAAATAAACGCAACCGTAAAAATTTTGCCAATTAGCATTGGCGCATGGACGCAACAAATGAATTTGATGTCATCCAGCGGCGAGAAGCTGGACCTGTTGTTCCAATTTGGACAGGGCTACAGCGCCTCTATGGCAACAGGGAAAATTATTCCGTTAGACGGTCTCTTAGATCAATATGGCGCGGGCATCAAACAAGCGATTGCTCCGGAATATTTGGCAAGCGCCAAGCTTAAAGGAGAAACTTACGGCGTACCTGTGTACAAGGACTATACAACCGGAACAAATTCGATCCTCATGGATAAAGCACTGGTGGACAAACATAAGATCGATGTAGCTTCCATCAAAGGACTCGATGATCTGGATCAGGTATTTAAGACGATTAAAGAAAACGAGCCCGGTATTGTACCGTTTGCGGTAGGGTTATCCGTTCCTTCGGATAAGTATGGCGATTATGACAAACTGGGTGATCGTTTTGGCGTTTTACCTGGATTCGACAATGGGCTTAAGGTTGAAAACGTATTTGAGTCCAAAGAGTACGAAGACTATTTGAATAAGATGCATAGCTGGTTTAAGGCAGGATATATCAACAAAGACGCGGCTACAAGCCAAGTCTCCGGTATGGAAATGGTGAAGGCGGGCAAAGCCTTTGCTTACTTCGACGGCCTTAAGGTAGGAGGAGCAGAAGTGCAAAGCGCAGCTGCAGGCAAAGAACTCATCGCTGTACCGATATCGTCGAACACCTATGCGACAACATCCGATGCGACGGCGGGATTGTGGGCAATCTCCAACAATTCTAAGAATCCTGAAAGAACGATGATGTTCCTGGACCTCATGTACTCGGATAAGGATCTTTCCAATTTGTTCTTATGGGGTATTGAAGGTAAACACTATGTGAAGGTGTCGGATACCACGATTGATTATCCGGAAGGCGTCGAAGCGACGACGGTAGGGTATTCCCTTCAAACATGGATGGTCCCTAACCAATCCATCGGCTATATTCGGACGACTGACTTGCCGAATGTATGGGAATTAACGGCGGAAGCGAATCAAAAAGCTATCAAATCGAAAGCGCTTGGCTTCGCATTCAATTCGGAGCCGGTCAAGAACGAAATTACAGCTCTCAATAATGTCATCGAACAATATAGAAAAGCCCTGGAGTCGGGAACCTTCGATCCGGCAGACAAACTTCCAGAGCTCAGAGAGAAGCTGAAGTCGTCAGGGATTGATAAAGTCATCGCGGAAAAGCAAAAGCAGCTGGACGAGTGGGCGGCATCGAACAAATAATAAAGGCAAGAGGGTTCTACCTCTAAGGCATCGCGGGGCTTAATGGGACGCTTGGGCGCATCGATCTGAAGCAACTTGATCGGATCAATGCGTCGCTCGAAGCGTCATTCATTAGGCCCTCTATTTTTCGATAAGGGGAGTAAGCTATGGCAACATTCAAAAATCCTGTTATCCCGGGCTTTCATCCCGATCCCAGCGTTTGCAGGGTCGGAGAAGATTACTATTTGGTTACGAGCTCCTTCGATTATTTTCCGGGCATTCCGATTTTCCATAGCAAGGACTTGGTGAACTGGCGTCAGTTGGGGCATGTGTTGACGCGAGAAAGCCAGTTGCCGCTTATGGGTATGCTTCCGCCGGGATATTCTCAAGGGATTTACGCGCCAACGATTCGTTATCAGGATGGGCGCTTCTACGTCATTACGACGAACATTTCCATCCAGAAAAGCTTCTATGTGTGGGCTGAGAGTCCGGAAGGGCCTTGGTCTGAGCCTATCTACCTTGAGGGCTGGGGTGGCGTAGATCCGTCATTGTTCTTCGATGAAGATGGCAACGTGTATTTGACGGGAACGGCTAACTTTTATGGGGAAAGCGCAGGTATTTATCAAGCGGAGATCGATATTGCAAGCGGGACATTATTAAGCGAGCGGCGGTTGATATGGGAAGGTACGGGCGGAAGCCATCCCGAAGGTCCGCATCTATATCGGATCAATGGGTGGTATTATCTCATGGTGGCGGAGGGCGGAACGGAATACGGACACATGGAAACGATCGCGCGGAGCCGCAGCCCGTACGGTCCGTTCGAGAGCAATCCGGCGAACCCGATCCTCTCCAATCGAAGTACGCCGAAGCCGATTCAGGGGACTGGACATGCCGATCTCGTACAAGCTGCAGACGGCAGCTGGTGGTGTGTATTTCTAGGCATCCGGCCGGTCGCTAACGCGAAACGCCATATCCTGGGCCGTGAGACGAATCTGGCGCCCGTCACTTGGAACGAAGAAGGTTGGCCGGTTGGCGGCAATCATGGCAGAGCCGAGCTTGAGCACGATGCCGGAAGTTTGCAGCTAGGAGAGCCGATTGAGTGGGTAAGCCGGGATGATTTTGATTCGGACAAGCTGCAACCGGCTTGGAATTTCTACCGGAACCCCGTCCCGGATTCGTGGTCTCTGACAGACCGGGCGGGATGGTTGACGCTCAGGGGGCAGGCTTGCACCTTGAACGACAAACAATCGCCGGCGTTCGTCGGCCGCAGACAGCAGCATTTAAATTGCGAGATCAAGACCCTGCTGGAGTTTGGGCCGTCGGAAGAAGGCGAAGAGGCCGGAATAACCGTATTCATGAACGAGAAATTCCATTACGAAGTTGCTATAACGATGAAGGACAGCAAGCCAAAGCTTATCCTGAGGCGCCGGGTCGGAACAATGTCGCTTCTCGAAGCAGAAGTGGATTACACCGAACCGACAGTCATTCTCGGCGTACATGCGAACGAAGTGTTGTATACGTTTACGTACGCTGCTCCCGGCAAGGAACCTGTTGTGATTGGCAAGGGAGAGACGGCTTTCCTATCCAAGGAAGTCGCGGGGGGGTTTACTGGCGTGTTCTTCGGGATGTATGCGACCGGGAATGGGAGGAACGCAACAACGCCTGCTCATTTCGATTATCTCGACTATCAGCCTTTGGAAGATAAACCGATGGACTTTTTCACGATTATGGCCTTATCTTGAGGAAACGTCGATTCCTGCTCTTCACGGAGCGGGATTTTTTTGTTTTGCCGGAATGACGTCTCTGCTTAAGAAGTCGTGAAAGCGTTAGCGGTTTAGTCGCGATAACGTTAGTTGGCCCTATGGCAATTGAAATATGATGATTGAGAGCTTATAGACAAAACTAGAGAGGAGCAATTCATTATGGCAAGTCAATTTCCCAACGATTTCTATTGGGGGGCCTCGACGGCCGCTCATCAGGTGGAAGGAAATAATACCCACTCCGATTTCTGGCTTATGGAAAATTTGGAGGGATCGATTTTTAAGGAGCGTTCGGGAAGCGCCGTAGACCACTATCGGCTGTTCAAGGAGGACATTGCGCTGCTCTCCTCGTTCGGATTGAATTCATACAGGTTCTCCATCGAATGGGCGAGGATTGAACCGGAAGAAGGGCGTTTCGATCCGGCAGCCATTGAACATTATCGGGACGTATTGTTGGCCTGCCAAAGTTCGAATGTAATGCCGATTGTCACCTTGCACCATTTCACTACGCCGCAATGGCTCATTCGCGCGGGCGGATGGGAATCTGCTGAGACGCCTGCCCGATTTGCCCGTTATTGTGCCCATGTCATGAAGGAATTAGGCGAATGGATTCCTTTTGTTTGCACGATCAATGAAGCGAATATCTCCATCGGAATTACGAAAATCATTAAGCGGCATCAAGCCGGGGGAGGCCAAGCGCAGGTCGGAATCAATACGGATAATATGAGCCAGATGCAAAAGTATTTTATGGCACTAGGGCAAGCTTTCGGCGTTCATCCACAAGAGGTGCATTCTTTCCTCGGTGCTCGTACGGAGAAAGGGCTGGAAGTTATCTTCAAGTCGCATACGGAGGCGAGAAGCGCGATTCGTCAGGTAAGTCCGAATACCCGGATTGGACTGTCTTTGTCGCTGTATGACATTCAATCGATTCCTGGCGGAGAAGAGCTGGCTGCTGAAGCTTACCACGAAGAATTCTTGCAGTTTCTTCCTTATCTGGAAGACGACGATTTCTTCGGTTTGCAAAATTATACCCGTATGGTATACGGGCCGGATGGTCTTCTGCCGGTTCCCGCAGATGCGGAGAAGACCCAGATGGGGAACGAGTATTATCCGGAAGCGCTTGGGGGAGTCGTTCGTTTCGTCTCCAAGTATCTAAAACAGCCGATTATGATCACAGAAAACGGGATCGGGACGGACAACGACGAGCGCCGCATTGCATTTATCGATCAAGCGTTGAAAGGTGTACAAGCTTGTATTTCGGACGGAATCCGGGTCATTGGTTATATGCACTGGTCTCTGCTCGATAACTTTGAATGGCAGCTCGGTTACTCGAAGACGTTCGGATTGATCGAAGTGGACCGTTCAACGCAAGAACGCAAGCCCAAACCGAGTGCGTATCATCTCGGAAGCATCGCTAGGGATAATTCGATATAAGAGCGGTTGAAGCCGGATCCTGAAGAGGATCCGGCTTCATAATTAAGCGGGGAGAAAAGTCGTTAAACCGTTATTGAAAAAGTCGTCAATCCGTTAGTTGGCTGTGCGGTCATCCCTTATGATAAGGATAGTCAGAAATAGAAAACACATGAACAGGAAGGGGAACGACTATGGCACAAGCCACTGTGGTAAATGCTGGGCAAGTCGTAAAGAAACAAAGGAAAAGGAAGAACCAATATCGGAAATATGCGCCGCTTCTGATTATGATGATTCCAGGTCTTCTTTACATGTTGATCAACAACTATCTCCCAATGCTCGGGATCGTCATCGCCTTTAAGGACGTGAACTTTGCCAAAGGCATTCTACAGAGTGATTGGGTTGGATTCGCGAATTTCGAGTACCTATTCAAGACTACCGATGCGTACATCATCACGCGCAATACGATTCTCTACAACCTTGTATTCATTATTCTAGGAACGGTGCTATCGTTGGCCGCTGCGATTCTGCTGAACGAAATCAAAAGCAAGGTGCTGGTGAAGGCGTACCAGAGCATCATCACGCTGCCGCATCTGATTTCCATGGTTATCGTCGGTTATCTCGGATTCGCTTTCTTAAGCCCGGACACGGGGTTCCTTAACAAGACGGTGCTGCCATGGCTCGGCATCGAGGAAGGGATTTCGTGGTATACGGAAAATAAGTATTGGCCTTGGATTCTGACCTTGGTCCATTTCTGGAAGGCCATCGGGTATTCCAGCATCGTATACTTCGCAGCGCTTCTTGGCATTGACGAAGAATATTACGAGGCGGCCAGACTTGACGGCGCTACCCGATGGCAGCAAATCCGTCACATCACGCTGCCGATTATTGTGCCGGTCATCACCATGTTGACGCTGCTAAATATCGGCCGAATTTTCTACTCTGACTTCGGGTTGTTCTATCAGGTTCCGATGAACTCCGGGGCACTGTTCGAATCAACTTCGACGATCGACACTTATGTGTTCAGAGGACTGATGGGCTCAGGCGACATCGGTATGTCCACAGCGGCGGGCGTCTATCAATCTATCGTCGGCTTTATCCTCGTCATCGTGGCAAATCTTGTCGTAAGGCGTGCCAACAAAGATAATGCACTGTTCTAAAAATCCCCCAAAAGTGACGAAGGCCTCCGTAGTGAATTCCGATTACTTTTGGGGGGCCCCGTAAAAATTAGGAGGTCTTGACATGAAAAACGAAGGCAGAGTTATAACCTGGTTTAGCCATATTTCGATGTTTCTATTCGCTGCAGTTTGTCTCATTCCGTTCCTGCTGCTCATTTCGGCATCCTTTACGGATCAGAATGCGATCACCGCTCACGGTTATTCTTTCATTCCTCAAGTGTTCAGTACGTCGGCTTATGAATATTTGTTGAATAGAGGCTCAGACATCGCGAGAGCTTACGGAGTAACGGTATTCGTTACGGTCGTCGGTACTGTGGTCGGGTTGGCCCTTACGACTTTGCTGGCCTATCCGCTATCTAGAAGTGAAACGCCGCACCGATTTCTGATCATGTTCATTGTCTTCTTTACGATGCTGTTCCATGGAGGTCTCGTCCCCTCGTACCTGGTGTATGCGCAATTGCTCGATTTTAAGAACTCGATTTGGGCGCTTATCGTACCGGGGCTGCTCACGAATGGCTTTTACGTCATGATGATGCGCACATTCTTCCAGACGACCGTGCCGCCGGCGTTAATCGAATCGGCGCAGCTGGACGGAGCCAGCGAGTACCGGACGCTTTGGTCCATCGTACTGCCGCTGTCGACGCCCGTCCTCGCGACAATCGGCTTGTTTACCTGCATCATGTACTGGAACGACTGGCAGAACGGGATGATTTACATCACCAACCCGGAGCTGTTCAGCGTCCAAAATCTGCTTAACCGAATTATGCAAGATATTCAGTTTATTAGCACTAATTTGAGCTCTAACGCAGGCGAGGCCATGCAGCAGATGCCGACCGACTCGGTTAAGATGGCCATTGCGGTAATCGGCGTGTTGCCGATCCTGGTCGCCTACCCGTTCTTTCAGAAGTATTTCATCAAAGGGATCATGATCGGTGCCGTAAAAGGTTAAATTGATCGCAAATGAGGTCCAAACGCCGCAAACCAGCACAAGAGGGTTGTGGCGATTGGACTTTCATTTCGTATATGATGGAGGAAACCGATTAAGGAGCCAGGAATATGAAGATACCCGGATTGTTGCGGCAACGAGGTTCCCTGAATTTCAAGTTGATCTTAAGCGTGCTGATCATGACGGGACCGCTGTTAAGCATGCTTTTATATAACAACTTTTATGCCATTGATGTCGTTAGGGAGCAGGTCGCGGATTCGTATAAAAACATGCTGACTCTATACATGAAACAGATCGATTCCGGATTAAACGATGTCGATGCCTATTTGAACTCCATGTTAACGGGTATTGATTTGCTTTCTCTTGATCAGGCCGAATCGGATGCGGATTATTACGATTCGAAGGTGTTTTTGTTTAACAAATTGGGCAAGGATATCGCTTTATACGACTCCCTAAGTTCTTTTTTCGTTTATGCGGAGAAACGGCAAGAGTTTATGGATGTGAATAAGACGCAAAATTTAACGTTGGAGGAAAAGGATCTCATCCAACAATATGTCTCCGATCTTATCCGATCGGCCAGCATTCTTAAGGGTAACTCGGCGCAAAGATGGCATTACGCCCGAATTGGACAAAATGATTATCTAATCGATATCGTCCGATCCGGCAGTGTGTATTTGGGCGGCTGGGTGAGAACCGACCAATTGATGGCGCCCCTCCAATCTCTTCAGATCGGAGAAGGGGGGAGCGTATTGCTCGCGAATGACCAGGGAGAACCGATTACGGACACGGAGCTTGTCGACGAGAACGGAATCCAGCTGCACCAAAGCGAAGGCGACTATTATTTAACCGGTTCTGACCGGAAATATTTGATCGTCGATTCGGCTTCCGTCAGAGGCAACTTCAAGCTGGTCGCCGTCATACCGGATCACCACATCTTGGATAGACTGCCGTACCTGCAAGGGATCATATGGATAATTACCGCTTCCTCCCTGCTCTTTATCCCGATCGGGCTGTATTCCATCAGGCAGGCCATACTCGTGCCGTTATATCGGGTCCTTCTCTCGATGAAGAAAGTCCGAGGCGGGGATTGGAGCATTCGGGTCGATATGCAAAAAGGCGGTTCGGAGGAGTTCAGAATACTCGGAGAATCATTCAACTCGATGATGACGGAAATCGAAACGCTTCGCGTCAACGTTTACGAAGAGCAGTTAAACAAGCAGAAGGAAGAGCTGCAGCGGCTGCAGCTGCAGGTTAACCCCCACTTTTTCCTGAATTCGCTAAATATCGTTTATAATTTGGCTAAGGTTAAAAATTATGAATTAACGATGAAATTGACACGGTCATTGGTACACTATTTCCGTTACATGTTCAGAAGCAATACGACATTCGTCCCATTGAAAGACGAGCTGGAGCACACCCGGAACTACTTGGGAATTCAAGCCTTGCGTTTTCCAGAGAAACTGACGTGGGCTCTTGAAGTCCCTGACTACTTGACGGATACGCCTATTCCTCCCCTCGTCATTCAGTCGTTCGTCGAAAATTCGATTAAACACGCGGTTACGATGGACAGACCCGTCCATATTTCCGTACAGATTGACTTTGTGGACGAAGACAGCGGATCCTGGGTGAAAATCAGCATTCTAGATACGGGCTGCGGGTTCGGCGAAGAGGTGCTTCGCGAACTGCAGGCGGGCAGAAGCGTCGAAAACGAACGTGGAGAGCATACCGGAATATGGAACGTTCAGCGACGGCTGAAGCTATTGTATGGAGATTCGGTATCCATTCGTTACGCTAACGATCCGGAAATCGGCGGCGCGTCCGTATTCATCATTCTCCCGATTAATCCCCTAATGGAGGACAAGCAATGAACGACCACTTGCTCATCGTCGACGACGAAATTCATGCCATCGAAGGCGTAAAAGCGGATCTCGATTTGCAAAAACTCGGGATCTCGGAGTTGTATACTGCCAATAATATCAGGCAGGCGAAAGAATGGTTCGAAAGCGCAAGAATCGATATACTGTTATGCGATATCGAGATGCCGCAAGGGAACGGCTTGGAATTGCTGACCTGGGTAAAGGAACGTTATCCGCACACGGTCACGATTTTTTTAACGAGCCATGCCGACTTCAAATACGCGAAAGAAGCGCTTTCGCTCGGCAGTCTTGACTATTTGCTTAAGCCGGTGCTCGCGGAAGAGCTGGAGAACGCTATTCGAAAGGCCCAGGCCGTAATCGACAAGAACAGCGAAAACAATCGTAACGTTAAATTCCATCAATTGTGGCAGAAGCATCAATCGTTCATTATCGAACGATTCTGGTTCGATCTGATCCACCATTCGATCCCCAGCCAACAAGCCGCGATTCGGGAGCAGGTCGAACAGCATCATATCCCGATTACGGAAGATTCGGTTTTCTTTCCGATCTTGATTTCCATCCAACGCTGGAACAAAGAGATGAAGAGCAGAGACGAGAAAATTCTTGAATACGCGCTTAAAAATTCCGCGCAAGAGATGCTTATCGGAAGCCATGATAACGGAATCTGTTTTCAGCTCGACAGAGGGTTGCTGCTCGTGATCTTGATGTCGGAAAGGGATATCCCGTGGAATGAGGAAAGGCTAAGAGAAGCCGCCGGTCTCTATGTGGAGTCTTGCCATCGCTATTTCTACTGCAACCTATCCTGTTATTTGGGACGTTCTGCAGAAGCGCATGAGATGGCCGGAATGGTCGCGGCGCTGCGGGATCGCGACCGGAACAACGTTGCGTACATCAATCGAGTATTGGCTCTCGACCGTACGGAGCAAGCGGATTACCCGGCACAGCTGCCTGAACTCGGCGCTTTGTCTTCTTTGTTGAAAACCGGAACGAAGGAATCCGTCAAGCACGAAGTGGAGAAATACCTAGACGATCTCGTTACCAACCATGAGATCAATGCGGATACGCTGCATCAATTCAGTCAGAACTTTATCCAGGTTCTGTATACGTTTCTGAACACGAATGGCATACAGGCTCACCATTTATTCGGCGATGAACCGTCAAGGCGCTTATCGGAGATGGCAGGGCGTTCCGTTACCGATATGATTGTCTGGGTTCATCATGCCGTTAACAAAGCCATGTATCAAGCGGAAGCGGTCAAGGAAAACGATACCGTCGTTCTAACCGTTAAACGGTTCATTGCGCTCAATATGGATCAAGACATGTCGAGAGAGACAATCGCTGAGCAGGTTTATTTGAATCCCGATTATTTATCCAGAATTTTCAAAAAGGAAACGGGATACTCCATTTCGGACTACGTCTTATTGGAAAAAATTAATAAAGCGAAGGAGCTGCTGCTCCAAACGAACGTGTCCGTTAGCGCCGTCGCATCTTCGGTTGGATACACGAACTTCTCACACTTTGCAAAAATATTCAAAAAGTATGTGGGAACAGGGCCGACGGAATTTCGCAACAAGCTAGGTTAAACGGAGGAAGAGGTTGTCGCTCAATGCGGCAGCTTCTTTTTTTAAAATATAGGAAAGCATAAGTTTCACTCTTATCCTTAGTCCTATATTTCAACGCGAAACGAAAGCTTAAGCCACCGAAGGACGGCGTCAGCCGTTTACGATTGGTCGTGAAAGTGTTATTCAGCATGTCGTCTAACCGTTAGTCCGCCAAAGGGCAAGAAGATATGATGAAACAAAGTACGAAAGGGGATGGGTAAAACATGAATGACAATCCGAGCGCAAGACGCCCGGTCGCTGTTCTAACGGCTTCTTATTCCGGCATCGGAACCGAACTGAGCAAGCGGCTCGCCGGCGCCGGCTATGACCTGGTTGTCATTAACAGGAGCTCCGATCGAACGAGCCAGCAGCTGCGTGATCTTCAATCCTTCGCACCCTACGTATCCGTGCAATCGATTCAAGCCGATTTATCGAATCATCAGGACATACGGCGGGCCGCCGAGCAGGTAGCGGGAACTCATGATTTTATCGATCTCCTTATCCATAATGCAGGTGTCGTAACGGAGCGATTAGAGCTATCCGTTCAAGGCAACGATCTCCATTACGAGGTGAATACGTTCGCCCCGTATTTGTTGACCGAGCTGCTCCGGCCGCAATTAGCGACCGCGAACAATGCCGTCGTCGTCGCCGTCGGTTCAAGCGGGATGAGAATGGCGCGCAATTTCGACCCTCAAGGACTGCGCAAGCCCGATAAATTCAGGAGGTTCCAGCCTTACTCCCATACGAAGCTGGCAACAGCCGCGGCATTCCATGCGATGGCCGGCGATTATGCGAAGGATGGCATTACGCTTCGGATTGCCGATCCGGGGCCAACCCGCACGCCGATGTCTCTCAGCGGAGCGATGCCGGTATGGTTCCGTTTGATTCGCTGGTACTTCGTCCCGTCTGAGTATGGAGCCGAGCGCATATTCGAAGCGGCAACTTTGCCGGCCGATGACGGCCGGAGCGGATTGTACTTCGAGTCCGGACGACCTGCCGCTCTGCCTCGTGTTGCAAGAGATACCGCTGTGCAACAAGAGTTGTTGGCGATTCTTCAAGGGATGGCGGATTCGTAAACACCATTAACATACATTAAGAGGGGGATTTACATGTTGAATCAAGTGCTGCAAAGAAAAGAACACCTGCTAGTCGATCAAGGGAGACCGTTTATTATGCTGGCGGGAGAGGTCCATAATTCAAGCTCATCATCCGCTGAATATATGGAACCTATCTGGGAAAAAGCTGTCAGGCTCGGCATGAACAGTTTATTGCTTCCCGTGACTTGGGAAATGATCGAACCCGAAGAAGGCGTGTTTGATTTCCGAATCGTGGATGAACTGATTGCTCAAGCGAGAAGGCATGAGATGAAACTTGGCTTCTTGTGGTTCGGTGCTTGGAAAAACGCCCAGTGCTATTATGCTCCATCGTGGGTCAAGACGGACTTGGAACGCTTCAAAAGGGCAGAAGTCGAGAAAGGCAAAAATAAGACAAATTTAATAGATTTCCATGGGATGTTATATACAACGCTTTCCTATCTTTGCGAAGCAACCTGTGCCGCGGATGCCAAAGCGTTTCGGGAATTGATGCTGCATATTAAAAAAGCGGACGAAAAAGAGCAAACGGTTATTTTGATTCAGGTGGAGAACGAACCGGGTCTGCAAGGGGCTGCGAGAGAACATTCCGATACGGCCGACGCCTTGTTTGAAGCGAATGTCCCGCAGTCATTTGTCGATTATATGATTACGCACACCGGAACCATGGCCGCGGATGTCCGCCAGGCCGTCGAGAATGGCGCGAAGAGCGGTAACTGGCAGGCGGTGTTCGGAGATGCAGCGGAAGAAGTATTCAGTGCGTATCACGTTGCAAGTTATATAGATAAAGTAGCTGCTGCAGGCAAGGAGATTTATCCCCTGCCAATGATGACCAACTGCTGGTTGGATAAAGGCCAGAAGGCCGGGAAATATCCGAGCGGCGGGCCGGTATCCCGGGTGATGGAAGTGTGGAAATACTGCGCGCCTAATGTGGATGTGATCGCACCGGATATTTATGTTCAAAATTTCTGCGACGTGTGCGACGAGTACGTCAAGATGGACAACCCTCTCTTTATTCCAGAGACGGCGACCCATAGCTACGCAGGCCCGAGGCTGGTTTATGTGGTGGGGCATTATCATGCGTTGGGATTTGCTCCGTTCGGTTTTGAGGACATGGGAGAGCCGTTTACGGCCATCGAAAGCTATCTTTTCGGCGTGGATATTTCCGACCCCATGTTGAAAACACCTCAAAACGTAGAGGAATACGCATGGTATAACAAAACGATTAACAGCATGATGCCGTTATTGACAGAAAAATACGGGACATCGGATTTGCAGGCCGCGATCGTCGAGCGTCCGGAACAGGACACGATGGTGTTCGGGGAGTATGGCTTCAAAGTGATGATGAATATGCCCCTTTTGACTCGGAAAGATGGGGTGTGCCTTGTGCTGAAGAAGACCGCGGACGAGTTTTATATCATTGCGAATGGCTGTGCCGTCTTCCCTTTCTCCGCAAATCCGACAAAGCCCAACGTGGATATCTTATTCCTGGAAGAAGGGCGGTTTGAACAAGGAAATTGGAAAATGACTCGGCGGCTGAATGGGGACGAGGTCGCAATCATGCGGTATGAGAAGCCTACGTTGCTGAAAATCAAATTGTTCGGGTACCGATAAAGAGGGCGCAGAAGTCGTGAAAGTGTTATTCGAGATGTCGTCTAACCGTTAGTCCAGCTTGGGTCAAAAGGATATCATTATACTTAGCAAGCATACGATCGCATGACTTAAAGGAGGTGAATACGACAATGAAATTCGATCAAAACTCCAAAGTAGGAGACTTGCTGGGGAACGCAGCAGCGAAAGTCGTGCTGGACAAATATATCCCAGGATTTTCGACTAACCCAATGACTGGAATGGCTGGAGCTTTTTCGCTCAGTCAATTGGCAGCATTCCCGCAGGCGAATGTCTCTGCGGAAGTATTGGCACTCATCGTTTCTGATTTAGCTGCTATCGAAGAATAAATAGAAGAACCAGGTATTCCGAAGAGTCGGAACCAAGGAGGTTGATTAGATGAAACTTAAGGGCAAAGTAGCGATCGTTACTGGAGCGGCATCGGGGATGGGCAAAGCAATCGCGGAGCTCTTCGCCGAAGAAGGTGCGAAAGTGGTCGTTTCCGATCTGAATGCTGATAACGCAGGCAAAGTGGCCGAGGGAATCGAGGCGAAAGGCGGAACGGCTATCGCGGCGGCAACTAATGTCGCCATCGAAGAAGACGTTCAACGCTTGATCGACATTACGGTTCAAACGTACGGTACCGTGGACATTCTCGTCAACAATGCCGGCATCATGGACAATTTTGTTCCTGCTGGGGACTTGACGGACGAGCTATGGGACAAGGTGTTCGCCGTGAACACGACCGGTCCAATGCGTACGACGCGGAAGGTTCTTCCTATCTTCATCGGCCAGAAGAAAGGCGTCATCGTGAATATCGCTTCGGCCGGCGGCTTGTTCGGTTCCCGGGCGGGTGCTGCCTATACCGCTTCGAAGCACGCCGTAGTCGGATTTACGAAAAACGTCGGCTTCCAATATGCGACGCAAGGCATACGCTGCAATGCGATCGCGCCGGGCGGGGTCGCAACGAATATCGCGTTGACCATAACGGCACCGAATCCTTTCGGTGCGGAACGTACACAGATCGGCATGGGTATTAACCCCGCCATTGGCCAACCGGAAGACATCGCGAAGGTTGCGTTGTTCCTTGCCTCCGACGACTCCAGCTTTGTCAACGGCACGACGGTTACCGCGGATGCGGGCTGGACGGCCTATTAAACGAAGAACATCGTTCCCCTTAACGAAGGCAGGCGCGGAATCCGCTCCTGTATCGTAAGGGGATTTTTTTTCTATAGATAAGAAGTCGTCAGACCGTTAGTCGATAAGTCGTAAGAGTGTTAGAGGCGAGAAGCTATTCGTCTTATCATAGGAGGATAACGGTAACACCAATTATTGAGACTGAGTCTCTGGGGGAGCGAGTAGAATGAGAAAGATCAATTCGATAAATGATGCATGGCGTTTTATACGCAATAACGAAGAGCGGGCTGAAGCCGTATCTTGCCAAGACGACCATTGGAGCGAGGTACGTCTCCCACACACCTGGAATGCGGTCGATGGGGCGAACGGGTATGAATATTACCAAGGCGCTTGCTGGTACAGAAAGGAGCTCGCCCTTGATTCTTCCGATGAGGGAAGGAAAGTGTTTATCGAATTCAACGGTTCCAATAGCATTACCGATGTCTATGTGAACGGTCGGCATGCGGGTCAGCACAAAGGCGGTTACTCCACCTTCAGGTTTGACATTACAGCTGACGTTGCCTTCGGATCGAAGAACGTGATCGCCGTTAAGGTGGATAATACGGTCGTGGACGACGTCTATCCTCAGAAAGCGGATTTTACTTTCTATGGCGGTATATACCGCGATGTGAACATCCTTGTAACGAATCCGGTTCATTTCGACGCGATGGATTATGGTTCGAGCGGCGTTTATATCGTACAGGAACAGGTGTCGAAAGAAAAGGCTCATCTCAAAATCGAATCCAGATTGGTAAATGGCAGCGACGAGGAGAAAAAAGTCAGGCTTTGGGCAGATATTGCGGATGACGATGGCGGTTCCGTAACTTATGCCGCCAAGGAAGTCGTCTTGGCCGCAGGCGAGTCAAGAACGGAAACGCTGGCATGCGTCATCGATAATCCGATAATCTGGAACGGAAGAAATAATCCCTATATGTATCAAGCTACCGTATCCATGACTAGATTTAACGACACGGTGGATGAAATCGCGATTCCGTTCGGCGTTAGGTACTTTCATGTCGACTCTGAGAAAGGTTTCTTCTTGAACGGCGAGCATTTGCCGTTGTACGGCGTATCGAGACACCAGGACAGAAAAGATATGGGCTGGGCCATAACGGAACAAGAGCAAATCGAAGATATGGCATTGATCAAAGAAATTGGAGCGACTTCGCTTCGACTCGCCCACTACCAGCACAGCCAAACTTTTTACGATTTGTGCGACAAAGAAGGCATGGTGGTATGGGCGGAGATTCCTTTCATTTCGATCATGTCAAAGAATGAAGTGGAAGGGATCAATGCCAAGCAGCAGATGTTGGAATTGATCAAACAGAATTTTAATCACCCTTCGATCATATTCTGGGGACTGCAGAATGAAATTCAAATTGGCGGAGAACGTCCGGAGGTTAGAAAACTCGTTAAAGAGTTAAATGAATTGACCAAAACAGAAGATCCTACCAGACTGACGACGATGGCCAACGTTCTATTTGTCGACGAGAAAGACGAATTCAACCGGATGACGGACGTGGTTGGATACAATAAGTATTACGGCTGGTATCACGGCAAGACAGAAGATTTCGATCCTTGGATAGACAAGTTCCATGAGATCAATCCCGACAGACCGCTTTGTATTTCCGAATACGGCGTAGAAGGGATCGTACAATACCACAGTGCTGAGCCGAAGGTGAAAGACTACACTGAAGAATACCACGCGCTGTATCATGAAGTCGCTTGGAAAATTTTTGAGAAAAAGCCGTTCCTTTGGGCAACGTATGTATGGAATATGTTCGATTTTGGAGCCAATATCAGAGATGAAGGCGGAGTCAAAGGAAGAAACAATAAAGGGCTGGTCACCTACGATAGAAAGATTAAGAAGGACGCTTTCTATATGTACAAAGCCCATTGGTCCAACGACAAATTCGTCCATATTACCAGCAAGCGCTTTGTGGATCGGGCAGAGGACGGCATTCAAGTTAAGGTCTATTCGAATTGCAGAAAGGTTACGCTTTATTTGAATGGCGAAGAGTTGCAATCTATATCCAGTGAAGAGAAAATCTTTGTCTTTGAGAGAGTTGTCCTGGCGGAGGGCATGAATGAAATTCGTGCAGTTGCAAGTGAAAATCTCGTAACTTATCAAGATCTTGCATGGTTTAATAAGTCGGAAGAACCGAATGCAAGTTATGAGGCGCCGCCGGTTGCGGATAAAGGCGAAGAAGTTAACAACTGGTTCGAACTGCCTGATACGAGCACAGAAGAGTTAGCGTCGTTACAGATTACAGACGATGTGTATTCCGCCCGTTGCACGTTTAAAGATCTGTTTGAAAACAAAGATGCGGAAATCGTCCTGAATAAGTATTTCGGAGAAAGTTTCAGGGACAGGCCGCAATACCCCATGATGCAAGGATTTACGATTGATATGTTGGCAGGTATGGCGCCGGAAAATTTCCCTGACAAGCTCATATTCGCCATTAATAAAGAACTCACCAAAATAAAAAAAATATAGTTCTGAAACGAAGGTTGAAGCCCTTTAAGCGGTTCAAACCTGTTTCTCTACTCATAGATTTATTGAAAAAGAAACAAGGTAGAAACATCGTTCAGTAGTAATATCCCCTCCATGTAAACGATAGCGTGCTTCCTGCATGGTCTGCATGGAGGGGATTGACTGGTTAGCAATTAGAAGGTTGTCTCTTCGTGGTCTGAAGCCGAGGCCGCCGATTGGGCGATCAACATCAACTTCTTCACCCATGTCCATTCATGCTCGGTTTGCGTCCTGTTGAAATGAATGACTTCCGCGGTAAACCGATTTTCCGTATGGACTTCGTCGAATTTGCGGTATCGCCCCATCTCTTCCTCCAACACCGTCAGCCGTTTACGCAATATCTCGAGCTGCACATCGGGCTCCAATCGGTCGAACAGCGCGACGCGCACCATAAAATCCAATGAATTGGCAGCCGATTTTCTCGGAAAATCGCGAATGAGCTCATTAAAGATTTCTTCCCCCGCGTTCGTCAACAGATAGATATGCCGGTCAGGTTTACCCTCCGTTTTCTCGATCTTCTTGCTTATCGCACCCATTGTCAAAAATCGCCGCAATGCAGGATACAATAAATTATTGTTGATTTCGAACGATTCCCCGAGCGCCTCCTGAACGTTTTTTTTTATTTCGTAGCCATGCTTCGGACCGGATAATAACTGTCCCAGTATCAAGATATCCGCGTACATAGGGTCCTCCTTCGGTGAATTTTTTGTGAACGGCGTTATCCAAATACCGGAAGTTCGATTTATATGTTAAACTAACCTATGTAAGATTAACATATAATAATGGCAAAGCCAATAATGGCTGCGTCTGGAAGGAGGTTTTTCGAGCTCTAATGATTTATTTAGGAACATCATCATGAGAGGAAGGCAGATTGTAAAATAAAAACACACAATTCATGCAAATGAATCCGGTTTGGAGGGAACGATTATGAATGGGAAGCGTCAGATGATCCTGCTGAACGAAATCACGAAGCTTAACACCAAGGAAGCTGGGTGGGAACCGTATGCTTGGTATAAGGAGATGAGGGACAATAATCCCGTCTATTACGATGCCGAGCAAGATGTTTGGAACGTGTTCTTATACGACCATGTTAAACGCGTGCTATTCGACCATGAGCTGTTCTCTAACAAAAAGAAAAGAAGCTTGATTCCGATTCCCGATCGGCTTGAAAGCCGCAGCAACGTCAATTTGGTGGATCCGCCGGAACATCGGAAACGGCGTGCCCTTCTTTCTCAAGCCTTTACTCCCCGCAGTCTCAAAGAGTGGGAGCCGCGGATCCAGGGTATCGTTGACGAGTTGATTGCGGACATGGAAGGCGTCCCGACTATCGATATCGTGGAGAAGCTGGCAATTCCATTGCCCGTTACCGTCATTGCGGATCTGCTAGGAGTTCCTTCCCAGGATCGCCATTTGATCAAAGGATGGTCCGATATTCTCTTCCTCCCGTATAACATGGAGGCATATGCCGATATCGACAGGCGAAAAGGAATCGCCATGAAGGCGTTCGTGGAATACTTGTATCCCATTGTCCTGAAGAAACGGCAGCACCCGGAAGATGACATCATATCCGACTTGACCAAGGCCGAACTGGATGGCGAACGATTAACGGATGAAGAAGTGGTGATGTCGGCCATCGGCCTGCTCGGCGCGGGCAACGAAACGACGACCACGCTGCTCTCCAATATTTTCTATTCCATGCTTTACGACGGGCCGAACGTCTATCAAGAACTTAAAGCCGACTTGCTCTTGGTTCCCAATGTAGTCGAGGAAGTGCTTCGTTTCCGGTTTCCCGCTTCGATGGATCGGAGGGTAGCCCAAGATACCAATGTCTTCGGGCCCCAGATGAAGGAGGGGCAAGCGATCGTAGCATGGATCGGAGCCGCGAATCGGGATGAATCCCAATTTGCAAGTGCCGACGTTTTTGATATCCATCGTCCGGGAAATCAACGCCATCTAGCGTTCGGAGCCGGTCCTCATTTTTGTTTGGGCGCACCGCTCGCACGGATGGAAGCGAACATGGCTATAGCGTCGTTTGTGAAAAGGTTTGCCGGCATTCATCGGGTGGAGGCGTTCGACGTAGGCGAGCATTTAACCGAGTCGATTGCAGGTCAGTCTTTAACGAGTTTGCCTATCGGACTTCAGTCGTAGCGCTTATCGCGAGCGTTATGTAAATACGAAGTAAGCTAAAAACAAGAGGGACGCCTCTTTGTCAGATTGTCGAGAAACCCAAGTTTCTTTCAAAACGTTGGGTTTCTCTTTTTTTTCAAGGCGGTTTCAGGTACTGTTTTTTGCCAGACTTGCTGAGCCGGTTTAATCGCACTTCTAATCGAGAGAGGTACGGCACGAAATCGTGAACATTGCCTACGGTTACGAAAACATCAGTAATGAGACTGTACTTTACATCGACGGTACGATGATCCAGATAAAAGAACTCTTCCGGCCTTCCTTCCCGAAACATATAACCACTGTCCGGGTCGGTTGTACTAACCTTCACTCTTTGTCCTCGTTCACCTCCTCTTGTGGTTTTAGCGCTTTTTTCCTTGTGCCTTACGATCGTTTTCAATCGCTGCGTTGAGCTCATCCAAAAAGTCCCGTGTGTTTTGCTGGAGGCCACTAAATAACTCTTCACCGATTCCTTTTTTACCTGTCCTCGCTTGTAGATTCCGGTAGGATCGCTTCAATGCAAAGGCGGATTCATATGATTCGTACTTCCTTCAACGAAAATTGTGAAATTTCAAAATAGGAAGTCGGTAAAACCGTTATGGATAAGTCGTGAGAGTGTTAGTGATCTCTTAAGATTAACCTTATGATGAAAATGATATAAAAATCAGGAGGCGATTTTGGTGGAAAAAAGAGATGCTTCAATCGGAAGAGTAGTGGTAAGTACTGTCCCAATGCAGGATGATGTTATTCTGCTAATAGGTACTTACACATACTCCGGGAAAGTACTAGTTTCGTATAAGACAGAGAAGGATATTCATACAGCCGATTTTTATAACCTGGCTGTTCTCAATGATGATGGAACGGATTTCAGGGTGATCTTCTCCGGCGTCATTCCACAAAAACCTAAGGCCAACGGGATTCGGTATATGCCCTATCAGGATAATAAGCGGGTGCTGCTGGGAGATTACGTGCTCGAATGCACGCCCGATATTGACACCTGCACAAGCGCAACGTTGGTTCCCATCGCATATCCGTCGATTCTCGAGGAAGATGAGCGCACAACCCATCACTGGTCGGAAATCATCATCGCGCCTGACAATAAGCATATGAGTTGGACGATACTCCGCTCAGATCTTGGTGCCGCTGTAGCGATAGGCGTACTGGAACGCAAAACGGATCACTATGCGATCGAAAACGTACAGCTTATTAACAACATACATTCCTTTGAGCATGACCCGACCAATCCTGACTTTATCATTCCGAGCCCCTTACGGGGAGGGGAAGTGAAGCAGTTTGTGCGGGGAGGAAATGCCATATCCGTCGTTGGGGGAAAACATAACAGTACCACCGATTCCATCGTGCAGGATTTGATTTCCGACAATCTTACGCAAATCACCTATACCCCAGGATATGATGAAACCACAATCTTTTCTCCCGATGAGCGATTGGGAATCGTCATGAGCACCAGGTTCTCGAAAAATACGGATCAGGCCATATTCGGACTTATGCCTAGGCCCTACGGGATCTATACCTCGATGGGGATGATTAGTTATCAATATATGTATGCAGTAGATGGAGTACGTAAATTCAGGCCAGGGAATATTGGTCCGGTATTGATCGACATTCAACGTTCCATGCACGAAGCAGGATATCAAGGGATACAGCTGACAACGGACGAGAAGAATTGGGTTTATAGCTCGCCCATGTCCTGGCATCCGGACGGGAAACGGGCAATGTGGCCGGAGATGCTTAGAGGCAGCGACGGCACACAAATGCGGCTCCAGACAGCGAAGTTGCCTGATTATAAGCCGGAACCTCCAGTACCGTTTACAACAACTACTGATAATATCCCGTATGGTATAAAAGACTTGACCGTATTGGATTCCGTTAATCCAAATATAGAAGGGAAAATTGCGGGGAAACACTCCGGATACATGAACTATTTCCGGCATGTCACCGGTTACTCGGGTAAGACGGAGGCGCAGTATGTCAACTTTAGTGATGACGGCGAAAATTTCTATAATGGATATGAGAAGAACCATTATAATGCAGCCGAAGGTTGCCGCTATGAAACTGACCTTCAATGGACTGGCTCCAATCAAGGGGAAATGAATTTCAGGGCAACATTCTCGGCGCTTGTAGGACCTGAGCCAGTCAGGCTTTTATTTGACACAGATGCAGATGGAAAGCCCAAAAGTTACGGATCTGCAACATTTAACGGTATCACACTAAACATTGCAGATCTGTTAGAATAGTTGTGAAATAATACCATTTAACAATTGCGTCTGAATGAACGTAATAGGCACAGCTTGAGAAAGATGAAACAGGATGAATAGCGATTTTCCGTTATAGTTAATGGGTGGCTTCATATGGAGTAAGCTAAAAACAAAGAGGGAAGCCGCCTCTTTGTTTTTTTTCGTTGAAGAAGTCGTCAAAGTATTACTCCGAAGGTCGACAAAGCGTTAGTATCACCGGTGATGTTCGATTACGATGATAATAGGAATTATTATCTCGTAAAAAGGGGCCGAAAGAATAATGTTAATCCAATCAGTGAGCCGGCTTGAGAAGCGGGTGCTCATGAGTGTTTATCATGAGTTTTAAAGCGAAGAAGTAATACCGTAGCGCCACCCTGATAAGGTGGCGCTTTTGTATGTGCGCCACGCATGGCGACTAACTAGGTGGTGAAAGTCCGATGTAGGGGCCTATAGTTACCAAGTGGTTGGGGGTGAAAGTGGGTAATACCTACTATTGTCACACGTTGGACGTACTAATGTCATAAGAAATACGATGATTTGTCACCGAAATGCCCCCCGTAATTATACTGAAAGCCTGTATTTACGGGGGTTCGTTACCCATAAGGGCCCAGCCTCATCCGCTAAACGTCCACACCTTGGACAGGTATAACGAAGGAATGTAAGGGCAGTGACCCATTGAGAATTGGGAGGGTGAACCTCCAAGGGAATGTGGAGTATAACGATAGTTTAGGTTCATTGGATCCCCTGTAATCATAGTTAGGGAGAATTCGATAGATCCCGTAGAGAACGAATTAAAAAATCATGGGGAAGATGTGGAAGGTAAATCTAAGGCTCAAGTACTCCTGGAAGAATAGCCGTATACTAAAGGAGTTAAACCGTCAATACAAGGCTGCCGGCACATATGGCGGTCTTTCGTCACGTTAACGGGTAGTTTAATAAGTGTAGCTACTATCTTTATTAAAGAATGATTTTGCTGTAATATAGTGAATATTCATACAAATAAAATCCTAGGGTGATACCTATTCCGAACCAGTTCTTTTCAAATCACATGAATAAAATGCAACTTTATGATGCGTTATTTAACCAAACATCTGACTGTGTTGCAGTTCTTGATTTACAAGGCCGCCTTTTGGCAGTAAACAAGAAATTTGAGGAATTACATCGGTGGAAACATGAGGAAATTGTTGGGGAAATCATTCCTATGATTCCTGAGGAATCTCGGGAGGGAATTTTCCAAATGTTACAGCGAATAGTTCATGGGGAAGAAATATCTGGTATCGACATTATTATGTTACGTAAAGACGGTAGTTCTTTCTTTGCAAATGTATCTGTCTTTCCTTTGAAAAATGAAATGGGTGAGATTATTGCCTTTGTCGGAATTGGAAGGGATATTTCGGAAAATAAAAAAGCACAAGAGATTCTTCGGAAATCAGAAATGCTATCCGTTGTGGGTGAACTTGCGGCAGGTATAGCACATGAAATACGGAATCCTTTGACCGCTATTAAAGGTTTTATGCAATTATTGAAAGAAAGAAACACAAATTATGTAGATATTATGTTGGTTGAAATTGAACGAATTAATAGTATTGTAAATGAGTTTATGAGCTTGGCAAAACCCCATAATATTAATTTTGTGAGAATAAATTTGAACAAACTCATTGAGGATGTTGTATTATTTATGCGACCTCAAGCTCATTTGCATGGAGTGGCAATGGTAGTTGATTTTACCGTTGACATTAATGAATTCAAATGTGAGCCTAACCAACTTAAACAATTATTTATAAACATTATAAAAAATGCTATTGAAGCAATGCCAAATGGCGGCGTTGTTACCTTATTTGTAAATCGTAATGGTGATGGAAATGTTACTATTAAAGTAACTGATGAAGGACTAGGAATACCAGAGGATGGTTTAGCTAGATTGGGAGAACCATTTTATTCAGGGAAAGAGAATGGAACTGGCTTAGGTATAGTTATATGTCACCGTATCGTTGAGGCACACAAAGGGACATTGTCATTCAAAAGCAAATTACAGCAAGGTACTACGGTAGAAATTAATTTTCCAAACGTTTGAAATTACTATTGCAATATGGATAGGATGCTCATGGTGACGCAATGGAATCCAACCCGCCCCGGCAAACAAATCTGGAACGGGTTGGATTCATGAAATTACAACCTTAAATCCCTTTTTTTGAAACATATAAAGGTTACTACGGTTAATGCGACAATCAGTACCACTGACAATATAATGAAGACTGCCTCTAAGCCTCCGCCATACATCACATTCTTCGCTTCGAAATATTTAAACGGGGAAAGGTATTTCAGGTTTTCGAATTGATCATTTAAGTCGATTGCTATTGATAATATATAGGTGATCAATAGAATCCCTGTAGAAAGGGAAGCAGCCTTCTTCGGATTTTTATTGACGGCCGCCGTCGCTGATCCGATGACCAAAAACAAGACCTGCAAAATAAACATTCCCGCCATTGTGATTGCGATATCGCCAGTTACGGATTCGCCTTTGCTGTATTTCGAGACCAGGGAGATGGAGGTGATCAGCGAAACGAGGTTAAAGATCACGAGATTTGCAAGTGAAGCCATGAATTTTGATAAAATCACTTTGTTTCTTGAAACGGGTTTGACGAACAAAAACTCCGCCGTTTTATCCCGTTCTTCCTTAGCGATAATATTAGCGCCAAGCATCGTGGCATGAATCGTTCCCATTAAAACCAAATAGACGAAGATAACGCCGTAATATCCGCTTGCCTTCGATAGATCGAGTGTTCCGATCCCCATGATGGCTTGCAAAGATTTAGGCATGCTCTCCATTAAATCGTTCATCGATTGGCCAGAGGACGATAACCCGGCATATTTGCCCATGCTGGAGGCAATTAAGAATAGGATGCCGATACTCCAGAAAATGAGAGATTTCTTGTATGCTTTCATTTCGATCCAAAATATATTCATTCGATTTCCTCCCCACTAAACCGCGTGGATATCCTTCCTGATGTAAACGATATAGCTAATAACCAGTGAAACTACGACGATTCCTGCTCCAGCAAGCACGAAAGAGGTGTCATAGCTGGAAGTTCTTGAGATATCAGCTGTGTCGAAATATTTAAAGGGAGATAAATACCTTTTCGCTTCATCGTCGCTTGTCGATACGAGCATGCCGACGATGAAAAAGGCGAACACGGTTCCAAGAGACACAGTCAATACGGATTTTATTTTCCGAGCGATGACCGAAATAACAATGCCCAAGGCAAGAAAAATAAGCTGAACAAAAAACAGCGTAACGGAAATCATGAAAAAAGTTTTAGTACTGTACTCTTCCGTTTTCATCTGGGACAACATGATGCCGGCTGCCGCTAAAAAAACCACATTCGTAGCAACTAACGAAGTCAATGCCGCCAAAATCTTGGCCGTTAATATCGTGGTTCGCGTTACAGGCTTTGTCATAAGAAAATCCGCCGTTTTGTCTCGTATTTCCTTGGAAATGATGGACGTACCTATATTCATTCCTTGAATGGCCCCGCAAAGTGACAAATAGAGAAAGATATAAGAATAGAAGCCCAGCACCGAACCAAGGTTCTCCACTTCAAGACCGATCGCTTTCCGAACAGCCTCCGGATAACCTTCCAATAGCTTTTTAAAAGAATCGATATCTCCTGCAATAGAAGGATACATGGACATGAACAAGACGAGCAGGGCTACCAATGAAACGGACCAAATCAACGTTGATTTTTTATAAAAGTTTAATTCATGGAGAAAAATATTCATCGCTGGTCAGACCTCCTTTTCGTAGTAGTGCATAAAGATCTCCTCGAGGTCCGGTTCTTCAATCCATAGGTTTGCGATTTCGACGTCGGCTATCTTTTTCATGACGGTATTAATATCGCCTCTGAATAAGAAGCTTACCGAATGATCCGCCACGTTAAGATTATCCACGCCGGCTATGTTGAAGAAATCCTGCTCCGCTGTTTTCTTCGTTTCGATTTTGAATTTTTTATAATTGTTTTCTTTTAACGTGCTGATCTTTTCGACCGTGACGATTTTGCCTTCCTTTATGATGGCGACCCGATCGCACAAACGCTGAACCTCGCTCAAAATATGGGATGAAAACAAGATGGTGGCTCCCTTTTTATTCTCTTCCAAAAGCAGATCGAAGAATCTTTGCTGCATTAACGGATCAAGGCCGCTGGTCGGTTCATCGAGTATGATTAATTTAGGTTCATGCAGCAGTCCTTGGACAATCCCTACTTTCTTTTTGTTGCCGAGCGATAAGTCGTCGATTTTCTTCTTTAAATCAAGATCCATGATCTCTGCCAGTTCTTTGATTCTTTTGCTGCAATCCTTTTTGTAAAAGCTTGCCGAGTATTTTAAGAGGTCGATCACCTTCATATTGTCATAATAGAAAACCTCCGAAGGCAAATAACCTACTTGCTTGGCAATTTCGGGTGCAAACTCGATGCAGTCCTTGCCGAAGATTTCGGCCTTGCCGCTTGTCGGGTAAATCAGGGACAATAAAGTTCTGATCGTCGTCGATTTCCCAGCTCCGTTCGGACCGATAAACCCGAAAATTTCACCTTCTTCTACATGAAAGCTGACATTTGTGATTCCTCTTGCATTCCCGTAGGTTTTGGTCAAGTTGCTGATTTTTAAGACATCCATGGTAAAACCTCCTCGTAGTATGATCGGGTAAGGAGAAAGCAGTGGTTTTTAGAATAAAGATACGTAAGCGACAGCTCTTTCTAGAAGAACGGATTCTTCAGATTGGTACTCTAGGCAATTAGGAGAGGTTGGCTGAATGCCTATTCGCTTAGCTGATAATTGTTTGCCTTAGTCGGCTTGCCGTCAATAGTAAACCTGCAGCCATCTTTTGTAAAACAAAGGTTTATGGGGATTTGACGCCATATCGTCATTTACGAAGTAATACGATTATTTCATGTGTTAAAAAAGGTTTATTCTTCGAAAATCACGCTGATTCTCACTCATTCTCTTATTTAAAGAAATCAGATGATTTGATTAATATTTCAGTATATAGGCCTTTGTCATTATTTTTGAAAACCAGAGATAAACGTAGAAATAGTGAGGTAAACCGAGATAGGAATTAATGAAAGCGTTAACATAACTCTTTATTGTCTGTAATAACTTGATTTGGCCTGTACGGCCTCTTTACAGCAGGTGTAGCGAGGAGTAAGATTCGATACAGGAATTACAAATTAGTGCAATTGACTGATCGCTGAGTTTCCGTGAATGCGGAAAACGGGGGAACCAAATGTTAGGCAGTGCGCATGTTCGATGTGAGAGTCGGATGGTTGCATTGCAGGGGTGAATCATTGATCTGGCACCATGGATGCCGGACAAAGTAGGGCGACTCTCACCGCCCGAATCCGTCAGCTAACCTCGTAAGCGTGGATTGAGAGAGGAATGATGAAGCTTGTGATCGATTAATTTCGACCGCAGAGCCATTTGCCTCTGCGGTTTTTTGCTGTCCAAAACAGGGGCAGCTGGTAAGAAAGGATCTAAAACGCTGAGTCCTGCAGCAGCAGGAGCGGGGGAACCAACGAGCGTTCGTGTGCAAATACGAATCGTCTCACGGGGTGAATCACTTGGTCTTTGCCAAGCGTAGGGCGACTCTCACGCCCGAATCCGACAGCTAACCACGTAAGCGTACTCGGGAGAGGCAACAACCATCGCGCTGCCTGCGGCTTTTTAGTGCAAAACGAGCTTTACCGTCAAATTTCGGTCTAAGCCGTTTTTGCCTGCTGCGGGTCAAGAAGCCGCGGGGAAAGTTCCTCTTTTCCTAAGGCTTCTTTTTTGTTGCCTTTTTTTCAAAATTTGGAGGCGAACCACTTTGGAAAATGAGCATATTATTGTCGCCGGCCTAAGCGAATCCGGCAAATCATTCATAAAAATTTTGGAGTTTTACGAGCTGCCTTTTATGGTGCTGACCAACAGTAAGCAAGAGGAGAGGCAACTCCGAAGCCAAGGATTTTTTAATGTGCACTACATTAATACGAATAACAGAAAAAGTTGGAATATTCCGTTTGTATTCATTCGCGAGGTTTATATTTTTGAGAGCAGTTTCGCGCTGAGCTGCCGTTTTGTACAGTGCTGTAGGGCCTGGACGTCGAAGTCCATTTATGTGATTACGCAGCAATGGAATCCGCGGGCCATTTACAAAGGTCTTGGAGCGGATCATATCGTGTATTCACAAAACGGCGAGGTTGGTTTTTTATTAAACAGAAGCAGGAAACCTCATAATAATTGATTGAGGGAGGTTCTTACCTGTGTTTCATTTTATTTTTAGGGTAATTTAAAGTACAGGTAATTTAAAAACAAAAAATGTGGAGTGAAACTGATGCTTTCTTTAAAAAGATTTTTAATCGGTCGACCTTTAAAATCAAATGAATTAGGCGAGCAGAAACTTAATAAAACGAAAGCTCTTGCCATTCTTTCTTCAGATGCTTTATCTTCAGTGGCCTATGGTCCTGAGCAAATTTTGATCGTTTTAATTACAGTTAGTGCCGCAGCGTTTTGGTATTCGGTACCAATCGCAATTGGAGTATTAATTTTATTATTAGCACTTATTTTATCTTATAGGCAAATTATCTTTGCATATCCGCATGGCGGTGGCGCATATGTGGTGTCCAAAGAAAATCTAGGCAAGTACCCCGGGTTAGTAGCCGGAGGCTCCTTGTTGGTTGATTATATTTTAACCGTGGCAGTTAGCGTATCCGCCGGAACGGACGCTATAACTTCCGCTTTTCCTAGCTTGCATGAACATACGGTTATCATTGCTGTGATATTTGTCATTTTCATAACCATCCTGAACTTACGGGGGGTAACCGAGTCCGCTTCTATTTTAGCTTATCCGGTCTATTTGTTTGTTTTGGCATTGTTCATTCTAATAGGAGCAGGCCTATACAACATAATAACCGGTCATGTTTCTCCCGAATTACATTCTTCAATCGGTACACCAGTAGCAGGTATAAGCTTATTTTTGCTCTTAAAAGCATTTGCTTCAGGCAGTTCTGCATTAACAGGAGTAGAGGCCATTTCGAATGCCATCCCGAACTTTAAAAGCCCATCTCCTAATAACGCTGCTAAAACATTAATGGCGATGGGAATCTTGCTTGCTTTGTTATTTTCGGGAATCGTTTATTTAGCTTATTATTACGGGATAACACCTAACCTCGAGGTAACCGTAGTCTCCCAAATCGCCGAACAGACCTTTGGGCGAAATTTTATGTACTTCTTCATTCAAGGAACAACGGCGTTGATTCTTATCCTAGCCGCTAACACGGGATATTCGGCTTTTCCTTTGCTTGCCGTAAATCTTGCCAATGATAAGTTCATACCTAGGATGTTTACGGTTAGAGGGGACCGGCTTGGCTATTCCAACGGCATTATCATGCTAGGTATTTTGTCCATCATCTTAATTATTGTGTTTAAAGCTCAAACCGAACACTTAATCCCGCTTTATGCTGTCGGTGTTTTTATTCCCTTTACTCTGTCGCAGACTGGAATGATCATAAAATGGATTCGTCAAAAGCCCAAAGGATGGATTTCAAAGCTGATCATTAACGCAACAGGGGCTCTTATTAGCTTTATCGTCACCATCATGTTTTTCTTAACAAAATTCGTTCAAGTTTGGCCGGTCTTAGTATTTTTACCCCTAATCATTTATTCCTTTCATCGAATTAGAAAGCATTATGAAGCGGTAGCCGACCAATTAAGAACTACAACTTGTGAGCCAGCTGTTCCGATTGAGGGGAATATAATCATTCTTCCTGTAGCAGGTATGACACATGTAGTGGAGAATTCGTTAAACTATGCCAAATCGCTCTCAGCCCACCAGATCATTGCGGTTCACATTCCATTTGAAAGAGAAGATGAAGCGACGTTTGAAGAAAAATGGAGCAAGTGGCAACCTGACGTGAGACTGGTAACTCTTCATTCTCCTTATAGAAGCATCATTCAGCCACTGACTAAATTTATTGATACCGTTCAACGCAAGGCGAGTGAATCAAATTACCAAGTTACAGTTGTTATTCCACAGTTCATTCCAAAGAAAGGTTGGCATAACATCCTACATAACCAATCCAGTTTACTGATTCGTGCACACTTGCTGTATCGGAGAAATGTGATTATCACTACTGTTCCGTACCATTTAAAAAAATGATCGTCTTATTAACCTAACGAGTAACGATACTGGAAAGAAGCAGATTGCATCGGCAATCTGCTTCTTCATTGAAGTAACGGAACTGGTAACAATAATTGAATAGATAAAGAGCATTTTGCTAGTCTTTTTATTTTTGTAACGAGTACTTTAAATGGACAATATTGCTGTTATATTGGTTGCCATTCCATTCCGTATATACCAGCGCTTTGCCGGAAGGGCTCCAAGAGGTCGCTGCATTTTCGACATCTACCGCTATCTGGGTGGACTTGCCGGATAACATATCGTAGAGATAAAGCCCTTTGACGGGTATTCCGTTTACATCGGCCTTCTGGCTATATGCAATCATCCGCTGATCCAGCGACCATGATACCCCGCCAAGCTCTGTACCTTCTGCAATCGTTTTTTGATTTCCTCCATTTGCGTCGCAAAGAATCATAACATTTTTGGAGCCGTTTGATTGCAAAACCAGTAGTTGATTCCCATCCGGCGAGGGGACTACACCGTATACATGATCAAAATTCAAACTTGTCTTTTCCTTAGTAGCCAGGTTCAGCACCATTAAGGACTCATTGGAATTGGTATTGTAATAAACCTTATCCTTCATTCTTTCAACGATAAACAAAGCTTCCTCATTTAAACCGGCGAGTGGAGCGATGTTCCCTGATATGCTTGCCGTATAAGCGCCTCCGCTGTAAGCTGCGCCAATAATCGTTTCTTCATCAGCCCATTTGGCACTGACGGCCCCCCCAATAGGATTGCCAATGATATCGAATGAATCCAACGTATCCAGGTTCAACACATGATAGACAGGATCACCTAAATCGTATTCATGATACAGCAAATGCTTTTTATCAGGTGATAAGGCCACGCCTCCCAAAAACACATTATCCTGTTCTTTTAGCAGCTCGTATTGTTTGGTATTTAGATTGTACACATACAAGCTTCTAGGATAGGAATCGGACAATTCTTCCAGCTTCATTTTGTCTAGCGACGTGTTTTCTTTTGATACGATGACGGTTTCCTCATCCAGCCAGTCCGAAATCTCGACATTATCATAACGCTCTATTTTTTCCACGGATACACCAGGCTCGCCAGCTTCCTTACCGGCATCATCAATGACCGTAATCGTTTCCCCGGGCTCTTTGATGATCACCCTGTCAGCATCCTCTTCTGAACTGCAGGCTGTAGTGAATACAAGCAGCGCTATAGCTAACCCCATAATAATCATTTTTGTTTTCTTCATCATGATCGCCTCCTCGATACCTACAATATCAAGAAATTGTTCCAAAAATACAAACGAATGTTTCCAACATGTAAACAAAAGCATCGAAAATGTTAATTATTTTCTCGTGTTCGTGATTCCATATGCTGGAAAAGTAATTCTGAATACGGTTCCTGCCAAATCTGTGTTCACAAGAGCTATGGAACCTCCTTGGGATTCCGCATACTTTTTAGCAAGTGAAAGTCCAAGTCCTGCGCCGCCGTTTTCCCGGGATCTGTTTTTATCAACGGTGTAGAAAGGCTCAAAAATCTTGTGCACCAGATCTTCCGGGATGCCAATGCCCGTATCGGCAATTTCAATGATAACCTGACCATTCTTCCATTCATTTTTTACAAAAATATGGCCCCTTGCTTTGTTATATTTAATGGCATTATCCATGAGATTGACAAACACAATGGTCATGCAGTCTTTGTCAGCTTCCACATAAGCTTCAGTTAATTCTGTCTCCAGTTGTATGCCAAACTTATCCATTTTACCTTTCAGGCTGTTCATCACCATTTGGATAGCATGCTGTACATCGACCTTTTCCTTGCTAAATTCAAAATCATATTTTTCCAGAGAAGCCAACTGTAAAACCTTTTCAACCATTTCATAAAGCCTTTGCGTTTCGCTTTGGATATTTATTATTGCTGTTTCCAGCAACTTCTCATCATCCGGATACATTTCGAGCAAATCGATATAGGCTTTGATTGATGTTAAAGGTGTTTTAAATTCGTGGGTGACATTGCCAATAAACTGCTTTTGCTGCTGATCAAGCAGGGATAACTTATGGACCGCCAGTGTTAATTTTTCTCGTTCAAGATCCTTATCCCGCATCGTTTTCGTAATTTGCTCGCTCATAAGGCGAATACCCTCGCTTAGTTCACCGATTTCATCCTTACGTGTGAGCGTGTCAGTATCAAAATGTCCTTCCCGAATCCTGTCCACCGTTTTGTTAAGTCTGATGATTCCACTGGCAAACGAATTAAAATAAAAGTAAGCCAGAATAAAGCTGAGTAAAAATACACCTGTTCCTATATAGATAAACAATTGCTTGATCTGATTGTAAAAGGCAAGGTTTTTTGACAGGGAGTAATTGAACTGTACAACGCCTACTTGCTCATTGCCTGTTCTTAATGGAGTCATGTAATATAACGAATCTTTTGCCGTCAAATAGGCTGTTTTATTATTTAGCGCAAAAGCCAACGTTTTTTTAATGCTATCGGATGTTATATACGATCTATTTTTATTAACGATTGCCCCTTGCTGATCATACAACACGACCGATTGCCCGCTAATTAATTCCAATTGCTCTGCAAATTCCTTGCCTTTCGATGCCAGAAAAGTTTGAGTCGCCTTATTAGACTCAGCCATAAGGGTCTGGATAAAATATACGTTTGCAGTTGTCGCTTGCTGGGCCAAATACTGCTCAACCTCTATCTGCTGATTTTTTTTAATGCCTTCCAGCACCAGCAAACTTAAAACAAATACAGTAAGAAGCAATAGGGCAGCCAAAAAAATACTGAATTTAATTTTTATGCTGATTCTCACCGTAACCTCCCAAAGCTTTATAACCGATACCGTGAACGGTTTGTATCACTTCGCTGATATCCGGTCCCAGCTTTTTTCTCACCCTTTGCACATGAATATCCACAGTACGCGTTCCGCCTATATAATCCATTCCCCAGACCAAATCCAAAAGCTGTTCCCTTGTATAAACCCTGTCGGGGCTGGATACCAGTAGAGTCAATAGATCGTATTCTTTAGGTGTCAAATCCAGCTTCTTATCGCCTGCCAAAGCCGTTCGTTTACTTACATGCAGCACGATTTCACCCAACTTGATCTCGTCAAGCTCTTGCTTTTCTCCTGCAGCCTGCATTCTTCTTAGTAATGACTTTAAACGCGCAAGCAGCTCCCGCATATCAAAAGGCTTTGTGATATAATCGTCTGCTCCCAGCTCAAGTCCTAAAATTTTGTTGACGATATCCTCTTTGGCAGTCAACATGATCACGCCAATGCACCCTTTATCCTGAAGCTTCTTTAGAATGTCGTAGCCATCCATGCCGGGAAGCATCACATCCAAAATGATAGCATCCGGACGAAACGCATATAACCTTTCCATAGCTGCTGCGCCATGATCAACAACCTCGACGGTATATCCTTCTCTTCTTAAGGCGTAGGCAATTGCATCCGCAATTTTTCTTTCATCTTCAATTACCATAATTTTTTCGTTCATCGATTCACCGCCAATCCATTGTGAAGTGAGCACGGATCATTTAATTTCTATTGCTTCTCCGGTAACTGTGCGGACTTGTGCCCATTATTTTGCGAAACACTTCGCGGAAATGCGTCGTATCCCGATAGCCCGTGCTTTTTGCAATAGATGCAATTTTATGGTCTGTTTCCAGCAACAGCCGGCAGGAGTATTCTACTCTTCTCAGCTGTACATAGTCCGAAAACCCCATCCCCGCCGACAATCGAAACAATCTAATGAAATGCCGGCGGCTTAAACCGGCTTCTAAAGCTAGCTGCTCCACGGTCAATCGATCGGTCACATGCGAGTTGATATACTCTAAAACCGCCGTTATCTCTGAGCGTCTCGACCTTGCTTCATGAGCGGAGTTGCCGGAAGATGTATTCTGCTTCAAAAGCCGGGCTACGCGCACTGTCAACTGCATAAGACCCGCGAACATGCTTGCTTCAAATCCCAATTGTTTTTCATTAAATTCACGATGCAACTGGTCAAACCATTGTCCGAACTCCAAGCTTTTGTCGACAAGCGCGATATGAGTCCCGGGGGGACGATCGAACACGGATAATGCCTCGCCGCCATTGCCGTAAGGGGACAGCCAGTTTTTAAGCTCATTTATGAATTCCGGGAGGATGCAGATGTTGTACACGAGAAGTTTGCTTTTGGCCGACGCTCCGCTTGGACGCAAGATATGCGAGGTGCCAACCGGCAAAATATACAGACACCCCTTGGTCGTCCTCTCGACTTGTTCACCAACGTAATGGTAGCCTTCTCCTGACATAACATAGACGATTTCAAGATAAGCGTGATCATGCTCCCTCAGCTCGAAGCCTTCTTCCCAGCGATTTATGAACAGCGGAAAATCTCCCTGAAAATGCTCTGCGACCGCGGAATGATGAATGGGCGCCTTGGGAGCCTTTTTAGATAGAACTCTCTGTTCCTGGTCACTTTTGTCCATGTTCTTCGTCACTTCTCCCAGTTCTGTCTTCTGCCCGCTTATTATACAATCAACCTTATAAAAGCGAAAGGGGTTATCCATACATGAAGCAGACTACGAAGAAACAAGCGGCAACCTGGATCTGGTATCCCGGTGATTTCGAAATCCGTTTGCACGAAAAAATGTCGGTCAAGCGCACTGCGCGAGGAGTCATGTACCCTGCCTATTGGCGACTTGACCGGCACTATTCCAACATTAAGTTCCGCTATATATACGATTTACCGGAGGAGGAGCAAATTACAATTCATGCGGAAGGGACGTTCTCCCTATATATCGACGGGAGGGACAACTATCGCTCGGGCGATTCCGCCATTACGCTGCCGGCCGGGCGCCATGAGATTAATATAAGCGTCTACCATGATATGGAGGCGCCGGCCCTGTTCATCGAGGGTCGCAACATTCGGACCGACTCATCTTGGGAAGCTACCTCCTATCAGAATGAGTGGGTGGCGGTTGGAACTTGGACGTTCGATTCGTCGGATAACCCGCCGTCGCACTTCCGCCTGTCGCTTACTCCGCAGGAAGCGGTATCCGAGGAGCTGCGGGATGGCTATCCGTTACTTGACTTTGGCCGGGAATCGTTCGGGTATCTTCGGTTTCACAACTTGACGGGCTCTGGAACAGTGCGGGTGTACTATGGGGAGTCAATAGCGGAAGCGCTCTCGCCGGAGGAATGCGTCACGCTTGATCGGTTTGAGGCCCATGGCGCGAAAGAACGGGAAGAAGAAGGCATTTACACACTGGAGGACGGCAAAGCCTTTCGGTATGTATGGATCCAGTCCGATCCTGACGTGCGCTGGGACAGCGTATCGATGTTGTACGAATATGTGCCGGTGACTTACCGCAGCTCGTTCGAATGCTCGGATCCAAAGCTTAACGAGATTTACAAGATCTCTCTCTATACGCTGCATTTGAACACGCGAGAGTTCTTCCTCGACGGAATCAAGCGGGACCGATGGGTCTGGTCGGGTGACGCTTACCAGGCGTTCCTGATGAATTATTACAGCTTCTTCGACCTCGATGTGACGCGAAGAACGCTGGTCGCGCTGAGGGGCAAGGATCCGCTCACGATGCACATCAACACCATTTTGGACTATTCGTTCTACTGGTTTATCTCGCTTTACGATTATTATCTTTACACCGGCGATTTCGCTTTCATTCAGCAGTACTATGACCGGGCGGCGAGTCTGATGGACTTCTGTCTGAAGCAGCTGAACGAAGAGGGTCTGGTCGAAGGAAGGCCGCAGGACTGGGTGTTCGTGGATTGGGCGGATTTCCAGAACACGGGCGCCGTCAGCACGGAGCAGATTCTACTCGCGCGCGGGCTGGAGGCAATGAGCCTGTTCGCTTCGCTAATGGGTGACAACGCGGCCTCGGCCTCCTACGGCGCACTCGCGGAAGAGATCAAGTCAACCACGCTTCGGCTGTTTTGGGATGAGGAAAAGGGTGGTCTGCTGCATCATCGGGTCGATGGCGAAACGAATTCCACGCTCACGAAACATGCCAGCATGTTCGCAATGACTTATGGCTACTTATCGTCGGAACAACGCGCAAGCGTCATAAGCAAGGTGATGCTGAATCCCGACGTTCCGAAAATCCGGACGCCGTATATGCGGTTTCACGAACTAGCGGTACTGTGCGAAAGCGGGGAGCATGATTATGTACGAAGGGAAATGCTCTCCTACTGGGGAGGTATGATCGAGCTCGGAGCGACCTCTTTTTGGGAAGAGTACGATCCGTCGTTGGCGGACGATGCGCATTATGGCATGTACGGGATGCCCTTCGGTAAAAGCTTGTGTCACGCCTGGGGAGCGGGTCCAATCTATCTGCTCGGAAAATACTACCTTGGGGTCACGCCAATTTCCCCGGGTTACGAGACCTATCGGATCTCGCCGAATCTTGGCGGTCTGACGTATATGAAGGGGAAGGTGCCGGCGGGAGAGGGTCAAGTGTCTATCGAGATGGACTTTACGAGCATTCGCGTGGAAAGCACGATTGGAACAGGAGTGCTTGCCATCATAAGCGCTGAACCTCCGCTATGCGTCGATGCCAAGGTCCGGGCCACTGGCGGGAACTGCTATGAAATCACGATCGAGCCAAACAAAAGCTATTCGATTACTTATCGTCCGGAAGCCTATCATAACCGTTGATCATTTGAAGGGGGAGGCTGCGGCCGTATTTGAACGTATTTTTAATCCATCGGGGGATCTGAATGAGGACAACGGAGATAATTTCCAACCCGTTGATACGACTAAATCGGGCTTTGTATGGCTTCCGTTCCGATTTGACGGCAAGATGGCTTATCTAGACTGGAAAGAGGAATGGCGAATTGAAGATTATGAATAAACCGCTATTTTGTAAAAGCAAAGTTAGATTAACCGCCTATACACAGTAGGCGGTTTTCTTTTGGCGTAAAATAAGCTTTCAAAGAAAGAACTTTCATGAGCGGATTTTATATATTTCCACCTCTTCATCATTTTCCACACGGCAAAAATGGTTGATTTATCAAGGTTTTTCGTGAAATGACCGTAGAATGACGAAAAAAAACGATAGCTTGGGAATTCGTTCTGTTTACGTTTCCTGGAAGCGCTTTTAAACTGAAAATGCAAGGAGCGGATCATCGGCGCCTGGCAGCTTCACAACTCTAGCACTCCGATGACCTCTTATCGCGATCTATCTAATGGCGGGTAAATGAAAAGGGAGGAATGCAAATGAAAAAGAAATGGTTAACGGTCATGCTTGCCTTAACGATGATTATCGTAAGTTTGGCAGCTTGCAGCGGGAACGGCGGAGAAAAAAATAACGAGGGCAGTACGACGAATTCACCAAGCAATAATCCAAGTACTACGCCTGCTGCCGATCCCCAGCAATACGGCGACACCGGGGGCTTGACGCTTCCGATTGTAAAAGAGCCAACCACGATTACTTACATGCTGCCGAGTAATGCCGCGAACTTGAACGATAACAAATTGGTAGTAAACGAGATTCTGAAGCGTACGGGCATTAAAGTGGAATTTCAAACGTATTCGCCGCAAACGTATCAGGATAAATTGAAGGTTGTCGTTGCTTCAGGAAAGCTGCCTGATATTTTTACTGGACTGAAATCCGCGGAGCTAAAGAAGATCGGTCAGCAGAAGGGAGTAGCGGCCATCACGGATTACGTAGATGCGCTCCCGAATTTCAAAAAGCTTTACGTAGAGGAAAATCCTTGGGTAATTAAATCTTACGGCGATCAGAACGGCAATCTGTATACATGGCCGATCTTCAACCTGAATAGGGACGTGAACCACGGCTTCTTGTATCGGAAAGATATCTTCGACAAGCTTGGCATTCAAGAATGGACGAATACGGAGGAGTTCTATCAAGCTCTCAAAAAACTAAAAGAGGCTTATCCGGATTCATATCCGTACGCCTCCAAAGGGCTGGCCAATATTTTCAGGGACTGGTCGTTTGGATGGAGACTTGGCAATACCGACAATTATCCGGCTTATTATGACGAGAAGGATGGATTGTGGAAGTTCGCCAGCGTACAGCCTGCCCATAAGGAAATGCTGGATTTCATGAAAAAGCTGTATAACGAAGGCCTGATTGATCCCGAGTTTCTAACGGATACGCAGGATTCGTGGACGACGAAAATGACGACCGACAAGTCGTTCGTCACGTGGGATTGGATCGGAAGACTAGACTTATTTTACAACCAAATCAAGAGCCAAAATCCCGAATACGATCTCAGGTATGGCAATCCTGTAGGGCCGACCGGCAATGTCCGAAGCCTTCCTGAAGTGTCCGACTTCAGCATCGCCGTGGCGAACAATAAAAACACTGAAATTTCGTTGAAGCTGCTTGATTATTTGACCAGCCCATCCGGCAGCGAATTAATGACCATTGGCGTGGAAGGCGTAAACTTCGAATGGGGCCCAGACGGATTCCCGATTTATCCTGAGCTTGCCGATTTGCCTTTGGTTGACATTGGCGTGCTTGAGGACCGCTACAGCATGTGGCTGGAAGGCGCCTATTTAAGACCGGACAGACGCAGCGTATATTACAAATTTTCCGAGAAGGAACAGGAGGCGCAGGATAAAATCTTGAATGGGGATAAGCGGGAAGCCCGCGATCCGATCCTGAATTTTACCGACGAAGAAATCTCTATCCTCTCCGAACTTCAAACCTCCTTGCAGAAGGCGGCCGAAGAATTTAACGCCAAATATATTCTCGATAAAAATTACGGAGAGAAGCAGTGGACGGATTGGGTAGGCAATGCCGCAAAGAATGGGGCGGAGCAGGTGATCAAGGTATACAATGACGCGCAGAAACGATTCGACGAAAAGAAATAAAGATGCCATTTAGCAGGCGAGAGGGCATTCGGATACCTTACCGGATGCCTCCTCTCAAGGCGGGGAGGAACCATCATGCAGCAATCTAACCTGGAACTCGAATCGCCGAGCGGCGAGAAGCGGCTGCATTCACGATTTGAGGCAACTTGGAAGCATATCAAGCGTGACAAGCAACTGCTTATTTTATTCATTCCATGCATCGTCTTCTATCTCTTGTTTCGTTACGGCCCGCTTTATGGATTAATTATTGCTTTTAAGGACTACAGCGTTTTTTCAGGCGTTTGGGGCAGCGATTGGGTAGGGCTCAAACATTTTATCAAATTTTTTACGAGCGATGATTTCTGGCTTTTGTTTAAAAACACGCTGCTGTTAGGATTCTATACGCTTATTTTCGGTTTTCCTTTCCCGATCCTGTTAGCCGTATTGTTAAATGAAGTCAGGGTAAAATGGTTTAAAAAATCGGTGCAAACCTTCAGTTATCTTCCTGCGTTTTTGTCTGTAGTCATTATTTGCAGCATGATCATCGATTTTTTGTCTCCGAACAACGGATTATTTAATCAGATAATCGCAGCGCTCGGTTTTGAAAAAAAATACTTTCTGATTGATCCGAATTGGTTCCGGCCGATTTATGTCATCTCTGAAATTTGGGGAACGATGGGCTATGAGGCCATCATCTATTTGGCTGCAATCGCGGGCATCAGCCCGACGCTTTATGAGGCAGCAAGAGTCGATGGGGCAAGCCGGTTCCGGATGCTTAGACATATAACGCTTCCCGGGCTGCTGCCTACGCTGCTGATCATGTTCATTCTCAAGACCGGCTCCATGATCCGCATCGGTTATGAGAAGGTTTTGCTGCTTTACAATCCGCTCACTTATGACGTTGCGGATGTCTTTTCTACCTATGTATATAGAAAAGGTTTATTGGAATCCAACTACAGCTATGCGGCAGCCGTCGGCTTGTTCGAAGCATTGGTAGCCATGGTTATGCTGCTGGCGGCAAACTACCTAAGCAAGCGGATCGGAGGGAACGGGCTATGGTAGGAGAGAGCAGGATTACCGTTTTCGGCATCGTCAATACCATTATTTTGACCTGTGTCGCCATCGCTACGCTTTACCCTGTCATCTATATAACCGCTATATCTTTAAGCGATACGGCATCCGTTATGCAAGGAGACGTTTTTTTGCTCCCTAAAGGATGGAATCTGGAGGCTTATGCGGAGGTTTTGAAAAACAACAAAATACCGAGGGCTTATTTGAATTCGATCTGCTATACGGCACTGGGCACACTCGTAAATTTGCTGTTTACGGCCATAGCCGCCTATCCGCTGTCGCAACGGACGTTTTTCGGAAGAAGATTTTTTATGCTGGCCATTGTGATGACGATGTTCTTTAATGCCGGCATTATACCAACGTACATGGTCGTGCAGCAGCTTGGCCTTTTGGATTCCGTGTGGGCGCTTGTTTTGCCGAATGCGATATGGACGATGGAATTGATTATTTTAAAAAGTTTCTACGAAAATATGTCGAGCCAAATTCGGGAAGCGGCCTTAATCGACGGCGCTTCGGAATTTCGAATTTTGTTTAACATCGTCATTCCGTTATCCAAGCCGGCGCTGGCATCTATCGGATTGTTTTACTTTATGGGCCATTGGAACAGCTTCTTCCTGCCTTTGATTTATTTAAGCGACAAAGATATGTATCCTTTGCAGGTTGTGCTAAGGGATATGCTCATTTATAACACCGAGAATGACGCAGGGCTTGTGGATCGTGCCGCCTTGGCGCCGCAAGCGATGAAAAACGCGACCATTGTGCTGTCGATGGTTCCCGTGCTGATGATCTATCCTTTTGCACAGAAGTATTTTGCGAACGGCGTTATGCTGGGATCGGAAAAGGGTTAAATGGACGAATGTGGAATATAAGTTGGATGACATCCTGAGAGGTGACGCCAATGAATCGACTAATCGCTAACAGAGGGCTGCTGCAAATTTTTTTCTCCCTGCTGCTAGTCATCGTAATCATGTTTGCATCCAATTATATCGTCTATCAAAATTCGATCTCCGGCATCTACGATAAGGTGACGCAAAATAACCGGATGGCCGTTAAAAATATTATTCAATCGTTTGACAGCCACTTTATGACCGTGAACAACTTGATTTTTGCCATACATGGCTTGCCCTATGAAAACGTCGTGTCGCGCGAAAACGGGGAAATCGATATGGTCAAGGTTTATATGCTGCAGGACAGCCTTTCAACTTTAATCTCTTCGATCGATTTCATCGATGATGTCATCGTATTTTATGATAATGCCGACTTGGCGATTACTTCGAAGGGCACGAGTGATATGAATGTCCTGTTTAATCAAAAATATAAGCATTCGATGCAAACGGCGGAGTATTGGAAATCCTTTGCCCGGTCAAAACATACGTTCACGATGTTTCCAGCCGACGACTACTCCGTTTCAACGGACGGTTTATCGAGAAGAAGCCGGCAGCTGATGGTGGCGATGGACGGCAATAAAGTCAGGTTATCGGACAAAAACGTCATGCTCATCATCGACGTCGAAAAGCTGCAGCAGCAGGTCAATCTCAAAGGATTAATTCCAGGCGCCTCGCTTATCGTGCTCGATTCCAGCCGTAACGTTATTTTGAGCACGGAGAAGGATTGGGATCTGATCGAAGTGCTTAACGACGTCTATTTCAACGCATCCGATGAAGCTTCCTTTACTCGCGAAAATTTTGAATATCATTTCTATAAGTCCGACTATAACGATTTTATTTATATCGATAAAGTGCCGTACCAATTTCAAAATATCGGATCCGTTACGGATGCAAGCCAAATGATTATGATCAGCGCGATCATCAGCGCCATTATATTGTCTGTCTTGCTAAGCGTTTATTTGTACCGGCCGGTAAAAGGCATCCTTAAATTGCTGGGCGGGGGAGCAATCAAAGGCAACGATTTTCGGAAGATTCACAGCGGAATCGTAAAAGTGCAGACAGAGAACGAAACCTTAATTAAACAAATGGATTTCGTCGATAAGGAGATGCGGAGGGGCGTTTTCCTCCAGTCGTTGGATGAACATTCCCATTCTCAACAATATGAGCTGCAAATGCAGAAATATTATCCGTATTTCTTCCAAGAGCGTTATTTTGTAATGGCCAGCCTGCTATTCATTCGCCGCGAAGAAGGGGAACAGGCGAATTGGCGGATCGAAGAGCTGACGGAGTGGATGCAGCAGCAGCTGCTGCAAAGGTTTAATCACGCTGTTGTTTTTCATGCCGGGCATTTGGAGTTTCTGGCGCTTGTTGGGATGAAGGAAGCTGCGAACCGAAAACAGGTGCTGGACGGCATAGGCGCTTTCGTTAAAGACGCGGCCGAACAGGAGCTTGAATCATTTCGAATCAACGCATTCGCGAGTAAATGCTATGATTCGAGAATCAGCAACATTTATGCCGCCAATCAAGACATCCGGCACGGCATGGAGTACCGGAACGTGAAGCAAACCGGTGCTGTCGTCGATACGGAAACGATCCGCTACGTTTCAGACGTTTATTTTCCGTTTGAAAAGATCGAGAAGCTCTCCAATTGCCTGTTAAGTGGTAAAACAAACGAGGGCTTGAAAATCGTGGAAGAAATGCTGGCAGAAAACGTGCACCGCAACATTCATTTTCATCAGCTTACGCATATTGCCAAAAGCATATTTCTTTATTTGCTGAAGCAAGTCGGAGAAACGGCGGTTAACAGCAAGGACCTTCAGCAGGAGGCTAGAGATTTTTCCAGAAAGATGGAACTGGCTTTCCATTACGAGGAAATCCATGAAGCTGTTATTGAAGCCGTAAGTTTTATAGCTGATAAGCGCGGCAGCGAACAGAAGAGCAAGCTTAATGCAGCATTTATATCACAGTACATCGAGCTTCATTACATGGAGAACCTGTATTTGGATCATATGGCCGAAGTGCTGGGCACCAGCCCAAAATACTTCTCGAATTATTTCAAGAAAACGTTTGGCATTAATTTCGTGGAATATCTCAATAAGGTCAGATTGTCTCACGCGCGGGAATTTCTGAAAAACACCGACCTCAGTGTCGCGGAAATTGGGGAAAAGACCGGTTATATGAACTCTTCCACCTTCACGACTACCTTCAAAAAATATAACGGAATATCGCCAAGCGAGTATCGAAAAAAAGAAACGGATTGAATCGGAGGAATCAGGCATGAAAGCTGTTGCGGCCTTAAAAGGCAAAATCTCGATCACGGACATAGATAGAGCATCGCCTCTTCCCGGTCATATTCTGATCCGCACCGAATATTCGGCGATCAGCCCAGGTACCGAGCTGTCCTTCCTGCGGCGCGCTTCGGATCAGCAGGTCATACTCGGCTACAGTGCCGTAGGAATCGTAGAAGAGCTCGGCGAAAACGTCACGGGAGTTAAAATCGGCCAGAGAGTAGCCTGTTACGGAGCTCCTTATGTAAAGCATGCGGAATGGTTAACGGTTCCGTCTAATCTGACGGCAATCGTGCCCGAACATGTACGGTCCGAGGAAGCCGCCTTTGCGGGACTCGGAGCAATCGCGATCCATGCACTGCGAACGGCAGATATCCGGTTCGGCGAGACCGCGGTGATCGTAGGGCTTGGCTTGCTCGGTCAGATCATCTGCCAAATTGCTTCTGCGGCAGCTTTCGGCGTAATTGGTCTCGATTTGGCGGCCAACCGCGCCGGGCTGCTTAAAAGACATGGCGTGAAGCACGCTTACGATAATCAGAAGGTTATGGAAGAGCAATTGCTGCAGATAACGGGAGGGCATGGCGCGGATTGCATCCTCTTGTGTGCAGGCGGTCCAGGGGAGGAACTCATTAATCAATCGCTGCATTGGATCCGGGACAAAGGGAAAATCGTCATCGTAGGAGATTTATCTACCGCCTTTTCTCGCAATCTGATGTTCGGGAAAGAGGCACAGGTGCTTATATCCCGGGCAGGAGGACCAGGCAGGTATGATGCCGGCTATGAAAAAGAAAACCATGATTACCCGATCGGGCATGTAAGATGGACGGAAGGGAGAAACATTGGCGAATATATACGGCTGCTCTCCGATAACCGAATCTCGATTTTGCCGCTTATTACGAACGTCTATCCCATGGAGAGGGCACAGGAAGCCTATGCCAATTATGAAAACTCGCATGATGTGATGGGGACGCTTCTCAAATATGAGAATTAAATCATCGTCACAGCCGGGAAATCACGCGATAAAAGGGGATCGCTTCACCTATTTAGAGACTATTAAAGGACATTTCTATAAATAAAAGGGTCATACAGCCCTAATGAAAGGAGGGATCAAATTCTGCTTCGGACCGAACGCTTGCTTTCTTACACCTGTGGATGACATACGGTTGCTCTTGAAATGTGTTGCAATGCCGGGAATGGGTTTAAAACAAAGGAGGTAATGTGATGCAAAACGGTAAATTTCGTGCTTTCATCCTTATGCTTTGTTCGATTTTGGCAGTCACAGGCTGGGGTGGTGTGTTTGCAGCAGCCGAATCAAGCAGATTGGCTCAGAAAACCTATGGAAGTCCAGAAGAGCTGCTCATCCCGAACAATTACACGGTAGCGGTATTTAATGGAACGGTTGGCCAAGAAGAGGGGCGGAATGTGCTTTATGCGACAAGCAAGGGGAAGCCGGGTCATCTTAATGTCATCGACTTAGAGGATTATAAGCTTCTTCGAAGTATTCCGATCGGCCCTTCAGAAAGCTCATGGGCCCATACCATCGCTCCTGACGGCACGTTGTTCTTAGCCGCTGATGGAGGAGGAGCTAGGCTGTGGAGCTATTCGCCTGTTACGCATATTCCGGTGCAGGTTGCACAGTTCGACGGTCAGTCCGTCCCGAACAGCATTACGACCGATGAGCAGGGACGCGTGTATGTAGGGACATATCCGGGCGGAAAGGTCTATCAATACGATCCAACCACTAGTCAAACCAGAGATTATGGCCGTGTCATCGGGCAGCTGGATCAAGAATACGTTCGTTCCATTGCTTATCAAGGCGGCAATATTTACGCTGGAACCGCCCACAAGCAAATTGTTCGGGTGAATCTGGAGACGGGGGAGAAGACGGATATTGCGGCTTCCCTCATCGTCAAAGAGGATACGGTATACGATTTGAGCACAATCGATAACCGCTACTTATTCGCAAGATATACCGACGGAAGCGGAATTCCGGGCGAAGCTTTTATCTATGATACACAAACGGAAGCCTGGCTGGATGTCGTTCTGGACAATGTGACGGGCTTGCATGCAACGGACTCTTTGAATGGAAAACTTTATTATATGTCCGACAAGAAGCTGAAGACGTTTGACCTTGCCACTCATGAAGTGGAGCTTACCGGCATGGAATATGCGAGCGGCCTTCGCGGCGCGGACTGGGCCGAATTTCCAAACCATCCGGAGCTGCCCGGCAAATCACTTGTAACGGTGCGATACGACGGCGGCGTCACGATCATGAATATCGAGACGAAACAGGTGCATTTGCTGCCTCCGGTCATTCCCGGACTGCCTGGCGTCGTGAACCGGCTGCAGAGTGTATCCGAAACGCAGCTGATTACGACCGGTTCCCAAGCGAGATCATCATTGGTTAATTTAACGGATAATACAACGAAGCCGTTCAGCATTGGTCAAGCAGACAGCGTATACGCGGTTGGCACGAAAGTATATTTGGGCGTATATCCGGAAGGCGGCCTCTATGAATATGATTTGGCTGCTGAACCGGGTCCTGCAAATCCCAAACGCTTGGCGGTATTGGGGAACGACCAGGAGAGATTGGTAAATATAACGGACGGTCTTGGCAAACTGTTTATTTCTACCATTTCCGGTTACGGTACACTGGGAGGCTCACTTACGGTTTATGACCTAGCAACCGGGGAAATGAACGTTCATCGTCATGTCGTGGAGAATCAGAGCGTTCTGAGTACAACGTTCCACGATAATAAGCTTTTCGGATCTACAACGATTCGAGGAGGGCTTGGCTCCGAGCCGACGGAAGAGGAAGCGAAAATATTCGTCTGGGATGCTGTGACCGAGCAGAAAATTACTGAATTTCCGCTGCGGATTCCGGGTCTTGAGAAACCGATTTATATCGGCGATCTCTCCGTCGGTCCGGACGGTTTGATCTGGGGCGCATCTTACGAATATATTTTCGCCATAGATCCCGATACGTATGAGGTCGTCAAAAGCAAAAAGATTTATCCGAAGCTAAATTTCAGCCAATGGGCGCATCACCCGCTTCGCTGGTCCGAGGATGGTCTGCTCTATGTTTTATTCAACAATAAATTAACGGTGATTGATCCGGAAACGTTAGATTTCCGAACGCTGGCAGATACTTCCCGTTTCGATCTGGGGATGGACGGCAACTTGTACTTTACGGACCAAGCTACGAATACGATCCTGTACCGCGTGAAGGTGGACGGGGAGGTAGTCGTCGAACCGCCGGGCATCCCTCTCCCTGTTTCGAACGCAGGATTGGAAGAGAGCGTGAACAATGGAGCGATCCCGGGCTGGAGCTCCTTGTTTGCCACCGGAGCGGATTACGGCTATGAAATCAGCGATAAAAAGAGCTTAACGGGCAGTAAAAGCCTGCTTATTACCGATAAATTGCGAACGGCTTCCGTCGCGCTGCAGAGCGATAAAATTCCGGTTACGCCTAGCGAAGATTATGAAGCGGGAGTCAACTTGTACATCGAATCAGGCCAACCAGGCTTCATGTTCCGCTTCTTCGATGAGAAAAACGCAACAATCTCCACCTTGGAGATCCATTTGGATGAGTCTAGGCTGGCGCAGTGGCAGAAAGTCATGCTGAAAGGAAAAGCGCCTGCTAATGCCGCATATGCCAGACTCATTGCAGTCACGAGCCGGTATAATATCGCGTCAGCTTACTATGATGATTTCTATGTCACGGTTAAGGATACAAGACCTCCGGTCTCAGCCGCAAACGTGAGTCCTTCACCTAATGCCTCCGGCTGGATCAAGCAAGATGCGCTCATCACGATAGCAGCAGAATCCGCAGCCTCCATATCGTATGCGGCGGAAGGAGCACAGCCGATTGAGAAAGTGATTGTTAAAGGAAACCGGGCGGAGTTTCCGATTACTAATGAAGGAGTTACGACAATCACCTATGCTGCAGCCAATGCTTCGGGCGTTCAAGAGGAGCCGCGATCATTGGAAATCCAAATCGATAAAACGGCGCCTGTCATACAATTTACCGGCAAAACGGCCTATTCCATTGAAGAAACGGTGAATGTGGGATGTGCGGCCGTTGACAATTTATCCGGCTTGGCCGAGGATCCTTGTTCCAAGCCGTTGGCGGAAGGCGCTGCTTATCAGATGGAGCCTGGAAGCCATTCAATTGAGGTGACGGCTGACGATGCTGCGGGCAATTCAAGCACAAGCACGATTACTTTTGAAATAGACGTGACCTATGAAGGCATGTGCGCGCTCGTTCGTAAATTTACCGCTCAAAATCCGGGGATAAGCAAAGCGTTATGCACCAACTTGCTGCTTGCGCAGGAAGCGGAGAAACGCGGGAACGATAAAGCGAAAACGAATTTGCTCAATGTATTTAAGAAGCAGGTTCAAGTCTATTCTGGCAAAAAAATGACCAAGGAACAGGCAGGGATTTTAACCAAACTTACGGCTTATTTATAAAGCTTTCATAGTACCTTTTATAGAACCTTTCATAGAGCACAAACGGCAAAAGCAGGCCCTTAGGGTCTGCTTTATTTTTGGCATTCATCCCTTTCCAGGAGTGTTCTTTTACTATTAACTCCCATTCTTGACGACAAGCATGCAGCCGTCAAGCAAGCAGGACATATAGATGCAATCCTATCGCAAATAGACAAGCATCTTGTAAGTAAGCAGGAAGGGTGTTGTTCTATAATGAAGAAGCGATCACCGGAATCAAGAGAAGAGGATGGGATGAGTTGGCCATGAAATCGGAGAAAACGAATAGAGAATACCGCTGGGCGATGACGGAGGCGCTGCTGCCGGAAATTCCGGATTATTCGGTGCGAATAACCGACTTCGGCGCGGTGGGCGACGGGCGAACCGACAATACGTATGCGTTCCGCCAAGCGATCGAAGCCTGCGTTAACGCCGGGGGAGGCCGGGTGGTTATACCGCCGGGCATCTGGTTGACCGGTCCGATAAAGCTGGCGTCCCGGCTGGAATTGCATGCCCAGAATGGGGCGGTCATACGGTTCAGCAAGCGGTTTGACGATTATCCGCTAATTGCTTCACAGTTCGAAGGGAAACCGGCGATTCGCTGCCAATCGCCGCTCGATGCCGAAGGCGCGAACCATGTGGCGATTACGGGAAAAGGCGTATTCGACGGCGGAGGAGAAGCGTGGCGACCCGTCAAACGGTGGAAAATGACGGATAAGCAATGGGAGCGTCTGCTGCGCTCCGGCGGAATCGTTGACGAAGCGGATGGCTTATGGTGGCCATCTGCGGCAGCGATGGAAGGAGCCGCCGTTTTGGAGCGGCTGATTGGCGAAGGAAAGCGGGAGCCTGCGGATTATTTGCCTTGGCGCGATTTCTTGCGCCCGAACCTCCTCAGCTTCCGGCGATGCAGCCGCGTCCTGCTGGACGGACCGACCTTTCAAAACTCGGCGGCATGGAACCTGCATCCGTGGGCGTCCGAGCATGTGACCATACGGAACGTTACGGTGCGTAATCCGTGGTACGCGCAAAACAGCGACGGGCTTGATATCGACTCGTGCCGCAATGTCGTCGTGGAAGACTGCACATTCGACGTGGGCGACGACGCCATCTGCCTGAAGTCAGGAAAGGACGAAGCGGGCCGAGAACTCGGCATGCCAAGCGAATATATCATGATCAAGAACTGCATGGTATACCACGGACACGGGGGATTCGTAATTGGCAGTGAAATGTCCGGAGGCGTCCGCCATGTCCATGTCAGCGATTGTACGTTCATGGGTACCGACATCGGACTCCGGTTCAAGAGCGCAAGGGGACGCGGGGGCGTCGTCGAGGATATCGTCATCGAACGTATCCGCATGACTGATATCGCAAGCGAGGCGATCTCCTTTCACCTCTTCTATGAAGGCGTCGAAGGTTCGGGAACAGCACGCGATGAAGAGGTTCCGGTTACGATTGGGACGCCGGTGTTCCGCAACATTCATATCAAGGATGTCCATTGCGATGGAGCGGCCAAAGCGTTTCTCGTGAACGGCTTGGCGGAAATGCCGCTCGAAGGGGTGACGGTGCAGGGCCTCACCGCAGCCAGCCGGCAAGGCGTCGTTTGTCATCACGTCAAGCGGCTGACGCTTGAGGATGTTACTTTGTTCACGGAAGAAGGTCCGCTCGTGAAGCTGCACCAGAGCCGGGACGTGGAGATCATCCGTCTAGGCGGTGCTGGGGGAGTTTCCGATGAAGCGATGCTGGCAGTAACCGGCAGCAGCACTGAGCAAATCGAATGCCGCGATCCGCGAACGGCTGTCACGCAGCGGTCTGTATGGGCATCCGATGAGGTGGACGCCAACGCAGCGATCCGCATCAGTTGATCAGCTAATATTTGTGAGATTGCCTGTAGCGCACGGGCGCCACGCCTGCGACTTTTTTGAACGTCTTGTTGAAATGGGAAATATGCTCGAAGCCGACCTGCTCGGCTATGGCAGTTACTTTCTGACGGGTCGTCCGGAGCAGCTTCTGCGCTTCGCGAATGCGGACCACCCGCACATATTCGCTAATATGGTAGCCGGTCAGCTTCAAGAAGACACGGCTTAAATAAGCCGGGCTGATGAAAAAATGTTTGGCAAGCTGCTCCAGCGTTAGAGCGTCGCGGTAATGCGCATGGATATAACCCATAATCTCCGCTACTTTTTCATGCATCGGATGGTTCGAGCCAGGCGTCTCCGGGCTGACCGCGTGCACGCGGCTCAAACGGATGAGCAGTTCAATCAGCAAATGGCGTACGTAACTATCGTAAAGGGATGGCTCCTCCTTGCATTCTGCAACCATTTGCACAAGAAGGCGTTCGATTTCAGACTGCTCCTTCACGGGAACCCTCAGCAAGGTGGATTCCTGAAAGGGAGGGAGCCGGAGCACATTGCCGTCCGCTTCGCGAAAAAATTCCGGAGTGAAATGAATAAGCACCCGTTCGAAATACTCCACCTGCGAGCTCGCGGTGGAGTGAAGCTCGTGGGGGACGATCACGACGATGTCGCCTTTTTGCGCGGTAAATACGCTGCCGTTCATCAGATAGACCCGCTCTCCCTCCAGCAAGCAATACAGCTCATAGCTGGCATGCGAGTGGGCGCGGGGCATAGAGGTGGAGCGGGTGCTGCGCATATGCTGAATGACGAACGAAGCGTCTCCGATCATATGTTTTTTGCCGATTAGGTCATTCATCCGTAAAGAACCTCCTTAGCATCAAGTAACGATTCGAGATATCCGGTTAGCAAGAGGCGAAACAGAGCTCAGACAAGCTGCTGTTTCGCCTTATTATGCGTTTACTTATGATTTCGCCGCGTACCATTCGGAGAATTGTTTCTGATATTCCGCGATATATTTATCGAAGCCGGCTGCCTTCAGCTTCTCGAGCGCTCCCGGGAAATTTTCCTCGTAGTCAAGGAAACCGCTGGCGATTGGCGCCAGAAATTCGGAGAAGACGCCGTTAATCTTCGTTTCCTCGTTTTTGACCGGTGTATTGTCGAAGTTGAAGCCTGCGCCTTTGGAAATAATCGCTTCGTCGTCCCATGCTTTGTATTGCGCAATAAAATCGTCAGGGACGGATTTGTCGAAGCGGATAAAGTTTTTGTTCATAAGCAGCCAGTCAGGAATGAGGGAATCGGTCGAATTCCGTGTCAATCGGCCGTTCTCGTCGAGCGTATAGTCTTTATCCTGGATGCCGTACGCGAACAGATCGTACAGCTCCTGGTTTTTTTGGAGCAGGTTGAAGAACATCACGTAACGTTCAGGATCGGCGGCATTCGCCGATACGAACCAGGCGGTGCTGTACGTGCCGCGGCTGATCTTAGGCAGATCCTTGCTCAGGAAATAGTTCGTGAGCTTGGCTGTCGGCACGGCCTGAGAGATCGTCGCTGCGCCTTCGAACGGACGCGCGGCGGTTCCGGCCCAGAACATCGCCTTGCCCGAGTTCCAATCGGATTGCAGCTGCGGCGTGTTGGTTGCGGCGTATTTCGGAATGATTCCTTTTACATACCAGCTTCTAATGAGCTGGGAATAGGCTTTGAATTCTTCGCTTTCGAACCAGCTGATGATTTGATCGCCGTCAGCCGCTTCATCGATCGCAAGGAAATCATTTTGCCAATACAGATTTTTATCCGTATATTCGTACATCAGCATCCTGCGGGCATCCGTGCTTGCGTAGCCGATCAGCTCCGGGTGGGCGGCATGGACTTTATCGTAAAATTGCTCAAGCTCCGCTAAAGAGGACACGCTGCTCATGCCGACCTCCTCGAGCAAATCCTGACGGACGAGCACGCTGTAGAATTCGCCGGAGTTCGGCTTATTGCCGACCGGAACGGCATATTGCTTGCCGCCGAGTTGGAAAGCTTTGAACGAATTGTCGTCCACCGTTTTTTTCATATCCGCGGCTGCTGCGCTGTCCATATAAGGAGTCAGGTCCGCGTACAGTCCTTTGGCTACCGATTTGACCATGTAGTTGGTATCCGTATAGGTTGCGAAGTCTTCGCCGGTCGACAGCATCAGATCGGTTTTGCCGCCTCCGTATTCGGTCCATGGAATAAATTGAAACTCGATTTCGGCGTTGATTTCTTTTTTTACGATGTCCTTGAATTCCGCTTTCGCAAGCTCCTTCATCCGAAGCGATTCCTCTCCGTAGAGAACGATCTTCAGCTTGGCCGGCTTAAGCTCGCTGCCAGCGCTTTCATTATTGCCTTCGGCCGTGTTCTCCGGTGTCGTTCCAGTCTCGCCTTTGCTGCAGGCCGAGAGGAGAAGCAGGATTGCAAGGAGCAGACTTACCCATACTCGTTTCTTTAACATGCGTGAACCCTCCTATAAAATTCTGTTTATTTATTGTTCAATGGCATGAAAGTTCGCTCCTGATATTAGACATCGGATTGTTCCATCATACCATGTACAACCGGTCCTATCATGAACTAGCCCTTAACGGAGCCGACAATAATGCCTCTGACGAAATAACGTTGAAGGAACGGATATAAGATTGCGATAGGCAGAACGGTCAGGCAGGTCATGGCCATCTTGGCTGTTTCGAGCGGCGGGGCGATCACTGCGCCGCCGATCTGCGCGCTGTTGCCTGATGCGAGATATTGAATATTGGCCATCATGAAGTACATCATGTATTGAATCGTATACAGCTTCTCGTCCGAGATGAGCATCAGCGACAAATAGAAGTCGTTCCAGAACTGAAGCGCATAGAACAGCGAGATGGTGACGAGACCGACTTGGCCGAGCGGCAGCATAATCCGGAAGAAGATGCGGAAGTGGCCTGCGCCGTCGATTTGCGCGGATTCGATAATCTCGTGCGGGATGCTTTTGAAATAATTGGCTTGCAAATACATGAGAAACACATTGAGCAGATAAGGAACGAACAGCCCCGCGAGCGTATCGTCCAGGTGATAGTATTTGGTGCTCAAAATATACCAAGGCAGCGTTCCCCCGCTGAACAGCATGGTGAAATACGCCAGGAAGGCGAAGAAATTACGGTAACGGAAGCCTTTGACCGTAATGACGTAAGCATAGGCCGTCGTAACGAGAACGGCGCATGCGGTGCCGAGCACGGTAACGGCAACGGAGGTCATATATGCTTGAATGATTTGCTCCGCCTTCGAGCCGAACATGAATTTGTACGTGTCCAGGCTGAAGCCGCGAGGCAGGAAGGAGTAGCCTTCCGCCGCGAGCTTCGCTTCCGTCGACAGCGAGCCGGAGACGGCGAGCACGAACGGTGCCAGGCAGATGAGGGCGAATATGCCGATGCAAATATAGAAAATAACAATAAGCGTTCTATTTTCTTGATTAGCCATATCACATGTCTCCTAAAATAGTTTACTTTCTTTGTCGTACCAGCCGGCCAGCTTGTTCGCGACCAGGACGAGCAGAAATCCGAAAACGGACTGATACAGCGTAATAGCCGAAGCAAAGCCGAACTCCCCTGAACGAATCGCTGTGCGATAAACATAAACGTCGATAATATCGGTCGTCGGAAGCAGCAGCGGATTCAGGAACGTGACCCCCATAATCATGCTGAGATCGCCTTTAAGCATGCCGCCGATACTGAGCAGGGTAAGCAAAATAATCGAAGGTATGAGCAGCGGCAGCGTTATTCGCGTTATCAGCTGAATTCTGGATGCGCCGTCGATTCGGGCCGCTTCATAATAAGCAGTATCGATGCCTTGCAGGACTGCGTAATAAATGATCGCGCCATAGCCCGCGCTCTTCCAGATGTTTGCGGCGACCAAGATGACAACGAACATCCACGGATCGGAATACCAGTCGACAGGCTGCATCCCAAGCGTTCCGAACAGGCGGTTGATCAGCCCTTTATCGAAGTCCAAGAGGGAGAACAGAATGGCGCCGATGACGATCCAAGAAATAAAATAAGGAAAAAACATGACGCTTTGCGTAATTTTGATGAAGGATTTGCTTCTCAGCTCGTTCAAAATAATGGCAATCGCCACCGAGAAGAAGGTGCCGGTCAGCATGTACAGCACGTTCAGCATGACCGTATTGCGCGTGGCGCGAATCGCGCTGTCCATGCTGGAGAAGAAAAAATCGAAATTGTCGAAGCCCGCCCAAGGGCTGCCGAATATGCCGCCGTTGTAATTGTAATTTTTGAAGACTAGAATGAGGCCGCTCATAGGTAAGTAGGCAAACAGAATAAGTACAATAACTCCGGGCAAGGCAAGCAGCAGCAGCGGGCTGTCGTTGCGCATGGATTGGAGCCAGCTCTTGCGGCCGGCAGGTCTGGGCCGCTGTAACGCTTCGTCTGACATCGTAATTCACTCCTTCAAGATCTCTGTAAGATGGAAGCTTCCGCCGTTTAGGGTAACGAAGAGCCGGCGTGCTTACCTGAAAACAGCATATATCCCGCACAAATGTAAGCGCCATCATAAAGAAATGAAATCGCTTAAATCGACCGTGTTCAAGCGGCTTTAAAAAAATGAAATCGCTTAAAAAAACCGGTTTTAAGCGGTTTTTTCCCGTCTTTGGCGGCAGTGAACGGAAAGCTCGCGAAAAAAAAGAAGCCCCAAAGCAATTTGCTTTGGGCTTCCCATTAGTCGTTTTGCTGCAGAATATGGTTCAAGCGCCATTTGGACGGAGTCACGCCGTAACGTTTTTTGAACAGCGTGGTGAAGTAGGTGCTGCTGCCGTAGCCCGTCCTCTCCGCGATTTCCCGAATATCCAGCTCCTGCTCGGTCATGAGCAGCGTGCGGGCTTGCTCGAGCCTAACCAGATTCACGAAGTCCGGAAAGCTGCTGCCCGTTGCTTCGGTAATGAGGCGGCTCAAATACGGAGGACTGATCGCCAGCATCTCGGCCAAGCTGTTCAACGAGAGCATCTGATCGCCGTAATGCTTGCGGATATAGGCAATGGCCTCGCCCGCCACGCTGCGGGTTTGCACCGTATTGAGCATCCTAAGCTTCTCGCATGCGTTCAAGCAAAGCTGCTCCAGCCAGCTTCTCAGCTCTTCATAATCCGTTATCCGCCAAATGCGCTGATAATGCTCCAGAAAGTCCGAATGCCGCGCGAAGCCGTCCGCATGGCTGGCATCGCCTAGCTTGTTCAGCTCCGAGGCGAGTCTGGACATGGCGATCGTCGCCTGCTCCGCCCGGTAGCTGCCGGCTGCGGCCAGAAGCCGCTCGATTGCTCTTGGAATCAGTTCATGCTCCTGGTTTCTCACGACTTGCAGCACAGCTTCAAGCGTAGGGTCCGGTATCGGGCTGCTGTTCAAATGAATCGTATCGACCGTATGGATAACGGATGCTTGAAATTGGAACTTCAAGTACTGCAGGCAGCCGTTTGCCTCGTCGTACAGCTGCTTCAGCTGACCCGAATCGCTAGACAGCCGGCTGATGCCGATAGCGCAGGTGGCGCTTGGCCATGTTCGAACCTGGCTTTCGAGCTGTTCCCAGCGTTCGCGGGAGAGGCCGTAATCGCCGAAGCTGCCGGATAGCGTCTCGCTGACGATCAGTACGGCGGCTTCCGGATGCGGAAAAAATCCGCGACAGGCAGCCATGTCGCCGAACAGCTCCTCGGTCAGCTTTGGCAGGCTCTTGATCTTCTCCATCCATTCTTCGCCCGACATGCCGTTCTCTGCGGCGGAATGGTTCAAATGAAGCACCGCCACGTAAAACGCCGCATTGCCGTTAGAATCCTTCATGGGAGGAAGCGGGGACGATAAATGCTCCCCGGACCGGTAAGGCGACGTGAGCCAGCGAAGCAGGGCGCTGTCCTCGTTCTCGCGCTTTAGCTCCCCGAATCGTCCGGCGATTCTCTCGAGCTCCCGGTTCGCTTCTTCGAAGCCTCCGCCATGCGCGAAGGCTGGGCGATCGCCGAACAAATTATGGATGTTGCCGAATAGATGCCCGATCGGCTTGTACATGCGATGCGAGACGAACGCGGCAACGGCCGAAGCGGCGGCGATCAGCGCCAGACATAGTCCGATCATCAAACTTAAGGCATTCGATATGTCCCGAATGCTGTCCTTGTAAGAGGTTTCCGAAAGAAACCAAAGCTCTCCCTGCTGCGCTTTGCGATACGTAATCAGCTTCTTGCTCCCTTTCTCGGACTTCCATATTACCGTCCCGATCTTGCTGTCCCCGGTTACGATTTGCCGCAGCATGCCTTGATCGAAGGTTGTTCCGGGCGGCCCGTTCTGCATCAGGAGAAGGCCTTCAGCGTCCAGTACCGCATATCGCGTACCGCCGTCATCGCTGCTTCGGAACACATTTTCCTGAAGCTTCCGCAAATTGACCGTCATGGCGATCGCTCCATTGTATTCGCTGCTGCCGAAGGCGCGGTCATTGTAAAAGAGGGTCATGAGCGTCACTTCCGCTCCGCTGTTCATTGCCGCGGACCATACATACGGTGACTGCTTGATCTCGCTGCCCTTGACGCGTTCGAACAGCTCCTGCTTCGCCGAGTTGCTGAGCGGATTGTTCTCGAACATGAGGACCGGACCGTCCTGCCCCATGATATAGGCGTTCTCCAGAAAAGCGTTGACCGTAAGCGTGCCGCGTATTTGGCTGAGCGCGCTGTACAGCTGGCCGCTCCAGCTGTTGTCTCCGCTTTGCATCACCGTGTTAATGTTCGGATTGCGATAGAAGTCCATCGTATAGTTCTGAACCATGTCCATGTACTTCGAGAATACCGTTTCCGTATTAAGGAGAACGCTTTCATTTACTTGATTGACATTGTCGATCGTTTTTTCCCGAAACCAAAAGAACAAGGCGGTAGCCAGCACAAGCACCGAACAGATCGATATCAAGGTTAGACTCATAAAAAATCTGATTTTCAGCTGCCTTTCTCCCCTCATCGCTATCGCTCCTTTATGGTAATAACTATACACATAATTGAAAAGGAAGGTAACTGCTTGACAGCAAAATCAACTTATCCATATAGCATGAATATATAAAAAACGTGAAAATAAGCAAGGATGTTTTAACATTACGATGTTTTCTTGAACTATACTTGTATAGGCTTACATTTCATTCCGTACAGGGAGGCAGGAGCATGCGCAAGTTTCAAAATCCGATTTTGTCGGGCTTTTATCCCGACCCATCCGCCATACGAGTCGGCGATGACTATTACCTGGTTACGTCCAGCTTTGAGTTTTTTCCGGGAGTGCCGATTTTCCACAGCAAGGATCTTGTGAATTGGCGCCAGCTCGGCCATGTACTTGACCGCCCGTCCCAGCTGAATCTGGACAACATTCAACCATCAAGAGGCATTTGGGCGCCTACGCTTCGCTGTCATAACGGCGTCTATTATATGATTACAACTTTCGTAGACAACGATAAGGAGTGCCATAACTTTTATGTCACAGCAACCGACCCGGCCGGCAGTTGGTCTGATCCCGTATGGCTGGAGGATGCGCCTGGCATCGATCCTTCGTTGTTTTTCGACGATGACGGAAAGGTCTATTACACCGGCAACCGGGTTCCGCCGGAGGGACAGCTGTATCCGAAGCATATGGACATCTGGCTTCAGGAGCTGGATTTAGCGAGCGGGCGGCTTATCGGGCCAAAAACGAGCATTTGGCAGGGAGCGCTCAAGGTTGCGCACGCCCAAGAAGGGCCGCATCTGTACAAAATCGGCAGCTGGTATTATTTGTTGATTGCGGAAGGCGGCACCGGTCATACCCATGCGATCACGATTGCGCGAAGCGATTCGCCGGCAGGACCGTTTGAGGGCTACAAGGGCAATCCGATTCTGACCCATCGTCATTTGGGGCGCAGTTATCCTATCGTCAACGTCGGCCATGGCGAGCTAATCGAAACGCAGAAAGGCGACTGGTGGATGCTTTGTCTCGCTTCCCGTCCGTATGGCGGCTATTTCCGCAACTTGGGGCGCGAAACGTTTCTTGTTCCTGTTATTTGGGAAAGCGAGTGGCCGGTCGTTAGCCCGGGGAAAGGGGTTGTGGAGCAGGAAGGGCAAGCGCCGGACTTGCCGGAAACGGCCTGGCCGCAGCTTCCGGCGCGCGACGATTTCGATTCGCCGGAGCTGGCGCCGGTCTGGAACTTCATCCGTACGCCGTGCGGTGATTTCTGGAGCCTTACGGATCGACCCGGCGCGCTGCGCCTGACCTTGAAGCCGGCGTCCATCGCCGTTGCCGGCAATCCTTCCTTCGTGGGCAGGAGACAGCAGCATAGCAGCTTTCGAGCCGAAACCTCGTTCCGCTTCGCACCGCAGGAAGCCGGCGATGTGGCGGGGCTCGTGCTGCTGCAGAACGCCGACTTCCAGTTCAGGATGGAATACGGAAGCTTCGGCGGCGTTACGGAAATCCGGCTTACGCAGCGGAAGCACGGAGAAGAGACGGTGCTCGCCGCAAGCCGATACGGAGGAGAAAGCCTGATCCTGCGGGCGGAGGCGAATGGCCAGCGGTACAGCTTCTTCTGGCGAGGAATCGAATCGGAGCATTGGCAGGCGCTGGCCGAGGAAGCCGACGGCACGATTCTGAGTACCGATGTGGCTGGAGGTTTCACCGGTGCCTATATGGGCATGTACGCAGCTTGCACGGAAGCAGGCCGCAGGCATTACGCCGACTTCGACTGGTTCAGCTATGAACCGCTCGATCGCGAATAGGGAGCGGCTAACCCTTTTTTGCTAGTACAACAGTATAAATTAACGGGTTCGTAAATGAGAAAGGAGTGCAGCTATGCTGATTACCGTATCCGTGCATGAAAAGGATAAGGCAGATTACAGCCGTTTGCAGGAGGCGGTCGACGCCATTCCGAAGGGCTTGGAGGAAGCGGTCACGATCCGCATCAAGCCGGGGCTTTACGAGGAGAAGGTGACGATACCGGCAACCGCGCCGCCTATTCTGCTGCTCGGCGAGGATCAAGAAAGGACGATACTGACATGGTCGGATAACGCCCATACACTGGGGGCCGACGGCGAGCCGCTCGGGACGTTCCGCACGGGCACGCTGAATGTGTTCGCCGATTCGTTCACGGCGGAGAATGTGACGATCCGCAACGCCTCGGGGCCGGGTACGGGCCAAGCGGTGGCTGCCTTCGTGGATGCCGGGAAGGCGGTATTCCGCCGCGTTAAGATGCTGGGTGACCAGGATACGCTGTATACGGGCAAAGGCAAACAATACTATAGCGAATGTTACATCGAAGGCGATGTCGATTATATATTTGGCGCGGCTACGGCGGTATTCGACAGATGCCGGCTGCATAATAAGCGTTCAAGGGGGTACATAACGGCTGCTTCCACGCCGCAAGACGAAGCGTTCGGTTATGTGTTCCTTGATTGCGTCATTACGGGCGGCGAAGGGGTGCGAGACGTTTATTTGGGCAGGCCATGGCGGCCTTATGCCCATGTAGCATTCATCCGGGCTACCATCGACGCTTCGATTACGGCGGAAGGTTGGCATAACTGGGGACAGCCGGATCGCGAAACGACGAGCCGCTACGAGGAATACGCTAGTATCGGAGCGGGAGCTGCCGCGGACAAGCGGGTGTCCTGGTCGCGCCAGCTGTCAGCGGAAGAGGCGGCGGGCTATCGGATCATTCATATTTTCGACGGCTGGCATCCTGAGGGCTACTAGCGCCGCCCGTTGGAGCAGGCAGGGGAGAGGAGAGGGCGATGCCGATGAATGTTGAACGTTATTTGAGCTCGCTGACAGAGCAAGCGGCGAGGAAAAGGACGGCAGGCGCTGTGCCCGGCAGCGCGGAGAGAAGGGCCAGGCTGGGGGCTGCCTTCAGCCGTCTGCTCGGCGAATTCCCGGATGAGAAAGAGGAGCTTCAGCCGCGGCTGCTTGAACGGCGCGAATGTGACGGCTACATGCGCGAGCATATCGAAATCGCGACGCTGGAAGGGCTGCGGATGAAGATGTACGTGCTGGTGCCGGATCGGCCGGCAACTGATCCTGCGCCGGCCGTCATCGCGCTGCACGGCCATGGCTATGGGTGCCGGGAGATTGTCGGCTTGGAGCCGGATGGCACGGAGCGCGCGGGTAATCCAGGGCTCCATAAGGATTTTGCCGTTTCGCTTGTGCGGGAGGGGTACGTGGTAGCCGCGCCTGAGCTGATGGGCTTTGGCGAGCGGAGGCTCGCCGAGGACAAGGAGGAGGGGCCGGGTAAAAACTCTTGCTTCCGGCTGGCTGCGTCTTTGCTTTTGACCGGTCGGACGCTTGCCGGCCTCCGTATCCGCGAAACAGCGAGAGCAATCGATTATTTGCAGGGAAGGTCCGGCGTGGATCCGAACCGGATCGCAATCATGGGCATTTCCGGCGGCGGACTTGTTGCGGGCTTCACGGCGGCGCTTGATCCGAGAATCCGCTGCGCGGTCGTCAGCGGGTACGCAAGCTTGTTCGAAGAGAGCATATTGGCTCGCAACCACTGCCTGGATAATTATATCCCGGGGATTTTGCTGGAGGCAGAGATGCCTGAGCTGCTCGGACTCATCGCGCCTAGAGGATTATTCCTGGAATCAGGAGATACGGACCGCGTGTTCCCGCGCGGGCCGGCAGAGAAGGCGTACGGCGAGCTGCTAAGTCTGTATGCGGCGGCGGGAGCGCCGGATGCCGTGTTATGCGATTTTTTCCTGGGAGGCCATGAAATGAACGGGGGTCCGGCTCTTGCATGGCTGCGCAGGCAGTTGACGGAGCCTGCCGATATTAAGGGAGGAGAGGCATGATGACGTCTGAACATAAGCAAATGCAATTGGAGGGCTGGTCGCGCCGGATAGCCGATACGATAATGAGCCAATGCCGGGAGGACGGCTTCCACGACTATCCGCTTGAGCGCTGGGCTTACGTCCCGGGCATGCTGCTGATGGCGATGGCGCGAGCGGGCAAGCAGTTGAACGAGGACCGCTATTTTTCCTTTATGCACCGCCACATGGATCATTTCGTGGCAGAGGATGGAACAATCGGCACCTATTCGCTGGAGGAATATAACCTCGACCAAATCAATCAGGGCAAAAATTTGTTCATGCAGTATGCGCGCACCAGCGAAGAGCGTTATGCCAAGGCGGCTCATACGTTGGCCGCTCAGCTCATGAGCCAGCCCCGCACCTCGGAGGGCGGCTTCTGGCACAAGAAGGTTTATCCGTTCCAAATGTGGCTGGACGGCCTATATATGGCATCGCCCTTTCTGGCGGAATATGCCAAAGTATTCGAGCGTCCCGAGCTGCTGGACGAGACTGCGCATCAGCTGCTGCTCATTGAACGCAGAACCCGCGATAAGCGCAGCGGCCTGCTCTATCACGGCTGGGACGAATCAGCAGAGCAGGAATGGGCGGACTCGCTTACCGGACTGTCCCCGCACTTCTGGAGCAGGGCGATGGGCTGGTATGCGATGGCTCTGGTCGATTGCCTGGAGCACTTTCCGGTCACGCACCGGCAGCGCGGCACAATCATAGGCATATTCGAGCGCATGTGCCTTGCTCTCGCGCGCGTACAGGATCCGTCGAGCGGCTTATGGTATCAGGTGCTCGATCAAGGCGAGAGGAAAGGCAATTATTTGGAGGCGACAGGCTCGATTATGTTCGTCTATGCAATGGCGAAGGGGCTGCGGCTCGGCTATCTGAGCCCGGTCTTCCGCGCTGCTATGCTGAAGGGCTATGAAGGCATTATCGGGAAGCTGGTGACAGAAGACGAGAAAGGCGTGCATCTCCATCAGATATGCCACGGAGCGGGGCTCAGCAAGGACCGCAACGGCTCGTTCGACTACTACATTTCCGAAGCGGTCGTCTCCGATCATTATATGGGTATAGGTCCGCTGCTGCTCGCGGCGCTTGAGGTGGAGCAGGTGCTTGACGCCTAATACATTTGCTTCATACATGAATTAGTAACAAATCAGTAATCAAACGGAGTTGGATACTAGCAGCCGTTTTACCGGAATTTCGGTAAAACGGCTGCTTTTTTGTGAGATCCGTATCGATTCAGTTCCCGCAGAACGGAGTAGAAACTTTGATAGGGGTATAAGGAAAGGTTTAAAATACTTGCCGTTTAGTATTGACTTGGAGTTAACTCCAGACTGTAAACTCCTATATATCAGAGAAAGGGGCCGAAGAAGAGCCGAGCCCTCGAGATCATGAACAATGATAAAGCATTTGTTCACTAATTAACAAATTGCGCTCATCTAACAATTGTATGCTTTCTGTATTCAGTGTTTACTGAAGGGAAACAGACGTTCAGGAATAAGGCCGCAAGCCAAAATTAATGAAAGGGAGTTTGATTTTGAGCAATGTTTTGATTCTTGGAGCAAACGGGCAGGTTGCCCGTTATGCTATTGATAAATTCCTTAACGAGACCGATGCCCAGTTGACGCTTTATCTGCGTAACAAAAACAATCTGAGAAACATGGAATCAAGCCGCAATCGGGTAGTTGAAGGCGATGTTTTGGATATCGAAAAACTAAAAGAAGAAATGCAGGGACAGGATATCGTCTATGCCAATCTGGCTGGCGATCTAGCTGATGATCTGGAAAAAATGGCAAAAAACATTGTGAGGGCAATGGATTCGACTGGCGTCAAACGTCTAATTTTTATCAGTACCATGGGGATTTATGATGAAGTGCCTGGAGAGAAGTATGGCAGTATATTGAATCCATACCGAAAGTCAGCTCAAATCATTGAAGCCTCTGACCTCGACTATACGATCTTGAGGCCCGGATGGTTTACCAATAGGGATGAAGTTGACTATGAGACAACACAGAAGGGCGAACCGTTTAAAGGATCGGTCGTATCGCGCAAAAGCGTTGCAGACTTGATCGTTAAATTAGCGGAATTGCCGGAACTGGAGGTTAGGCGCAGCTTGGGGGTAAACAAACCCGAATGATGAAGAAGCCGCCCGTACCTAATCATATAACCGAGGAGGACTGAAACGTGGAACGCTTATGGACGAAGCCGTTTATTCTCATGACCGTAGGGATGCTATTTCTATTCACCGGATTTTATTCGCTGCTTCCGACGCTGCCGCTGTTCATCAAACAAATGGGCGGAAACGAAGCGCAGATCGGGCTTTCGGCAGGCGCGTTTATGCTGTCTGCCGTCATTTTCCGGCCGATCGTAGGCGGTTTGCTGGACCGGTTCGGCAGGCGTCCGTTTATCATCTGGGGGCTGCTTCTTTTCACTTTGGCGATGTATATGTATGACTGGGTCGGCGGAATCGTCGTTCTGTTGGGGCTCAGAATAGTACACGGGATGAGCTGGGCCGTTTCCACGACCGCAGTTTTCACGGCGATTACGGATATTATTCCGTCCACCCGCCGCGGAGAAGGAATGGGATGGTTCAGCATGGCTATGACTCTTGCTATGGCGGTCGGCCCGATTTTCGGTATCTGGGTTACGCAGAACCTGTCGTACCACGCTCTGTTTCTATTCGTCGTTGGTTTTTCTGCCGCAGCGCTGCTCTTGATGTTTGATGCTAAAACACCGTTCCGGCCGCAGCAAGGGGCAAAGAAAATTGAGTTTTTTGAAAAATCGGTCTTGCCCGTTACGGCATCGGTGTTTTTTCTGACGATCGCTTATGGCGGCATTACTACGTTTGTCCCGCTGTTCGCTATCTCGATCAATGTCAATGCCGGCGCGTTTTTTCTGGCCTATGCTGCGACGCTCGCGCTTATTCGTCCTATCGCGGGAAAGCTTTCGGACCGTCACGGAGAGACGTTTGTCATTGTACCGGCCCTTGTCATAACGATATTGGCTTTAATTGCTTTGAGCTTCTCGACCGGATTGCTCGGCGTGCTCATCTCGGCTGTTCTGTACGGCATCGGATTCGGCTCCGCGCAGCCGGCGCTTCAAGCCGCAACGATAAGTCTTGCCCGGCCGGACCGTAAAGGGGTTGCCAACGGTTCTTTATTAACGGCTACGGATCTCGGCATCGGGCTGGGGGCGATCATGCTGGGCTGGGTCTCCCAGTACACGAGCTTTCAGGTATTGTTTACAGTCGGCGCGGTGTCAGTCGTGGTTTCTTTGCTGGTATTCACATTGTACGTAAAACGATTACTGAAAAATAATCCGCTTAGCCGCCCGCTGAATACCGGTGCTCTTGCATCCGAAGAAGTTGACGCAGCTTCATTGTAGCCTTCCGCAATCGTTCTAATGTAGAGAGGCATGAAAGAGAGGCTCGGGTAAAATACCCGAGCCTCTCACTATGTAATTTTCGTGGGATGTTAGTTTCTATTGAGATATTGGGCTAGCAGGTTAAGAATGGCTTCTCTTCTTACGGGTTTGCTGATGTAATCGTCCATACCCGCTTCCACGCATTTTTCCCGATCGCCCTTCAGGGCATTGGCGGTTATGGCGATAATTGGAGGGGCCGGGTTTGGATGCAGCGCTTTTTTGATGGCTCTGGTTGCGTCTACCCCGTTCATTACCGGCATATGGAGATCCATCAGGATCAAATCGAAGTGTTCATGAACTGCCGCGTCGACTGCTTGCTGCCCGTTTTCAACAATCGCTACGGAATGCCCGAGACTCTCAATCATTTTGGTAAGCACCAATTGATTGGTTGGGTTATCTTCCGCCAGCAGAATCTTCGCATGCTGATTGCTAGCCAGCAGAGCATTCAAAGATTTGCCGCGCAGATCTTTAGCTTGCGCTCCGTACTTAATATGGAACGTAAAGGTAGAACCGTTCACGCCGTCACTATCCGCATGAATCTCGCCGCCCATAAGATCAACGATTCTTTTGCTGATCGCAAGGCCTAGGCCTGTCCCTTCATGCTGCCGGGTCATAAAATGATCGAGCTGGGTAAAAGGTTCAAAGATATCGGTTAACTTCTCCGGCGGGATGCCAATTCCGGTATCTATGATAGTAAATGCGAGAAAGGGAGCTTGTTGATCCTTAATTACGTTTCTAACGGACACTGAAACGGAGCCGCTCGTTGTGAACTTCACTGCATTGCCGACCAGATTGAGAAGGACCTGCTTGAGCCGTTCCGAATCGGCATATATGAATTCAGGTACATTATGGTCAATCGTATAAGTCATTTTCAGCTGCTTTTCAGCAGCTTTTGACGAGACCACCGCAAAGGTGTCTCTGATACAGCTGCGAAGCTCAAACGTTTTTTCTTGCAATTCGCTCTTTCCTGCCTCGATTTTAGACAAGTCCAAGATGTCGTTAATGATGCCGAGAAGCGTATCTCCGCTTGTGCGAATAATCTCGACGTAGCTCCGCTGCTCCTCATCCAAATCGGTCGTCTCGAGTAATAAATCCGTCATCCCGATTACCCCGTTCATAGGCGTTCGGATTTCATGGCTCATCATGGCCAAAAATTCGCTTTTGGCTTTGTTGGTATTTTCCGCTGATTCCTTGGCAAGGATTAGCTGCTTTTGTTCCGTAATATCTTTGCAGATCAAGTAAAAGCCGATGTTTTGCCTGTTCACGAATATAGGGGCGATACTGGTAAGCACCTCAACCGTTTCGCCTCCCTTGACTGTTAAATAAGTAATATCTTGTTCTACCGTGTTATCATGCAGCGCATCCCCGATAATCCGGTTGACATTGGCTTGACCGATTAAGTTGGCGAGCTCCATGCCGACTAACTCGCTTTGAACGTGATAGCCCGTAAGCTTTTCGGCCATATTGTTGGCGTTAATAATTCTGCCTTGCAGATCCAGAGAGATAACGGCATCGTGATTATACTTTTTGAGTGAAGTATACCGTTCTACCGATTCCTGCAGCTTCTGCTCCGATTCTTTTTGAGTAGTAATGTCAATGAGCTGTAAGAGATAGTAAAGCGGTGTGCCGGCATCGTCCCTGAAAATCCGCATGGTTAATTGCGCCCATAGGTTCTTGCCGTGCTTAGAGATAAACCGATTCTCGAGGTGTATTTCCGATTTTGCGTCTCCTATTAATTGTTTGATATCTTCAATTCCCTGTATGGCATCATTGGGATGGGAGAGTTGGCCAAATTTAAGGGTAAGACATTCCTTCTTGGAATACCCTAAAATTTTCGTGAGAGCCGGATTTACAGCAAGAATAGATCCATCAACGGCTACAAGAGCAATTCCAAAGGATGCATACTTAAATACCTGTTCATTAAAGGAAGTAGGGTTTAGATTAACTCGATGCACGGTGGGCCTCCATATGTTTTTTATTTGGCTTATTTTTTTGTCCAACGTGAGAGCGCTGCATGTCTCGCCATCCTAGGATTGAATTATGAATCTAACTTTATTTATTAACCATTCCTCTAAAAATTGAAACAGGATCTGCATCGAAAATTATTTTTTTTCAGAATGGCGGCAGGTCCCGTGATAGTATAAATAGGAGCCGTCGATTATGATGGGATTTATATGAAATGCTGAAGATCATGCACATGCGGAAAGGAATGTTTGTTTGAAAATGATCAAATGGATTATTGCATCCCTTAACATTGCTGTTATGCTGGCCGTTTTTTTGAATATGGATGTCTTAATCGATTGGATAGAGCAGAAAGAAAATAGCGGCTTCATCGTTGTCTTTGTTCTTACCGTAGTATTAGCTGCAGTTCCAGGCATTCCGTTTGGTTTAGTCGGCGGTCTTATTGGGGCAAAGTATGGTTTGTTGTGGGGGAGTATGATGAACGTTGCTGCCTCTACGCTGGCTGCTGCGTTAGTTTATCTCTTATTCCGTTATCTGCTGAACAGTCTGGGAACGGCATTGGCGGAGAAAAATGCCTCATTTCGGCGAATGCATGAATTTATAAAACACCATACATTCTGGGCGCTGCTCATTGCGCGTATTATTCCTGTTATGCCTGCGGCACTTATCAATTTATATGCAGGCGTGTTTGGCTTGCCATTTAAAATCTTTATTTTGTCGACCCTTCTTGGAAAAATTCCCGTTATGCTTGTGTTTGCATATGTTGGGGCGAATATGCGCTCCGGTTCCACAAATTGGATGGCTGCGGTTGCTATTTATTGTCTATTTTTGCTTATGGTTTATGCAGGATATCAATGGCGTTACAAAAGAATATAAATATAGATGGAATACCGCGATTACTATAAAAATGAATGAAAGCCCTTCCTTGACAAGAAGGGCTTTGTCTTGTTTTCTTAATATTGGGCGAAATTCCATATCTGTTGTGGGGCCAAGGAAAATGCTGGATCGTTCCGCTGGAAGAGGATATGGTTATCTTTAAAGCAGACCGGTGCTGCTGTCAGATCAATTTTAGCATTCAATTTGTAGACGGCAAACCCATCGTGGATGTGGATCAGGTCATCGGATAGCGTAGAGTATGATGCAAAAAAAATAAGCCCGGGTATGATCAATTTCCTTGATCATTCCGGGCTTTTTCACGTAGCAGCCTTCCAACAAACCTTACCGGTTTTTTCTGAATTCAATAGGCGTACAACCGATTTCCTGTTTGAAAAGCTTAATAAAATAGGAGTAATTCGCGTAGCCGATTTTGGCCGCGATGGCATTTACGGATAACGGCGTGGTTTCGAGTAAATGCTTCGCAACCTTGATGCGGGCTTGAATGATATAGTTCCCTAACGAGATGCCCGTTTCTTTCTTAAACAGCCTCGCCAAATAATCCGGATTGAGATAGACGATTTCCGCCAGGCTCGTTCTTGTCAGTTCATCCCCGCAATGGGTGCGGATGTGATGCTTTATTTCTTCGACGACCGATTTAGGCTGTTCCGTGAAATTACGGTATTCCGTCGCGCTGTTTACCAAATACCGGAGATATTTCTCCATGTCTTCGATCGAATTCAACGATTGCATAAACAATTGGTCGTTGGTTCTTCCCGTATACATTTTATGTGCCTGAATCTCTTTGCTTCTGAGATAAGCGTATACAAGCTGAACCATATCGAGCCGGAACAAGCTCAGGACGGAAGCGTTCAGCATTTGGGTATGCGTGATATTCAGCAAATATTTTCCTGTTTCCTCTAGAAATGCAAGCGGCTTGTTTTCCTCCAGCAGCTGCTCCAGCAGCGCCAAATCCGGCGGCGTATAGAATGCTTCCTGCTGCTTGTAATGTTCGAGCAAAAAGGTCTGATTGCGGAAGTTGATCACCTTCTCATTCATGCCGAGCAGGTTTTTCATCACCTGATGGATGTCCGCAAGCTCTTCCGTGGGTGCGATATTGCAGCATGCGTCGCACTTGAGGTATTTATTCGCTCTTTGTATGAAGGTTGAGCAAATGCTTTCAACGATAAGGGAGTCCGGCTTGTCATGCCATTTCAGAATGGCGATCCAGTTGTATTCCTTGAACTCCAAGATGGTTTCTACCGCAAACCGGGCATCTTGGAACAATTCATGCATAACATTGAGCAGCGCAAAATCAAACAGGTCCTTATCTTTTTTGCCCAGGCTTTCCTCGTAAGGGAAGATATGAATATGCAAAGGCTGCATCCTGTCCGCTAATTCATAAGAAAGATTTTGCTCCGCGATCAAGCTCGCAATGTTGGCGGGATTGGAGTAAGCGGTTTTTCCCGAAATCAGCTTGCGCCAGAAATGCTCATGAACGTTTTTTTGGTTTCTTTTCCAATAGTAGCCTTCCTGTACCGCTTTAGCGTGATCCTGCCGTTCATTGGCTTTGACGACCGCTTTTTGGATAATTAGCGCGAGCTTGTCGAACTCGATCGGTTTTAAGAAATAGTCAAAGCTTTGCAGCTCAATCGCTTTTTGCGCATAGTTGAAATCGGCGTAATTGGTCAGGAAGATCGTTTGGATGTCGTATTGTTCCTCCCTGATCCAAGCGAGCAGCTCCAGGCCGCTGCCCTGCGGCATTTCGATGTCGCATATCAAAATCTGAATCGTGTTCTGCTTCAGCTGTTCCTGCGCTTGGGCAATATTATAGGCGGTATAGACATTCCCGATCGACAGCGCTTGCCAATTAATCTTCTTCTCGAGCGCGGTCACGACAAAGTAGTCGTCATCTACAAGCAGTACGTTCATTAGGTTTTGCTCCTTTCACAGCTTATCCTGCGGGGGATGGGGAAGGCAGATCGTTACGCAAGCGCCGCCAGTCTCCGCATTGGAGAAATGGATGCTCGCTTTGCTGCGGTACAAGTATTCCAGCCTCTCGAGCGTATTCATGATACCGATATGATTACCGTCCGACTGATCCAAAGGCAATCCGCTCTCAAGCCGTTCCAATATTTCCGTAGTGAATCCGGGGCCGGTATCGGAGATGCGAATGACAGCCGTCTCCTCCTCCGAATCCGTTTTCAAGTCGACAGCCAGTTGGATTTGCACCTCATTTACACGCGAAACGGCGTATTTCACCGAGTTCTCGATAAACGTTTGGAGGACAAGCGGCGGAATTTTCAAATGGCCCGTACCGTCAGCCTGGTCAATATGGAACGTAAACGCATCCCTATAACGGTGTTTTTGGATTTCCAAATAAATGCGGACATGGTTAATCTCATCTTCCAGCCTCACGAAATCCTGTCCGTTCTGAAAGATATAACGAAAATAATTGGATGTTGAAATGGCCATGCTTTGAATTTCCTCATGCATCTGCATCTGGGCCATGCTATGAATATTCGTTAAGCAGTTCAGAAAAAAGTGGGGCTTGATCTGCAATTTCATGTATTCAAGCTGAATTCTTTGTTTTTCGAGCTCATGCTCGTAAATATCGATTTTGAAAATTTTAATTTGCTCGAGCAGATTTTTAAACAGCTTGTTCGCATACTCGAGCTCGACGATTTTATTCATTTTGAGATCGAGCGGCTTGCTGTCCTCGTTAAACTGCGTCAGATTATACGAAAATTTTTTAAGGGGCCTTAGGATTAGGATATTGAAATAGACCATGATCCCGCATATGGAACAAGCGACAATGGCAGCCAGGAGCATAATGAGCAGCTGGGCAATCATTATTTTTTCAAACGCTCCGAATTTCATAAGCATCTCTACGCCGAAGGTTGCGTTTGCAAATTGCCCGCTGACGGTGGTTCTGGTTTGCGCCAGGTCCAGAATGGACTTCTTCTCCGCGTCCTTCAGGGCTGCCGCTTCTTCCTCCGATTTCGGGTTAACGATGATGTCTCCGTTCTGATCAACCAAGGAAACAAGGCCGTTGCTTTCTTGATCGATCTGCTGCAAGGGACGGATCAGGTTATCGGCGGAAATCAGGCAAATCATGTAGCTTTCATAATAAGGCACGATATTAATGATGAAATATTGATCATTGATAAGGATAGGAGACCAATTGGAATAAAACTTTTCAAATAGGTTTTTATCTTGAACGTAGGTAAATATCTGCTTTTTTAATTCCAGGTAATCGGAATAGTTTAGGCTTGTCGGCGCGGTATTCAAAAAGTATTGCTGGTCCTTTAGGTAGACAAAGAAATTATATTTTTGATTATAATTTTTTTGAAGCTCGGAAAAACGCTTATACAGCTCTGTATTCGCCTTTATAAATTCGCTGTCGTCCGGACGAAATTTGTTCATGGTTTTTACGTTTTCGTCGTTTGCGAGCGTCCAACCCATATATTGGTTGATATTGGAAAAATCAAGGTTGATCCGATCGATGTACATATTGGCGGTATCCTGCAAAAATCGGGTGGTTTGCTGCTTTACGATTGAAATTGCCGAAAAGCTGATAACGCAATCCAGTACTAGTACAGAGATGAGAATCAAAAGCATCACTTTAACATAGTGCCTGATCGGATAGGATTTGCCTGCCGTTCGTTTTGTCATATGTCTCATTCAGAGTCCTTTCCTTCCGGATTAGCTGAGAAAACGGCTGTATCTGTTAGTAAATCCTATTATAATGCCAATGCTGAGCAATAAGACATACCGATTGTTTCCTTTTTGATCCAAAGTCCGAAATGAACCATAGAAAGTCTGGATAGCGTTATCATTGCGGTAATCATCAGGGTTTGCCGGACAAGCCTATCTGCCATTTTCCCCATAAAAGTCCGAATAACCGTTCTGGGAAGTCCGCATTGTTAAAAAAGAAGGTTCTATAATAAAGAGGCGGGAGAGAGTGGCAACTACATGGACGGAGAAAGATGAAGGATGGGGGGAACGCTTTGAAAACCAGCCAAATGAATGGCAATATGCTGCACACATTCGGGCGGATAAGAAAGAACTGGGGCTTGTACATCCTGCTGCTGCCTGCAGTGGTGCTGCTTTTGCTTTTTTCGTATAAACCGATGTACGGCGTGCTGATTGCTTTTAAGGATTACAGTCCAGCTCTGGGAATCATGGAAAGCCCTTGGGCGGGGTTCAAGTATTTCGAGAAATTTTTCAACTCCTATCAATTTTCGATCACGATAAAAAATACGCTGATCATTAGCCTTTACAGCATAGCGACCTTTCCGATCCCGATTATGCTGGCGCTGATGATCAATCAAATGCGCGTAAACCGCTTTAAGCAATTGTTCCAGACCGTCACCTACATGCCGCATTTCATTTCTACCGTAGTTATGGTCGGCCTGATCTTGATCTTATTTTCACCCGGCAATGGCCTGATCGGAAATATTTACCGGCTGCTGGGAGCTGAAGCACCGAACCTGATGGGATCGGCCGGGTGGTTCAGCAGCGTATATGTTTGGACGGATGTCTGGCAGCATACCGGCTGGGACAGCATCATCTACATTGCGGCCTTATCGGCGGTCGATCCGAGCCTTTACGAGGCGGCGAAGGTGGATGGAGCAAGCCGCTGGCAGCGAATTCGGTTTATTGATATACCCATGCTGCTCCCGACGGCAATCACTTTGCTGATTCTTCGGATCGGTGGACTGCTGGGCGTGGGCTTTGAAAAGGTATATCTCATGCAAAACAACTTGAACATATCCTCGAGCGAGGTGATTGCGACCTATGTATACAAAATCGGGATGCTTAGCAGCCAATACAGCTTTTCCTCGGCGATCAACCTGTTCAATACGATTATTAATTTCGTTTTGCTGATTCTTGTCAACCAAATGGCGAAAAAATACAGCGAAAACAGCCTGTGGTAACAGAAAGGAAGGATCATGATGAACGCACTGGAAGCGGCGGCGAAGCCGGCTTTACCGAAAGGAAAAAGGCGTACCCCGGACGTCATGGAAATGTTAATATATTTGTTTGCGGCGCTAATGCTGATCATCATCGTATATCCGCTTTATTTTATCGTAATGGCGTCATTCAGCGATCCGGCTGCGGTCGCTAACGGCAAGATGTGGTTATTCCCGAAAGGCTTCACATTGGATGGCTACAAGGAGCTGTTAAAGCATTCGAACATTTGGATTGGCTACAAAAATACGATTTTATACACGGCAGCTGGGACGTTAATCAGCTTGGCGATCAATGTCTCGGCAGCGTATGCGCTCTCCAGAAAGGACCTTGTCGGCCGCAAAGCCATCACGATGTTTTTTATCTTCACGATGTTTTTTAACGGGGGTCTAATCCCTACCTTCCTGACGATTCGGGACTTTCATATGTATGACACGTTTCTCGTCATGGTGCTGCCTTTCTCCGTTGCCGTATTCAATATCATCGTGGCTCGAACGTTTTTCCAGTCCAGCATTCCCGGCGATTTATGGGAAGCCGCGCAGCTCGACGGGTGCGGCAACCTGAAATATTACGTTCAAATCGTTTTGCCGCTGTCCAAAGCGATCCTGTCGGTTTTGGCGCTTTGGACGGCCGTAGGCTATTGGAATTCCTATTTTAATGCGCTCATTTACTTGAAAGACCAGGATTTGTATCCGCTGCAGCTCGTGCTGCGGAACATCCTGATTACGAACCAGATGCAGTCGAGCCTGGGGACAGGCGAAGCGGCGGTCGTTGCCCTGCGCCTTGCCAATCTGATGCGCTATGCCGTCATCATTGTGTCTACGCTGCCGATTATGTGTTTGTATCCGTTCGTGCAAAAGTACTTCAACCAGGGGGTGATGATCGGCGCCGTAAAGTAAGCCTGTCGGATGATTTCAAAATAGGTCGAGGGGGAATTTTCGAATGGGTATCAAATCAAAAACAACGGGAAAAAGACGGCTGGCTATATTGCTTATGAGCTTCACCATGCTGTTCAGTCTGATTGGCTGCGCAGGCAAAGCCGAGGATGCACCGGCTGATAAAGGCTCCGATTTCAACAAAGAAGGACTGCCGATCGTAGCGGCTCCCGTCACGCTGGACGTGTTGACCGTTCGTTGGGGCAATATGGGCGATACGTTCAAGAGCAATAAATGGCTGCAGGACCTTGAGAAAGAGAGCAACGTAAAGATCAATTGGCAGGTCATGTCCTCCAATGACTGGGGCGAGCAAAAGTCGATTATGCTGGCGAGCGGCACGCTGCCGGATATCATACTTGGCGACAACGTATTTTCGGATTCCGATATCGTAAACAACTTAACCTATTTCCTTCCGCTGGATGATTATATCGATGAATACATGCCGAATCTGAAAGCTGCCTTGCTAGAAACGCCTGAGATGAAGAAAATTAGCACGTTCCCGGACGGAAAGATGTATTCGCTTCCTGCAAGACTGCCTTCGCGGCCTATGACTACGATGCAGCCTGTCATCAATAAAGCATGGCTGGAGCGCCTGGGCCTTGATATTCCAAGCAATATCGAGGATCTGTACAATGTGTTCAAAGCATTCAAAGAAAAAGACCCGAACCAAAATGGAAAAGCGGATGAAATTCCTTTTAGCGGTTCGGTCGACATCAGCATGGATTTTCTGAACCCATTCGGCATTACGGATTTGAACGGCAACAGCATGATGCTTAAGGAAGGCGATCCGATATTCTATCCCGCTTCCAACGAATACAAAGAGGGCCTGAAATGGGCGCATAAATTGTATTCGGAAGGCTTGATCGATCAGGAGCTGTTCACGCAGGACAACACGATGTCGACGGCGAAGCAGCAAAATCCCGACGCCGCTCTTATAGGCTTCTCCAATCAATGGATACCGGACGCCGTCTTCGGCAAATGGAAAGATGAATATGCAACCATTCCTTCAATAGCTGGACCGGACGGAAACCGGTACCAGACAGGGGATCCGGTAGGCTTAAGCTTGAGACGCAACGAGCTGTTGATCACGACTTCCAGCAAGCATCCGGAAGTTGCGGCACGTTGGGCAGACCAGTTCTACACCAATGAAGCAAGCATTCAAAATTTCTGGGGTGCAATCGGCACGGTAATCCAGAAAAATGACGACGGCACTTACGCATTGATGTCCCCTCCGGAAGGCACAAGCGCGGATGCTTGGTACTGGGAGCAATCCTTGCGGGATTTCGGACCGAAATACGTAAGCCCGAGCTTCGAGAAAAATATTATTCTGGACGAGAAGACCGGTGACGGACTGAAGCTCGTCATTGATAAACTGAGCAACGAGTATGTGACCGAGCCATTCCCGAATGTAATGTACAGCGCGGAAGAATTCCAGGAGCTGCCTACGCTTACTACGGATATCGACAGCTATGTCAAGACGACACGCGCCCAGTGGATAACCAAAGGAAACATCGACGAAGAATGGGATGCGTATATCAAGCAGCTTAATGCGATGGGACTGGAACGGCTTGTTGAGATTCGTACCGACGCTTATGAGCGTTACTTAGACGTCAAGTAATAATCATGAAGGAGCATGCTAGCGATGGTAAAGGTAACGGTATGGAATGAAAATCGCCACGAGCGGATTAATCCGCTCGTAGGTGAAATTTACCCGGATGGCATTCATGGCGCGATTGCCGGATTTTTATCAGAAGCCGGTTATGATGCAGGAACGGCTACGCTCGATGAGCCGGAGCACGGTTTGACGGATGATGTTCTGAATCGGACCGATGTATTAATTTGGTGGGGACATTTGGCGCATCATGAGGTGGAAGAGGCTGTCGTCGAGAAGGTGTATGATCGGGTGCTGAAAGGAATGGGACTGATCGTTCTGCACTCGGGGCACGCTTCGAAAATTTTCGCCAAACTGCTTGGCACGAGGACCGGGCAGTTGAAATGGCGCGAAGCGGACGAAAAGGAACGGATATGGGTGATCGATCCGGCCCATCCGATCGCATCTGGGCTAGGCGAATATATCGAGCTTCCGCAAGAGGAGATGTACGGCGAGCATTTCAATATCCCGGCACCCGACCAGCTGGTATTCGTCTCTTGGTTTGAAGGCGGCGAGGTGTTCCGCAGCGGCGTCACGTACCACCGGGGCCAAGGGAAAATCTTCTATTTCCGTCCGGGCCATGAGACGTATCCGACCTATCACAATAAAGAAATCCAGAAAGTAATCGCAAACGGCGTACGCTGGGCAGCGCCAAGCAACGCGAGCGAACCCGTATACGGCAATGCGTCGCCGCTGGAACCGATACGTTCGAAAGCTTAAGGGAGGAGAGAGAGAAAGATGAGAAAGTTCCGTATCGGTTTGATCGGTTTGGGAGGAATGGCCCAAGAGCATATCAGGTGGATGAACGCGGAGGGCCGTTTTGAGGTGATTGCCGTGAGCGACGTGTACGAAGAAGCGTTGGTCAAAGTCGGGGAGCAGCTCGCTATCGCTCCCGAGAAGCGTTATTCCGACTATAACGGCTTGATTGAAGACCCGGATGTCGATGCCGTGGTGTCCGTCACGCCGAACAATGTCCATGCGGATATTATCAGGGCGTGCCTGCAGGCGCGGAAGCCGTTCATGGCAGAAAAGCCGTTTACCCGCGTGTTCGAAGAAGCTGTGCCGCTGCTTGAATTGTACGAACAGCAGCCGATTCCGGCGATGCTCGCTTTTACGTACCGCTATACGCCGGCTTTCCGTTACGCACGGGAGCTCCTGCGGGAAGGAAGGATTGGCGCGGTCCGCAGCTTCTCCATTCAGTATTTGCAGGGATGGGGCGCGGCACCAAACAATGTGCCCTATATATGGCGGTTCAACAAAGAAATTACCGGTACGGGGACGCTTGGCGATTTGGGTTCGCATATGATTGATATGGCACGCTTTCTCTTTGGAGAATTCGAAGAGCTGTCGGCGCAGCTGCATACCATTATTCCCGAACGGCAGGATCCCGCAAGCGGGAATAAAGTCAAAATCGAGGTCGACGACTTCGCGAGCTTCCAGGCGCGGATGACGGGAGACGCCATGGGCGTCTTCCAGACGACACGCAACGCCATCGGTTCGGGCAATCAGCACGAGGTGTCCATCTACGGTGACACCGGTACGATCCATGCGTCAACGCAGCATCCGGAACACTTGGTTTGGATCCGCGAGGAAGCGCCCGGACAGCTTGCGAAGACCGTGATCGAAGTGCCTAAGTACTGCAAAGTAACGCAATACGCCGATTTCACGGCTCTGCTCGAGGGGAGTGTCCCCGATGGCATAGCGGGATTTATGGACGGCTACCGCAACCAGCAGATATTGGACGCCATTGTCAGGGCAAGTGAATCGAAAGCAGCCATACGTCTATAATTTTATGCGGATACAGCACTTAGAGAAAGCAGCCTGCTCCTTGTGGAGCGGCTGTTTTTTTGCGGTATATCCCGCCAGCAGCCTTAGCATAGGCTGGCGTTACTGCTCATTCCATTTAGGGCGGGGCAATTCGGCAATCCGGCAATCGGGCAATCGGGCAATCAAGTCTGTGCAACAGAAATACGCCTGGCGCGGTATCATCTGCTCTACATTGCAGTTTATACAATTGAATCGCCCATTTTAGGTTTTTTTATCTGGTTGAGGGAGATTTCTGCTGTATTTTCTGCAGCGTAGCTTCTCCAGTGTAGTGCCATGTGAGAGTTCTGTTGTACTTTCTGCATTAGAATTTAGCGCAGGTGCTGCTTGATTGCATGCTAAATGGTCTACTGTAATGGAGAAACTAGAATAATAAGCCATAAGGACAGGTACGGAAAACAAAGAAGATGGCTCCGATAGGCGCTGGGCTGTCAGAGACATCTTCATTTTTTAATATATAAGAATTATTCGGTTTTGATTTATCATTCTGTTTCTATATCTCCGAGAAACGAGCTTTTGGCACAGAGGACGGCATCACTCGTTTACGCTTGGGCGCTTATTATACTGATTGCTTTGAAGGCTACCAGGCATGAGTGGACGGATTGCCAGGATTCTCTGAATTCCATGCGGCTACGGCGTCGCGAAGCGTGTTATTGCCTCTTGGGATCAACCATGAGACATTGGTAACTGTATTTCCGGCATCGGAACCGGCGCTCCTCTTAACATGTAAGTAATTGGTGGAGGTAGGCACCGGGTGGTAATGAATTTCAATCGGGTAGACGTGTATTTGCGGCATGCCCGGAACGGAATTGTCTGAGATTCTCACGGTGGCGTAAATATATACGGTTTCTGCTTTAACTTCTATGCTTTCCTCCGTAATGGTCGCAGAGGCTGGTTTTCCTTTAATCCAATTTTTAATGATGGGATTGGTAGCTACCTTTTGAACGTCGACAGCCTGTTGAACGGTCTTCGATGCCCCGGTGAATAGAGTGGCAGCATGATTAACCTTAGGCGGTTTTTTCTTCTTTTCTTTTTTCGGCGTCACTACGGCTTCAGTCTTTGATTCTTCCGCTTTTTTTGGTTCAGGTTTAGGGGCGGAGGCTTCTTCTTCGGCTTTTGCTGTTCGAATTTCTTTCGTTTTCTCCGCTTTTATAACGAGAGCGTTAATACTGCTTTCCAATGCATCGAGATCGTCGGCAAGTTCTAATAACCGATCGAAACTCTCATCGTGGTAGTCATATAACGTAGAACGTACACCAAGCTTGTTTCCGTATAGCTCCCGCAATTTCTTGAATTTTTTTGCTTCTTTTTTTGGAACATCATCTACTGTCATTCTCTGAATCGGTTTCGCTGAACCATCGGATTTCATTAGCTGCCGCGCGGCGCCGTTTCCGATGGTTCGCTGCAGCTGAATGAGCTGTGCCGCCGTATAGGCTCCTGATGATGCGGATGCAAGCTGCATCGTATGCGATGCTGGTGAAGAATGGGGTTGTTGCGATACAGCCGCCTGTTTTTGAGCCGACTGCGGCGTAATTGTATTTTTCAAAAATCCGCCTCCTAGTATCCGAATACCATTGGCTATTCATAGAATTACAGTAACATATTATGGTAAATGCCTCAATGCAACTACATTTGATTTCTTTCCTGCGAATAGTTAGGGATTGACGGCTAATCTGTTATACTAAACAAAATTAATCGGCATCCTCATCGATATAAACATAAAGGTTACTGCTGATTCAATAAATTGCGAGGAGTCTTTAAGCAGATGCAAGCACTAAGATTACTACGAAGCTTTAACTTTCTGTACTTTGCCTTACTTTCCATGTTTATTACATTCCTGCCTGTCTATTTGGATGAACAAGGCTTACAACCGGCGCAAATTGGCTTCATCATCGGTACAGGGGGTTTTGTTACGATCATCACCCAGCCGCTTTGGGGAATGATTAGCGATAGAACGAAGACCATTCGCAAAATCTTGCTGCTGCTGCTCGTTTTATCCAGCATACTCGGTTATGCGCTCTACAGCTCCAGTCATTTTATTTTGCTTATTTTGTTTGCAATGCTGATGTATTTTTTCCTGATGCCGATCGATCCGTTAACGGAAAGTCTCAACTTCTCGATATCCGAGGCATCGGGCGTTAGCTATGGCTCGATCCGTACGTACGGAGCCTTGGGATACGCTGTCACTTCGCTGCTCACGGGTTACGTGATGTCTTATTTCGGAGCGGGCAGTCTCGCCATGCTCTTTGCTGCCATTGGTGTCATCAGTTTAGTCGTAAGCTGGCTGATGCCGGATGTGCCGGTTACAGGCAATCCCGTCACTTTAAGCAGCTTGAAGCGTTTCATAAGCAATAAAGAAACGCTGATGTTTCTCATGCTTATCTTTGTTTGCTCGGTTCCGGCGCGGATGAACGATACGTTTCTCGGCATTTACATCCGGGAACTGGGCGGGAGTCCCGAGCTGGTCGGATTGGCTTTCTTTTTGGCGGCAGGAAGTGAAATATTGGTATTTGCTTTAAGCTTCTGGTGGTTGCGCAAGGGGAAGGAAATGCTGCTAATATCCATTTCGTCTGCGTTTTTCTTCATCCGGTTTTTCATCTCGGCGTGGATTACCGATCCGCATATGTTAGCGTATTTGCAAATCCTGCAGCTGCTGACGTTCCCGGTCTTTTATTCCGCGGCGATTCAATATCTGTACCGGATCGTGCCGGTGGAATGGCGGGCTACGGGGCAGACGGTGCTGGCGCTGCTTTTCTTCGGCGTATCAGGCATTTTGGCTTCCTATTTAGGAGGCTCTGTCTATGGTTTGTTCGGTGCCAAAACGCTTTACCTAACGATAGCGGCGATGTCTTTTGCCGGTATGCTGTTCGGTCTGGTTTTGTATCGGGTGTATGAGAAAAAGGGAAAAGCAGAAGCGGGATAAGCCGAACAAGTGTGATGCTGTAAATCACAGGTAACGCTTGCTTTCGTGTTGCCGCTACCACGAAGAGGGTGAGAACTTTCGGCCGCTGCTCTTCCCTATCCTCGCTCGTTTAAAGGAAAGTATCGCAGTTAATAAGGAATAAATCGGGGGGCGGGGGCGCGGTTCCTCCTCGTGTTCAAAACCTTTCCCTCCTGCCTCGCTCCATCCTCTCGTTTGTGCTATTCATATAATTTAGATGGAATTTCTCCCGTTAAATTGAGGAGAATCGACGATTGCAAGCGATTAGATGGAATTTCTCCAGCTAATTTCAACTAAACCAATGAATCTGGCGAAAACCACCGAATTAACAGGAGAAAATCCAACTAATCTAAATCGTGGACTGCAGCGCGTTCATTTAACTGGAGAAATTCCAGCTAATTGATTGGATGGGGCAGAGAGCAGAGGCATAGGAGTAGAAACAAAGCAGATGGACTGGGAAGTAGGATGGAGCAGATACAGCTAAGAAGTAGAGTGTAATCGTGGAAGAAAAGCAGAAGTGTTCTCCCCCCCTCCCTCGTTCCGTCCCAGCGTTTACGCAAATCATATTATTTAAATGGAATTTCTCCCGTTAAATTGAGGAGAATCGACGATTTCAAGCGATTAGATGGAATTTCTCCAGCTAATTTCAACTAAACCATTGAACCTGGCGAAAACCACCGAATTAACAGGAGAAAATCCATCTAATCTAAATTGTGGACTAAAGCGCGGTCATTTAATTGGAGAAATTCCAGCTAATTGATTGGATGGGGCAGAGGCATAGGAGTAGAAACATAGCAGTACAAACAAAGGAGTACAAGCAAAGCAGTAGAAGCGATATGAAACATAATCATCTCGATTTCTAACGCTAGATGCAAAAATAAAACAACCAACGTGCCCACAAGGCATGTTGGTTGTTTTGTTTCCTGCTATTTCACTAATTTGAAAGCCAGCACAGTCGTCTGCCGGCTGTTCGGTTCGACAAAGGCGGGGGAAGTCGCCGGTATCGCTGTAATGAGTGAGGTCGAAGTGATAGTAGCGGAGCCTCTGCTCCTACAGCCGTCCCATTATTCTTTTACCGCGCCAATAACGATCCCTTTGACAAAGTAGCGCTGCAGGATCGGATAAACCAGCAGAATCGGCAGGGCGCCGATGAAGATTTGCGAAGCCCGAAGCGTACGCTGGGATTTGTTCGCGACGATCGACGGATCGAATTTGCTCATATCCGCCTGTACGATAACGGTCTGCAGGAAGCTGGCAAGCGGAAGATCCATCGATTCCTTGATATAGATCAAGCCGTCGAAATAAGCGTTCCAATGCATAACCATCGTAAACAACGAGATCGTTGCAATGGCCGGCATGGAGATCGGCAGATAAATCGAGATAAAGCTTCTTAAGTGGCTCGCGCCGTCAATGAAGGCTGCCTCTTCCAGCTCTTTCGGCACGGTACGGAAGAAATTGAGCAGCAGAATAACGTTATATACCGATACCGTGACTGGAAGAATAAGCGCCATCAGCGTGTTCATCAGCCCAAGCTTGAGAATAAGAATATAGCCTGGAATCAATCCGCCGCTGAAAAGCATCGTCACGACGAAATACCATAAATAGATGTTCCGCGCCCGGAAGATGCGGGTTTCTTTGGAGAGGGCATAGGCGGCCACGGCGTTTACGGCCATGGCAAGCGCCGTCCCGAGAACGGTCCGCTGCACCGATACCCAAAGGGAAGACAAGAAGTTGGCGTTCTCGAAGGTTTTGGAATAAGCCTCGAAGGTGAAGCCAACCGGCCAAAAGGTGACAAGTCCGGCGTTAGCCGGAGCGGACGAGCTTAAGGACACCATCAGCAAATGGTACAACGGCAGCAGACAGATAACCGAGATGACGGTGAGCAGCACATTGTTGAAGAGGCTGAAAATGCGGTAAGACATGGTTTTGTGATACATGAGCAGTCACCCTTTCTAGAAGATCCTGTAGCCGGCGAATTTATAGGCAAGACGGTAGGAGATAACGATCAGGATTAAGCTGATCAAGGATTTGAAGAAGCCGACAGCCGTCGCAAAGCTGAATTGTCCGCTAAGCAAGCCTTCACGGTATACGAATGTGTCAATAATATCGCCTTGCTGATAGATGAGCGGGCTGTATAGGTTGAACACTTGGTCGAAATTGGCGTTAAGCACGTTGCCGAGCGCGAGCGTCGCGACCACGATGAGAATCGGGATAAGCGCCGGTATCGTAATATGCATCGTTTGCTTGATCCGGTTCGCCCCGTCGACCTCGGCCGCTTCGTATAAAGCCGGATTAATGCCGGCAAGCGCCGCGAGAATGATAATCGTGTTAAAGCCGAATTCCTTCCATACATCGCTGAAAATAATCGTGAACCGGAACCAGAAGCCGTCGCCGAGGAAGAAAATCGGCTTGATGCCGAATACACTCGACAGGAACTGGTTGATCAGTCCGGTCTGGGCAAGCACGTCGATCAGAATGCCGGAGAGCGTAACCCAAGAAAGAAAGTGAGGCAAATAGACGAGCGTTTGGATCGATCTTTTGAGCCCCATGTTCCGTACCTCGTTAAGCAGCAAGGCGAAAATAAACGGAACGATCAAGTTCATAATGATCTTGGAGCAGGCAAAAAATAGCGTATTCCACGTAATTTGCAGAAAATACTCATTCTCGAGCATGTAGCGGAAATGTTTGAGTCCGACCCACGGCGAGCCGGATATGCCGAGTCCGGCCTTATAATCCTGAAACGCCATGACAAGCCCGGACATGGGAAGATAAGCAAAAATGAAAACCAGCAGCACAGCTGGAAGCACCATCAAATGCAGCATCCACGGCTGTTTGTAGCCGCTGTTCTTTTTCGTTTTCTGGGCAGCTTTAGGGTTTGGTTGCAATAGGGTATTAGAGTCCATAATTCTCCCTTTCCGTAAAATCATATTTGTGTAACACTTGAAACCCTGATATAAATAGTAACAAAGTGCATCCGCGCGAAACTATAAGACAATGTTAGGATTCATAGGTTTTTGTTAGGCAGATCAGCCGGGGGGATCGAACAATGGTACTACGCCAAAGCGCAGCGTACGTGAAAAAGAAGATGGGGCCGAGGTACAGCCTTTTTGCCAAAATGAATATATTGATACTGGTCTTATTTATTCCGATCATTATTCTGTTCACTTATTCTAACGAGATTGCAACGAGTATTATCAGCAAGGAGCTTCGAGCTTCCAATATAAAGCAGCTTTCCTTTCTGTCCAGCCAAATCGATTCGCGGATCAATCAGACGGTCGATTTCGTCATTACGTTCTCGAAGGATCCGAATGTCGAGAAGTTCAACGGGTTAAATATTTGGGACGATCTCTATGACCGGATGCAGACCAAATACGTCGTGCAGGAGAAGATGATGCTGCAGTCGGGCATAACGACCATTTGGCCGGTTACGTATACGGTTTATTCGCAGCAAAACAAAGAAGCGATATCCAACAATAAGGATACGGTCAAATACGACGAAGCATATTTGAATAACAACATGACGGGTGAATGGACATACGGCGACGGCAGGGAGAGCGTGCCTGACGACCAAAAATCATTCCATTGGTTTTATACCGATTCCTTCGGCCATCAAGGCGCGCTTAAAGGCAGCAATCTAGTTGTGCATGCGAGCTTCGGCCATGAGAACATCGAGAATATGCTGGATACATATAAAGCGGGAGGACAAGGGGACCCGATCTTTTACCGCAAAGGCGAGGCGCCGATCCTGAATCGAAGCGCATCCAAGGAGCTGGCTGGCGAGCTGGTTGGTTTTCTGGATGGCAGGCAGCTTGGGGGGACCGAGCAGGAGGTCGTCCGCTTGGACAGTAAAAACTATTTGGTAAGCGCGGTGAAATCGCCGCAGCTGAATTGGTATTTGGTCGATATCGTGCCGCTGGACCAGATGCTCGGACCGATATCGTTTAGCCGGAATCTCTTTTACTTGTCGATGGCTTTGCTGTTTGCGGTCGGGATATCCGCATCCGTGCTGCTTTACCGGAACGTGCAGCGTCCGATCATCAAGCTGATCCGCGGCTTGCAGAGCGTGCAGCGCGGAGATTTCTCGGTACAGATCAAAGAGAATGTCAACAACGAGTTTGCTTTTCTCTTTTACCGGTTCAATGAAATGTCGCGGCAAATCCAGGATCTGGTCGAGAAGGTGCTCGGCGAGAAGCTGCGGGCAAGGGAAGCGACGCTGAAGCAGCTGCAGGCGCAGATCAATCCCCATTTTCTCTATAACTGCCTGGGCTATATTATTAATATGGCCCAGATGAAGGAGGAGGAGGCGGTCGTATCGATGGCTTATAATTTAAGCGCTTATTACCGTTATACGACTCGAATGGAGCGGCAAACCGGCTCCGTGGAGGAAGAAATCAAGCTGATCGTCAATTATTTGGACATTCAGAAGCTGCGCAATGAAAGAATTTACTACACGATCGATATCCCGAATGAGATGCTGAAGCAGCAGGTGCCGCGTTTGTTGATCCAGCCCGTTGTGGAAAATGCCGTCCTTCATGGCGTAGGAAAGTCCTATTCATCGGGAGAAATTCGCATCCGGGGCGAGGTTTCGGGAGGTCTGTGCAAAATATACATCGATGACGACGGTCCCGGCATGAATCCGGAGCAGCAGGACGCGCTTAACCGGAAAATGAAGGAGCCGCTGCAGGAGGAAATGGGCTGCGGCCTTTGGAATACGAATCAGCGAATAATGCATCAGTTCGGAGATGGGTCTTATCTGCATTTTACCAAATCGCCTCTAGGAGGCTTCCGAACCGAAATCATATGGCAAATGCCCATTGAAGAAGAGAAGCGCTATCATCCCAACATACAAGGAGATCCGTTACATGCAATTGATCATAGTAGATGATGAAGCCCACTGGGTAGATAATTTATCGATGCACAAGCCTTGGCATACGCTCGGTATCGAACAGGTCCATAAAGCCTATTCCGCGCAGGAAGCGCTGCAGATCATAGCAACCCAGCCGATTGATATTATCATATCGGATATATTAATGCCTGAAATGACTGGGATCGAGCTCATAGAACAAGTCCGGGCCAGCGATAAGCGAATCAAATGCATTATTTTATCCGGCCATTCCGATTTTGATTATGCCAAGGAGGCCGTGCGGCATCAAGCCGTTGAATACCTGCTGAAACCGCCGACCGACCAGGAATTGTTCGGAGCGGTCAAGACGGCAATCGATCAATTGAAAGCGGAATGGGAGAGCATCAGCTCCCATGAACGCACGGAGTATACGCTGCGGGAGAACCTTCCGCTGCTGCGGGGGCAGCTGCTGCTTGATGCGCTTCGCGGAACGAGGTATCCTGCCGATGAATGGAGCCGTAAGCTGGAAAATTACCATTTGCCGATCCGGTTCGGGGATTGCGCGCTGCTGCTCGTCCGTTTGGAGGAGGAGTTCGGGCAGTACCGCAACAACGGCCAGCAGCTGATGGAATATGCGATTATCAACATAGCGGAAGAAATTTTCGGCGAGTTTACGGAGGTTTGGGGGGTCAGGGAGGAGCATGGCTACTTGGCTTTCCTGCTTCAGTTCAAGGGAGACGACCCGGCAGTCAAGAAGGAAATGCTGCTGGAGAAGCTGGCCGTGCAGCTGCAGGCAAAGGTCAAACAATTTTTGAAAGGCTCGCTTTCGATCGTAATCACCGAGACGTTCCGTTTCCCGGAGCAGCTTGCTGATGTTTACCGGAAGGCTGCCGCTTCCTTCCGCCAAATTGTCGGGGATGAACGCGAATTCGTTATGCGCGTCAGCGATCTGGAGCAAACGGTATCCGAGGGAGCTTTGGATGCGATCCACAGCCCGCCGTCTTTGAACAATTTGCTGGAGGCCGGACGCTGGGATGCCGTGGAGGAAAAGCTGCAGCAGGTGTTCGCGGAGCTTGATCTCAAATGGTCCGATTCATGGGAGCATTGCATGGAGGCCGGCTTTCTGATCGCGTCGGCATTTACCCACTATGCCCATCGAAACGGCTTTTCGCTGGCCAAGCTGTTAGGAGAGGACATGGAGTTTTTGCAGAGCGGGGAAGCCTTCACCTCCATCAGCAAGCTTCGCCATTGGTCTATAACGGGTCTTGGCAAGCTGAAAGCGGGAACAGCCAATGAGGTGAACGATATCCGTTCCCATTATGTGAAGAAGGTGCAGGCGTTTACGGAAAAAAACCTTCACCTGGACGTGTCATTGCGCGCGCTTGCCGATCATGTGAACCTGCATACGACGCATTTGTCCAAAATCTATAAAATCGAAACCGGCGAAGGAATTAGCGATTACGTGTCCCGGCTTCGTATGGAACGGGCCTGCCATCTGCTGAAAACGACCGACAAAAAGGTGTATGAAATCAGCGCGGAAATCGGATATTTGGAGCCGGCGTACTTCATCAAGGTGTTCAAACGACAGTTTGGCGTAACGCCGCAGGACTATCGGATCGGCTCCTAACAACATGACAGAGTCCTATGGAAACTAACAAAGTCATATAGATGCATTCCCCTGCTGCTTGGTAAAGTAGCTTATGTGATCATCTTACTTCAAAGGGGACTGAAACATGAATAAACGGAGAAAAGCATGGGTGCTGCTCATCGCTATGGCCTTCATCGTAAGTGCTTGCAGCGGAAATACCGGCAAGAACGAGAATAAAGGCACAGAGAATACCGCGACGAATACAGCCGCTGAGTCAGAGTCTGATACCGCGTTTGCAAAAGGAAAATATGATCCGCCGATTGAAATCAGCACAGTCATTATGCCGAGAAAGTATACGAATGGCGACACCAAGGAAAACAATGTCCATGACCGCTGGATGCTGGAGCAGTTCGGCATGAAGCATAAGGATACTTGGTACCCGGCAGGCAACGACCAATACAAGCAGAAGCTTCAGCTTGCGATAGCCTCCGGCGAGAAACTTCCGGATTTCGTCTTTGTGCCGACCGACCCGATCTTGACGAATCAGCTGATCGATTCCGGACAATTTTTGCCGATTGACGAGCTGTTCGATAAATATGCCAACCAGACATGGAAAGACCATGCCGCGAAGCATCCGGAATTATGGTATCCCTTCACGAAGGACGGCAAGAAGTGGAATGTACCGATTCTAGAATATACCGACAATGACGACACGCTCTTGTGGCTGCGCGAGGATTGGATGGAGAAGCTGAACCTGGAAGCTCCTAAAACGATTGCGGACCTCGATAATATTTTGGACAAATTTAAAAACCAGAATCCGGACGGACTCGCTCCTAGTGACGTTTATCCGCTTGCGATTTCTTTGAAAAACAACACGAACACGTGGATGGGTTCGCTCGACTGGCTTTATGGCGCCTATGGCGCGGTGGAAGAGCAATGGAATAAGGACGCAAACGGCAATCTCGAGTACGGTTCCGTTAACCCGGGAGCGAAGCAAGCGCTCGCCAAGCTGAAGGAATGGATGGAAAAAGGCTATATTCATCCGGATGCGGCATTATGGGACGAAGGCAAAACAGCCGAAATTTGGACAAACGGAAAAGCGGGCGTTCTGCCGGGCGCAAACTGGGTTCCTGACTGGCCGGCACCGGATCTGCTCAAAAACGTAAAAGGCTCTAAATACAAAGCGTATCCGATCCCGGCAGGTCCTGACGGCCTAATCGGTACGAAATGGCAAAATTCAGGCGTGAACAGCAGCTTTATGATTAACAAGGATGCCGAGCATCCGGAAGCGTTCTTCCTGTACTACAATTACCTGCTCGATAATTTGGCTAACCCTGCAGCCGGAAGCAAGTTCGAATACGGTTTTGCCAAAGGGTATGACTGGGACGAAGTGGACGGACAACCGACCAATAACAAAGACAAAATCAAAGACTTTAACAATGAGTTTGCCTTTATTACCGGTCCGGCCCGTATCCCAGACCTTTATATGAAAACACTGGTTAAGCTTGCAGACGGCGCGGCGCCGGAAACGCCTTACGAGAAGCAGACTGCCGAATTCCGTAAACCGGAAAACTGGTATTCCGCCAAAGTCGTGATGTCGCAGATCGATATCCGCAAGCAAAACTTCTTTACAGGCGCGGCGACGCCAACGATGATTTCAAAATGGAGCCTGCTTCGCCAATCCGAGCTGGAGACGTTCAACAAAATCATTTACGGCAAATTGCCGATTGATGCTTTTGACAGCTTCGTAACCAATTGGAAAGCAAACGGAGGCGACCAAATTACGACCGAAGTGAATGAATGGTTCAAGTCGGTTTCCAAATAACAAAAGCAATAATCGTTAAAAAATGAAAGCCAGCAAGATCATCTTAATGATCTTGCTGGCTTTTTCCAATTGCGGTTTGAAAACAGGAGCATAGCCAACCAAGGATATGAGTTATAATTAACCATATACCGGCACATTTATTGAGGGGAAGTCCGAAAGGAGCATCAGATGGGTAATTCCAAGTACGAGCTGGTTGAGACGGGGACAATGCTGCCGTTTGACGTTTCGCTGCATAGCGTGAATTATGTACCCAGCCATTGGCATAACAGCGTTGAAATTATTTTTGTGCTGCGCGGAAAGCTGGAGGTTACCGTAGGAGCCGAGAAATCCACGCTATCCGAGGGGGATGTGCTGGTGATCAATTCATGGCATGTGCATGAGGTCATCGGCCGCGATCTCAACATCATTGCAACCTATCAAATTCCGCTCTCCTTTCTTAAAACCTACATCAGCGGGGTAGAACAGATTCAATTCGATTGCCATTCCAGCCAATTGGGCCCAAACAAAAGAGAAGCCATGGACCGCATGCGCCAGCTGCTTGCCGAGATGGTTCAGCTGATTCACAAGAAAGGCGAGTCGTATGAGCTAGACATGCAGGTCAGGATGCTGGGGATTTTATCGATATTAATGAAGCAATTCAAGGCGGAAGCGGCGAGCGCCGCCATGAATGAGAAATATATGGAACGTATGATGCGCATTATTACCTTTATTGACGAGCATTACAGGGAGCCGGTCTCTCTTCTGGATCTGGCAGAGCGCGAGTTTTTGTCGGTGCCTTATTTATCGAAGTTTTTCAGCGAAAATATCGGATTGAACTTTCAATCTTATTTGACGAATATTCGGCTTAAAAATACAGTAGAAGCTTTATTGCACCATGTAGAGACACCGATTGCCGATTTGGCTATGCAGCATGGTTTTCCAAACGCCAAGTCCTTTTATGCCGCATTTAAAAACCGGTACGAGTTGACGCCGACCGAATACCGCAAGCAGTACCGGCCTGACATTTATGAGCAAAAGGAGAAATGGTCCTCCAACTATTTGGCGTTCAATCAATCGAGCGCTTTGGGCATAATTAATCAGTATTTGCAGCGCGGCCAATCCTTTTCACAAGCACCTGTGCAGCCGCTGCATTCGGTGACGCATCAAGTGGATATGGAAACAATCGGCAAGCCGATTAAGCATACATGGAAAACGGTCATCACTATAGGCAAAGCAAAAGAAGGTCTGCATGCCGATGTGCAGCGGGAACTGCGTAACTTACAGCGGCGTTGCCCTTTTTCGAATATCAGATTTCACGGTATTTTTGATGATGCCATGATGCTGTATGACGAGGATGAGGCTGGGGAACCGCGCTATAATTTTCGCTTCGTAGACCAGCTGTTTGATTTTTTGCTGTCGATTGGTTTAAAGCCGTTCGTAGAATTAGGTTTTATGCCCTCGAAGCTGGCTGCTGACCCAAGCCAAACGGTTTTCTCCAAAGCCAGCTATACGAGCCCGCCTAAATCGCTGAACCGATGGTGCGAAATGGTCCGTCATTTCGTCCGTCACTGCATGAATCGGTACGGAGCTCCGGAAGTGGAAAGCTGGAAGTTCGAATTTTGGAATGAACCGGAGTTTCCTGCATTCTGGCCAGCTACCGAGGCGGAGTACATGCAGATGTATAAACGAACCTTCCAAACGATCAAAAGCATTTCCGCGCGGCTCCAAATCGGGGCTCCCGGCCGAATCATCACCTTTGGCTCTTTCGCGTTTAGCGAAGCTTTTTTCGCTTTCTGCAAACAAAACGACTGCTTGCCGGACTTTATACCTCTGCATTTTTACCCGCATGAGCATATTGACGACATGATGGACGACTGGCAGAACAAGCTGATGCAGCTGGCTCCGTACCGCCAATTACAGGATCATTTCCGGCGTATCTCGCCTAATCCGAATTACCTGAAGGAGAAGCTCATCCATGAGGTTGGATTTCTGAAGGAGCAAGGCCTCGCGGACCGGGAGGTTTATTTGACGGAATGGAACTCAACGGCATATCACAGGGAATTGACGAATGATACCTTGTATAAAGCGGCTTATATCGTGAAAAATCTGGTGGAAAATCTCGATGATATTCAAGGCTTCGGTTACTGGGTGCTTAGCGATAATATAGAAGAAACCGTTGCATCCCCGCGGTTGTTCCACGGCGGCCTTGGTCTCGTTGCCCAGCATGGAGTTCCAAAGGCAGCCCAGTATGCGTATGATTTGCTGGCCAAGCTGGGCGATAGGCTGATTGCTCGCGAGGAAGGCTATATCGTGACCGCTAGCAGCGGCGGGTACCAGGTGCTCGCGTATAACTATTGCCATTTCGATGATTTGTATGCGCTGGGCGACACCTCCTTTATTGATGAAACAAATCGCTACAACGGTTTTAAGGACGAGAAGGTTTTGAAAATGGCTTTTGAGCTAAAGGCTATTGCGAATGGGAAATATCGCATGATCACGCATAGGATTAATCGAAAACATGGAAGCTCCTATGATAAATGGGTGGAGATGGGAGCCCCGGAGCCGTTATCGGCAGAGGATATCGAATACATCAAGACGGCTTCCGTACCGGAGAGATCGGTGCAAACGGTTGAAGCTGAGCATGGCTTTACTTTCGATACGGTGCTAGAGCCGCACGCCGTGGCGCTGATAGAGTTGATTCCCCTCTATTAAACAAACCTTTATCGAATGGGTCATTTTTTAACCTCGAATCATTTACTTGATTAAAAAAGTTGCAAAAACACATTAAAAATGACTATAAAAGTCGACAAGCCGCTGCCTATTGGATATAGGCAGTATTGCTTATAATAGTTTTGTAAACGTTATCATTGAATAGATGAAAAAGAAAATAAGGCTATATAAATGGGAGGACGACAACGATGAAACAGGATATGACCGAAGAAAAGCTCCAAGAGGGCATACATTATGTTCGCAATGACGGAGGACCGACGCTTGGTTACTCCCCGGCATCCGGCGTGAAGATTGTGGAGCAGGACGGATTGTTCTTTAAGGATTTGAATCAAAACGGATCGCTGGACAAATACGAGGATTGGCGTCTGTCGCCAGAGGAGCGGGCCATGGACCTGGCTTCCCAAATGTCCGTAGAGCAGATCGCGGGGCTGATGCTGTACAGCAGGCATCAATCGATTCCGGCAGCTTCCCATGGCTGGTTCGCCAGTACGTATGGCGGCAAAAGCTATGAAGAAAGCGGGGCGAAGCCTTGGGAGCTTACCGATGAGCAGCTGCAATTTTTGGCCCGCGATCATCTTAGGCATGTCTTGATTACGACGGTGCAATCCCCGGAGACCGCAGCGAGATGGAATAATGCCGTCCAGGCTTTTGCGGAAGGAACGGGTTTTGGCATTCCGGCAAACAACAGCTCCGACCCTAGACATGGCTCGGATTCCAGCTCGGAATTTAACGCGGGCTCGGGCGGTCACATCTCCATGTGGCCAGAAACGCTGGGACTGGCAGCAACCTTCGATCCAAAGGTAACGGAGAAATTCGGAGAAATCGCGGCCAAGGAATATCGCGCATTGGGCCTTGCCACCGCACTCTCCCCGCAAATTGACATCGCGACCGACCCGCGCTGGTTCCGCTTTAACGGCACCTTCGGCGAGGATTCCAGGCTCTCCGCGGATATGGCGCGTGCTTATGTTGATGGATTTCAGAATTCAGCCGGTGATAATGAAATTGCAGACGGCTGGGGTTACGAAAGCGTAAACGCGATGGTGAAGCACTGGCCGGGCGGCGGCTCCGGCGAAGCGGGACGCGATGCACATTATGGATGCGGCAAGTATGCCGTGTATCCGGGCGGAAATTTCGAAGAGCATCTGATTCCGTTCGTGGATGGGGCCTTTAAGCTGGATGGCAAGACGGGCAAAGCCTCGGCAGTTATGCCGTATTATACGGTCTCGGTTGATCAGGACGGTGTAAACGGCGAGAACGTAGGCAACTCCTACAACACGTATCTTATTCAGGATCTGCTTCGCGGCAAGTACGGCTATGACGGCGTCGTATGCACGGATTGGTTAATAACGGCGGATGAAACGCCAAGCAAGGATTCTTTTCTAAGCGGAAAGCCGTGGGGAGTAGAAGGCCTATCCGTGGCGGAGCGCCATTACAAGCTGCTTATGGCCGGCGTCGACCAATTTGGCGGCAATAATGAGATTGCTCCCGTGCTGGAAGCTTATCAAATGGGAGTCGCAGAGTATGGCGAAGCCTTTATGCGCAGCCGTTTCGAGCAATCGGCAGTACGCTTGCTGAAAAACATTTTCCGCCTTGGGCTGTTCGAGAATCCTTACCTGCAGGTGGAAGAGAGTGCGCAAATCGTGGGCAGTCCCGCCTTCATGAAAGAAGGTTATGAAGCCCAGCTGAAATCGATCGTACTTCTCAAAAACAAAGCGCAGCTGCTGCCTCTGCCATTGAAAAGCACGGTATATATTCCGAAGAGATTTACCCCGGCAGGAAAGGATTGGTTTGGCTTTCCTACGCCGGAAACGCTGGAATATCCGGTAAACCTTGATATCGTCCGCAAATATTTCAATATAACGGATGATGCGGATGCGGCTGATTTTGCTCTCGTATTCATCAGCAATCCAAAGTCTGGCGTTGGTTACAGCCAAGAGGATGCCGAGATGGGCGGTAACGGATACATGCCTATCAGTCTCCAGTATAAGACGTACACGGCTGAGCATGCCCGTGAGCAAAGTTTGGCAGGCGATCCGCGGGAAGGCGATGTGCTTAATCGTTCCTATAAAGGCAAAAGCGTCACGGCTCACAATACGAGCGATTTAGATGCGGTTCTGGATACAAAGGAGAAAATGAAGGGCAAGCCTGTCGTTGTCTCGCTTTTGCTGGCTAATCCGGCTGTCGTGGAGGAGTTTGAATCGGCGGTCGATGCGATCATTGCTAATTTTGGCGTGCAGGACCAAGCAATCATGGAGGTTTTGACCGGGAATGTAGAGCCGTCAGGCCTTCTGCCAATGCAAATGCCGGCTAATATGAAGACAGTAGAAGAGCAGCTGGAGGACGTTGCGCATGATATGGCGTGTCATGTGGATTCCGAGAATAACGTTTATGATTTCGCTTTCGGCTTGAACTGGAGCGGAACGATCCAAGACGCAAGAACTGCGAAATATAAAAAATAATACATTACAGTCTATAGATAACGAAAAACCATCGCGAGGCTCGCGATGGTTTTTTCGTTTTCTCTTTGTTTGATCACCTAAAGCGAGCTTGACGCTTGAATAAGGAGATTGCTAAGCATAGCGTAGTCCGGAGCTTGTCCCTCGCGAATTTTGATCCATTTTCGTTCAGACGGCCCTTCGAAAACAACGCCAGTGGGCAGCTCAAGCTCAGCTGTGTTAAAAATCATAAAGCTTAACGCATCCTTGGAAGGCGAGATAACGGCCGCGTATTTCCCGTTTTTGAGAAAATGCGGCTTCTTGTATTGAATACGCTCTGCGGCATCCGGGATCGATTGATGAATCATTTGGCGGAGCTCATTGCTAATCACGATTTGCCAGGGTTGGCTCATGCTATCGATAAAAGCGGTAACTTCTGGATTCGTAGAAATCCCGTTCACCTTCTTGGTTAGAATTAGATTCATTTATTTATATATACCATAGCTTGAAGAATAATGTAAAGGAATGTAAAAAGAGGGAATCAAGCTACCCTGCAGAGGATAAGAAAATCAAAGACTCAGGCTGCAACAGCGATCGGAAGAATGATCTGCTCGCGCAGCGGCCTTATAACAACAAGATATCAACATTTTTAAGCATTAATGCAATACATTTAACGCTTTCATCCGGCTATAATCAAGAAAAACGGTGGAGGCTGATGAGATGAGCACAGCATATTGGCAGGAAATCATGGAAAGACTCGATAAAAAAGTGACGCGGACGATTGGGCAGATGGGCGATAAATGTCCTCATTTTGCGAAAGAAGACGGGAAATACGATGATATCGGCAGCGATTGGTGGACCACCGGTTTCTGGCCGGGCATGCTCTGGATTATGCATGACATGACGGGCAAGGCGCATTATAAAGAGGCGGCGTGGCGCTGGGATGAGGAGCTCGAGCAATGGTTCATTAAACCGACGGTGGAGATGCATCATGATGTTGGCTTTCAATTCCTATCCACGGCAGTCATTAAGCATACGATTACCGGCGATGAGGATGCTTTTCGCCGCGGGATCGAAGCAGCCAACTTCCTGGCGGCAAGATACAATCCGGTAGGCCGGTTTATTCGTGCCTGGAATGAAGACAAGCATGGCTGGGTAATCATCGACTGCATGCTTAATATATCGCTGCTCTTCTGGGCGAGCAAGGTGACGGGTGATCCTCGTTATAAACATATGGCAACTGCCCATGCGGAAACGACGATGAAGTACGGTATTCGCGAAGACGGCTCGACAAAGCATATTCTTTCCTTTGATGCGGAGACAGGCACCTATATTGAAAACTTTGGCGGGCAAGGCCTGTCTGCTGAATCCTCCTGGAGCCGCGGTACGTCTTGGGGGCTGTACGGCTTCATTAATGCGTACCGCAATACCGGCGATGAGCGGTTCCTGGATACGGCCAAACGGATCGCGCATTATTTTATAGCAGCTTCACCGGAGGATCATGTTCCTTATTCCGATTTCCGTTTTGAATCGGTGGAAGGCCGGTTCCGCGACAGCTCGGCGGCGGCGATCGCAGCATCAGGCCTGCTTGAAATCGCGGAGGTTGTTCCGGCAGGCGAAAAAGGCCTGTATGCGGGAGCGGCCGAGCGTATTTTGCGTTCGCTTACTGAAAATTACGCAACCTGGGATAACCCCGAGCATGAAGCTATTCTTCTGCATGGCTCGAGCAGCGTATCAGCTAACGCCGAAGGCTCCTTAATCTATGGCGATTATTATTATCTTGAGGCTGTTGCCAAGCTAAACGGCTGGAAACACCGTATATACTAAGCTTATATTTATACAAAAGCAGCGTTCCTTTACTATCGGGAAGGCTGTTTTTCTTTGTCCGGCTCCTCATCTCCGTAATGCGAAGCTTCGTTATCTTGCTCTTCTATTCGTATATTCTGCTATACGCCGCCTCGTGATGTATAGTTAGAGAACAGGTGTAAATAAAATGAGCTCGTCATTCAATCGGAGCCGATGGGCGTTGAAGGTGGAGGGTAAGCGGAATGCCGGCCGTAATAACGAAGTGTTTTGATTATGGAGCTAAGGAAATCGACTATTTAAAAAGCGTTGATCCTGTGCTTGGCGAAGCCATGGAGCGCCTGGGCAAGGTCGAACGGGTCATCATGCCGGAGTTGTTTACGGCACTCGTGCATGCGATTGTCGGCCAGCTTATTTCAGCTAAGGCAGCCCGCACCATATGGGAGCGAATGCAGGAAAGGCTGGGAGAAATCACGCCGGCCAATCTGGCGATGCAGGCAGCCGAAGCGATTCAAGGCTGCGGCATGACCATGAAAAAAGCCGTATGCATTAAAAATATCGCGCAGACGATCGCGCAGGGAGACTTCCCATTGAATGAACTGCGGCAGCTTCCGGATTCTGAAGTCATAAAGAGGCTGATCGGCTTAAAGGGAGTCGGAAAGTGGACAGCGGAAATGCTGCTTATTCATGCGCTGGAGCGTCCGGATATCGTCAGCTGGGGAGATATTGCCGTCCGGCGCGGTATGATGAAATTGTATGGTCTTGATTCGCTGACCAAAGAGCAATTTGACGGATATAGACGCCGGTATTCTCCGCATGGTTCAGTCGCTTCCATTTATTTATGGAACCTTTCATTTGAATAAGCAAAAAGGAGCAAGGTCATGGATATAACCGTTAAGGAACAGCTGCTTGCGTGGGCGGAGGAGGATTACCGGAAATTTTCTGCTGCGCTTATTCCGAACATAAACAACGTTTTAGGCGTTCGTCTGCCATATCTGCGGAAGCTCGCAAAAACGATCGCAAAGGGCGATTGGCGCCAATTTCTTGAAAATGCCGAAAGCGAGTACTTCGAGGAAGTCATGCTGCAGGGGATGGTCATTGGATATATACAAGCCGACATCGAGGAAGTTTTGCCCTATATCGCTGATTTTGTGCCGAAAATGGACAATTGGTCCGTGTGCGACAGCTTCTGCATCGGACTGAAGATCACGAAAACGAACAAGGATACCGTGTGGAATTTTTTACAGCCGTATCTTGCGTCGGATAAAGAGTATGAAATACGCTTCGGCGTCGTCATGCTGCTTGATTTTTATATCGACGAAGATTACATTCACCGTCTATTGCGGCTACTTGATCAGACCGACCGCAGCAGCTACTACGTCAAAATGGCGGTGGCGTGGGCGATTTCGATTTGTTATGTGAAGCTGCCAGAGATCACGCAAGCCTATTTGGCGAGCAGCTCTCTGGACGATTTCACATACAACAAAGCTTTGCAAAAAATAACGGAATCCTACCGCGTAGATCCGGAAACGAAAACACGGATTCGCGCCATGAAGCGAAAGCGCTAGCCAGAGGCTAGGGTTCAAAGCCCTGCTGGCTGATATAGATTTGCTCCTCGGAGTAAACGCGCTTCATCCGTTCATAAACGATTTGATATGCGGAAGGATCATGCCATTCTTCAAGCCCCAGCGGCTCATACCATTTATGAATGCCCATTTGCCGGGTTCTTTTTCCGCTGCTGCCGTCGCCCATAAAATAATCGTCGATGCAGATTCGGTCAACAAGCGGCCGCAGCTTGTCCGGAAATGCCTCGCTGCTTGGCAGTACGGGAGCGATTGCGGCCTGCGCTTGAACACCGGCTTCCTTCAATAATTGAAGAGTCTTAAGCCTGGCTTGAATCGGAGGGGCCTGCGGCGAAAAATGCTTGCGGATCTCATCGAGATCCGTCTCCACCGTCATGCTGACGCGGACCTTCCCCCCGAGCCGCAGCAAAAGATCGATATCTCTGCGGACAAGCGGGCTGCGCGTTTGAACGAGCAGAAAGTCGGGCGGATTCTCTACCATGACCTCCAACAAGGAGCGTGTAATCCTTTCCTTATGCTCAATAGGCTGGTAAGGATCGGTACTGGAGGACATAAAGATCGTGACAGGTCCTTTGGTGCGGGCTCTAAGCAGTTCCTTCCGAAAAACCTCCGCAGCATCCTTCTTGATATCGACCCAGGTCCCCCATTCTTTGTTTCTAAACAGCGAAACCGGCATTTTCCGGACATAGCAGTAAGAGCAGCCAAAAACACAGCCGGTATAAGGGTTCAGCGAATGGCTGTAGCCAGTCAGAAAACCGGTTCCCTTATTCAGAAGCGTCTTAGGCTGCTTGTATAAATACTCGGTTTTCATTGGGATACCTGCAAGTGAATAAGCTTTGGAATGATTGCCATAAGATAAACCTCCTTGAATGTGGAACTGCGTTTACGTGGCATCATGGAAAATAATGCCGAGGCTGTACCTCGTTCCTGAGGTAACGGTGCTTACGCCATGCCGAAGCGTCGTCTTGTAATAGCCGCGCGTACCTAAGACCGGTCGATCATGAGTGGGGAAAATAAGGCCTTCGCCTTGCTCAAGCGTAATGGCATGCCCACGGCTCTGCGCTCGCGGACGCTGCTCGACGAGCAGAAATTCACCGCCCGTAAAGTCGGTCTCCTTCTGGTTCAATGCAAAGACGACCTGAAACGGGAAATATACTTTTCCATACAAATCCTGATGCAGGCAGTTATAGCCGCCTGCTTCGTATTTCAATATTAACGGGGTAGAACGCCTCTGTTCCTCGCTGTGGCAATGGGCGAGAAAATCATGGAAGGCTGGCGGATAAGCGGCTTCTTTGCCTAATTGTTCTAACCAGCGGTTAGCCGTGACAGCAAGGCCAGGATATAAGCCTTCACGCAGCAGCTGCAGCATGGAGGGAAGCGGAGAGCTGTAATACTTATATTCTCCGATTCCGAACCGGTATCTTGCCATGTTAACGGTGCTGCGAAAAAGCGCTTCGTTCTCGTAGGTGCCAATCATTTCCCGGCATTCCGAAGGATCTAATAAGACGGGCAGCTTCGCAAATCCCTGCTCTTCTAGCGATTGCTGAAGCGCTGCGATGTCCAGCTTTGCGATACGGCTGGCGAGAGGCTCAAGCAAGGGATTCAACTCCATCCCGTCTCGCCGCTTCATTCTCCAATTGCAGCAGCTTTTTTTTCATCTCCATGCCGCCGCGATAACCGGTTAGGGCTCCGTTTTTACCGATCACGCGGTGGCAGGGAATCGTAATGAGGATCGGATTTGCACCGATCGCCGTGCCTACGGCCCGGACCGCGGCCGGCCTTTGAATGAGATTGGCGATATCCGAATAGGATTTGGTTTGGCCATAAGGAATGTCGTTCAGCGCGCGCCATACTTCTAGCTGGAAGCTGGTTCCGCGGTAATCGAACGGGACAGTGAAGCTTGTGCGCCTGCCTTGGAAATACTCGATCAGCTCGTCTTTGTACGGCTGCAGCAGCTGGTCATTTTGAATCAAGACGCTGCCCGGAAGCTTTGTTTTCGCCCATTGAACAAGCTCCTCCATCGGTTGGTTTTGAGAGCCGGCAAAACAAAGGCCCTCAGAAGTCGCGGCAAGGTGAATATTCCACTCCTCATGCGACAGAAGCGTCCAATATAATTGCGGGCTTGCGTTGTTTTCCATAGGATGAAGCCTCCATTCAATGATCAGTTTGTTTTTTCCGAAAGCTTGCCGGCGTATGTCCGGTTATTTTTTTGAAAAGGGTAATAAAATACGGCGTATTGGCTAGGCCCACACGAATGCCTATATCTGAAATAGGATCATCCGAAGAAAGGAGCAGCTCCTTCGCCTTGTTAATCCTTTGCTGCTGGATATAAGCGACGGGAGTCATTTGCTTCAACCTTCTGAAAGTCCGATGCAGGTGGTAGGGGCTGCCGTGACAGATCTCTGCCAGCCGCTCTAAGGTTAGAGCATTGCTATAGTTTTGGTCGATATAGTCAGTCACGGCAGCGATCCATTCATCATCGGGCAGGCGTTGTCCGGTCGGCTTGCAGCGTTTGCATGGACGAAATCCGGCGGTCGCCGCTTGCTCAGCCGTATCGAAGTAAGTGATATTATCCGGGTTCGGCGGTCTTGATTTGCAGGATGGCCGGCAAAAAATTCCCGTTGTCTTGACGGCATAAAGAAAGGTTTCATTATAAGAAGCATCGTTGCCGAGGACGGCATTCCACTTTTCTTGAAGTCCCAATGCCGTTGACGGTGTTTCCGCTGCGGATTGAGAATCGAAAAAGGGCTGGTTCGGGTTTTGCTTGCTTTGGTTTACCATGCCTCTTCACCTCCACCACTAGTATAACCCCGAAAGTGAACGTATGTACGCATTTGCGGATGGAATAGCAAGATAACGAAATTGATTAACGATTGTAATTTCCGTAAATTGGGAACGTGGAGATAAGTAACAGCGGCGGTTTAGGAAAAGTTTGATATGCTCCCCATACGGTAGACAGGTGAAATAATAAAAGCCTGCTACTGTGAGAGAGCCCTGCAAAACGAATACAGTTTCTGTAAAATGGAGCCAATCCCTTTCCGCGGTGTACGAGTGTCCACGGACTGTTCTTTCGTCTGGCAGTTCTAGCAACGTTCATCGAAAACATCGAACACGGTGTGCTTCTTATTTTTGTGCTTCGGATTATGATGGTCATTATCGCTTCCATGATGCCCGTGTGATTAAGGGTACGGCCGCAACAATTCTGCTAACTCAGTGGTGCTGGCTTCTCATTCACAGCTCTTCCAGTGTTACACGTAAAAAATTTAATAACTTAACACTAATATTAACCGTTCGAGATGACGATATAGGGAGTATCACTAACTGGAGGTTCTACTAAATATGAACAAAAAATCAAAGTTTAATCGCAGCGGTATTTTGACGTTCTTATTGGCATTTGTCGTTACAACCGTTTTTGTCCCAATGGGTAAAGTTAGAGGTGAAGACACTATGCTAAATACAGGAAACTATATTCATAGCCCTGTTCCGAACGCAGGGAACTCTCCCGACTGGAACGAGTCTGGGGTTATATCCTCGGCGGACGGCGTCTTGTTCGACGGAACCCCGGCTTACGCAGGCTGGATGGGTAGCGCAAACTCTCACTCAACTGTGAATGTGGTTATTGATCTGTTGAAGGACTACCCCTTGCACCAGATCCGCGTGGTGCTGAATTCACCCAACAAATATTGGGGATTTAAGGACATTACCGTAAAGTACCGTCCCGAATCGGCGACGGGGTATTACATTGCAACCAGACACGTAAGAACGGGAACCGATTTAAACTATTCGGTAACCATCCCGATGTCAAACAAGACGGTCAGGTTTATCGTGCTGAACATTAAGCGTACCCAAGCCTATCAACATATTCCGCTGACGGAAGTTGAGATTTATAGAGGTACTGGCGTTGAGGGGCAATATCTGAGACCTGCTCTTATCCAGGAAGGATTGAAAGCTGAATTGAAGAAGGAGGCTCTGCTGGCGGACAAGTTCGGTCAATGGATGAATGAAACCTGGGCCGGAAAGGTTACATCCGAAGCACAGCTGCGGCTGGAATATGCGAATGAGGCCGTTGCCTTGGCGAATGTTTCGCTAGATCCCACAAAATATGATCAATATGGAGGCTTTAAAAGCTTAGAAAAGCAAGCAAGCACCGGGTACTTCAGGCTTCAAACAATTAACGGGAAATGGTGGTTTATTACGCCGGACGGATATCCCTTTATTGTTAAAGGAGTGGATGCAGCAAGTTTATGGGAAACCGGATATAAGACGTCGATCCTGAAACCGGACGGCACCTCTAAGCAGATTTTTGAGGAATTGCCCGATCGTACTGCTTACGCTCCCGCCTACACCAGAGATGCCAACGGCGAATACGTCAGCTTCGTTATGGCCAATGTCATGAAAAAATACGGAAGCGGATTTGAGTCGAAATGGGAGGATATTACGAAGAAGCGTTTAATCCAGTGGGGCTTTAACACCTTCAGCAAGTGGACCAAACCGAAAAACATAACGTTTCCGTACATTCAATCGCTGCAAGACCCCTCGAATTTGAGAAGGATACAATGGACGTACGACGTTTTTGACCCGCAGAGCGGGCCCATCATCGAGTACGCGCTGAAGACACAGCTTCAAAATGCGAGATACAGCAAGTGGTTGATCGGTTATACCTACGATAATGAAGCGGGTTGGAATGCCGATATCGTAAAAGAGGTGCTGACCTATTCTTCGTCCTCTCCGGCAAAAAGCGCATTCGTGGATTTTCTTGAGCCAAGATATAATGGCAGCCTCGACGCGGTCAATCAGCTTCTGGGTACGAACGCTGTATCGTTTGACGCTTTGAAAGATACCAAGGTCAATATCACCAAAGTTCCCGCGGTCGATATATCGGAATATATCAGGCTGGCATCCAGAACTTATTATTCCTTGATCAGGGACATTATTAAAAAATACGATCCGAACCATCTGTTCCTGGGCACGTCCATCGTTCCTACCTGGCGAACCAGCTTAGATTGGGATCAAGCGGCTATGGAGTTTGTAGATGCCTTTTCCGTGGACAGTTATGCAAGAGATGCGAGTTGGATTTCCAGATACGAAGATTATGGAAAGCCCCTGTTGAATCTGGAACATTCATTCGGCTCGTCCGAACGCGGACTTTCCTATATCAGTGCGGCTACGATGACAACAAGCATCAGTGAAAGAGGAATGGCTTACCGAGCTTTTGTGGAAAGCCAGGCTGCGCATCCGTTGTTTGTCGGCTCAGGCTGGTATGCCTACTACGATCAGCCGGTTACCGGGCGTCCGGACGGCGAGAGCTACAACGTTGGCCTGGTCAATCAGCAGGATCAGCCTTATGCGGATATGGTCAACATCATGAAGACGGCACATGCCGGATTAGAAAGTGTTCACCTTAACGGGGCTTCCCGTTGAAAATTCCTTCTCTAGTCAGGATAGAAGCCGAGATTTCTACTTTTTCCGAGCAAGGTCATGTTGCGGATGATTCGTGGAATGCGGGGAACAAAATCGTTAGCCTGCATGTGAAGGATCCGATTGCGACTAACAATATCGGCATCGTTTTTTTTACAAAGGATAATGGAAGTAATGCGCCGGTGCTGACTGTAGTAACCAAATGATCAAGGAGAGTGCCTGTTTCCTTTCGGAAACAGGCACTTTTTGCGTGCGTCTGTCCAGTTTATACCACACGTATTTCCGACTCTGACCGGGATCATCGTGGGCATCGAGCGAGAATATATTAACTCATTAAATCATACATCTGTTTTGGTGTAAAAGATGTGTAAGTCGCACTGAGTGCATGAATAAAAATGGATCCCGTCCCGTTCGAAGAACCGTCCGCAAATACGTTTATTCGGGCTGAGTCACTTGATGATTGGAAAGGAATATAAAATTTAGACGTGTATAATTTTTTCTCAAAGCCGCTTAATGGAAGTTTCGGCAAGCTTAACGTAGAAGATCCAGACATGGAAACAGTCACTCCACCGTCCGGATTTCCACTCGTCGAATACAAAATGGAAAGGTGCAAATAAACTCCTTTCACCATGTGCGACAGCGGGATGTCATAAGATTTATTCCAATCCATACTTAATGGTACGATTTTATGATACGCGTAATCTTCAAAAATGACTTCTCCACGGTCATAACGCATAAAACCGTTAACCTTGCCGCCGAATACCGCTCCCTTTTGTTCCCCGGCAATTTGGATGTTCGCCTTATTCCGAACCGTCAGCTGCGCCGGTATTTCTTCCACGATCGTATCCGTATCGCAGGACGTTTGAATTTCGTGAGAAGCACACTGGGCCAAGTTGACCACATAATCGGCAAGGGAGGGAAATACATAATCCACATCGATTTTAATATTTTCATAGGTTTGATCTTCATCGAAAATCAATGAGGAGACAAATCCATTAACTACGACGTTTCCTTGGAATTTGAATTGGCAGTTCGGTATGTCTGCACGCTTGGCGATCACATATTGGGGACATAATTCACCCGATCGGTCGTTGCTTTGACTCTTCAGAAACGTATTTTGAATGATGTTCACATCCGAGAAGTCGCCATACACCACCACAAAAGATTTATACAATTCCTTCATGTTCGTACCGCCGCCGGCTGAATTTTTGCCGCTGCCGCACCGGTTGAATTGATTGGCAGAAATGACAATTCCATTATTTTTCTGTTTGATTTCAATAGCCGCTCCTCTAACTCTGTCAAAGAAATTGTTGGAGATTTGAATCATGCGGCAGGCATACATGGATATCGCGGCATCCCTGTCAATCCATTCGAACCGGCAGTTTGTCACCTGATTGGCAATCGCCTGTACCCAATCAAACGGTTTTGTTCCTACAAAGACACACTGATCCCATGAACTGTCAATGATTCTGCCTTCAAACAGCACGTCTGTATCATAAACCGTAAACGAGCAGTATCTGAATTTGTAATTATGATAGGCACCCTTCTTGTTGCCTGGTGCGCTGAGTACTCGACGAATCTCCTTAAAGCTGCAGGAATCAAAAAGGACATATCTGGGACTGGATACACCGGCGACCAGATCAAAATTTTCAAAACATAAATTTGAAAATTGAGCCCTTTTTATGCTTCCTCCGATCAGTACATTATCCCCGGAACCATGCAGAACGGACCCCTTTTCGAAATCGTCATAACCGGTCTGTGACCAGTAGGATTTATTATTCGAAACACCTTCCATAATCAGATTGTCAAAATTATCGAGAGTTCCCTTGATGAGATACTTACCTGCGGGAACATATAGTTTATAACCTTTGGCTACACAATCGTTGATTGCTTTCTGGAATGCTGCCGTATCATCTTTCACTCCATTGCCGGCGGCTCCGTAATCTCTTACACTTACTCCTGTATTCGAGCTCTTGTCGGAAAGACGGTTAATAACACCCCCGCTCATAAAACTGAGGCCCATTGCTGCCATTCCCGCCAACAGCTTTCTCCGGCTGATTATGAACTTATTATTTCCCTCCATCTCTATCCTCCTAGTTTCGGCCCAATTACTATTAGCAAGATTATCTCTTATTCATACTGCTTCCACTTAAAAAATCTGTTCCTTTTCTAAAGTAATTGCCCCATCCCCGACTTTATTTTAATCATGTTATCATGAATCTAAGAGCTTTGCACCACGACCAGACCATTAAAGATGATCAGTTAATCAGTTGGCTGCGTCTTTTAGAAATGGATTCAAGAGAACTTATAGGAAGTTTCAAAAATAATGAGCTGGTAGGATTAATTGGATTCATATACGAACGTAGTGATAAAGCATATTGCAATTAAAACCGATTACCGCTGTATGGGTATAGGCAGTGAATGATAAATGAACTCATAAAAAAGAAAAGAATCGTAAGAATAAAGGCGGAAACCGATAAAGATGCTGTTGGTTCCTATAGAAAAAATGGTTTCTCGATAACGAGTTTGGGGGAAAAGTATCCGGGAGTCGAACGCTTCGATTGTACGCTTTCAGTCAGCAACGTTTCAACAGATTACTATTCCCTGTGAAAGAGGAGAAAATGAAGACTAATAAGGCTCTTTACCCAACCATCATAATTCTCTTAATTTTTATTTCCTTCATCCTTTTCATTTGGTTACTGCAACAAAACAAATCTCTGTATGTTCAAATTGAAAAGGCAATTTTAAAATCAGATACGGACTACAGTGAATTATTACTTTTACATGCTGATAATCTCAATGGTTATCGATACATGCAATTAAATATTAAATCCACAGCGCCTCACCAACTCCAATGGGCGGTGATAAAGCCCATGCTTCACTGCTGCTTACCCTTAAAATGATCAATGCTGAAATTGTAGAAAGAGTGATCATACCGCACATCAATTTGAGACTGAATAAAGAGGGCGTTATAACGGATCCAGAACTAAAGAAGGAGTTATTATCCATGCTTGAGACGCTTGAGCAGGCTTGTTATTAAAGGAGGAATCAAATTGTCCTATAATCGACAAGCTCACAAAAGAAGTAACTGTTAGTGAAGGGACAGCACATGAAAACCAATGTAGTTAATCAATTGTTCAAGCAAAAATACTGGATAAGATTTGAACTTGGAATAAGCGGCCTTGAGGAAAAAGCATACTTTAATGAAGTAATGCAACGCTCGTACAGCATTTGTAACTTTCTCTTTTCAAAAAATGACGAAGTTTATGTGATCAATCGCATTAGCTACCTGACAACCCATTCGTTACTTGGCGGCTTTGGCAGGCGCATCGAACAAACAGCATGGTCGTTTTGCAGCAGCGGCCTCATTTACATCGGTTCGTCGGACGCACATCATCTAGAGCGCAGAGGATTTCGGCTGCGCGAGGCCTATGATGCTATCCATGAGCGTATGGGAGAGGCGTGGGAGTGTTTTTTTCTAAACAATGCGCAGTGTGTAATCGGAAATAAGACTTTCGGCAGGATGCCTGTCGAAGCGCTTTCATACCGGGGGGTATGGAGTCGTCTATTTTCCTATTTTCAAAATAAGTAATGCGTGGAAGAGAAGCTAAAATGACTTTTTTTGAACATCGATAAGGAAATTTTTGGAAACGAGCAGATCCGTTTTTTGCGGAAATGCTTGTTTTTTTATTACATAGAGATAAAAAAGACGTTTCCATGTACAAAAATGATCATGAAACAAGTAAATGCGAATGTTGTCGAATGGTGTTTTTGGGTCCTACTTTTCTAGGACACTAGTCAATAGTCCCTTATTTTATAAAAAATAGAGCGCAATTATTAATGAAATTTGAATGAAAGACATAGTGATGAACAGTCAAAAACCTATATTTTACAAGGAAAAGAGTTAGTTTAACTATATACTGAATGAATCTGAAGAAGGAATATTTGTAAACATACATAAAGCGCTTCCAAATGACAAATTCATCTATTCAGGCACTAATAATGAGAAAAGTTAAAATTACCTAATTCGATAAATTAGGAGTCCGTACTTATGAAAACCATTTTGAAAATGAGCAGGAATGTCTAACCGACAACATGTCTTTATTCCCTCAAGAATATCAAAAATCTGTGTCATACTTAGATTCACAGTGGGAGCAAGGCTAACATGACTCCTGAAACAAGTTAGGAGAAAAATCAAATGCTATAGCAAAAATTATATTTTACTAATATTAAAACCTCTTAATGAAGCTTGTGTTATTTGTCGATTTGTAGCAATCTTAAGTGAACGAGAGGGTTGAAAAATGGAGGGTGTCAAAGATGAATGTTTCGAATGTGGAGCAGAAGCGAGTACGGCTGAAGCAATTTTTGGAAATACTATCTGAAGATCCTTCTCTAATGAATCAAGAGAGACAAGAGGATTCGAGATCGTTAGCTGAACTTCTTATGGTCACTGGATATACGGTAAGTAACGAACCCGTTGACATGGCTGAGCTTGTATCGCTGCTGCTCAAGAAGGTGGGACATGAGGCTTGCTCGGAAGATATGATGGAGCACGTCATGAATGGCGGAACGGTCGATGAGTTTATGAATATAAGTAAATAAGCAGTTACATAGCAGAGTTACATAAACGTGATTGGAAGCATCGGACTGGGTGCTTCTCTGAATTAACCGTGCCCGAAAGTTCGCGTTTTGAATAACTTAAAAACATTAATATTCACTAGGAATAATTTATTACAAACATTAACGGCAAGATGACTTAACTAGTAACGGAGGAACCAAGTTGGAATTAAAACGATATTGGATGATCATCAAAAGAAGGCTTTTATGGATTGCTTTAATTATTTCAGTAAGTTGTCTGACCATCGGCATTTACTCGTTCAACTTCATCGAACCGCAGTATCAAGCTTCCGCTACACTAATCGTCAACGACTTCAAGGACAGCAGCTCGATGCAACCAAGCATAGACGTAGGCTCCATTAACTCCACGATTGGACTCATCAAAACCTACAAAGAAATCATTAAAACGCCTCGTATGATGAAAAAAGTCATCAAAGAGTACCCGGAGCTTGCTAAGACGTACGGAGAGCTCGCTGGCAAGGTAAACGTCAGCTCGGCTAATGAAACACAGATAATGACCATAACCGCCCGGGAAGACTCCTATGAGAAGGCGGCCAATATCGCCAACGCCGTTGCGATCGTTTTTCAAAAATCGGTTCCTGAGCTGATGAAGGTTGACAATGTTTCCGTCTTGGACCAGGCCGATCCGAAAGAGACGCATGGCCCGGTGGCTCCAAATCCGATTATGAATATTGCTGTCGCATTCATACTGTCTTTGATGGCGGGCGTAGGCATTTCCTTCCTTCTGGATTATTTGGATGACACGATCAAGAACGAAGAAGACATCGAGATGCTGCTTGGGGTTCCGGTACTGACATCGATTCCGAAGTTTAAAGAGAGTGATGCCATAGATAGGGGCAGCAAAGCCAAGCTAACACCAAGAGCCGGGAGGGGAAGCAATGTCTCGCTTGATACGTAAATGGAACCTTATTGCGGAAAAAAATCCAAATTCGCCAATATCCGAAGGTTATCGGATGCTGCGGACCAACATCGAGTTTTCGACGATCGACCATAAACTGCAGATCATTATGGTCACCTCATCCCAACCGGGCGAAGGGAAAAGCATAACATGCGCCAATATGGCGGTTTCTTTCGCTCATGCAAACAAACGGGTGCTGGTGATCGATGCGGATTTGCGAAAACCGGCGCAGCATCACATTTTTGGACTATCCAACCATAAAGGCTTGACATCCGCCTTGTTCCATCAACAAGAGCTGAAGGATGTCATCCAGCATTCGAATACGGAGAATCTGTCGGTCATTGCCGCAGGCCCGAATCCGCCTAATCCATCAGAGCTGCTATCGTCGGATCATATGGGGGCGCTGCTTGAGAAGTTGAGAGAAACCTATGACGTGATCATCATCGATACACCGTCGATCATGTCCGTAACGGACGCTCAAATCGTTGCGGCCCAAAGCGATGGCGTCGTTCTTGTCATCGGCTCGGGAAAAGTGAAAAAAGAAGTTGCGCTCAAGGCGAAGGCCTCTCTCGAGCATGTGCAAGCCAATCTTATCGGCGTTGTTCTCAATAACATTAACCGAAATCATTCGGATTCCTATTCCTACTATTACGGAGCTAGCAACGAGGCTTAACGTCATTATACCGAGATAATAGCTAGTTGGATTGGAAGGTAATGCCTCCTGCACCTCTATCACCGGAGGCACTCGGTCATGCTGTGGGTCAAAGGACCTTAGACGTTTATCGTCAAGAGTGTGACGTGAGGAAGGGTTAAATGCCCTAGCAATCTTTATTTTACCTCGGGTTTTTTTTCTAAAAATCCGAGCTATGCTCTCAGACAAGGAAAGCATAGCTCGCATTTTTAGCATCTCGGTACAATGCGAATAAAAAAATATAAATAGGATAGGGTGAAGTCAAATGAAAAAAGTGAGAAAAGCCATTATTCCTGCTGCAGGACTTGGTACCCGGTTTTTGCCGGCGACGAAAGCGATGCCGAAAGAAATGCTTCCAATCGTTGATAAGCCCACCATTCAGTACATCGTAGAGGAAGCCATTGAATCAGGGGTAGAAGACATCATCGTCGTGACTGGTAAAGGTAAACGTGCAATCGAAGATCACTTTGATATTGCGTTTGAGCTGGAATATACGCTCGAGAGTAAAGGGAAGTTTGACATTTTGGAAAAAGTTAGAAAATCCTCCAATGTAAATCTTCATTATATAAGGCAAAAAGAAGCAAGAGGGCTCGGTCACGCTGTATGGTGCGCACGCAATTTTATCGGAGACGAGCCGTTCGCTGTTCTGCTTGGCGATGATATCGTAGAGGCCGAAGTGCCTTGCATCAGGCAGTTGATCGAGCAGTATGAGCGTACCGGAAGTTCGGTCATCGGCGTTCAAACCGTTCATGCGGATCAAACAGACCGGTACGGGATTGTCGATCCTGGCGAGAAGATGGACCGTCTGTATCAAGTGAACCGTTTTGTGGAGAAGCCGCCAAAAGGACAGGCTCCATCCAACTTGGCAATTATGGGCCGATATATTCTAACCCCGGATATATTCGATTACTTAGGACAGCAAGAGATTGGCGCAGGCGGAGAAATTCAGCTAACCGATGCGATTCAAAAGCTGAATGTAGATAAAGGCGTTTATGCATATGACTTCCAAGGCAAGCGCTATGATGTGGGTGAAACTCATGGCTTTATTATGACAACGGTCGATTTTGCGCTCCGGAATAACGACCTTCGACACAAGCTCATGAGAGAGCTTGGAGAATTGTTGGAACGGGAGCATTTGAAACAGCAATTAATAGGCATAGGGGGTGAATAACCATGCATCCGCAGTATCGCGATGAAGTGGTATTGAACACTCCTAATGACTATAGGTTTTCCCTGAATTCGGTGTTCAAACGTACCATTGATGTAACCGGTTCGCTGTTTGGATTGATTCTGTTAAGTCCGCTGTTTGTTATCATTGCTATTTTGATTAAATTAGAGGATCCGAAAGGCTCCGTATTATTCTATCAAACAAGGATCGGCAAGAACGAGAAGCCGTTCCGGATGTATAAATTCCGCTCCATGGTTAGCAATGCGGAAGAAAAGCTTAAAGAACTGCTCGCTCAGAATGAAATTGAAGGCGCTATGTTCAAGATGAAGAACGATCCGCGCATTACGAAAATCGGGAAGTTCATACGGAAAACAAGCATTGATGAGCTCCCGCAGCTGATCAACGTGCTCCGGGGCGAAATGTCCTTGGTAGGCCCAAGACCTCCTCTTGTAAGGGAAGTTGCGGAGTATACAGATTACGACAAGCTGCGTTTAACGGTTAAACCTGGTTGTACAGGACTTTGGCAGGTAAGCGGCCGTAATGAATTAAGTTTTAAAGAAATGGTTGAGCTGGACTTGAAGTACATCCAAAATCGGAGCGTTGGGTTTGACTTGAAAATCATATTCAAGACATTCAAAGTGCTCCTTGGGGCAAAAGATGCTTTTTAAGGCGGAAAATGAATGAAAAAGATGATGTTTATTACGAACCGGCTGCCATTTCCAAATACGGACGGCAGAAAAAACCTGCTTCAGCAATACATTTATCAAATCAAAGATATTTATCCCGAATGTCAGATCGTGAACTTGTCTTTTGTTGATGACAAGAAGTACCTGAAGGATCAACCGGATGCGATTTCTCGCTTGGTATGCCTGCAATTGCCCGGTATGGCCGAAAAACTGTTCAATGTCCTGGTCTATTCCTTGTTAATGCGAAGGTGGCCGCTGCAAGTATCCGTTTATTACTCCCGGAGAACACATCGGCTGATCAAGGAAATGATCAAGGAAGAGCAGCCGGAATTCATCTTTTACGATATGGTGCGTGTAGCGGAATACGTTACGGACGGAATCGGACAAAAGGTGCTCAGCTACGATGATCTTCTGTCATTGCGCTATGAACGGCAGCTTCAATGGTTTCACTACATTCCATCTGTATTCGGCGGCTTCTCGGACAAGCTCCCATCCGGTATCAAGCGGTTTGCAAATTTGAAGTTCATTCAAAAATGGCTTGTTTCTTTCGAAAGCAAGCTGCTGCACAAGTACGAAAAACATGCAGCCCAAAATTTCCAACATCTTATCTTTACTTCTCCCAAAGAAGCGGAGACCTTCCGGCAAATTGTCAGTCATCGCTCTTGTCTCGGCATCCCGATGAGATTCGACCCGGATAAGAAAATGACGGGGAATCCCAGGTCGTACGACAGGAACAAGATCGTCTTTGTAGGGAAAATGGACATCCCGCACAATAGCTCCGCCGTCGTTTATTTCTGTGAGCAGATATGGCCCAAGATAAAGCAGCAAGCACCGAAAGCAAAGTTCTATATCGTCGGAAAAAATCCGACTGCCGAAGTGCTTAGGCTGCAGCAGGCCTATCCTGACATTATCGTAACCGGCGAAGTGGATAACGTTAAGCGGGTCGTAAGCGATGCCGCTCTAATGATCGCTCCGCTGCTTTTTGGCACAGGAATTAAAACGAAGATCGTCGAGGCTATGTCTTGGGGAGTACCAGTCGTAACCAATCCGATCGGCAGTGAAGGCATTAATGCAATCAATCATGAGGATCTGTTCGTCTGTGAAACGGATGAGGAGATGGTACAAAATGTACTCCTATTATTGGACAACGATGAGATAAACGAAAAAGTATCGCGCAATTCGATCCGTTACGTGACCCATCATTTCAGCAGCTCTGTGACCCGTAAAAATCTGGAGTTGATTCTATCGTAGGGCAATTGCGCAAAGAGCAGGTGTTGGTTATTCGAAATCTTGTTATTGCGCTATTTATGTTATCCCTGATGCTTTTGACGTACGACAGCTTGCCATATATCCCATTCTCGGTCTATAGGCCTGTATCCATGTTTCCAATGTTCCTTGCTTCCGTCCTCCTCTTGTTTACCGACTTCAGGTTCAAGAAGGGGGATGCATTCTTGCTCATCTTCGTGATGTACAGCATTGGGCATTCCTTGCTTGTGGCAACGAGAAACGGTGATATCGCCAGCAGTGCGTCGCATATTATCACGCTTCTGTTTGGTCTGTCTATGTACAGGGTAACGGTATATGTCGCTGAACAAGCGAAAGAAGATCCGGAGATTAGAAGCGGTATCGCTAAAAGTATTGCTATAGCGTTTATTCCTCCGCTTGCAGCCGGTTTTCTGCAGCTAATCGATGCATTTTTCATCCGCAACGGATTTTCCGGAGTCTTTACAGGATTATTCGCGGATAAAGTGTACCTCCGAAGAATTCAGATGCTGTCGGGCGAGCCTTCATGGGCGGCGATCCATATGCTGAGCGGCGGGCTAATCATGTTCTTCTTGTATAAACAGGGATTCCGAAAGCAGATGCATCTGCTTATCGCTGTTATCCTGCTTATGGTACTTTCCTTCTCCGCTTACGCGTACACCGTAATTCTGACTGCGCTGGTTATTTATGTACTAGTAACGAACAAGAATAGGGGACGGATGCTGGTCGTTCTGTCAGTCTGCGCTTTTGTTGTTGTTGTAGGCGTTCCTTTTCTGATCGAAACGTTCAAGGTAAGCGGCTATTTTACGCAGCGGTTTCAGTTCAATTTCAATCAATTAATAAATAATGATAATTCATTTTTTATCAGGCTGGTGTTTCCGGCCATTGGTTTTTTAGAATTTGCCAGGCATCCGATTTTTGGAGTAGGCGGCGGCTTTTATTATACGGAATTTGCCTCCCTCCTACAGCAGTATTTCAGCAGCGGATTGAAATTCAGTGAAGTGCACGATCTGGTATTTATTAATCCCTATGACGCAACGTCGAGAAATATGGTGTCGAAGGTGTTCGCTGAGGAAGGCCTTATCGGGGTTATCCTTTTTGGAGGATTTCTGGTTTCGATTTTTCGCAGCTGTGGGGCAAATTCGTATTCGAAATTCGCTTTTGCATTATGCATCGCACTCGTCATGAATTTTGATTCATATGCTTTTCTGGATTTTTGGTTGTTGTTCGGGTTCATCCGCGGGGGGGGGTTCGAAACGGAAGCCATACGTACCGGAATGCCTGTGCGTATGCCCGTTAGGGGTAAAGGTCTGATAATTCCCGCTAGACCCATCTATAGCGAATGGAGACGAAAGGCATGAAGATCGTTATTGTAAATAGTTTGTACAGCCCTCATATTATTGGCGGTGCGGAAATATCGACTCAAATCTTAGCCGAAACGCTTAATTCAGTAGCTGATGTGCACGTGCTTACGACTGGAGGGCAAAAGAGAAACGCCGGTATAACGTCTGAGTTGATTAATGGGGTTACGGTTCATCGTGTTCCTTACAACAATTTGTATTGGATCGGCGATTCGGAAAACCACGGCACGCTGCATAAGGTGGCTCGCAGACTTCTCGATTTTTATAATCCTGTGCAAATCGCGACTGTGACGAAGCTATTGAAGGAAATCAAACCTGATTTGGTTCATACTCAGAATTTGTCCGGTTTCGGGGCTGGGATATGGACTGCTTTCTTCAAAGCAGGTGTACCGATCGTTCATACATTAAGAGATTACTCGCTCATCTCGCCTGTCAGCTCGCCGATATCCAATCCACTGATTGCGGGGTTATACAAGCTGACTTCTCTTGGATTCAGCAAACGGGTATCCGCGGTTGTCGGTATATCTTCGCATATTTTAAAGCGTCATACGGAAGCGGCGGGATTGTTTCCGAATGCTCAAAAGCTGGTCATTCCGAACGTAGTGGATGGCGACATCGCCGCGGGAGAGAAAGATTTCGAGCGTAAGGCGCTGCGTATTGGCTATTTCGGCAGAATCGAACCGGAGAAGGGTGTTCGTGAAATAATCGATGCTGTCCGCTCATTACCGAAAGAGATGGTTGAGCGGCTATATGTATGCGGGGAAGGCAAGCTGAAAGAGGAGCTTTCGGAATCGTGCCGGAATGACGGCCGCATCGTGTTCACCGGTAAAGTGAAGCCGAAAGAGGCTCGGGAACTCATGGCCCAAGTAGATGTCACAGTTGTTCCTTCGATTTGGGAAGAGCCGTTCGGGCGGGTCCTCATCGAATCCTATCAAGTCGGTACGCCCGTATACGCCTCAGCAGTAGGAGGAATTCCGGACGTTGTGCCGGATCGTCAATTTCTTTTTGCTCCAGGCAGCTCAGAAGCCATTCAAGATAAGTTAAGGGAATATTATTCATTCTCGGCTGAAGAAAAACGAACAATTCAAAGACAATGTCTGGAACATAGCCGCAATTTCACCAAACAATCGCAGCTAGAACAGTATTCGGAATTATATAAATCGGTTCTGACACAGGTAACCGGTACTGCACAATCGGAGAAGATTTTTTCAACTGGAAAAAAAATAAAGGCCGGCGTGGGAAGGTAGTCTATGGCACAATTGGCAATCCGTAAAATATTAAATGGGAACGGTCTTGTACAAACGATTATGCGCACAAGCGCAACCAATTTTATGGTGATGGTCATCACCACGCTGACCTCCATCATGACGGCAAGAATGTTCGGCGTCGCCGGCAAAGGGGAATTTTCGGCGATTCTGTTCTGGTCGACCTTCCTGGTAGGGGTTGTTGGATTCGGACTTCCCACTTCTCTTATTTACAACATGAAGCGGCATGCCGGCAAAGGAGCGGAATACATCAGGGCAGGCTTCCTGTTCCAGCTCCCGGTCAGCATCATTGTAGGCGTCATTTCATGGATGTATCTTCCGGTTTGGCTGGGCAACTATTCTGCCGAGGTCATTCAGACCGCACGATGGTACACCGTGCTGACGCTGCCGCTGCTGCTAGCGGTCAATCTGATTGCGGCGCTTGCCCAAAGCTCGGATAACTTCAAAATCTATAACGGCGTAAGGTTGTTTGTTCCGCTTTTTAATTTGGCGGGTATCCTCGTACTCTTTATGACCGGAGTGCTTGATATCCACGCTGCTTCATTCGTCTACCTGATCACAACGCTGATAGTCGTCATTTGGTCCTTGTATCAATTGAGGGGCGAGCTAAAGATCGATTGGTTGAAGCGTATGGTTGACCGGGCTGCGGCCAAGTCGTTGTTCGGTTACGGCAGCAGGGTGTTTGGCGTTGAACTGCTTGGTACCTTGTATTCGCAGTTTGACAAAATCATTATCTTATCGCTGCTCACGCCGCGGGATTTCGGTCTGTATAGCGTCGTATATGCTCTGTCCCGCGTTTTCAACACGGTTCAGATGGCCATCTCGAATGTCATTTTTCCGAAATTGACAGGGCTGGACAAGGACAAGATTATCGCAACGGTCGGCCGGGCTTTCCGGTTGTCGCTTATCCTGATGACGATCGTGGTCGTACCGAGTATATTCATCGGCAAATTCCTGATGGGAATTTTATTCGGTAAGGAATTTTTGGAGGCCAGCACCGCGTTTTATCTTCTTTCTATAGAATGCATTCTCGGGGGCGGCTCATGGATTCTGGCAACTTCGTTCAACGCATTGGGTCGTCCCGGTCTCGTACTAATCAGACAGGTTATAGCACTTGCGATTACAATCGGACTATTCTTTGTATTTACCCCTTTATACGGTCTGAACGGAATTGCCCTATCTTTATTAATCGGTGCACTGGTAAGAATGCTGATCACAATAGCGGCGATGCGGGTCGTGTTTAAGGTGCGGTTTGCCGGTATGCTTTTTGATAAAGACGATTTCCGTTTTTTGATCGGGCGTCTGAGAGAAAAAAAGATCATTAAAAGAGCTGGAAGAGCAGGTGGAATGGATGAGTAACCCAACAGTTTACATGTGGCCTAAAGTTAGCGAATATAACAAATATTCCGAATTGCTGACAAAGTCCATCGAAGATAACGGTCTGCAGGTGGAACATTACGATACAAAGAACACCCTTAAACCTGCAAAGGGAGACATCGTCCATATGCATTGGCCCAGTTATTCGTATCAGGCGTCCAATTTCCCCCTAACGATCGTGAAGTCGCTGTTATTTGCCGGACTTCTATTGTTTTTGAAAGTCCGGGGTGTACGGTTGTTTTGGACCGTTCACAATATTTGGCCGCATTCGACAGGCAAAAGTAAATGGAATTATATGATGCGAAAGTTTATTTTATCCGTCTGCAACAAAGGATTCGTCATGAGTGAAACGGTAAAACAAGAGGTTATCGAAACGTTCGGGGTGAGCGCTGATAAGCTGATTGTTACACCGCATGGCCATTACGTGGACGCCTATGTCGGCAAAGGGACGGATATCCGTAAGCGATTCGGCATTCCGCCGGAACAGTTCCTATTCTTATTTATCGGCAGAATCAACCCTTATAAAGGAATCGAGAAGCTGGTCGAAGCTTTTTTATCGGTTAAGTCGGACTCCGTTGGATTGCTGATAGCGGGAAAAGTAGATGACGGTTATAAATTGGATTATATTGATCCGATTAATGACGGCAGAATCAAAGTTTATCCTCATTTTGTGGATGATCACGAACTTGTCGATTATTTACGGGCGGGAAATGTTATGGTGCTGCCTTACAACCAGATTACGACTTCCGGAAGCGCGATTCTGGCTCTCTCTCATTATAAGCCGGTCGTTGCGCCCAAGCTCGGTTCGCTTAGCGAATATGTTTCCGAAGGATGCGGAATCTTATACGATCCTGCTGACCCGGACGGATTAAGCAAGGCACTGGCGATGTCGGTAAATATGAATATGAACGAGGTAGAGAAGCACATTTCAAAAAAATTGGCAGAACTGGACTGGCAGGGGATAGCCGGAAAAATGATAAAAGTTTATACCGGGACAAAACGGTACGAGGTGAATGCATGAAAGCGACAGTAGCGATTTGCACCCATAACAGGGCTGAGGACGTGAGAGAAGCTCTTTTAAGTCTTTTACGGCAAAACTTTACGGATGCGTTTGAGGTGATTGTGGTTGACAACCGGTCCACCGACAACACCAAACAGGTTGTTCAAGAAGTCAATCAGATGACAAGCATCCCGATTATTTATGTTTATGAAGAACGGCTGGGGCTCTCCGTAGCCCGGAATCGTGCGATTCGCGAAGCGAAGGGCGAGTATGTGCTGTTCTTAGACGATGATGCAATGGCTTCCAAGGAATGGATTAGTGGGATTGTCTCCTTATTTGAGACCGATCCCCGAATCGGCTGCGTTGGCGGCAGAATCGAACCCGCTTGGGAAGGGGCGGAGCCGACTTGGCTTTTGCCGGAAAACCGGACGCTCTATACCATTTTGGATTATTCCAATGAAATTGTAGAAATGAAAAAGCCGGCCATACCATTCGGAGCCAATGTGGCGTTCCGCAAATCCGTCTTCAATTCGCTAAAACCTTTTCGGGAAGATTTGGGCAGAGTGGGGAGTAACCTGCTTTCAAGCGAGGAAGCCGAGCTCATTGATCGAATCCGCAGCCGCTATACCGTCTATTACACCCCTCATGCCTGGGTGCGGCACAAAATTCCGCACAGCAGAGTTAGCAGGAAATGGCTGCTGCGCAGGATCTATTGGCAGGGAGTGAGCAGTGCAGTCAGCTCGGAGAGGAAAAAAGGCATTATCGTCAAATCCGTCCTGAAGATTCCGGTGTTTCTGCTGTTGACGATCATTTTTTTCTTCGATAAGCATCGGATTTTCCGCAATATCAGCAAAATTATATACAATAACGGTTTGATCAGCGGTGTATTGCGCACCTATAACTAGACAAAGAGAGAAAAGGAGAAAAATGGTGGAGAGGTTAAAAAACATCAAGAAATATAATCGTACACTGCTTTATATTTTATTGATTTTTAGTTTACTTATAACCATTATGCCGATACACGGTTTTGCAGACAACTCTACCAACACTACTTCAGCTGAAATAGTAGTTGATGATCTTGTGGATTGGAGTCATGTTTACAAACATTCGGAGACTCTCTCTCTTCAAGTATCTGAGGCTGCGGCTGATCCCACCCGGGTGATCCGAAGCTTTCGATCAAACGAATACATGACGTACCGGTCGAACGGTCCTCTAAGGAATTTTTCCTTATACACGTACTATCGTCCGGACAACGGGCCTTACAATCATCCGAATTTTTATGTTTCCCACGATGGACAAGAATACGAGGAAGTGACTCCGCAAATTTACAAAGACGCGGATAACATGAATTTTGTCGTATATGAAGTACGGAACTTTCGTGGAGATGCAAGATATTTGAAAATACAATACACTGGCAGCGATATCGCTAAATCACCGGTAATTGGGAAAGCGGTGCTGAATGGTTCATTGGGCGTAAGGTCCAACCTGCCTTCGGGGTCCGTCCCTTACGGCAGTATGGTCATGTTGGAAAGAGCAACTGCCGGCGATACCGTGTATTACACTACGGACGGCAGCGACCCCAGAACATCTCTTACACGCAAGCTTTATACTTCACCGATCAAATTGGTGAACGAACTTCTGATAAAGATTTCCGCCGTAAGCCATTCGGCATCGGGCAAATCAGCGGCCAGCAGGGTTTCCACCTACCGGTATGTGCCGGATGGTACTTTGGATACGACAGTCGGAATGAACGACACGCTCGAAAATTTTAAACAGCTTTACAGCAAATCGGGTATTTATATTTTGAGAAGTGCTCCCTATTTCTTCGGCAACGATTCAAACCGGATGGTGCGTACTTCAAAGAAGCCGGGGAACATCATTTATCATACGGATTACGATATTTCTTCCTTTATGGTCTACAGCTACTTTTTTACTGGAAAGACCATTGAGAAACATCGGATCTTCATTTCGGAGAATGGAAAGGATTATTCCGAAATTTCTGCTAAAGCCTATTCGGTAGGCCATCCAGTAGGCAATTGGCAGAAGTACGCTTACGAAGCTTCGTCACTGCCGGCGGGTACGAGGTATTTGAAAATCGAGCTGCACGGATCGGCTGCATCTTGGTCGCCTCAGGTTTCAAATGTGATTTTAAATCGAAGCACCTCTTCCGTGAACATTAAGTCAACCAAAAGCGCCGAAACATTGCACGATGTGCAGTTAACGGCTCCGGGCGAGGCAAAGGTTTTTTACCGTTTGAATAATGGGTTCGGCTTCAAGCCCTATTCCGAACCGCTTCAACTCACAGGTTATAACGTGCTGGAAACCTATGCGGTCAAGGATGGTATGGAGCCAAGCCCCATCCGTAAATATACGCTCAACGCAAGCAACCTAATTAAAGTGGACAGGTTCGGTCAATTGACCTCGGCGAATTTTCCCGGGAAGGTGACAAATGAACAGCAACTGGAAGCGGATGCCGCGGCAGACGCCTCCTATTACAGCGGTTTAACACCGCCTTCGAATCGTGACCAATACGGCGGCCTGGAAGGCAGTGCGGCAAAATACGGGTTGCAAAAAACAGGATTTTTTACAATTCAACAAATAGGAAGCCGCAAAGTGATGACAACTCCGGGAGGCAATCTCTTTTTCAGCTTAGGGGTGAACGGTCTTACAGCCAACGAAACCTATACGATGGTAAAGGGCCGGGAGGAACTGTTCGAATCGATGCCTTCTAATCAAGAGGAATATAAATCGGCATTTATGGGGTTAGAAAACTTCTCGTTCTATCTGGCGAACAAATACCGGAAAACAGGGAAAGTTCCAACCGAGCATGCTATCTATTCGGAAGCGGCCGAGCGTATCAGAAAATGGGGTTTTAACAGTGCGGGGGGCTATTCGCCTGAGAAATACAGCAATGAGACCAAATTGCCTTACGTGCGGATGCTTCCGCTTACGAGCATGAACTGGGCTAATATTGGCGGGATTTCGATATTCGACATTTTTGCGCCGGATGCGGAAGCCAAGCTCGATAAGACGTTAGCAAATGTACTCAAGCCGAACAAGGATGATCCGCTGCTGATCGGGTACTTCATCGACAACGAATACGAGTACCATAAGTTTTATTCCCATGTTCCGAAGCTGAAGGCTAGCAAAGCAGCGATCAAAGGACGTTTGGTTAAAAGGCTGAAGGATAAATATCAAGACATAGACAAATTTAACAGCCATTGGCAGACAAGCTTTAATTCCTTTGAAGAATTGAAGGAAGCGGAGCTGCCGATCAATACATCGTCGGCTTGGCGTGATATGGACGCATTTTTTAGATATTATCTGGACACGTTCTTCGGAACGGTTTCACGGATCTACCGCAAATATGATCCGAATCATCTCCTTCTCGGAGACCGCTGGCTAACGACTCCTTTTCACAATGAGAAGTTTCGGAGCGTTATGGCGGAGATCGAAGGGAAATACGTGGATGTTATCAGTATCAACCATTACAGTTATCATCTCAAACCCGAACTTTTGGAGGATGTTCACAAGAAGTCGGGCGGCAAACCGATTCTGATAAGCGAATTCGGTTACGGTACAGCGGAACAAGGATTGGATCCTCTCCTTCCTAATTCGGCCGCGAACCAGTTTGAGAGAGCAATGCGTTACCGGAATTATATGGAGGGTGCAGCCAGTCTGGACTTCATTGTAGGCGTTCATGTATTCAATTACATGGACCAGGCAGGTCTAGGAAGATATTGGCAGGGAATTTGGGGAGAACGTTATAACTCAGGCCTTGTGAATGTCGCCGACCGTCCTTATAAGGAATACCTGGAAGGGATTATGGACACCAACTACGACATCTACAAGTTAGTTCTAGGGGAACGGCCGAAATTTTATTACGATATCAGCAAAAAATGAGCAGCAAGTGTTATTTGAAAAACAAGCCTCAGCTTCTCGATTATCTCGTCGATGTTGGCCGTTTTCAAGGATAGACTTCACCACTGGAGGTGATAAACATCATGGATAAGAGAAAGCGAAGCCTTAAGGAATTTGTCAGATATGGATACCGTATTTTGCTCGGCATGTTGTTCAGAATGAAGTTGGAACAGGGAGGCAGCATGCTTCGGGTGTGCGGCAGAGTCATTGTATCCAAAGCTAAAGATTCCAAATTGATTATCGGGAAAAACGTCATCTTGCATAAAGATACCGGCTTTTATCTGGAATCGAAAAAAGCGAAGATCGAGATTGGCGATCATACATTTATTAATCGAAGATCTGAAATTAGGTGCAAAGAACAAGTAAAGATAGGGAATAATTGTGCAATTTCCTGGGATGTATCCATAATAGACACCGATTATCATCAACTTTTAGGTACCGAATCGACGAAGCCGGTCTTTATTGGAGATAAGGTTTGGATCGGCTGTAAATCGACGATTTTAAAAGGCATCACCATTGGTAATGGTGCCGTTGTTGCGGCGGGTTCTGTTGTAACGAAGGATGTGGAGCCCTATACGCTTGTGGCGGGAGTACCGGCAAAGCTAGTCAAACGGAACGTCGAGTGGAGTCTCTAGGGAGTGGATTGGTTCTATCATCCCAGCTCATTGATAGAAATGTTTTTTAATTTTTGACCTAGCGAATGAAAGAGAGAAACAATAAAGGAGTGGATTGTCATGAAGAGTACCCCGAATGTTCACCCTATGGATGGTCTCAAAAATAAGCTTAGCCAAATTTTGAATGTTATTCCGCCGGGCTCTAACATTTACTATATCGATATTCCCGTTCATAGCAACGGCGGCGACCTGCTCATTATGAAAGGCACGGAAACGTTCTTCAAAGACTATAATATTCGCGTCCGTGCACGCTACAGCGTGCTTGATTTTCCCGATTCACTGATGATTCCGAAAGATCATATCATCGTGCTGCATGGGGGAGGGAACTTCGGAGACCTGTATCCGGCGCATCAGAAGCTGCGCGAGAAAATTATTACCAGCTATCCGTACCATCGGATCGTGATGCTTCCACAGACGATATTTTATAAGAAAGAGTCTGAATTCGACCGGACGGCGCAAATATTCAATGGACATAAAGATATTCATCTCTATGTCCGCGACACGTTGTCCTATCAATCTGCATCTGAGAAATTCCATAAATGCAACGTTTATTTATCGCCCGACATGGCCCATCAATTATGGCCGATCCGGCACAAAGGCAGCCCGGGCAAAGATCTGCTCTGCTTCTTCCGTACGGATATTGAGAAAACGATTGAGCAGGAGAAGCTCGAATCGGCGGGCCGCGGCGATTATTTGGATTGGAACTCCTTGTATAACCGGGTGGAGCAGAAATCGATTAATCTCATTGTCAGAATGATAAAGAAAGGCAGCAGTCCACTGCCGATGCAGGCGATTTGGGGCAGGTACACCGATTATTTGGTAGATAAAGCTGTCAAGCGCTTCAGCGGCTACCAGACGGTACAGACGTCAAGGCTGCATGGCCATATTTTATCGTGCTTGATGGACAAGCCCAATACGCTGCTGGACAATTCGTACGGCAAGAACTCCAACTATTATCATACATGGACAAGCGGCATAGGGTCCGCCCAATTGATTGTGAAGAATGAAGGGCAAAAAACAAATTCAAATGCTTCGCAAATCAGTTAACTAATATGTATAGGAGGAGTCACCATGAAAATTGTTCTACTCTCAGGGGGATCGGGCAAACGCCTGTGGCCGCTGTCAAACGATTCCCGTTCCAAGCAGTTCTTGAAGGTGCTGAGTTCGGAAGGAAAGCTTGAGTCGATGGTACAGCGGGTTTGGGGGCAGATTGCGAGTGCCGGACTTGGCGATCATGCTTTTATCGCAACGAGCAAGCCGCAGGTTGAAATGATTTACAACCAGCTGGGAAGCGAGATTGAAGTGATTGTCGAACCGGAAAGAAGGGATACGTATCCTGCGATCGCGCTGGCGGCTACCTATTTGTATTCGGTTAAAGGCGTCAGCCTGAATGAGACGGTCGTGGTCATGCCGGTCGATCCTTACGTTGAGGAGTCGTTCTTCCACAAGACCAAAGAACTGGACCGGGTCTTGAACGAGTCAGGCGCGGATTTGGCGCTTATGGGAGTAAAACCGACATATCCTTCGGAGAAATACGGGTATATCGTTCCGCAAAACGGGACCACGCATGACGCGCCATATATGAATGTACAAAGCTTCCGGGAGAAACCCCGCGAAGAAGAAGCAGCGGTCATGATTGAGCAGGCAGCACTTTGGAACTGCGGGGTTTTCGCATTCAAACTGGATTTCATCATTAATATTCTGCTATCGCACGGGCTTCCGATCCAATACGACGAGATGGTGAAGCAGTACGACAAGCTAACGAAAAACAGCTTCGACTACGAGGTGGTGGAGAAAGCCAATCTAATCGTCGCTCTGCCATACGAGGGGGATTGGAAGGACCTTGGAACGTGGAACACGCTGACGGAGGAAATTGCGACCCCACTGATCGGCAAAGGAATCATTACCGACAATTCAATCAATACGCATATTATAAACGAACTGGATATTCCGATTACGCTGCTTAATTTATCCAATGTCGTCGTCGCGGCGAGTCCGGATGGCATTCTCGTCTCGGACAAAGCATCAAGCCCGATGATTAAGGAGGTTATGAAGCATTCGGATCAACGTCCTATGTACGAGGAGAGGCGTTGGGGCCGTTACAGGGTGCTCGATTACTTGAAATATCCGGACGGGAAAGAAGTGCTGACCAAACGGATATGCATAGGGCCTGGCAATAATTTAAGCTACCAATACCATCTGCTTAGAGACGAGGTATGGACCGTCGTTTCCGGTAACGGGGAGATGATCCTGAACGATAAGCGGTTTCCGGTTAAGGCCGGAGATGTGCTTGTTATATCGAAACAGAGCAAGCACAGTTTGCGGGCGGAGACGGAAATGGACATCATTGAGGTGCAAACCGGGTCGGAGCTTGTTGAAGAGGATATCGTCCGGCTTGCCTTCGATTGGAATGAAATTATTGAAATATGTGCCGTATAAGTGAAGGGATTTCAATATAGGGAGTGATGAGAATGAACATTACAGTCATTGGCACCGGCTATGTCGGGCTCGTATCGGGTGTCTGTTATGCGGAGCTGGGGAATAAAGTCATCTGTGTCGACAAGGATCTTGGGAAGATTGAGACACTGCAGGCTGGAGAGATCCCCATCTATGAGCCGGGGCTGAAGGAATTGGCGGATAAGAACAGTTCCGCCGGGAAACTCTCTTTCACAACCGATCTGACCGAAGCGGTGCGTCAATCGGACATAATTATTCTGGCTGTCGGAACGCCTCCGATGCCAAGCGGCGAGGCGAATATGGCCTATATCAATCAAGCCGCCCTTGATATCGCCGAAGCGATGAACGGCTATAAAATCATCGCTATAAAAAGCACGGTACCGGTCGGCACGAACGAACGGATCCATGAGCTGATCCGTACCCGCACATCCGAGCCGTTCGACAGCATTTCGCTGCCGGAATTTCTCCGCGAAGGTTCTGCCGTCAAAGATACGCTAAATCCGGACCGGATCGTCATCGGTGCTGATAACCAAGACGCAGCCGATACGATGGCCGAGCTGCATCGGCCGCTGACGGAGCAAATTATCGTGACGGATATCCGCAGCGCAGAAATGATTAAATATGCGTCCAATGCTTTCCTCGCTACGAAGATCTCGTTCATCAATGAGATTGCGAACATTTGCGAGAAGGTAGGCGCAGACGTGACGAAGGTTGCGGAAGGGATGGGTTACGATAAACGGATTGGACAGTCGTTCCTTAAAGCCGGTATCGGCTATGGAGGCTCCTGTTTTCCGAAGGATACCAGAGCCCTTATCCAAATCGCCGGTAACGTCGATTACGAGTTCAAGCTGCTGCGGTCGGTTGTGGAAGTCAATCAGGATCAAAGGTTTAATGTTATCCGCAAGCTGGAGACGATCTTTAATGGCCAGCTGCGAGGGAAGACAGTCGCGGTATGGGGATTGGCCTTTAAGCCGAATACCGATGACGTCCGCGATTCACCGGCGCTCGAAATCATACAATATTTGGTAGAGAACGGCGTGAAGGTGAAAGCTTACGATCCTATTGCTATGGAAAACTTCAAAGGCTTATACGGCAAGGAAGGCGTCATATGGTGCAATCAGGCGCTCGATACGGCACAAGACTCAGATGCGCTTTGTTTACTAACGGAATGGGATGAATTCGCGGAAGTGGATTTGAATCTGCTGCAATCCGTCATGAAGCAGGCCATTCTGATCGATGGACGCAATGTGTTTAAAGAGGAAGATTTGCTCGGAACCGATTTCGTTTATTATTCCGTCGGCCGCCCGAGCCTAAATAAAGGCGTCAAACAGCAAATTCCTGTTATGCAATTGTAATTCTAACGATAGTGGGGTTCTAACATGATGAAAGCAGAGAAAATTGATTTAAGCGATATTTCGAATGAATTGTCATTTATGCTATTCATTCTGCGCGACGTTCAAGAGTTGGATGAGAAGAGAATACGAGAATTCACTTCAAATATGAAGTGGGATTCGTTTATACAATTAACCTTGCATCATCGTGTTTATCCGATCGTTTACTTGAAACTAAATCAAATCCGTTCATCTCTTATTCCTGCCGATATTATGGAGACGCTCCACTATCATTACAATTCCAATATTATTAAGATGATGCAGCTAACTAGAGAGATGAATAAAATTTGCGATAAATTATCAGTCAACAGTATACGCACCATTTTGTTGAAAGGCCCCATTCTGGCGATTCAACTTTACGGTGATATGTCGCATAGGACTTCCAAAGATCTGGATATTCTGCTCGATGTAGAAGATGTGGAAAGAGCATTGGAAGTCATGACACAGCTTGGATATGAATTAGAGGATAAGGATTCATTACATCATAATTGGAAAGATAAGCATCACCATCTTTCCTTCCGTCATAAAGAACATTCTGTACAAATTGAAATTCATTGGCGGTTAAATCCTAATTCCAGTGGTTCTCATTCATTCAATCAACTGTGGGAACGTAGAAATACAGTTCATTTATTGAATCAGGAATTTCATTGCTTAGGCAATGAAGACCTGCTCTATTATCTTGCTGATCATGGTGCCAGGCATGCCTGGTTTCGATTACGCTGGTTAATGGATATCGATCGTTTAATGCCTAAAATGGATAGCGGGAAAATGCATGATTATTTTAGACAGCACGGTGGTCAATCATTTACAGGGCAAGCCTTCATATTAGCTTTCAATCTGCTTGATTCAAAGATTCCTCATTCTATGAATCAAGTGACGAATAATAAAAAGGCTCTTCGGCTAGCGAAATCATCTTTGTTTTTTATCAAAAAGATAGTTAAATTAAACCCGGTACCGGAGAAAAGCGTCGTTTGGCATTATTTTCGATACACTCTGTCACTAATGACAGGCAGGCAGAGAGCGAGATATCTTCTGAATCACCTGGAACCTAACGTGAAAGATATGTCTCTGCTGCCGCTATATAAACCATTTCATTTTCTATATGTTCCGCTCCGGCCGATTCTATGGTTTTGGAGAAATATCATAAATAATTAATTTTTATTTAGAAAAAAGCGACATAAAATGAATTTTCAATACGAATAGTATAAATAAATACAAAGTTATACTACTTGCTAAACGGGGTGTTTACTCTGAATGATTATCGAATATTTGGTTTGAACATTAAAAGTAAAATTGTTCTGCCTGAAGCATATGAAATACATGGAATTATTTCGGAATTTGATGTAGTGATTGAATTGAATCCACCGCTGGAAGATTGCCAGGATCAATTTAAAACGGCCAACTACCACTTCGATAACGGTCGATTTCTCTTTCATGTACCCGAAACAGCCTTTTACAGCATTACATCCGGTACCCAAATCACGATAACCCCATACCCGGGAGCGGATGAGGCGAAAATTCGGCTTTTCCTGCTCGGAACCTGTATGGGCGTACTGCTCATGCAGAGAGGGATTCTTCCCCTGCACGGGAGTGCAGTCGTCATTGACGGGAAGGTTTACGCCATTGTCGGGGAATCGGGTGCCGGTAAATCGACTCTTGCCGCAGCGTTTGCTCATGCAGGATATCCATTAATGACGGATGACGTTATCGCGGTCTCCTTATCCAATGATTCGGCAGCAGCTACTGTCTATCCGTCCTATCCGCAGCAGAAGCTGTGGGAGGAAAGCATAGAACAATTAGGATTGATTTCTCACAACTATTCATCGATTTACCAAAGGGTTAACAAATACGCGGTGCCTATACGGTCCCAATTTTGCAGAGAGCCTCTCCCTCTCGCTGGGGTAGTTGAGCTTATCAAAGCTTCCGAACCAGAACCATCTCTTAAAGCTTATAACAGATTAGAAGGGCTTCATGTCTTAAATGTGCATACCTATCGAAATTCTCTTCTCCATCTGTTGAACCTGCAGCAATGGCAATTTCAATCGATTGCCCGGCTTGCTTCCGGGCTCCCGGTGTACCAGCTCCGCCGCCCGGCAGACGGCTTTTCTGCCTTTAACTTAGTTGATCAAATTGTCAGTCTGACTAATAAAAAGGAGGTTGTTATTTCATGAGCGTTGATATAATTACCGCTAACGAACTTGTTGTACAGTCGGATGGTTACCTCGTAAGCGAAATGAACGGGGAGAAGATCATGCTGAGCATCGAGAATGGCAAGTACTACAACTTAGGCCAGCTCGGGGGCCGTGTGTGGGAGCTGATGGCATCCCCTGTGTCCATACAAGATATGGTGAAGCAACTAGTGACGGAATATGAGATAGAGCCCGGAGCGTGCGAACAGCAAGTTCGTACTTTCCTGCAGCAGCTTAAATCCGAAGGACTCATACAAGTTAGAAAGGAATAATGAACTTGTATAGGAAAGCGATAAGAAAAGTTAAGAGATTTATAGCTTACCCCGCAGACTTGAAGCGGATGTATGTGGAGGCTTATTTTTACTTAGCTTTGGCGAGGGTGCTTAAGCTGCTGCCATTCGCAAAAGTAGCTCCTTCTCTTGGCGAGCATATGAGGGAGACACCATATACGAGCACTATAGAGCAGGATCTCATCCATCGTAAAGTATCCAAGGCCGTTCATGCGATGAGCCGAATCACCTGGTGGGAAAGCCAGTGCTTAGTCAAGGCTGTCGCGGCCATGAAGATGCTGAAGCGAAGAGGGATCGAGAGTACGCTTTATCTGGGCAGCGGCAGGGATGAGACGGGGAAAATGATTGCTCACGCTTGGCTTCGCAGCGGGTCGTATTATGTAACCGGCAATGAAAGATTGGAACGGTATGCTGTCGTTGCCGTGTTCGGGAATCACACAGAAGCTGCGGTTCTGTCGCCAATTGAGCGGTAATCCGCATTAGGGGTTTTTCTTATGAAGGATTTATTCTATTTTATTCGAAAAATGCACCAGGTCTCAGGATTCCGTCTGTACCTCAATATGTTCACTACATTCGTGATCAGCTGCCTGGACGGCATTGGAATCTATATGATCGTTCCTATGCTTAGCATTATAGGCGTATTTCAAATGAATATGGACGAAGTGCCGCTTGTCTCTTCCTTATTCGCATTCATCGAGTCATCGTCCATCGAGTTAAACTTGCCGGTGGTACTAGCGATATACGTGATGATCGTTGGCGGACAAGCATTGCTTCAGCGAAGCCAGATGGTGTTGAACTCACGGATTCTGCAAGCCTTCGTCCGTTCACTCCGGACGGAAACGTATCAGGGGCTGCTTGGGGCGAAATGGGAGTTCTTTCTCCGCAAGCGGAAGTCGGATTTTCATCATGTCATGGTTAACGAGCTCGGACGGGTCAGCTACGGCACTTCACTCTTCCTGCAGATGGTCACAGGCATTATTTTTACGGTTATTCAAATCGCTCTGGCCTTCTGGCTCTCCCCGTTGTTAACGGCCGTCGTGCTTATAAGCGGCGGAATACTCGCTATATTCTCGCGCAAGTTTATTAAGAAGGCGGGACATATTGGCGATAAGACATCGGAGCTGTCTCAGAGCTATTTTGCAGGAATAAGCGATCATTTCAACGGCATCAAGGATATTAAGAGTAACAGGCTGGAACGCTCCCATATCAGTTGGTTCAACAACATGAGCAAGGAGCTTGAGAGCAACGTTATCCAATTAGTACGAGTCAATTCTTTGTCCCAGTTCATCTACCGGATCTCTTCCATTACGCTTATTGCCGGATTCGTCTATTTAGCTTTAGAGGTCTTCCACACGCCGGCTGAGCAATTGATTCTGGTTGTTCTCATCTTCTCGCGGCTGTGGCCGAGGTTTATCGGGATTCAGTCGAATATCGAACAGCTGGCGACCAATCTGCCCGCATTCAAAGCCATGCGTAAGCTGCAGCAGGAATATGAGCAGGAGAAGGAGCTCAACTTGTCAGGTTCTTCGGACAGGGGAAAGCAATTTCAATTGCAGGACGGTATCGAATGCAGACAAGTCAATTATCGGTACGACCCTAAAGAGCCGGTGTTTGCTCTGCGTGATATTAACGTCTATATTCCTGCGAATCGCATGACGGCTATCGTAGGTATGTCCGGTGCGGGGAAAAGCACGCTGATTGATATGCTCATGGGGCTTATTCAACCGGAGAGAGGGCAAGTGCTGATTGACGGCGTTACGCTGAGAGACGAGAAGCAGCTTCTCTCGCTGCGGAGCGCAATCGGCTATGTTGCACAGGATCCGTTTCTCTTCAATGCAAGCATTCGGGATAACTTGAAGCTGGTTGACCCTTATGCCGAGGACACCGAGCTGTGGAACGCTTTGAAATTCTCAGTATCCGATGAATTTGTACGCATGCTGCCTCAAGGTTTGGATACGGTCATCGGTGACAGGGGCATTCGGTTGTCCGGGGGAGAGCGGCAGCGGATTGTACTCGCGAGAGCCATATTGAAGCGTCCCTCCATTCTAGTGCTGGATGAAGCGACCAGCGCGCTGGACAGCGAGAATGAACGGCTGATTCAAGAGGCGCTTGACCGTCTTAAGGGAAGCATGACGATTATTGTCATTGCCCACCGATTGTCGACCATCCGCAATGCGGATCAGGTCATAGTCATAGAGCAGGGCGAAGTTATTCAGCAAGGCGGTTATAAACAGCTGTCTCAAGAGGCCAAAGGAAAGTTCAGACAGCTGCTTAACTATCAAACAGGCGTTAACAGTTAGTTCGGTTACCCAACCACTATTAAATATAACTAGAAATGATTGGAGTAATAATGAGTGCGATAACCGGTGTTTTTAATTGTAATGAAGAACCTGTATCTGTCGAAACGATCGAAAATATGATGCAAGCCTTGCAAAAATACCCTGCCCATGATGTGCGGGTTTGGCATGACCGTTTCGTATTTTTAGGTTGTCACGCGCAATGGATCACACCAGAATCGACTAAAGAACGGCTGCCCTTTTACGACGAACAGCATAAGCTTGCCATTACCGCAGACGCGATCATTGACAACAGGGAGGAATTATTTAACCGGTTGCAGGTTGAGCATCTCCAGCGGAAACAGATGACGGACAGCGAGCTTATTTTAGCGGCATACTTGAAATGGGGGAAGGAAGCCCCTCGATACCTGATAGGAGACTTTGCTTTCATTATATGGGATGAGCAAAAACGCCAGCTTTTCGGCGCGCGTGATCTGTCGGGAAATCGAACGCTTTATTATTATCATCATTCACGACAGTTTGCTTTTTGCACGGTGATGAATCCGCTGTTTACTATTTCCGGTGTTAAGAAGGAACTGAATGAGTCATGGTTGGCCGAGTTTCTCATGATCCCTATCATCTTGGATACGATCGATGTTCACTCCACGGTTTATGATAATATCGATCAAATTCCTCCCGGCCATTCGATTACGGTGGCGGATGGAAACATTGCATTGGAGCAATACGGGACATTCATAACGCCTGGCGGAAATCTTAAACTAAAAACAAACGGCGAATACGAAGAAGCATTTCGTGAAGTCTTTCAGGAAGCCGTTACATCGAAGCTCCGGACATACCGGAAAGTTGGTGCAAGCTTAAGCGGAGGGTTGGATTCGGGGGCTGTCGTAAGCTTTGCCGCAAACCCGTTGCTACAGGAAGGGAAAACATTACAAACCTACAGTTATGTCCCTCCCTCTGATTTTGTGGATTGGACACCGAAAAGCTTGATTGCCGATGAGAGTCCTTATATCCAAGCCACGGTTCAACATGTAGGAAATATCGCGCACAACAATTTGGACTTCTCGGGTCGAAACTCATTTGAGGAAATGAATGACCTGCTCGAGCTGATGGAGGCGCCTTATAAGTTTTTTGAAAATTCATTCTGGATCAAAGGGATTCTCGAGCAAGCGGATAAGGACGGAGTCGGAGTATTGTTGAATGGAGGGGGCGGGAATTACTCCATCTCGTGGGGCCCGGCGCTGGATTACTACGCTCAGCTTTTAAGAAAGCTGCGTTTGATACGTTTTTACCATGAACTGAAGCTCTATGGAAGAAATATGAGAATCGGGAGATCCCGACTGCTGCCCATAATCGGAAAACTGGCATTTCCGGCTCCGTCTTTTTTTTCGAAGCCGCGGCCCGATATCCCGCTTTTAATCCATCCGGATTTAGCGGAACGAACCAAAGTCTTCGATAAACTTAAAAACCATAATGTCGGATTGACCGAATTTTCAATGAACGAATTTGCGGCAAGAATCGATCAGTTCGAAAATTTGTCGTTCTTAAACCATCAGGGGACGTCATCAACGAAATTATCATTACGTTATGCCGTCAGGGAAAGGGATCCGACCTCTGATCCCAGGGTGGTTCGATTTTGCTTATCCGTGCCTGTAGAACAGTATGTCCAAAATGGTATAGACCGTTCTTTAATTCGAAGGTCGACCGAAAATTATTTGCCCGATAAAGTCCGGTGCAATCTTCGTGTTCGGGGTGTGCAGGGAGCGGACTGGATCCATCGCATGATTCCATCGTGGAGTGCTTTTATGGAAGAACTTCATCAGCTTTGTGGTGATACCGGGGCTTCGTATTTTTTAAATGTGAAACAAATTAAAGAATCGCTTTCGATGATTGGAAACTCACCCAAACCTGAATACGCCTTTGATCCGAATGTAAGATTATTAATGCAGAGCTTAATTGTTTACCGTTTTATAAGGCAATTTTCATAACGCCACGCATGAAAGGAGGTGATACAAATGACAAAGGAAATGAAGAAAGAATGGCAGCCACTGACGTTGGAACTCCTTGATGTCAGCGCGACCATGGGTGGAAAAAATGGAGTGTATCCTGACAGAAATGGTAAAGGTAACAATAATGGTCACCCTCATGAAGATTCCTAGGATAGGATGACTTAATACTAGTACTATTATTTTCATGGCCCTTATCATTTTAACGGATAAGGGCCCTTCTTAACGATAAAGAAAGTTTTAAGTTCACGGAGAAGGCTTACTTTATCGTTAAGAAGGTAAGGAAGAATAGGTGTAATAAATCATAAGTCGATAGGGTGTGAGTGCATGAGCGTTATTGCCGGTGTTATACAATTCGATAGGCCGCTGCATCCAACTGATGGGACTGCAGATTTCATGGAAGCCGTACAGCAGTTTCCCGGAGATAGCTTTGAAACATGGGAAGATGCGTCGGTTCTACTCGGCTGCCGGTCTCAATGGATAACACCGGAATCGGTTAATGAACGCCTTCCTTTTCGGGATGAGCATTCTGGACTGGTTGTAACCGCTGATGCAATCATTGACAATCGTGCGCAATTGTTCGAGCAGCTCGATATTGGACGAGATAGAAGAAGCGGGATAACGGACAGTGAGCTCATCCTGCTGGCTTATCGCAAATGGGGGCCGGATACGCCGCGTTATCTAATCGGAGATTTCGCCTTCGTCATATGGGATGCAAGCAGAAAGCTGCTGTATGGGGCGAGAGATCAGCTGGCCAGCAGGACGCTGTATTACCATCACAGTTCGAATCAATTCTCGTTCTGCAGTGTAATCCATCCACTCTTCACCCTGGCGGGAATAGAGAAGAGTCTGTGCGATGAGAGATTTGCCGAATTTTTGGCGATACCGACGCTCCTGGATGCAGTCGATGTCCATACGACCTATTATGCGGATGTTTTGCAGCTGCCTCCGGCACACACTTTTACGTTGCAAGAGGGTAAGCTTACGGTTGCAAGGTATGGCGGATTAATACCGGAAGAGAAATTAATGTTGGGCTCTGATGACGAATATGTGGAGGCCTTTCAAGAAATTTTCCAACAATCGGTCCGCTCCAGACTGCGTACCTTCAAGCCGGTGGGAGTCACCTTGAGCGGGGGACTGGATTCCGGATCGGTTTCGGGACTCGCAGCGAGGATGCTCTCCGAGGAAGGCAAGAGCTTACACGCCTACAGCTATGTTCCGGAGCGCGATTTCAAAGATTGGACGCCCAGCAACTTGTTTGCGGATGAGAGTCCCTTTATTCAGTCGATCGTAGACTATGTGGGAAATATTGAGACTAACTTTTTAGATTTTTCGGGGAAAAGCTCTTTTACTGAAATTGATGAATGGATTGACGGTTTAGAAGGACCGTACAAAAATTTCGAGAATGCATTCTGGGTTAAAGGCATTCATGAAGAAGCGGCTCGTCAAGGCGTCGGTGTTTTGCTCACAGGCGCCCGGGGGAATTACTCCATATCCTGGGGTTCAGCTATCGGTTATTACAGCCTGCTGCTGAAGAAGCTCCATTGGCTCCAATTATACCGAGAGATTAATATGTTCGGCAGACAGCTGGGCACCGGCCGGAAACGAATCGTTCGCGCGATTAGACAGCAAGTTTTTCCGGAAAAAGCGGCTCCTTTTCACCCGGGGATACCTCCCATCATTCAACCTGATTTCGCAAGGAGCTCCGGGGTATTCGAGAAGCTGTCGCAGTATGATGTCGGTTTGCGGGAGTCAACGTATCAAATGCTGAGGGAACGCGAGGATTACTTCAGCAACCAGGCGGTTTTAAGCATGCAGGGCACCATTTCGGCAAAGTCATCCTACCGGCTGGGAATATGGGAACGGGATGCAACCAGCGATGTACGCCTTATCAAATTTTGTCTGTCGATCCCCGTGGAGCAATATGTTAAGAATGGCTTCGGGCGTTCTCTTATCCGAAGAGCAACCAAAAATATTCTGCCAGACAAAGTTCGAATGAATCAACGGACACGAGGCATTCAAGGCATGGATTGGGTACATCGGATTATACCCCGGTGGCAGTCGATAGAAGAAGAGCTTCGTACGCTGTGCAGGGATGAGCAGGCTTCGCGCTACTTGAACCTGATGCAAGTGAAGGAATCAATGAGCAAGGTAGGTTCGGCCATTAAGCCGGAACAGGCTGATGACCCCCACTTAAAGCTGCTTATGCGCAGCTTGATTGCCTATCGCTTTCTCAAACGGCTGAATTAGGAAACTGTACTTGAAAGGAGGTGAAATACAATGGAGAAAAAACAATGGACAGCACTTTCCCTGGAAGTGATGAATGTATCGGAAACTATGGCAGGTTTCGGTACAGCGAAAATGGACTTTACTTATGTTGATGGCAAACTCGTAGACCTCGATGTTTATGATTCCTAGGATTCCTAGGATTCCTAGATGTCTACGGCACTAAAGCCGGAGCAGGCTGATGACCCATACTTAAATATACTTACGTACAGCTAGATAGCCTATCGGTTTCTCAAACGGCAGAAATCGGCATACGAATTGCACATAAAAGGAGGTGAAATATAATGGAGAAAAAACAATGGACAGCACTTTCCCTGGAAGTAATGAATGTATCTGAGACTATGGCAGGTTTCGGCGTAGCGAAAATGGACTTCACTTATGTCGACGGCAAGCTCGTAGACATCGACGTTTATGATTCCTAGGATTTATCGTATGTAACCGATTCACCGGAAGGCGCCGTAAGGATCATAGCGTAAGCTATGCCTTTACGGCGCTTTTTTGCATTTAAAACAACGAAACAGGACTTTACTTATGTTGACGGCAAGATCGTAGACGTAGACGTCTATGATTCCTAGGATTCATCGTATTTAACTGATACAACAAAAAGCGCCATAGAGGATCACAGCGTAAGCTGTGATCCTCTATGGCGCTTTCTGTGTTCTACGTACCACGAGCTGATCAGTTCGTCGAAACAAGGAAGTTATCGAAGACAGCCGTCTGATCGTACGTTCGCAAACCGATGTTCCCGCTGGTCAAGCTGTAGTCGCTAACGCTGATTTTTTTCACGCCGTCCACATAAGCTTTAAATGAGCTTCCATTCATCTCCAGCTTAAGCAGATACCAAGTGCCTGGAGTAGCGATCATACTCGCTTCCCCGATCATGGTCCAACTATTGCCCAGTTTTTTGTAGAGTTGGACTTTATTCAGATCATAATTGATGCGCAGGGTGTACATGAAGGAGAAATCTGAATTTGCCCGGGTAACCAAGCCGGAGGAAGCATTGGCCATATGATTGTCATATGCTTTTAAGGCTACGGTTATGGTAGCGTTGGAGTAGGTCGAACCGATAACGGTTTCGGCAATGCCTGTTCCAGATTGTTTCAACACTTTATTGTCTAGAGGAATGCTGTCGTGACTGACATCATTGGTTAAAAACCAACTGCCGCTCATAGGGGTCCAACTGCCGGAACTATTGTTTTGAAAGCTGTCGCCAAAGTTCTGCGGTTCAAACATGACCGCATCGGCTCTGTTGGAACCGCCTCCAACGGTCGTCAACTTCACATATTCTTCCGGTCCGCCAGCGAAATATACTGTATCAATCAGGCGCCACTGACCGCCCGCTATAGTCGTCTGATTGATGGTTACGGTGTTCGTCACGCCATTATGATAGACCGAATATTGAGCATACTTCGTTGAACCCTGATGGTAAGGATATCGGACATACACATTGTAATATCCCGGCACCTTCAAGTTCGGCCTCCATGTAGCCGTACTTCCAATGGTACTGCTGTAACGGGAACTGCCGCTGTAACTGCCGCCCAGCGTACTAGTCCCCCATGTTCCGGTCTCGGTATAGCCGCTGCTTTCTTCGTCGACGATGGCCCCGTTTTTCGCCTTAATTGGACCGATGATGTTGGAATTCGGGGAATAGGAACCGTGAACATTTTTCGCTCTCACCCTATAGTAATAGCTTGTGCCGTCCTGAGCAGATGCATCGTCGAAAATCGGTACGGTAAACGTATGATGACGCGGCGTGGCAATATCGTCCGTCACATCGCTGCCTACTGCTGTCCATGGACCGGAAGAACTTGTCGAACGTTCAACGTCATAAGCGCTTGCCCCTGAGACACCCATCCAGGAGAGGGTATGAACGGAATCGACAGGGAACATAATTGGCGCATCGGGTGTCGGCCAAGGAGGTACGGCCAGGCCTTTCATCGAATAGGCATACTTGCGCAGCAAGTCGATGGTGGCCGATTCGTTCGCCCAATCGCCGGTTGCGAAACCGGGATAGCGCAAATAGGACCAGTCTCCAACCGGAGGCCAATGCCATCCGCCCATCTTGTGATGGTACATGCTGCCCCAGAACATGGCACCTGATGTTTCATTGTTCTGAACGATGTCCAAAAGCTGTTCGGTTTCCGTGGGGGAGTAGTCGCCGAATTCGCCAATAATCAAAGCTTTTTTTCCTTTTGTTTTATCTCTCCACTCATTGAGTTTCGTAACCGTATCGACATTGTGATATTTGTAAATGTGCGGAACAATAATATCAATATGGTTGTCATTCAGTGCATTGGTCCTTATTCCCTGTGCCCGGACATATCCACCATCGGCTAACAGGTGGTTGGAATCGAGACTCTTTACATACGCGGCCATCTCGCTTACCCAGCTATCCGTGGAGGGAAGTTCGTTCCCCAACTGCCAGGCCAGAATGGATTTATCGTTTTTGTACGGAATACCCGTATACGAATTAGTCCGATTAATCACATATTTAATGAAATTTTTGAAGTCCTGCTTCACGGTAGGATCGCTCCAGAAATCATTCGCCGTTTTCCCGCGGAAAGCCGACCAATCGGCAATCCCTCCGATGTAGTTGTACTTATCCACGAAAGGCACAATAAGCCGAATATTGTACTGATTTGCCAGTTGAACAATTTTATCCAGTAGCTTGAATGCGCTCTCATTATAGTCATTAGGCCCCATCACATGGCGAAAAGTTCCTTGTGGATCGCTGCTCATTTTCACTTCGAACGGATACAAGCGAATGACGTTAATCCCTGAGCTGGCAGCCGCGCGAATCGCATCCTCGATCTCTGACGAACCAGTCCATGTTCTATTCAATAAAGGCTCGTTGGTTCCGATAAAACGAAACGTGTACGCTCCCTCCATCAACGTATCCCCGCTGCGTGTGATATAGTCTGTAAATTCCGCATGTACACGAGCCGGCCATAAATTGAAAAAAGAATCGTACGTAAGCAGCATAACGGCCAAGGTGACGAGTTTCAACCATTTGTTCATGCCATTATTCCTCCTTATTTGCACATGACCATCCATATGAACGACATCTTCGGAACTGGCGGCAGCAAAGGGAGAATCCCCCTTAATATAAGGTATGAAAGCGGATACAAAATCTTGCCTGATTTGATATATCGTTCTGGTAATCATATTCACATAGCGGGCAAGATGTTCTATTCCGAATAGCGAGCGCTTTCGAAACTTGCCGGCGGACCCTAGAATGGGGTGCTTACATGTAAAAACAGGTCCGTTCATGGTGTGATTCACCATTAACGGACCTGTTAGTTAGAGAGTGGTTTATTCTTCTTTGGGTAAAGTTCGGTCACGGAGCACGCGTTCGAGCAAGCTGCGAATCAGCTCCAGATCGTCCCTTTCCAAAGGAACACCATCCCAATGAAGCTGCTCGTAATTCAAATATTCTTTTGCATTATGGTTTAGTTCCGTTGGCGGCTCCGGAAATTCGGTAAGTCCTAGAAGATAATCCGCGGACGTGCGCAGCTTTCGGGAAATCGTCTGAATGGATTCGATTGTCGGCTGCCGGTAACCGGATTCATACCCCGCATACGTGCTCTTTGCAACTCCGACGTAATCGGCCACTTCCTGCATAGTCAATTTCCTCTTTTTACGCGTCTGCTTCAATCGCTTCGCGAACATCTTCTGTCCTCCTCCCGAACACCTATATGTATAGTAGTTCTTTCAGCTAAACCTTATTAGTATCCTTCTAGTAAGCGCAAAGATAATTATAGCATGTTTAACAGCTGTCTGCATCTGATAGAATGATGAAACGGAAGGGGCGAATGATCTAGGACCCTAATGATTTTGCGAGAAAACGGCAATATATGTGACTTCATCGCAGATACTTACTCGGAAGCTAAGAGCATTGCAGAGGAAGCAGAACGCAGGCAGATTCCGGTTTCCGTAAATCAGAACTTCCGAAAGCATCATAAGTTTGATTTTATACGCGGACTCATTCAGGAAGGGATTGTTGGAAAGCTGGAAGGCATTCATTTCTCCTCTCCATTTTACCGTCAGGATAAAGGTTGGAGGGTGAATACCGGTTCTCGGGAGCGAGGGTGTAATATGCTCTAATTCGGATGTGATCGGTTTGTATCGTCTCGATCCCTCAGGCGTCCCGAATTGGAATCCGACGTCTGTTCAAACCTGGCAAGCGGTGATGCCGATAGAGGAAGCCGTGTTTGACGACTTGGACCAACTGCTCGTTTGGATTGAAACGGGAATAGAGGCGGCTAATAGTGCAAGAGATAATCTGCATTCGGTTTCCTTGCTCGATAGCGCCTATATTTCAGCCAAGGAGAATCGGGTAGTCTCGTTGAGTAACGGTTTGTATAACACTTTAGGCTGCCGGAGATTATAACGGCAGCCTTTGTTTATTTCATTTGAATATTCGAATCCATATTATCTTCATCTGTCAAAATGTTTTGGATACGCCAAGGCGATTGCTTAGATTCGCGTTTGAAAATAAACCTATAACCGGTGTTCCGCTCAGCATGGTTTTGTTTATGAATCGTAATTGGCAATCTGATTTCTGCTGACAAGCTCTCATCGAAACCCCCATCATCTGTGTCGCTTGCCCCCTTGTATTTCGACTGTTTTTTTTCTCGAATGGAATCGAGCGACTCCATTTCCTTAACGAAATACGCGAATTTCTCCTTCGAAATGCCTTCTGCAACCTGCTGAAGCAGCCCCTGATCCTGATGGTTCATTATTTCAATGAAGCTTTTAGCTAATACAAGCGGTGATGCGGAATCGAAAAAAGGTTTCAAATTCCCGGCTGCCTTGTGTACCATGATCTGATGCGCCAAATCAGGAAGATCAGATTTGTGGGTACTGCTTAGATAGAAGTGAATGCAGAAATGGCCGGAGAAACCATTCTCCGGAATGCCGTCTCCGCCATGGGGCATCCCGTTCATGGAAGCTGCGATCCAAGCTTCGCCTGCGTGGATGAGCACGGCCTTTCTTTTCCAGCTCCACCTGCCGTGATAGATTTGTTTCATTATGCGGCTGTCATCCTTCGTCAAGGGCTGCACATCTGCATGGTCGCTGCCTGCGCGGCGCTGCACATTGAACGTCAATCCCGTTTCCAGCTCCGTAACGGAAAAGATGCTTTTGTTAGGCAGGATTTGAGTCGACTGCTGCCAGGAAAGGAGCTCTCCGTAATGCTGTGTCCGCAGCGCTTCCGCTAGTCTGATGAGCTTCTCGGTCATTTTTGACGGTAAAATCGTTCTTTCTGTCTTTGTTTCATTCCATAGCTGACCGCTTCGCTCCAAACGGTAATACGTCGCTTCCGGGGCCAGCAGCGTGATGTAAATATCCGAGTAAACATCCACTTCACTGGCAGAAGCCGGAACGATCTTAGCTTGGCGTAGTGCTGCATTCATTTCGCGGCTCTCGATGTGAAGGTCGCTGACGAAGGCGGCTTGCTTTCCGGAACGGACAGTAATAATGAGGCTATTTTGCTGCTGCGCATGGGGGGAGGTTTTCGGTTTTTGGAGTATGGACTGTGCTAGTGCGTCATGCGGCTGTACCGTCAGCAGCGAGATAAGAACCACAGTAAAAACAAATATCGTTTGCCTCCGTATAAAGTTCATTTTCGCTGCCCTCCTCCTACATCATTTTTTTTATTAGGTTCAACCATTTTGCATTTAAATATGTGAAAGCTGCCCATGAATGGATAAACGTAAAATGATTCATACTATCACGGATATACTACCGTTTGGGGGAATAGAGACAATGGGGTTGTATTGGATTTTAGCCATATTGATGATGCTTCAGCAAGAGCATTATCCCGATCCGCTTGTCATTGAGCGAAATGGACAAGTTGTTCTGGAAATGAGCCGGGCTCAGTACAGCGACTCGCGTACCGGCATCCCGTTCATTGTACAGGAAAATTTAAACAAAGGCATGGAGACGATAGACAAGCGGGTACAGAAACCGGCCGTCAACGCGGCTCTGGACGGAAACGGCAGAATTTTGCCTGATCATACGGGAAGCAAGCTTGACCGGAAAACGTTTGAAGAACGATTTTACAGCTTTATTTTTGAAGGCGGGTTTTCGCAGTTGGAGGTTCCGATGCTGACGACCTTTCCAAGGGTTGACGGCGAGCTGCTCTCCACGATAAAAGGAAACAGAATTGGCCAATATGCCACCTATTACAATTCGAATAATAAAAATCGTTCTCATAACGTTAGTTTAGCCGCAAAAGCGATTAATAATTATGTCGTATTTCCGAATGAGAGATTTTCGTTCAATGAAGTTGTGGGAAAGCGGACGAAGGAAACGGGCTATTTGCGTGCCCCCGTTATCGTGAGGGGAGAAATGTCGGAGGATATCGGCGGCGGCATCTGCCAAATTTCATCGACGCTGTTCAATGCGGTAGACCGTGCGGGGCTAAAAATCGTCGAGAGGTACTCTCACAGCCGAAATGTAAAGTATGTACCGCCGGGCCGGGATGCGACGGTCAGCTGGAACGGTCCCGACTTTGTTTTTCAAAACAAATACGACCAGCCGGTTCTAATCCGCGCCTATGCGGGCGGCGGACAGGTCAGCATCGTCATTTGTTCGTCCGACGATATTCAAGCGAAAAAAAGACAAGTGCCGAGCGCTTCGAAGAAGCTGCCTGAAGAGGTGAAGCTGGAAATGGATGCAGGCGGTTCGGAGCCGCGTGCGAATCGCACGGATTAAAGAAGGAGACTGCCGATCGGCAGTCTCCTTTTTTTATTTTTGCGGCCTTCTGAACGATCACAATACTCCTGCATTCTTTCCAGATTAGCTAGTCGCATTTGGTTTTTTATCATTGAAAGCACTTTCTAAAATTGTGCTATAATGAAAAGCGCTTTAACAATCATTTCTATAGAGGAGATGACATCATGTTTAATGTTCTTATTGTTGACGATGAACAAATAGAACGGGAAGGCATAAAAAATTTAATCACTCAGTACAAATTTCCTTTCAATGTGCTGGAAGCTGAGAATGGTCTAGTTGCCGAAGGCATTCTAAATAGGAAATCCATTGATATCCTGATTACGGATGTAAAGATGCCCATGATGAATGGTTTGGAATTAAGCAAGATAGCCAAGAAAACGCAGGAAAATCTGAAAATCGTGATATGCAGCGGTTATGATGAGTTTGAGTATGCAAAAAGTGCGATCAAATTAGGGGTAGTGAACTACTTGTTGAAGCCTTTGGCAGTTGATGAATTCCTGGAGGCGATGGAAGATATTACACAATTCAGTCCCTGTAAGGATAATCCTGAGCATGAAACGCAGGAATCGAAGGTCATCAAGCAAGTGAAGGAAATCGTGAAGGATAATTTTCAGAGAGATCTCTCATTATCGGATGTATCTAAGGAAGTTTACCTTTCTCCGGGTTATTTAAGCATTTTGTTTAAGAAAGAAACAGGTGTGAATTTCTCTAAGTATTTAATCGATTATCGGCTGCGCAAGGCAAACTATATGTTAATCCATTCCAATATGAAAATAAATGATATCGCGGTTTTTGTAGGAATTGAAAATACTTCTTATTTCTGCAGATTATTTAAAGCCAAATATAATGTCAGCCCATTACAATATAGAGAGAGCGGTATCGCAAATGATCAATCTGATAAAGAAAAAGTTCAATGATATCAGATTCCGCAACAAGTTATTGCTTTCTCACCTTATTATCGCTTTGATTCCTATTATTTTATTGGGTCTATTTTCCTTTATTCAATCGTATAGAACACAGATCAAAGAGTTGAAAAGCGAAGCGGCTTCAAGCTTAAACCAGATTTCCAACATCCTTGATTATAAAATTAACCGATATAATACGCTGTGCGAATTCATGGTGCTCAATCGAGAGTTTTCGAATGTATTTATCAATAATTACGAAGAGAATTATTTTGCTATGTACCTCGATTTCAGGGACAAGGTGGATCCCATGATTTCGCATATCAAATTAATGGATGATGATATCGAAGGAATCACTTTTTATACGACGGGAGATTTATTAGGCATCCGCGAAAATATTTTGCCGCTTAGCGAGTTGAAAAATAAGCCCTGGTTTGACGGGTTTAGAGGAAGACATTGGGTCGTCTATGAAGAAAATGTTTACTTGGTCCAAGAGCTGATCAGTAATTTCAAAGACAGCAATTTTATGGTGATTTCAATTAACTATGATAGTATTTTTTCAGATTTGGATAAGCTGTCGGAATATATTTTCGTACATATTGAGAATGATAAAGAGCAAATTGTTTTTAGTGAAAAAAAACCAGGGGAACTCTCATCTTCGGACGTTTTATCTGATTACCCGTTGGAAATAAGCGGTAATTTGAAAAATATCGAGTGGACGATCCATTATTATCTCTCGAACGCTAACGCTTATATTAATGCATTCGCGATTTTTAAAATTACCGTATTTGTTATTTTGCTCAGTCTAATCATCACCTTCTTTCTTATCTACGTCTTTTCAAACAATTTCACGAGACGTATTATCCATTTGAAGAATAAAGTAGATAAAGTGGAACAAAACAATCTAGACGTGATTATTCAAAGTGCGTCCAAAGATGAATTTGGCGGACTCACGAATGGAATCGGAAAAATGCTGGAGCGGATTAACAGTCTTATTTTCCAAGTGTACCAGGCTGAAATCGCTAAGAAGGAAAGTGATTATAACAAGCTCATAAGCCAGATCAACCCTCACTTTTTATATAATACCCTCTCTTTTATTCATTGGCGGGCGTTAAAAAAGAAAGATATAGAAACGAGTTATATGGTCACCACGTTGGCGAAGTTCTATCGATCAACCTTAAATAAAGGCAGAAATATGGTTACGATTGAAAACGAGATTAAGCATATTCAAGCTTATCTGGATTTGCAGTACATCATGAATGATGGCACATTTGAAGTGGACTACAGAATAGACGAATCTATTCTAAATCAATCGATCATTCATTTCATATTGCAGCCTATCGTGGAAAATGCCATTATACACGGATTCGCCGAACCGAATACGCAAGGCAATCAGATTATCATTTCCGTGTATCCCGAGAATGAGGAGATCAAATTGATTGTCAGCGATAATGGCGTGGGCATGTCCCTGCAGCAACAAAAGCAGCAATTAACAGCGGATAGCAGCGGCTGCGGCGTAAGGAATGTCAATGACCGTATCAAGCTGTATTATGGCAACGAATACGGGATGGAAATCGAAAGTGAGCCCGATAGGGGAACAACGGTTACACTAACGATTCCGCTTTCTTGATGTAGGAGTGTGCTCATCCTGAAAACCGAGGTACTTCGTGTACAGCGGTTTTTTTGCATTGTCCATAAAGGAAGACGGAACACTAGAAAGTGCTACAGAAAAGAAAAATGTTGCATATACGCTATTCGTGATAGCGCATACAATTTAAATATAAATAAGCAAAGGAGCTAATGAAAAAAATGGGGAAAAGCAGGAAATTCGCAGTGTTATTGATAACTTGCATTAGTTTGCTAGTGGCCAGCGGTTGTAATAGTGGAAAAAATGGTGGCAATGAAACAGCAAATCCGGTCAATGAAAGTGATTATAATCCTTACGGGAAATATGAAACGCCTGTCGAATTTACGATTGGCCGACATACAAATCATGTGAATAATTTGCCGGAAGGGGATACCATCGAGAATAACCTAGCTACACGATATGTGGAAAGCAGGGTGAATGTAAAAGCGAAGGTCGCCTGGGAGACAGATGATATGGGTCAGAAATTATCCCTTTCGATGACTACCGGTGATTTGCCTGATGTCATGCTGGTCAACCGGGAAATTTTCAATCAATTGGTAGATAATGATCTGATTGCCGATTTGACTGAGGTCTATGAAAAAACAGCATCCGATGGAATTAAGAAAATTTATGATTCTTATAGCAGCTTATTATTGGATCAAGTGAAGGTCGACGGCAAAATCATGGGACTTCCAATGACGAATATTGGGAATCAGCATCAACTATTGTGGGTGAGAAAAGATTGGGTTGATAAAGTTGGAGCTGAAATACCGAAAAGCTTGGATGATGTCTGGAATTTGGCAAAAACCTTTGTAGAAAAAGATGCTTCCGGAACGGGGAAAACGGTAGGATTTGTGATGGATCAGAATGCCATGAATTTTTCGCCTGTTTTTGCAGCACATCAAGCATTTCCTGCGCAATGGATTACGGATAAAGAGGGACAAGTCGTATACGGGTCAGTTCAGCCGGAAATGAAAGAAGCATTGGCAGATTTGAGCGAGCATTACAAAGAAGGAATTATAGATAAACAATTTGCAGTAAGATCGAATGAAGAAAAAGAAGCACTGGTGATTAACGGTCAGGTAGGCATGCTATTTAATCCTTGGTGGATCGGATATACAAACTATAAGGATTCCATTAAAAAAGATCCGAATGCCGAGTGGGTAGCGGTTTCTGCTCCAGTAGATGCCGATGGGAAATTTAAAACGATTCGCCAAGACCCAATCGGCGGCGGGATCGTCGTCGTGAAAAAAGGATTTAAGCATCCGGAAGCGATTATGAAATCGATAAATTTAACAACAGACTTCTTATATTCCATGACCGATGATGCCGTGCAATACAAAAAAGAGCATTCGGATGAATTGTTAACAGATGCAAGTAGATGGAATAACGATCCCACTCAAATTCCAATGCAAGTCGATTATGACGATGTATTAAAGCGTTACTACGAAGACATTATGGAAACAGATAAATCTGGAGATGAATCCGCGATCCAGGAAGATCGGATTGTGTCCTATCGTGCTTATCAGGAGTTTAAAGAAAAAGGAAATAGTATTGATGTCAATACGTATGGCGAATATTTATCCCGAATTGAAGGCCAGCGAGAAGCGAATAACGAGAACCTTGAAGTGATTCCTGGCGGTTTTTATGGAACAACCGAAACGATGAAGATGAAGTGGGCTAATTTAAAAAAAATGGAAGAAGAAGTGATTCTGAAAATTATTATGGGTGAAGCGAAGATAGAAGAGTTTGATAAGTTTGTCGATACGTGGCATCGCACAGGCGGAGATGAAATTACCAAAGAGATAAATCAATAGGAATCAGCATCAGGTGGAGTCATCCTCCACCTGAACATTTTCGTTTAGCTGAAGCGAGCGAGTTCACTAATTTAGGTATGAGGATGTGATGCGAAAATGGCGCAAGTGGATATGAGTGTAACCAGAGAGGGAAAGACCCTCCATAACACACCTAAAAAACGGAACTGGTCTAACGGTATCGTTTATCATTTCATGCTGTTGCCCGGAATGATCATGCTGTTTATTTTTTCGATTGTTCCCATGTTTGGAGCCGTGATGGCCTTTCAAAGATTCATCCCTGCAAAAGGGATAGGGGGTTCCGATTGGGTAGGCCTTGCCAATTTCACTTATATGTTTCAACTGCCGGACAGCAAGCAAATCTTCGTGAATACGATTGTCATAGCGCTAGGAAAAATTTTACTCGGCTTACTGGTGCCTATTTTTTTTGCCCTGTTATTGAATGAAGTAAGGCTTAAAGTTTTCAAGAGTACGGTTCAAACCATTGTATATTTGCCGCATTTTATGTCATGGGTTGTCTTAGGCAGCATGCTTTCCATGATCTTTTCATACGACGGCATGGTAAACGGTTTGCTTGAATTTTTGGGTCTGGAACCAGTTATGTTTTTGGCAAGCAATACCTGGTTTAGACCACTGCTTATTTTAACGGATACTTGGAAGGAGTTTGGCTACGGGACCATTATTTATTTGGCAGCCTTGACAGCAATTAATCCGGCATTATATGAATCGGCTGCACTTGACGGCGCTAATCGCTGGAGACAGATAAGAAGCATAACGCTGCCAGGTATCTTTCCAACAATCGTTTTGCTAGGCACTTTGAGTCTGGGAAATGTATTGAATGCAGGGTTTGACCAGGTATTCAATCTATATAATCCGTTGGTATATGGAACAGGGGATATCATCGATACCTTTGTTTACCGTATGGGTCTGATCAACATGCAGTATTCGTTTGCTACAGCCATTGGATTAATGAAATCTGTCATCAGTTTTATTTTAATTATTCTCTCCTACAAGTTAGCTGCAAAATATGCCGGGTATAAGATTTTTTAGGAGGTAAACATGGTACAATCCAAAGCCCTGGGGTCCAGGTTTGTAAATATATCGATCATAACGGCACTCTTGCTGATCACTTTTCTTTCAATCGTTCCAATGGTAAATACCATCGTTATTTCAATTAGCAGCAGTACAGCCGTGAATGCAGGAGAGGTTTATTTTCTCCCCGTAGATATTAATTTCTCCTCCTACGAAAAGATATTAAATGATTCGAAATTTTGGAAGGCATTTCTCGTCTCGGTGGAGCGGGTGGTTCTTGGAGTCAGCCTGAATATGATTCTGACCATATTAATGGCATACCCGCTGTCTAGAAGTATCAAGCAGTTTAAGTCCAGAAACGTTTATATGTGGGTTATCATATTTACGATGTTATTTAGCGGCGGCATTGTCCCTTGGTTTATGGTCATTAGCAATCTGGGGCTGATCAATTCCATCTGGGCTCTTGTATTACCCGGTGCAGTCCCCGTATTTAATGTCATATTGCTGATGAATTTCTTTAAAGGCATTCCAAAGGAACTGGAAGAAGCCGCATTTATGGATGGAGCGGGCCCGCTAAAAATATTAACTCATATTTATCTTCCTGTTTCATTGCCAAGCTTAGCTACCATTGCCTTATTTTCCATTGTAGGCCATTGGAATAATTTCTTTGACGGAATTGTTTTAATCAATGACAGTACGAAAATTCCTTTGCAGACCTATCTTCAGCAGCTCAGCCTGACGCGTGACCAAATACAAAATCTTACGGTCGAGCAGCTTAAGGAGTTTAATAAGGTATCTAATGTCACCTTGAACTCGGCAAAAATTCTGGTGTCTATGATTCCTATTTTATTAATCTATCCCTTCCTTCAGCGCTATCTTATTCACGGAATCGTCTTAGGATCGGTAAAGGAATAGTTAAAAACGATGTTATAAAAACCATCAATCACATTTAGGAGAATGATAATGCATAACAATACGGAAGAAAAAATCATTCAATACGTTAGCGAAAGAATGTCCGACCGGCCTAAAATCATTCAGATGTTCAAAAGCTGCTATCAGAATACGCTGGAAACAACCATTCGCCGGCATGAAGAGGATGGAACAGTATTCATGCTGACTGGAGATATTCCGGCCATGTGGCTGAGAGATTCTGTGAATCAACTCAGGCCTTATTTAATGCTGGCAGCACAGGATACCGACCTGAAGAAAATAATCGAAGGGGTATTAAAAACACAATACCAATCCATTTTAAGAGATCCATATGCCAATGCATTTAATGAATATGATAATGGCAAAGGACACCAAAATGATAAGACTGAAATGTCAGGATGGATCTGGGAAAGAAAATATGAAATCGATTCCTTGTGTTATCCCATTCAATTAGCCTATTTATATTGGAAAAACACAGGCGAAACGGGACACTTTACTCCCGATTTTGAAAAAGCGGTTCGGTTAGTTTTGAAAGTCTGGCGGACCGAGCAATATCACATGGAACAATCAACCTACACCTTTGAACGAGAAAATTGCCCTGCCACAGACACTTTGGATAGAAATGGAAAAGGCAGTGAAGTGGCTTATACAGGGATGACCTGGTCGGGCTTCCGGCCAAGCGATGATGCCTGCACGTATGGTTATTTGGTGCCTTCGAATATGTTCGCCGTGGTGGTTTTGAAGTACTTGGAGGAAATTAATGATTTGTTCATTCATGATCAGAGCCTGGGTCGAGAGGTCATGTCCATTCGGCATGATATCGAGCAAGGCATTGAACGATTCGCAGTCGTTAATGATGAAGAATTCGGTCCGGTTTATGCCTACGAGGTCGATGGATTAGGACAGGTCAACATCATGGACGATGCGAATGTACCAAGTTTGCTTTCGCTCCCCTATCTTGATTACTGCAAAAAAGACGATTCGATTTATCTAAATACAAGAAAGATGATTCTTAGCCAAAGAAACCCTTATTATTATGAAGGCAAATATGCCAAAGGGATCGGAAGCCCTCATACACCTGAGCATTACATCTGGCATATCGCTCTATCCATTCAAGGAATGACCGCTATCGATGAATCGGAGCGGAACGAAATACTGGATATGTTTGAACGTACAGACGCGGGCACGGGTTTGGTTCATGAAGGATTTCATAAAGACAATCCGGGCGAATTTACCAGAGAATGGTTTTCTTGGTCCAATGCCATGTTTGTTGAATTTATATTAAGCGTATGCGGACTGGAAATCAGAAAGTCCTAGTCAAATGATATATCAATATACCATTTGACTTTCAAATTGTATATTGACATTAGATTAGTATGGATATTATAGTATTAATGAAAGCGCTTTATAAAATAAAACCCATATTGAAATGGAGGTAATATTACGATTATGGCACCGAAAAAAACGAAACCGTCTGCGTTATTCGTGTTATCTTTGGCATTTTTCTTAATTTTCGCTTCAATGTCTGCCTTTGGAAGTACAAAAGCATATGCATTTACTTCTTCCGATGCGGACACTGCTATGGAGGCATTTAACGCAAAGTTTTGGGATAGCGAATCAAAGTATTTTTGGACGAATACCAACCATGGCGACAGCTATCAAGGCTTCTGGGTGGAAGCAGAGCTTTGGGAGATGGTAATGGATGCGTATATTCATACTTCTAATCCTACCTTGAAAGCAAAGCTTAGAACTCAGATTGACGATATATTCGATGGTACAGCAGCTAAGTATGGAGATGACTGGACAAACAATCATTTCAATGATGACATCATGTGGTGGGCAATGGCGTCCGCAAGAGCCTATGAAATAACTAAAGATCAAAAATATTTGGATAAGGCTAAATATTATTTTGATTTTGTATACGATACGCAATGGGATGACAACTTTGCAAACGGCGGCATCTGGTGGATGAACAGCGAGCATAACACAAAAAATTCCTGCATTAATTTCCCTGCGGCACAAGCAGCTGTTTTTATTTATAACATTACTGGGGATGATCATTATCTAGATGCCGCTACCCGTATCTACAAATGGGGCAAGACGATGCTTACGGATGGCAATGGCAAAGTATTTGACCGCATAGAGCTTGAAAGAGGGGCTGTCCCTGATGCAACGCATTATAACCAGGGCACTTTCATTGGCGCAGCAGTAGGATTGTATCAAATAACAGGAAGTACCGTTTATCTTGATGATGCAGTGAAAGCCGCTAATTTCACCAAAAACCATTTAGTTGATGCAAACCAGTTGTTGAACTTTGAAGGGCCGAATGGGGATTTAAAGGGCGGTAAAACGATACTGATCCGTAATATGGCCTATCTTCAAGATGCTTTAAAAGAGAGAAGCGAAGGTGCATACAAGCAGGTTAGTGAACAATTAAACTACTGGCTTGCCTTCAATGCGCAAATGGCATGGAACCATAGAAATGCTGACAATATCATGGATGGAAACTGGGCAGGGCAGCTGCATGCCGGAACCTATGATTCTTGGTCATCATCCAGTGCTGTTGAAGCGCTGACTGTTTTAGAATCACAAGATGTGACTATCCAATATGCGGTTAAAGATCCTTACCAAAAAATCGAAGCGGAAAAGTATAATATCGGTACGGGATTCGTTATGGAGGACAGCACGGAGGGATCCAAGCAATTGGGAGGAATTCAGCCCGGAATGTATGCGGCATATAAAAATGTGGATTTTGGATCCACCGGCGCAGTTGGATTTATTGCTAGAGCTGCAAGCGGAACTGGCGGGGGCAATATCGAAGTAAGGCTCGATTCCCTGGATGGCCCTAAAGTCGGCACCTTGAACGTACAAGGAACAGGCGGATGGAATAATTATACGGATGCCGTTACGGTTCTTAAGGATGATCAAGGAAATCCAATTACTATAACAGGAATACATGATGTATATCTGTCCTTCGCAAAAACAAACGATCAATATTTATTTAACGTAAACTGGTTTAAATTCACCACAACCGATCCAACAAAAACAGATGCATACACAAGACTTAAGGCAGGAAACTTTGACAGCAGTTCAGGTCTGAGTAAAAATGCGGACGGCGGATTTTTAGAAGGCATTCATAACAACGCTTATGCCTCTTATAAAGGAATTGACTTTGGAACAGGCGCCGCTGGTGTTACCGTTCATGTAACAAGCGGTAATCAAGGCGGCACGATTGAAGTTAAGCTGGACAGTCTGGACGGACCGACTGTAGGCGTAATTGGGATTCCGGCTTTAGGCGATTCGGATAACTGGGTGGACATCATGTCTAATATAGATGATACCAAAGCAGCAGGTATTCATGATCTATATCTCGTTTTCCATGGAACAAATGAAAGCGACTTCCCTATTCATTTGGATTGGTTCACTTTTTCAACAGTGAAAGGGCAAGCAAAGGACGCTTATGGCAAACTCGAGGCTGAAAATAATACGAGCGGTGTAGGAGTCGGTACGGAAAATGGCGGTGGCCAAACCTACCTGGCGGGAATATATGGTCCTAATCAACCATATGCCATGTATAATTATATTGACTTTGGAAGCACAAGCCCATCTAAATTTACCGTTAATGCAGCATCAGACACAGGCGGAGGAACGATTGAAGCAAGAATTGACAGCATGAATGGCCCTGTTATAGCCACAAGTACGGTTTCAGGAACAGGCGGTTGGCAGAACTTCAAGGTTGTCTCTGCGGATGTTACAGCTCCTGTAACGGGAAAACATATTGTTTTCTTATTATTTAAAGGAGAAGACTGGTTATATAACTTTGATAAATTCACTTTCGGTGATCCTGCCGTATTTACAGCGCCAACTCTCCCGCCTGTACCTGAAGAGGACCATGTTGCTCCGGGAGAGGTGGAAAATGTTCAAATCATTCGTGGCGATGACAATATGAAATTGTATTGGGACGGTCCATATGATATCGATGGTCAAAAGGTGCAAATCTCTTTATTAAACAATGGACAACAGGTTGGAGACGTAATAGAAGTTAATAGAGGCATACAAACGGCTGCTATATCAGGAATTGAAAGGGATACAAGCTACACCATCTTAATAAAAACTGTAGATAAGTCAGGAAATGTTTCACAGGGAATATTGATTAATGATAAGGATTTACCTTCATTTTCACTTTCTGCAAACGACAAGGTTTTAAAAGAGGGTGAATCTTTTGAAGATTACATGGCTTTAAACTTTAAAATAAGCGGCAGCTTAGCGGCTATAAAATCCGCAATAATCACGATTGACGGTAAACAATATACGAATAATCCTCAGATAAAGGACAGTATAGCCATCGATATGGCCGGAAATTTAGGCGATAAGACGGCTGCTGTTGCAATGGAGGATTACTCAGGCAACATGCTTCAGCAAACATTTAAATTTAATGTTGCAGCTAGCGTAAATTCCATGAAACAATTAATAACCCGTTTCAAGGATGCAGGAGAAATAAGCGGAGCGATGATACCGCAGCTTACCAATGCTCTTGCTCAGGTTCAACATCAACTTGATAATGGGAAACGGAATAATGCGATTAAACATATGAAGGATTTTATTAAGCACTTAAATAATAAAGCTTTAAGTCATAACGTTAAAGACGGTGCCAAAGCGATTCTGATTTCGGATGCTCAATCACTAATTGATAGTTGGCAAAATAGCAGTTCAGAATAGATCAAATCTTATGAAACAACCTCACGGTTTTAATTAACTGTGAGGTTGTTTCATGCTTGCTGAAGGTCGATTTTACGATGAAAGCAATATTTTAAACAAATAAATTTGTAGTGTTGACATCGGTTCGCATATTCGTAATGATGGAATAGAATAGGTAGTGGAAGGAGATGACCGCGATGAATTTAGTAGTGGAGAAGTCAGCGGCTCGTTGGTATAAACAGGAAATGGGTTTGACAGAGGGTGAATCGATTCGCATCTTTGTCCGCCTGGGCGGCTGCGGCAGCGTTCATCCGGGGCTTTCGCTCGGTGTCACTAAGGATGAGCCAAGAAGCATTGGGCTTCGCGAGGACGTAGACGGCATTACTTATTTCATCGAGGAAGATAATTTGTGGTATTTAGATAATAAGTCGCTGCGGATTTCCTTTGATGAGAAGCATGAAGAAATTATTATGACTGTAGAATAGCGGCAGCCGGATGGATCTCATCCTGCTTCTTCTCTCTGCATTAGCCCAAATAATAGACCGCTGAATACCCCGCAAGGGGTATTTTGTTGTTTATCCCCTATGAAGACCTGCAAAGTGATATATATCCGATTTGACAGCCAACCCATTCGTTTGTTATTTTAAATAAATATATTCTTAGTGGTTTAGTTGGTTTAAAAGGGTTGAGGGGGTGCAGGAGATTAACATTGAAAATATCGAGGCCTTTGTCTACGTCATTCATTGCGGGAGCTTCAATAAAGCAGCGGATGCGTTGTATTTGTCGCAGCCATCCGTCACGGCTAGAATTAAATCGCTTGAACACGAGCTTGATTGCAAGCTGTTCGACCGGCAGGGAAAACAGATTCAAATCACGGAGGATGGGAAACGGTTTCTGCCCTATGCGCAGCAGCTGCTGCTAATCTATCAGAAGGGCAAGCTGCATATTAATCAGAAGAAATCGCTTCCTGACGAGTTCCGAATCGGCTGTACCGTATCCGTCTCCAATTATATCATTCCGGACTTATTGCCTCGCTTGAAGCAAAGGTTTCCGAATACGCACTATAAAATCGTTACCAACACGACGGATGAGATCATGAATAAGGTGCTCGGCAAGGAAGTGGATATCGGTTTTGTCCGCAATGTGAACCATCCCGGCCTGCAATCGACGAAGTTCTATGAGGATCCAATCCGGCTCTATGCCTACGACGGACATCCTTTTCTGACGACGGAGAGTTTAACGATTGAAGCGATCGCGGAGCAGCCGCTCGTGTTTTTTGAGTGCGGCTCCTTGGATTGGCTTCGTATTCACCGTATTTTCGAGCATCTGGATACCCCTCCCAACATCCAAATTCAAACGGACAATTCCGAGCTGGCTAAGAAGCTGGTCATTCAAAAGGCGGGCATCGGTTTTCTCCCCGATTTATGCGCCCAGCAGGAACTGCGCGACGGGAAGCTTTATCAGATTCGTGTCCCGGAGACAGAAGGCATATCCCTGCAAACCAATCTCATTTCCCATCATGGGGAGCATCTCGCGTTTCTTGACGCGATTACGGAGATCGGCAAGCAGCTTGCCGAGGAGAAGCGCAGCTTATCGGTAAATGAAAAGCTTTTATAGAAAAGCTCTATTATCCGAAGAGACGGAACCATGGTAAAGTTAGATTGTCAGTTAAGCCGATTGAAATAGTGTGATTAAACATGTTCATCCGCTGCTCCTTCTGAAGCAGCGGATTTTTTTTGCCGAAACCAATGAATCAGACAAATCAATTTACTTATAGAAGATCTCTATAAGAAATGGGATTGACGAAGGCAATCTTTGGATGGTAAAGTGAATGCAACACTAATCCTTACTTAACAGGTAGGAATTATAAGGATTTAAATTATTTTATTCATTGGGGGAAAAGAAAATGAAAAAAGCATTCTTTTTATCAATCGCAATCGTAATGGCACTAACTCTTGCAGGCTGCGGCAGCAACAAAAATAACGCTGGCGCCGATGCGGAAGCAGCTAGCGGAAATGCCTCGAAAGAAGTAACGAAGATCGTCGTAGGAACGGGGACGCAATTTCCTAACGTTTGCTTTATAGACGAGAACGGAAAGCTGACCGGCTTCGATGTTGAGTTGGTTAGAGAAATCGATAAACGTCTGGCCGACTACGAGTTTGACATCCAAACGCTTGAATTTACGAACCTTCTGCTGAGCTTGGAAACGAAAAAAATCGACCTGGTTGCCCATGAAATGGAGAAAAATCCGGAACGCGAGCAAAAATATTTGTTCAACACGGAGCCGTACGCGCACTGGAGAAACAAAATTGTCGTCGCAAAGGACAATGATTCCGTTCAAACGCTGGATGATCTGAAAGGCAAAAAAGTGTTGACGACGGCAACGAGCGCACAAGCGACCATCCTTGAAAACTATAACAAAGAAAACAATAACGCCATTGAAATCGTGTACCAAAACGGCGGAGCTAACGATTCGGTAGCACAAGTAACCTCCGGCCGCGTGGATGCATTTTTGGCAGCCGATTTCACGCTATCGCTTGTCGATCCGAAGAAAGAGCTTAAAACAGTAGGACCGGCGCTTAGCGAAGCTGACATTTTGTTCATGTTCCGTAAAGATGATCCGGAGCAAAAGAAGCTCTCCGACGCGGTTGACGGAGCGATTAAAGAGCTTAAAGCAGACGGCACGCTTGCCAAGCTAAGCTCTGAATGGTTAGGCAACGACTTTACTTCCGAAGAAAAATAAACGCGGGTGAAAGGTGAGATGGCTGGATGGGAGAACCATTTGATATCAGTTATGTGTTCGAATATCTAGTAAAGCTGCTGCCTACCTTGAAAGTCACTCTTCTTATTGTGGTGAGTTCCATCGTAATCGGGCTGGGCGTCGGGTTTATCGTCGCCCTTCCCCAGCTTTATAAGATTCCGATTCTTAGACGTTTTTCGCAGGTGTATCTCTCTTTTTTCAGAGGCACCCCGATCTTGATCCAGTTGTTTTTGTTTTATTACGGTCTTCCTGAAATATTGAAGCTCGTTCATGTAGACGTTGCAAAGGTTCCGGCCTTGTATTTTGTCATCCTCACCTACGCCCTGCACAGCGGAGCCTATATGGCGGAAATGATACGCGCAGCCGTCGGAGCGGTGGACCGCGGGCAAGTCGAAGCGGCTTACTCGGTTGGCATGACAGGTTTTCAAGCCTTTACGAGGATCGTTCTTCCGCAAGCCATGGCGATATCGGTTCCGGTATTCGCAAATCTAGTCATCGCGAACCTGAAGGACACCTCGCTTGCTTTTTCATTAGGCATTATGGAATTGACGGGCAAGTCGCAAACGCTCGCCGTGATGTCCAGGCATTTTGTTGAAACGTACATCTCGCTTGCGATCATCTATTTTGTCATCAGTTTCGGACTTGAAAAGCTGTTCCATCTCATAGAACACAAGCTGTTAAAGCATGAACGCCGTATAGCGTCTGAGGATAAAGAACCTCGTTTGAAGAAAGAGAAAACAAGGAGGCTCGCAATAGGGCCGGGCTTTGGCAGAGGGGGACGGGAAAATGAAGCTTGATTTTGCATTTATATGGACGGCTTTTCTTCAGCTGCTAACCGCCGTGCCGACGGCACTCGCGATAACGGCCGTTTCCGTTTTCTGCGGCCTCATCATTGGTACCACCGTAGCGGTTATACGGCTTTACAAGGTGCCTGTCCTTTATCCGATCGCGGCTTCTTATGTCACCTTTATCCGCGGTACGCCGATGCTGACGCATTTATTGCTTATCTATTTCGGGCTGCCGATTATCGTCGACGCTGTTGCCGGTGCCTTGGGACTATCCTTTCGATCGGTCTCCATTCCAATGATTGGGTTCGCTTATGTATCATTCTCCATCACGGCTGGCGCATATATGTCAGAGGTAGTGAGATCGGGTTTGCTGGCCGTTAACCGCGGACAAATCGAAGCGGCTTACTCAGTCGGCATGACGACCTCGCAGGCCATGCGAAGAATTATTTTGCCACAGGCTTTTGCGGCAAGTTTGCCGAACTTATCGAACATGGTTATTGGAATGCTGCACGGGTCAACACTGGCCTTTACCGTATCGGTCGTGGAAATAAACGCGAAAGCGCAAATCGTCGCGACGACGAACTGGAAGTTTTTTGAGGCTTATTTGGCGGCTGCCATCATTTTCTGGGGATTGACCTTTATCATCGAGCGTCTGACCGCATTAGCCGAGAAGCGCTTTAACCTTTATAACAGAGGCGGTGTCTCATGATTAAGCTGACACAGATTAGGAAGAGCTTTGGACGCAATGAGGTGCTGAAGGGCATCGATCTTACCGTGAAGAAAGGCGAAGTCGTGGCTATACTCGGACCGAGCGGCTCCGGCAAAACAACGCTGCTGCGCTGCATCAACTATTTGGAGAAGCCGAATGACGGCCAGATCTCCATTGATGATTTCTCGGTCAACTGCAAACGTCCGGATAAAAAGGATATTCACACGCTCCGCCAGAAGAGCGCAATGGTGTTTCAGCAATATAATTTATTCAAGCATAAGACGGCCGTCGAGAACGTCATGGAAGGGCTCGTCATCGTGAAGAAAATTCCAAAGGATGAGGCCCGCAAGAAAAGCGTGGAGCTGCTCGAGAAAGTCGGGCTCGGCAATAAGCTGGATGCCTATCCAAGCGAGCTCTCCGGAGGACAGCAGCAGCGCGTTGGCATCGCCCGGGCGCTTGCGCTGAATCCGGAGGTGATCCTGTTCGATGAGCCAACCTCGGCGCTTGATCCGGAGCTTGTCGGCGAGGTGCTTGGCGTTATTCGCAAAATTGCGAGGGAAGGCATCACGATGATTATCGTGACGCATGAAATGGGCTTTGCGCAGGATGTAGCCAGCCATGTGGTGTTCATGGACGGCGGCGTCATTGTCGAAGAAGGCAAGCCGAATGAGATTTTTAATGATCCCAAGGAAGAACGGACAAAGCAATTTTTGAAGCGAATCACACCGGAAGGTGTTTATTCCATCTAACGCATAGAGGAGCGAATCAATATGTCACTCAAATTTGGCATTCTGGATCAAAGCATTATTTTCCCCGGACAGACAGCTTCAGAAGCTTTAGGAAATACCGTTAAGCTGGCGCAGCTCGCGGAAACGCTGGGCTTCGAACGCTTCTGGGTATCGGAGCACCATGATTCCCCAGGCATGGCAGGCTCCTCGCCGGAGGTGCTTATCGCTTATTTGCTGGCTCAAACCAAATCGATACGTATCGGTTCAGGCGGCGTAATGCTGCAGCATTACAGCCCTTATAAAGTAGCGGAAAATTTCAACGTGCTGGCTTCCTTGGCGCCTGGGCGGGTTGAGCTCGGGATCGGGCGTGCACCCGGAGGGCTGCCTCGTTCGACTAAAGCATTGCAGAAGGGCGTTGCGGAAGCGTCGACCTTGGCCGAGAAGCTGACGGAGCTGGAGCAGCTTCTCGTTGCGCCGACCGGAGCGGAGCACCCTCTTGCCGGTTTAGAAGCAAGTCCATTGCCTGTTCACCCGGCTGATATTTATTTGCTCGGCACGAGCGTTTCAAGCGCGGAGCTGGCTGCGGAGAAGGGTTATCCGTATGCTTTTGCCTTATTTATTAATAATGATCCGGATACGGCCCGGAAAGCGATCGAGACGTACCGGAATAATTTTAACCGCTCGTTTGGCGGAGAGCCGAAAACCATTTTGGCTTTGTCCGTTATCGCTTCGGATTCAGAGGAGGAAGCGAATGCGTTAGCCGGGCATTTTAAAAGCGTGAGAGTCACGCTGGCAAGCGGTAAAACCGTCAATGTGGGCTCGCTCGAGCAAGCAAAGGAGTTCGCTCGGCAAGCAGGCGAGGATTATACCGCCGAAGAGCGGGAAGCGGATATTACGAGAGGCACCAAGGAAACGGTTCGGAAACGGCTGCTGGAGATCCAAGAGCAATACGGCGTGGATGAATTCGTCTTTACGACGATCATTCCTGATTTCGCCAAACGCATTCGTTCCTTTGAGCTGCTGAAGGAAGCCTTTGAAGGAGAATTAGTATGAGCGGCTTCTCGGCAGAATCGATAGAGCAGCAGCTAGTAGCTATCCGCAGGCAGCTTCATGAGCATCCCGAGCTGTCCCATGAGGAATTCGAAACGACAGCCGCCATTCGCGGCTGGTTGACGGAAGCCGGCATTCGGATCGTTGAACATGGTCTAAAAACGGGGGTAATCGCGGAGGTTGGCGGCCTACATGGCGGACCGGTCGTAGCCGTTCGGGCAGATATAGATGCGCTGCCGATCCAAGAGGAAACGGGGCTGCCGTTTGCTTCCAAAATACCGGGAAAAATGCATGCCTGCGGCCATGATTTCCACACCGCTGCGATTCTTGGAACAGCCTTTCTGTTGAAGGAGCGCGAGCAGGAGCTGCAGGGCACCGTAAGATTCCTCTTCCAGCCCGCCGAAGAGAAGGCGAAGGGAGCGGGCTTGCTCATTGCAAGCGGGGCGCTTGCAGGCGTGGATGCAGTGTTCGGCATGCATAATAAGCCGGATTTGCCGGTCGGTACCATTGGTATCAAAGGAGGCCCGCTCATGGCCGCGGCAGACGGTTTTGTTGTTGAGGTGGAAGGCCGCGGCAGCCATGCGGCAGTGCCGGAGGCAGGGCTAGACCCGATCGTAACGGCGGCGCATATCATTACGGCGCTGCAGTCGATCGTAAGCCGCAATGTGAGCGCGCTGGACAGCGCGGTCGTCAGCGTGACGAGGCTGCATGCGGGTACGGCCTGGAATATTATTTCCGATAAAGCGGTTTTTGACGGCACGCTGCGCACCTTTAACGAGCAGGTACGCTTGGCTGTGCGGGAGCGTCTGGAGCAGATTGTAAACGGCGTAGCATCAGCCTTTGCAACCAAGGCGCATGTGAAATGGATGGAAGGCCCGCCGGCGGTCGTGAACGATCAGAAATGGGCGGATCAAGCGACTGTGACTGCCGAAGCAGCGGGATTTACCGTCGTGGAGCCGATCCCTTCGCCGGCAGGCGAGGACTTTGCTTTCTATTTGAAGGAAACCGGGGGGCTGTTCGTATTTCTCGGCACGGCAGGCCCGCAGGAGTGGCATCATCCAGCATTTGATTTAGATGAGAAAGCTTTGCCGGTCGCTGCTTCGTTTTTTGCATCGCTCGCTTCGGATGCATTGCGCAAGCTGGCGGATGAGCGCTCGCGAGGAGGACGACCGCATTCCGAAATCATATGACGCCATCGTCGTTGGAGCCGGCTCGATGGGCATGAGCGCGGGTTATGAGCTTGCGGCACGCGGTGCCAGAACGCTGCTCATCGATGCCTTTAATCCACCGCATAACAATGGAAGCCATCATGGCGAGCCTCGTCTGATCAGGCATGCCTACCACGGCGGCGATACGTATGTGAAGATGGCGCTGCGGGCGGACGAGAAATGGCTTGCACTCGAGAAGGCAACCGGGCAAAAGCTGCTGGAGCGTTCCGGTGTGCTGAACATGGCGGAGACGAGCTTTTACAATTACGAAGGCAGGCTGAATGATGCGGTCGCGAACGGCGTGCAGGTCGAACTGCTGAAAGCGGCAGAGATTAACCGGCGGTTTCCCGGCATTCAGCTGGACGATTCGTTCCAAGGCATGTATGAACCGAATGCAGGCTACCTGTACAGCGAGAAATGCGTAGCTGCTTACAAGCAGCAGGCGCTGGCGGCCGGAGCCGAGCTTCTGACGGATACTTTCGTTACGGATATCAAAGCCGGTGCAGCAAGCGTCACCGTATATACGAAGGATGCCGTTTATACGGCTCCTCAGATCATCATTACCGTAGGCGCATGGTTCAAAATGCTTTCGAATCATGTCAAGCTCCCGATCCGCGCGGTCCGCAAGGTCGTTGGCTGGTTCGAAACGAGCTCGCCGAGCTTTGATGCAGGCGTTTTTCCCGGCTTCACCTGGGGAGGAGCGGCCGGCGGATATTACGGCTTCCCGAGTATCGGGGGCGCAGGCATCAAGATTGGCAGGCATGACACGGGAGAGGAATGGCAGCCCGGCGGGCCGATCGCTCCGTTTGGCGCCTATCCGGAGGATGAGGAAGACCTGCGCCGCGCGCTCGATGCGTTTGTGCCTGGAGCAGCGGGCAAGCTTTTGGCAAGCGCGGTATGCAAATACGAGTTTACGCCCGACGAAGATTTCATTATTGATTCGCATCCGGAGCATGCCAATGTGCTGCTTGCCGGAGGGTTTTCCGGCCATGGGTTTAAATTTGCCAGCGTTGTCGGCGAGATTTTGGCAGACAAAATGGAAAGAAAAGATACGGGCTTTGATCTTCGGCTATTCGAGATAAGCCGTTTTAGCAAGTAATGAAGAGGCATAATTGACCCCATTCTGAAGGAGGAGCTTACATGAGCCAGTCCACTGTCGATGTGCAAGCGTATTTGCAAGCGTACGATCAAATCGAGCAAGAAATTGAGGGATTAACTGATGTACAGCTGAAATGGAAGGCTGCACCTGAATCCTGGAGCATAACGGAGGTCCTCGCGCATCTCGTGGATCACAGTATCGTGGTATCCTTCCGCGTTCGGGAAATATTGGCTGGATCCGAAGTGAAATTGCCGTTATTCAACCAGGATGCCTGGGTATCGGGCCAGAAGGCAAACGAGGGCGACGCGCAGGATATTCTGATTGCCGCAAGAGCGCTCGTTCAATATAATAGCCTGTTGTTTAATCGTCTGACGGATGAGGAATGGAACAAAGCAGGCATTAACTTTAAAGGCGAGGCTGTAGCAATAGCTGCGATCGTATCGGCTTTTGTCGCCCATGTTCAAGTTCACTTGGCACAAATCCGCAGGATTAAGCAGGGCGAATTAGGCTCCCTTAATTCCAGCTGCGCCATTTAGCCATTAAAGCGTCTGTTACAATTTTCAGAAAGAGCGGGTGATGATGCATGCCGGAAAATGCAGTGGTTATACGGGGAGCAGAGCTGACGGATCGCGAGGCAACCCGTAATGTGCTGCTCAATGCTTATGGGCAGTATGAGCTGGAGCTTCCCGAGCCGGCTTGGATACAGTATAAAGAAAGCATCCTTGAGGCCGTTGATGGCGCAGCCACAAAGGCGCGGCTGGTCGCGGTGCTGAATGGGGAGGTCGTCGGGAGCGTATTCCTGTTCGATTCCTCGGAGGCGGCTTACGGCCGGCCCGAGCTGGATATTCAATCGCCGATCATTCGCCTGCTTGCCGTATCGAAGAAAGCGCGCGGCTTCGGCGTCGCGACTGAGCTTATTCGCGCAAGCGCCAAGCTGGCAAGAGATTGGGGCGCGGATACGCTGCATCTCCATACCTCAGATATGATGGATTCGGCTGTTCGGCTGTATGAGCGGCTGGGCTTTGAACGTGCGTTCGACAAGGATTTGATAAACGGGGAAACGCTCGTGAAGAGCTACCGGCTCCAGTTGAAGGAAGCGCCTTTGCTGCAAGCGCAATAGCGAAGGGCAGGCGGCAGGAGCGGCATCTCTATAGGAGCTCAGCTAGCTATAAGGAGCTTATGCAGAAGGAGTCGAATCTCGATAGGAGTCCAGCTAGCTCAAAGAGAGGCTTATGCAGCAGAATTCGCATTTTGATAGGAGTCCAGCTAGCTCAAAGAGAGGCCAATGCAGCAGAATTCGCATCTCGATAGGAGCTCAGCTAGCTCTATAAAGCTTTTGCAGCTGAAGAACCTCAAATGGGTGAAGGATTAACTGGCTATATTGCACTTTATACATTAGAAACCTGCCTGGGGAACGTTTAGTCCGGCTGCACTGCAGTTAATGCAGTAGAAAAGCATCATAAGGTCCGCTTTGCAGCCTAGGAGTCTCATTCTGCTGTACAAAGTACAGTGTAGACTCGTTTGGACAGGTTTGCGGTACATTCTGTTGCAGAAAGTACACGGTAAGGTGTGCTCGCAATAGGCGGGAGTGATTTTGCTTCTGTTAAAACGGCTGTTATGAGATTAGTCTTTTAGAAATAAGTCGGGTTATAAACCAATGAAAATCGGGAGGTTGTTTATAATGGCGAATCGCAAACAAATTAAGTTTGGCGCATTGATTCATGGCGTAGGAGGCAATGTATCGGCGTGGCGGCATCCGGAAGTGCCGGCCGATGCGAGCGTTAATTTCCAGTTCTATACCCAGCAGGCGCAGACAGCGGAAGCGGGCAAGTTTGATCTTGTATTTATTGCCGACGGTCTCTACATTAACGAAAAATCGATTCCTCATTTCTTAAATCGCTTTGAACCGATTACGATATTGTCCGCACTGGCTGCTGTCACCTCCAAAATAGGGCTCGTTGGAACGCTGTCAAGCTCTTACAGCGAACCGTTTACGGTAGCGAGGCAGTTTGGTTCGCTGGACCATATTAGCGGCGGCCGGGCAGGTTGGAACGTGGTTACGTCCCCGCTGGAAGGCTCGGCAAGCAATTTCAGCAAAACGGATCACCCCACGCATGACGAGCGCTATAAAATTGCGGAGGAGTACCTCGAGGTGACGCGCGGATTATGGGATTCATGGGAGGACGATGCTTTTGTAAGAGACAAAGAGTCGGGCGTATTCTTCGATCCTTCCAAGCTGCACCGTCTTGACCATAAAGGCGAGTATTTCTCTGTGCAAGGTCCGCTTAATATCGCGCGTTCGAAGCAGGGGCATCCGGTTATTTTCCAAGCGGGCTCCTCGGAGAGCGGCAAGAAGCTGGCAGGCAAAGCAGCAGATGCCGTCTTCACTGGTCATGAAAACATCGAGGATGCGAAAGCTTTTTACAAGGACGTGAAGGACCGCGCGGTTGCGGAAGGCCGTTCGGCTGACGATATTGTCATCCTGCCCGGCATTGGGCCGATTATCGGACGTACGGAAGAGGAAGCGGAGCGCAAGTATCAAGAGCTTGCCGGGCTTGTCACGATCGAGAACGCGCTGAATTATTTGGGACGTTTCTTCGAGCACCATGACTTCTCGCAGTACCCGCTTGACGAGCCGTTCCCTGAACTTGGGGACCTTGGGCATAACAGCTTCCGCAGCGGTACGGATAAAATTAAAAAAACGGCCAAGGAGCAAAATTTGACGCTTCGCCAGGTTGCGCTTCAATCCGCTACGCCTCGCGGACAGTTTGTCGGCACGCCGGAAAAGGTGGCCGATCTCATTCAGCAGTGGCATGAAGAAGGCGCCGCGGACGGCTTCATTATCCATTCGTCCATTCCAAGCGGCTTGAATGATTTTGTGGAACTGGTCGTTCCGATCCTCCAGGAACGCGGAATTTACCGTACCGATTATGAATCCGATACGCTGCGCGGCAATTTAGGCTTGCCGATTCCGACAAACCGCTATACCAAAGAAAAAGAGAAAGTAAACAGCTAATCGAATGGATACGAGTCCGATTTATACGCTGCTGGAGGAACGTGAGCAGGAATGGAAATTGCTTCGAAGGGCATTCCATCGCCAGCCTGAACTGATGTATGACGTAGATCGGACCTCGGAACGAGTAGCTGAGCTTTTAGAGCAATATGGGCTGGAGGTTCAGCGTAACGTCGGGAAGCATTTTGGAAAAGGCGTTATAGGCATACTGCGGGGCGGCTTGCCCGGGAAGACGGTTTTGCTTCGGGCAGATATGGATGCACTGCCTATTTATGAGCAAAACGAGGTCGACTATCGATCGACTATCGATGGAGTTATGCATGCCTGCGGCCATGACGCTCACATGACGATGCTGCTGGCCGCCGCTTACGGCTTAAGCCGTCAACGTGAGCAGCTCGCCGGCACGGTGAGATTCATCTTTCAGCCTGCGGAGGAAGGCGCGGCTGAAAGTCCGTTAGACGGCAGATTGTTAAGCGGCGGCCGTGATCTGGTCGAGAGCGGGGCGGCGGACGGTGTGTCCGCCGCTTTTGCGTTCCATGTATGGCCGGAGCTTCCGGCCGGACAGGTTGCCGTTCACCGCCATTATGCAATGGCAGCCTCCACGCATTTTCGAGTTTCGTTCCGAGGACGGTCAGGTCATCATGGGGCACAGCATTTAGCAGCCGATGCCCTGTTGATGACCGCACATTTTGTAACGGAGTCGCGAGCCGCAGTGGCGAGCGCCGTGAATCCGTTCGAGCCCGTTGCCTTCGCATTTGGCAGGCTGCAGGCCGGAACAGTAATTAATGCCATAGCGGAAGCAGGCGAGGTTGAGGGTACTTATCGTGCATTCGAGCCGCATACGGTTGAACGTATCCGCGGCATCATTGAAAACTGTGCTGTTGCTTGCGCTGAACGGTTTGGCGGCGAGTATGAGGTTAGGTTCCGTATGGGAAAGGCGCTAATCAATCATCCAAAAGCGGTAGAACTGGTTCAGCATGCCGGGAATAAGGCGGCTGGCAAAGACCGCTCCCGCGTGCTGGATACGCCCAGCCTAGCCGGCGAGGACTTCAGCTATTATCTCGACTATGCACCCGGAGCCATGGTTCTTATAGGTATCGGCAATCAAGAAAAAGGAATCATTCACCCGCTGCATCATCCGAGGTTCGAGCTGGACGAGAGTGCGCTCGTACTTGGGGCGAAGCTTTTTGTACAGCTTGCGGCTGATTCTCTAGCGGCTGAACGAAATGGATAGACAACCTGCGCTGTGTAGGCATACTGACGTTTTAGTCAATGTCCAGCGGCGGTTTTTGAGCTTCGAACCGAGGGTATAGAGAAGCCCGCTTGGTTAAACTGGATGTGTACGTCCAATTAATGGAGGGTGCCGTCCGATGAGAATTGAGCTTGGCAGCTGCCTGCTTGAGCAGCGCTTGGCGGAATGCGGGATGTCGAAGGAGCAGCTTGCGGCGACACTGCGCATCAGACCTGAGCGGATTGTCGATTATATCGACAACAAGCGCATTATGCCGTTAAAGGCAGCGATCGCAATAGCCGATACGGTGGGGTGTAATGTCAACAGCCTGTATGAGCTGCATGCAATCACTTGAAAAAGGAGCTTCCTTAGCGCTAACGCCAAGGGAGCTCCTTTGTATATTGGAAGGTGTTCTAAACGTTGGGCTGCCGTACAAATCACAAACGCTAACGTTTACGCCTACGTCTGCGCTTTCTGCGATTTAAATACCGATAGGCTTCGACCGCGAAATCGCCACGTTTATCTTGGTTCGGATTTTTTGACCGTTTATTGTTTAACGCAGCAGCATCGGGGGAATCTCCTGCGTTTCCTGCATTTGCGGCCGCATCGGAACCTGAGTTGGCAGCCGTGCTGCTTGATGATTCGCTTTGAGATTCAGCAGCGGTATTGACAACTACGGATTTAACATTGCCAAAAATAATAGTGCCTTGGTTATTTTCGATCGTGATCCGTCCGATGCAGCAGCTCATAGAAGCCTCAGCGTCCCTTCATAGTAAAAGACTGGTTCCTCTATTTATATGAGCAGCTAGTTTACTATGTATCGGCTCTTTCAGGAGTTACAAATGCCTTTTTTACGTTTCTAATAGAAAATGCTAAACAAAGTTAGCAATGATCGAAAGAAGGGTATTCATAGATAAAACACGGAAGAAGGAACCGAGATGGCAGATTATTTGTCCATATTCATTAAGCTGTTTATTGCATTTGCCGGGCTCTGGTGTTTAACGCGACTGCTTGGCAAAAGGGAAATCTCCCAGCTCTCGCCCTTTGATTTCATATCTTCGCTCATATTAAGCGAGCTTGTCGGCAATACGATATATGATGGTCAGGTTTCGATATGGATGCTCATTACCGCCATGGCGTTTTGGGCAGGGCTTTCGTATTTATTTGAAAAAATAATGGAGTTCAGCAAACCTTTTCGAAGAAAGCTCGAAGGCAAACCGGAGCTTCTAATTATCCATGGCGAAATTGATACGGACGCGCTGCGCCGCAACAGCATTGCATTTGACGAGCTGCGCATGATGCTTCGGCAGCGCGATGTTTTCTCGGTCAGCGAGGTGGCTTATGCCGTTTATGAAACGAATGGGGCGCTCAGCATCCTAAAAAAACCGACGTTTGAGGCCGTGCAGCGCAGCGATCTCGATCTCGATCCGTCTCCCGTCCATTTGCCGAGCAGTCTGATCGAAGACGGTATTCCGCAGCCTGAAGGGCTTGCCGCAATCAATCGCGATGAGCCGTGGCTGCGCCAGGAGCTGGAAGCGCTCGGTTATTCCGATATTCGATCGGTCGCATTTGCCGAATGGACAACAGAAGGGGGGCTGAGGGCAGCCCCCCGATTCGTTAAGGAACATAAAAAGAAATAAAGCTTGTCCGCGAAAAGCTGCAGCACGGGGATAAGCTTGTCCCCAATCGGCGTGAGCGAATACTCCACCTTCGGAGGTGCCAGGCGAAACACCTCGCGTGGGACAAGCAATACCGGCTTTATTTGCATGAAAAAGAAAGGGCTCGACTCCGCGGGGAGTTGGGCTCTTATTTTGCGTGGACATTCTGTGTGGGCTTTCATGGAAGCATTATCCTAATGCAGCGGTTAAAGGAATAATCGGATGCTATCAGCTCCCGATCAGCTGCTCAGCTATTTCATCGGCGGCTTCCGCTGTCGAGATGCCTTGCGCATCCGCCATGCTGAATACTTTCGTCAACGTATCGCTGATTTTTTCCGTTTTCCATTGCGCAGCCGCAGCATCTCCGCCGTCCAGCTCCACGGAAGTGACGATAATGCCGCCTGCGTTGATAACATAATCGGGCGCGTATAAAATACCCAGCCCATGTATCATCTCGCCATGCCGGCTTTCCGCCAATTGGTTGTTGGCTGCCCCTGCAATGATGCTGCAGTTAAGCTGTCCGATCGTATCATCATTCAAAATGCCGCCTAATGCGCAAGGAGAGAATACATCGCACGGCACCGAAATAATGTCATGCGGCTTGCGCGCGCTTGCTCCAAAATCATCGACGGCTTTTTTCAGCAGCTTGGGGTTAATATCCGTAACAACGAGCTGGGCTCCGTCCTGCTTCAAAAAGCGGCAGAGCTGATAGCCTACTTTTCCTAAGCCTTGAACGGCAATGATTTTATTCTTAACCGCTTCGCTGCCGTACGCGCGTTTGAGAGAGGCCTTGATTCCAAGATATACCCCGTAGGCAGTCATCTTTGCGGTCAGTTCGCTTACTGCTCCGAGCGAGCCGGATATATCGGTAACGAACGAGGTCTCGAGCCGGACCCAATCCATATCGGAGACCGTGGTGCCGAGGTCCATGCCTGTAATGTAGGCGCCTTGCAATTCATGAATTTTTTGCCCCAGCGCCCGAAACAGCAGTTCACGCGGGCCTTGGCTCGGATTGCCGAGAATTACCGCCTTGCCGCCGCCGTAGGGAAGCCCCGAAATGGCAGATTTATAGGTCATTCCTTGAGCGAGCCTAAGCGCATCAAGAACGGCGTTTTCGTCACTGGTGTATTGCCACATCCGGCACCCGCCAAGGGCAGGGCCAAGCTTCGTATTGTGTATGGCGATGATTGCTTTGAAACCGATAGAGCGGTCTTGGAGGAAGATAAGCTGTTCATAGCTTTGTTTCATGACGTCCAAGGTAACTCCTCCTTTGAAGCCGGGTGAGCCGTGCTTCCTGCTCCTATTCTATTCAAGCCTGCTCCCCCGCGGTACATGGAACGCGTTTTCCTTTTGAGCGAAGCAAAGGATTATTTGGTATCTCATATCGAAGCTGCAAACGGAAAGGGTATTAGGGTTGCATGAGGAATGAAAGCTTCTGCGCTTCCGCTAAACAAATAAAAACCCGATGCTAATTCGCATCGGGTTTTACGGTATCGCTAGCATTGCCGTATTCCTCAACGGAGCTCCAAGCGTCCGCCTCGTCAAAATGGCTTTCATCCTCTTGTCCGTTGTTGGCTACTCCGTCAGGGGGAGGCGTCATGACCTGCTCTTCCACGGGTCGGTCATCCGACAGCCCGGTATCGGCGGCATGCTCGATGCAGCGCGCAGCGGTTGGAAGCGCCTGAAGCCGTTCAAACGGGATGTCCTCGCCGCAGACGCCGCATTTTCCGTATTTGCCTGCTTGCAGCAGCTCTAGGGCGTTGTTCACATCATCAAGCTGCTGGCTAAGCGTCTCGTCAATGGCCATGTCCCTGCTTTTCTCGAACGTCTCGGTTCCGAGATCGGCCGGATGATTATCGTACGATGACAGCTCGCCGGTAGATATTGCAAGCGAATCGTCTAGTTCGCTATTGGAATCGTTATTGCTTTCAAAATGAGCCGTTAGCTCCGTCTTTTCCTCAGTGAGCCTTTCGTTTAACTCCTTCAGCTGTGCTTTGGTTAACTGCGCCATCGTTGTATCCCCTCTCGCAATTCCTTTCTCCTTCTTACCACGAAGGAGCATAAATGACGCAGCCGCATTAACGGGTAATTGCAACTCCATTTGTTTTTCGATATACTATCTTCGATAGTGATTAATCAATAACAAAAGATTTAGGAGGCAGCATTCATGGCTAAAGACGCAACGACATCCGTTAACCGCAGATCGGACATTATATCCGCCGCAATCGAAGTGTTTGCCGAGACCGGTTATTACAGGGCAACTACAGCTTTGGTGGCTGAGCGGGCAAAAATATCGCAGCCTTATATTTTTCGTTTTTTCCCTACAAAAGAAGCGCTGCTTGTGACTGCACTGGAGGTTTCGTGGGCGCGCATTATTGAATCCTTCCGCCAAGTCGTGGAATCCGCTTCACCAGAGAAGCTGGAGAAGGACCTGATTATCGCATACGAGAAAATTCTTGAAGACCACCGCAATGAGATTCTTCTTCAGATGCAAGCCCAGACGATCCAGGAAGATTCTATTCGCGAAACCATGCGGAATGGATTTCGGGAAGTCCGTCAAATCGTGCTTGAAGCTTTCCGCAAGGCCGAAATCGGGAATCCGGAACAAAGTACGATGTTATTTCTGGCCAGAGGGATGTTATGCAACATCGCGGAAGCCATCGGCATGCCTGAATTAAAAGAAACGTGAGGGAGGCGAAAGAATTCTCCTTCACAACAAGATTAGTTATTGACCAATCAATAACTAAATGATAAGATGACTTCGAGTTAGTGATTGATCAATTACAAATAAACGAAATGAGGCTGATGATATGGAAATGGCAATTGTAATTGGAGCAACGGGCGGGACGGGATCGGCGATCACGGAAGAATTGGTTAAACGGGGGATACGTACTATTGCTTTTGGACGTTCGCGCCAGAAATTGGAGCACTTTGCTGGAAAGCTTGGAAATCCCGCGCATTTGACGCTTGCCGTAGGAGATGCGATGTGTCCTGACGATATTGTAGCTCAGGCAGGCGGCGCGGACGTATTGTTCCATTGCGCGAACGTACCTTACCATGAGATGGCGAACAAGCTGATACCGCTAGGCGAATCGGTGATGAAAGCGGCAGAACGGCTTGCCATAAAAGTTGTAGCAATTGACGGTATCTATCCTTATGGGAGAAGACAGGCGAATCTAGTCACAGAGGATCATCCCATGCAGCCCCATACGAAAAAGGGAAAAGTCCGCCTGGACTTTGAACGAATGTTATTCAGCAAGCAGTGGAGCAAGGCTAAGGTCTTGATTGCTCGCTTGCCCGATTATTATGGACCTACGGCTAATGAAGCTTCGTATTTAGGTTCTACCTTAGATGCGATCGCTGCCGGCAAAATGGCTTTTTTCATCGGCAATATGCATGTTCCCCGTGAATTCATCTATTTGCCGGATGCGGCTGCCATGGTAGCTGAATTGGCAGACAAAGACTCTGCCTACGGACAGAACTGGAATATACCGGGGGCTGGGCTTATATCGGGACGAGAGATCGTACGGATTGCGCAAGCGGCAAGCGGTAATGTGAAAGCGGTCATTCCATTGAAAAAATTAGGCTTGTCGATACTCGGCATGAGTATACCCGTCATGAAAGAAGTCGTCGAGATGCTTTATTTAACCGAAGAACCGCTTACGCTCAGCGGAGAGAAATACAAACGTTTCATCGGACCAATCACCGCGACCCCGTTTCAGGAGGGTATTGCGTCAACGATGTTGGCATTGCAGGAGAGTAAGTTATCCGTTAAACGATAGTTATTGATTGATTGATCACAATCTGTGGCTGTTAGTAAAATCTACAAAACAAAGGAGAATTGCAACAGGAACCCGCTCAGGCAACCTTCCCGATCTATAATGCGAAGAGGCTTTCTCAGAAGGCTTAAGCCGTTAGGAGAAAGCCGCTGAATAGGATGGGGAAATAGCTTGTTATCAGCGAAATGCTTGAGAATACGCCGTTTTAGTCGCGTTCTTTATGCTTCCATAATTCAATTAACGGACCCTCAGAGCCGTAAACAGGATCTGTTTCCGGTAACGGTACCTTACCGATCTCTTCTAACGCCTGAGGCCGTTCCCCGGCCTCGCCGCGCCTCAGATTATAATTCATGCCATTCGGATAAGCACCGACGACTTTAAAGTCCGGACTGGCATTCAAATGTTTATGTCCCGTACCAGCAGGCAGGACGATGACATCTCCGGCTTGGACCGAAAGGGCTTTTCCATGTTCGCCGCCTGCTTGGAGCGTTGCGGAGCCGCTTTGGACCCCCAGTACCTCATGGGCGTTGCTGTGATAATGATGGTAATCGAATACCCCGTTGGTCCAGCTGTTCCGCCAGTTGTTTTCGTTAAAAATAGACTCGATCCGGTCCGATTTCTCCTTGAGGGCACCCGGGTATAGAATAAGCGGCAAGCTCGGATGATTAGGAATACGGCCATCATCCGCAAAATAATAAGTGATAACCTTCGGATCCATAACCTTGTTTCACTCCCTATTTCGCTAGCAGCAAGCATTTATAAGCGCTAGCGCGGCAAATTTATAGACGCTTTAGCGCATCTATCAGATTCTTATCCGCATTATACCCTATTGAACCAGCGAACTATCGTATAATAATCGTAATTGAACGAGAGAGGGCGTGAAGGCGTTGAAGCTTACGGAGGCGGAAATCGAGCAAGGATTGGCGAAGATCGATGGCTGGAAGCGGGAGGATGGAAAGTGGCTTGTGAAAAAATACCGCTTTCCGACATTTCCGGAAGGTATCCTTTTCGTGAATGGGGTAGCAGAAGCCTCGGAGCGGTTAAACCATCATCCTTTTATTTCTATAGATTATAAAATGGTGACTCTTCGCATGACGACCTGGCGATCCGGGGGATTAACCGAGCTTGATTTTCAAGCCGCTGCCGCCTTTGATCTAGCTTATAAGCGTAACGAAGCCCAATAAAGGTCCACGCGAAAAAGCCTTCATCCCTAGCATGACAAGGGACGAAGGCTTTTATTCATTGGTAATAAATTAATTAGATTTGACCTATAAGGTTGCCAGTCTGAGCCTTATGAATCCTGCTTGGCTTTCGTATCGTTGTCTTCTTGGCTCAGCTCTTCGAGCGATTTCACTTTGCCATGGGGCTGCTGCGTGTGCTTGCGCTGATGCCACGCATTTTCACGGCGGCTTTTGGATGATGTCATAGCGATCCCCTCCTTTCCTACAGTAGGTTGGCATAATGCCGCCATTCTCATACAGAAGGAGGGAGGGATTTTGAACAACAGCTTAGCTTAAACGCCCGAATACGCTAAAAATCCGCCGTCCACCGGTATCGTTGTCCCGGTAACGAATCCGGCTGTCGTCTCGTCAGCGAGCCACAGCAAAGCGCCAAGCAAATCCTCCGGCTTGCCGAAGCGGCGCATTGGCGTATGGGAGATGATTTTGCCCGAGCGCTCGGTCAGCGAGCCGTCATCATGCAAGAGCAGCTTGCGGTTTTGCTCCGTCAAGAAGAAGCCGGGAGCAATCGCGTTAACGCGAATGCCCGATTCCGCTAGATGAACCGCGAGCCACTGCGTAAAGTTGACGATGGCTGCTTTGGCCGCGCTGTAAGCGGGGACCTTCGTCATCGGTGAGGGGGCGCTCATCGATGAAATGTTAATAACCACAGCGCCTTGCCGCTCAAGCATTTGCTCCGTAAAGATTTGGGTAGGAATGAGCGTCCCGATAAAATTTAGATCCATAACGCTCCTGAAGCCTTCTACGCTTAAGTTAAACAGCGTCGTTATATTTTCCGCATGCAGATGCTCAGGCTTAAAGATCTCGTTTGTAGTATTCGCGCTCGGATGGTTGCCGCCCGCGCCGTTGATCAGAATATCGCAGGGGCCGAGCTGCTCAAGCACCGCGGCGCCGGCTGCTTTCGTGCTTTCCGCGTTGGTCACATCGCAAGCCACGGCAATGGCCGTCCCGCCGGCCGCCTTAATTTCTTCGGCAACGGCCGCCCCTTTCTCAGCCGTGCGGTTGAGGATAGCTACCTTGGCGCCTTGTCGAGCAAGCTCAAGCGCCATCACCCGGCACAATACGCCTGCGCCGCCCGTAATTACGGCTACTTTGCCAGCGATTGATTCATGTTTCGGTAATGCTGTCATGAGCGGGCCTCCTGTTCTCCGTTAAATACGGCTGCAAGCCGGTAAGCATCCCAAAGTCCCCACAAATACATAATGCCGAGCGCGCGATCGTAAAGGCCGTAGCCCGGCCTGCACTGCTCATCCCAGATGTGGCGTCCGTGATCGGGTCTTGCGTAGCCGGTAAAGCCAATATCATGATAAGCCTTTACGATGCCTGCGATATCGACCGATCCATCCTGCGTACGGTGCGAGGTTTCGATAAAATCACCATTTTCATAAACGCGCACGTTACGGATATGGGCGAACGGAATACGATCCGCAAACTCATGAATCATTGCAATGATATCGTTGCCTGGATTGGCGCCAAGCGAGCCGCTGCACAGCGTAATGCCATTGTAAGGGCTGTCATATAGCTTCAAGAAGGTTCTGAAATTTTCTTGGCAAGTCATGATGCGGGGCAGCCCGAATACAGGCCAAGGCGGATCATCCGGGTGGATTGCCATTCGGATGCCGCTGCGGGCCGCGACCGGAATGATTTCATTTAGAAAATAGCGCAGGTTTTCCCACAAATGCGCTTCCGTAACCCCTTGGTAAGCCTCAAACAAGCCCGTCAAATGCTGCAGCCGCTCGGGCTCCCAGCCCGGCATTGTAAGCGCCGAGTTCGCATTTATCTCATCGACCAATTGGAAAGGATCGGCGTTTGCAATGCGGCTGTTTTCATAAAATAAAGCGGTCGCTCCATTGCCCATTGGCTTGTGCAAGTCGGTGCGCAGCCAATCGAAGACGGGCATGAAGTTATAACAGATGACTTTGACGCCGACGCTGCCGAGCTTCTCGATGGTCCGCTTGTAATTCTCGATGTATTGATCGCGGGAAGGCAAGCCGAGTTTGATATCCTCATGAACGTTAACGCTTTCAACGACATCAATATGTAAGCCGGCCTGTTCGGCTTGCTGTTTAACCTCTAGGATCCGATCCATCGGCCATTCCTCGCCGGCCGGTATATCGTGAAGCGACCATACGATGCCGTCGGTTCCGGGAATTTGTTTTATATAGCTGAGGGGGACGGTGTCGTTTCCTTCGCCGAACCATCTAAACGTCATTTTCATGCGCATTGAGCCTCCTGCGATCATTTGTAGTAATTCGGATATTTTTCCTTTAGAAGAGCCTGGTCCGTGATATTTAAGGAAAGATGCTCTGTCATCAACTGCTGGGCCGTTTCGTTATCCCGTTGCTTTATCGCTTCTGCCATTTGGCGGTGCTGCTCGTAGAGAGGCTCCCAGTTATGGTCATCCACCAGCCTAAGCATGCGGCTTCGATTCAAATGCGCATTCATCTGCTGCATGATCGACCAGGTATTGCTTTTGCTGCAACCGTCAAACAAAATACGGTGGAAGGCTTCATCGAGCTCAAACATGCTTTTATCATCCTTGTTGCGAACGCAAGCCTGCTGCAAACGGAGATTTTCTTCAAGCGCTTGCATGGCCAGCTCAGGAAAATGAGAGCAAGCGAGCAAAATGACCGCTTTCTCCAGCTGCTCCCGCATAAATCTTGCTTCCTCAACGAGAACGGTATCGATTAACGAAACGAACGTCCCGCGCTGGGGCAGCACCTGCACGAGGCCCTCCCCGGCAAGCCGAAGGAAGCTTTCCCTCACTGGCGTGCGGCTGACCTTGAACAATAGTGAGGTTTCGTTTTCCGAAAGCGGCGTTCCCGGCGGCAGCTCCAGCTTTAAAATTTGTTCACGGAGCTGGATGTAGACCGCGTCTCTTGTCGAAGCAGGCTGTGGACGATGATTGAAATCCATACACTCATTCCTTTCGTCATTACACTACCATACTACCATACAAGTGTATTCCTGCGGAAGTACCCCTCCAAAAAAACCAGAAGGGCTGCCCGGGAAGTAGATAACCTACTTTCCATGGCAGCCCGTCATTATGTTCGAATTTGTTATTTTACGCTAATTGGCGGCACTCCAAGTTGTTTCATTACCGCTAATAGGACAAGCAGGGAATTTTTCTCCTTCTTGCAGCTTATTTTCCTTGCCTGATTTAGAAATGTAGTTGCCAGCATGCTTAACTATTTCTCCCGTTCGATAAGAAGTATTCGCACTATTTTCCGTATTGTTCATAGTAACTAGCACCTCCAGTTATTTTGGTGCGGATGGATAGGGGGGAATCCGCACCTTCTTATATACCCGCTTGGAAGGAAATTGAAACAGGATTAGCCACAATGATCATTTATGACCCGTCGGCAATTCCGTATGTTTCTCATCCCTTGTTTTCTCGCGCTCTACCAAGGTCTTCAAGTAAGTGGACATCACCCGGGCAAGCTGGTCAGACACCTCAACGAGGCTCATATGCGCTACGTCTTCGAATGTCGTTTCCAGAATATGCGGATATTTGTAGGTCGTTTCCGGTTGGTCCAGACTTGTCACCGTAAAGGTATCATCCGGCTTAATGACGTCATCCTCGGAGCCTGCTACCAGCAAGACCGGGAATTTTGCCTCTGCCAGCACATGGCTTCGGTCAGGACGCTGCATCATTCCTTCCAAGGTAGAGATCGCCGCGCACGCATCCATCTCTTGCCCTACGTTAATGAGCTCATGGACCTCATTATGCATTTCTCCAAGCTTCTTATCGGTAAACAAATTCGGTATAATCCCGTAAAGATATTTTGAAATTCCTTTTTCACGGATAGCTTCAATATCCTCCAGCCGTTTCTCTTTCGTTAACTCTGAATCCGGGAGCACGGTGGAATGGATAAGCGCGAACCCTGCAAGCTTGTTCGGGTATTTTTCCGCGAAAGCAGCCGTTACGTAACCGCCCAAGGAGTGCCCGAACATAACAACCTTCTCGATATGAAGCGCCGTCAAGAGTGCAGCGATATCCTCCGCCATCAGATCCATCGTATATGTTCCCTCAGAAGCCGTGGAGCCGCCATGACCCCGTAGGTTCGGAATAATGACACGATAATTTTCGCTAAGCAATGGACATATTTTTTGCCAGTATTGGGATGAGCCGCAAAAGCCGTGGAGCAATACAACGACATTTTCGTTACTACTTCCACATTCTTCATAGACCAAATCGATGCCATTAACGTAGATACGTTGTTTTTCCATCGATCTTCACCAGCCTTTTCTATTATCGTTTTGTTTGGTGTAGTCTCTTAACCTATTCAAGAGCTTCTGAAACATCCGAAAAAAGTTAGCTTTTATTTCTTCATTAATAGACGGCCTTTTGACCGCGAAGCGGATAAATCGGCTGTTTCAAAGGGCTGCCGGCTGGTTAATAACATGACAAGTTAACAAAAACAGTATCTCAAAGGGAAGGGTGATTCCAATGTTAGGATGGGCAGTATTATTTTTCATCTTTGCAATCGTTGCAGGCATATTCGGCTTTCTAGGCATTGCATCCGCACTAGCTGGAATAGCAAAAGTTCTATTCGTCGTATTCATCGTACTCTTTATCGTATCTCTCATCGTTGGCAGAAGACGAGTCAGTTAACTTCCTTTAAGGAGGCGGGCGTCCATTTCTGGGCATCATGCTGGCTGCTTAATGAAGAAAGACAATAATTAATATGAAAATAGGAGGAATTACAATGAATAACCTGGATAATACAAAGGTACACACGGTAAACAATGTTGTTGAGGTTCAAGAGCAGGTTTATAAGTTCCAAACGGAAGGGTATGCGAAGGACAAAATTTTTGTTCTGACCCATGACAAGGATCGGACGAAAAGGATCGTCGATAATACGGACGCTGAGAAAATCGGGATTGCGGAAGAAGGCTTCGGATCAGCGATTGCGAATATATTCCGCTCAAACGGCGACGAGCTTCGTGCGAAGATGAGATCGCTCGGTATTTCCGAGCAGGAGTCGCAGCGTCTTGAACGCGAGATGGACCAAGACAAAATTTTGGTCATTGCATGGGGAGGCCGGGAATATTCGGGAGAAGAATTTGACCCTGCCGTATATTATTATCCTCACTACGTCGTTTAAGAGCCGGATCCTCTACTTCGCAGATGATCATGCAAGACCTATCCGAGAGGGTAGGTCTTTTATTGGTCCTTTGTCCTATTAAAAGTTGACTCTGTTTACTGTTACGATCACAATAAAGATAGCAGGTAATGGAGTTAAAGGAGCCTATATATGAGTATTATAATCGTGGATGATAACGCGACAAACCAGATCATTATTAAAGCAATTTTAAATAAAGAGGGTTATGAGGATTTGAAGATCGCTTCATCGGCGATAGAGCTGTACAGCATGCTCGATATTGATAGCACGTGCACAGCCGAGGCTAACGTGGATTTGATTCTAATGGATATGATGATGCCCGAAATCGACGGACTAGAGGCATGCAAACGGATTTTACAGGTAGAGCGTTACAAGGATGTTCCGATTATATTTGTTACCGCGCTCGGCGATTCGAATAAAATGGCGGAAGCGCTGGATGCCGGAGCAAGCGATTATGTGATGAAGCCGATCAACAAGATGGAACTTCTCGCGCGTATTCGTTCCTCTTTGCGTCTGAAGCAGGAGATTGATTGGCACAAAGAAAGAGACAGGCAAATGCAGGCGAAGCTTGAGCTTGCCAAAAAAGTTCAAAGGAATGTATTAAGCCAGCCAATAAATGATGACAATATAGCAGTAAGCGCGGTTTATCAGCCATCCTCTGAGCTTGCGGGCGATTTTTACGCATGGTACCGCATTGATGAGAACCGGTACGGCGTTATTTTGCTTGATATGATGGGACATGGTATATCTTCATCGCTCGTTTGTATGTATATATCTTCGGTTCTTAAGGATACCATCACGCGAATAACGGAGCCGGACCTCGTAATGCATGAGCTCAACCGGTACATGAACCAGCTGTATAAGAAGGAAGAACTGCTTAATTATTATTTCACTGCGATCTACTTGGTGCTGGATACAAAAAAACGAGTCATTGAATATGTCAATGCCGGTCATCCCCCTGGCAAAATTCTTTCTGGCGGCCAATTTACGCTGCTGACTGAGGGCTGCTGCGCGATCGGATTGTTTGATCGGATTGAAATTCAAAAAGGCTTCATTCCGTATGACGACGGGAATATGAAGATTTTCCTTTATACGGACGGGTTGAGCGAATCCATCGGCGAGGATGATGATACTAACCTTGATTCGCTTATCGAGCGGTTGAGCCGTGAGGAACCGTCCGAACATGCTGAAATCGTAAGCGGATTTGTTTCGGCGCACGACAACGAAAGCCAGAAGGACGATATCTGTTTAGTGATGATCGAAACCAAATAAAATAAATGCAGGCAGCCTGTTTCAAATCCTCGGCAGCGGTTTAAATATATTTATCAAGCAAGAGAATGAAGGAATTATCCCGCATAGGAGGGAGACCATATGAAGAATTTTATTTTTATAAGCTGTTTGATCGGAAGTATCTTCGCTTTTACGGGTGACCTTGGACCTGTCGCCACTACGTTACCCGCTGCGATGGATTCAAGCCCTGTGGCGGCCGAAGCTTCTGCCAAACCAGCCAACAAAATAGTGACTGCTTCTATGCCTCCTTCAACCGTAACTGAAGTTACCTATGCAAAAGAAGATGCAAGCGTTCCGGAAGTGAAAAAACCAGTCTTTACGCTTCAAAACGTGAACGGCATTACCCTCTATGATGACCCGGGCAGCGTAGTTAAGAAGCTGGGCAAGCCGGAAAAGATTACGGAGGATCCATATTTGAAGGAATTGGAAACTTACCAATACCCGAATATGGATGTTATCTTTAGCGATGGAATGATTTTTTCCGTTGAATTGGCTGAAGGAACAAAATCTCTGATGATTGACGGACATAAGGTTGCTGCAACGGTCGAAGCGGTAAAAGAAGCGCTGGGTCAGCCTGATTATATTACGGAGGATGGTATCGTATTTGAAAGAGGGGAAGCTTTGTTAAAGCTTTTTATCGATCCGGATACGGGGAAGTTAACTTCCATTCATTACTTCCAGAGCTTCTCGATGTAGGAAATCGGATGTGCTTCTTGTACAATGAGAAGGATCTTGATACTATTTATTAAACAAACGCGAGCGGAGTGAATGAAATGAAAGCTGAGCAATTTCAAGTGAACCAGGAAGAGAAACAAGATCAATTTATTCTTCATGTAAGCGGGGAACTGGATTTGTCTATGGTGCCGCAGCTGCGGACTGCTTTAGAACCGGTTATGAACCGTACGGATAAAGCTTTGGTTTTAAATCTCAAAGGATTAAAATATATCGACAGTACCGGAATCGGCATTATCGTTTCGGTGCTGAAGCTGCGTGATGAGCTTAAGGCGCCTTTTTACGTACGCGAAATTCCAGCGGCCGTCAAACGCTTGTTTGATCTTACGGGTATTTCCAGATATCTAACAGAAGGGACAGAGGCTCAAGCATGAATGCCATTCGTTTACAAATACCGGCCCATGCAGACTATATCGATATGGTCAGAATCTGTCTTTTTGGAATCGCCTCAAAAATGAACTATGCCTATGAAGAAATGGAGGATATGAAGGTTGCCGTTTCGGAAGCTTGCAATAATGCGGTTATCCATGGCGCTCAGGGTGCCAGCGAGGATATAATCGACGTTTTGTTTGAGTCCAAGGATTCTGGTCTCACGATAAAAGTGAAGAACAGCGGCCCTTCATTTCTTCCGCCTGCAGCCATTGAGAAAGCTGCTCCGCTGCCTGAGGTTGACATAAGCGGGCTTAAGGTTGGCGGACTGGGCATTTATTTGATGCAGGCGCTGATGGATGAGGTAGAGGTTAACGCATCTGAGAGCGGTACGGAAGTCGTTCTGACGAAATATTTGGATACTGAAGCTGCGCACTAGAAGGCTTCGGTTTTCTGTTTATAAAAAAAGGGAAATGACGATGTTGTCATTTCCCTTTTTTCGTTTCCATCGAGATGCAGCGTTTTTAGCTGCTGCTATTTATTTTCCTGAAAATACGTTCAGGAGCGTTAAAGTCCCCATATTGCTCTTTATGATCGGAGATAATCGATTCCATGTTGCCAAGCACCAAGAAACCTTGATTCGCCAAGCTTCCAAAAAACAAATCATGAACGCGCTGCTGAAGATCCGAATCGAAATAGATGAGAACGTTTCGGCATAAAATGACGTGGAACTCATTAAAAGACCGATCCGTAGCCAGATTATGCTGCGCAAACATCATGTTTTCTTTAAGGTAAGGGTGGAACAATGCATATTCATAATCAGCCTTATAATAAGAGGAAAATTCTTTCGTACCGCCGGCTTGCAGATAGTTTTTCGTGAAGGTCTGCATACGTTTGATCGAAAATTTGCCGAGCTTCGCGCTCTCGATCACATGCTCGTTCATATCTGTAGCGTAAATCTTAGTTTTGCCGAGCAGACCTTCCTCCGCCATCAGAATGGCCATGGAATAAACCTCTTCTCCTGTCGCGCAGCCTGCATGCCAAATCCGGATTTCGGGAAGGTCGCGCAGCAACGGGACGACCTCCGTGCGGAAGGAGGCGAAAAAGCTTGGATCACGGAACATTTCGGTTACTTTAATCGAAAAATCATTTTGCAGCTTTTCCATAAATCCTGGTTCATGCAGCGCCTTCTCCAGCACCGATGTTATCGTAGTCAGTCCTTCGAGATTCATCCGATGCTGGATACGTCTGCGCAGCGAGGAACGCAGGTAGTTTCTGAAGTCGAAGCCGTAGACCCTGTATATGCCATCCAAAAACAAATCGATCTCTATGCGTTCCAGCTCGTCAAACGATAATTCATCGAGCATGCCATCATCCTCATTAAATTGTATGCTCAATTCCCCACCTGCTTTGTCAGCCATACGCGCATAAGCGAGAAGAGCTGATCCATATTTAGCGGCTTGCTAATGTAATCGGAAGCACCGGCCTCCAAGCATTTCTCGCGGTCGGTCTTCATTGCTTTGGCCGTAAGGGCAATAATAGGCGTGTGTTTGGTATCCGAGTCTTGACGAATGGCTTTCATGGTTTCATAACCATCCATAATGGGCATCATAATGTCCATGAGTACAAGATCGAAATCTTTTTGCCGTTCAATTATTTGCATACATTGTTTGCCGTTATTCGCGACAGCCACTTGGATGCCTTTGTTCTCAAGCGCTTTGACCAGTGCAAATACATTACGGGAATCGTCCTCTACCAGCAGAACCTTCTTCCCTTTAAAAAGAGAGTCTTCAAAATCAGCAGAGTCGGTTACCTTATAATCGATAACGTCGGGCGCTGATACCGTTATAGGAGCTTCCGTTAAAGGCTCTGCGCTTGCAGCGACTTCCTGGTTAAGAACAACGAGCTGCTCCTTTTCCATATTCGGGAGGCTTGGAACAAAAAGAGTAAAGGTGCTTCCCTTCTCAGGCGTGCTTTCAAGGATGATGCGCCCTTTCAGCAGCTTGGTAAACTCGTTGCAAATGGATAAGCCTAAGCCCGTACCGCCGTATTGGCGGTTCGTTTCGCCGTCCACCTGCTGGAAGGCTTCGAAAATAAGCTGTTGTTTATTTAACGGGATGCCTATTCCGGTATCGGTTACCGAAATCGCGACTACGGCGTTATCCAAGTGAGCCGGCATATATTTATGAACGTCCTGCGGATCAGCTTTTTGAATAGATAAAGTAACCGATCCTTTTTCCGTAAATTTAAAGGCATTGGACAAAAGATTTTTCAAAATTTGCTGGAGCCGCTGACCATCCGTATACAGCAATGAAGGAACATCGGCATTTAAACGGGCATGGAATGCGATATTCTTATTCTCGGCTACGGGATTAAAGAGCAGCTGCATATGCTGAGGAATTTCACTGATATTCACTTCATCCATCGTTAAGATAACCTTACCCGCCTCAACCTTGGATAAATCAAGAATATCATCAATAAGCGCTAATAAATCGTTACCGGAAGTATGGATGACCTCGGCATAACCTTTTTCTTCTTCAGTTAGCGTTTTATTTTCATTTTCGGCAAGCATCTGCGAAAGAATCAAGATGCTGTTTAACGGCGTCCGGAGCTCATGCGACATGTTGGCCAAAAAATTGGATTTGTACTGCGAGCTTCTTTTAAGCTCCTCGGAATAGTTCTCAAGCTCTTCCTTCGCTTTTTCGAGCTCTTTCGTCTTCTGTTCGGCGAATAGATTCTGTTCCTCTAGATGCTCGGTAGTCATGCGCATTTCCTCTTGCTGCATTTGCAGCTCTTCGGACTGCGTTTGGAGCTCCTCTGTTTGCGTCTGGAGCTCTTCCGTTAAGACTTGAGACTCGCTAAGCAATCTTTCGACTTCCATGCGTCCATCGACGTTATTAATCGCTACGCCAAAATGGCTTTCGATTTGCTCAAGCAGCTTTAAATGCTGGGAAGTAAAGGATTCCGCGGAAGCAAACTCAACGACGGCAGCCACCTTGCCTTCAAATTCAAAAGGAACAACGAGAAAGCTTTTCGGCTCTATTTTTCCTAGGCCGGATGTCAAGCTTACCGGATGCTCTGGAGCGGTGTTCAGTAAGAATGTACGTTTATCGATTGCGGCTTGGCCGATTAACCCTTCGCCTAAACGGAAGCTTTCGCGGCCTGCCGTATCCCCACTAGCGGCATAGGAGGCTGTTTTGACAAGTCTTTGCTGCTCCCCGGTCCCTTCGCGAATATAAAATACGCCATATGCCGCACCCAGCATAGGTGCAAGCTTGGCGAGGAAGGAATCCGCCAGCGTTTTCATATCATTGACGCCTTGGTTCATCGTTGCAATCTCAGCAACTTTTTGCTGTATCCAATATTGATCGTTAACATTGTCAAGAAGGCTGTTGGTGGCATCGGCAAGATCCTTGATCTCATCCCGCGTATTTACTTTAATCCGCGTCGATAAATCCCCTCCGGTAGATGCGATATCCGTAATGGTTTTCACGACGTCTTTGATTGTTTTGACGATCGTGCCGGAAACATAGGTTACGATGATGAAAGCGACGACGGAAATGATAATCAGCATGAAATACAAGCTGACCACGAGCATATCATTGCGGTTTTTTAACTCCAAAATATGGTTTTTTGTCAATGTTATTTCATTTTGGCGCATCGTTTCTAATTGAGTGCGTAAGGCATCGATATCGTTTTTTCCTTCATCTTCGTTGAAATATTCAATAATGCCCTGTGTATCATTCGCTTTACGCATTGCAATCGTAGGCTCGGCGGCTGTTTTTATCCAATTTTGGATGGTAATCTTGACTTCCTCTAGGTTTTGGCGCGAAGAAGGATCATTCCCAATATATTGAAAAAGCGTATTATAATTGGCTTCCCATTCTGCTTTCCCGCTGTTATACGGTTCTAAATAGATCTCGTTGCCTGTAATAACAAATCCGCGCTGGCTTGATTCCATGCCGACTACATTGTATCTAATGGTGGTGATAAGATTATGGATTTCAATGTCTCGGGTAGTCATTGTTTCAATTTCCGTCTGCAATGAGGAGATTCGGTTGCTGACGACAAGGATAGCAGCGCCCAGACAGCATATGATCAGAAAATAGCCGATTAATATTTTCCAGCGGATACTTAATCTTATATTATGCAATTTGATAGCTCCTTTTATAGGTCCTTTTATATGTTCTTTTATATGTTCTTTTATATGAATGTTCATATTTGATCGATTACTCTATTATAACATGAATGGTCCAAAGGACAATTTTCTGCCAACTATTACAGGGTGCATCCAGCCTGTTTCAAATCGAATGGCAGCGGGTAACTTATGAAAAAAGAGGAAGTGATGAGAATGGATTTGTTAATGCAAATCAGTATTGCTGTAATAGCGATAGCGTTTCTAGTTCTATTGTACTCTCTTATTCAAACGTTGAAGGTATTGCGAGGCGCGCTGGATGAGATGCGTCAAACGGTGGGTTCGCTTCGAACCGAGGTAACGCAAATTAGCGTCGAAGTGAAAGAGGCCATCCATAATACGAATGCGATGACGCTGGATGTGCGGACGAAGCTAAGCTCTTTGGATGTTTTATTCGCATCGGTTAATGATCTTGGCCATGCGCTGCATTCCTTTACCGGGGCGGCCAAGGAGTCGGCGGCTAGCGTGGTGGCTACCATTAAAGGATATAACAAGAAGAAGCCCGAGAGAGAACCTGGATTAATCAGTACGGTCTATGACGGCGTCATTTCCACTATTAGGCTATGGAACAAAGTGAAGAAAATTTGAGCTATAATAGGAACATACAGGAGAGGAAAGAAGACATTATGAACTCATTCATTCATTTGACGATTCCTGCCCGGGCGGAATTTATCGATATGGTTAGGCTTACATTGTTTGGCGTAGCGAATAAGGCAGGTTTTTCGTATGAAGAAATCGAAGATATGAAGGTAGCGGTAACAGAGGCTTGCACTAACGTAGTGCTCCATGCGTACAGCAATTCACGTCCGGGGGAAATTGAAATTAGCTTTGAGCTTGAAGGAAACGGGATTACGATTCGGATCAAGGATGAGGGCAGCAGCTTTAAATACGAGCCGGCAGGAAATAAGTCCGTCACCCTCCACGATAAGGAACTAAGCGAAGTGACTTCGGGCGGACTTGGTCTATTTATGATGCATGCGCTAATGGATAAAGTCGAGATATTTTCCGGGAGAGGTACCGAGGTAATTCTCACCAAGCTCTTGGGTAGGAAAGAGGAGATGGCATGAACGCGAATTCATCCTTCCTGGATCCAAAAGAAACAATTGAAAAAATGAAAGTTTATCAGGATACGAATTGCAATGATGTGGCAACGGAGTTGCTGCAGCATTATGAACCAATCGTAAAAATGGCAGCGGCTAAAATGTCGCGAAGCCGGCCTGATCTCTATGAGGATCTGTATCAGGTCGGCCAGCTGTCCATGCTGCGCTTATTTAAGCAATTTGACAGCTCGCGGGAAATTCCATTTGAGGGCTATGCGATGAAGAGCATCATCGGCCATCTGAAAAACTATTTGCGTGATAAGTCTTGGTATATCCAGGTGCCAAGGCGAATCAAGGAAAAAGGCCTGCTAATTCAGCAGGCTATCGATCACCTTACGGTGGAACTTGGGCATTCGCCCAAGATGGAAGAGATTGCAGGCCATTTGGGTCTATCGGTGGAAGAAACCATTGAGGTGCTCTCCTGCCGGGAATCCTATCATTATGTTTCTCTTGACACGCCTTTATCCAGCGAAGGGGAAAGCGCAGCTACAATAGGCGATCTCATTGGCTCAGACAAAGACGATTATCAGAACGTCGATAATCGTCTTGACCTGGAGGAAGCGCTCGATCAATTGAAAACAGAAGAAAAGACCGTGCTGCTGCTCGCCTATCACAATGGTAAATCCCAGCGTGATATCGCTGACCAGCTAGGCGTATCACAAATGAGCGTATCCCGTATTCAGAAGCGGGCGATCGAGAAGCTGAAGCTGCTGTTAGCGGATCAGCATCCGGAGTTCGGCACTTAATTCCAACTTCATTTATAACTAAAAAACCCCCTTTCCATAGTTGATATGGAAAGGGGGTTTTTGTTGATACAAGAACTTATTGAGCGGGATCGGGAACCAAACCTTTTTCAATAACTTCTGCGTTAGTATCCATCTTCTCCATGTCCTCACCGAGTTTGATCATTTCATCCTCGGTGGGAGCCATAGAGTTTGTAGTCTTCTCAATATCGGCTTTCATCACATTACCTCCCGGGGGTGGCAGCAAGCCCATCCTTTACATCATCTTTCGTGGAGGAAAGAGAATCCATAATGTTTTGATTCGATTTTTTGGCATGATCCATCAAGTCGCCGGCTTCGTCTTTAATGTTAGCAGCCAGGTCTTTTGTATTTTGCCCAACCGAAGTGGCTAGCTCTTTGGTCGTTTGTCCTACCGTAGCGGCAATATCCTTTGTTTTCTCGCTGATGGTTTTAAACTTGCTCGCGAGATCCTCCCGAAGGCTCGCGCCAGTTTTTGGAGCAAAAAGCAGAGCCGAAATGGCACCGATGGCACCTCCTACAATTGCGCCTACCAATACGCCGTTACTAGAGTTTTCTCGTGACATTTGACATCTCTCCTCATTCTTTATTTGTTGACCTTTTGATCAACTTGTTTGAATTTCATAGTTATATATAAACCAAACGGGGCTTTTTGAATCAAAATAAAAAGGAAAGGATTTACAATTTTTTATATCGCTTTTCATAGGTCATTCGCCGCTAAAAAAGTTTCAATTCAAACTGGGAAAATTATCCCTTTCATTTTAAAGAAATCCTAGCCGATATAAGTAGTTGACTGGTTATGGCCAACAAAAATAGGGAATAGGGGTTATCTGACATCATGAAAATGCAAAATGGGATGTTCAATAAAGCTAGAAATCTATCATTGCGAGTTAAGCTTCCTGTATTAATAAGCTTGTTAGTGGTCATTGTCTTATTCGGAACGGCATCGGTGATGTACTTATTTTCATCGGATTTGCTGCTTAGAAAAAGCAAAGATGAAATCAATGCAACTGCCGACCGCATTAGCGAAGGGCTGATGACGGCCATGCAGCTGCAAGAACAGTCTTCCTTCCTGGCTTCCGATCATAACACCTATCGTGATCTGCTGGTGCTTCGTAAAGGAGGAACGATGTCAGATGCCGCTTTTTTTGCAGAGTCGAATGCGTTATTTGCGAAAGCAAAAGCGACGATTACGCATAGCTTTGAAGGCACGCGCGGGAATGAATCGTTTTTGCTTATTGATCATAAAGGGATTATCGTATCGGGAACGAATACGGAAAACATTGGTCAATCACGCGCTGACCGCGAATACTTTACGGAAGCGATGAAAGGCCAAAGCTTTATATCGGATGCCATTATCTCGAAGAGCAGCGGGAAAATACTGCTTGCGTTCTCGCATCCCATTAAAGACGAAAAGGGACAGGTCGTCGGTGTTTTTGCAACCACGATAGACAGTAATTTTTTTGTGGATAAATTGGGAGCCATCAAAATTAACGGACAAGGGAAAATTGAAATACTGAGCCGCGGAGGTATTATTCTTTATAGTTCGACGGATCCTTCCAGGAACGGAGAAAGCATTGGCGATGGTCCGGAAATTAAAGCTTTTTTAGCGGATAGGGCTGTCGGGGAAATTAAAGTACAAACCACGGAGATTGGCAACGACTATCTGAGAATTAATAAGATACCGGGCGCCGACATTATTGTTTCCGTTATCGATTCCTATGAGGATATCAATCGTCCGATCCAAGATATGCTTCTTAAAACGCTGCTTATTACCGTGCTGGCTGTTATCGTAGCCGTTGGTTTTGGACTCCTCCTTTCGAGGTACATTACAAATCCGATTTCCCAGCTTACATTGCTCTTTAAGCGGTTGGCGTCCGGTGATCTTACGATAGCGGCAAACGGCAAATATGACAGCGAGTTCAAGGATTTGGCAGACAGCTTCAACAGCATGGTCATTCAAAACAATCAATTGATTACCAATATGAATACGACGATCTCAGTGCTTAATAAAAGCATGACCGAGCTCGAGGAAACCTCCAAGCAGACCGCGCAGTCGATTAACGAAACCTCGGTAACGTCGATGGAAATTGCCAAAGCAATGGAATCCCAGTCGCATGATACCGAGCATATCGTCGATAAGTTCCACGGATTCGGAGAGAAGTTCGCTTCGATGAGCGACAAAGCCCAATCGGCAAAAGAGAGAGCGGAGGAAATCATAGAGGTATTTTACACAAGCAATGAAGTGGTCCATAACTTGATGCGGATCAATGATCAGAATGAAGAAGAGGTTCAAAAAATATCGGCGATCACGTTAAAGCTGAAAGAGAGCTCCGACCAAATTAGCAACATCACGGGCGCAATCAGCGAAATTGCAGGCCAAACGAATTTACTTGCCCTGAATGCATCCATTGAAGCAGCAAGAGCGGGCGAGCATGGCCGCGGCTTTGCCGTTGTGGCTTCCGAAATTCGAAAACTTGCGGACCAAAGCTCCAAGCAGTCAAATGAAATCAATGCGATTATTCAGCAAAACCTATCGTTTGTCATAGAGAATAACGACAGCGTTATGGAAATTCGTAATATCGCCGTGAAACAAGACGAATTCGTAGGACAAACGCAAGCGGCGTTCAAAACCATTTTAGATAAAATCATGGAAATCACGGATCAGATTAAAGCAATGGCCGGCGATGTTGCCCGCATGGAAATGGAAAAAGACGAGGTTCAGCAATCCGCACAGAGCCTTTCTGCTTCAGGCGAAGAAGTATCGGCATCCGTACAGGAGGTTACCGCTACGATGGTGGAGCAATCCGCAACCGTACAAGACCTGGCTGACATGGTTGACACGATAGACGGCCTGACCAAAAATCTTGCAGAGGCGGCAGCGAAATTCAAGGTTGTCTAACATGACAAGAAGTTAAAGCGCCAGTGTGCTTCATCTAAATAGAAGAAAGGCCTAAGCATGCTTAACGGCGCTGCTTAGGTCTTTTTATTGATTTCTCCGAACGAAAAACAAAATCTTTGAATAAGGAACAATTTATGTTATATTATTTAACATACGAGTAAGTGATAGTCTGAATGTTCGTGTTTTCTTAAAATGTGTCATAAAACCTATCATTAAATTGGATAAAAATTGTTTTCTAGGGTTCCGCGAACCGTTTGTTCGGACTGGACCGAGAGGAGACGCACAGCTTGCTGTGTTCACGGAGGGATAAAAGCCCGGGAGGTTGTCTAACGACAATACCTCCCGGGTTTTTCTTGCGTTAAAACCTGTACTGGATAAAAATCATTTGGCAGAGGTGTGTAGGATGGAAGAAAAAGTGACGTATCAAAAAACGCTAAAATTGTTTCAGGTCGTTGCCCTTGGCTTGGCATGGATGTCGCCTATGATTTATTTTACCGTTTACGGTCTAGCTTACGAAGGCTCTAAAGGGACGATGACGGGCTCATACAGCATGGCGGCGGCAGCTATTTTATTAACCGCAATAAGCTATATCGTAATGTCCAAAAGATTCTCATCCTCAGCCTCGGCATATACGTATGTCAAAAAGGCTATCCATCCGTATGCGGGTTTTTTGGTCGGGTGGGTCGTACTGCTGGAGTATATATTTTCCCCCGTCATCTCCTGCCTGACGTTTGGTCTTTACATGCATGCCCAGTTTCCGGACATACCGGCATCGCTTTGGATGATTGGGATCAATCTTATTTTTGCGGCCGTGAACATTGTGGGGATTAGGTTTTCGGCAGGCATCAGCAAAATATTTGTGGTTGTACAAATTTTGTTTATTGCCGTGTTTTGCTTTTATTTGCTTAAAGGGCTAGCCGACGGCGCAGCGGCGGTTGCCGTACAGCCGCTGCTGCCCCAGGGTGATTGGGGAATTTCAACGATTCTGACCGGCGCGTCATTGGTATGCTTTTCCTTTCTTGGCTTTGACACGGTTACCACCTTGGCGGATGAAACGATTAATGCCCGCAAAACGATACCCCGCGCCATTATGCTGATTGTTATTATTGCATCCGTCATGTATATCGCCGTCTCCATGCTAACGAAGCTGGCATTCCCAAGCCTTTCTTTCTCGAATGCGGATGCAGCGGGCTTTGAGCTTATGAAGCTGGTCGGCGGGGCTGGGCTGCAATCGCTATTTATTTCGGTGCTTATCTTGGCTGTGTTTACACAGGGGGTTATTGCCGTAACGAGCGCATCTAGATTGCTGCATGTAATGGGTACGGACTCGACGCTGCCCAAGCGATTTTTCGGAAAGCTGCATGCCAAATATAAAACGCCGGTTAACAGCATTGCGGTTGTATGTATAGTCTCCTTGCTCGCGTTGGTTCTCAGCTTGGAAACGGCGATCAAATTCGTTAGTCTCGGCGCGTTAACGGCATTTGTGTTCGTAAACGGCTCCGTCATCGCGCAAATGTACGTGAAAGAGAAAAAACGTTCCTTTACGCAGACGATTGTTTACCTTGTTGTTCCGCTTTGCGGCGCCGGTTTCGCTTTCTGGCTGCTTACGCTGCTGGATCGAACCGCGTTATTCATGGGGCTCTGTTGGCTGCTTGTCGGAGCCGCATATCAACTGTACCGAACAAAGCTCGCGGTGCCTCCTTTTGGCAAAAACGTCAGCTTGATTAATCGGATAAGTGTTGACGAATGAAATCCAACATGTTAAATTAAATTTATCCCATTGAATTAGTCGGAAATAAATATTGTTGCTTGCATAAGAAATTATAGCTTAATAACCGCTGTATTTTATTGCAAGCCGCGCTCGCTGGAAAACCGGAGGCGCATGCCAATCGAAGACTCATTCGTTTGACGTGCGTCTTCTTTGTTTTCTAATGGCTGCACCATAACATTGGAGAGGATGTTGACGATGTCCCGAACTGTAGAGGTTGCCGACGAATGGCTGAAACGGATCAAGGAGCAATTGGCAGGCGTTCAATATGGCGTTGTCCAGATAACCATCCATAACGGCCAGATTGTGCAAATCGACCGGACTGAACGCAGTCGCTTCGATACGGAGAAATCCACTGCATCCGTAAAGCGGCAAAGAGTATAGTGAAAGCTCTTATTTTAAAAAACGAGAGGCAGCTTATGAAAAACGACCTGAATGCGGACTTATATGAATGGCCTGATCTGGCTTTTCATCATTATTGTTTGCAGATGTACCGGCTGAACCGGGGAACTTATAATACGATAGACCAATGGCTGTTCGATAACAGTTATCCCGAAATTAAACGCAGACGGAAGATGATCATTCTATTTTTAGAACGCATGGTTAAAATGCAAGCGGAGGAAGGGAGGAAGTTTCTGTCCTTTGGAAAAGGGAATTTAATCGTGGAGCTAAGCCGCTTTGCCGCTGAGCATGACAGACATGCAAGAAGCGTGTTGGCCGCCTATTGAGCAGCATTCCCTATCAATCGAAAACCCATATCTATCAATCGAATACCCATATCTATCGACCGGATAACCGGAGACATGCTTTATTGGCTGTCTCCGGTTTTTTTTGATCGAACCCCAAGGAGGAAAATGAAAATGGAATATCGCAAATTAGGAAGAACAGGACTTAAGGTATCCGCTGTAAGCTTGGGAACGATGGCCTTTGGCCGTTGGATCGACGAGCAGGCCTCGGCCGATATTTTGGATCTAGCACTGGATAACGGCATCAATTTGGTAGATACGGCGAATGTTTACGGCGCTGGAGAGTCTGAACGTATTCTTGGCAGCCTGCTAAAGGAAAGACGGCAGCAAATCGTTCTTGCAACTAAGGTTCACGGCCGCACGGGCGAGGGTGTGAACGATGGCGGCCAAAGCCGTTATCATATTTTCAAAGCCGTCGAGGATAGTCTGAAACGATTGAAAACCGATTACTTGGATCTTTATCAGGTTCATCGCTTTGATCCGAACACGCCGCTTGAGGAAACGCTGCGTGCTTTAGACGATTTGGTCCGCCAAGGAAAGGTGAGATACATAGGAGCCTCGAACTTTGCGGCTTGGCAGCTGGCGAAAGCTCATGGAATTAGCGCCCTGCACAGCTTGCATCGCTTTGAAAGCCTTCAGCCGGAGTACAGCCTGCTTTCTCGTGAGATTGAGAAAGAAATTATCCCATTCGTCCAATCGGAAAATGTCGGCGTTATCGTCTACAGCCCGCTCGGCAGAGGCATACTCTCAGGCAAGTACCGAGCCGGGGAAGCGCCGCCGGAAGGCTCGCGCCTAGCGGCAGGTGAACCCCGATTGGAAGAGCTTCTGAACAAGAAAAATGCCATTCAACTGGCGGAGGCGATTAAGCCGCTAGCGGAAGAGAAAGGACTGACCGGGGCACAATATGCCTTGTCATGGGTGCTGAGCCGGCCGGGGATAACGTCAGCCATTCTGGGCGCTTCCAAACCTCACCATATTACGGAAGCTGCAAAAAGCTGGCATGAAAGATTGAACGCGGAAGAGCTGGCAAAGGCCGACGAGGTCACGGCCAAGCTGCAAATAGGGAAAGAAACAGTGTTCAGCTAAATCATTTAACGGCTTATATTCATTCTACCATTTCAATGGAGGATATCAGAGCTCGGCCTGATATCCTTATTTTTTGTTTCCCGGAATATAGTTATGATAGGAGGTCATTGTGTGGCGGCAGTTACCATTAATCATTTGTACAAACGGTATGGCAAAGACAAGCACGCAGTTGTGCAGGATTTCCAGCTGGAGATCAAAGACAAGGAATTCATTGTGTTCGTAGGGCCTTCCGGCTGCGGGAAATCGACGACACTGCGAATGATTGCCGGACTTGAGGATATTTCCGAGGGTGAAATTTTCATCGGGGACCAGCTGGTTAATAAGCTTCCGCCAAAGGACCGGGATATTTCCATGGTTTTTCAAAACTATGCTCTTTATCCGAATCTAAGCGTTTATGAGAATATTGCGTTTGGGCTTCGGATGCGAAAGCTGCCTAAGCATGAGATCGATTTGGCGGTCAAAAATGCGAGCCGGATTTTGGAAATCGAGGCTTACCTGCATCGCAAGCCAAAGGAGCTCTCTGGCGGACAACGCCAGCGGGTAGCGCTGGGCAGAGCAATCGTACGCGATCCGAAGCTGTTTCTAATGGATGAGCCGCTGTCGAACTTAGACGCGAAGCTTCGCGTGACGATGCGGATGGAAATTACGAAGCTGCACAAAAAATTAGGTACGACCTTTATATTCGTGACGCATGACCAGGTGGAAGCGATGACGATGGCCGATCGCATCGTCGTCATGAAGGGCGGAGTCATTCAGCAATGCGATACGCCGGAGCTGATTTATTCCAAGCCGGCGAATACGTTCGTAGCGAGCTTTATCGGCTCGCCGCAAATCAATTTCATCCATGGACGCGTTCAAGAAAACCCGCAGGGCAGATTGGAATTTCATACGAACCGCTTTAGCTTGAAGATTAATGAAGCGACCGAGGATATTTTGCGCCATAATAACCAAGTAAACAAATCGGTGATATTAGGAATAAGACCGGAAAATGTGAAGCTGGAGGGTTTATTTTCGGAGACGATCATCACCGGAACGTATCGGGATAATGAGCTGATGGGAGCCGACCGTTTTCTATATTTGGATATCGGACAGGAGAAACCGTTGATTGCCAGGGTAGATCCCGACAATCGGTTTGCTGAAAACGAGAAAGTGAAGGTGGAGCTGGATATTTCAAAGGCCCATTTTTTCCATAAGGATACCGGTGCGAGATTTACGGAATAATTGGATTTGCGCGAAGGAGGAGAGCGGTTTCCCGTTATGAAAAAGAAACCAAAGTGGTTCGTGTATGGCAGCAGCATCGTGATTGCGGCATGGCTGCTTTCGTCTGGAGCGGCGGTAAGCTCCGAATCCGGCGAGGAAACGGCTGCGGTTAATTACGCGGGCCTCACCTCAACATTCGAGTATGAGACTGAGCCTTATTTTAGCGAGGCACTCGCAAAATGGCAGGAGCAAGGGCTGGAAAACGCAAACGCCCCCCTATCGGTGGAAGGGGCGAAGCCGTCCGCTGTGTCTAATGACCAAGAAATTAAAACGGGGGAGTACGAGGGAAAAACAAATGTGCTGATTTGGAATACGAGCGATACCGGATGGGTCGAATATAAGGTTGACGTTGCAGAGAGTGCGCTGTATGAAATCCATGTTTCTTATCACCCGTTAAAGGATACCGGAAGAAAAGGACCGGTTGGGTGGGAAATAACGATAGACGGCCAAAGGCCGTTTAGGGAAGCCTCCTCCATCTCGTTGTACCGTACCTGGGAAGATGTCCGTCCCTTATTGAAAAACGCAGACGGCGATGAGATTCGCCCTCGTTCGGTTGATATTTCGAGCTGGAGCGAGAAGCCTTTCATAGATTCGGGAGGGGCATATGCGCAGCCTTTGCAATGGCATATCCCGCAGGGGACGCATACGATTCGTTTGAAAGGCTATGACCCGGTGGCGATTGAGAAAATCGAGCTTCGCCCAAGCCGGACGATTCCTGCTTACGAGGAGTTCGCGGAGCAGAATGAGGATACGGCAGCGATTGGCGGCAATATACTGACGCTGCAAGCCGAAAACTTCTCGACGAAAAACGATACGGCGATCAAACTGTTTTCGGATAAGAATTCCCGCACTCTCCCGCGTTATAAAGGAAGAATTGTTTATAACACCGTGGGCGGCCTGCGGTGGCTGGAACAAAACCAGGAGATTTCCTGGTCGTTCGAAGTGCCGGAGACCGGGCTGTACAAAATCGGCTTCCGAGCCTTGCAAAATACCATTGCGCAGAAAACCTCCTTCCGGACCGTGAAAATAGACGGCGAGGTGCCGTTTCAACAATTTTTGGCTTATGGTTTCCCTTATTCCACAGGCTGGAACGGCATGATTTTGCAGGATAAAAGCAAACATCCGTATTTGCTGAAGCTGGAGAAGGGGACGCATACCTTATCGCTTGCGGTTACGCAGTCCCCCGTGAAACCGATTATTGTCGATTTGGAGAAGCTGATTGCCCATCTGGACGCCATAGATTGGGATTTGCGCACGGTTACAGGCTCCAGTACCAAAAAAACGATCGACCGCAACCGTTCCTGGAATATGGATCAGGATTTCCCTGGTCTGACAGACCGGATGGCGCTAGCGGCCGAGGTGATGGGGGCATTGTCCGACAGAGTTGTCCAAACGAACGGGAAAAAGGATTCTATCAGCCAGGGTCTCGATACGTCGGCGAAGGATCTGCGGGCGCTGCTCCGCAAGCCGGAGGAGATTCCTTACCAGGTGGAAGAGATCGCCTCCATGCGGGAAAAATTCGCCTCGTTCATTGATACGTTGATGAAGCAATCGCTTCAGCTGGATGAGATCTATATCATTCCGGAAAAATCGGATGCGCCAAATATGGAGGCTGGTTTTTTTAACCGGATGTGGGGCGGCGCCCAAAACTTTGTCTACTCGTTTGACGCAAGGGACAGCTTGAAAGAAATGGACGACAAAAAGCTTAATATATGGGTTCAGCGGGGAAGGGATTATGTCGATCAGCTGCAGCAATTGGCTGACGAGTCCTTTACGCCGGAGACGGGCATTGAAGTAAAGGTGAATCTGCTGCCGAACCCGGAGCTGCTGCTCATGTCTAACGCAGCGGGCGTCCAGCCGGATATTGCGCTTGGCTTAACGCAGGATTTGCCGGTTGATTATGCCATTCGCGGGTCGCTGCAGGATTTGAGCGAATTTGAGGATTTTAAACAGCTTTACCCGCAGTTTAGTCCCGGCTCCTGGCTTCCGCTTCATTATAACGGCGGCTATTACGGCGTGCCGGAGACCCAGTCGTTTCAGGTTCTCTATTATAGAAAGGATATATTGGAGCGCTTGGGGCTGGAAATTCCGCAAACCTGGGAGGAAGTCTATCAGCTGCTGCCAACGCTGCAGCAAAACTTTATGAATTTCTACGTGAACCCGAAGGAGTTTACCCACTTTTTCTATCAAAACGGCGTAGAGTTCTATGAACCGGGCGGCATTAAATCAGGGCTGGATACACCCGAGGCGTACGGCGCCTTCAAGCAATGGACGGATTTATTCAATACGTATGCCTTGGAGCGGGAGGTGCCGAGTTTCTATCAGCATTTCCGCACGGGTACGATGCCGATTGGCATCTCGGACTACAACATGTACGTGCAATTGTCGGCGGCCGCGCCCGAGCTGAACGGACGCTGGGGCATCGCGCTGATTCCGGGAACGAAGCAAGCGGACGGCACCATTAGCCGCTGGGCAGGCGGCGGGCAGCGTACCGGCGTGATTTTCGATAAGTCGGGCAAAAAGCCTGAAGCCTGGCAGTTTCTGAAATGGTGGCTTTCCGCCGAGGTGCAGGAGCAATACGGCTCCGATCTGGAAGCCATGAACGGCGTTGCTTTCCGCTGGAATACATCTAATGTGGAGGCCTTTACTAATCTTCCATGGAAAAAGGAGGATGCTGCAATCATTTTGAACCAATGGAAATGGTATAAGGATATTCCTAACGTGCCGGGAGGATATTTCCTGGAGCGTGAAATGAACAATGCGTGGGTCCGCTCGGTTGTAAAAACGTCTAATTACATGTCCTCGCTCGAGCAAGCCGTGAGGGACATTAACCGCGAGCTGCTCAGGAAGCAGCAGGAGTTTGGCTTCATCGACGAAAACGGCACTCAAGCGAAGAAGCTGGATATTCCGATTGTCGGTCAGCCTTGGGAAGGGGTCGACCGCTATGTGGAGTAAGCTGTGGGCGTTTCGTATCTCTTATTTGTTCATTGCGCCTTTTCTCATCTGTTTTGCTTTATTTATCGTGATTCCCATTGTGGCTGCGGTTGGCTTAGGCTTCACCTATTACAACGGGATTGAGCCGCCGCGGTTTATCGGGTGGAGCAACTTCCAGTATTTGATCGCGCAGGATTTGCTGTTCTTGAAATACGCGCTCCCGAACACCTTTAAATTCGCGGTGATCGTCGGTCCTGGCGGATATGCAGCGGCCTTTCTGCTCGCGTGGCTCATTTCGCGGCTGCGCGGCGGCTACCGCAAGTGGGTAGCGCTGGCTATGTATACGCCTTCCCTCACGGTTGGGATCGCCATGACCATCATCTGGCTCCCCCTGCTTTCGGGAGACCGGATTGGCTACCTGAACAGCTTTCTTTTGAAAGCCGGATTTATCGACGTGCCGAAGCTGTGGGTAACCAGCCCGGATTTTCTGATGAATTCGATGATTGCCGTCACGTTATGGTCGAGCATGGGCGTTGGTTTTTTGGCGATGCTCGCAGGGATCCTTAATGTGGATACGACGCTTTATGAAGCAGGGAGAATCGACGGCATCAAAAATAGTTTGCAAGAATTGTGGTTTATCACGATACCGTCCATGAAGCCGCAAATGCTGTTCGGCGCCGTAATGGCAATCGTCACGACCTTCAAGACGGGCTCCATAGGCGTTGAGCTGTCCGGGCAAAACCCGACGCCGGAATACGCCGGTCATTTGATCGTGAACCATATCAACGATTATGGCCTCATCCGTTTTGAAATGGGCTATGCGGCGGCGGTTTCCGTGTTTCTTCTGATATTAATGTATTTTGCGAACAAGCTTAGCTGGGGGTTGTTCGGTACGAAGGAGGAATAACACCTGAAACAATCGAGTCTAGCCGCGAAAATCATTTTTAACCTGTTCATGCTGGCGCTGTCCGTCATCATGATTCTTCCGATCATTTATATTTTTAATCACGCCTTCAAGCCGTACCATGAGTTATTTGTTTATCCGCCTCGGTTTTTCGTGCAGGAGCCGAGCATCCAGAACTTCGTAGAGCTATTTTGGGTAACCTCGAACTCGATCGTTCCGGTATCCCGTTATTTGTTCAACAGCCTGTTCATATCGGCAGCGAGCGTGGCCGGCGTGACGGTTGTGAGCGCGCTGTGCGCTTATCCGTTGTCAAAGCATCCGTTCCCAGGGCGCAAATTTATTTTTGCCGCGATTATTCTTATGCTTATGTTTACGCCGGAGGTGATACAAATTCCGAGGTACCTGGTGGTGAGCAACCTCGGTATCATGAATACGTATTGGGGCCATCTGCTGCCTGTGCTTGCGCTGCCGGTCGCCGTCTTCCTGCTCAAGCAGTTCGTGGATCAGATTCCCGACTCGCTGCTGGAGGCCTCGAGGATCGACGGCGCCAATGAATTCATTGTATTTGCCCGCATCGTCATTCCGATGTGTATGCCTGCCATAGCTACGGTCGCTATTCTTGCTTTTCAAAATTCTTGGAGCAACGTGGAGACGTCGATGCTGTTCATGCAGGATGACGAGATGAAAAACTTCCCCTTTTTCTTATCGACGCTGACGAGCAATCTGGCGAACAATGTAGCCCGGCAGGGAGCGGCTGCCGTAGCGGCGCTTATTATGCTCGTTCCGAACTTGATTTTCTTTATTCTTTTGCAAAGCAAGGTCATTTCTACCATGGCGCATTCGGGTATCAAATAAACAGGGGGGGAATCGTTTGAAGAACAGGAGGCTGCGGATTCGTCCGGTCATCATGGTCCTGATTACGGCGATTTACATAGCGTGGCCCGGCTTGCAGGCTGCAGCCTCGCAATTACCGTACGAAACCTATTACAAGGATGGATTCGGACAGCTGGTCAAGACGCAAGCGGCTTATATCCCTGCCGGCATTATCGGTTCGAATGTGCGGATACCGGGAGCAAGCGGAGCCGCCGATGCAGGGGAAGCGGCAAAGCTGCAATTCAATCAGCCCAAGGATATTTTTGTAGACGAGAAGGATCACATCTATATCGCGGACACCGGCAATAACCGTATCGTGCACCTGGACGCGCAAGGGCAATACATTCGCGAAATAAAGGTGGAGGAGAGCCCGCTGAAGAAGCCGAGCGGCTTGTACGTCGACAAGGCGGGGGAGATTTACGTAGCGGATACGGGGAATAACCGTGTCGTGAGGCTGGATCCGGAAGGGAAGCTGCTGAAGGCCTTCGGGCGTCCCGAGTCCAGCTATTTGCCTGCGGGATTCAAATATGATCCGGTCAATCTCATCGTAGATAAGCGGGGCTTTATTTATGTAACGACGCTGGGCGCTTACCAAGGCTTGGTGCAGCTTGATCCCGAAGGCGAGTTCATCAGCTTCTTCGGTCCGAACAGGGTAGCTTTTTCTTTATTTGATGCCTTCAAACGTTTTGTCTATACGCGGGAGATGTATCAAAGAGAACTTAAGAAGCTGCCGGGGGCCATTGCGAACGCAACGATCGACAAAAATGGCTTTATTTATACCGTTACGAAAGAAATACAAACCGATCAGGTCAAAAAGCTTAATATCGCAGGCCTCGATCAGCTCAAAGGAAAAGGGGAGTTTGCCGCGCTGCAGCCTGAAAAATCCTACGGCGAATTTTTTCATTTTACGCAGCAGGGCATAAGTCCCCAGTTGAATGATATTACCGTAGACTCAGCGGGCAATATTACAGTCATCGATTCGGTCTGGAATATCGTCAGCCAATATGACTTGAATGGGAATTTGCTGTTCTTCTGGGGCGGCGATGTCATAACGGCGACTTCAAAGACGGGGATTGTAAAAACGCCTGCGGCGATCGCAAGCAATTCCAAGGGCGAGCTGCTCATACTGGACAGCGTCAACAATTTTATTCAAGTGCTCCGATTATCGGAGTTCGGCAGCCTGGTCCATGAAGCGAATCAACTGACGCAGGAGGGAAGGTACGAACAAAGCGAACCGCTTTGGAGCGAGGTTCATCGGCTGAATGCCCATTATACGCCCGCATTGATCGGGCTGGCAAAGGCTGCTTATAAGAAAGAGAACTACGAGAGAGCAGAGCAGCTGTTTTATGAGGCGGGTGTCGTAAACGGCTATTCGGAATCCTTTTGGCAAAATCGGTTAAAATGGTTCCAAAGCAACTTTGGTACGCTGATGAATATCGCGCTGGCGCTTGGCATCGTCTATCTACTGCGGAATACCTTTTCCGCGAAGCTCCGCCTCAAGCGGAAGGGAGCGGCTAAGCCGCGTCCGAGGCATCCGCTGCTCGAGCAGCTTAACCATGTATTTTATGTTATGAGGCATCCGGTCGACGGCTTCTATGCGATTAGGTACGAGAATAAGGCTGGCATCCTAAGCAGCTTGATCCTGTTCGCGCTCGCGGCAGCTTCTTACGGGTATATGCAAGCGGGAACGAGCTTTATCTTCCATCCGGCTGTGCATGTCGGCGTGGATCTGCTGCCCGTCACGGTTCAATTTGTCGGGATCTGGCTGGGCTTTGTCGTCGCCAATTATTTAATCAGCTCGCTGCTCCGCGGCGAGGGACGGTTCAGGGATGTTTTGTACGGCAGTTCTTACGCCTTATTTCCGATTATTCTCATAGGAATACCGGTAACGTTGCTGTCGAATGTATTAACCTTGAATGAGCTTTCGATCTACAATTTCTTAAAGCTGCTGATCGTATTATGGGCAGCCTTGTTGTTGATTTGGATGGTTCAAGGCATTCATAACTATACCTTCATCGAAGCGATTTTTATCATTCTTTTAACGCTGCTTGCTCTCGCCATTATCGTTGTTTTGATCTTTATTCTAATCAGTCTCAGCATCGAATTGGTCAACTTTATCAATTCCTTGTACCAGGAGGTGGTCATCCGATGACAGTCCGCAATTATAACCCTAAGCTCATCGCCAAGCTTGTGCTACTGGGCGCTGTGCTGGCCCTGTTAGGATGGCTGGCTTTTCTGGCAGCAGGCTTATGGAACAAACCGGCGGCAGAGGCGGTCATTGTCACGGGCCAGTTCGATGCGAATGGCGCAGCTCCGTATAAGGCTGGCCTGCCAGCTGAAGCGGGATTTGAGCTGATCGCGGAGTCAGAGACGCTGAGGCTGCTCGCGGATAAATCGACGGCCCATTTCCAGGTGCTGAGCAAATCGACCGGCAAGGTATGGCGCTCCTATCCGGACCCGCAGTATTGGAAGGAAGAGACGGTGCCGAATACGTGGAAAAATAATCTGTCATCGCCCGTCATCGTGGAATACGTCAATGCGAAAAACTACAAATCATCCTCGGTAACGGGCGGATTGATCGAGAACCAGGGTTATTTGGAAAATTTCCAAGCCACCGATAACGGCTTTACGGTGACCTTTGCGCTGCCGAAGGTTGAGTTTAAAATTCCGATTGAGGTAAGTCTCCATGACGATTACGTAGAGACTAGAATTATCGATTCCGGCATCGTGGAAGGCGCATTAAGCTTATTGAATATTAAACTTTATCCCTTATTCGGAGCGCAGCCGTCCGTTGGCCAGGAAGGCTACATTTTGCTGCCGGACGGGTCAGGCTCATTGATCAACTTCGGAGAAGACCGCACGATGCAGCAGCTGACCTATAATGAAAGCGTCTATGGGCAGGATTTATCCTATTACAACGAAAATACGGGCAGACAGCGCATTGCGATGCCCGTATACGGCATGAAGTCAGGCGATCAAGCCTTTCTTGCGGTCATTTCCCAAGGCGAAGCGTTTGCCAATGTCTACGCTGCGCCTTCCGGCTCTGTGGGCCGTTCAAACTGGGCAACCACCGAATGGCAGTACCGGAAGAAGTTCTTCCAAAGCGTAAGCAAAAGCACCGGGGAAGGCTTCTATACCTACAGCGGCGATAGGCTCATTGCGGATGCCCGCGCCACGCGTTATTATCCGCTGCTCCCTGAGAAAAGCGATTATGCGGGCATGGCTGAGGCGTATCGCAACTATTTAATCAAGGAACAAGGCGTCGAGCCGCTGCAAGCCCCCAAAAAGGATATTCCGTTATTCGTTGATATTGTGGGAGCGGATATTGAGAAGGGTCTGTTCAGTGACGCCTATTTAAAAGCGACCTCCACGTCAGAAGCGGCGGAGCTTGTCCGCCAGATTTACGATAAAGGGATTCAGCATATGCAGATCCATTATTCGGGCTGGCAGCAGGACGGGTACAGCACGCATGGCGGTTATTTTCCCGTAGATAAGCGTTTAGGCGGAAACAGCGGAATGCAAAAGTTTATTTCCTTCGCGCACAGCCTGAATATTCCAGTGTATTTAACAGCGAAGTATACGCTGAATACGAATGGGGATGACCGGTTCTGGTGGAGGCGGGACGGCTTGCGCAACTTGGCGGGTACGGTGCTGGAGGAGCAGAAAAACGAGGATCAGGATGCCGCCGCGTTTGTCAGCCCTAAGTTTTACGAGAAGGTTGTATCGAAGGACATGGACGACTTTAAAAGCTTGGGCGCGGACGGCATCTATTTCGAGGATGGCATAGGCCAGCAGGTAAACACCGATTTTAACAGCCGTTATCAAGCTGGCAGGGAGGATGTCGTCGGTGTGCAGCGCAGCATTTTGGAAAAAACAAAGACAGCCCTCGGTTCGGCCGCGGCGAACAATGTGAACTTCTATGCGCTGGATCAAACGGATCACGTTCACCGGCTGACGGATGATTATTCGTATGACGTATTCGTCAGCGAGGAAATTCCTTTTGCCCAGATCGTCCTTCACGGCCTGCGTACCTACACGCTGGAATGGTCGAACCTGCGCAATGAATATGGCGATGGATTTCTGCGGAGCATCGAATACGGCGCGTATCCGGCTTACGTGCTCAGCGGAGACCAAGCGGATGATTTGAAAAAATCGTATTCGCTTTGGTATTACAGCCTGAACTATAAGGATTGGATCGATGGTTTGCTTCAGGAATACGAGAGAACGAATGAAGCGTTAGCGGCCGTGCAGGACCGGTATATAACCGCCCACCGCACGCTGGCGCCAAATGTGAAGGAAACGGTGTACGGCGGCGATTACCGGATCGTTGTCAATTACAATGATACGGATTACAGCGAAGACGGCCTATTCGTTCCGGCGAGAGACTTTGCAGTCATGGAAGGAGGAGCGAAGCAATGAAATTAAACCGCAAGCTTGAAGCCGCGACGGTAAGGAAGCTTGAAGGCTCCTTGTTTATTGCGCCTTGGGTGTTCGGTTTTCTCGTATTTGTGGCGTTTCCGTTAGGCTACTCCTTGTATATGAGCTTCCACCAGGTCAAAATTACGGTCAACAGCGTGAACTATACGTTTATCGGATTAAGCCACTATAGGGAAATCTTGATTGCCAACGGGAGCTTGCTCTACGAGGAGCTGTTTCCTTTTCTGAGAGAGTCGGCCATGATGATCCCGATCATTCTTGTCTTTTCGCTTTTAGTCGCCATTTTGCTTAATCTGCGCTTCCCGGGGAGGACGCTGTTTCGGGTGATCTTTTTTCTTCCGGTTATTTTCTCCTCCGGTCAAATCGTTCAGGAGTTTATCGCCCAGGGGGAAGGCTCGCTAAGCATCATGGAGACGCTCAGAATCGATTATTATTTGCGGGAATACGTACCCGGGGCATGGGCGGCTCCCATTCAAAAGGTCATGAGCTCGTTCGTGCTCGTGCTCTGGTATTCGGGGGTGCAAATTCTCATCTTCCTCGCGGGACGGCAGACGCTTCCGGCTTCCGTATACGAGGCTTCCCGCATCGACGGGTCGGGTCCGTGGAATACCTTTTGGAAAATTACGCTTCCGGGCCTCGTTCCTTATATTTTCTTGAATTTAATGTACACCGTAGTCGACTTGTTCACCTTCCCGTCCAATCCGATCGTCAGCCGGGTGAATACGAGCAACTATGGCAGCTCCAGCGCGCTGGCATGGATTTATTTTTCGATTATCCTGAGCTTTGTGCTTCTGACCTTATTCATTTACAGCAGAGTCGACAAATCGCTATCAGGAAAAAGATAAGCAGGAAGGAGAGGTGAGCGTCGATGAAGATTGCCAAAAGAGGCAGCGGGGCAGCAGCGAGGTTGTATTCGGATGATAAGCTCCGTCTAGGCTTAAACGCGATGAGATATAGGCTGCTTGGAGCGGAGATCGACAAAGGGCTGCTGTTCAAGCTGTTTGTGTATATTATTTTAATCAATGTCGCCTTTATTTACATTAAGCCGATTTTGTACATGGTGACGACGATGGTGAAGGACGCCCAAAACATTCTCGATCCGACCGTCATCTGGGTGCCGAAAACGATTTTTCTCGGGCATCTGCAGCAGGCGGCCGACATGCTGAATTATGGCAAAAGCTTTCTTATCAGCATGACGCTCGCTTCCTCGGTGGCGGTGCTGCAGGTATTTTCCTGCGCGATTGCCGGTTATGCGTTTGCGAGGCTGGATTTCCCGTTCAAAAAAGTATGGGGAGCCTTGCTATTATTTACGTTTATTATGCCGCCGCAGATTACGATTCTTCCATCGATCATGCTCTTTAAGGAGTTCGGCTGGCTGAACACGTTTTTGCCGATGGTTGTTCCGGCCTTATTCGGTCACGGCTTGAAGGGGGCGATGTTCGTCATAATCTACCGCGCCTTCTATTCCACGCTGCCGAAGGAGCTGGACGAGGCGGCGCGGATGGACGGAGCGGGACCCTTCCGCATGTTCTTTCGCGTCATGTTTCCGATATCCCGGTCGGCAACCGTTGTCGTCGTGTTGTTCTCGTTCGTATGGAACTGGAATGATTTTTATTTTCCGTCATTGTTTATGTTTACGGCCGAAAACGTTCCGTTATCGATCACGCTGGCGAGAATGGCCGGTGAAATGAAGCTGGCCGAAGGGGCGGGAGAGATTACCGTATATGCCGAAGCCGTCAAAATGGCCGCGTCGTTCCTCATCATTATGCCGCTGCTCGTCGTTTACCTGTTTGCCCAGCGTTGGTTTATCGAAGGGGTTGAACGGACGGGCTTAGTGGAGTAGGGCTTAAAAACAATCGTTGACAGAATGATTTTGAGATGATAAATTCTTAGCACTTGCATTAATGCCGACTAAACTTATATTCTTAATTGGATTATCGACCGGACAGCCGGAGATGCCTTAGGGCAGCTCTGGCTGTTTTTTAAAATATAAGAAAGTATAAATTTCATCCTTATACTTTGCTTATATTTCAACGCGAAACGAGCTTTTGCCGCAATGACGGCGTCAGCCGTTTACGCTTGTGAAAAACTTTATTGGGGGTATGGAAAGCATGAGCAGACCGGAACGGAAGCTTAACCTAAACGCGTTTCTGGCAGCCTCGGGCCATCATGAAGCCTCGTGGCGCCATCCAGATGCGCATCCGGATAAAGGGGTGGATATCAAGCACTATTTGAAGCTGGCTCAAATCGCCGAGAGGGGCTTGCTGGATTCCGTGTTTCTGGCAGACGGCTACTGGGCGCATTCGGGCTCGCTGGAGCCGTTCACGATGTTATCGGCGTTAGCGGCGGCAACGAAGCATATCGGCTTGATTGCCACGGTCGAAACGACCTATAACCAGCCGTTCCATGTTGCGCGGAAGTTTGCATCCTTGGATCATATCAGCAAAGGCAGGGCGGGCTGGAATATCGTAACCGGTGCGGGCCCGGCAGCCGAGCATTTTAGCAAAGGTCAGCATCCCGAGCATCATGAGCGGTACGAATCGGCGGAGGAATTCGTTGAAATCGTGAAGGGATTATGGGACAGCTGGGAGGATGACGCGGTGCGCAATGACAAAATAAACGACATCCTCATTGACCCCGCAAAGGTCCGGCCGCTCGATTATGAAGGGAAGCATTACCGCGTAAAAGGACCGCTCAATATCGCCCGCCCGCCGCAAGGCTATCCGGTGCTCGTGCAGGCTGGATCCTCAGAAACCGGCAAGGCGTTTGCGGCAAAGGTGGCGGAGGTGATCTTCACGGCGCAGCTAACCTTCGGCGAGGCCCAGGCTTTTTACAAAGACGTGAAATCACGCTTGGCCTCGTTTGGGAGAACGGCGGACCAGCTGAAAATTTTGCCGGGCTTAAGTCCGATTCTGGCAGATACGGAGGCGGAGGCAAAGGATATCGAGGATCAGTTGTTCGGCCTTATCGACCATGAGGGAGCGATTAACCGGTTGTCCTCCCGGCTCGGCATCGATTTATCGCAGCATTCCCTGGATGATCTTGTCAGCCTGGACGGCGCGCATTCTACGGATCAAGTGAACGGCATGAAGAGCCGCCATCAGCTCATCTTGGATTTGATCGAACGGGAGCAGCCGACGCTCAGGCAATTAATTAACCGCTTGGCGGGAGCAAGAGGACATTTCACCTTTACGGGCACGCCGCTGCAGCTGGCCGATGAAATCGAAAAATGGTTTCGGAACGGCGCGGCGGACGGCTTTAACCTGATGCCTCAGATTTACCCGAGCGGCCTGGAGCAGTTTGTAGATAAGGTTATTCCAGAGCTGCAAAATCGCGGCCTGTTCCGCACCTCTTACGAGGAGCAAACCTTGCGCGGCCATTTAGGACTTGCGCGTCCGGCAAATGCCAGTCAAATCCAACCATCTGAAAAAGAGGTGCATGTATCATGAGCGAAGCAAATCGCAAGGTTCACTTGAATGTATTTTTAAGGGCTACGGGACATCATGCAGGCGCATGGCGCCATGATGACTCCCATCCCGAGCTGGAGTTAGACATTGATTATTTGGGACAGCTTGCAAGAATTGCCGAACGCGGCAAGCTGGATTCCGTTTTTCTCGCGGATGGTTACGCAGGAGGCGGAAGCAAGCTGGAGCCGTTTACGCTGCTGTCGGCATTAGCTTCCGTCACCGAGCATATCGGCTTGATCGCGACGGTGGGTACGGTGTACAACGAGCCGTTTCACGTTGCGCGGCAGTTTGCTTCGCTGGACCATATCAGCGGAGGCAGGGCAGGCTGGAACATCGTTACGGGCGCCGGCTCCGCCGCTCATAATTTCAGCAGAGACGAACATCCGGAGCATGCGCAGCGTTATGAGACGGGCGAGGAGTTTGTGGAAGTCGTGAAGCAGCTGTGGGACAGCTGGGAGGACGATGCGCTCATCTTCGACAAAGAGGGCGGCAAGTTAGTCGATTCGAACAAGGTCCATGAGATTAACTTCAAAGGACATACGTACGCGGTGAAAGGACCGCTTAACATTCCTCGTCCGCCTCAGGGTTACCCGGTGCTTGTGCAGGCAGGTTCCTCTGAGCTCGGCAAGGAGCTGGCAGCCAAAACGGCAGAGGTGATCTTCACCGCGCAGCAGACCTTCGATGCCGGCCGCGAGTTTTACCACGATGTGAAATCCCGTCTGGCGAAGTACGGAAGAACCGCCGATGAGCTCGTTATTTTGCCGGGTCTAGCCCCTATCGTAGCCGATACGGAAGCCGAGGCCCGCGAGCTGGAGGAGGAGCTGCATTCCTTTGTGGATACGAAGCGCGCGCTGGACAGCTTATCCGAGCGGTTCACGGTTAATTTAAATGATTACGAATTGGATGCCCCGGTGCCGCTCGACAAAGCGAAGCCGGCCGAAGAGTTTAACGGCATCCGAAGCCGGCAAGAGGTTATCCTGGATGCGGCGCGCAGGGAAAATTTCACCATCCGGCAGCTGCTGTATCGGAGCAATGGCGGGCATGGCCATATTACGTTCACCGGATCTGTTCTGCAGACAGCCGATCTGATCGAGAAATGGTTCCGAAACCATGCGGCTGACGGCTTTAACGTACTGCCTCAGCTTTTTCCGACAGGCCTGGAAATCTTCGTAGACAAGGTCATACCGGAGCTTCAGAACCGCGGCATATTCCGCACGGAATATGAAGGCACGACGCTGCGCGAGAGCCTGGGTCTGGCCCGTCCCGCCAATACGCGCAAGTTTCAGAGCGTTTAAGACGAACCGCTACTACTTGATAGAAATGAGAGGATATCAGATGAAGAAGTTGGGGTCTTTCCTTATTTTAATCGTAATTGCAGCAATGGTCACGGCATGCGGAGGGGGCAATAATGCTCCGGAAAGCGGGAATGCAGCGTCAAATGCGCCGGGTGCCGATAAAGGCTCGGCAGAGCAGGGGGATTTCAAGAAGCTGGGCGACGAGCCGCTAAAACTAACCTTTTATTCAACGGGCGCTACGTTTACGGATGTGGAATTCGAAGCCATGATCGCAGGGCCGATCCATGCGAAATACCCGAACGTGACGATTGAACGCATTACGCCGGCTGCGACGACGACGCCGGAGGAGGTTTTATCGACGCATGTGCCGGATATTATTTTCGGCAGCGTGCAGCAGCGCGTTATCCGTACGGGCGTTTATCAAGATTTGCGGGAGCTGATCAAAAAACACAATTTTGATGAAAGCCGGCTTAAGCCCATCGGATACGACTATATCAAAGACATAACGAAGGGAAAAGGAGATGCCGTACTCGCGCTTCCATTCAATATTAATCAGCATGTGATGTACTACAACAAAGATATTTTCGATAAATTCGGCGTGCCGTACCCGACAGAAAAACAATTAACATGGGATGAAGCGGTTGAGCTTGGCACGAAGCTGACCAGAACCGAGAACGGAGTCAATTACATTGGTCTGGTCGTGGATAATTTAACAGGCCTGTCCAAATCGCTGGGGCTTCCTTATTTGGACCGCGAGACCGGTCAAGCCGCGCTGGATACGCCGGATTGGCTGCGGGTATTCGAACTTTACAAGCGGATCCTTGAAATACCGGGCTATATCACGCCGGACGGCACTTGGAACTGGACGCGCGATCACTTTATGAAGGATCAGAATGTCGCGATCCGCGTATCCTGGCTCGCGAACATGGTCGGCCCGCTTGAGGAGCTGCGCCAGCAGGGCGTGGAATTCAATTGGGATATCGCGCCGGCGCCGAACTTTAGCGACCAGCTTGGAACAACAAGGGAAGCCCAAATCCACTCCATTGCGATCAATAGCCAAAGCCCTCATCAAGACGAGGCGTTCCAGGTGATCGCGGAAATTTTATCCGATGAAGGACAACGCATTATCGCGAAGAACGGCCGCGTTCCGGCTGTTATTAACCCGGAGCTGGAGAAGGACTACGGCGCGGAGATTCCTGTTCTGCAGGGCAAAACGGTACAAAACGTTTTCATCGGCGAGCCGCGTCAAGAGCACTACATCCATCCATACGAATCAAGCATAAGCATACGTCTCACTGAGGCGGCTGAGGATCTTGCGATTAACGGGCTCGATGTCAACTCGGCCATTCGCAAAGCGACTGAAGCAATTAATAAGGATGTCGAAACGTTAAAAACGACGATCGGTGAATAAGCTGTCTTTTGGAGAGGAGATACAATATGAGTCATGCCCAGCGAAAGTTGAATCTTAATGCCTTTTTGTTCGGGACCGGCCACCATGAGGCATCATGGCGGCTCCCGGAGTCTGAGCCGAACCGCAATCTCGATTTTCAGCAGGTGCTGAAGATCGCCCAGACGGCAGAAAGGGGGCTCATGGATTCCGTGTTTTTGGCAGACGGCTATTCCGGGCGCTCCAACAAGCTGGAGCCCTTTACGGAGCTGGCTGCGCTGGCGGGCAGGACGAAGCATATCGGGCTGATTGCCACCGTGGGCACGACGTATAACGAGCCGTTTCACGTGGCGCGCAAGTTTGCTTCGCTGGATCACATCAGCAAAGGGCGGGCAGGCTGGAATATCGTAACGGGAGCCGGCTCGGCCGCGCATAATTTTGGCCGGGATGAACATCCCGAACATGCCCTTCGCTATGAAGAAGCCGATGAATTCGTAGAGGTTGCGAAGCAGCTGTGGGACAGCTGGGAGGACGGAGCTGTCTTAAATGACAAAGCCTCCGGAACGCGCGTGGCTAAGGATAAGGTCCATACGATCGATTTTAAAGGCAAATATTATTCGGTGAAAGGTCCGCTTAACATCGCGCGTCCGCCGCAGGGCTATCCGGTACTCGTGCAAGCGGGCTCCTCCGAGAGCGGCAAGGAGTTTGCGGCGAAGACGGCGGAGGTTATATTTACCGCTCATCAAAGCATCGAAAGCGCTCAAGCCTTCTACCGGGATGTGAAGTCCAGGCTTCCCAAATACGGCAGAACGCCGGAGCAGCTAAAGATCCTTCCCGGCATTAGTCCTATTATCGGGGATACGTCGGAGCAGGCTTATGAGATCGAGAACGAACTATTTGAGTTCGTGAACAAAGATAGCGCAGTGAAGCGATTGTCGGAACGCCTCGGCATCGACCTTTCGAACCACCCGCTCGATCAGCCCTTATCCCTGGAAGGGGTTCGCGAGACAGAGGATGTGAACGGCAACAAAAGCCGGCATCAGCTCATCTTGGATCTCGCGCGCCATGAACATTTGACGCTGGGGCAGCTCATTAACCGGCTGGCGGGAGCAAGAGGCCATTTTACCTTTACCGGTACGGCTCTTCAGCTGGCAGACATCATCGAAAGCTGGTTTCTTAACGGAGCAGCGGACGGCTTTAATGTCATGCCGCAAATTTATCCCAGCGGGTTGGAGCAATTCGTCGACAAGGTCATTCCCGAGCTGCAAAATCGCGGTTTGTTCCGGACGGAATACGAGGGAACTACCTTACGTGAAAATCTGGGATTGGAAAGGCCGGCGAACGTCCGTTACGGACAGAAGGCCATTTTCTAAGAAACGGAGACAAGGAGACTGCTATGAACGAAACCATTCAATTATTGAAAAACCATCGCTCGATCCGCAAATATAAGTCCACGCCGATTCCGGAGGAGAAGCTGGAGGAAATCATATTGGCAGCCCAGGCTGCCTCTACCTCCTCTAACATACAGGCTTACACCATAGTGGCCGTAACGGATCCGGAACGGAAGCGGAAATTAGCGGAGCTTGCCGGCAATCAGCAGCATATCATCGAGAGCCCCGTTTTTCTCGTATGGTGCGCAGATCTAAATAAGATAACCGTAGCGACGAATTTGCATGAGGACACGGAGCTGCATCAAAATGTAGAGTTGTTTCTGCTGGGGACAATCGACGCGACCCTTGCCGCCCAGAACGCGGCGATCGCCGCAGAATCGCTGGGTTACGGGATTGTCTACATTGGAGGGATCCGCAATAATCCGCAGGGCGTTACCGATTTGCTGGAGCTGCCGCCTCTTGTTTATCCCGTGTTTGGCCTGTCCCTCGGCGTGCCGGATCAGGAGCCTGATCTTCGTCCAAGGCTTCCGCTAACCGCTGTCTACCATAAAGAAGTCTATAAGAAAGAAGGGCTTAAAGAGGATATTGAGGCTTACGACGAGATCACGCGCGGTTATTACGCAGCCCGCAAGGGAGGCGGGAAGGGCGGCGACCAGGCTACAAAATGGTCGCTGGAGATGCAGAAAAGGTTCAGCTCGGGGCGGCTTCGCGGCCATTTGCATGATTTTCTGACGGGCCAAGGCTTTCGTTTGAAGTAGAGAAAGGGGAGGACATATGAGCGATACAAAATCGGACAAGAAGGCGCATTTTAACGTTTTTTTGCGAGGTGCCGGACATCATGCAGCCGCTTGGAAGCATCCGGCCTCAACCCCTAAGGAGGACCTTGATCTCGGCTATTACGCCAATATTGCAAAAATCGCCGAACGCGGATTGTTCGATTCCTTGTTTACCGCGGACAACTATTCGGGCCTCGGCAGAAGACTGGAGCCATTTACGCTTCTTGCGGGACTGGCCGCGCTGACCAAGCATGTCGGACTAATCGCGACGGTCAGCACAACGTATAACGATCCTTTTCATGTGGCGCGAAAGTTCGCTTCGCTCGACCATATCAGCAAAGGCAGGGCAGCCTGGAATATCGTTACGGGGCATTCGCAGGCCGATGCGGAAAACTTCAATAAGGCGGAGCATCCCGAGGTGACGAAGCGTTACGAGATCGGCGATGAGTTCGTCGAAGTGACGAAGCAGCTCTGGGACAGCTGGGAAGAGGATGCGCTTATTTACGATAGGGTGTCGGAGGTGACGCTGGATACAAGCAAGGTGTACGAGATCAACTTTAAGGGGAAATACCATTCGGTAAAAGGACCGCTCAACATTCCGCGTCCGCCGCAGGGCTATCCCGTGCTGGTTCAGGCAGGTTCCTCGGAGAGCGGCAGGGAGCTTGCGGCCAAGTCGGCTGACGTGATCTTCACGGCACAGCAAACGCTTGGCGCCGCGCAGGCGTTTTATGCGGATGTGAAAGGAAGATTGCAAAAGCATGGACGAACGCCTGATCAATTGCTGATCATGCCGGGACTTTGTCCGATTACGGCCGATACGGCGGCGGAGGCAAGGGAGATCGAGGAAGAGTTTAATGCGTTGTTGAATACGAAGCAATCGCTGAAGAGGCTGTCCAATTATTTTACGGTGGACTTGTCGGAATACCCGCTCGACGGCCTTGTGCCAATTGACAAGGCGAAGCCATACGGTGCAATAACGACGGGCATTACGAGCCGTCAAGAGGTTGTCGTTGATGCGGCTATACGGGACAAAATGACGATTCGCCAGTTTCTTGCCCGCAGCGCTGCCGGCCACGGCCATGTATCGTTCACCGGCTCCGTCCTGCAGACAGCGGATTTTATTGAAAGCTGGATTAAAAATAACGGTGCAGACGGCTTTAACATTTTGCCCCATATTTATTACAGCGGCTTCGAGACGTTTGTCGATAAGGTCATCCCCGAGCTGCAAAACCGCGGACTATTCCGTACCGCATACGAGGGGAAAACGCTTCGCGAAAATTTGGGCCTGGCAAAGCCCGAAAACAAACATAAAGCAATCTGGGCATTAGGGAAAGAAGAAAAAAAACTAAAATCGCAAAACGGTTAGCAGAACGATCGTATTTCCAAAAATCTGAGGAGGTTTTTTTGATGTCCGTTCAATATCGGAATTTAGGAGCAAGCGGTTTAAAGGTTAGTGAAATCAGTCTCGGAAGCTGGCTTACGTATGGTGGCTACGTAGAGCGCGAGAATGCGGTGAAGTCGATTCAAACCGCGTACGACCTCGGCATTAATTTCTTTGACACCGCCAACGTATACGCGAAGGGCGAGGCAGAGAAGGTTGTGGGGGAAACACTCCGGGCTTATCCCCGCGAATCTTATGTGCTTGCAACGAAGGTTTACGGAAAAATCGGCGACGGGCCGAATGACCGCGGCTTATCCCGAAAGCATGTGATCGAATCGGCAAACGCAAGCTTAAAGCGGCTTGGACTCGAGTATGTGGATGTCTTCTACAGCCACCGCTTTGATACGGAGACGCCGCTCGAAGAAACGCTTCGCGCATTCGAGGACTTGGTTCGCCAAGGCAAGGTCCATTATGTCGGCGTCAGCGAATGGACGGCGGCGCAAATTACGGAAGCCTTCGCGATTGCGGACAAATATTTGCTCGACCGCATTGTGGTCAACCAACCGATCTACAACTTATTTGAGCGTTACATCGAGAAGGAAATTATTCCCCTCGGGCTCAAAAAGGGCTTTGGCCAGGTTGTTTTTTCACCGCTTGCGCAAGGCCTGTTAACAGGTAAATATACGGCAGACAATCAAGTTCCTGACGAGTCTCGCGCGGCGAAGCATGAAAACTTTAAAAATAAAATTACGGAAGAGAAGCTTACAAAGGTAGAGCAGCTGAAGGGTATCGCGGCTGAGCTTGATATTACGGTCGGTCAGCTATCTCTTGCTTGGATTCTGCGCCAGCCTAACGTATCCAGCGCATTGGTCGGAGCGAGCCGTCCCGAGCAGGTAGAAGAAAACGCGAAGGCCTCGGGGATCGTGCTCGACGGAAATACGTTAGAGCGCATCTCGTCCATTATAGATAATGATCCGGCAGCTTCCAAAGGCAAATTCTAATACCGATTGCATGGAATGAAAGCAAATGCAAATCCAGTAAAGAATGCTTCTTTACTGGATTTTGTCATGGGTAAAAAGCAGGTGGAAATCAGCAGGCGGTTAACAAGGAATGCGATGAAGCGGTTGATTCCGTAACTAATGATTGCCAATTAACGATATATCGTATAGTATTCTAATTAATACGATATATCGTTAACGGAGGAGATTTCGGAATGACTGAAGGATGGCAGCCAGAGGAACGATTATTTTTGCACCATGCGCTTGAAAGGGATAACACGGGCTCGGGCAGGCGCTATTTCAGCCGCGGCGGAGTGAAGTTTGCGCTGCTGGAGCTGCTGGAGAAGGAGAGCATGCATGGCTATCAGATGATGAAGGCGCTTGAGGATCAATCGGGCGGCACCTACAAGCCGAGTGCCGGTTCGATCTATCCGACCCTGCAAATGCTGCGGGACCAGGGATTCGTGGAATCCTCAAAGCAGGACGGCAAGAAGGTATTTGAAATCACGGATGAAGGCAGGGCTTATTTGCTTGAGGAGAAGGAAAACGGCATTGATCCGTCAGAGCGCCGGGAGTTTGGCAGCCCGGATGAAGAGGGGGCGCCTTGTGACCGGAACAAGCCTAATCGGCGGTTAACGCCCGCGGGCAAGGAGCTGCTTCATTTATTGAAGGCAGCTGAACGGACGGCCGTGGGCGATGCCGGCAAAGCGGTGCAGCTGCGCATCGTGCTCGATCAATTGCGGCTCGCGCTGCGTCAAATCGCTTCTGAAGAAGAAAGCAATCGCGGGGGTAATGCCTATGAGCAGCAATCTTAAATCGGCCCCCATGTACAGGCAAGGCGGCGGGATGGGGAAATTCGGCAACGGCGAGAAGGCAAAGCCGGCAAGCATTTACAGCATGTTTGTACGAATCTTTAGGCATGCCCGGACGCAGCTGCCGCTATTGATTGCTTCGATAGCCTGCGTAATCGCCATTTCGCTGCTGGAATTCATCGTGCCGCAATTGACTCGTTATACCATCGACCATATTATCCCGAACCAGCTGTTCAGCAAGCTTATTTTGATTGGCGGAGGAGTATTGGGCTCGGCTGTCGCGTTAGGCGCCCTGCGGTATATCAGTACCTCGCTCATGGCCTCCGTCGGGCAAAAAGTGCTTTACAATCTTCGCAATGAGCTTTACCGGCATATGCAAAGCTTGGATATTTCCTTCTTTGACCGCAATCGTACCGGTGATTTGATGTCACGCGTCACGAACGACGTAAGCATCCTTCAGCAGATGATTTCCTCCAGCATGATGCAATTATTTACCGATTTCTTCACCTTTACGGCCATTGCGGTTTATATGCTTTGGATCGATTGGAAACTCACTTTGCTTCTGCTCGCGACCTTCCCGTTTATGATTTTGACGACGAAGTTTTTTGGCAAGAGAATGCGTTCATCGTTCCGAACGGTGCAGGAGTCCGTGGCTGACGTCAGCGACCATCTGCAAAATACGCTGACGGGCATCAGGCTCATCAAAGCGTTTACCGCTGAGGAATACGAGTCGGAGCGTTTCTCGGAACGAACGCTGCGGAACATGGATGCGAATATTCAGGTGACCCGCTTGCGGGCCGCTTATGAACCTATTATCGATTTTCTTAATTTTCTTGGTCTCGCGATCGTGCTGGTCTTCGGCGCTTGGCTGGCGATGAAGGACCAGATGACCGTGGGCACCATTGTGGCGTTTATCGCTTATCTGCGTTTATTGCAAAATCCGGTTCGCCATTTTAGCCGCATCATGAATACGATTCAGCAATCCGCTGCCGCTTATGAGCGCATTATGGAGGTCATGAACACAAAAGCCGAAATCGTTGAGCGGAAGGATGCGCGCAGGCTTCCCGTTGTGAACGGGCATATCGTTTTTAATCAAATCGATTTTGCTTATTCGAGCGACTCGGCCGTTCTCAAAGACTTTCATTTGGAGCTGGAGGCAGGCAAGGTGACCGCGCTGGTCGGATCATCGGGTTCGGGCAAAACAACGATTGCGCATCTCATTGCCAGATTTTATGATCCGCAGTCCGGAGAAATAACGATTGACGGTTATTCGTTAAAGGATGTCACATTAGCCTCGCTAAGAGAGCAAATCGGGATTGTATCGCAGGACATCGTCTTGTTCAACGGTTCGATTGCGGAAAATATCCGTTACGGCAATCATCATTCGACGGATGCGGAAGTTATGGCGGCGGCTGAAGCGGCGAATGCTGCCGGTTTTATCGATTCCTTTCCGCAGGGCTACGAGACGCAAATTGGCGAACGGGGCGTAAAGCTGTCAGGCGGCCAAAAGCAGCGGCTTTCGATTGCCAGGGCTATTCTGAAAAATCCGCGGATCATCATTCTGGACGAAGCCACCGCTTCGCTTGACACGGAATCGGAGCAGCATATCCAGGATGCGCTGGCGCAGCTGCTGCAAGGCCGGACCTGTCTAGTAATTGCGCATCGTTTATCTACCATTCAGAAGGCAAACCGGATTTACGTGCTGGAGCAGGGCAAAATCGTGGAGCATGGCACGCATGACGAGCTGCTGGAACTGCAAGGCCGTTACAACCAGCTGTATGAACTGCAATTCCCGCAAACGGATGAAGCGTAAGGAAAATACTCCAATCTAGGAAGTGATCGTTTTTTGAAATCAAAAAGAATACTGACGGATTTTTTTCGGAAAACGTGGTATATCTACCTGGTCTCGATCTTTTTCCATTTGATTTCTAACTTGATTAATGTTTTTTACCCAAAGGTGCTGGGACAGTTTACGGATAAGCTGCAGCTGGGCGGATTAACAAGCAAGCTGATTGTGGACTACAGCTTGCTGCTGCTGCTGATTGGCGTCGGCCATGTGCTGTTTAACGGCTTAGCGATGTATTTGGTTATGTATGTGGGAAGAAAATTCGAGTTTCTTGTCCGGCGGGGATTGTTCAAGCATTTTACCGACATGAGCGAGAAGTTTTATTCGAAAAACGGCGTCGGCAAGCTGCTCAGCTACTTTATGAATGATGTCACCGCGGTTCGCGAGTCGATCTCCATGGGCGTCAACTCGACCGCGAACGCCACGATGCTGCTAATCGCGGCAGTAACCATGATGCTGCTGAGCCATATTCCTTATTATTTAATTTTGGCTTCGGTTTTCCCGCTGCTGCTGATCCCGGTCATCGTCGTCTACCTCGGTCCGATTATTAGAAAGCGGTCGCTTGAGGTGCAGGAAGCGCTTGGCACAATGACGGAAACCGCGGAAGAGCAATTCGGCGGGATAAGGGTGACCAAGAAATTCGCGGTCGAAGACATTATGATTGAGCGCTTTGGCAAAACCGTCGAGCAAATCAGGCATAATCAATTGCGTCTCGTGCGCGTTTCTTCTTTCTTTCAAGCGTTGATTCCGTTTCTTGGCGCAATTGCTTTAATTATCGCGCTTGCCTTTGGGGGCTATTTGACGATCGCGAAGCAGATTACGCTTGGTAATTTCGTTGCCTTAACGCTTTACATCCGAATGCTGATGAATCCGCTTCAGCAAATTGGTAACGTAATCAATTCCATTCAACGCTCGCGCGCTTCGCTCGAGAGGTTAAACGGATTGCTTGCGCAGCAATCGGATATTGTGGAGCTGGAGCATGCAAAGGCTGTCGATTTGGAGGAAGCAGGCATTACCGTTCGGAATTTGTCCTTCGCTTACGATCAAGCTTCGAATCCCGTGCTGCGAAATATCAGCTTGCATGTAAAATCAGGCACGACCCTGGGGATCATCGGCCGCACAGGCAGCGGGAAAACAACCTTGATGAAGCTGCTGCTCCGTACCTTTGATCCGCCTCCCGGCACGATCGTTTACGGGCAGACGGATGTGAGAGAGATGACGCTTGCGAGCTTGCGCAATCAAATTGCCTATGTGCCCCAGGATGGTTTCTTATTCAGCACGACGATTAAAGAAAATATCGCATTCTCTAACCGGGAGCTTGACCTTGATGCCGTTGAGGCTGCCGCAAAGCATGCCCAAATCTACGATAACATCGTTGAACTGCCGAATCAGTTCGAAACCAGGCTCGGCGAGCGCGGCTTAACCTTATCGGGCGGCCAGCGCCAGCGAACGAGCCTTGCGCGGGGAATCATCAAGAATGCTCCGATTATGATTCTGGACGATAGCGTCAGCGCGGTAGACGCGGTGACGGAGAAGGATATTATTGAAGCGCTCCAAAGCGAAAGAAACGGCAAAACGACGATCATCATTGCGCACCGCATCAGCGCCATTAAGCATGCCGATGAAATTATTGTGCTGGACGACGGCAGGATTGTGCAGCGGGGAACGCATGCGGAACTGTTGATGCAGCAAGGTCTCTATGCAACGCTTCATGCCATACAGGAGGAGGGGAGTCAACATGCGACCGGCACAAGCCATTCATAATTGGCAGGCGGATCAGAAAGGTGATCCTAATCAGCCGGAACAGAAGCCGGAATATGTATCTGCCTTCCGTACGCTGTTCGGCTATGCAAAACCGCATTTATGGGCATTCATCGGCGTATTTTGCTGTACATTGATTGCCATCTTATCGGATTTGCTGCAGCCTTTTTTGATGAAAATAGCGATTGATGATAATTTATTATCCGGCAAAAACGATTTCAAAGGCCTGCTTACGATTTGTTTTATATATTTTGGTTTATCTTTGTCGAGCTTGCTTTTTACTTATTTCCAAAACAATCTGCTCCAAAATATCGGCCAAAGCATCGTGTCGCGTATTCGCAAGCAGCTGTTCGGACATATTTTGAAGCAGTCGATGCGTTATTTCGACCGCATGTCGAGCGGCAGTCTCATTACGCATGTTTCGAGTGATACAGAGGCGCTCAATCAATTTTTTAATCAAGTGCTGCTGAGCCTGTTCCGCGACGGTCTGACCCTGGTCTTCATTATTGTAATGATGTTTCAGCTGGACACGAAGCTGGCGCTGTATTGCTTAATCCTGCTTCCGATCATATGGGCAATCGCCATTGCCTTCCGTTCCTTTATGCGTACGACCTATCAGCTTGCTAGGACGAGATTATCCCGTTTGGTCGCTTTTGTAGCCGAAAATTTGTCCGGCATGAATTTGGTGCAGGTGTTCCACCAGCAAAAGGAACAGGAAAAGCAGTTCAATGAGCGAAACGGCTTGTATTTCAAGGCGAATCTTCGGGAAATCCGGACGAATGTCGTGTTTGGCCGGACCTTTGATATTTTGAGCAATTTATCGATTGCTTTCGTAACGTGGATCGGCGGCAATGCCGTGCTCGGGCAGCAGCTTGAATTTGGGGTGCTTTATGCATTCATTACGTATATCCGCCAGTTTTTTCAGCCGATTAATACGATCACGCAGCAGTGGAATACGCTCCAGTCGGCCACGGTGGCCGTTACCCGAATTTGGAGCGTGTTTGCGAATAAGCCGGATGTTACGGATCGCGGGCTGGACCATGTGGATTTGCGGAAGGAAGAGCTGGGCGAAGAAGCGGATGAACATCAGGCTTCCATGTCGAGTCTCAGCCTGGAGCAGGTAAAAGGACGGATCGACTTTAACCGAATCTCCTTTTCTTACGAGGAAGGGATACCGATCATCCGCGATTTGGATCTGCACATTAGTTCCGGCGAGCTCATCGGCGTGGTGGGGACGACCGGAGCAGGCAAAAGCTCGCTGATCAGCTTGTTATGCCGCTTCTATGATGTGAAGGAAGGCAGCATTCTCATCGATGAGACGGATGTGAGAGACATTCCGCAGGCCACGCTCCACCGGCTGGTCGGGCTTGTACAGCAGGAACCTTACCTTTATTCGGGCAGCATCATCGAAAATATTAGAATGTTTGATGAGTCGATCTCCCGCGAGGAGGTTATCCGCGCCTGCGAATTTGTCGGGGCGGATACGATTATCAAGAAGCTGAAGGACGGGTACGAGACGAAGCTGTCGGAGCGCGGCAGCGGCCTGTCGGCCGGCGAGCGCCAGCTTATCTCCTTCGCCAGAATTATCGTTTTCAAGCCAAAGGTGCTTATTTTGGACGAGGCAAGCGCGAATCTGGATTCGCACACGGAGCAGCTGATCCAGAATGCGCTTCAGGTCGTATCCCAGGATCGAACGACGATTGTCATCGCGCACCGGTTGTCTACCATCATGCAGGCGGACCGGATCATCGTCATGAGCCACGGCGAGATCGTGGAGCAGGGCAATCATCAAGAGCTGCTTGAGCATGACGGCCACTACAAGGAGCTTTATGAGCATTCGCAGGGCAATGTAGCGGTATAGCCGGCAGTTAGCTGCATCGCCCTTTAAGAATCGGCACGTGCCGCAAGGCCTTTACTATAGCAGGAGGTAGATCACATGAGTCTTGTCGTAAGCAATATTACCGATTTAATTGGAAGCACGCCGCTCGTTCGATTAAATAAGGTGGTGCCGGAAGGCAGCGCCGAAATTTATTTGAAGCTGGAGTTTTTTAATCCCGGCAGCAGCGTCAAGGATCGTATTGCGATCAGCATTATTGAAGAGGCGGAGCGTGAAGGAAAGCTGAAGCCGGGCGATACGATTATTGAAGCAACGAGCGGCAATACGGGCATCGGCATCGCTTTGGTCGCAGCAGCCAGAGGCTATAAAGCCATTTTGGTTATGCCGGAGACAATGAGCCTGGAGCGCCGCAATCTGCTGCGGGCTTACGGGGCGGAGCTGGTGCTTACGCCGGGATCCGAAGGAATGAAGGGCGCGATTCGAACGGCGCAGGAGCTCCAAGCGAAGCATCCCGAATATTTTCCGGCGCTGCAATTCGATAACCCGGCCAACGTGAAAATCCACCGCGAAACGACTGGCCCCGAAATCGTAAAAGCGATCGAGTCGCTGGATGGCAGGCTGGACGGCTTTGTTGCGGGAGTGGGTACCGGCGGTACGATTACGGGCGCGGGCGAAATATTGCGCGGGCGGTTCCCGGGTATTCGCATCGCAGCCGTTGAGCCGACCTCCTCGCCCGTATTATCGGGAGGGACGCCAGGGCTCCACAAGATCCAAGGAATCGGAGCGGGCTTCGTTCCTTCGATTTTGGATACGGGTATATATGATGAAATCATTCAGGTTACCAATGAGGACGCTTTTGAAACGGCAAGAAGAGTAGCGAAGCAGGAAGGCATTTTAGGCGGCATCTCTTCAGGGGCGGCCGTATTTGCGGCCATTCAATTGGCGCAGGAGCTGGGTACCGGCAAACGGGTTGTCGCGGTCATTCCGAGCAACGGCGAGCGGTATTTATCGACGGTGCTGTATCAGCAAGAGCAGCAGCTCTAAGAGAGATTGTGAAATGGAGTAAACGAACAGCTGTCGGCTTGTGCGCCGGACGGCTGTTCGTTTTTGTTTATATCCGTCCGCATCCATTAGCCGCCCAATCAAGATAGCTGGAATTTCACCTGGTAAATAGATGGATTTCCGCTTTATAAGGAATTTAGCTGGAAAAGCTCCATCTAATTCTGAGCAAATAGGAGAATTTGACGCGAAACCAATGGATTAACGGGAGAAATTCCATCTATCTCAAAAGGCCAGTTGAATATAGCTAACTTAACGTGAGAAATTCCAGTTAATTAGTAGAGTAGGAAAACAAGGCAGCAAAAAGCGGGTGGCAACAGCATTCGGAAGTCCGAGCCCACTAGAAAGCTTGCCTAATCGAGCGGTAACCTATTAAAATGGGTGAAGCGATCATAGGCCGCACCGGCCGCTTTCTCACACTCTATAATAGAAAGAAGCAGATGCAGCAATGAACATTTTTCTTCACATCCTCATGACAAACGTGCTTCCGATGGTCATCATGATCGGTCTCGGCATTGTGATTCAAAGAGCGTTCAAGCTGGATATCAAGACCTTGTCCAAGCTGAACTTTTACTTGTTTTCACCGGCCATCATGTTCGATTTGCTCTATAAAACCGATATTTCCGTGCAGGTGATCGGAAAAATATTATTTTTCTTCCTGCTGTTCATGCTTGCGCAATATGTAATCGTGGAGGTTGTTATCCGAATTCGAGGTTATGAGCCCAGCATGAAAAGCGCGATGCGCAACAGCGTCCTATTCTATAACAGCGCCAATTACGGCATACCGCTGAATCAGCTGGCTTTTGCGGGAAACGAGAAGACGCTTGCCATTCAGGTGTTGATCATGATGGTGCAATCGCTGGTGCCGAACACGTACGGCATCTATAATGTCAACGCGCATAAAGCCGACCTGCGGGCCATTTGGCGGACCATTTTGTCCATGCCGATCATTTACGTGATTCCGCTCGCTTTTGTCCTGCGGGGCTTCGAGGTAGCGATCCCGCAGCCGCTAGCTACGCCGATCGAATACTTATCCGCTGCTTTTATCGGTACGGCGCTAATCACATTAGGCGTTCAGCTTGGCAATATGGAGTGGACAATCAAGCGTTCCCTCCTCATCGACGTCAGCTTGTCGGGTATGCTGCGGCTCGTTGCCGGACCACTGCTTGCCTGGTTGATTGTGTGGCTGATGGGACTCGATAAACTGACAGCCGCAGCGCTTATCGTCTCCTCTGCCGTGCCGACCTCCCTCAGCAGCGTTTTGCTGGCGGTAGAGTTCGACAATGAAGCGGAATTTGCTTCGCAATCGGTATTTGTTTCTACGATTTTAAGCATTATTACGGTCACGGCCGTCATATTCTTTTTACAGCTGGAAGTATGAAGCCCATAAAGTCTATCCGTCTAGTCATACTAGTCTGATAGGCTTATTTTTTTATGCTTGTACATCAAGATGGACGGGGTTAAAATGGAAAAAGATATAAATGTAAACGTTTTATTGGAAACGGAGGTTTACCTTAAAATGCTGCCAACGACGCATGATATTATTCATGCAAACGCTTTAAAAAGAACGTTCGGACGTGGGATCGGAGCGGTCACCGTATTAAAAGGGGTAGATTTATCCATCCCCGCCGGCAAGCTGATTGCGTTTAAAGGAAGATCAGGCTCCGGGAAGACGACGCTTATCAATTTGCTAAGCGCTTTGGATCGTCCGACAGAAGGGCAAATCACGTTTGCGGGTCGCGATTTGACGGCGATGTCGAATCAAGAGCGGGATAAAGTAAGGCGCAATGAAATGGGTCTCATTTTTCAATCCTTCGCGCTCATTCCTCTGATGTCTGCCTATGAGAACGTGGAATTCATATTAAGAGTTTCCGGTATGGCGGCAAACGGCCGGAAGGAAGCAGCCATTGAAGCATTGGAGCAGGTGGGCTTGAAGGGACGCATGCATCATCGGCCGTTCGAGCTCTCGGGCGGGGAGCAGCAGAGAACCGCTATCGCGCGGGCGATTGCCCATAAGCCGAAGCTGCTGCTGGCCGATGAGCCTACAGCCGAGCTGGACAGCCGCACCGGCCTGCAAATTATGAAAGTATTCCGCGATTTGGTAGAGACGGCGGGCATGACGATCATTATGACGACCCATGATCCGGCCATTATGGAAATTGTTGACCATGTTTATGAACTGGAGGATGGACAAATTGTCGCAAAAGCTTAAGCCGCTGCTCGGCTGGTCATTCGCGCTGCTTCTTGGCGCTTCACTTACGGGGTGCTCCTTGCTGCCCGCGGAGGAGGAGGCGTTAAAGCCGCCTCTCGTCAAACCGGCGCAAGAAAACTATCGCACGGTCACGGTTGAAAAGGGAACGATAACGCAAGAAATCAAAGGAAGCGGCAGCCTTGAATCGACGAAGTCCGAGATTGCCCAGTTTACGGGCCAAGGCGGACGCATCGCGAAGATGATGGTGACCGCCGGCGCGCAGGTGAAGAAGGGCGATGTCCTTGTTCAGCTTAACGTTGACGGATTAGATATTCAGTTAAAGGAGCAGGAGCTCGCGGTTGCAAGGGCGAAGCTGTCGTTTAAACAAGCCAAAGCGGGCGCAGACAGCGATGCGATCAATATCGCTAAGCTGCAAATGGAAATCGAGGAGTTAAAGCTGGAAAGGTTGATGGCCACCTTCAACAGCAAGCAGCTTGTAGCCGGTATGAACGGGCAGGTTACTTTCGTGGAGGAGCTGGAGGAGGGCGATTTTGTCGAGGCGTACCAGACGCTCGTCATTATTTCCGATCCTTCGAAGCTGCGGGTCGCGCTTAGAGTCGAGGCCGGCGCGGAAATTAGCAGCGTAGATGTAGGTTTCCCAGCCGTCGTTACCTTCGGCACGCAAGAGCTGCAGGGCAAAGTGGTACAGACGCCTTCATCCGCTCCGACTACATTGAACGAGCAGCTGCAGGACCGCTACTCCAAGACGCTTTTCATCGAAGTGCCTAAAGTGCCGAGCGATGCGAAGATCGGCGCGTTTACCGATGTGAAGATCATTTTGCAGCAGCGTGACGATGTCTTGAAAATTCCGCGCAGCGGCGTACGCAGCTTCCTCGGCAGAACATTCGTAAGAACGCTTGAGGACGGCAATAAAATTCGTGAAATCGACGTGGAAACGGGAATCAAGGGATCGACCGAAATGGAAATTACGAAGGGTCTCGAGGAAGGCGCGATCGTCGTGCTGCAGTAATAGAACGTGCTTTTGCCGATTGCTTATCTACAGCCGTTGACGCTTGGGAGGTTTTGAAGTGGCTTTGTTTGTCATGATTATACGAAAAATGGTGCAAAATAAGTGGTTGGTTGCCAGTTTGTTTATCGGCTTGGTGATGTCCGTCGCGCTCGTCAGCAGCATGCCGATTTATTCGGAAGCCATTTTGTCGCGAATGCTGGTCAAGGACTTAGAGACGATGCAGACCAAGAAAAGCATTTATCCCGGAAACCAATACAATAAATTGTTTTACACGAAAGAAACACCGGAGCAAATGAATAAGATCTTTACGAAAGTGGATCGCTACATTCATGAGCAGGCGCAGACCAGCTTTCAAATTCCGGTGCAGCAGCTTGTCGTTGATTTCCAATCGAAATCGATAAAGATAAGACCGGTTAACGATCCTGATCCCGATTCGAAAAAGTCGGTTAAGACCGTAACGCTGCACTCTTTCTCCGATCTGGAGGAGCATATAACGCTGACTGACGGCAGAATGCCGGCAGAGCAGCAGCCAGTTGACGGCGTATATGAAGTGCTTGTTACGGAACGCGGCCTCATTCAATTCAAAACGGTTCTGGATTCGGCATTTTATGTAGACGACGATAAAATTGCCGGGGAAATAAAATTCAAGCCGGTAGGCGTTATCCAGAAAAAGACGGATGATGATCCGTATTTCAGGGACACGGACCTCAGCGAGCTGAGCGGAAGCTTCATTATAAGCGACAAGGTGGCGAAGCAGCATCTTATGCAGGAAGCCCGGATTCCGACAGCTTCCGTCGGATGGTTCTTCGTACTGGATTATTCCAAGCTTGAGCTAAGGTTCGTAGACGATTTCATCCAGACGACCAACAAAATCCGCAACGTTATGCTTAACAACGTGACGCTTTACCAGACCGTGTCGGAAACGCCGGCGCTCGACACCATCTCCAAATATTTGGAGCGGGCGGAGCAGCTGAGAACGTTAATGTGGTCGCTGAATGTTCCCGTATTAATCATGCTTGGCTTTTATATGTTCATGGTGTCCAACCTCATCGCCGACCGGCAAAAAAATGAAATAGCCGTTCTGCGCAGCAGAGGAGCGGCGCGCTGGCAGGTCATAACGTCCTATGCGGTGGAAGGCATTATTTTATGCGGCATCGCCTTTGGCATAGGTCCCCTGCTCGGCGTACTATTAACCGAATTGCTCGGTGCATCAAATGGCTTTCTCGAATTTGTGCAGCGCGTCCGTCTGCCGGTCAGGCTGACGGAAGAGGCTTACCGCTATGGAGCCATTGCAGCGGGCATCTGCTTTGTCATTATGCTTATTCCGATTATTATGGCGACCCGTGTCTCCATTGTCGGGCATAAGCAGCAATTAGCGAGACTTTTGAAATCGCCGCTTTGGCATAAAATGTTTCTTGATGTCATTGCGCTGGCTTTGGCTATTTACGGCTTGTATACGTTCAAAAAGAGGCTGGCCGATCTGCAAAGCCTGGGATTGAATGCCGATGATCTGAATATCGATCCGCTGCAGTTCGTCGTTCCGGCATTGTTTATTATGGGAGCGGGCTTGCTCTTGCTCCGTTTGTATCCATGGGTGCTCAGGCTCGTATACTGGATCGGCAAAAAATGGTGGCCGCCATCCGTCTATGCGACCTTGATCCAAGTCGGACGCTCCAGCACGCAATATCAATTTTTAATGATCTTTCTTATCATGACGATTGCGACTGGCGTATTCAGCGCCTCCGCGGCAAGAACGATCAACAATAATACAGAGGACCGAATCCGATACGGCAACGGCGCGGAGATCATTTTATCGTCGCAATGGGCCAATGATGCCCCGCCTCCTCCAGCTCCAGGGGCGCCGCAGCCGGAGACACCGGTCACGCAAGCGCCCGTGCATTATTTGGAGCCGGCGTTCGAGCCTTTTAAGACGATTAAGGGCGTCGAGCAAGCGGCAAAAGTGTTCAAAAAGGAAAGCTCGTTCAGCGTGAATGACAGCTCGGGAGCCGCAACGCTCATCGGGATCGATACCGATGAATTTGGGGAAACGACTTGGTTCCGGGACAGCCTGCTTGATTATCCGATTAATGACTACTTGAATTTGCTCGCTGCCGACTCGCAAGCCGTGCTTATCTCCAAGACGCTTGCCGAGCAAAACAAAGTCAAGCCGGGCGATACGATCTGGGTCGGGTGGAGCGATGTGCCGCAGCAGCCGTTTAAGGTATACGGCATTATCGATTATTTCCCTACTTTTAATCCTAACCCGGCCGTAGGCAGCGTGGACGCCAGCGATGAGTCGTCAACGGGCAATGCGCCTATGCTGATCGTTGGACATTTGCCGCGCATACAGGTGCAGCTTGCCCTGGAGCCTTACGAGGTCTGGATCAAGCTGAAGCCCGAGACAAGCACGGCTGATTTTTATGAAGGACTCAAAGAGTCAAAGATTCCGGTTACGAGCATCGTGAATACGAGAGAAGAGCTCGTGAATGCCAAAAACGATCCTTTTCTTATGGCGCTGAACGGAATTTTGACATTAGGTTTCGTGCTTTCGATTCTCGTGAGCTTTATCGGGTTCTTATTGTATTGGGTATTGTCGCTGCGGGGCAGGACGCTGCAAAACGGTATTTTGCGGGCCATTGGTTTGTCGCTCAAACAGCTTATCGGCATGCTTGCGGTTGAACAGCTGCTTACTTCGGGCGTGGCCGTTCTTATTGGAATCGCAGTCGGCAACGTCGCGAGCCGATTGTATGTGCCCAACTTTCAAATTGCCTTTAATCCGAGCAGCCTTGTACCGCCGTTTAAGGTGATGTTCGACGCGGCGGATTTAATGCGCATCTACCTGCTTGTCGGCTTCATGCTGGTCATTGGGCTAGGCATACTGGCGTACATGCTGTCGCGCCTGCGTATCCATCAAGCGATTAAGCTAGGGGAGGATTGACGGATGATACATTGCGAAGGGCTTGTCAAAATATACAAAACAGCCGACCTAGAGGTATTCGCTCTGCAAGGCCTCGATCTTCATATTGAAAACGGCGAGCTGATGGCGATTATCGGCAATAGCGGCAGCGGCAAATCGACGCTTCTAAATATGCTGGGCGGCTTGGACCGCCCTACGGCCGGAAAGCTGACCGTTGACGGCAGGGATATGCTGAAGTTTAAAGAACGCGATTTCGTGCGTTATAAACGGGAAAGCGTCGGATTCGTCTGGCAAAATAACGCGCGGAATCTTATCCCCTATTTGACGGCGCTTGAAAACGTCGAGCTGCCGATCCTGCTTACGGGAAACCGCAAACGCTGGCGGGCCAAGGAGCTGCTCGATGCGGTGGGACTCAGTCACCGGGCATCGAATAAGCTGTATGAATTATCGGGGGGAGAGCAGCAACGGGTAGCGATCGCTATTGCGCTGGCGAATCATCCGAAGCTGCTGCTTGCCGATGAACCGACCGGCTCGGTAGATTCAAGAATGGCCAATCAGATCCTCGACTTGTTCCGCGAGTTGAACCGGACGATAGGCATTACCGTTGTCATCGTTACGCATGATCCTGAGCTGGCGAAGAAGGTGGATCGCGTAGCCGCTATCCGCGATGGCAAAATCTCTTCCGAGATGCTGCGCAAACGCTCGTATCTTGAAGAGCTGGCGGAGCTGGAAGAAGCAGATGAGGAAGAGGGAACCCATGTGGAGTATGCCGTGCTTGATAAAGCAGGCCGCTTACAGGTTCCGGCCAACTATCTCGAATCCATCGGCGTGAAAAACTCCAACAAGCTGCGCGTAGAGTTGGGAGAAGGCAGAATCGTGCTGCTGCCGCCGGAGGAGAAAGCGGAATAAGAAAACAGAGGGAGATCAACATGAGGCGAGGAAGATGCTGATCTTATATTAAAGGCTGTGCGAGGCGGAAATCTGCCTTTGCGCAGTCTTTTTTGTTTGTATATAAGTGGCTAAATGATAAAAATTAATTTTGATTATAGGACTGGGAATAGAAGGGAATTAATGCTATTATAAAGAAGCAGAAACTGTAACTAAATTATATACCGAATATAGAGGAGGAGTCCATATGTCTAATGCCAAAAGCGAAACGTCGGTTGAAGCGTTGTTTAAGCCTTTCTCGTCCAAAAATCTAGAGGTAGCCAATCGCATTGTAATGGCGCCGATGACCAGGGGGTATTCACCGAACGGAGTGCCCGGTGAGGATGTTGCTGCCTATTACCGTCGGAGGGCGGAAAACGGAGTCGGCCTGATCATTACGGAAGGAACGCTTATTAATCATCCCGCAGCCGGAGCGAGCCCGAATTGGCCTAGCTTTCACGGAGAGACTGCTTTAAATCATTGGTCAAACGTAGTGAATGCCGTGCATGAGGCTGGAGGGAAGATTATTCCGCAGCTGTGGCATGTGGGATTGACGCGTAAAATTGGAGATCTTCCTAATCCGGAGGCATTGCCGGTCGGACCATCGGGACTAAATCTTTCCGGAGAAAAAGTAACGGAGCCGTTAACGGAAAATGAGATTGCCGACGTGATTGCAGCTTTTGCGCAGGCCGCGGCCGATGCCGTTAGAACCGGCTTTGACGGCATTGAGCTGCATGGCGCGCATGGTTATTTAATCGATCAGTTTTTCTGGGATAAAACCAATAAGCGTACAGATCGTTACGGCGGTGATTTGGCAGCCCGTACACGTTTTGCAGTTGAGGTTGTGGCGGCTTGCCGCCGTGCTGTCGGAGCCGATTTTCCGATTGTGCTGCGTTTTTCCCAGTGGAAGGGCGGACATTATACGGCGAAATTAGCCGAGTCTTCCCAGCAGCTTTCGACATTTTTGACACCGCTCGTTGATGCGGGAGTTGATGTATTTCATAGCTCTACGCGCCGTTACTGGGAGCCTGAGTTTGAGGGGTCCGAATTGAATTTGGCAGGGTGGACAAAGAAGCTGACTGGAAAACCAACGATAACCGTCGGCTCAGTCGGTCTCGACAATGAGTTTGGGAGCAGCACAGGAAATACGGCAAAGCCATCTTCTTTAGCCGGATTACTGGAAAGGCTGGAAAACGAGGAGTTTGATCTCGTGGCAGTCGGCAGAGCGCTGCTGGCCGATCCGGAGTGGGCGGCGAAAATACGCGACGGCCGTACGGATGAGCTGCAGGATTTCGATGCGAATGCATTAAGATCTTTAATTTGATAGAGATTGATTGCTGCTTCATGGCCATAGCTAGCCGGGATGTTTGCCTTTTGGCTCATATTCCCGGCTAGCTTTTTTTGATTTCACTTGCTGCCTGCCATTTCAGTGTTCTCGGCATTGCCCCACTCTTCCCATGAGCCTTCATAAGGACGGATATCGGGGAAACCGATCAAGCGTAAAGTGAAATAGCTGTGAGCGCCTCGCTGATTCGACTGGCAATAAGGCACGATTGTTTTTGCGGGATCCAAGCCGGCAGCTGCAAATTCACGCCTCAAAGGGTGAAAGCCTTTGAAGCGTACCACTCCGTTGTCGTCAGGCGTGCCAAGGGCTTCGCTCCATTCTTTATGAATCGCGCCTTTAATATGGCCTGCCATACGATTAGAGCGTTTGTCTTCACCGGTAAACTCCAAGAATGAACGGGTATCAAGAAGCTGGCGTTCGCCTAACCCTGCTTGGATACTAGCTTTTGTTGTAACCAGCTGCGGATCCGCAGACAGGCTAAGCGGACTACCCTCTTTAGGAGCAGGAACCTCCCTTGAACGCTCACGTCTCTCCGCCGTCCAAGCCGTATACCCGCCATGGAGCAGTTTTACGTTGTCTTTCAGTCCGTAATACTCGAGCACATAAAAGACACGGGCAGCCAGTACGCTGTTTCCTTCATCATATACCACGATAGTCGCATCGTTGGTTACGCCAAAGCTCTTTAACAGCCCCGTTACAGCATCGGCGGATGCAAAGGTGTGGCGGGACCGATCCTTTAGCCTCTGAACATCAAGCCAGTAGGCGCCTGGAATATGATCCTCATGATAGCCTTTGGCCCTCGTATCCAAGAGGACGATTCCTTGCTCTTCCCTATGCTTTTCCACCCAATCGGTGCTGACAAGCAGATGACGGTTAGGATAGGGGGAAGCGTTTATTTCCGTCATATAAGAAACCTCCTATCGCTTCAATGTTATAGCGGATCAAAGCCTAGATTTTCGCGCAGCGTTTGACCTGAATAGGTGTCAGGAAATAACCCTCTGCGCTGCAGCTCGGGAACGACCAGCTCAAGAAATGCTTCCGTGCCTCCCGAAGCGAGCTGCGGCATAACGCTAAACCCGTCCGCTGCGCCGTTTACGAACCAATCCTCCATTAGATCGGCTACTTGGTTCGGCGTACCGGCTATACGAAGCTGGCCATTCCCGACCCAATGCTTCTCGAGCAGTTCCCTAATCGTTATCGTTGTTTCCTTCTCGACGATCTTTTTTACCATTTGATAAAAGGATTGGTATGCGTTGACCTGGCTAAGATCGGGCAGCTCGGGGAAAGGATCATCGAGCGCATAGACGGAGAAATCGATGCCGAGCAGGTTGGAGAGGGACATGACGGCACGCTCCATCGAGCCAAGCTGCTGAAGCTCGCTCGCTTTTTCGAGCGCTTCAGCCTCGGTCGCGCAGACGAGCACATGAAGGCCGGGCAGCACTTTAATGGCATCCGGGGATCTTCCCGCCTCAGCTGTTCTTTTTTTGATATCCTTGTAAAAAAGCTGGGCATCCTCAAAGGATTGCTGAACCGTGAAAATAAGCTCGGCATAATGAGCGGCTAAGCTTCTGCCGGCCTCTGACGCCCCGGCTTGAATAAGCAGCGGTCTTGCTTGCGGAGACCGCATAATGTTTAATGCTCCGCGAACCGAGAAATAAGTCCCCTCATGTTGAATATCATGGACCTTCCGGGCATCCGCGTATATGCCGGACGCTTTATCCTGTATGAGCGCATCGGCATCCCAGCTATCCCACAATTTAAGCGCGACCTCGATGAATTCCTTTGCTCTCTCGTAACGTTCCGCATGGGCAGGCAGCTCCTTCAGTCCGAAGTTAAACGCCGTGCGCTCTACGCCGGTGGTCACGATATTCCAGCCGGCGCGCCCGCTGCTTATATGATCGAGCGAAGCAAGAATTCTGGCGACGTTATACGGTTCGTTAAAGCTTGTGGAGACGGTGGCGATTAAGCCGATCTTCTCCGTAACGGAAGCAATCGACGAGAGCAGCGTCAATGGTTCAAATCCAAGAATTGGGCCGTGCTGCACGGCTTTGGCTTCGATGGACAGGCCGTCCGCGATAAAAAGCGAGTCAATCCGCGCTTCCTCTGCTTTTTTGGCTAGCCGCTGAAAATACTTGATGTCATGCAGTTCATCCAGCTTTGTGCTGGAATGGCGCCAGGCCCCCTTGTGGGAGCCCCCATTTTGTAAAAACAAATTTAAGATCATTCTGCGATTAGCTTGGCTCATATCTATCACCTTTTCCTATGTTCGTGCCGCGATAAGTAGAGGAGAGGTTAGGCTACACAGTCATTTCATCCCGCTGAGTGCAATTCCGCGAATAATTTGCTTCTGGAAGACCGGAAAAAGAATAATAAGCGGGGCGATCGAGATGGTAGTGCCTGCCATAATGAGTATCCAGTTGCTGGTATCCTTCAGTTCGCTGGAAAAATAGACGATACCGACCGGCAGCGTGAATTTCGCTTCGGTTTGCAGGACGATAAGCGGCCAGATAAACTGATTCCAATTTCCGATGAAACTAAGAATGGTCAACGTAACAATAGCCGGTTTCACTAACGGAATCGCTATATGCAGAAGGATACGCCATTCGTTAAGGCCGTCTATTCTAGCCGCATCGAGCAGGTCGGAGGGAATGGAATCCATGAACTGCCGCATTAAAAATATGCCAAAGGCCGATATGATCCCCGGGAACAGCACGCCCCAATAAGTGTCTGACCAACCGAGATCGTTTGCGATCAAATACCAAGGAATAATGAGCATCTCCGTCGGTACCATTAAAGTACTGATGATCAGCAGAAAGATAAGTGATTTTCCTGCAAACGAGAACTTGGCGAGCACATAACCCGCGGCCGTATCGAAGACTACGACGGAAGCTGTAGCGATCAAGGAGAGGATAAGCGTGTTCTTGATCCAATGACCGAAGGGAGCTTTTTGGAAAATCGAGACATAGTTGTCAAACGTAAAGGTTTTAGGTATGAGGCGCAGGTTGTAAACATCCTGCGGCAGCTTAAATGAGGTAGCAACCATCCATAAAAACGGAAATAGCATGATTCCGACACCGATTGCGAGAATCAGGTAAATGACCGCAATGCCAAGTCGTTCTGCTGGCGGCTTGCCGCGCGTCCCGTATACCAGCTTAGGCGAACGCATACAGCTGACCTCCCATCAATATTCTACTTTTTTATTCAACACTTTTAATTGCAGCAGGGTTAACGCCAAAATAACGATAAATAAAATGACAGTGGCTGCCGCAGCGCTTCCCATTTTAAATTGCTGGAACGCCAAATTGTAGATGTGGAGCACCATGGTTGTCGTTGCGTTTAAAGGGCCGCCGTTGGTCATGCTCAGCACCTGCCCGAATGATTGCAGATAGGAAATGACGCCAATGACGGCCGAGAATACGATAACGGGATTAAGCAGCGGCAGTGTAATATGTCGGAACTTGCGCCATGCGCCTGCGCCGTCGATGGCAGCCGCCTCATAGTACATTCGCGGAATAGCCTCCAGGCCTGTCATGAAGATGAGCATCTGAAATCCGGTACTCTGCCAAATCATGGTCAAAGTAATGAGCAAGAGTGCCTGACGCGGGGATTGCAGGAATAACTGCGGCTCGAAACCAAAGGTTAAGAGCATCTCGTTTAACCAGCCGTTGCGCATCAGAATCCAGCGAAATACCCAGCTGACCGCAATGATGCTCGTCACATACGGGATGAAGTATACTGTTCGGAACAGACCTCGAAGGCGCTTTACATTGTGCAGCAGCAGCGCGACGGTTAAGCCGACGAACAGTTGTCCGGGAACGCCTATCCATACAAATTTGAACGTATTCACGATGGATTTGAGGAAGATTTCATCTTCGAAAATCGCTCTGAAATTCGCGAGTCCGACGTAAGGCTTCTCAGAGGACAATAAATCCCATTCACGCACGCTTACGTTGAAGGCATACAAGATGGGCACCATGCGGGTGCCCAAGAAATAGAGCAGCGGAATGCCTAGCGTAATGTAAATAAACAAATAGCGCTGCGTACGATAAGAAAGCTTTGTATGAAGCAGCTCCCGGCTTTTGCGTGCCGTTAACCGTAAGGCGTTTCCGGGCATATTGAACTTCGCCTTCTTTCATTAAAAGATGGGGGCGCCCGCCACAGGCGAAGCGCCTATTATTGTCCGGTTATTTTTTATCTATAGCTGCCCAGTAGTCGTCGTAGAGCTTTTGCGTTTTGGCTACGAGCTCCTGAAAGGCTTTCTCGACAGGGACATTGTTCAGCAAGACTTCATTAGTCGCGTCCACGAAAAGTGTTTTCTCTTGCGTCTCATCAATGAAGAAATGTGCGCGGCTGTCATTTAATTGCGAGATGAATGGCCCAAGCTTCTCGTCATTGACGTACTTATCCTGCGTTGCGACGGCTTTCTGCGCGGGCAGCTCGCCAATTTTCTCAACCCACTGCTCTTGAACTTCTTTGCTTGTTAAAAACTTCAAAAACGCGGATGCCGCCTTCAGCTTGTCGCCTTCCACATTCTTAGGAATCGCGTTTGCCCAGAAGGAAGAAGGCGCTGACTTGCTTTTGTACGCCGGAAGCGGGGCAATTCCGTAATTCAGGTCGGGAAAATCTTTTTTGATCGAGCCGATACGGAAGGAGCCGTCAATGTTCAACGCCGCATGACCGGTCATGAAGGCATTGCTGTCATTCTCATAAAAGCCATTAATGCCGACCTTATGCTTAATCGCAAAATCAAGCAAATATTGGAATGCTTCTAAGCCGGCAGGCGTTTCCGCCCACAAAATTTTCCGCCGATCCTCGCTCAGATCCTGTCCACCTGCCTGATGCAAGAGACCGTCGCGGTACCAGTGATGCAGCTGCGCACCCGGCTCCCAAGCAAGGCCTTCGGTAACAAACTGCCCTTTGGCATCGGTCTCCGTAAGCTTCTTGGAGGTTTCAACAAGCTGCTCCCATGTTGTCGGCAGATCCGTAATTTGCGCTTTAGACAGCAAATCCTTGTTGTAGAACAGCGCCAGCGTACGCACAGCTGTAGGGATTGCGTAGTAGGAGCCGTCGATCTTGGCCGCATTGACTAAAGGATAGAACTGGCTCTCGATCTCTGCCGTCGGGAATGCGTCTTCCGGCAATTTCTGGAGATAACCGGAAGAAACGTATTTTGGCAGCCAGCCATAATAAAGGTTAATGATATCGGGCCCTTTGCCTGCAGGAACGAGCGTAGCAACCTTTTGATTGTACTGGTCATAAGGGAAGTTGGTTTGCTTTATCGTAATATTAGGATGAAGGGCTTGGAATTCCTTAATCAGCTCATTGATCAGCTCAACCTTGGCGGGGAATTCATATTGCCAGTATTCAATGGTGACCTTTGGATCCGATGCTGCTGTATCAGAAGCCTGCGGAACAGCGGTATCGTTTGCGGTTTTGGTTTTCTCTGGCTGATTGCCGGCATTGTTATTTCCGCTGCCGCAGCCGGTTAAGACCAATATGATCATTAGTAAACCTGTCAAAGCAGAAATCATCTTTTTATTTTGCATGCCTATCCACTCCTTTTATTATGAACATTGATTAGGCTTGTTCCGTTATGCCGGGCTGGCGAGAAGTATCGTAATTCGGGAGCCCCAGTCCAAGCAGCCGTCTTGCGTTGTTGCCGAAAATAAGCTCAATCTCCGTCTCTGCGAATCGAAGCTCCCGGCAAGCGCGAACTTGATCCTGTAAGTACCGGTAAGGATAGCCTCTTGGAAACCCGCTGGCATCCGTACCGAAGAGAATACGTTCAGGTCCGATTAGCTCATAGGTTTTGCGAAGAACCGACTCCAAAGTAAGCTCGTAAGCCATCCAGCGCATCCATTGATTGGAGCCTGAAGTATCGATGTATACATTCGGGCAGCTCCAGCATAGATGCAGCAGCTCTTGAAAATAACCGGCTCCAAAATGAGGTATGATGAATGGAATATCAGGATACTCCCGAGCGGTATTGAAGATTGCTAATGGACTGATATTGGGATGATGGGCGATGCCGCCGGCATGACCAAGCAGACCGAAGTGAATCAGCACGGGAAGCCTTTTCTCGGCGAGAAAAGTCCAGATCGGTGCAAAGGACGGATCATCGAAAGGACGGGACGTTAAAGGTCCAAACAGCTTATAGCCTTTTAGTCCAAGCTCATTGACCGCCCTGCGCAGCTCGGCTTCCGCATTTTCTTCTTCAATGGAATGGTAGGCAAAGCCGGTGAAACGGCCGGGATGCCTAGCCAGCTGATCAGCCATATTGTCATTGTCCAATGCGGTGAGAAAATTGAGGCCGCCTATGCGGTATTTGTCCAGCTCTTGAACCCATCGATCGATTAAAGGCAGGGTATCATTCTGATCCTGCTCGGGCTGCGGTTCGGGGAAATCCCAGGTTAGCCGCATTCGTTCATTTCGTTCCGCTCCGTAGCTTTTGATTAACTCATGTCTGTTAGTGCTGCCGAGCAGCAGGCGGTAAGGAAGATGTCCGTGAATGTCAAAGACTTTAAAGGGATTGCGAAACATAGCTTCTCTCCATTCATGTTTGTTTAATGAACCTATCAGACAATAAGGCATCCAGTTTCGAAGACGCTTCTTCAAGGCTGGTTTCCCGGTCTTTCACCCAAAGCGTTAAGCTGACCAGGTTGTGATGTCGAGCTTGCATCGAACGAGTCATCTCGGAGGGACTGGGGCCGCCTCGAAGCGTACGAATTTGAACGAAATGACGAGGATCCAGCGCTTCCTTTAGCTGCTTCTCATTTAACCGGAGTGGAATGCCAATGGTTTGGAGGGCTGCTTCGTTTAAGGAATGCAGACCAAGATCGCTTACGCTATCGCCGCGCTGAACGGCTAATGCCACGAGTTTGCTGACGATGGAATGGGCTTCCCGGAAGGATAAACCCTCTTCACGCACTAACGTGTCTGCCAGCTCCGTAACGGTAGCAAAGCTGGCAGCTGCGCGCTGCTCCAGCACATCTTCATTTACATGCAGGGTTGCGATGACCTTGGATAACAACCGGTATACCGCGTCCAAGGTATCTAGACTTTTCCAAGCATAGGGCTGCATATCGTCCTCCGTATCCACAATGTCTCCAAAGGGCGTATTATGAATCATTGTGAGCACGGTCTGGGTATTGCCTGCAATGCTGGATAATAAGGAGCGGACATGCTCTACGGATACGGGATTTCTTTTTTGCGGCATGATGGAGCTTATCTGCACGTAAGGAGCCGCTACTTGGATAGCGGCAAATTCCTGTGTGCACCATAGCAGCAGCTCCTGCGCAAACCGTCCTAGATTAATTGCAGCAAGCTGAAGGGCTGCGGCAATCTCAGCGACGTAATCGGCACTGCTCACAGCGTCATAGGAATTTTCAATTAAGCCATCGAATGCCAGAAGCTCGGCTACCCGTTCCCGATTGATGGCGAATCCTGAGGTCGTCAGGGCGGCTGCCCCCATGCTGCTCAAATTGCAATTGGCATATGCGGCCTGCAGTCTGCGGATATCCCTCTCCAGCGAGTCAATGACCGCGGCAATATAATGGGCAAGGGTCGTGGGCTGGGCTTGCTGGGTATGCGTATGCGCAATCATGATCGTATCCGTATGCTTCGAGGCAAAAGCAAGAAGGCTTGCATGCAGCTCGAGCGAGGAATGGAGTACGTTAAGCAGCTTTTTCCGCAACACGATGCGGTAGATCGCTATCCCCATGTCATTGCGGCTGCGAGCAAGATGAAGGCTGCCGGATGCTTTGTCGGACAGCTCCAGGAGCTTATGCTCCACTTCGAAATACAAATCCTCGAATTGGCCGCTGTAGGAGCCGCTGCTTAGTTGCTGCAAGTCGATAGTTAATAAGGCTGCCGCTATTTTGCTGCCGTCTTCTTTTGGCAGCAATCCTTGCTCCAGCAGCATAACGAGATGCGCTTTATGAACGGCAAGCATCGGCAGCAGAAGCTCCTGTTGTGCCTGACGGTAAGCAGGCTCAAGCACGGCTTCAACGTAGGTTCGACCCGGGAAAGTATTGCCTTCAATAAGTTCTTGTCTTTTAATGGCCATAGTTTTTTACTCCTTTCCTGCCAGTCGGCTATCAACAGCTGCAAAATCGTTGTTTTGCAGAAAACAAAAAACAGCCTGAGTTGTCGCAAATTGCGATTTCTCCGGCTGTCCGGTCGATAACTTATTATTCCCAGTGGAATTATATGATTAGGATCATAGCACCATTCCCGGTTATATTCAACCCTTTTTTTCCACAAATTAGGTGGGCGTTGGTTGGGATAGTAATGAGGGGTGAACCGATTGCTGCATCGTAGGATATAGAGCCAACGAGCGCATCAAAAAGGGAGCTCTCCAGTGAGAGCTCCCTTGCTTGCGTATAAAAAATTGCTTAAGCCAACGTCCGTTCCTCTTGAGCCAGCTTCGTATAGTAGAGCTTGAAGATGAGATCCTGATTATAGTTGCCAAAGCCTGACCCGAATAGGGTGAAGCCGCCAATGTGCTCGGCATCCTCAAGAATGGCAATGCGGAAGGTCCAGTGGCTGTTGCTGATGTCAATTTCATCGAGACTAACGTCGGATAGCTTGAGGCCGTCCATGTAAGTGCCGTCTTTTTTAATGATGAGGCGCTTCAGCAAACCGAATTGGTTGACATCGTCAAACCACCATGGAGGATTAAGCTTGCCTTTTCCGCCGTAATCGGCAGGACTCGTCCACATGCCGACTTTGACGCCATTAAAGAAAAACGTAAGATCCGAGGGCCAATTCATATTGGTAAGCGGTGCTTCCGACGAAATTTCCATGGAAATTTCGAGTTCCTCCGGATTTTCGCTGCTGAGAAGGAAGTTCGGAATTTTATATTCTATATAGCCTTGCGAGAACCATAAAATTTTGGCATTGACGCGGTCCGGGTCGAGAAAGTAACGCGGATCGTCAAAGATGCCGATCACTTTCTCGGTCGTGCAGATCCCGCAGGTCGGTACAATGCTTAGATCGGTATAGTGGCCGATGGATACTTCCGTTCTCCTGGATTCGCGGTGAACGACGTCCTTGCGCGGAAAAGCGATTTCAAGTCCGTCCATGCTAAGGGAGCACACCTTCTGTGCGGCGCCGCCTTTACCAGGGGTCATTTCCGAACGGATGATGCCGGCCTTCTCCAGCTTCTTGACATGCATAGTCATAATCGCGCTGCTTAGCCCCAATGCTTCGGCAAGCTCGCGAATGTTCATTGATTTCTTGGACAGCAGATGAATAATCTGAATGCGAACATTGCTTGAAATCGCTTCAAATATGGGCAGGCTTTGCTCTGATAGCTCGATTTTCAATGGATAACCTCCGAATGAGCAATATTATTAATACATATGTGAATGATTAGTAGTGTATATAGACTGTAATATACATGAAAACGGTCGAAATCACAAGGAATATTGCAGGATCTCTCTAATATTATCGGTGAAAAAGATAACGATAATGTAAATTAATTCGTTTTCTCGTTTACTTACGGGTTGAAACACCTTTTTTTTGAATACGCTTTATAAAACAATGATTTTTTGGTAGCATAATTAATTATAAATGAAATAACAAATCTCTTTCAATAAGAAGGGTGATCACTCGCATGCAAATTAATCTTTCGAATAAAACTGCGCTTATTACAGGGGCAACCGGCGATTTGGGCCGGGTTATGGCCCGAACGCTTGCCGGCTGCGGCGCTAACATCGTGCTGCATTATAATAATAACGAAACGAAAGCGAGAGAGCTTTTGCAAGAAATTACCGCTCTCGGAAGACAAGCGATGATTGTGCAGGCGGACGTTACGAACGAGCAGCAGATGAATGAGATGAAAGCGAAGGTAACGGCGGAGCTTGGACATGTGGATATCGTTGTCGCTAACGCGGTTATCCAATATCAATGGACAAGCGTATTGGAACAGCCCATTGCCGATTATGTCAGCCAGTTTGAATCCTGCGTGCTGCAAAGCGTCTATTTGGCTAAAGCATTCGTGCCCGCGATGATTGAGCGGCGAGCCGGCAGAATGATCGGCATTAATACGGAGTGCGCGATGCAGAACTTCGCGAACCAATCGGCCTACACAGCCGGGAAACGCGGGATGGACGGCGTTTACCGGGTATTGGCCAAAGAGGCGGGGGAGCATCAGATTACGGTGAATCAGGTAGCGCCAGGGTGGACCATCAGCGACCGCGACCGTGCAAACGGCATCGATGAGAACAACCCTTATGCGCAAAGCGTGCCGCTGAAGCGAAGAGGCACCGATCAAGAGATTGCCAATACGGTAGCCTTTCTGGCCTCCGATTTGGCAAGCTTCATTACAGGCGCCTATATTCCTGTAAACGGCGGAAACGTCATGCCTGCCATCTAGAGAATGAGGGAGTATGAGGATGAGTGTGAAAAAACGATTGTGGCGCATAGGGGCGGCTTTTGGCGGGATGAGGATGGAGAGGAAGCTGTTTATCGTTTTCCTGCTTCTCATTACGCTGCCGTTAGCGTTTATCGGCTACATCTCCTATAGCAATTATTCACGCTCGATCGAGGGGAAGACGATCGTTTATTCGACCAAAATGCTTGAAAATATGATGGTTCGAGTCGATGATTACATCGAGGATATGGTACGTATTTCTTCCATTCCGGCTTATCAAGACGATATCAAGCAAAATTTAATCCGCTCGAATGCCTATTATGAGCAGCGGCAGCTGACGGCCGGGAAAAACAGCAGCCAGCTGCCGGATGATTTTGACCAGCTGCTCCTCATTCAGCGCGGGATAGAGGGAAATATTTCGTTCATCAATACGATAAAACGCGGCGCTAATTCCGTATATATTTTTGATACGTACGGGAACGGCTACTATTCTACAGCAGGCGGCGGCATTCGGCTTAATGTAAAGGAGAGCTATGATTACTGGCGCGGGCGCGTGCAAACCTCCGGAGGCGAAGCATTGCTGTTCAGCACCCAGAAATATACAAGCAATTTGCAGAGCGTCAGATATGCATTCACCGTCGTCCGCAAGGTCATCGACAAATCGCTCAAGCCGATCGGCTTGATTGCCGTAGACGCGAATATTAGCGTCATTGAAGACCAGATGAGCGAGCTCGATAAGGTAACGAACGGGAAATCGGTTATTATCGACGAGCTCGGGAATGTCGTATACGACAGCGATAAATCGAGAATGGCAACGAATATTGCGGATGATCCGACGGTTGCGCTGGCCAAGGGCTCCAAAGGCAGCTTTTATTTCGAGCGCGACGGCATCAACCAGTTATACATTTACACGACATCGCCGAACACCAATTGGAAGGTAATGACCGCCATTCAAGGCAGCGAGCTGACGAAGGATACGGTCGTTATCCGCAGGGTCACTTGGATCGCTACGATCGTTACGATTATCGTCGCGCTTTTCATTTCATTCGTTTTTTCGTTTGCTTTAACGAATCCGCTGCGCAAGATGATGCGATTGATGAAAAATGTGCAAGAGGGCGATTTTAACGTACAATTCCAAGTGAAATACCGTGACGAGGTTGGTCAGCTGGGTACGCAGTTTAACCGGATGATTGTTCGGATCGATCATCTCATCCGTGATATATACGTGATCGAGAAGAAGAAGAAGGAAGCAGAGCTGCATGCGCTTCAGAGCCAGATCAATCCCCATTTTATGTATAACACGCTGGAATCGATTCGAATGGCAGCCGAGCTGAATGACGATCAGATCGCGGCGGATATGATTGCGATACTCGGTAAGCTGCTGCGTTACAGCATCAGCGACCTGCATGAGGAAGTGACCTTGGATAACGAGCTGCTCCATATGCGGAATTATGTGGAAATGCTTAATTATCGGTATCCGAACCGGTTCCGTTTGGAGACCCGCGTGCCGGAAGAATTGTTAAGCTATCCCATTATTAAGCTAGTGCTGCAGCCGATAGTCGAAAATGCGATTTATCACGGCATGGACGACAACAAGCCGTCCATGCGAATTGAAATCAGCAGCGAGCAGACCTCCCGAATCATTTGGCTCCGGATCAAGGATGACGGGCTCGGCATGGACGGGGAGACCTTAGAGCGCTTAAACCGTTCTTTGGCAGGGGCAGAGGAAGCAGCCGTAAAACGCAAATCAGGCGGCATTGGCTTGAAAAATGTAAACGAACGCATCAAGCTCCACTATGGCAATGCCTATGGAATGAAGGTAATGAGTGAAAGGGGCATAGGCACCGAGGTGATTTTACAGCTTCCAATAGAATTAGGGAGAGAAGCAGAATGAACAAATACAGGACCATTTTAATGCTTGTTGTTCTGTTATGCGGCCTATGTATCGCTGGCTGCGAGAATAATTCGCCCAGTAACGGAGCGGAAACCGAGCCTGCGGACCAGACCGGGCAGGAAGAACGGAACGTAACGCTTAGAGTGCTGACGAATCGCGTTGATCTCGTGGAGAACGGCGTATTTAAAAAATACGCGGATCGATTCTCCGAACTTTATCCCGGCGTTACCGTGACCTTCGAAGGCGTGCTCAACTATGCGAGCGATATTATGGTCCGGTTGTCCACTCGCAATCTGGGCGATGTGCTGCTGCTGCCAAATAATATCAAGAATGAGGATCTGCCCGATTATTTCGAGCCGCTGAATGACAGCTTGTTCGAAGATATCCGCTTCGCTGATTTTAAAGCTCACGGCGGAGCCCGCTACGGCATCGCTACGGGAGCCTCGACAACGGGGATCGTCTATAACAAGGAAGCTTTTAGAAAGGCTGGAATTACGGAGATCCCAACGACGCTGGAGGCATTTTATGCCGCTTGCGAGAAGCTCGAAAATGCGGGTATCCTGCCGGTATATTTGAACTATGGCGCCCAGTGGCCGCTTATGACATGGGGCGAGGATTTAGTCAGTTACATGACCGGTAATGCCGATTATTTAAACAACATGGTCAATGAAGAGGAGCCTTGGCAGATCGATAACCCTTGGGGCCAAGCGATTACAATCGTTAAGACGTTAATTAACCGCGGTTACGTTGAGAAGCAGATGATGTCTAACCAATGGGAAACCTCCAAAACAGAAATCGCGGATGGCAGAGCCGCCATGTATTTAATGGGCAACTGGGTCATCAATCAAGTCATCGCTGCCGGCGCAGAATCGGAGGATATCGGTTTTTTTCCGTTTCCTTATGACAATAGCGAAAAGCGTTTTGCGCCATTAAGTCCGGATTGGTTTGTCGGCGTAAGCAAGTTCAGCGATAATAAGCAGCTGGCTGAGGCATGGGTGAAGTTTTTTGTAAATGAGTCCGGCTATGTCGATGACTCCGGTTTTTTGCCTGTCAATGAAGCGAAGCAGCCATCCTTGCCGCAGTTCCAGCAGTTTTTATCCTACGATATCGAGCTGCTGGAGCGCAGGGTTCCGAATGATTTATTGCTCGAGATTGCGAATTCGGCGCAAATATCTTTTTGGTCGGGCGATTTTATCCAAGAATGGATTGCCGCTCCCGATTTGCAGAAGGCATTCGATGAATACAACGAGCGATGGAAAGCAGCACGAACCATTACCGAAAGTTAAGGTGGAGTTTTGTAATGTCAAAGAAGGTCACGATGCAGCAAATTGCCGATTATTTGGGCGTTTCCAAGTTTGTCGTCTCCAAAGCGCTCTCCGGTAAAGGCGGAGTCAGCGAGGCGACGCAGGAGCGGGTTATTCAAGCGGCATCACAGTTAGGCTATTTCTCGCAAAAGAACGCTTATGTAAAAACGATGAAGCTGGAGCAGCTGCCCAAAATTCCTGCTGCGGGTAAACAATCGGTGCTCGTGCTGATGCCGAACATCCGCTTTCAGACGAAGGAGTCGCTCTATTGGGGACGTATTCTAGACGGTATAGCTTCGCGGTTGGAAGAAGGCGGGTACGGCATGGTTATTGTGTCGGAGCAGAGCGTCGACCATTTCCTGCATTTCTTAAACCCGAACGGCATATTGGGGCTGATCGGCGTGGGTGAAATCTCGACACCGCTGCTGCTGGAGGTGCATCGGATCGGCCTGCCCATGGTTCTCGTCGACCATGAGGACATGCTTATTCCGAGCGATACGGTATTTACGAACAATTACGAATCGATGTACCGCCTTACGAAGCATTTAATAGGCAAGGGGCATACGCAGCTCTGCTTTATCGGAGATGTGAACTATTCACGGAGCTTTAAGGACCGTTTCTTAGGCTTCCGCAGCGCGCTGGAGGAGAAGATCGAGGAAGTGTCCCGCTTTGCCATCGGCAGCGAATGTTATTTGCCAGTCGAGGGATTCGAGCATGAACAATTTCTGGAGCCCATTAAGCAATGGGCCATGAAACGAATAAAGGCGAAGGCGCTGCCTACCGCTTTGCTCTGCGCCAACGATATGATTGGCATTGGCGCGGTAAAAGCGCTGCAGGAGCTCGGCGTATCGGTGCCCGGGGAGGTATCGGTAACGGGTTACGACAATATTGATGACTCCTACCGGATGACACCGGCATTAACAACCGTGCATGTGCCTAAGGAAGCGCTGGGGAAACGCGCGGTTGATCGGCTTATCAGCCGAATCGAGAACAAGCAGGAGCCGATGGAGAAGCTCTTGGTTGCGGGAGAGCTGATCTATCGGGAGTCTACGGGGCAGGTTAATCCAGGCTTGGCGAGGTAACAGATAAAGAGAAAAGAAGACTGTCTTGAAAGGCTGCTAGCCTTTTTGGACAGTCTTTTTTTTTGAACCGGCTTAAAAAGAATAATGGATTCATCTTATCCGGCCTCCAACGGTATTTTCGACGTTTGCTGCTGCGATTCGACCAAGCGGTAAAGACCTTGAAGAAGGGTTGTTCGTTGCGTGCAGGGTACGGGGTGCCTTTTTGATCTTTCATTTTGAATTCTCTTTACAGGGGCGTTCCTGCTTGATAGAATAATCTCACCTAATTGTTAACCTAATATTTTTTATTTTGGTTAACAATTAAATAATGGAAGGATGGTGATCATTGTGGCAGCGGATTACGAATGGCTTGCATCCATAAACAAGAACCATGTATGGCATCCATTTACTCAAATGAAAGTCTACAACAGCTCCGACCCGCTCATTATTGAACGCGGCGAAGGCATCATGCTGTATGACGTCCATGGGCGGGCTTATTATGACGGGTTCTCATCCGTCTGGCTCAACGTACATGGACATAACGTGCCGGAACTTAATCAGGCGATTACGGAACAGCTGGGAAAGGTCGCCCATTCCACGCTTCTCGGGATGGCCAATGTACCGGCGATCGAGCTTGCGGAGAAGCTGGTAGGGATCGCGCCAAAAGGCTTAAACAAAGTATTTTATTCCGATTCCGGGGCAACCGGCGTCGAGATCGCGATCAAGATGGCGTTTCAATATTGGCATAATAAAGGGCGGCCGGAGAAGAAGACGTTTATCACCATGAATCAAGCGTATCACGGAGATACGATCGGCGCGGTAAGCGTAGGTGCCATACCTCTGTACCATGACCTGTTCCGCCCCATGCTGTTTCCCTCGCATGTGATTCCGTATCCTTACGCTTATCGCCATGAAGGAGGCGAGGCTCAGGCATTGGAAGCTACGCTAACCGCGCTGCGTCATTTGCTCGAGACGCGAGCAGATGAGATTGCGGCCCTCATGGTGGAGCCGATTGTCCAAGGGGCAGGCGGCATCGTCGTCATGCCGCCTAACTGTTTACGCGAGATGGCTGCGCTTTGCCGCAAGCATGGCGTACTGCTTATCGCCGACGAGGTGGCGACCGGCTTTGGCCGGACGGGCGAGATGTTCGCATGCGATCTCGAAGGCGTGTCGCCGGATTTGATGGTAGTCGGGAAAGGGCTGACCGGCGGCTATTTGCCTGTGGCTGCGACGCTTGCAACCGATGAGGTATATAGCGCGTTTTACGCCGATTACCAAGAGCAGAAGACTTTTTTCCACGGTCATAGTTTTACGGGGAATCCGCTCGGCTGCGCCGTTGCCTTGGCCAGCCTGAAGCTGTATGAAGAGCGGAACATCATTGCAGGCGTGAGAGCTAAGGCAGCATTCGTCGAGCAGAAGCTTGCGAACCTAAAGGATCGCCCGCATGTCGGTGAAATCCGGCAAAAGGGACTGATGATCGGAATCGAGCTCGTGCGCGATAAAGCTTCGCGCGAGCCGTACGATTGGGCGGATCGGGTCGGCGTCCGCGCAAGTATGCGGGCAAGAGAACTCGGGATGTTAACAAGGCCGCTTGGCAATGTAATGGTCTTCATTCCACCGCTTGCCAGTACCGAGACCGAGCTCGAGGCTATGACGGATATTTTGGCGGAATCGATTATTAGCGTTACCGAAGGCGGTTCATCCGCATGAGTACAATGAACGAGGAAGCGATACGCGGCATTTTCGTGACAGGTACGGACACCGGCGTGGGGAAGACGGTTGTGACGGCAGCCATAGCCGCCGTGCTTCGCGCCGAAGGGATGAATATCGGTGTCTGGAAGCCGGTTCAGTCCGGTGCAACGATTGGCAGCGGGGAGACCGATGCAGAACGGCTGCTGCAAAGCACGGGAATCGATGAGCGGCCGGAGGCGGTAGCACCGTATTCGTTCGAAGCTCCGCTTACGCCGCTGCTCGCAGCCAAGCATGCTGGTGTGGACCTTACGCTGAAGGAGTTGATCGCTGCCGGCATCCCGCTCGCAAAACGTTATGAGGCACTGATCATTGAGGGAGCGGGCGGCGTTGCGGTGCCGCTAACCGATGACGCCTTGACGGCGGACTTGATCTCGGAGCTTCGGATCCCAGCGCTCATTGTAGCCCGTTCCGGCCTCGGTACGATTAACCATACGCTGCTGACTGCGTCATTTCTGCGGCATCGCGGAGTTCCGATTATTGGCGTCATCATGAACGACGGCGAAATAGCTCATCCGCATGACGATCCGAGCGTGGCCACGAACGCGGAATTAATCGAGCGCTGCAGCGGCCTGAAGGTTCTCGGCCGCGTTCCGCGCTTGCATCTGGAAGCGGCCCCCCAGACTAGGATACATAATCTAAGAAATTCAATACAATTCGCGCCGATCAGACAGGCCTTAGCAGTTCAAGCAATGGGAGGATGAGGAAGATGAAAACAATGTCTGCGGATATGGAGTGGCAGTCGCTTGCCCAAAAAGCATTGAATGGAGAATGCCTAACGTTAGAGGAAGGGCTTGCCGTGCTCGATTCCGGTAACGATGAGGTACTGCCGCTGATGCATGCCGCGTTTAAAGTTAGAAAACATTTTTACGGCAGAAAAGTAAAGCTGAACATGATCATCAATGCCAAAAGTGGCCTTTGTCCCGAGGACTGCGGATACTGCTCGCAATCCATTGTTTCGACGGCAGCGGTGAATAAGTACACCCTGCTCGATAAAGAAACGCTGTTGGACGGCGCCCGCGAAGCGCTGGCACGGCAAGCCGGAACCTACTGCATCGTAGCGGCAGGGAAAGGCCCGACAGACAAAGAGCTCGAACAAGTAGTGGACGCGGTTAGAGAAATCCGTGAAACGATGCCGTTAAAAATTTGCGCATGCCTCGGCATTCTGAAAGACGGGCAAGCCGAACGGCTTGCTGAAGCAGGCGTGCATCGCTACAACCACAACTTGAACACCAGCAAAGCAAACTATCCATCGATCACGACGACCCACACGTATGACCAGCGTGTCGAAACCGTAGAAAAGGTAAAGGCCTACGGCATGTCCCCATGCTCCGGGGTCATTATCGGCATGGGCGAGACAAACCAAGAGATCGTTGAAATGGCTTATGCGCTTCGCGAGCTCGATGCAGATTCGATTCCGATCAATTTCCTGAACGCGATTCCGGGAACTCCTCTGGAAAATGCAGGCCGCACGCCTTCGATGAAAGCACTGAAGGTGCTGGCTTTATTCCGATTCATCTGCCCGTCCAAGGAAATCCGCGTGGCGGGCGGCCGCGAGGTCAACCTTCGTACACTGCAGCCTTTGTCTCTGTATGCCGCGAATTCGCTATTTGTAGGTGATTATTTGACGACGGCAGGGCAAGATGTTTCGGCTGACCATCAAATGATTGAGGATTTGGGCTTTGAGATTGAATTAAACGCCCTTTAAGGCGGTGCCGACCATGAACTGGATAGCAAAAGAACTTGAATTGTTGGCTGATGCCTCTTTAGGGCGTTCCTTGCGCGAAAGTAGTCCGGTCGCCGATGCTCCCGGTTATATGATGCGCGGAGAACGAAAGCTGCTCAATTTGTCTTCCAATGATTACCTTGGTCTATCGCAGCATCCAGCAATAATTGAAGCGATGCGCGAGGCGCTTCTCAGCGAAGGCGCCGGCTCAGGCGCTTCCCGCCTTGTAACAGGTAACCGGATGCCGTACAGCCATCTTGAAGAAGCGCTGGCCGAATGGCAAAACTGCGAGGCGGCGCTGGTTTTTGCGAATGGTTATATGGCTAACTCCGGCGTTATTGGCGCGTTAGTAAGCAGAGGAGACATTGTTTTCAGCGATCAATTGAATCATGCGAGCATTACGGACGGCATCGTGCTCAGCCGCGCGGAGCATGCCCGTTACCGTCACAACGATATGGAGCATTTGCGCGCGTTATTAAATAAGCACCGGGATAGGCGGAGAAAGCTGATCGTAACCGATGCCGTTTTCTCCATGGACGGCGACCAGGCGCCCTTGCGCGAGCTTGCCGCGCTCAAACGGGAGTTTGGAGCGATGCTGATGGTAGACGAGGCGCACAGCGGGGGGATTTACGGGAAACGCGGCGAGGGATTATGCCATGAGCTCGGACTGCAGGATGAAGTGGATATTCATATGGGGACGTTCAGCAAATCATTCGGCGTTTACGGCGCTTATATATGCGGAAGCCGCATGCTCATTCGATGGCTGGTCAATAAGGCCAGGCCGCTCATTTATTCGACGGCGCTTCCTCCTTCGGTCACGGCAGGCGTTTTGAAGGCGTTGGCTTTGGTACAAGAAGAACATTGGCGGCGGGAAAGACTTTTTGCGGCCAGCAGTTCCTTTCGATGCCTGCTTGAGGCTTCCGGTTTTAAAATCGGCTACGGCGATTCTCCGATCATCCCTTTAATCGCCGGCGATAACGAAACGGCCCTCCGCTTCAGCGGCGCTCTAGAATCGGCAGGTATCGCTGCGGCAGCAATACGTCCGCCTAGCGTCCCGGCAGGGACGGCGCGAATCCGCTTCTCCTTGTCAGCCGCCCATACGGATAAGGAATTAACCGATGCAGCTGCGCAAATTCGCATCATCGGACAGCAATTAGGCGTGCTGGGCTCATGATGGCTTCTACAATAGTGAAGAAGCAGCAGGGAGCAGGGGCAAAGGGCACCATCTTGTGGCTGCCGGGATGGAGCATGCCGGATAGCGTATTCGATCGGCTGCGTGAGCAGCTTCCCGAGTTTCATCATATTTCCGCAGATTATAAGGATGCCGATTCTCCTGAGAAAATGCTGCTCCTGTCGGAAACGGCGGCGGAAAGCAATCGATCTGCGGATGGTTCTTTCTGCGATAGTAATGGATTTCACGGTCCGCTTTTGATCGCCGGCTGGTCGCTCGGCGGTATATTGGCGCTGAAATTAGCAGCCAAAGGCTGCGCCGACGGTCTTGTATTATTTGCGGCAACCGCCCGGTTTACAAGGTCAAAGGACGAGGCGGACCGCGGCTGGCCGGATGCATACGTCAGGCAGATGATTAAAGGGCTTATGAACGACCGGCAGGTTGTCGAAACGAAATTTCGAAGGAATATGTTTACGGAAGCCGAATGGGATTCTAATCTCGGCGATAGCCTTCCTCATAACGGCAGCTGGACAACCCCGGCTTTAATGGCCGGACTTCAGCTTTTAAGAAGCGAGGACTGTCTGCCTGAGCTGCCGGAAATCAAATGCCCGGTCCTTCTTGTCCATGGGACTGCGGATACGATCTGTCCCTACGGCGCAGCGTCAGAGCTTGCCGCGTCATTGCCGCGAGCCGAGCTGGCCGCGGTACCTGGCAGCGGGCATGCGCCGTTTTTGGGAAGGGAAGCGGACATCGCTGATAAACTGAGGAGATGGTGGGATGAACATCAGAACGGCTGTTATTCAGCGTCAATTTAACCGCAGTTCGGCGGGCACGTATGACGCTCATGCCCTTGTGCAGCGCAATATGGCAAATCGGCTCGCCAATTCTCTTCAGGAGGGGGAGTTTGGAGTCGGCAAAGACTGGTCCGACATTCTCGAAATCGGCTGCGGCACGGGCGCGCTGACTGAACGATTGGTGAATGATTGGTCCGATGCCTCGATTACTGCACTCGATATTGCGCCCGCGATGATTAAGGCTGCTGAGCAGCGTCTTCTAATGAATACGCCAAACCAATCCGGGATCAGCCAAGTAACGCCGGCCCGCGTAAGCTTTCTTCAAGCGGATGTTGAAACTTGGGCGCCTGATGCACCGCGTGCCTCGTTTGACCTTATTGTCTCGAGCGCTTGTTTTCAGTGGCTGAGCGATCCGAAGCAAACCCTGGGCCATCTTCGGCGGATGCTGCGTGCTGGCGGCATGCTGGTGTTCGCGACATTCGGGCCCGATACGTTCCATGAGCTGCATAAGTCATTTGATGACGCCTATCGAGCAAGCGGAATGCAGCCGCAGCGGCACGGACTGTCGTTCCGATCGGCAGAACAGTGGGACAGCCTGCTCCGGGAAACAGGCTTTTCGAATCTTCGTTATGAGCATTCGATCCAAACGGAGAAATATGCTTCCGTAAGGGATTTTCTTTTTTCGGTCAAAGCGATGGGAGCGAGCGCTTCGGAAGCCGTCTCCAAGAGCGGACTCGGTTCGCGGCGCCTGTTCGCCAACATGTATAAGGCGTACGGGGAGCAGTTTGGCTTGGATGGAGGCATTGCAGCCACCTATGAGCTTCTGTTCATATACGCATTGGCGGACAAATAGAAGAGATTGAGATTGGAGCTTTCGAAGCGCAGCTTGTGTAAAAGAAAGTAACTTTTCCCTGCTGCAAAACGTCTGAATATTCAAAGGTAAACAAATGAATGAATGTGGGGGCTTATGACGATGAAGCTGCACAAAAAATCATGGTTACTGGCGAATATGATTTTGTTGCTGAGTACGTTTTTTGTTTGGAATGCAGCTCATGCCGACTGGGCAAGCCGTTTTGTCGTAAATGACGGGATGTCCTATACGGTATCAGATCAGACAGTAGAAATAGAGCATATTGGGGAAAGGATCGGCAAGGTGACCTCCTTTTCGGATGAAGAAGGAACATATTCTGGCAATTTCTCGAATGTTTATCCGAAGGGGACGGCGTACTACGCCATCAAAGGCGTTGAAGCCCATGTGGCGATAGCGGTTAAGGCAGCGGACGACTCCTTTATAAAAGCTAATTACGAGGGAGAATATGCAGGCAGCCTCTTCGACTGGAAAAAAGCTTCGCTCTACGCTTTCGGATGTTTTTTTCTTGTCATGATGGTATTACTTGTAAGAAATAATCTGAAAAAGCCCTAAATAAAGAAGAGGGAGTGCTTCCTATGCGCCGGTTAAGACGATAGGAAGCACTCCCTCTTTGAGTTAGAAAATTAAGATTGCAGCTGTAGGTTGCGATCAATCAAAGCGATGCGCTGTTCTACGCAGGCGTGCGACCGAAGCGGATCCTCCGGCGTGTTCATGCAGTAGTCGAGCAGCTGGTCCACGGTCGTTGCGGCAACATGGCAGCGCGTATCCGAGGAAGCGTAATAAATAAATACGTCGCCGTTATCCTGCGCGATGACGCCGTTGCAGAAGGCAACATTCGATACGTCGCCTACGCGTTCGATGCCTTCAGGCGCAAGCAAATGCCCGCCTGGACGGTGCGTAACCTTGTTTGGTTCATGCAAGTCGGATAGGAAGGCGTATAACACATAACGGAGGCCTGCCGCCGTGTTGCGAACGCCGTGAGCGATATGAATCCAGCCCTTGTCCGTCTTGATCGGAGCAGGGCCTTGGCCGTTCTTTACTTCTTTTATGGTGTGGTAGTGACGCTCGTCGATAATAACCTCGCGTTCCACAACCGCATTTTCAATTGTATCGGATAGTCCCCAACCGATGCCGCCGCCTGAGCCGGTGTCGATAAATCCATCCTGCGGACGAGTGTAGAATGCATATTTGCCTTCCACGAATTCAGGATGAAGCACGACGTTACGCTGTTGGTTCGATGCGGTTTTCAGATCGGCAAGGCGCTCCCATTGCTTCAAATCCTTCGTTCTCACGATACCGCATTGCGCGATGGCGCTCGAGAGATCTCCCTTCGGCGCGGAAGGATCTTTTCTCTCCGTGCAGAACAATCCGTAAATCCATCCGTCTTCGTGCTGAACGAGACGCATATCATAAACGTTTACGTCAGGATCGCTTGTCTCCGGAAGCAGGATCGGATGATCCCAGAAGCGGAAGCCGTCAACGGGGCTGTCGCTTTCGGCAATCGCGAAAAAGGACTTGCGGTCATTGCCTTCGACGCGCGCAACGAGATGATATTTGCCGTTCAAGAAAATCGCGCCGGGATTGAAAACGCAGTGGATGCCAAGGCGTTCCATGAAGAAAGGATTTGTCTCGGGATTAAAATCATATTTCCAAACCAGCGGAGCATGAGCGGCCGTAAGTACGGGATGAGCATAACGTTCAAATACGCCGTTGCCAAGCGCTTCCGGTTCATTTTTGCGTTGAACGAGCGCCTCATAGCGCTCCGTCAGCAATTGCTTGCGTTCATTAAATTTACTCATTAGATAAACCTCCGTTAATGTGTGGTTGATTGTCCGTTCAGCCGTTCGATCATTTCAAAGCAGGCGCGTCCATTGTGATATGGGCATTTCCAAGGGCTGACCTTTTGAACGTTATCGCTTGGCGAACCGTCACGTTTTACGCTCCAATGCCATTCCCCATGCTCTTTGTCAACGATAAAGCGCTCGATGAAGGCCCATGACCGAACGGCAGCCTCGCGATATTTCTCTTCGCCGGTCATTTGGTAAGCATTATAGAAGCCAACGACCGCTTCGGCCTGCGGCCACCAATCTTTATGTGTATCAATCAAGCCCTCTGGTCCTGCTTCGTTTAAAAGGCCGCCATCCGCATCTACGCCTTCGTTCAGTACAGCTTCAGCCATTCGTATTGCAATTTCTTTAGCTTCGGCGAGCAGCTCCTCATCACCGAGCACCTCGGCAGCTTCGACTAACAGCCAGCTGCCTTCGATGTCATGGCCGTAGGAGATATGCTCGGATTTGTAGTTCCACTGCTCGTCAAAAAATAGAATGAATTGCGCTTTGTCCGGATGAATGATGTGTTTGATCGTGATTTCGATAAGCTCTTTCAGCTTTGAGCGAAGCTCATCCGATTTCCATGCCCGGTATAGGTTGGTATAAGCTTCCATGACATGAAGATGCGTATTCATGGATTTCTTTTCGTTTAAATCCTTCTCGCTTAGGCTGTTATCATCCGTCTCCTGCCACTCCCGCGTCAGCGCTTCGAAGTAGCCCTTGAATTGATTGTCGTAGCTGTAGCACTCAAGCGTGTGAAACAGCTCGATCGCTTGCTTCAGCGCAGCCTCGCTGCCGGTTGCCCGGTAATATTCGGAGTAAGCGTAGATCGCGAAAGCTTGCCCGTATACTTGTTTTTTCGTTTCGGCAGGTTGGCCTGACGCGTCAACCATCCAATACAATCCGCCGAATACCGGGTCTGCGAAATACTCATTTACATACTCATAAGCTCGGTCAGCGATTTTTAAATAGCTGTCATTTCCCGTTATCCGATAGGCGGAGGCGAAGGTCCACAAAATGCGCGTGTTGAGCACAAGGCTTTTGCCGGCCTCAGGATTTACCGTAAGATCCCGGGTAATGTACCCGTAGAAGCCTCCGTTTTTCTCGTCGACGGTATGCTTCATCCAGAAGCCGAGAATGTTCGATTCCAGCTCCTGCTTGATGCTGGCTAACCACTGCTGGTTATTTTCGTTCATTTAATAGAACCTCCCACGGCTTTCTTTGGAATTTTCGAACCGTAATAATCGCGGACGGTTTGCTCGGCTTGTTTGCCGTACATGCAGTAATCATCGTTAACGGCTGCTTCGGTTTCTTCATATAGTCGTGCCGGCCAATCCCAAAGCATAAAGCCGCCGACCCAGTCACGCTTATCGGAATGGGAAAACATCGTCTCGTAAAAAAGGCGCTGTACTTCTTCGCTCGGCGCTCCCGCAAGTCCCCAGTCATTAGGGATATGCTGCGAGCCTTCGCGGCTAGGGCAGCCTGCTTCCATGAAGAAGAAGGGCTTTTCGAATTCGGCTACAACCTTCCCGATGCGGTCAAGCTGCTCTTCCCAAGCATCGATAGGGTAGTAGCCGCTGGAGGATATGACGTCAACGGCATCCCACCATTTGATTTGGCCTTCTTGGTATTTATCGCAGTTGTAGGTAACAATCCCGGAGTAAACCTTGCGTACCTCGGCAATCAATTGACGCCATTCGGATTCACGGCGATCGGTTTGGACCATCTCGCAGCCGATGCAGAACATTTCACACCCGGTTTCTTCGGCCATTCGCGCATAATGCAAAATGAATGTTGTATAGGAAGCGAACCAATCGGACCATTTGGGCTCACAGGGAACATCAAGATCGAAGAAATTGATATGCGCGCGCCATGTCCCGTCCGCACAGTTGACGACCGGCTTCAAGCAAACCTTTAGAGCAAGTTCTTTGGCTTTGCGTATTGCGTTACGAACCTCTTCATCGGTAACCGTAGGCTCTTCCCGGAACTTAATCTCCGTCGCATGCGCGTGATCCTGAAGCGCGCCCAGCGCAATAGCGGTCCAGTTTACGTTTAAGCGCTCGGCCATGAGCTCCATGGAACGTTCTGCTGGTGCGCCGGACCAGGTGCCGCGAATACCGGTCCAGCCCCATGTCATACCGCCAATATAGGCTGCTTTACTCGTCATTTGAGTCGCCTCACTTTTATTTAGTAGTTTTGTTATTGCTAATAAAACTTTTTGTTATATAACAAGTAAACATGATTCGCATAAGGTTTGCAATACCTTTCTTTATAAGGCGTTGATTTCATAATTCCGCTTCATTTAATAACAGGAAAAAGCGCGGTTGCAAACGGAAAAACTAGATAAATAGCTAGAGATAGCGTTTTCACACAATGTCAGTTTAAGACTAGAAATAATATTTTAAACCATTTTAGAACCGCTTTTTATAAGTTATTATCGTAATGTAAGCGGAATCAATACGAGCTGAGGGGGATTTAAAAAAATGAAAAAAGTCATTTCGTTAGCATTTGTTTCTGTAGTTATGCTAACATCGTTAGCGGCATGTGGTGGAAATAACACAAATTCGAACGGAAACACGGCTACTAACAAGCCGAGCACGAACGACACAGCTACAAATAAGCCGGAAAACGGCGGTACCGAAGAAGCTTCGAAAATTACGGGCGATGTTGTTTTCTTAACAAACCGTACAGACATGATCGATAAGCAGTACGTTGATTATGAGAAACGCTTTGAAGAAAAATATCCTGGCGTAGATCTTAAATTCGAAGCGATCACTGATTATGATAAAACATTGAAAATCCGCATCGCTTCCGGCGATTTCCCTGATGTTGTGTTTGTGCCAACGATTCCAAACGCAGAGCTGGCTAATTATTTTGCTCCGCTTGACGATATCGCGTTTTCCGGCGACATTCACTTCAAAGATTTGAAAGCAAACGAAGGCAAAATGTACGGTATTTCTTCCGGCGCATCGACAGTAGGCATCGTGTATAACAAAAAGGCTTTCGAAAAAGCAGGTATCACGGCTCTTCCAAAAACATACGATGAATTCCTTGCAGCATCACAAAAGCTGAAAGACGCAGGCATCGTGCCGCTGGCTTCGAACTTCAAAGACAAATGGCCGCTTGATGCTTGGGTGTACGATATTCCGACGCTTATCGGCTCTGCTTCCGATCACCAAAACAAACGCGCCGAAAGCGACACGCCTTACACGCTTGACAATGCATACGGCAAATCATGGAGCATCCTGCGTGAGCTGTATACGAAAGGTTTCCTTGAAACAGACGTAAACTCGACAAACTGGGAGCAATCAAAAAAAGACGTAGCATCCGGTAAATTCGGTATGTACCTGCTTGGCAACTGGGTAATCAACCAAGTGATCGAAAATGGCGCTGCAGCAGAGGATATTGGGTTCTTCCCATTCCCATCCGACAACTCCGGCGAAGCAAAAGCGCCGCTTAACCCGGATTTCTTCTACGCAGTCAACAAAGGCGGCAATGTTGAAGCAGGTAAAGCTTTCGTTCAATGGATGATTGAAGAATCGGGTTATGACGATTTCGCAGGCTTCATCCCGACCTTGAAGGATAAAGAATCGAAGCTTCCGCAGCTTGCTGAATTTAACACTTTCGCGCCAAAATTCTTCGAGCCGGCAGCACCGGTAGATGCAGCTACGCAAATCCAAAACAAAGCGCAGCTTGATCAAGCCGCAGTTGTTCAAGAGTTCGTATTGTCTAAAGATCCGCAAAAGGTTCTCGACAAAGTGAACACGGCTTGGGCGAAAGCGAAAAAAGATCTAGGTCTGTAAGAACAAGGATGGCATGCAGGAAGGATGATTCGCTAAGCGGATATCCTTCCTGCGCATTCCGATTAGAAAGACGCAGGGAGGATGGGGTTGTTCCATGTTTAGCAGATTGCCTTTCAAAACACAAAAGAACGTTGTAATCATTGGATTTGTCGCATTGCCGCTGCTGCTGCTGCTGACATTCGCTTATTATCCGGCGCTTGAACTCATTCGTTTAAGCTTTACAAGCTGGGATGGATTAAGTCCTGATAAGGCTTGGATTGGTTGGTCAAATTATAAAGAAGTATTTGCTAATCCTGAAATCTTCGGAGTTTTTAAACATAACTTTGCCTATTTCGCCGTAGGAATCGTACAAAATATCGCCGCGATCTATTTCGCCGTGGTGCTGAACAGCAAGCTAAAAGGAAAAAACTTTTTCAGGCTGCTGCTGTTTTTACCGTACATCCTAAACGGCGTTGCTGTAGCATACTTATTCGGTTACGTATTTGATACGACGAACGGATCTTTGAACTACCTGCTTGGACAGCTCGGCTTTGATGCCTTGTCGAAAACAAGCTGGCTCGGCAGCGGATCGTTCGTCAATTACACGCTTGCTTCCATTGGTTTCTGGCGTTTCATGGGCTTTAACATGGTTATTTACCTAGCTGCGCTTCAATCCATCCCGAACGATATCTATGAAGCGGCTTCGATCGACGGAGCAAACGGCTGGCAGAAGTTTATCAGCATCACGCTTCCAAACATCTACAAAATTATCGAGCTCAATTTGTTCCTTACGGTTACGGGCGCGTTGGAAGTATTCGATCTGCCTTATATCTTGACCAAGGGCGGACCGGCGGGATCGAGTGAAACCTTCGTTATGAAAATCGTCGAGACGGCCTTCCAATTTAACAATTATGGCCTAGCATCCGCGATGAGCGTCGTCTTGCTGCTCTTCGTTGTCATTGTATTGTCGATTCAACGCTTTTTATTGAAAGGAAAGGGGGAATAATCGATGAATAAATCCAATAAGCTTTGGGACACAGTCAAATATATCAGCCTCGTATTGGCGGCATTTGCGATTTTATTCCCGCCTTATATCATCGTCGTCAACGCGTTTAAGACGAAGGATGAATTCCATGATAAATCAACCATTGCGATGCCGGACAGCTTCCTGTATTTGAAAAACTTCGCGCAAGCCTTCAAGCAGGCAGATATGCTTCATGCATTTGGAAACACATTATTTATTATCGCGGTAACGCTAATCTTAAATATTTTGATCGGATCAGCGTTTTGTTATGCGGTTGGGCGCTTCAATTTTAAATTTAAGGGACCAATTGTCGGTTTGTTCTTATTTGCTACGATTATTCCAGCTATTACAACGCAGGTCGTCAACTACAAGACGATTCAAATGCTTGGACTTACGAATAATCTAATGGGTCCCGTTCTTATCTATGTGGGTGCGGATATTTTGCAAATCTACATTTACCTGCAATTCATCCGGAACATTCCGAACGAGCTGGACGAAAGCGCAATGCTGGAGGGAGCCTCATTAATCCGGATTTTCCGCTCGATCATCTTCCCATTGCTTGCTCCGGCAACGGCGACCATCGTTATTCTGAAAACGATCAGCATCTATAATGATATGTTCATCCCGCTGCTTTATTTGCCCAGGGCCGAACATGTCGTCGTCTCCACGTCGCTCATGCGCTTCTTTGGGGTTAACAGCGGAGATTGGCAAATGATCTCGTCTGCGATTCTCATTATTATGATTCCAACGGCGATCATGTATATCTTCTTGCAAAAGTATATATTCGCGGGCGTGACAAGCGGTGCGGTTAAATAACCGTCCGCTTTTTTTTTCGTTGCAGAGGAACCGATAATAGCGCAAAATGTAAGAGGCATGCGCGAAAGGGGCGATCAGGAGTGAACATTATCATCGCGGACGATGAGGAATTTATACGGTTAGGCCTTGAAAAAATTTTAACGAAAATGGACTTGGACATTACGGTCATCGGCTCGTACAGCAACGGAATGGACGCTTGGGCGCATATTTCGAAGCTTGGCGAAGGCGAGCTGGATGTGTTGATTACCGATATAAAAATGCCGATGATGGATGGCTTGAAGCTGATTGAGCATCTGCGCGGTAAGGCCATTGCGACAATCGTGCTCAGCGGTTTTAGCGAATTTGAATATGCTCGCAAGGCGCTGCGTTACGGCGTGCGGGATTATTTGCTCAAGCCGGTCGATAAAGCGAATTTATATGACCTTTTGATCAAGATTAAGCAAGAGCGCGAGGAAAGCAGGCTGGCGGGGGAAACGAATGAGCTGCTTCTGCCGCAGGAGCCGATTTCAAAAGAAAAAGAGCATCATGTGATCGAGCAGATGAAATCCATCCTAGAGCAGGAATACGGAAAAAACTTCGAAATGGAGCGCATGGCTGAGACCGTCGGCATGAGCGCCAATTATTTAAGCCGTCTATTCAAGCAGGAGACGGGCATGACCCTGACGGATTATTTAATCGATATTCGGATCGAGAAGGCGAAGCAGTTTCTGACTGACCATCCGAATTTGAAAAACTATGAAATCTCGCAGCTGGTCGGTTATAGCGATCCGGTCTATTTCAACAAGCTGTTCAAGAAGATGACAGGAGAAACGCCGAAGGATTATAAAGGCAAGCACCGCTAGCAGTATAGCCAAAATGAATAGAAGAAGCGCAAGATCCTATATTTACAGCTGCACGATATGAGCGTAATATTGTGCCGTAGCGCTTTGAATAAACACGCGTTTATAAGCAAGTTGAGCTGCAGAGGGATGGAGAAGGCAATGTCAGAGAGCGCAGAAAAGGCAAGGCTTGGCGCGGCTGCAAAAGGCCTCGCCAGCACATTTGAAAATGCATCCTTGGAGGAGGACGCGAGTCCGTTACGATTCTTGTTATCGCTGTACAAAGGGAATTTCGCCAACCTGCTGGTTTCCTTATTGTTTTTATTGATTAAGAGCGCGCCTGTCTACGTGCTGCCGATCGTAACCGCGAATATCATTAACATCGCTACGAATCCGGCAAAGTATCCGATCAGCGGCATCTGGATTAATTTCTTCATTATTTTGATTGTCATTTTGCAAAACATACCGACGCATGCCGCTTACATATCCTTTCTAAGCCGTGCGGTCAGATTCGTTGAAGCGGGGCTGCGTAGCGCATTGGTGCGGAAGCTGCAGCAGTTGTCCATCAATCAGCACCGCGAGCTGCCGGCGGGCAAGCTGCAGTCGAAGGTGCTTCGCGACGTAGAAGCGGTCGAGATGATGTCGAAGCAGTTTATGATCGCGCTGGCGCCTGCCGTCGTGAACATCATTGTATCGTTCGTGATTACGCTGAACAGCAGCTGGATCGTATCGTTGTTTTTCGTATTGACGATCCCCATGTCGATTACGATCGTGACCATTTTCCGCCGCAAAATCAGAAAGTCGAACAAGGAATTCCGCAAGGAGATCGAACAAATGTCCTCGCGCGTCTCGGAAATGGTGGAGATGATTCCGATCACGCGTGCGCACGGTCTGGAGAAGGTGGAGATTGCCCGCATCGATTCAACGCTGCGTAACATACAGGGCAAAGGATACCGCCTTGATCTGGTTGAAGCCTATTTTGGCTCAACGAACTGGGTTACCTTTCAGATTTTTCAAGTGCTTTGCCTGATCTTTACGGCTTATCTTGCTTACCAAGGCGAGATCCAGGTAGGCGATGTGGTCATGTATCAGGGCTTCTTCTCCATGATTTTGGCTTCGGTTACCGGACTTATTAATATTTATCCGCAAATCGCCAAGGGCTTGGAATCCATTCATTCCATAAAGGAAATACTGGTATCGACGGATATTGAAAACAACAGCGGCAAAAGAAAGCTGGCCGGCGTGCGCGGGGAATTTTTGTTCCAAGGCGTTGAGCTTTCGTACCCGGGGAGCGAGCATCATGTGCTCGAGGATGTCACGCTAGATGTGGAGGCAGGCGAATGCATCGCTTTTGTCGGCGCATCGGGCGCGGGCAAATCTACGGTGCTTAACCTCGTGATCGGCTTTCTTCAGCCAACGGGCGGAAAGGTGCTGATGGACGGCATCGACTTGGCGGATATCGATCTTCGCAGCTATCGCAAGCATTTGGCTGTCGTGCCGCAGACGAATATTTTATTTTCGGGAACGATTCGGGACAATATCACGTATGGACTGCGCGACATCACCGATTCGCAGGTGAAACGCGTCGTGGAGATGGCTAACCTGTCGGAGTTTATCGGGCAGCTTCCTGACGGCTTGGATACGATGGTCGGGGAGCATGGCGGCAAGCTGTCCGGCGGTCAGCGCCAGCGTATCGCCATCGCGAGAGCGCTCGTGCGTGAGCCGAGCATTATTATTTTGGATGAGGCGACCTCGGCTCTCGATAATGAATCGGAGTTCCATGTCCAGAAGGCGATGCAGGAGCTTATAAAGGGCCGCACGACCTTTATCGTTGCCCACCGCTTATCGACGATTCGCGATGCCGACCGCATCGTCGTCATGAAGCACGGCCGCATTGCCGAGGTGGGCACTTTCGACGAGCTGATGGCAAGCAAGGGCGAGTTTTATAACCTGAAGCAGCTGCAGCTGTAAAAGGGCATATCGAAGGATGAAAAAAGGTTGATCGGGACATAGAGCCCGATCAACCTTTTCCGTTTACTCAAGAATGCAATGGGGCTTACAACGACCACCATTTGAGATAAAGATAAGGATCAACCGCATGATAGCCCGGCGATTTTTTGTAGATGCCGAAGTGGAGGTGAGTGACGAATTTACCTTCCGTTCCTTCGGGGCCGTAGCCGGTGCTGCCGACATAACCGAGCAATTGTCCGGCAGCAACCTTGACGCCATCCTTCATACCGGCCGCATATTTGGATAGATGCGCGTAATAGAAATCAGTGCTGTCGTCGACGCGAACCGTAATCCGCCAGCCGCCGTATTCATTCCAGCCTGCTTTGACTACCGTGCCGGCCAACGCGCTGTATACTGGGGTGCCTTTGGGCGCGAAAATATCCACGCCTTCATGCGCGCGTACCGCAGGGCCGTTAGCCGACCAGGAACGGGCTTCCGCATAGCTGTTCGAGAATGGCGTGTATTTCCCCTTTGCGACCGGAAATACGCCGTTCAAATATTGGTTAGGCGCTTTGGGGATGCGAACGCTAAGTCCAGCCCAGATGTTATTCGGGTTGGTCAACTGGGGATTAGCCGCGATCAGCTTCGAAAGCGGAACATTGTAGCGCTGCGCGATTTTCCACATCGTATCGCCCGTGAGAACGTTTGCAGTTTTGAATTCTGGCGGATCGGGAACATGCAGCTTCTGTCCAATAATAAGCGAATCCGAGGTGAGGCCGTTTAGCTGCTTTAATTGCGCGGCGGTCGTGCTGTACTTCGTTCCGATTATCCATAGGGTATCGTTTTTCTGTACCGTGTAAGAAGCGGCGGAACCTGTGAAAGGAAGGGCGGTTAAGAGGGCTAACATAGCGGTGCCGCAAACGAGCTGTTTCAATCGGTTATTCATGCTGTCTCGTCCTCTCTATGTAGAAGATATGGCCTGCTCTTCCATTTTAATAGAGAAAGCGCTTTATATTTAGCGGTAAATATTGGGTACATGCGGCTGCGCATGGGACTAAAGTCGCCGAAAATATATTCATATTATTATAGGTAATATTAAAATTCTTTTATTAAACCTGTAATCGGAATGAACTATAATGTGAATATCATTTAATAAAATAGTAACGAGGTGCTTACATTTATGCGAAAAAAGCTCATTTATACGCCGCCGGCTAACGGTTATCCGGAGTGGAACAACAATCCCGAAATCTATCGTATCAACCGCATGGACGCGCATGCTTCGTTAATGCCTTTTGATACCGTGGAGGAAGCCTGGGAAGGAAGCCATCACAATTCTACCAACTACCTCACGTTAAACGGCGAGTGGAAATTCGCGTTTGCGGCCAATGCGGAAGCCCGAATCGCCAACTTCTATGAAGCGGACTATGATCACAGCGAGTGGGACAGCATTGCGGTGCCTGCCCACTGGCAGCTGCAGGGCTATGATTATCCGCAGTATACGAATGTGAAATACCCATGGGATGGCAATGAGGATATTAAAGCGCCGTTTGCCCCGACGGCGTACAATCCGGTCGGCTCGTATGCGCGGACCTTTACAGTGCCGGCGGGTTGGAGCGACAAGCCTGTGTTTATCAGCTTCCAAGGCGTCGAGTCGGCGTTTTATGTGTGGCTGAACGGTGATCTTGTCGGATTTAGCCAAGATACGTTTACGCCATCTGAATTTGATTTGACCCCTTATCTCGTTCCGGGCGAGAACAAGCTTGCCGTAGAGGTCTACCGCTGGAGCGATGCAAGCTGGCTGGAGGATCAGGATTTTTGGCGGATGAGCGGAATTTTCCGCGATGTGTATTTGTATACGACGCCTGAAGCGCATATTTACGATTATTTTGTGAAAACAGAGCTGGATGAGCAGTTCAAAGATGCGGAGTTCATCGTTGATGCGAAGCTTCTCAATTATTTTGTTAAACCGCTGGGGGCAATTACGGTCGAGGCTGCGCTGTACGATGCGAAGCGGGTTCCCGTATTTGAAGCGCCGTTATCGATTCAGACGGAGGTTGAGGGAGAGGTGCTTACTTCCGTGCAGCTGCGCGCAGCTGTAATAAACCCGCTGAAATGGAGCGCGGAGCAGCCGAATTTGTATACGCTTATTCTCAGCTTGAAGTCGGAGGACGGAACGCTGCTGGAGGCGATCAGCTGCAAGGTTGGCTTCCGCAAGTTCGAAATCAAGGATGGGTTAATGCAGATCAATGGACGGCGCATCATGTTCAAAGGGGTTAACCGTCACGAATTCTCTTGCGATACCGGCCGGGCGATCAATGAAGCGGATATGCGCAAGGATATATTGCTGATGAAGCAGCATAACATCAATGCCGTTCGGACCTCGCATTATCCGAACGATTCGCTCTGGTATAAGCTGTGCGACGAATACGGCTTGTATGTTATCGATGAGACGAATCTGGAGACGCATGGCGCATGGTCTTATGGCCAGCAGGAGCTGGGCGCGACTGTTCCGGGAAGCTTGCCCGAATGGACGGGCGCGGTGCTGGACCGCTGCAATTCAATGTTCCAGCGCGACAAAAACCATGCGTCGATCGTCATTTGGTCGCTCGGCAATGAATCGTTTGGCGGCGACAATTTTATCAAAATGCATGATTTCCTGCGTGACGCGGATCCTTCGCGCGTCGTTCACTATGAGGGGATTTTCCATTATCGCGCCTCGGAAGCTGCGTCGGACATCGAAAGCCATATGTATACGAGTCCGCAGGGCGTCGAACATTACGCTCGAAGCAATCCAAAGAAGCCGTTTATATTATGCGAATACAGCCATGCCATGGGCAACTCCTGCGGCGGCTTGCATGTGTATTTGGAGATCTTCGAGAAGTATCCCGTTTTGCAGGGCGGCTTCATCTGGGATTGGATTGACCAGGCGATTCGCGTGACCGATGAAAACGGCATTTCGAAAATGCTGTACGGCGGCGACTTTGGCGAGTCGCCGCATGACGGAAATTTTTGCGGGAACGGCCTTATTTTCGCAGACCGTACGATATCGCCAAAGCTTCAAGAAGTGAAGAAGGTATACCAGAACGCAAAGTTCGAAGCGGTTGATTTGAAGCGCGGCGAAGTGAAGGTGACAAACCGCCATTTATTCAGTACGCTCGATCAGTTTACGTTTGCGTGGCAGGTAGCGGTGAACGGCGAAGTTGTGGAATCGGGCAGCTTAGCAGCAGCGGCACAGCCGGAAGCCGAAGAAACGCTGGCCATTCCTTATGAACTGCCGCTGCTGGCGCGTGCCGAAGATGAAGCCGTGCTTACGGTTCAGCTTCTATTAAAGGAACAGACGCGATGGGCGGAGGCAGGTCATGAGATCGCATTTGAGCAATTTGTGCTGCCCGCCCCGGTTAAGCTATTCGTCGGTTCCGGAGTATCTAAGCCGGCGATCCAAACGGAGCAAACGGCTGAAGGGCTGCTCGCTCGCGGCGAGAGTTTTACCGCTTTGTTCGATCTGACGAACGGAAGCCTTGTTTCCTACAAATGGAAGGGCACCGAGCGGCTGTCCAAAGGCTTAACGCCGAACTTCTGGCGCGCTTATACGGATAACGACCGCGGCAATAAACAGCATGAACGTTGTGCTACCTGGCGCGAAGCAGGAGCAGAGCGGAGCCTGCGCGCGATCACATGGGAGGCCCAGGAAAGCAACTTGACCGTACGCGTGCAGTACAGCCTGCCTACGACTTCCGTTTCCCTGCTTTCGTTGATTTACACGGTAAGCGGCGACGGAGAGATTAACGTGTATGAAGAGCTGCAGCCGGGAGAAGGATTGCCGGAAATTCCTGAGGTGGGCATGCTGTTCCATATGCCAGCTGCCTATGATCAAGTCAGCTGGTACGGCAAAGGACCGGACGAGACCTATTGGGACCGTCAGACCGGCGGCAAGCTCGGGCTTTACGGCGGCAAGGTCCGCGATCAGCTCGTGCCTTATATCAGGCCGCAGGAATGCGGGAACAAAATGGATGTGCGCCATGCAGCCGTAACGAACGCGCAGGGCGAAGGGCTTGTGCTGAAGGGCGCACCTCATTTTGAGCTGAACGTACTGCCTTATACGCCTTCCGAGCTGGAAGCGCATGACCATATCCACCTGCTTCCGGACAGCGACAAAACGGTTGTCCGTGTCAATCATAAGCAAACGGGCGTCGGCGGGCATGACAGCTGGGGACAGCGGCCCGAGAAAGAATATATCCTATATGCGAACCAAGTCTATACGCATCGGTTTTCGCTGCAGGGAATTTAAATAAAAAAGAGGCCGGTCTGCCGTCTGTTGACGGAAGGCCGGTCTCTCTTTTATTTGATATAGATTCCGCCAAAGGGCAGCACCTCACGAAGAATACGCTTGATAAAACCGCCGTTCTGGAGCTGCTCCTCCAGCTCGGCATCGCGTGATCCGGTTTGGATAAGCACAGGACCCGTACCGCGAATTTCCCACTGGACATTCATATGCTGGCTGGCAAGCTTATTGCCATAAACCGAAAGCTGGATAGAGGCGTGCTCCGGGTAAGCGACCAGCGCGCCTGTCTCTACATATAGCGGGCGATCCGGCTGAAGCTGAATCGATTTCACGTCACCCGCCGTAATGATGCCCAGACTGCCGGGACCGGAGAAACGCATACGGACAAATTCTTTCGTTATCCAAGCGTTTTTGAGCTTTTGTACAACGGATTTGAGCTTCATGCCTTCCGAGAAAAAGATGACGTGACGGAAGTCGAACAGCAAATCGCTGTTCTCACCGATTTGAACCGTTTCGAGCGAGCAGCCTGCCGGCAAACCGATGATGAATTCGGACGGACCCGAGAGCATGGAGCGAATCCATCTTTTTTTGCGGTACATGCCGGCAAGGTCCATAAAGCGGTCCTCGCGATTTTGCGGATCGCCTTGATAGGCGATAATGGATTTGGGATGCAGCACATGGAGCTTGTCCGAAGCTTCAAGCTGGACATGCACATGACCCGTCTGGGCAGGAACGGTAATATTCATCCGCTGATTCCTTTACCGCCGGCGCTCCGCTGCTTACGCCATACCATATATCGCCATACGCGTATGGATACGATGTAAGCGATAAAAATGACTGCAATCACAATAACCGTGTTGATGAGCTTGCTGATCAGAGACTGGCGATCCTGCCTCATCCGCTCCATTTCGGCTTGCATTTCGGCATTCTGGGCAATAAGCCGCTCGTTTTGTTCAATAAGCGCTTGCTGTTTGTGGGCATACTCCTCTGCTGCTTTGGCCGACTCCGCAAGCTTCTGCTGCTGCGCGGCAAGCTCTTCCTTCGCTTCGATATACTGCTGCTCCAGCTCGCTAATCTTTTCCGGGGTATCGTAAATGGCTTTGATTCGATCGAAAAAGCCCGCATATGCGGCAGGCTGCGGTATAGTTATTAGAATAAAGGATAAGAAACATACAATGGCGAGAACTTTCCGAACAGGCTGTCGCATCATAGTCCTCCTTGAATTTTCGACATAATCGGAGCTGATGCTTATATTTTACAGCCTTTCTCGACAATAGTCACTCTCGTCCGGCTCTTATCCATCAAAAAAAGGATAGCAGCCAGGCTGGCTGCTATCCTTGGGATAAGTCCTATTTTCTAACGTACAAGCGGCTTGTTTCTTCCCAAATTCCGCCCGGCTCAAGCGAGACAAGCCCGATTTGCTCGGCAGGAAGGTTAACGTTCGGCGCGTTAACGAGATTAAGCTGCGGTTCTGGACAGAAGAAGCCTGGCGTTGCATTGTTGTTCCAGATCATCCACTGTTTGTAGGCCGTTCCGATATCGTAGACAAGCGTCACGCCGTTTCGCGTATCGGTCAGCTCCATGGCGTTGCGGCCGTTTTGCGGTTCGGTTGTGTAATGGTTGTCCATCGACGCCCAGAAAGGCGAGATTCCGGTTGTTTTCATGGCTTCCTCTTCCGCGATAAGCGGCTGGTAGCTGCCTGTCGGAAGCATCCGCTCGTTCAGCTCCCAGCGTTTGCCGGTTGTGAGGGTGAAGCGGTAATCATCCGACGTGCTGTTCGGAGCGAACGGGGCATTGATTGCCGTGTGGAAAGCGATCAGGCAAGGCATGGCTTCCGTTCCTTCATTATGTACCGATACATGCTGCAGCAATCCTGTATCATTTAACGCGTAACGTAGCTTCAAGGTGAAGCGGTGAGGCAAATAAGCATAGATCGGGTGAGTCTCATCGATAGAAATTTTGAGCGACACGTAGCTTTCGGTTTTGTTCGTGCCAAAATCCTCTACGCTCCATGCAGCCGTATGGAAAAATCCGTGCAAATGATTGCCGGTTTTGGCTTCGTTAACGGGAAAGTTATAGGTTCTGCCGTTCCAAGTGAAGGTACCGTCCTCATAACGGTTGGGAGGGAACAACACCGGAATGCCGTGAATGCCCGGATTGGCTCTAAAGCCGTCCATTTCCTCAAGCGATGGCTCGCGCAGGAACGTATAGTTGTTTACTTTATCACGGAACGCGATGAGGTTGGCTCCGACTGCCGGCAATACTGCCGCTTCATAAGGTCCCCATTGCAGCCATACGGCTTGTTCGTCATGAAATAATTGTTCGAATGCTTGTCCTTGCGTAGACATGAAAATCCTCCTAAAAAGTATTTGGAATAAAGCTTAACACGTCAAGCATGAGCTGGAAAAATCATATTCAACCTAAGAATAGCAGGACAGAGCAAAACAAACAACCGCCCTAATCCGCATATTGCGAATTAGGGCGGTTGTTCATGCGGTTATTGCGTGATGCGCAAGTCTTTGCTCGATGCGCGCTGCGAGAACAGCTGTTGAATGACATATTGCTTGCGGCGATTGACCGAAACCTGTTTGGATTCGGAAATATCGGAGCCGAAGAAAATGGTGCCGCCTTCGATCGTCTTGATTTTTCCGATATTAATGTAGCAATTGGAGCTGATCGGATAGAAGCTGCTTTCATTCGTTAGCTGTGCAATCTGTTCGGCAGTCATTCTCTTTTTTATATTATAGTTTCTGCCATGGAAGCTTACGAGACCCTGCATACCGAGCTTAAAGTAAAGCACATCCGATTCCAGCTCAAAATCCTCATACACGTTCCGTTCGCTCAGTACTACATTCATCATCTCAATTTCCCCCTTTAGAAATGTGAACCACTGAATTGTTAGCGCTTACATTGTAACATGTTACAATAGTATTTGTGAAGTCTTTTATAAAAAAAAGACATTGTCTGCTAAGGCGGCATGTGCTATGGTCACTGTAATGCCAAAAAGTCAGAAAGGTTGGGTAGCTATGAGCAATCAAAATGGACAACCGACATCGGGTAAAATCCTCTACATCGGGTCATATGGAGCGGCGGAAGATGCGACCGTACATGTTTGCGCGTTTGATGGGAGCACGGGTGAGCTCGCTGTTATCCAACGTGTAAGCGGTCTGGAAAATGCTTCGTACTTAACGCTTCATCCAGATGGAAAACGTTTGTATGCAGCCAGCGAAACGGAAGCGACAGGAGACGCGGGCGGGGGCTCTGTCGCGGTATTTGAGATTGACGGGGTAACGGGGATGCTGTCGGGCCCAAGCAGCCGGGCGCTTACGCACGGCGCACATCCTTGCTATATAAGCACGGATAAGACGGGGAAGGTGCTTCTTGCCGCTAATTATACGGGCGGCAACGTTGCTTTGCTTCCTATTACAGCAGAAGGCCAGCTAACCGGGGCCGCAGCGGTGGAGCAGCATGCCGGCGAGCTGGGTCCGAATGCCGCAAGGCAGGATGCTCCGCATGCGCACTGCATCGTGCCGCTCGGAGATTCGCCTTACGTATGCGCCGTCGATTTGGGAATCGATGCTATCGTCATCTATCGTTTCGATGAAGAGAAACATTCGCTTACCCCGCACGGGATCAGCAAGATGCATCGCGGCGCCGGTCCTCGCCATGTAATCTTCCATCCGGGTCTTCCTGTCGGATACGTCATGAATGAACTGGATTCCACGGTCACGGTGCTGAAGGTGGATGCCGAGAAGGGCGTATTAACGGCGGGGCAAGCCATTTCGGCGCTGCCAGCAAGCTACAGCGGCTATAACGATGCGGCTGACATTCATTTAGACACGTCCGGACGTTATCTATACAGCTCTAACCGCGGACATAACAGTATTGCCGTATTTGCGGTAGATCAAGCGACCGGCGAGCTAACGCTTATCCAGTCTGTTGATTGCGGAGGCGACTCTCCGCGTAATTTTGCCGTCTCGCCTGATGGCGGCCATTTGCTGGTGGCGCATCAGAAAACAGGAAACATCGTGGTATTTACGATCGATTCGGAGAGCGGGCTGTTAGAGAAAACCGCCTCATCGCTTGAATTGCCGAGCCCGGTTTGCATTAAATTCGCCAAATAATAATGGCCAACATGATCCGAACAAGGAGATGAAGGCTTTTCGTTAAGAAAGGCAGGTCCTGTATAATATGTCAGCGCCGCTTACAACAAGCGTCATCAACAAAGAAGCGATCAAATCAGCTACCGTTTATTCCATATTAATATGCATCAGCTCCGTTCATCTCATGAATGATATGATGCAGTCGGTCGTATCGGCATTATTCCCCGTTTTAGAGCAGTCGCTGCGGCTCAGCTTGGCGCAAATCGGCTGGATTGCTTTTACGCTCAATATGACCTCCTCGGTCATGCAGCCTGTGGTTGGCTTAATATCGGATAAAAGACCCGCGCCGTGGATGCTTCCGGTCGGCATGTTTTCGAGCATGATCGGGATGGCAGGCTTAGCCTTTGCCCCGAATTTTTATATGGTGCTGCTTGCGGTTGTGTTTGTGGGACTTGGCTCAGCGGTATTCCATCCGGAGGGCTCGCGCGTCGTGCATTTGGCCGCCGGTCCCCGCCGAGCGTTCTCTCAATCGATATATCAGGTCGGCGGCAATTTCGGTCAAATGCTCGGGCCTCTAATGACGATGCTGATCTTTTTGCCGTTTGGCCAAAAGGGCGCGATATGGGGCACCCTGCTCGCTGCCGCAGCCATCATAATATTGATAAAAGTCGTGCCTTGGTATAAAACGCATCTTGCGGTGCAGGATGGCAAAAGGCAGCAGCGAAAAGCCGCCGGCAGCATGAAGGCTGCCCTATCGCCCAAGGTCGTCGGATTCGCGCTTGCAATTTTGTTCGCTATCGTATTCGCACGCTCCTGGTATGCTGCAGCTATCGGCAATTTCTATCAGTTTTATGTGGTGGAGACGTACGGCCTGTCCATCAAGCATGCGCAAATCCCGCTGTTTCTGTTTATGGCTGCCGGCGTGGCCGGTACGTTTCTGGGAGGGATACTTGCGGATCGGATCGGACGGAAGAAAATGATGCTCTTATCTATTCTTGGAGCCGCGCCTTTTGCGCTCGCACTCCCGCATTTGCCGCTTCCTATGGTTTATCCGTTAATTGTACTGCTGGGCTTCATCCTGCAATCGGGCTTTTCGGTTAGCGTCGTATACGCGCAGGAGCTCATGCCCGGCAAGGTAGGCACGGCTTCGGGTCTTATTACCGGACTTGCATTTGGAATGGGCGGCCTCGGCGCAGTCGTGCTTGGCTATTTGGCGGACAGCCGGTCGCTTAGCTTTGTGATGGCAGCATGCAGCGTTCTGCCGCTGATTGGCTTGCTCGCTTTTATGCTTCCGAAGGATAGAAGAGAAGCTGCATAAAAGGAATAACATGAAGAACAACCGTTTTAAGGAGCTATCCTTAGGGCGGTTGTTCTTTTTTTAATTTGGATAGTTGATAAAAACCAAACGAAATTATATAATGTTTATAGAATAAGCAAACAAAATAATGAGGTGTTTGATAAATGGAGAGTGAAGAAAGGTTTTGGTCATCGTCAGTAGAAGAGCTGAAGCAGGGGTATGTATATGAAAATGCAGAAGGCTGTTATTATTGTCTGATCTGCGGGGAGCGCTTTGAGGATGGGGAGATTTTTCGCCATGAGCAATCCGGGCGGTGGTTCGAGGCCCGTAAATACGCAGCCCATCATATTCAGCAGGAGCATGGCTCCATGCTTGTTTATTTGCTGGAGCTCGATAAGAGGCAGACAGGACTGACCGATCTGCAAAAAGAGCTGATTCGCGGATTTGCCGATCAATTGTCCGATCAAGAAATGATGACCCGAACAGGCGTAGGAAGCGCCTCGACCATACGAAACCACCGTTTCGTGCTAAAGGAGAAAGCGAAGCAGGCGAAGCTGCAGCTCGCAATTATGGAGATGATGGAGCTGGGGGCTGCTGCGGCATCGCGCTTTATGCCTGTGCACCGCACTGCTACGCAGATAGATGAGCGTTACGCGATTACGGAGGACGAATACGCGTCGCTGTTGAAGCAATATTTTCCGAATGGGCCTGAAGGGCCGCTAGCCTCATTTCCCCGTAAAGAAAAGCGTAAAATCGCCATACTTCGGCATATCTCTTCTTATTTTAAAAGCGGAACGCGTTATACGGAGAAGGAAGTGAACGAGCGGTTAAGCCGTTTCTGGGAACAGGATTACGTGACTTTGCGCCGATATTTGATCGAATACGGGTATTTGGATCGTACGGATGATGGCCGTGCGTATTGGGTAAAGGGCACGAACATCGGGGAAAGGCATCATGAGGCAGAAGTTTCAATGGAGCAGGGTGAATCTTCGAAGGCGGGCAGCAAGGGGAAAAAAGGAAAATCCGGAAAGACGAAGCCGAAAGAGATTTTACAGGAGCAAGCGGATGAACGAAAGGAGGGGACAAATATGGATAAGGAAAAGCGCAAGCAATTGACGGCAGAATACCAAGAACGCGAGCGGCTGATGGGCGTTTTTCAGATTAAAAATAATGCCAATGGCAAGGTTTATATTGGAGGCTCGACTAATCTAGACGCGCTATGGGGAAAAGAGCAGTTTATTCTGAATATTGACGGCCATGCGAACAAAGAGCTCCAGAAGGAATGGAAGCAATTCGGCAGTGAAAACTTTTCGTTTCTCGTTCTCGAGACCGTTAAATTGGATCAAAAGATTCGTTATGATTATAAAGACGTTTTAGATCCTGAAGGCCGGCAGCCCGTTGATATGGTACGCCAATACAACCGGGAAGTCGCTGAATTAAAGGAGCAGTGGGTAGAGAAGCTAAGGCCTTATGGCGAGAAGGGTTACCATGGCGCAGGTGAGAACGCAAAGGATTAAAGATTACGGATTAAAAAGGGAGTGTGTACATTAACATGTCTGCAAAAGGAATAAAGGGAGCTGGAGCTGGAAATAGCTTGCTCCGCAATACATTTTTTCAAACGATCTTGTTGTCAAACGTACTGCTGCAAATCGGGATATGGGTACGGAATTTCGCTATCCTAATGTACGTGACAGATAAGACAAACGAAGACCCGTTCGCGATCAGCTTAATGGGCTTTGTGGAATTTTTGCCGATTTTCGTATTCTCGTTCATCGGCGGGACGTTTGCGGATCGCTGGAAGCCGCGCCTTACGATGATTTGGTGCGATTTCTTATCCGCGTTATCCGTATTTATCGTGCTGATTACGCTTCTATACGGATCATGGCATATGGTTTATTTTGCGACATTCGTGTCCGCGATTTTATCACAGTTCTCACAGCCATCCGCCATGAAGCTGTTTAAGCAGCATATTCCGGCGGAGCAGCTGCAATCTGCCATGGCGATGTTCCAGTCGCTTATGGCGATATTTATGGTGCTAGGACCGTCGCTCGGCGTGATTTCGTATCAAAAATTCGGCATTGAGATTTCAATCGGCGTAATGGGCGTAGCCTTCTTGTTATCGGCAATCGTCTTGTTCCGAATCCCTCGCGACCGTGAGGTGGAGAAAACGGAAGCCGTTGCAGATCGCCAATTCTGGAAGGAATTAAAAGCCGGGTTTGCTTACGTATGGCGCAGCCCGGTGTTGAAAGCGCTGGGTGGAACGTTTGCTTTAGCAGGGACGGCAGTCGGTATCGCACAAACGCTCGGTTTGTTTATCGTGCTGGAGCGCCTCGGGCAGCCAAAAGAATTTTTGCAATATATGCTGATGGTTAACGGGATTGCGATGCTTGTTGGCGGCGGTGCAGTCATGGTCGTAGCCAAGAAGGTCGCTCCGCAAAAGCTGCTGGCGATCGGTCTGCTGATCAGCTCGCTCACGATGATCGGTACGGGATTATCAACTAGCATACCTCTAACGCTGGTGCTGCAGTTTATTGGCGGCTTAGGCTTCCCTATGATTCAGATCGGCATTAGCACAATGATTCTGCAGTGGTCGGAGGAAGCGTATACGGGCCGAGTGAACGGCGTGCTTACGCCTATGTTTATGGGCATGATGGTTATCATGACATTGGTTGCCGGCCAATTGAAGCTGGTATTCCCGCTAGTCGGCATTTATACCGTAGCAGGGTCCATCATGTTCTTAGGAATGCTGATCCTTGTTCCATTGTTTAAGCAAAAGCCGCTGATTGCCCAAACGAACTCCTAGCAGCATGGGGATATTGACAGAAACTTCCTTGTGAAGTAACATCTATTTTAGTTGATACAAGGTATGGCGAAGCACGCTTACACCCTCGTAAGAGGGAGGGGCGTGCTTTTTTGTTGTTTCGGTACTGTCCTTGGGAGAGTGGCATGCCGAATCGGGAGGACACGAGAGGTTGGTTTGGAGAAATAGCGTGGGTAGTGAAGATGTGGAAGGGAAGGGGAAAGAAGGAAAAAGCGATGTGCGGCAAGAAATGATAGGAAGGCTGTAAAATTATGTTTGTTTTTGATGAAAAAAGACGCTTGATCATAAGTAGACTTATAAATAATGGGAGTGGGTTGATGTGATGCAAAAAATAGGACGGGTTTTTCTAGCGCTGACATTACTGGGGACGATGCTGATGAGTGCGCAGGGGGCTGCTGCAGCTGCCGCTTTTAATGATACGAAGACGCATTGGGCAAAGGATGAAATATCGGTGGCCGTGAATCAAGGATGGATTAATGGCTACGATGCAAAAACCTTTAAACCGAATGCCAACATGACGCGTGCTGAATTTCTAAAATCGTTGGTGGCAGCAATGAAAATAAAGGCAGCCGATTCCGATACGCCTTTTGTCGATGATACCGGTTGGTTCCGGTCTTATGTCGCCACAGGGTTGAAGCAATCGATCATTAAGGTTGGGGATTATAAAGAAAACAGTTTTGAACCGAATCGCGTGATTACGCGTGAGGAGATCGCGCGCATGGCGATCCGGGCGCTTGGCAAGGATGCGGAGGGTGCGAAATCGGGTTATTTGGCGCTAGCAAAAAAGCTTGAGATTATGAAGGGTTATCCCGATGGTACGATGGGCGGGGACAAAAATGCTACTCGCGCAGAGGCCGTGGTGATGGTTATGAATACGTTGACGGCGAAAAATGGTAAGCCGGTGGCTTATCCGAAGACGAAAGAAGAGTTGAATGCGTTGATTCAGTCTTTGCCAAGTTTTAAGGGGAATACGACTTTTGGAAGGAATCAGAAAGTATTGGTGAATTTAAAAGGTACGGATGTTTTTGAGGATAATACATTTACTGTTGAATACGATAGCGATTACAAACAAACCTTCATTTATATTTATGAGCCTAATGCAGAGAACAAAGCTTTACTTAAAGATCTACTCAAACATTACTATCCAATATCATATGAAAAGGCTTATAGCAGTTACATTAAAGTAAATGATATGAAATTTGTTGAAGGGAAGAATAGTGTTGAATTGAGATATGACGGAGTTCTTTTTGTTGCTTATAAAGGTAGTAGTAACAAAACTGTAGGTATTGTGATTGGAGCGTGAATAATTTGAATAGGGGAATGAAAAAATGGGTATTTGTACTTTTATCTTTTTTTCTATTAATCACATCAATCCAAATTCCTGTAACGGCAGCAACGAATTGCCCTGCACCAGCAACTTATAGTGACTTAGCGAAAGAGTATATCGATTTTTATAATATCCCCCTAAAAGACTCTAGGGATAGGGCATTGAATGAAAAGTTCTTATTAAATCAAACAAACATAGGCTCAAATGTTATCGTATACGGTTGTCCATCAGATATAGATCCAGCTAAACAAGATTTGGAAGAGGGGCAATATCGATATCTTGGATGGGACTATGAAGGGAATTTATATCGAAACTGGATGTTTCGTAGTGATTCAAATGAAACAAAAAGTGTTGCAAAAAACTGGGTTAAAGAGCCGTGGAGAACACAGACTGGCCGTTCCAAAGGCATTGAAATGACATCATTTTCTGATAACACAATAATAGCCGCAGAATGGCTTAAAGATATGAAAGATCCATACGGCCATTCAAAAACGTTCTTGGAGAGCTACAATAAATTAAAAGGCACTAGCTGGACAGGGGATACCCTTTTAGATTACGCCATTATCCAACAAGCACGAACCAAGTTTTCCCCGGGCGTCGTTCAAATGTGGAACATATGGGAACCAGACGGATCTTGGTGGTATGAAGTATTTACAATACCACCTGAACCTCTTCTACCACCGCCTGCGAAACCAGACCTCATCATCAGCAATCTCATATCTCCATCCGATGCCTGGCTCGGCGAATCAGTCCCCATTCAAATCACAACAAAAAACCAAGGGAAAACAGATAGCGGTCCCTTCACAGTAGGCATCGTCGGAACGACAACAAAATCCGAAGTCATTTCAAATGTGCCTCCAGGTCAAATCAAGACGGTGACGGTGAACGTATCCTCCACCACTAACGGCATAAAGAGCTTCGCAGCAAAAACAGACTTCGGAGAAGCGGTAGCCGAGTCTAACGAAAACAACAACATCAAAGACTTTAAAATTGCTTTTAACAAAAAGAATGAACCCACTATTCCAATAGCCGTCATCTCCCATCATGAAGGCGATCATCGAACAACCCCCGAAATCATCATTAAGCCGGCGTCTGAGCCGAAGCTTGATGACAAACTCTCCTATTCACCAGGCAAGGAAACCATCACCATCCGAGAATGGAAATATAAGACCCCAGCTGGAACAACGATATTTACGAAGCCGGGAGCAAAGGATTTTGCGGCTGAAGGAACTTACCTTGTAGAGCTTCGCGTGACGAACAGCGCAAAGAAGGTATCCGAGTGGGCGCAGCTGATTATTCGTGTAGGCGAGCCGACCCCGCCAGCTCCTACCTTACCGCCGCGTCCCGAATTAAATGCAGGCCTTCGATTCGTGCCCGACAAAATTTTGGCAGGGGAAACTTCATCACTCCTGAATAGCTCAGATGGATTTGACAGCTACGAATGGATATTTTCGTCCAATTTAGATCCTTTATTTACGGATAAGAGTAAATACGAGTATATCAATCAAACCTTTACGCAGGCGGGCACATATCGAGCATCGATCAAAGTGAGTGACAGCAGCGGATCCTCCTCGGCCTCAGCCACTTTAACGGTAATCGATCCGAAACCCGTTGCCATTGTAGCTGGGGCTACTAAGATCATTGAGGGAAGACCGTTTCCTTTTCCATATCACTTGAACAACTCTTACACCCCTCTTGCGGAGCGAGGCGTGACCATTGATCACCGCAAATCCGAAAGAAGATACAAAAGAGTAGGAGAGGTCGGTTATACCATCGATTTTCCAACAACAAATAATTTAGCATTGGGGCAATATACCCTCGAAGGAAAGGTAGTTGACACGACAGGAAGAGTCAGCGAATGGGCTGATTTAGCCGTGGAGGTTGTTCCTGACCTGCCTCCAACGATTGAAGTCATTGCGCCAGAAGAAACGTATCGGAGCAGCGGCTTTATGCTTTATATGGATGCGGAAAGTCCAGATGCGGATATGCTGGAACATTTATTTCTCGAAGAGCGATTTGACCAGGATGGGGACGGTGATTTCGAGGAGGAAGCATGGACAACGCTTTATGACGGTGCCTTCAAAACAACGCATTCTCTAAGCTATGCAACGGTAGGGAAACGACAGTACCGGGCTGCCGTTACAGAGGATTACGGTAAAACAGCGGTCTCTCCATCCACAGAAACGGATGTCCGGAATTATGCGCCATCCGTTAATTTTAACGTATTTGGCGTAACGCGGCAGCCTGGACAAGGAGATGAGAGCGGATCGCCTGTGACTGCCTATACAGCGCAATCCATTTTTCGATCATGGACATTAAGAAAGCCGTACGTAGGCGGAAGTACAGATAAGCTTGCTTGGAAAGCGGATGCGGCAACGATTAGCACGAAAAACGGTCAAATGGTTAATTTTAATTTGAAGTATCCAGAGGCGGGAAATGGTGCAAACTCACGCAATAAGTACTCTCTGCCAAGCGATCTTGTAGCCAAACAACATTGGAGAGTGCAGCATTTACTCCCTACTGGTTTTTATGGCAATAATGTTCACCTAGCGGCTGAAATTATTTTTAACAACAACCGCATCTACACGATGGAAAAGGTGCAAGACGATTATTCTGTACCTGTCGGGCAATATATGATGTATCACAATACGATGTTTTACACGGAAAGGGATGCGGTGACTGGAAATGCGTTACGTCCGGCTTTTACATTTGGAGACGATTCTGAAGGACAAGGACTAAGCCCTATATTAAAAGGGAATGAGAAGTTTTATTCTTACGGCATAAATAATAAAACAACGATAGCGTTTAATGAATACGATAAAACGGGAAAAAAAGAACAATCGCATACGATTGGTTTAGTAGATGTTAATAATAGAAGCATGGTAATAAACTTATTTGAATTCATGCCTGATTTCAAAACGGTCATTATTGGCGTTACGTATTCCGATGCCAACAGCTATAACGAAATAAAATATTATAAATACGCTCTAGAAACCAAATCAGTCGTATGGGTAGCCGCTGGTCCGCTCATTTCGAGATACGATGGGACTCAGAATTTTTCTTCGACTACTCAGATGACAGTAGGTTCCGATGGAAGCATTTATTTGACAGGAAAAACGATAACCAAAATCTCGCCCATCGGTGCGCGGGTAGATTCTGCTATTATTTCAGGACATGCAGGCGGATCTGCTGTCGCTCTTAGCAAGGATGGAGAGTACTTGTATTTCAAAAATTTCGGTCAATCCAATGGGGATTACAAAACCAATTATTTTCAAACATTTAGGACAAATGATTTGAGCTTAGTTAACTTGTATACTTCGCTAAAAGAAACGTATTTATATGAAAATCAAAGGACCTCACTAGTCAGTCCCATGGTGCAAGAAGACGGAACGGTGGTCATACAAGAAGCCCGCAATATTTATTGCTTTACTAAAACGGGTACTCTGCTTACCAGTCAATACATGTGGGGAATGGCTGATGTTTATCAAGCTGGATTATTGAGTAACGGCGAGGTTTTATCTGCTTTCTATCATACTACGGATGGCAAATATGGACTCAGTAAACCAACAACAAATGAAATAATAGCATCGGAGCCTATGCAAGATGCAAATGACTACCGAGCAGGCGGTGGAGATATTACCATCACTCCGGTGCTTCCAAATGGGTCAGTATTTATTATTGATCAAAAAAGATGGCCCCATTCTGTAACGGCCTTTGTATCTGCATCAGGAAGTGCTGCTCTGCAAAATATCGATGCAAACACCGTAGGCATCTTTGACGATAATTGGGGCGGTCTGCTTTATGATGCAGGAAGCATCATGAAAAATTATGCCCTACAATTTGAAGTTAGCGTGAACGATATTAAAAACAACAAATCCATCGGAGCGGGCTTCCATATTCAAAATGAAAAGAACATGTACGCGGTGGAATGGAGCATGGATACGTTAACGCTCTACAAAACCGTAAATGGTCTGAAAACTACTTTACAATCCATAACCTTAGCGCGTTCGCCGTTTACTGCATATCCGCTGAAGGTTGAAGCAGTGAACGGTACGCTGCGTGTTTTCGTTAATAACTCCAAGGTTATCGAGATTACCGATGGTACATACACCAAGGGCGCCGCAGGGCTGATGTCGCTCGGCCAATCCTCAGCATCGTTCTCGAACGTGATGAAAACCAACTATGGCGATACGTACACGCAAGAAACCTATGATACCGTGCTGGTCAACGACCCCATTTCCTATGAGAAGCTGTTTACCGATATAGAAAAAGACCCCATGGCCGCTGAAAAATGGAGCTATACCCATAATCCGAATTTCTTTGAGAGCCCGGATCGGCTTAGCGTTCATCATGGCCAAACGTACGGAAAGACGGCCAACGCTTTGGATCGGGCTGGCGTGTATGAGATTAGCTTTCGGGCAAACGACAATCCTGGCTTAGCGGCTTACGCTAAGTGGTCTGAGCCCGTCAAAAAGCTGCTCTATGTTCATCGCAGGCCAGTGGCCAAACCTGAAGTTAGGTTTACTGGAAAAGTGTACGCGGAGGGGGAGTCTCTAGATTATGAAACGCTTGATGCCTCCTACGATCCCGACATTGCGCACATTCTATCGGACAAGCTGTTCAGAACGCGCTGGGCAGACGAGACGGGTTGGAGAACAGGCAAGCGCGAGTATTACAATCGTCCCGGCGTGGAGCTTATCGTGCAGGAGCAAGTCCGGGATATACACGGCGCATGGTCGTATTGGGGGCAGTTCACCGTCTATAAGGATGTTATACCGCCAGTAAACCAGACTAAGCCAATAATGACGATTACTTATCCTTCAGGCACAACAGCAGAGGCACCTACGGTTTTGATCAAAGATCCGATAGTCAAATGGACATATTATGATGCCGAAAATGATCAGCAGGAGCGATATCGCTTAGTCCTCACGTATGTGGATCGTAATGAAACCGCTTTGTCCATCGAACATGAGGGCGCTGCTCTTACTTATCCGATGATTGAAGGTACAATCGAGCCGGGACGCATCGTACGCATCCAAGGGCAGGTCTTTTCATCGGGTGTGTGGTCGAATCTAAGCAACAGTAAATACGTTGTGCTGGATCTCCCGCCGCAGACATTCTTGCTCTCTTATAACGGCCCGGATGCAAATCATCCCGTCTATACGAATACAAACCGACCGCTGCTGCGAACCTTTACCGTTGATCCTGAAATGCACGCGATTACTTCCATTGCTTATGAAGTTTACCGTGCAGCAAACGGCGCGAAGGCGGTTGATACGGAATCATCCGTAATGGCCGCAAGCTATGCGCCTCCAGCGCTTTCGGAGGGACTGCATTATTGGAAAGCGAGAGCTAATGACAGCTACCTATGGGGCCCATATTCAAGCAACGGCTTTTTCTTTGTAGATACCGTTAAGCCAGCCGATGTTAATGAGCAATTGGAAATTGAACCTGCGGCCGTGACGGTATCATTTAATGCTTTTAGCGATGCGGAGCCGTCGTCCGGGCATGCTGCCCGGACCTTTTATCTGCAACAGGTGAATGCGGATGGGGGCGTAACGAACATAGATCTGAACGGAGACGGGCAATCGGAATACAGCCTGCCGCTCCCTCTTGACCGTCAGACTTATCGGGTGACCGGACTAACAGCCGGGCAGGAATATCGTCTTACGGTTATCGACATTGATCTTGCCGCTAATGAAGGGAAGTTTGCCTACATTCATTTCGTGACCAACCGGCCGCCTGAAGGAGATTTTGATTGGTCGCCAAAACCGGTGTATGCAGGAGACAGAGTCTCATTTTTATCAAAAGCAGCGGACCCGGACGGCAATGCGCTTTCGGTTCATTATGAGCTCACCAGTCCGGTTGGGGTAAAAAGCAGCTACAGTTACACTGTAAACGGTCCTGCTTATCCGGCACGAGGTCCATCTTTAAGGCTGACGGCTGCCGGCGCATGGACCATGAAAATGACGGTAAGCGACGGAATCGCTGATCCGGTGAGCGTTACGAAATCGCTGCAGGTGCTTCCGCTCCAGCTTTTCGGGTTTGTGAAGCATACGGAGCTTTGGGAGAAGCATCGCAAGGCGTTTAACATCAAAGTATCCGGAAAGGAAGATGCTCCTCGCGGCTACTCGGTATTTTGGGCAGGCGAAAAGTTTATGCTCGAGGCGGTCACAACGAAGACGGGAACCGCCACAAGAGCGGACCGGGTAGAGGTACGGATGGGGAGCGAGGAAGCCTCTTTACTACCTGTAGGAACGGATAGGGACAGCTGGGAAGGAGAGCTTTGGAAAGATGACTATGCCCAGCTGCCCAATGGTATGATTTCATTCGTCTTTACGGCTTACTATAATAATGGCACTGTGATTACAGCTCGGGTTGACGCGTGGATCGATGGCCAAACCATGCAAATCGTAAGCGTGCACCGCGTCCGATAAATGAAAAGACAGAGGAGCCCCCGGCTATCATTTTCATCTCGGAAAATGTAAGTCGGGGGCTTTCGATATCCGTTTCGATTATTGTCCGCTTTTGATCTTTGCAAAAAAGGTACTTATAGCGTAATAAGCGGCTCCGCGAACGGCGGATTGGTCCTGCAGCTCAGCGAACAATATCCGCATGCGTTCACGGTGGTAAGGAAGCGTGCGTTGATCGACGGCTGCCTGAACGGCAGGCTCGAGCCACTCCGCTGCCCGGCTCATCCGATTGCCGATGATGACCACGTTTGGGTTAAAGACGTTGACGATGTTGGCGATGCCTGCGCCCAAATAATCGCCAATGGAGCGGATAAGCTCGATGACGCGTTCATCTCCGGCAGCCGCGGCGAGCAGCAGCTCGTCCAGGTTCTCGAAGCCGAGCAGCGCCGCCCTCTCCAGAAGCGCGTTCTCGGAGGCATACAGCTCCCAGCAGCCTCGATTGCCGCAGCTGCAAGGCTTGCCGTCATACTCGATCGAGAGATGGCCGAGCTCGCCGGAGAAACCGGATGCCCCTTTGTAAAGCTCTTTATTCAATATAATGCCGGTGCCGATCCCGATGCCTACGCTGACATAAATCTGGTTGGGAATCCCGCGTCCAGCCCCGTATTTCTGCTCGCCCTGCGCGCCGGCGTTCGCTTCGTTGTCAATGGTAACGGGCAGGCCAAAGCGTTCTTCAAGCTGCCGCTGCAGCTCGACCTGATGCCATTTTAAATTGGGAGCAAAAAGGATGATGCCATTGTCGTCCACGATACCCGGCACGCCGACGCCGATCCCTACAATTCCGTAGGGGCAATCCGGCGCTTCATTAATAAGCAGTTCGATACATTCCGTTAACTGCGCGATTGCCTGCTCAGCATCCTGCTGCTTGAGGCCGCGCTGATGCTCGGCAATGACGTTGCCTTCCATATCGACAAGCAGCCCGCGGATATAATTGACGCCAAGATCGATTCCGACTGCATAACCAGCCGTGCCGTTAAATAGAAGCATTACGGGCTTACGTCCGCCGCTGGATTGCCCTGGTCCGTTTTCAAGAACAAGATGGCTGTCGATGAGATCTTGAACGAGGCTGGATACGGTTGCTTTATTAAGACCGGTAATCTCCGAGATTTGCGCCCGCGAGAGCGGCGCATGCTTAAGCACGGCTTCGAGTACGATGGCCGTATTTATTTTTTTGATGAGCGCTAAGTCTCCTGTTGGTTTGATTTTCAAAAAGAAAGCCTCCGTCCAAGTCACGATATCTATCATTGTATCACGAAAAATTGAATATACAGCTTATCCGCTTCGCATACTGAATACGGCGATGGAAGCAAAAATTAGATTAAACCTAGTTTAACACAAAAACTTAGTTTGTTTAATAGACAAACTAAGTTAAGGCATGTTATTCTAAATGTAAGCACTAACAAAAATATCGAATTCCGTGAAGGAGGATTTAGTTTTCTATGAGCTATTTCAAAAACATTAATACAATCCAGTTTGAAGGTAAGGGTTCCGATAATCCGCTGGCATTCAAACATTATGATCCTAACCAAGTTATCATGGGCAAAACAATGGAAGAGCATCTGCGCTTCGCGGTTGCTTACTGGCATACATTTAACGCCAACGGTACAGATCCTTTCGGCTCAGCTACCATGGTTCGCGGCTGGGATCAATATAACGGCCTTGACCGTGCAAAAGCGCGCGTTGAAGCAAACTTCGAATTCATGAATAAATTAAACATTCCTTTCTACGCATTCCACGATGTGGACATTGCGCCGGAAGGCGAAACTTTGCAAGAAACGAACAAAAACCTGGATGTAATCGTTGCTCTATTGAAGGACAACATGAAATCCTCCGGCAAAAAGCTGCTTTGGAACACGGTTAACATGTTCTCCAACCCGCGTTTCGTACACGGCGCAGGCACGACTTGCAACGCTGACGTTTATGCTTATGCCGGCGCGCAGTTGAAAAAAGGCCTTGAAGTCGGTAAAGAGCTTGGCGCTGAAAACTACGTATTCTGGGGCGGCCGTGAAGGCTACGAAACGCTTCTTAATACAGACATGGGCTTTGAGCTTGATAACCTTGCCCGCTTGTACCATATGGCAATCGCATACGCTAACGAAATCGGTTTCGATGCGCAATTCTTGATCGAGCCGAAACCGAAAGAGCCAACGAAACACCAATATGACTACGATGCTGCAACAACGATTTCCTTCTTGCAAAAATACGGCTTGAAAGATCATTTCAAGCTTAACCTTGAAGCAAACCATGCAACGCTTGCAGGCCACACGTTCGAGCACGAAATCCGTACGGCTGCAATCAACGGCATGCTTGGATCGCTTGACGCGAACCAAGGCGACTTGCTGCTTGGCTGGGATACGGATGAGTTCCCGACTGACCTTTACTCCACGACGCTAACGATGTTCGAAGTATTGAAAGCTGGCGGCATCGGCCGCGGCGGCGTAAACTTCGATGCGAAAGTTCGCCGCGGTTCGTTTGAAGCAGAAGATCTTTTCTTGGCGCATATCGCTGGTATGGACAGCTTCGCTTGGGGTCTTAAAGCGGCTGCGAAATTGACGGAAGAGAAAATTCTCGACAATATCGTAGACAACCGTTACCGCAGCTTCAAAGAAGGCATCGGCGCGGAAATCGTATCCGGCAAAGCGACGCTTGCATCGCTTGAGCAATATGCATTGCAAAACAATCCGATCAAGAACGAGTCCGGCCGTCAAGAACGTATCCGCCTTGTACTGAGCGAAGTTATTTTCAGCGTTTAAGTCGGGAGGATCAAGGGCAAATGAGCTATGTAATCGGTATAGATTTAGGGACGAGCGCCGTTAAAGTGCTGCTCGTCGATCGCAACGGCACGGTAGCCGGGGAAGCATCCCGCAGCTATCCGTTGTTCCACGAGCATTCCGGATGGAGCGAGCAGCGGGCGGATGATTGGGTAGACGGTACCGTAGAAGCATTGCGCGAGCTCACTTCCGCTAACGGTATCGATGCCGGCACGATCGAAGGCATTAGCTTCTCCGGCCAAATGCACGGCCTTGTGCTGCTGGACGGCGAAGGAAACCCTATCCGCAATGCGATCCTATGGAATGATACCCGCACGACGGAGCAGTGCCGGGAAATTGAACGCAAGCTTGGCGACAAGCTGCTCAGCGTAACGCGCAATCCGGCTTTGGAGGGCTTCACGCTTCCTAAGATCCTATGGGTTCGCGAGAATGAGCCGGAAGCCTTCGCCAAGGCGAAGCTGTTCCTTCTGCCGAAGGATTATCTGCGCTACCGCCTAACCGGCGAGCTGCATATGGATTATTCCGATGCTGCAGGTACGCTTCTTCTTGACGTGGCTGGCAAGGCGTGGAGCAGTGAAGTGCTGGATGCTTTTGAGCTTCCGGCAAGCTTCTGTCCGCCGCTTGTCGAATCGCATGGCCTTGTCGGAAACCTGCTGCCGCAGTTTGCGGAGAGCACCGGCCTTCCGGCAGAAACCAAAGTATTCGCGGGCGGGGCAGACAATGCGTGCGGCGCGATTGGCTCGGGTATTTTATCCGAAGGGTTGACGCTTTGCAGCATTGGCACGTCCGGCGTTATTCTCTCCTATGAGAATGACAAGACGAAGGATTTTGCGGGCAAGGTACATTTCTTTAACCATGGCAAAGAGGATTCCTTCTATGTCATGGGCGTTACGCTTGCGGCTGGCTACAGCCTCAGCTGGTTCAAGAAAACATTTGCTCCAAACGAGAGCTTCGACCAATTGCTTGAAGGCGTGGGCGACGTGAAGCCGGGAGCGGGCGGGCTGCTGTTTACCCCGTACCTCGTCGGCGAACGTACACCGCATGCGGATTCCGTCATTCGCGCAAGCTTTATCGGCGTAGACGGCTCGCATGAACGGATTCACTTTGCCCGTGCGGTGATTGAAGGTATTACTTTCTCGCTGAATGAGTCCGTGGACATGTTCAGACGTGCGGGTAAAACGGTTGATACGATTATTTCCATCGGCGGCGGCGCTCAAAATCCGGTTTGGCTGCAGATGCAAGCCGATATTTTTGATGCGAAGGTCGTAGCGCTTGAAAATGAACAAGGACCTGGGCTGGGTGCCGCGATGCTTGCCGCATACGGCTCCGGTTGGTTCGACAGCCTGGAGTCCTGCGCAGACAAATTCGTGAAACATGCGGAATCGTATTCGCCGCAGCCTGACGCGGTGTCTGCATATGCCGGAATCTTTAAGGTTTACCAGCAGGTATATGAACAAACAAAAGCCCTGAATGAGGCGCTCGCGCCCTATCGCGGCTAAATTTAAGCATAAAAAGGGACTGAACACCTCGTACGAGGTAATCAGTCCCTTTTTTTGTCGCTTGCTAGGGTTATAGAGCTGCCGCGGTCATCGTTTGAAGCTGCTCCATATCATTTCAGGCCGGACGCCGAGCTCGCCGGCAATCAATTCAGCCGTCAGGCGCTGGGGCTTTTTTATTTTCCCGTTGCGAATTTTTGAAATGGTTGTAAGTGAAATAAGCGTAGACTGGGCGAGCGAGGTTACGGAAATATTTTTGCTAAGCATAAGCATGCGGAGCTTATAGGAGGGGTCTTCCTCCTTATTGTTGGCATATAGGCTTGTCAGGATGACGACAAAGTTTTTAAAGCTTCGGTTGCCGTTATAAAAAGGCTGTATAATGGCTTCGGTGCCATAATTTCGGTCCCCGAGCTTAAGCTGAAAATCAACGGCTTCGGCCGTTCGGTTGTTTTTGGCAAAATCGAACACCCGCTTGATCTTATTCCGCTCATGCTCCGCGACGAGATCGAATATCGATTTGTTTACATAAGAGGAGGAGGGCTGCTGCACAGGGGCGTAATAATGCTTTAAGCTCAAGATGCCGTAACGCTCATTGACGATGGAAGAGACCATGATTTTATTATGTAAAATATATTCATCAATCCATTTTGCCTCGCGCAAATCCTTGCAAATGAGAACGTATACGGTTCGCTCCCCATGTTGAAGCTTGCGGCATGACATGCGCACGTCCGCCGGAGTGGAAGCTTTGGTCACCAGCTTGCATTCGAGCAAGGGCGAGACGGCAAACTCATCCGCAAGCTGATGGATGGCTTCGTCGAAGGATAGGCCCGAATCGTGAACGGAAATGATTGTGGACGGATCGATAAGCATAAGATCAGATTTCTTAAAGCCGGAAAAGACGGCAAAGGCTTGATTGACATCGCGAATAGACCAACGGGATTCGTCGGATTCAACGATAAGCATTGGTTCAGAAAGCAAATAAAATAAATGATTCATCGATGACACCCTCCAATCAGTTAGCGCAAAGACGATATGCATGTAATGATTATGTCACAAAATCTAACACAATGACATAGTTATTTGTGAAAAAATCATGTCATGTTATTTTTTATCCCGTCTTACATGTATTCTCATGAATTGGACAAGCTAAACCAAACATGAGAAAGGATGATCGTAAATGTCTGCGAACTCTGCCCTATTATTTGATTTTAACGACGCACAGAGCGCAGCGCTCGCATGCGAGACGCTGAAGGAGCTCGGTTATGAGACGGTTCTGCATGACGGCAGCCGCATGCATGTCCATATTGAAGGAAGCGATTTGACGTCCGCGCTTGAAATCGCGCAAGCGCATGGGGGCCAGCTCGCACAGCAAGCCCAAATCGATGCGGACGCCATGACGGATAGCGCCTATTCGCTTGACGCTATCGCGATACCTGCGCATCTCGTCAATGAGGATTGGATTATGTCCGATGAAGCGGCCTACCCGGACGGGCTGCGCAACCGCGACGAAGATGCGGATTTCAATGAAGGATTTTTACCGGATCCCGGCACGTATGACCATTTTTCGGGGGATGTCCGTATTTAAAACGACGAACGACGCTTGCCGGAAACACCAAAAAGGCTGTCCAATGTCTAATGACATATGCGGACAGCCTTTTTGGCGTATCGATTATTGGAGTACCGCGTTCAGCCCTGCCGTATAGCCCGTGGAAAAAGCGGCGGTAATGTTATAGCCTCCGGTGTACCCGTGAATATCTAAAATTTCTCCGCAAAAATACAGTCCGTCCATGAGCTTAGACTGCATTGTTTTTGGATCGACTTCCTTCAGGTTAATCCCCCCGCCTGTAACGAAGGCGTCTTCAATTGAAAGCGAGCCGTATACTCTAATCGGGAAATGCTTAATGAGCTGCGACAGGGTAATCCAGTCCTGCTTTGGAATGTTGTCGTAAGTAAGCCCCTCAGGCAAGCCGGCTTTCTGAAGCAAAAGGGGGATCATTTTTTCCGGCAGATAGTTTTTCAACACGTTTTTGATCGTTTTCTTGGATTCCTGCTCGGCGAGCTTCAACGTCTCCCGGTAAACCTCATCCTTGCTTTTATCTGGTACGAGATCGATCGCAACAACGATATTCCCGGCATTATATTGCTTCAACGCTTTTACGACAAATTGGCTGCAGCGCAGCACGATGGGTCCTGAAATGCCGAAATGGGTAAAGAGCATATCGCCATGATGCTCGATAATTTGCTTCCCTTTCGGGTTCCATACGGATAATCCGACATCCCTGAGCGAAAGGCCTTGGAGCTCTTTGCTCACGATAAAGGGTTCATTCGAGGTGAGCGGAACCTCGGTTGGAAAAAGCTCCGTTATGGAGTGCCCGGCTTTCTCGGCCCATGCGTAGCCATCGCCGGTTGAACCGGTTTGAGGCACTGATTTTCCGCCAGAGGCAACGATGACGCTCCTGCCCTTGAAGGTTTCGCCTGATTTGATACGCACGCCCGTGACCCTTCCGTCTCCGAACATGATATGATCGACAGGAGCGTTTACTATAATTTTGACGCCTTGTTTTCGAACTTGGTTAACAAGCGTATCCACGACCGTCTTGGCTTTGTCCGATACGGGAAACATTCTTCCGTTATCTTCTTCCTTGAGCGCAATGCCGAGGTTTTCAAAAAAGGCAATGATATCCTTGTTGTTGAAATTAGAAAAGGCGCTGTGGAGAAAACGCCCGTTTCCCGGGATATGCTTGATAAGCTCGTCCAAATCTTTATTGTTCGTTACATTGCATCTTCCGCCGCCGGAGATGCCTAGCTTGCGGCCTAATTTTTCTCCTTTATCGAGAAGAAGCACCTTAGCGCCGTCTTTGCTTGCGGCTATGCTGGCCATTAATCCGGCCGAGCCGCCGCCAATAACAATTGCATCATACTGCATCGCGTTCCACCTGCTATATTTATTAGTAGATCTATAATACCACAAAAGAAAGGCGGCGTTCTGATGCTGCGTGAGGAATGGCATATAACAGGTGCAAAAGGAACCGTATTGTTTCTTAGGGAGTGGAAACCGGAGACCGAGGCGGCCAAGGCGGTCGTTGGTCTCGTTCACGGCATGGGAGAGCATGGCGACCGGTACGCGCATGTCGCGGCACGCTTCACGGAGGCTGGGATTGCGGTTATTGCGCTCGACCAGCACGGACACGGCCGCTCATCGGGGAAACGCGGCCATTTACATTCAATAGGGGCAGCAGCCAGCGATGCCGCTTTGATGATAGAGGCGGCTGCCGAGCGGCACCCTGGCGCGCCTATTTTCTTGTACGGCCACAGCATGGGCGGCAATGTCGCCTTGAACTGCGCGCTGCGCCTACATCCTGATGTAAAAGGACTCATTCTGACCAGCCCTTGGCTGCGGCTTGCCTTCAAGCCGAACCCGGCGGTGGAATGGTTCGGGCGCAGGCTTGCTTCGATTATGCCGGCGCTGCAGCAGAAGACAGGCTTAAATCCCGCGGATTTATTCCGGCCCGGTTTTGTGCCGGCGGATTCGCTTACAGCGGATAAGCTGTGCCATACAAAAATAACGCTCCAAGCCTTTAAGGAAATCAGCTCCGGCGGCGAGTGGGCTTTAGCTAACGCAGATCGCCTGCAAATCCCGCTGCTGCTCATGCATGGAACCTCCGACCGCGTAACTTCCCTGGAAGCAAGCCGGCTTCTGGCCGGGAAGCTGGGCGGAAAATGCGATTTTAGGCGCTGGGACGGTGGATATCACGAGCTTCACAATGATATTGAAGGCGAAAAGACGATTCAAGAGCTAATCATTTGGCTGGAAGAGCAATTGTAAAAACATGTAATATGTGTTTTAATCGGACTAACAGATTCTTACGAATGAGTAACGCTTTCTTTCTTGAATTTAACTAAATATGTGTCATGCATTCAAAGCGCGGCAGGGGGAACCGATCGTTTTGTTAAAGGATTTGCTGTTACAATTCATTGTGGCTTTATTGCCCGTTTTCGCATTCCAGCTCTGGTATAACAAAGAACAAGGCTGGAAGGGAATGCCATTCTTCATGGGTGTTTATTGCGGTACATCGATGATATTGTGCATGCTGACGGCATCAAACATTTTTGGCTATGAAGCTGATTTGCGTTTGATACCGTATTTGATAGGCTCGCTTTACGGAGGCTGGCCAGCGTTCGCCTTATTGACGTCCATTTATTTAGGTCTCCGAATTCCAATGTTGGACAGCGTGTGGGAAACGGTCAGCTTCATCGTGTTTATCGTTGTTTTCGCAACGCTGATTTTATGGTCGATACGGCATTTTCAACATGCTTCAACCCTTCGCAAGAAAAGAATGGGCCTGCTGCTGATGTCTGCGATGATGCTTTATTACATCATTACGATATCGGGTTTTATCTCTTTTAGCGGCAAGTCATGGACGCTTGAAATGGTTTTGGCGCTCTTGATTTCTACTACGGGAACCTTAGCGGCGACTTGGCTGTTTATTTTTATGATTGAAAGCGTGATGGAGAAGCAGCTTCTCCATGAAGAAGTAAAACGAATTTCGGCAAATTACCGCAACGAAGTGGAGAAGCTGCAGCAATTTATTGACGAGACATCTTTTGGGGTAATCGTTATCGACCACGAAGGCTATATCACGCATTTTAACGGTATGGCGAAGACGGTGCTTAACCTAAATGCGAACTATAACGGTGAAGAAGGACTGATCGGCAGCTCCTTTCCTCTCGTGTTTCAACAGGGGCAAAGCGATACTTGCGTAAAAATGCTGTATCAAGCGCTAAACGGCAAGAAGTCTTCGCTCGTTCCATTCGTTAATGGCGACAAGGTGCTGCTTCTAACGACCATATCGCTAAGAACCTCGGAAGAGGACCAAAATGCCGGAGCAGCGCTTCTTGCGCAGGATATAACGGAGCTGCGCCATCTTCAAAGTGAGGTTGGCCGAATGGAGAGACTGAGCTTGGTGGGGCAGATGGCTGCAAGTATCACGCATGAAATCCGTAACCCGATGGCGGTTATTCGAGGCTTTGTCCAGCTCATTCAGGAACGAAGCCCGAAGAACCAAGCGGAATACTTCCGGATTGTGATCGAGGAGCTTGATCGGGCCAATATGATTATTAGCGATTTTCTGTCGCTTGCCCAAAATAGGGCGCTCATCATGGAGCCGTCCTCCTTGCACGATGTCATTAACGAGCTCGTACCGCTGCTTCACGCGGATGCGAATCTGCGCGGACAGTCTGTTGAAGTCAGCCTTTGCGAGCATCTGCCGTTGATTATGATGAATGAGAGGGAGATCAAGCAGCTGCTGCTTAATATTGCCCGCAACGGCATGGAGGCGATGGGCCATAAAGGCTCCTTAAATATCAGCACCCGCTGCACCGAGAGCAAAGTCGAGCTTCGGATAGCGGACCAAGGAGTGGGCATACCGCAGGAGCAGATGAAGCATTTGTTCGAGCCGTTTTTCTCGACGAAGACACAGGGCACCGGGCTTGGGCTTCCATTATGCTTAAGCATTGCGGAGAGGCATAATGGACGAATAGACGTCGAGTCGCGAGAGGGAGAGGGAACGGCTTTTATCGTTACGTTCTTTCTGCAGGAGGCTTTCGCATGCTAAAGACATAATTGCACGGAATGGGAACTGTAAATGAACCTTTGTTCATTTACGGTTTTTTGCAGTCGACGGAAGCTAGGGCGTTAATCGAAAAATTCAAAGAAAGAAGAGGAGATGACTGTGGAAATACGAAAGCTGCTCGCAAACGAAGAACCTCCAATGGAGCTGCTGCTGTCAGCGGATCCTTCGGCTTTGCTGGTAGAGGAATATTTGAAGCGCGGGGAATGTTGGGTAGGTATTATGGATAACGAAATCATAGCAGAATATGTCCTGCTGCCAACAAGACCGGAGACTGTGGAAATCGTGAATGTGGCCGTAGATGAGATTCGCCAAGGACAAGGATTTGGAAAACAAATGGTGCTTCATGCGATAAAGATTGCGAAGCAGCTTGGCTATAAAACAATTGAAATCGGAACGGGGAATTCGGGTGTAAGCCAGCTTGCCTTATATCAAAAATGCGGCTTTCGCATGACAGGCATTGACCGGGACTTTTTCATCAGGCATTATCCGGAAGCGATTTATGAGAACGGGATCCAGGTCGTTGATATGGTCCGTCTTTCTCAGGATTTATAAGGAAGGCTCTAGCTGCGCATACTACCTTTGGAAGCTAACCTGCAAGACCGGTTAGATTTTATTATGGGAGGAGGCGTTAAGGTTGACACAGAATAATGAAGAAAAAAGCCGTTCGGGTGAGCAAGCTCAGCAGGCATCCAAAAACGCAGCAAATAACAGCAAGCCGCCGGAGTCCGCCGGCTTTGACAAAAAGCTTGATGGACCTAACCGTCCATCCGTTTAGGGCGGAGGTGATCTTGTGACTGATCATAAGCATGAGGCGAAGCAGCATGTCGACGATCCGGAGCTGGATCCTTATGAAATTGAATTTTTACCGCAGTTCCGCGAAGGGCGCGGAAGCCGTGCTCCGTTTGTAAACCAGTACGGCATCGTCATTGGCGACCATCAATATGAGTCCGCTGACTCGCCGTTGTCGCAGTGGAGCGTGGATACGGATCCGGCCGTCATGGCAGGCGATGAATGGGTTCATCCCTATAAAGATATCGGCTTTCAGACGGCAGAGAACCGGGATATTTTCGAGAAAGGGCTGCCGCCGCAAGGAGGTATTTTTACGCATCCCGATAAAAATGCCGCCTATGGGCTGGACTTGCCGGAGAATTCTCCAATTTCAGATGAAAAAGAACAACCGGAGTGAACGCGCTCCGGTTGCTTTATTTTGACTACGGGCGGTATAATAGTAGCTAAAATAAAGTAATTAAAGGAGTGTGTTTCGATGTCGATGTCATTCGAGCGATACATGTTAGATATGGTACAGCCTATGCGGGACGATCTTACCCGCATTGGAATTCAGGAGCTTCGCACGCCTGAGGAAGTAGAAGAAAAATTGCCGAACGCAAAAGGCACGGCGCTTATTGTCGTGAACTCGGTTTGCGGATGCGCGGCAGGCCAATGCCGCCCCGGCGTAGCAGAAGCGCTGCAGCATGATATCACGCCAGACCATTTGTATACCGTATTTGCGGGACAAGATAAAGAAGCGACTGCGAAAGCCCGCGAATATTTTGCTCCATACCCGCCATCCTCTCCTTCGATCGCTTTGATGAAGGACGGAGAGCTAGTTCACTTTATCGAGCGGCACCAGATCGAAAATCGTTCCGCAGCGGACATTGCAGCCGATCTGTCGGACGCTTTCGATCGGTTCTGCCGTTAATCGGGACGGTGGCTATGAGCTTACAACAAGAAATTATTGAAAGACTCGGCGTTAAGCCGGAAATCGATCCCGAGGTTGAGATTCGTAATCGGGTAGATTTTTTGAAGCAATACGTAAAGCAATCGGGCACGGCAGGATTGCTTATTGCGATCAGCGGCGGGATCGACAGCGCCGTAGCAGCCGGGCTTTGCAAAAAAGCAACGGATGAGCTAAGCGCGGAGACGGGCCGGGAGTATATGACGCTTGGCGTGTTCCAGCCTTACGGGACGCAATCCGACATTGCTGACAGCTACGCGGTAGCCGAAGCTTTCCAGCTGAAGCATCGCGCGGAGACGAACATTGCGGAAGCCGTGGACGAGATTGCGATTGAGGTGGAGCATAGCTTCAAATCATTGGGCATTCCGCGTCATTTGAGCCGCGGTGGCAAAGGAAACGTGAAGGCAAGAACGCGCATGGTTATGCAGTACGCGCTTGCGTTTGATTTAAACCTGTTGGTTGTCGGGACAGACCACGCGTCTGAAGCGATTACGGGCTTTTATACCAAATGGGGCGACGGTGCAGTGGATATTACTCCGCTTAGCTCGCTTAACAAGCGCCAGGTCCGCCAGTTAGCTTCGCATATCGGCGTGCCGCAAAGCGTGCTCGATAAGGCGCCTACCGCAGGCCTGTGGGACGGACAAACCGACGAGGCAGAGCTGGGCATTACCTATGGCGACAACAGCGATTATCTCGAGGGCAAAGAAGTCCCTGCGGAAGCGCGTGAAAAGCTTGAAAAACAATATTTGAAAACCGAGCATAAGCGTTCCCCGATACCGGGCATTTAACGGCTGCTAGGTTTAGAGTACGCTACGAAGACTGTCCTGAGACCGAGCAATCGGAGCAGGGCGGTCTTTTTTTTGGCCATGTTCGCAGCAAAGGAAGGAGTGATTGGCAGCATAGAGAATTACCTAAACAATGAAAGGAGCCATGCCTATGAAAAATACGAAGCTGATTTTAGTGGAAGGCCTGCCCGGCTCAGGAAAAACGAGCACCGCGCGTTACGTAAAGAAGCTATTGGATGAACGGCATATACCGAATCAATTGTTTTTGGAAGGAGATTTGGAGCATCCCGCCGATTACGAGGCTGCTGCTTATTTAACGGAAGCGCAGTTCGAAGCCCTTCTGCAACGATACAAAGATCAGGAGTCTCTGCTACGGAGGTATTCCGAAGCAGTAGCAGGCGGAATTCTGCTGTATTACGGCAAGCTGGCGAAGGTAACGGATGCTTTCGAAGGAGAAGACTTCGGCACTCATGACGTTTACAATCTGCCTCTCGCGCAGCATCAGCTGTTAATCCTGCAAAGGTGGAGCGTATTTGCAGAGCGGGCCGTCAACGGAGATGAAGTGTACATCTTGGAATGCTGTTTTTTACAAAATCCAATGACGGTCATGATGGTTCGGGATAACCGGACAGGGCCGGAACGATCTGCGTATATCCATTCCTTGTACGGCCGCATACACGCATTGAACCCAAAGCTGATTTATTTGCAGGATGATCGCTTTAAACGGTCTTTCTCCAGCGTTATTGCGGAACGACCGGAAGAGTGGTTAAGTTTTATTACCTGGTATTATACAGAACAGGGCTACGGGAAAGCGAATAGCTTAAGCGGAGTAGACGGGCTGCTTGAGGTGCTCGAACAGCGCAAGACAGCTGAATTAGCGATTTTGGAGACGCTGCCCCTAGATCGGATTTTGCTGGATAAGACCAGCTCAGACTGGGATGCCATACATGAAAAAATCGGCTTATTTTTGCAATCCGGGTAAGAGGATGTGTAGGGATTGAAAGCAAGGGCTCCATATTTAGCTGCGATGATTATCGCAATGATACTTGGCTACGGCTCTAGAAGCTATGCCGAAGCGCTGCCGGCATTCGTTGCCGCGCATTTTGGCGACGCGCTTTGGGCGAGTATGGTTTATTTTGGCATCCGTGTGCTCTGGCCTACAAAAACAATCGTTTGGCCGGCGCTGATTGGCATTGTCTTTTGTTTTGGCATCGAGCTGAGCCAGCTGTACCAAGCGGAATGGATCCATGGCATCCGAAGCACGTTTCTGGGGGCCTTAGTGCTCGGCAGCGGTTTTGTGACAGTGGATTTAGTGAGGTATACAGCGGGAATCGCGCTGGCGGCAGCGGCAGACGGATGGATTATTCGCAAACGCATCGGCTGATGATCCACGATTCAGTTCCCAAGGAATGGGCGGTTGTCAGGCTCCGCCTATACGTATACAATGTGAAAATGTGTTCAATTGTTTACGTAAGGGAGTGCAACAGGTTTGTCATCAAGTGCAATTGCTTCAGCTTCGCCTTCTTTTTTTCGTTTTCGTTTAATAACCTTGCTGCTCGTCGTCGTTGTGGCGGGAATGAGCCAAGGGCTGCTGCTGCCGCTGCTGTCGATTATGCTGGAGGATGCGGGCGTCTCGTCCGATAGGAATGGCATTAACTCGGCTGCTATGTATATTGGTATTTTCTGTACAATGTTTTTCGTGGAGAAACCTGTTTTGCGCTTCGGTTACAAGAAAGTAATCGTAGCAGGCATTGCGTTAGTTACGGTTGCCAGCCTCCTTTTCCCGTTTACCCATTCATTAGCGGTTTGGTTCATCTTGCGTCTGCTGGTAGGCGTGGGCGACAGCTCGCTGCATTTTGCAACCCAGCTGTGGATTGTAAGCTCAAGTCCCGCGGAGCGCAGAGGCAGATATATTTCGTTGTACGGCATGGCGTATGGACTTGGCTTCAGCCTAGGACCGCTCGGGATTAATTTGCTTCCGCTTGGCAGGGCCGTTCCGTTTATTGTCTCCTGTATTTTCTTCATCATGGTGCTTTTGCTGGTGCTGCGGATGAGTAATGAGCTGCCCGAACGGCCTGTTAAAGATGCGGCTGCCGGAAACCGGTTCGTAAAAACCTATCGTATCGCATGGTTCGTGCTCATCCCTGGGTTTCTATACGGCTTGATGGAAGCGTCTATGAACAGCAGCTTTCCGCTTTACGGCTTGCGGATCGGGCTGGGCCAGCATTGGATCTCGCTTCTGCTTTTATCCTTCGGCATCGGCAGCCTAATCCTTCAGCTTCCGCTGGGGATTTGGAGTGACCGAATCGGGCGGAAGCCCGTGCTGATAACATGCGGCATAGTCGGCTCCCTTGCGTTCTTGGCTATACCGGCTGCAGGGAGCCATACGGCACTTTTGTTTGTTTTATTCGCTATCGCGGGCGGGGCGGTCGGTTCGTTTTATTCCTTGGGCCTTGCCTATGCGGCGGATATTTTGCCTCGTGCCATTTTGCCTGCGGCAAATGTCATTGCTTCGATACATTTCAGCATCGGCAGCATCATGGGGCCAACTCTCGGAGGCTACGGCATCCGCTATGTGTCCTTGTACAGCATCTTTTTGTTTATGGGTGCCGCATTTCTCGCGTTTGCGCTGCTTGGCTTCGGTTTTCGTCCGCGCGAACAGGCGGTAGAGGCAAAGTAGGCAGGTTTGGATCTAACGACAAAGAGGACGCCGGATGATTTCGGCGTCCTCTTTGCTGTTTTCCTGCGTTTACTTATATTTATTCTCACTGGATGATTTATGCTTGGTCTCTTCCTTGTGCTTCTCGTCCTCTACTTGAAGCTTGAGGTCTTCAACGGGAATCGGATCTACCGTTTGTTGGCTCTTGAATTTATCGAACAAGCTCTCATTCTCCGTCGGGTACTGCTCGGGGTGATCGCGTTTGCCTATTTTGTCTACGCCGTCTGCATCCTTCTCAAATTCATTCATGATTGTCCACCTCTTTTTGGTTTGATTACGTTGTACTACCCGTTTCGAGTGGCGGTCAAACAGGCGGCTATTAGGTGGCGGCGATTTGAAGCCTGATGTTTGGTTCGCATGATGTAGGGGTATAAATAGACCGATAGTAAATTTACCGTACTGGGAGGAATTTATATGTCAGAGATTAAACATGTTGTGGATAAAGACGGCGAGCTGGAGCTTGGGAAAATCGATCAAACCTTGGATCGTATGGACGCGGGGATCAAAGATGATATTTTGCAAAATTTCGAGCATTTCAAAGGTTATCTTGCCAAACGAATCGAGCTGGCTGAGAATATCGGTTTAAATGAGGAGCAGCTGGCATTAGTAGCACAGAAGGTAGCAGGATACTTAGCGAAGAATGAGGACCCGCGCAACCGCGAGGAAAAGCTGTTGCAGGAGCTGTGGAAGGTCGGAAACGAAGAAGAGCAGCATAAGCTGTCCCATCTGCTCGTGAAGCTGGCGCAGGCAAAAGCGTAAGCAGCCGCATTACTTGCTTGTACTAGTGCAGGCCAAGATAGAAGGCCATTCAAATAGGAGGCTGTCTCGGAAGGCATAACGCTTACCGAGGCAGCCTCCTTGCTTTTAAGCCAGCTCGCGAGCCGGCAGCCAGTGGCCAATGCTATTTCGTATGTTCCGTATACCAGTCCAAGAAGGCTTCCGCAACCGCTGTACCCGCATGGCCGTTCGGGTGGGGATCGTTATGGGGGCTCATGTAGGCAGCCTGCAGCAGCTGGTCGTTCGGAGCCACTTGCCCAAGCACCTTGGCCATGTCGAAGACACCGGCAACGCCGGCTGCCGAACCCGAGCGGATCCAATCGTTAACGGTGCGCCAGACAAGCTCGTGCTCGCCTTCGAAGTTGAAAGCAGGCAGCGTGCACAGCCAAACGGCAAGACCCGGTTTGTTCTCGATAAGCTGCTGGATAATTGCCGTTAAATCGGCTATCAATTGCTCGGCGCTGCGATTGGCCGTACCGATATCGTTAACGCCGAGGCAAATCACCACCTCGTCACCGAACTTTGCTTTGTTAAGCCAAGGGCTGTCGTCGACCAGATCATAAGCGCGGGCCCAGCCGCTGCCAATATTCCATACCCCGATATCAGCGCCAAAACCGGCAGCAATTTTTGCAGCCCAGAAGGCGTATCCATCTTGCTCCGTCCGTACGCCCTGCGTAATGGAATCCCCGAGAAACACGATCTGCTTCGACACGGCCTTTTCGTACGCAAGCAGTGAAGGAAGGACCTGACGATTGCCGGCAGGCGCATAGAGGTTTGCCGAAGCTTGTCCAGCCAAATCTCCCTCCGCCTCATAGGCGCTTGCAAGCAAAGTCTCCGTATTGAACGGCAGTCCGTTCTCAAAGCCGACTACCGTAATGGACCAGCTGAACGCCAGAAAATGATGCTCGGGTATGAGCACCGATACCTGGTCGCTCCAGAACTGCTCAGCCTTCTCCACATCCCGCGAGAGCTCTCCGCCAAACGTGACAGGGCGCACGCTGCCTTCAGCGACGCTGCCATCCGGCTGCAAGCCGCCGTCAGCCACGGAGCAGGATTCGATCCGCCATTGTCCACCTTGATCGTTGGCCTTCGATTCCGAGCCGTCCGCCCATGTCGAATCGACCGTATTGCTGTGCCAAAGCTTGAACGAAAGCAGGCCGTATTCCCGCGGCCGAATGTAGGTGCGGAAGGTCATGGTCGCTGGTTTCTCCGGCCTCCACATAAAATTTGACGCACTGGACAAAGCGGTAAGTGAGGTGAAGCCCGTTTGCAAAATTTCCAGCTCCTTCTATGAATATTTAGCCTCTCCGGTGAGAGAAAGCATTTCTCTCAAACCTATCATTATTTTTAATAGAAAACAATAATGAGGTTTCTCTAGCGGTTTAAATTAGATATGATTAGAAGAAAAATCAGACTTTCAAGGAGACCGGTATGATGAGCTTTACAGCCAGGCAGAACGAGATTGTGCTAAAAATAGCCACTGCGGCGCAGCAGCAGCCCGTCCTAAGCAGCGGGCTATGGTTTCATCACGATATTCGCGATAATTTTTATTATGCGTCCTACCTGTTTGCGGCCGCGGTTGATCAGCCGGAGAAGCTGTCCTTCGAAGCGAAGGGCGCCAAGGAAACGGCCGAAGCCGTATTGCTGGAGGTATTGGCTCTTCAGGATCAAGACTCAAACCGTGCGACCTATGGACATTGGCCGCTTAACTTAGGCACTTCGCCGCGGGAAGCCGCGCCGAATGCTTTGCCCGTGGAGCTGATGGGCAGCTTGATGGCTTTTTTTGCGAGCCGCTACAGCTCCCATTTTAGCTCTAAGCTTCAACAGGCATTTGATTCCGCGCTGGAGCATGTCTATCGGAGCGGATTTTATCGTCAAAATAATGTATTCGGTCATCACGATGCCAAATATACGGCTGCTAAGCTGATTTTCGGCGAACGGTACGAGGATGCCGCTTTAACGGAAGACGGACGCAGCAATCTCGGGCTCTCCCTCGCTCATATCCGAAAGCAGGGCATGTCCGAATACAATAGTCTGCCTTGGTTCTGGCATTGGGTGCAGGCATTTACATGCGCATGGCATTTAATCAAGGATCAAGCAATCAAGCAAGAGCTAGCGGGCATGCTGGACTTTCTATGGGACGAGCGGTCCGCGTTTTATTTGAAAGGGGCTTTTGTCGGAGCTCATTGCCGAGCGCAAAAGCATGATATCCCGCTGGACGGCAATGTTCTGCATGACTACGTGCAATTTGGCGATTTCGAGCTGCCTGCTCAGCTGCCTCGGACGGAGTACGCAGGCTTCTTGTTTTACGAAGCGCCTGAAGAGATCCGTAAACGAGCGATCAACCGCAGCGAGCCGGCCGAGGTGAAGAAGCTCATTACGAAGCAATCGGGCGGGGGTACGACTAAGCTGCACAGCTATGCCTATATTACGGAGGAGTTTGCGGCGGGCGGGATGTGGGAGCGGTACGCAGAGTTTGATAACGAGCAGCATCGCTGGGATATTTCATTGCCCGCAGGTCGGCAAGAAGGCGTGAATCAAGCTTATTTTTTCCACCCGTCTGATCGCAATGGGAACGAGGATCCGAGACATCAAACCGGGAATACGGAAGTTTTGTTTTACAAAAATACGATTGCTGCGCTCTACGCTATTCCGGAAGGCACCGAGAATCGTATAATCGGAATTTTACCTCATATCGAATGGATGCAGGAGCCTGGAATGCTGCTCGGACAGACGAATCAGGTCTATTGGTCCGTTTATGTGATGCAGCCCTGTGTGCTTGAATGTTTATCCGACCGGTATGTCGTGACAAGCGAGGGGGCGCATAACGGCGTCATTATCGAAGCGGTCAGCTGCAGTGATGCAAAACGGATCGGGCTGCCGATCTTTGAAGCTTTTGCGGCTGAGGCAAGAAGAAACTCGCCAATATGGTTATCAGGCGAGAATCTAAGCGTTCGGTATGTCACTCGTGATGAGACGAGGCTGGAGCTTACGGTAGACAGCCAGGGTATCAGCGACAATCGAATAAACGGATCTGCGGTTGATTTTTCGGAATATACGCTTTAATACATTGCCGCACGCTCTTCACACATCGTTCACAGCTCTATAGCCCTAACGAGTCATGCGCAGAAAGACCTCCATTGCTACAATTTGGACAGTTAATCCAAATCGATGGAGGTTTTTTTGAATGATGTTTAAGAAAAAAATCGCAGGCGCTGCCCTAGCGGCAGTATTGGTGTTTGGAGCGGCGGTTCCTGTATTCGCGCATGACGGATGGTCGCAGACAAGCGCTCCGATCGTAGCGCAAAACCAAATCTCTTACGTGGAGCTTATGTACGGAAACCACTCTAATGAGCACAAAAGCTACCGCATAGACGGGCAGTGGGGCAACAGCTCGAAAGTATTCGTGACAACGCCGGCTGGCGTGAAGTCGGATATTACAGGCACGCGTTTTTATACGGGCGAGCCGGCAACGGAAGAGTCGCCTGCACTGAACAATTACTTTGTTGCATCGTTTAAATCGAATATACCCGGAGCGTATATTATTTCCACGGAAGCAGACAGTGTGTTCAAAGGGGCAGAGGCTGCAAGCCGTACCCTGCGCAGCGCAAAATCATTTGTAGCCGTTGGCGATATTCCCGTTCTTGAGCGGGTGAAAGCACTGAAGGGCTTCTCCAAGCAGGTAAGCCCGGACCGGGCTGAGCTTGTCCCCGTATTTAACCCGGCTGCGGTTACACCGGACGAGACGGTATCGATTCAGCTTCTCCTAAAGGGTAAGCCGCTAGCCGATACGGCAGTGGATATCATCCGTCGAAGCAATTCGGAAGCGGCCCAGCTGAAGACGGATGCCAGAGGCGTGATTACCTTTAAAACAGGCGCAGCCGATTATTATTTGGTCCGCGCGAAGCCGAGCACGGCGGAAGCCAAGGAAGGCGAGTACAGCACTACAAATTACGAAGCGACCCTAACGTTTACGGTTCAAAATAAATCCGTAAAGCTTCCCGGCACGCCATCCTCGGCTAAACCGCTTATCTATGTAAACGGAAATGCAGCGGCTGCCAGCAGCCTGACCATAACGCAAGGCACGACAAAGGTGAATGCATCCTTTATAAAACAGCATGTGGATGCAGCGTATAAAGGAACTGGCCTTGTACCGCTTCGTTCCGCGGCAGAAGCGGCAGGCGCATTCGTTGAGTATTTCCCGGCAGTAGGCGGAAATCAAGCAGCGGTTGCGGTCTATACGAAGTAAGGCTTGATGATGAAGAAGCGAATAAATTGGATTACCTTATTTATTATGATGTGGGCATGCATGCCGGGCTTCGTCTCGGCGCATGCCTATATTGCGCAATCGGCCCCCTATCAGGATGCTGAGTTGACGGAATCACCAACGGCCATACGAATTAAGTTTACTGAAAAAATCGATACGAAGCTGAGCAGCATTTCGCTCCAACGGGTCGATGACGGAGCAGCCATTGCAGGCACATTAAGCGCTGAAGGCGATCAGACGCTTATTTATACGATTCCAAAGCTGGAGAATGGCGTCTATGAGGCCGGCTGGCAGGTGCTTTCGCTGGATTCGCATATGACGGACGGTTCCTTCCAATTCGCAGTCGGCGTGAAGCTGGAACATTCCAAACCGGATGATACGGTATCCTTGGACGGAGACGGGAACGGAAGCGCTGGAGACGGCACCGGCAATGGAGCGGAAGCGACGGTTAAGCCGGAATCAACGGCGAAGCCCGCGCCTACGAAGAAGCCGAGCAGTACGCCGAGGCCGACAGCTGCGGCAAAGCCCAACGATACGCCGATAGCGGCTGGCGAAGCAAGCGTCGCGCCGTCAGCAGCTGGCGAAGCAAGCAGCGAGCCAAGCGCGCCAGCTGCTTCGGACAGCGGCGATAAGCCGGCAGCAACGCCGGATACAGCGACAGCCGGAAGCTCCGGAAGCGGAAACGGAGGCGAAGCAAGTCCGTCAGCTGCCGGCGCCGAGCCCGCGGATGCTGCTTCGCCGCAGACGGAAGCGGGAGGGACCAGCCAGGCCAGCGGCCATGGCGATCACGACGGCCACGGCGGAAGCAGCCATGCCGAGGAGGGGGAGCATGAGCATACAGGCGGCCATGGCAGCATGGTTGCGCTGCGCGTGCTTGATATTCTGGTAAGCGTGCTGCTTACGGGGATTTTGTTCTTTCGCTACGTGATTTGGAGAGACGGGGAGAAAAAGGCACCGATCGGCTTCTCGCTGCGGGCCGAACGGATTGTTATCGGCGCCGCGGCATTCGTGTGGTTGATTTCCGGACTATCGCGATTAACGATGCTGTCCGAGCAATTTGGCGGCGCAGCCTTATATGATCTGGCTTCCGGTACGATGATTGGCAGGATGGCAGTGCTTAGAACGGCGCTCGCCATACTCGCGCTTTTGCTCGCATTCGCGCCAAGCAGGGAGCGCTTATGGGCAAATCCTCTTAAATTTGCTGCTGCATCGGCTATCATCGTGACTTTCCCGCTGACGGGCCATGCCTACGCGGCATTAGAGGGCGCAGCGGCGGCCATCATCGCCCACACGATTCATATGGGGGCGGCAGCCATTTGGTTCGGCGGCCTTGCGGGCCTGCTGTCCCTAACCTTTGAGAGGGATGCTGCCGATCGCTTGAATCAATCGGCAGCGCGCTTTGCGATTTGGGCGCTGCCCAGCATGGGCTTGATTTTGATCAGCGGGATCTGGCTGGCAGCAGCGAGGCTTTCGGCATGGGAACAGCTGCTGGCAACGCCTTACGGCAGGCTTATTACCGCCAAAACCGGATTCATGCTGCTTGTGCTCGCCATCGCTGCTTTTCACAGGCTGGTATTTATGCCGCGCATCGCGCAGGGTCTTTCTGGAAGAGGGTTGCTGCTGGGCATTCGGGCCGAGGTGCTGCTCGCAGTCGCATTGTTTGTGCTGGCCGGCTGGTTATCCTCCACCTCCCCTCCGGCTGATGCGGCGCAGAAACTTTCGGAACCGATATATTGGCATGTCATGGGCGACAAAGCGCATATGAGCATGCGCATCTCAGAGGATGAGCAGTCGAAGGTGCAAACCGCGAGACTCGATGTCTGGCTTCCTGAAGGGCAAGGAGCGGCTGCTTCGGTGATGGCTGTTGTAGCTCCTAAAGATAATAAAAACGGGGAAGAAGTGCCGATCCCGCTTGGGCTTCAGCCGCGCGCAGCTGAATTATTCGAGTATCCCGGATTTACAAAATATACGTACCTGGCATCCGGCGAGTTTATCGATGATAAGCAGGCAAGCTTAATAACGATAGACGTGCTGGATGAAGAGGGCAACAGCTTCCATTACGAACGCTTGACAGGGGAGCCGATCAAGGAATAATTGGACCGGGGAGCTCGGAAAAAGGAAGCATTTCTTGACTTCTTTGATGCCTTCTGCTAATCTCACCTTCAGGGAAAAGGCGGGTGTTAGTATGATCATCGGCATCGGACATGATTTATCGGATATTACGAGAATAGCCAAAGTGTTAGACGGTCGCACGGGCAAAAGATTTCTAGAGCGCGTGCTCTCAGGCGGCGAACGGGAGCTTGCATTGCATTATGCGGGAGAGCGGCTCCATCAATTTACAGCGGGCCGTTTTGCGGCAAAAGAAGCAGTCGTAAAGGCGTTTGGCTGCGGCATTGGCAATGTGATTGGATTTACGGACATCGAAATTTTGCGGGGGAGCTGCGGCAAACCGGAATGCTATTTATCCGCAGGTGCTTGGGAGCGTCTGGGACTTCGGCCGGAGGACGTGCGAATTCATGTAACCATTACGCATGAGCGTAAGCTCGCGTCCGCATTTGCCGTTGCGGAACGGATATCGGAGTAACCTTTTGCCTATACTTGGAATGTAATATACCAAGTTAGCAGTCGAGAGGGGATGTCGGCAATGAAGGAGCAGCGGCAGCAGAAGACGAAGCGCCGTTTTAAGACGGGGCAATGGGTCGAGTATGACGGCCTGTATTCGGACGATTGGGGCGGAGATCTGGTGCTGGTCCAGGGGGATTTGTTCCCGTTGCATCCGCAAATGGGCGAAACGAATTGGACGTACGCCGGGCAGTCCGCGCTTCATTTCATGAAATCTCCCAAAATAAATGGTCACCATATCGGCTATTAGACGATTACGAACAAAAAAGGATGCCTGCGGCAGCTTAGTCAGCCAGGGCATCCTTTTTTTTATGGATATGCAGTGATAAGGTTATTGTTATGAATAATCCCGGCGTTATAGGCTTTATTGCGTTAGGGACGCCTTATGCTACTTTTTGGCAGCCAGCCAATTCGAAAGGCCCGTAATTTCCTCGGTGGTCAAACGGTCTTTAAAAGCCGGCATCGAGCCCTCGCCTTGTTCGATTTGCTGCGTGATGTCCGAAGCGCTCATACGCTCGCCAACCTTTTGGAGATTGGTAGCAGGGCCTACTCTCCCTTGGAGCCCGGTACCATGGCAGCTAACGCAATTGGCCTTATATACCGAGACAACTTCATCGGGCCCATCAAGCGCGCCGTCTTTGCCTGATGCTGCATTCCCGCTGCCTCCGCAGGCTGTTAATGCCAGCATCAGCATCAAAGAAACGAACAAAATAAGGATAAAAATGGGATTCCGCTTGGCGAACAATAAAATTCATCCCTTCTTATTGTATAATTATGTAAATATTGGTCTTATCAAGGCTATTCACAAGACGTCCATATGAATTTGAAGCGTTAATTCGTATAATAGAGAAGGCTGACAGCCGAACACGATGTTTATTTATCTATTATATCGCAGTTTTACCTACAGGAGAATTCATGAAACCGACAATAGATGGCATTTTACAGAATCAATTGAAAAAACTCCAAGCCGACGTTATTATGAGCGCTTATACCGAAAGTGTCCCAGGCTGGTTAGAACAAAAATCTGAGCCGGACTTTTACCGTTTCTGTTACACAGAGAAGGGAAAAGGCTGGGCTATGATCGATGAAGAAAAGCATGATTTGCAGCCGGGAACCCTTTATTTATTTCCGGCGGGTACGATGCAATCGTTTGGTACGGAGGGCGACGAAAATTTTAGCCGCTATTGGTGCCATTTTCGATTAGAGCTAGGCGATGTTCAAGTCATGAATTCCTTGCAGCTGCCGCCATTCGTTATCGTGCAGGACAGGCAGGCGGTCAAGGAGCTTTTTGACAAAATGGATGCGTACCAGCACTCCAATACCATTACGAGAGAGCTGCGGCTGAAGGCCGTTTTGCTGGAGCTGCTTGCCATTTATATGGATGAAAGCGATGTTCAGAGAGAAGACCAGCCTGATCCCGATTCCGAGGTGAAGTGGAACGAGGTGCTTGCCTACATTGAAGCGAACTTGCATGAGAACATACAAGTCGAAGAGCTGGCGAAATTCGCCTTTTTGCATCCGAATTATTTTATTACCTCTTTCAAAAGCATTATGGGCTGCTCCCCGATTCAATATGTAACCAATCGCCGGATTGCGCTCGCTAAGGATCTGCTAATGGGAACGGAGCTGCCGGTGGCGGCCGTGGCCAAGCAGGTAGGCATGCAAAACCACTATTTATCCAGGCTGTTCAAGAGATACATGGGGATCACGCCTGTTCAATACCGCCGCATCGGACGACTTAACAGCTGCAGCCGGTTGGGGCCGGAGGCATCAACTAGCGAGGAGGATAACAGCTAATGGGACAAGAGGATGTCAAACTATTTTTTAGCACGGAGCTGCTTAATTGGTATCGGCTGATCAAGCGCGATTTGCCATGGCGGATTAATCGTGACCCGTACCGCGTATGGGTATCTGAAATTATGCTGCAGCAGACGAGGGTGGATACGGTTATTCCTTATTATAACCAGTTCATGAGTAAATTCCCGACCGTAAGCGCGCTTGCGGAAGCGCCGGAGACGGAGGTGCTCAAGAGCTGGGAGGGCCTCGGCTATTACTCGCGCGCGCGCAATTTGCAAGCAGGCGCCAAAGAGGTAGTAGCGCGATACGGCGGGATCGTTCCGGACGATAAAGCTTCCGTAGCGGGACTGAAGGGCGTGGGTCCGTACACAAGCGGAGCGATTATGAGCATAGCGTTTAACCGGCCGGAGCCGGCAGTCGATGGTAACGTGATGCGCGTGCTCTCCCGTTATTTTTGCCTCGAGGACGACATTGCGAAGGCATCTACGCGGGTAGGCATCGAGAAGCTGGCTGCCTCGCTTATACCGGAAGGTGCCGCTGGTGATTTTAACCAAGCGCTTATGGAACTTGGAGCGCTTGTTTGCACGCCCAAATCGCCCAGCTGCCTGCCATGCCCGGTGATGGAGCATTGCGCGGCACGCCTTGCGGGCAGGGAGTCGGAATTGCCGATAAAAACAAAGGCGAAGCCGCCGCGTCCGGAATTCAGGGCGGCAGCCATTGTCGTAGGCAGCGGGGTGAATGCGGGCAAGGTGCTCGTAAGGCAGCGCCCGGATACGGGGCTGCTTGCTCAGATGTGGGAGCTGCCGCATTTGCTGCTGCCGCCGGATAAGGCAGGCTGGCTGGCCGATTCAGCGCCGAAGGAGCAGGGCGAGCTGGCTGAGATGATCAGCCGCATGCTGGAGGAAGATACGGGATTGCTCATAAGGCCGCGCAGCTGGTTTATGGATGCGGATCATATTTTCAGCCATATTCATTGGAAAATGCGATTCTATTTGGCTGATTTAGGCGAAGTGGCGAATGTGCTTGAGGATGTGGCAGCATCGTCCGAGCCTGAGCGTAATCTCATAGCTGCTGAAGTAAACGCCGGATATGAGGCTGCGGAGGCTGCGGATACGCAAGGTTTGCAAGCTGCCGGGATGAGCGCGTATCGATGGATTGGCAAGGAAGATATGGAAACGTTGCCGTTTCCGAATTTATTTTTGCGCATGTTAAAGCAATTTTGGGAATAAATGAATGTACAGGCCGGAGGAGATAAGAATGGGTCAAATGCTTGAGCTGCTTCTGCAGCACAAAATCGTAGCGATATTAAGGGGAATCGAAGACCGGCATGCGGACGCTGCCGCGCAGGCTTTAATCGACGGCGGTATTTATATGATGGAAATTACGATGAATACGGATGGCGCGGCGGCAATGATCAATCGTTGGCGTACGAAGTTTGACGGCAAAGCAGCTGTCGGAGCAGGCACGGTAACGGATGTGGCCCTCGCGGAGCAAGCCGTTGCCGCAGGAGCGCAATTTCTCATATCCCCTAATTTGGATGAGGAAGTGATTGCGTACGGCCGCGAGCGGGGAGTCTCCGTCTGGCCCGGCGTTATGACGCCGACAGAAATCGTGAAGGCATGGAAGGCCGGAGCCGATGCCGTAAAAATTTTCCCAATGGGAACGCTTGGCATAGGCTACCTGCAAGAAATTCGCGGTCCGCTCGATACGATTCCGATGATCGCCACCGGCGGCGTTGATTTGCATAATATTGCCGATTATTTTAAAGCAGGAGCGAATGCTGTCGGAATGGGCAGCAAGCTTGTCAATCTGGAGTGGGTTCGCGAAGGCAAATTCGATCAGGTAACGGAGAAGGCCCGGCAGTTCGTTGAAGCCGTGAAAGCCTTGTAGAGAAAGGAAGGTAGCTGGGATGGACGATGTCTCATGGTTATTACCCGTCTTCATTCTCATCATCATTGTGCTGGCTGCCGCATTATTATGGCAAATGGGCGCCCGCAGCCAGACACCGCGGAAGCTTGCGAACGGCAATGCTCCTGCCATCGGGACGCAGTGGCAGTCCGTATCCTTTACAAGCCACGGCTCCAAGCTGGAGGGCTGGCTGCTGCAGCCGGCATCGGATGCCTTAACCCGAGAGGGGCTTGCGCCTCTGATTGTGATTGCACACGGATGGGGCTCTAACCGGACGAGAGTACTCCGATATGCCAGACCGATCTACGAAGCGGGCTTTGCGGTATGGATGTATGACGCGCGGAGCCACGGCGACAGCGATTCCATATCGGCGCCTTCCGCGTTGATGTTTCGTGATGACGTTCTGGCTGCGGTAGAAGCGGCCAAGCAGCTGCGAGGTATTGATCCAAACCGGATTTCGGTGCTCGGACATTCGCTTGGCGGCTTTGGCGCGCTGCTCGCGCTTGACCAAGGAATGAAGGTCAGCGCCGTCGTAACGGACTCCATGCCCGTTCGGTTCGAGACGATGATGAAGTCGGAGCTGCGGCGCAAAAAACTGCCGATCTTCCCGTTAGCCTATCTAATTCCGAAGATTTGGCTTATCCGCGCGCGCATTTCGCGGACGCAATTCAAGGAAGCAAGCATACCGCTGGTGCTGGCGAAGCGGGCGGGATTCTCGGAAGCCGGACGCACGCCGGTTCTAATGATTCATGCCAAGGGCGATGATTTTATAAGCGCGGAGGATTTGATGAAACTGAAGGGCGAGCTGCCTGAGGGGCTTGTAAAAACGCTCTTTGTATCGGGGACCGGCCACAGCCAATCGGAGCAAGACCCCGTATTTTGGGAGAGTGTCATGCCTTTCTTAATAAATAATAATGCATAGTTTTTGCTTATCATGTGCTTATATATCTATCTTCAAACAAAAAGGAAGCCCGCGGCACAAGGCTGCAGGCTCCAAGAGAGAATATATAATAAAGGGGGGTCATGAATTCATTATATAAGCATAAGATGAAACCAAGATGAGAGAAATATTACAGTTTGATTACATAGCCGTTCGGAAACTACCCGTTAAGCAAGTGATGGTGAGCGAAAATAAAGATGTTTAACTCGAAATAAAGTTGTTTAACGGAAAATAGAGTTGTTTAATCTGAGTCGCTTGATATAGGGGTTGCAGAAAATAAAGTTGTTTAATGGTATGACGGCGTGAGTCCTCAATATACGATGATCAAAAAACACAGCAAAACCCAAATTGCCGCGCAATTCCTGTACTTTCTACTGATCCGTGCCCGTTATTTAAAGCATTTGAAACAATCAGCGGGCTTTAACTGATTGCTCCTATTGAAGGAGGCATCGAAACGAATAATATCAAGGTGAATGATGGTCAGATTACTATGTATGCGAATAAAGATGGCATTAACGCCACGCCAAAAAACTGGTCCAACAACGACGCGGAGGCAGATACTTGGACGTGCACTGCCGATCAAAAGCTCGTGTTTCGCTATGAGAGTAAAGATGAGATGGAAAACCAAAGCGACCAAGCAGGCATAGGCCTGCATGGTCGTTTTTGGCTAAAGCAGAGGTTCCAGAAAAGATAGCCGACTACGAGTTTGACCCTTTTGAGAATGCTCCCTTACAATTGTTAAACTTTTCGGCAGGAATGGACATGTATTTTAATCCTGGCGTTCAGGTCACGAAGTAACTGATGTGCGATCTGGTTTTTCGTCCTTAGCCATTTTGGCTGCACACCTAAATTGTACATAATACAATGCGGCCATCACAACGACCAGAAAGGCAAGTGCTAGGAAAATGTTGCTGTATACGAAAGTGGAGCTATTGTGAGGAATTGGATTTATGTGAAAGGTCGATGTGCCGAAATCCAGGATCTTGCCGATCGCAGCTGTTGATGCAGCCGAAGAAATAAAAGTAATCATGGTGAACAACCCCATTCCTACTCCCAGATGCTCTTGTGATAGCGTTCGTGAAACGGTATTTGACATCGCAATTTGCATGAACGATTGACCCAGGACGCCGAAAATAAGAAAGACCGCAATAAAGACTGGCGACATGCCAACGACTGAAGACAAACAGATGAAGCCGATAATAAGAAGCGCTGACGCTGTATACACCAGGAACGGAATTCCCTTTTCATCCGCTAATTTTCCGCCTCGACGACCCAATAGTGCAGCCATTAGGGCAGACGGCAGCATAACCATCCCGATGAGCACCGGTGATAAATGATTGGCAGAAGAAAGCAGCTGAGGTGTAATGAATGGAATAGCAAAGCTGATCCCGATCATAACGAAAGTCATCATTAGACTGAATGAAAACGGTTTGTTTCGAAATATAGCCGGGTTGATGAACGGAGCTGCGGCATAGCGTATACGTAATAAGAAAAGAGCGAAAGAAATAGCACCCGCCAAGGCGAACCAACTATTAACGTTTGTTAAAGCCAGTAGAAGAATGGCTACTGTGCCCGCCAAAAGAAATCCGCCTATGAAATCCATTTTGCCGGCGGCTCCCTTTTCATCCTCCAAATATTTTCGATACATGGGCAGCGTAAGCAACGATAATAGCGATATCACAAATAGTACCCGCCAGTTCCACGTACTGCTCACTATCCCAGCAATGATCGGACCGAGTGCCGAACCGAGTGCAAACCCGATTGCGACGGTACCGAGCGCACGACCGCGCCTTTCGGGTGAAAAGTAACGAACTGGCACGATCATAGCAGTCGCCGGGATGACCGATGCGCCAGCCGCCTGTACAATCCGCCCCGCAATGACCATCCAATATTGGGCAGCCACCAAACCGACAACGGATCCAATGGCAAAAAGGATCAGACCAAAGGTCAACAAATTCTTCAAACTGTATCTGTCTGTCAATTTTCCGTAAGTGACCGAGCCAATTGCATATACGATCATATAGCCCGTGATGATCCAGCTCACTTGCGATGGTGAGAGTTGAAACTGATCGCTGATCGTTGGAAGTACAACATTAAACATAGTTGCATTCATGACAGAGATAATGAGTGTAAAGACAAGTAAAACAAGTAATAACTCCCCGTTATTCTTTTGAATGCTTGTATGGGTTTGCATGGGTACGCCTCATTCCTTTAGGACGGTGCTCAACGCCCATTTTGTTGATTTTGCTCCCGCAGCCGCAAATGATCGTATGCTTCAAAATTTTCATGGGCTCCTGGCACATGGGGCATACGCTTTGAGGGGGCGGGTCGTTCTGTGTCACATGCCGAAGCTCACTTTTTTTCATGTCATCGTCTCCTGTGACCTCAAATGACTTGGATTATTTGGTCTCCCCTGTTACCACGAGTACGGCTCTCCCCAGCGTATGGCTCAGCATGGTGAATCCTAAGAACGCCGGCGTGGCGCTAGGGTCGACGCCGATATTCTCGACATCCAGCGCATGAACGATAAAATAATACCGATGAGGACCGTGTCCCGCTGGGGGCGCCGCACCGATAAACCGTTGGAGCCTCAAATCGTTCGGCAGCTGCAGGGCGCCTTTCGGTAAGCCGCTGCCGTACTCGTCACCTGCACCGGTCGCAAGTTCGGTGACGCTGGCAGGGATGTTAATGACGGCCCAGTGCCATAATCCCGATCCGGTTGGGGCGTCTGGGTCATATGCTGTTACGGCGAAACTCTTCGACCCATGGGGTGCACCCGACCATTTCAAATGGGGTGAAAGATCTTTGGCACCTTCCACACCTGACATACCTGAGTACTGCTGTGGCGGTAGGGGAAGGCCCTCGATAATGTCGTTACTTACCACCTGAAAGGCTGCGACTTCCGGTAATTTGGCTAATGGATTGTTGTTCATTGTAAAATTCCTCCTTTTTGTCGATACAAATTCGATTATATATACAATAATCGATTCTGTAAACATAAATCGTTTAGTTGTTAGATTATTGAATTTTACCTTTGTTTTTTGTGAATTTAGGTGTAAACTAGATAAAATGTGTGTAATCCTAATGTGCATGAAGGATGGTGCTGGCTGCATGGCCAAAAGAAACGGTTCGTCTACTTTAAGCGAGAATGTCACGAAGAAATTGCAGTCCGATATTCTGGCCGGACAATATGAACCGGGTTTTCCATTAACCGTTTCGGAATTAGCCAAAGGTTTCGAGGTCTCGGTTGCTGTCGTTCGAGAAGCACTGACCCGGTTGGCGACTCAAGGCCTCGTCCTGCAAAACCCTAACCACGGATTCTCAGTGAAGAGGGCGTCGGAAGAAGAACTGAATAACATCGTACGGGCGCGTTCGATTAATGAATCCGAAGCCTTACGCCTATCCATCGCCTGTGGCGATCTTACATGGGAATCCAATGTAATTGCCGTTCACCACAAATTATCGCAGACAGCCGAGTACAAGGAAGCAAATGACAAGCTTGTCATTAGTGAAGAGTGGTCCGAGATCCACCGTCAATTTCATTACGAGCTTATCGCCGCATGTCCCAATCCAATTCTGTTAGATATCTGCAGGCGCCTGTGGGATTTGAGTGAATTTTATCGGCATTGTTCGCCCCTGCAACAGCAAGTTCGCGATGGGCGTGCTGAACATAAGGCATTAGCTGATGCCGTTATTAGCCGCGACAGCGATCTTGCCGTCAAGCTCTTTAGAACGCACATCCAGCTCACCGCGGATAAATTGTTTGACAACCGTTAAGTGGTTTAGGTTGACTCTTGGTCTTTGAGGACGTTGTTTCTGAGGGGACTTGGATTGGGATCGTTTAACGCATAACAGATGGGCAGCAGCTCCTTGCCCACAATCGGCTGAAGAAGGCAACAATCGATGGAGAACCAAAAACATCGCCGCGAGTTGACTACGCTGCTCGTCTGTAAGTTTAGGTGGTTGTCCGGGGTGCAAAGTGCCAACGTACGGTAACACTAGAGAAGTTGTTCGGAGCCATTAACTATGAAACTGGACAGGTACATCATCGGGAAGAAGAAAAAGCTGATGTGGTCGCCTTCATTCGGTTTCTAGAGGATCTTCTCTCTGCTTATCCGAGCGGAAAAATAGCTATGATTTTGGACAACAGCCGTATTCATTATGCTAGTGCGCTGCAACCTTTTTTAAGGAAAAACCTGCGCCTGCAGTTGGTCTTTCTGCCACCGTACAGCCCTAATCTTAACCCTGTCGAAGGATTGTGGCTGTGGCTTAAAGCCGATGTGGTCAACAACGTCTTTTTTGAAAAAATCTATAAGATAAAGCTTCATGTGAGTCAGTAGTAGTAGATCTTATAAAAAACTAAGCATATATTGTACTTGGTTCTAAAATATATAAAACCGAAAGTACCCAACTTTGCTCATTGCAAGGTTGGGACTTTTTCATTTTGTTCTTTTTGGGCGGTATGATGAACCAGCTGCCAAGTTCATTAAACAACTTTATTTTCATTTCGGGCATTTTGCATGCCTCTGATTAAACAACTTTATTTTCGAGATATCTACCGCGGCACAACTTAAAGTCGCCTCGATTAAACAACTATAATATAATTGACGCCGATTTTGATGTCCCGAAAACCCTTGATTTTACTAGACCTTCGTTAACATCTTTATTTTCTGTCACCAAGTGAAGTATATCGGACTCCCTTTACTGATGTGGGAAAATAAAGTTCTTTAATTGAAAATAAAGTTTTTTAATGATAAATAAAGTTCTTTAATTTAAGGGAATTATCTATTTATCTGTGACAAGTAGGGGCGATCAGTTTTAGCGACGAGTTACAGACCCCAGGAGAACGTCCGATCAGCCCCGGCTACTGAGAAATACACCACCAAGACAAAAGTGTTCAGTAAAAACTGGTTGACCTCATATTAACCGCCAACGCGATTTTGCCATTCCCCTCCCCCATTTTGCCCTAGCCGCTGCTGATATTCGCTCGGTAACATGCCGGAGTAGCGGACGAACAGGCCTCCGTATTGCAGCCGACCAGCTCGGCGATTACCACTGAACTTCCGCGAATCGAGAAGCGGGCTCTTCATATTTTCAGACCACACACATAGTGTTCCCAACGCACCAACCCTAAAATCTAGTAACCTTCACCTGAAATCTAGCGGATATATTACATGACGGGTTCTTTCATATAATGTTTACGAAGTCCAGCAATTACCACGATCAAGCTCATCACCACCAGCGGGTGAATACTCAGTACGGGAAGCACCAAGAAAAGTACCGGCCAGCAAGGCGAATATAGGTGTCTGCCAATCGCCATGTTAAAGAAACCGAAGGACAAAACAAATCAGTAAATGCATAAGTGTCGGTGCTTTCCCGCCTTTATTTTTTTGCTGATTTGAGAAACGGGGGACTTCTATGCCAAGACCGGGGATCAAGCACCACAACGCGAAGGATATACCTGCGATCGCCCAGCTCAAACACGACTACGACAACCTTCTGGCGGCGTATCGTCTACAGGACGAAGAAGTAAAGCGGCTGTACGCCGAATTTCGCAGGCTGAATAAGCGGCTGGAAGCGAAAAAACCATTAATGGAGGATTAGCCAATGAAAGCAACGATGTACGGCATCGAGCTCGAAGGCACGCCAATGGAAATCGCGGAATTTGAAGATGCGTATTGAAACTTGGCTCAAAATGCAAGCACGCGTGACGAATCGGACTCTATTCAAGGCATCTCCTTGGTGGCTAATATCGGAAACGACAACGACAACGACGACGGATTCGACGGGTAAAAATCCATGAAGCGCCGGTATCGGTCCGATCGCAGGCGGAATCGCGATGACTTGCTGCTGAATCGCCGCCCTACCTCCATCACTGCGCTCCGCCCGCTCGGTTCGGACAGACGAATAATGAATGAGTTACTATGAGTCCCAATGCACAATTCAAGAGATGGATTCATTTATAAGAGAGGTTGAGGTGAATCTTTCATGTTCAGGCAATTAGAATGTTTCATTCAAATTTGCAAAGAAGGAAGCTTTACTAAGGCTGCAGAAGTTTTAATGACTTCTCAACCTACTTTAAGTCAACAGATCCGCTTTCTAGAGGTAGAAGTTGGAACCCCTTTGTTCGAGAGAGTTGGTAGAGGGGTAAAGATTACAGCTGACGGGGAAATACTTTACGAAAAAGCTCTTTCCGTGATGAGGCTCATTGAAGAATCGAAGAAAGAAACTTACGAGTTACGCTATGCTCGGACAAATAAACTTTCGATAGGCATTTCGCCCATGGACTTTTTTTGTTTAATACCCCGTTTTTTGAAATTCCATGAACAGTATCCTGACATTACATTAAAATTTGCCAGTATAGAAAATACATCGCAGCAATTATTGAATAGTAGTATCGATATTGGCATTACCGATAATTATGATCCAAACAAAGAAATTCATATGATGCACCTGTATAAAGAAGAACAAGCATTGGTCGTTTATGCGGATCATCCATGGGCAGATCGAACCTTAGTTTCTTTTCAAGAGCTAGAAGATTTAGAATCTTTCTTATTTGTTGGGGATATAAGTTTAATCGAGCATCTTCATACATTCAGCGCTAAAATCGCCAAATCCTTACAATCAAAGTTTGAGTCATCTTCCACTGCTATTCTTCTTTCTATGGTAATGCAAAAGATGGGGGTAGCTATTTTACCTGCTTCTTTAATTGAAAACTTTTCTGGTCAGCGATTGAAAATGATTCGTCTCGTAGATCCAACGCCTATACGTGAGATCAAGCTTGTTTTTAAAAAGTATCATTACAATAATCCTTCTGTTCAGAAATGTATCGATTTTTTTCTGGAATAATCAAAAAAGTTGGCAGACAACGGCCATCGTAAATAGGGCGATAGGTTTCGTTATTGCCGTTTGCGGGGGTTGCATAATATAATCCCGATCACGCATTGAAGACAGCTGCCGTACAAATATGAAAGAGATCGCTTTCCACCTGGACAGAAAATGAGGAGGTGTGATCTGTTATTTTTATGCGCAGTTGATATTTGGAAAGAGCATCTTACGACGCTGGAGATTATGAATCATAACTAGAACATCATAGCTAACGAAAGCGAGCAAGACGAAGGAATATTTCCTTGTCGTACTCGCTTATTCGCGTTGGCGACGTAGGAAACCCAATATATAGTAACCCTACCATGTAAGCTCTTTCTTTTGCTTGCAATAACCTTTATACTAATTGAGGTTTCTGACCAGCGTAATCCTGCTTTAGTAGGGGGAATACTCCAAAAATAGGATTCTAAGTTCACCACTGCGCAGACGAAGGAGAATTATGAATGGATAAAATGCGTAAATCAGCAATACTGTTATTAGCTCTGGTGATGTGTTGGATGTTAGCGGCTTGTTCTGGGAACAACGGCACATCGAGCAATGGCACTACTGAAGATCCGAATTTCAAGGCCAAACTTATGGAGGCAGATGCTTCTCGAACGAAGCTTTCTCCGGATGAGCCTGCCTGGAAGCAGGACACGACACCGATTACGTTTGACTGGTATATCAATTTCGATTGGTTCACCAGCAAGTGGGGAGGAAACGTCGTTTCCGATTATATAACGAAGAAGACGGGCGTCAGCTTGAACTTTATCGTGCCTGCTGGCGACGCCAGCGAGAAGCTCAACACGATGATGGCAGCAAGGTCGCTTCCTGACTTCATCACGCTAGGCTGGTACGAGGATTCCGTGCTGAAGATGATCAAAGGAGATATGGTGCTTCCATTGAATGAGCTAGCGGATCAGTATGATCCTTATTTCTTTAAAGTCGCAGACCCCGCGAAGCTTAGCTGGTATACACAGGCTGACGGCAATGTGTATGGCTACCCTAATGCATCTTCATCCCCTATGGATTATCAAAAATATGGTCAGCTTTTTACGTCTAATCAGACCTTTGTTGTTCGGAAAGACATGTATGAAGCACTTGGGAAGCCGGATATGAGCACGCCGGAAGGGTTTCTCGGCGCGCTGAAGGCTGCTAAGGAGAAGTTTCCGGAAGTGGACGGCCAGCCGCTCATTCCGATCGGCCTGCATGAATTTACGGAAACCGGCAACTATTCACTGGAAGCGTATCTTCAGAACTTTCTAGCAATTCCACAGCAGAAAAACGGCAAACTGTACGACCGTCGAAGCGATCCAACCTATCTGAAATGGCTGAAGGTGTTCCGCCAAGCGAATGAGGACGGGCTGATGCCGACAGATGTCTATATTGATGAAAAACGACTGGAAAAGGATGAAAAAATATCGCAAGGGCGCTATTTTGCCATGCTGTATCAGTGGTCTGATTTTACAGAGATTAACCAAGCGTTGTATCAGAAGGACCCGAATAAGGTGTATATCGCGATTGATGGTCCGGCGAATGATGCGCATGATGCGCCAACACTTGCAGGAAATGGAATCTCCGGTTGGACGGTGACGCTCATCTCGAAGAATGTCAAGGATAAGAAGCGGGCAATTGCCTTCCTTAGCTATTTGCTCAGCGAAGAGGGAAACAAGGATCTGTACTTAGGAGAGAAGGGCGTTACCTACGATACGATAGACGGCAAAGATCAGTTCCTGCCGGAGATCATGCATCTGCTCAACACCGACCGCCAAGCGTTCGATAGCAAATATGGCAGTTCTTATATGTACTGGATGCTAATGGATACAAACATGAAACTAGCATGGATGACGGGGATGGATGCTGATCCTGCCAAACAAATTGCCGATTGGACGAGGGGCAAGACAATCAGCATGAGCGAGTTCGACAATCTGGATCCGGACCCGACGACGAAGGAAGGTATTGCCGAAGACCTAAACGTGCGGCTCTGGGCCGAGACGCTGCCGAAGCTGCTGATGTCCAAGTCGGATGCTGAATTCGATCAACTGTTCACCGAATTCATGAACAGCATTACCGAGGATCCCGAGTATGAAGCCATCGTAGCTAGCCGCCAAGCAGCCTATGAACGAAATGTACAGAAGCTGAAGTCGTCGCTCAATCAATAGTTCTATAGAGGAAGCAGTAGGATGTGAAGCAGGAGATGGGATTCGCTGCAATCCGTCGGTTATTGGGGATACGTGCATTTACGTTTAAACTTTCGCTTCAAGTCAAACTGATTCTGTCATTTGTGTTCGTTATCATCATACCGGTTGTTTTATTCTCCTGGTATACGATCAATGAAGAGTCCGCCAAGGCAATGAAAGAATTGACGAAGAACAACGAGAATGCGCTGGCGGTCGAGAAGACGAATATTGAGAATAACATGGAGCTGATGGGATGGACCGGTCAGCTTGCGTTATCCAATCGGGAAATGAACAATTATCTGCAAATTGAACAAATTCAAGATGCAGCGCGTGTTCTACATATAAAGTATAATGTGGTCAACAGCTTTCAATATTTTCTGTTCAACAATCCACGAATTGCGAATGTCCGGTTGTTCACGGACAACCCTTATGTGAATGAGATTTGGCCAGTCATCTTACAGGAATCACGTATTCAGGACAAGCCTTGGCATGATGAGGTGATGAAGCAGAGCGGTTTGCCCTGGTGGGAGATACAGGAGAACGTCGCCCTCACCGGTGCGCCTTCCGAACCATCGCCGAATGAGCCCTTCATGACGTACTTCAAGGAATTCAAATATGCGGACAACGCAACACATAATGGGATTCTAGAGATATCGATGAAGCTGTCGAATTTCTTCTCTCGAACGTTCAGTAGTGTGCAGGACATGAACTCCCAGTTGATCGTAGTAGCAAGGAGCGGACAGGTATTCAGCTTGAAGGCTTCACCTGTGTTCGAACAGCACAGCGCGGAGCAATTGATGAACAGCGTGAAGCTGACGAGTAATACAGATCACGAGACGGTACAATTCAAGGTTAATGGGCAGTCCTACTTGGCAATTCAGAGTTACATTCCATCGATCGACGTACATCTGGTCAATATGGTTAGTCTTGCGGACACGATTGAAGGCATTCACCATTCGAGAGTTCGTTATATTGTACTTATTTCGTTACTAGTGGCATTTCTCGTACTGCTGTCTTACTCGATGCAGGCGATGATTTTGCGCAGGCTTAAGGTGTTAAGAGAATCGATGAAACAGGTAAGAAGCGGTAACTTCGACGTCGAGCTGCCGCAGATTACCGGTACCGATGAGGTAGGAGAGCTGGGCTTGCACTACAGTAAGCTCATTCTGAAGATTAACGAGCTTATTCAAGAACAGGCAGCTAGGCAGGCGGCAGGCAAAGAAGCCGAGCTTCGGGCGCTGAAGAACCAGATAGATTCCCATTTCCTCTACAATACGCTGGAGAACGTTAAGATGCTGGCGGAGATTGAAGGGCAGTACCTTATATCGGACATAATGACCTCGCTAGGCGGTATGATGCGGTATTCGATGGAATGGAAGCGGGATCACGTGATGCTCAGCAATGAGATTCAGCAGGTCCAGCATTATGTATCCGTCATGAACATCCGTTATGATGGAAGACTTGATCTCCGATTGTCGATTGCACCGGAATGCCTCAAGCAGGAATCGCTCAAAATGTCACTGCAGCCCGCAGTCGAGAATGCAATCAAGCATGGGATGAGCCGCATGCATTCCAGCGACGGAAATCTTGTCATTACGATCTCTGCCGTCCGGCGTGATCAAGCTTGTGTCATAGAGATCACTGACAGCGGCTGCGGCATACCGGAAGAGAAGCTGGGCTTATTAAATCGAATGCTACGAATGGAAGAGTCCGCTTACCAGGATGTCCGGCAATTATTCATTCGCAAAAATAACCAGGACGGCAATGGAATTGGTCTGCGCAATGTGGACCAACGCTTAGTGATGAGCTATGGGACGGAATATGGGATTCAGATCGAGAGTCAGGAAGGAAGCTATACACGCATAATCATGATTTTGCCGTATCGGGTCATGGAAGGGGGATTAGACATCTATGATTAGCATGCTGATCGTCGACGATGAGAAAATCATTCGGAGGGGCTTGCAAGCGGTGATTGAGAGACAGTTTCCTAATCTGTTCAACTACCGATTTGCCGAGAATGGACAAGAGGCGCTGGAGCTGCTTAGCCAGGAGCCTGCGGATATAATGTTCACAGATATCCGAATGCCAATTATGGATGGGATCGAACTGCTCGAGCAACTGCAAGAGCATCCCGTAAGGCCCGAGATTGTACTGCTGTCTGGCTATAATCAGTTCGTATATGCACAGAAAGCGATTCGCTTTGCTGTGAAGGAATATCTCGTGAAGCCTGTGATACGGGAGGAGTTGTTCGCCGTCCTGGAGCGATTAATGCAGGACATAAGGATGAGAGAAGAGCGAGCAGACAAGGCGGGCGAAGATGCCAGCCTTGTTGCTGCCGAGCTAGTTACCCAGCATTTGACCCAAAAGGATGTGGATGATGCAATAACACAAAACATGCTGAAGCAGGCCGGCTTTAGCTGGTTGGATGCAGGATATACGCTGGGCTTGCTTACGCGACGCGGTGGAGGATCACAGCCTAGCAGTACGGATGCTGCTTCTTTCAGGAATCAAATCACTGAGCTGTTACAAGGGCATATGGATTGGATGCTCACGCGTGATGGAGAAGGCGGCACGATTATGATCGTACGCGATCCGGTTATGTTCTACCAGTTGTCGGAACGGTGGAGGTTGAGTGTATATGAGTCACAGCTGCGAATCGCGATTAGCGAGTCTGTTCAAGGGATAGAGCAGATAAGGCGGGCATACAGCCAAGCGAAGCAAACCTTGAAATACAGAATTGTGCTTCCAGAACTCGATGTGCTGGACTACACCAGCATAAGTGAGCGCAATGAGCGGCATGTCGTTCCTGTTGAGTTGATTCAACGAATATTGAATCTCATCGGAATGAAACGCGGGGATGAAATCAAACAGCTTCTCGATCAAATTCTAGATGTTCGTATCATTAGCTGCTGTGAAATCGGCTACCTGGAACGGATCAGCCAACTGCTCAATGAAGAGCTGTTCGACAAGGTGTTCCGCATCTACGGAAATAAAGTGCTTGGCCTATTAATGCCGTACTCCAATGTTGGCCATATCGGGAATTTCGATCGATTTGAACATTATTATGCAGCTGTGGAGCAGCTTCTCGATAGTCTGGATCGGTTCATTCAAGATCGGAGAGAGCAAGCCCCGACGGAACAAAATACGATGCAAAAAGTTCTCGCCTACTTGCAGACGCATTATACCGACGATTTGAACATGGCGGTCGTGTCCAACCATTTCTCACTCAATTACTCGTATTTCAGCCAAGCCTTCCAAGAATATAGCGGTGAGAGTTTCTCGAACTATGTTCGCCGGTTAAGGCTGGACAAGGCGAAGGAACTGTTGGTGCACTCCGATTTGAAGGTGTACGAAATCAGTGATCAGGTTGGATTCGAAAATGTGAAGCATTTTACGAGAATATTTAAGGATACCGAAGGCATCACAGCGCTGGAATTCCGAAGCCAGCGAAGGCTGTTTGAAACCTAAAATGGCTTCAAGGTGAATGTTTCCGTCCAGTTGCTTTAACAGACATGCGTCCGTTCGACAAGTGAAAGCTCGAGTGTGGCTGCGACGTAGTCGGCAAGTAATTGTCCGGTGGCCCCGAGTATAACGTCTCATACGCCTTAGTTCATATACTCGCCGACTCGGACACATGCTGTACGTTGGGGGTTGCCTCCAACTTTCTCATCTGCTCATCTGTAAATACGGCTCGATTCAACTTCCCCATTTTCGTCTCGTTCCTCATCCTTACCTAGATTGAAACACAAATGACCCACAAGAGGGTCACTTTTTTTCAATGTGTCCTTCTTATGGGCCACAGTTCACACCTTTTCATCAATTTAATGGGTACTTGTTTATTTTAACTCTCCTCTTTAGTCCAGTATGAAAAGTCTCGAAAGCGCTTTATATGAAGTAACTGATGATTCCCGTGACTGTTCATTCATTTAGTATTAAGGAAGTGAATCAAAGCGGTATTGAATTCTTCAGGGTGAGTCGCGTTCAAACCATGTGGTCCACCTTCGATTACAACGAGTTGGCTGCCTGCAACAGCTTCATGGGATAGTTGACCGCTTACCTCAAGCGTCACAATCACATCGGAATCACCATGGATAACAAGCAATGGGATATCAAATTTCGCCAAATCGTCACGGAAATCCGTCCGGCCGAAGGCATCAATACAATCCAGCGTCCCCTTTGGTGATGCATAAGAAGCAATATCAAAGTTGTAAGCACGGAAGGACTCGCTGACCAGGTCGGTTCTATCCCCTGCTTTAAAGAAATTGTGAGTGAAGCCGTCAAGGAAGGCGACACGGTCTTTTTTCAAACCATCTTGGAAGCCTTGAATGGTGGCTTCATCCAGACCACCCTCTGGATGCTCGGCAGATTTATAAAAGAACGGCGGAACCGCAGCAGCCAACACGGCTTTTTTGACACGGCTTGTTCCGTATGTGCCAATGTAACGGGCAACCTCTCCGCCACCCATCGAAAATCCGACCAGTGTCACGTCCTTAAGGTCCAGATGTTCGATCAGCTTATGGAGATCCGTCGCAAACGTATCATAGTCGTAACCGTTCCACGGTTGGGAGGATTGTCCGAATCCGCGGCGGTCATAGGTAATCACGCGGTAACCTGCATCGATGAGCGCTGGAACTTGACTCTCCCACGAGCGCCCGCTCAGTGGCCAGCCATGGATCAAAACTACAGGTTTGCCTGCTCCAAGATCCTCAAAATACAATTCAATGGGATGCCCGTTTTCCGTTCCGACTGTTAATTTAGCCATGCTCCATAATTCACTCCTTTAGAATTGTTTTGGGTATAGTACCCTCACTTTAGGCATAATCCACAAGCTAAGACAGTCAAAATTAAATTGTCCTTTTTGGGATGAATATTACTCATGTCCACCAAACATCGTTTGAGCATAAACAACACCCGCACCATAAGCACCACCATGTTGCATAACAATCTCCAAGACTGCATCATACGTTTCTTGACGTGCCCAATCGCGTTGATACTCAAGAAGAACAGACATCCAAGTAACGGGAATTGCTCCCGCTTGTATCATGCGTTGAACGGCTATGTTATGTGCCTCCGTGGTAGTCCCACCTGAAGCGTCCGTTACAATGTATACTTCATATCCATCTTTAATGGCTGAAACTGTAGGGAAAGCGAGACAAACTTCCGTCCAAAGAGCTGCCATAATCAGCTTCTTACGACCTGTTTTTTTCACAGCCGACACGAAGTTTTCGTCTTCCCAAGCGTTCATGTTTGTACGGTCAATTGGTTTTTGATTAGGAAAAACATCTTGAATATGCGGATGAATAGGACCTGAAAATGATTCAGCAGCAACAGTCGTAAGAATAATTGGTGCATTAAAAACTTTAGCCGTTTTTGCAAGTGCAACCGTATTGCTAATGATAGTTTGGCGATCAGCACTTTGTACACCAAATAGCATTTGAGGCTGATGGTCTACAAGAATAATAGCTGAGTTTTCAGCCGTAAGTAAATCTGTCTTTCCGTTAAACATACAAAGATCCCTGCTTTCCCTATTTAATTACAACAGATTTAAAAAAATGGAAATCCTGCTGTGTGTATTCAGTCTATTGAAATATAATCGAACAAACAATCTTCAGTTTTCTATACTATGTATAGGAAAAAACTATAAATATTAAAATTTCAATAAAGTATATACATAAGCAATTCCTATGGCTGTTATAGAGAAAGCCTTATTGTTAGTAAGAATGCCAACTTATAAACTTATGAATAGAAAACTAGCTTGTAAGAACAAAACAATTGAAAGAGTTGAAGGAGGATATGAATATGTGGGGTGCTATGTTTCTGGCTTTAGCTACAGGTATTGTAATTGGAGTTGTTTTTCAATCGTTTCGGATTCCCTCTCCTGCACCGCCTTTTTTGGGGCTGATTGGTCTCCTTGGTATGTTTTTAGGGCAGAGGTTGATTCCATGGATAAAACTTTGGTCTAGCCATAAATAAACAAAAAAAAATGCATAGGAGAACTAAATCATGTCTGAGAAAACAAAAGTAGATGAAGCTAGTTTGGTTATTCATAATGCCAGTATCGTAACGATGGACGATTCCAAACCTACAGCATCGGCAGTTGCAGTTAGGGATGGAAAATTTCTGGCTGTGGGAGATGATGCCGAAATCATGAAATATGTTGGATTATCCACACAAGTCGTGAACGCAAAAAAACGAATGTTAATACCGGGCTTGAACGATTCCCATATTCATCTCATTCGGGGTGGTCTCAACTATAACCTCGAGCTTCGCTGGGATGGGGTGCCGTCAGTAGCGGATGCATTGCGTATGCTGAAAAAGCAGGTTGATCGTACACCAGCACCTCACTGGGTCCGTGTTGTAGGCGGATGGACAGAGTTCCAATTCCTGGAACGCAGAATGCCAACTTTAGATGAAATCAATCGAATTGCTCCAGAAACTCCCGTTTTTATCCTCAATCTTTACCGTCAAGCTTTTTTGAACAAAGCTGCCTTGCGAGTAATCGGGTATACAAAAGATACACCTAACCCACCAGGTGGAGAAATCCAAAGGGATAGTCAAGGTAATCCTACAGGAATGCTCATCGCTCGACCTAATGCAACTATTTTGTATGCAACCTTAGCTAAAGGACCAAAACTCTCATACGAGGATCAACTGAATTCAACCCGTCTGTTCATGAGGGAATTGAATCGATTCGGAGTTACAAGTGTTATTGACGCTGGGGGGGGCTTTCAGAACTATCCCGATGATTATAAGGTTTTTGAAGAGCTTGATAAGCGTGAAGAGATTACGGTTCGAACAGCGTATAATTTATTCACACAGCATCCTAAAAATGAATTGAGTGATTTTAAAGCATGGACCGCGACATCACAGCCTTATACGGGAAGTTCCTACTATCGGCATAACGGTGCCGGTGAAATGCTTGTTTATAGTGCAGCAGACTTCGAAGATTTTGTCGAACCCCGTCCGGAACTTCCAGCTGTATTAGAAGACGAACTATTCGAAGTAACTCAGCATCTCGTTCAACAACGCTGGCCATTTCGTCTTCATGCAACTTATGGAGAATCTATAACTCGTTTTCTCGATGTATTTGAGCAAGTAAATAAAGAAGTTCCTTTTAAAGACTTACGCTGGATTTTGGATCATGCCGAAACGATCCAAGAGAAGGATTTAGAGCGCGTCGTCGCATTAGGTGGTTCGATCGCTGTTCAAAGTCGAATGGCTTTCCAGGGTGAATATTTCGTTGATAGATATGGGGCAAAAGCAGCTGAAAACGCTCCTCCAATAGGTAAAATGCTTACGGCTGGGTTGCGTGTTGGTGTGGGTACAGATGCGACCAGGGTTGCAAGTTATAATCCTTGGGTGGCCCTATACTGGCTAGTGACAGGCAAAACACTGGGGGGGTTAAGCCTGTATCCTGCTTCTAATCGTGTAGAGAGACACCAAGCACTTCAGATGTATACTACGGGGAATGCATGGTTTTCAAAGGAAGAAGATGTAAAAGGGCAAATCAAGAAAGGCCAATACGCTGATCTTACAATTCTTTCTGAGAATTTCTTCAGTGTATCCGAAGAAAATATTAAAAAAATCGAATCCGTCTTTACAGTTGTAGGCGGTAAGATTGTCTACGGTGCTTCCGAATTTCAATCTTTGTCACCAGCAGCTCCCAAAGCAAGTCCAGACTGGTCTCCGCATAATGTCTTTGGAGGCTATTACAAAGGGACCAACTATGGGGGCGGTGGAACAGGCGCCCATACACCTCAACAGGTCCATCATCATAGGTGTAACCATCATAATAGCGGCTTCTGTGACTTGGATTGCTTTGTCTTCTAACTAAAATAACCTAGAGGCAGGTGAGATCATCATGTCCGATGTTACGATCAAAGTTAACGATAATGGACCATTGCGAATAACAGGCAAAGTAGAGATGGTGGATTCGTTGGGTAACCGTTTCGAGACAAAGGAGAGCTTTATCCTTTGTCGGTGCGGATTATCAAATCAAAAGCCTTTCTGTGACTTGACTCACAAAGGTAAATTTGAAAGCGCACCACGTGCTTCATTGAGGACGAGGTCAATATGAGGTACACGGGTGGTAGGCATTTGTCACCTAGAAGAGAGTCAATTACCCGGGAACAGTTAATACAGTTAGTACGAGCAGTATTAAATAAAAAAACAGATTTTATAGCTGGAAAACCCCAAAAATCAATACCCAGTGCTTCAAGCCAAAAGACTTGAAGAAAAACAATCTCGACAACTAAAAAGTGAGATTATCTGAAAACTGTTATATAAACCAAGGGGCTGTCCCATAAGTGACTTATAGGCAGCCTCTTTGTCATTTCTATCAATTATTGTTTTTGCGACGCCTGTTGTGAGGGCTGTCCTTTAAAGCCCTCTTGTACATATGTAACAGGCAATAGAGAAGTGAAGGTGTCTAGAGGTCAGGTGGCTTTCACTTGCTTATAATCTACTCAAGAAAGCTGCAATTGACCGAAATCGAAACGAGGTGTTGCAGGGATAAGCCTCCTGCAACACCTCGTTTTTATTTTGATTTGACTTTTGATACTAGAGAGAAATCCCATTAGTTGACTTATCAATGATTTTTAACGTTAGTTTGCTTGTGCTGATTGATCTGGCTAATGGTATTTTCTTTTTTTTCTAACCGAATAAAGAATGGGACAACCGTGCTTAACAGCAGTAATCCGGCTAACACCTCGAAAGTGAACCTATGACCTTCAGTGTCAATCAAATAAATGGAGATGATAGGGCCAAGCGAGGCTCCAATGAAAAGCATAAACATATGGAAAGAAAGAGCGCTAGCTCTTAACTCTCCAGCTAAAGTACCTATTAATGATAACAAGGCGGGAAGGGCCATAGCTATGCCAGCAGTAAAAATAATACTCGTCAGGATTAATAATGTAAGATTCCCCGAGGTGCCAACCAGGCCTAGACCAATACCGGCCATAATCAAACCACACCACAGAACACTTTTTACGCCAAACCTAGTAACAAGCCCTCCATCAAACGGAGAAATGAACATACCGATGATACCGGCTGCACGAACCCATAGGATTTCCTGGTGGCTCAGGCCGAAGTGAGAGCTGCTTAGATAACTTCCAATCGTGGAGAAAAAACCGACGAGTGAAATAAAGAGAGTGGAGGAAATGATGTAACAGATGGGCAAACTTTTTTTTCTGAAAATACCACCAATGCGCTTTAGAGGAGTGAAAAAGTTGTCCTTCGACTTGTGTGTTATATCATTAGGTATACCTACTGTAATCAAAAAAAGCGAAACAAAATACACGATGCCAAGGATATAAAATACATAATTCCAGCTTAGTCCCATTACGACGGTGCTGCTATAGATCTGTCCAACGATACTGGCCATTAAAAAGGCGGTGCTTATAAATCCGAGGATAGTTACCCTTTTATTATTTGGGAACATCTCCATAGCGTAGGCTAACACAGAAGGCGGAAACATGGATGCTGCCAGTCCCTGTATAACCCTTAGAACAATAAGCCATTGAAACTCATGAACTGTTCCTATAAAAGAGGTTGATACCGTGAGCAAGCCTAACCCGGTTATCATCATTTTTTTTCGTCCATAGCGATCAGAAAGCCCCCCGAACAGGAGTGCTCCACCTGCAAAAGCAAAAGAAAAGGCGCTGCCTGCCCAAGCCGCTTTGGAAGATGAGACCTGGAATACGTCCTCAAATACGGAGAACAGAGGGATCGTTAAATATAGTGAAGAGACGACAATTAATGAACACCAGAATAGTATAAGGGTCGTAAGATTATAACGTGGTGCAATTGGATTCACTGGGTTAATCAAAAGAGCCCCCCCTTTTTTTCAGCATACGTCTCTTTTGTTACAGCTATATTGGTTTCTTTAACATTTAAAAATACGTTGACAGCAAAAACAAGAATTCCACATCCGGCAACGGATTCACCTATGCGTTTTATAGTCGATAACCATTCCTGATCATAGCCGCTTGAAATAAATGATAGCGAGATCAACATGATTGGCAAGCCTGCGCCCTGCAACCAGAAGTGCCATTTAGCTAGTCGGGACTCTGCGGCTTTGGGAAAACGTAGATAAGTAAATCCGCAAAGGGCCAAAGATGCCCATCCGAAAAGATTGGCGTGGGCATGAACGCTAGTCAATCCAAAGTTCAATGTTGCACCCATGTAGATTCCAATGCCAATACCGAGAACAATATAAATAACTGCCATTTTTAAAAAACGTACTCCCATTCAAATTCTCCTTTATATTCGGTGAGATCATTTTCCAGTCGAGGAGTTCTATAACCAAGAACTAGATATGTAACACCATCGTATAAACGTTGGTTCGTACGATCAATATCGATCTTTCTATGTCTCATATAGCTTTTTCTTATAGTACAAAATCCGCGTATACAGAAGTTTGTTGGGTGTGTTATAGTGGGTCCTGGAATTTAGTGCTAAATTTGAAAGGGGCTTTTTTATGTCTGAAAAACTTACGGAAATGCTAAACATTCAGATCGCGAACTGGAGTCTTATGTTCACCAAACTGCATAACTATCATTGGTATGTCAAAGGTCCACAGTTCTTCACTTTGCATTTGAAGTTTGAAGAACTATACACGGAAGCTGCGATTCATGTGGACAATCTTGCCGAGCGGCTATTGGCTTTAGGCGGCAGCCCTGTAGCGACTTTGCATGGAGTTCTTGAAACCGCAACGGTAAAAGATTCAGTGGGTAATGAGAGCGCTACGGAGATGGTCCGCACGATTGTAGCCGATTTTGGAACTATTGTTAATGAGCTTAAAGAAGGTATGAGCATCGCTAATCGTGAGGACGACGAGACAACCAGTGATATGCTTTTGGCTATTCATTACTCACTTGAAAAGCATGTATGGATGTTGAAATCATTTTTAGGGTAACCTAGGTCCGTTTTTAATTTGTTATTTTATCGTAAAAAGCCGGGGGGGGGGAATCCCGGCTTTTTGTATTGGTACCAATGGGTGGGTTATCGGGCCAAAGATATAGTAAATTCACTATACAGGTATAGAAAAAATGGAATTGTTCGCTCGAACTTTTTTCTCTATGATTTGAATTAGATGTATGTTCAGTTATTCGCATGATCGTAAAATCTAGAAGAAAGGGAGTCTGGTAAAGATGGTTAATATCTTAAAGAAAACAGCTGGCATCCATCATATTACTTGTTTCGTACAAGATGCGCAGAGAAATGTAGATTTCTATGCTGGAGTCCTGGGCCTTCGTCTTGTAAAAAAAACAATTAACTTTGACGCACCCGAAGTATACCATTTGTACTTCGGCAATGAAAAAGGTAGCCCTGGAACTATTATTACGTTCTTCCCGCACGAATTTTCTCGTAAAGGTAGCATAGGAGGAGGACAAGTAGGTACAACAACATACGTAGTACCAATAGGCGCACTTGATTTTTGGAAAGCACGCCTCATAGCGTTCGATATTTCCTTCACAGAAAGTACCCGTTTTTCCGAAAACTATATCGAATTTTTAGATCTTGATGGTCTCCAGTTAGAGATTGTTGAACGTGAAGAAGGAGCTCTCAATACGTGGTCATTCGGAGGTATTCCAACGGATAAGGCTATCAAAGGATTTGGGGGCGCGGTGCTATACAGCACTGCATCCACAAAGACCATGCAGGTTCTTGAGGACGTTTTAGGTCTTGAAAAGGTAGGGCAGGATGGTGACTTTATTCGCTATAAGGCTGAAGGAGACATCGGCAACCTCATTGATGTGAATGCAGAGCCCATGGAATGGGGGATCCCCGGTGCAGGCACCGTTCACCATATCGCGTGGCGAGCCAAGGATATTGAAGACCACAACGCTTGGAGAAGCCGTGTGGAAAGCAGCGGCTTTAATCCTACACCGATTATTGACCGACAGTATTTTCATGCTATCTATTTTCGTGAACAAGGCGGCATTTTGTTTGAAATCGCGACAGATCCGCCAGGTTTCGCAAATGATGAGCCTGAAGATCATCTGGGCGAGGCATTACTGCTGCCATCATGGTTTGAAGACAGCCGTGCTGAAATTGAAAAGAACCTGCCCAATATTCAAGTACGGAAATTGGAGTCAATCAAGCAATGAAACATATTTATAGAAAAGGTTCAAGTCCGAACCTGGTAACATTTCTCTTATTGCACGGTACGGGTGGGACGGAATTCGATCTATTGCCGGTTGCTCATAGAATCTCCCCGACTTCGAATGTCCTTAGTGTGCGGGGGGAGGTTCAGGAGATTGGAATGTCCAGGTTTTTCAGGCGGTTGGCTGAGGGAGTGTTTGATGAGGAAGACCTATTGTTTCGAACTGAAGAGCTGAATGGATTTCTTGATCAAGCATCGAACCAATATGAGTTCGACCGCCAGAATGTAGTAGCGATAGGTTATTCTAACGGAGCCAATATTGCAGGGAGTCTCTTGTTCCATTGCAAGAACGCATTAAGAGGAGCGATTTTATTCCATCCCATGGTTCCTCGTCGTGGTGTAACACTACCAGAATTATCGCAAACACCTATATTCATTGGTGCTGGAATGAATGATTCGATCTCCCCTCCACATGAGACAAAAGAATTACTAACGCTATTGAAAGGTGCAGGCGCCTCCGTTGAAGTGAACTGGGAACAGGCAGGTCATCAGTTAACGCACTCAGAAATCGACGAAGCAGCCGATTGGTACAAAGAACATTTCCTTTCTTAGCTGATCATATATTTTAACATTGGAAGAATGATAGCTTTGCAAACAAACTGAGTCAAGCGGGTGTTCGTGTTACAGCAGTTCATTTCCAAGGAATTATTCATGACTTTGTTATGCTTAGTGCTTTGGCGGATACCGCGGCATCCAGGGGGCTATTGCGCTTGCAAACGCTTGGCTTAAAAAATAAATGGAACGGTAAAGTCTAGACCTAAAAGTGAGCGGCCTTAAAAGGCTAGTTTTCTGGTAGGTCTTTTCTTCACCACAACGGGAGGATATCATGGGTAAAATTGCAATATTTGGGTTCGGTCGAATCGGTCGGCAATTACTTAGAGCAGCACTTCAGGAGGGGCTCTTTGTACCGTATTCTATCTCTGATATTAAAGATGAATCTACACTTGCGGCGCTTTTTGAGGTTGATACGAATTACAAGCGTTGGCAAGAAGTGGTTTCCAGTCGCGAAGGAGCTATTATCATAGGCGGCCGAGAAATTCGGTATATAAATTCGTCCAGCGAAGTTCCTAATTGGAGAGAATTGGGTGTTGAATTGGTGATTGACTGTACGGGGCGTGCTGTAACCAGACCTGTTGCACAATTGCACTTGGATCATGGTGCCAAGCGAGTGCTTGTCAGCGGACCTAGTAAAAGTCTCGAGGATTGCGACGCCGTTTTGCTTAAAGGGATTAATCTGGGCAGCTTCGATCCGGAAAAGCATAAAATTATCAGTATGGCGAGCTGTACAACCAATGCACTGGCACCAGTGGTGAAATTAGTCAGGGAAAACTACGGTATTAAATATGGTTTGTTTTCAACGGTTCATTCGTATACCAATACACAATCATTAACAGATCAGCCGATGAAGGACCGGCGGGATTCTTGGGCAGCAGCTGAAAATATCATTCCATCATCTTCGGGAGCAGCTAAGGCTCTCAAGTTTATTTGGAGTGATCTCCAAATTACTGGAAAGGCCTACCGAATCCCAACTCGCACAGGCAGCATTGCTGAGCTTAATCTAATAACAGAGAAATCATGCTCCGTTCAGGAGATCAATGAAATGTTCCGCCTTGCTGCTAATGAAGGTGAGCTTAAGGGAGTTCTAAACATATTGGAGGGTGAATGGGCCTCTTCCCGTATTGTAGGGGACCCTCATTCATCGATTATTGATCTGCCATTGACGCAAGTGCAGGGCGAGCTTGTATCTGTGGCCGCTTGGTATGATAATGAGTGGGGTTACGCTTCTCGGCTAGCTGAAGTTGCTGCTTTTCTTGTTTCGAAATAGTTTGATATGAACATTAGATAAACCAAAAAAAGAGCAGTTACACAGGCTATGATTAGCTGTGAATAACTGCTCTTTGTTCAATAATAGGCCCCCAGCTAGAAGGGTTACAAAAGTACGCGACTTAATTATGAAGGCCTTTCTACGGAGAGGATATAAGAAGTGTTCTCGCTCAATTAAGATGATTCTTGAGAACGAGTTTGGCATCATCTATAACCTTAAGAAAATCAGAAGGCTTATGAAGAAATTTGCCATCGTATGAGCGTGAAATGTTTAGTAAAGTTGTGAATCAAAAATCAGCCTGATTTAACTATGATTGAACAGTAATTTAACCCGCGGAATAAATCGTTGTCCTAGAAATATACCGAATAGACCTATCAATCCCAACATTGGTGTTGCGGGAGACGCTATACGGAGGGTCTGAAAACAATCGTGATAACGAGACTAGTAACTAATGCTAATAATACAATACAGACCACATAAATTCTTTCTTATAAGACCTTGGACTAATTCTATTAGCAAAACAAGTATCTAACAATATGGTTTTCTCTATATAACATATAGGGAGTACTTATATTAAGTATTCGAACGATCCTATAGTTTCAACCTATAGAACGTATAGAGAAAATAGAATTGATCAATAGATTTAGGTCCAATACTATTAAGGCATGCGACGGACTTCATAACTAGTTATTTGGAATGCCGTCTGTAACTAATAAAAGAAAGGGCGTGCAAAGTGCCGATAGACTAACCGTCATCAATAATACTGTGGGACTGGCTAAAAGGGCAAAAGCATTCAATGCGCCAATTATCTTAACTACTGTTGCGGCTAATACCTTCTCGGGTCCACTCCATCCACAGATTCAAGAAGTTTTTCCTGATCAACAACTTATCGATCGGGCAAATATGAATTCGTGGGAAGAAGACGGAAAACTTTTTAGCAACTGTCAGTAATTATGGACAGTTACGAAGTTTACATCGTAACAGACGCTTCGGCTGGGACACACTGTTCTATTATTTTAATATAAAGGGAGCTAACAACCATGAAAAAATTACTTACAAGCCGCGTAACAACTCTAGCACTTTTAACTGCTATCGTATCTGCAAGCGCATTCGGATCGAATCTCGTTACAAAGGCAGAATCAGTTAATGCTAGTTCACATGTCATTCAAGCAAAGGCGGTTCCGTCTTCAAGATTGCTGACGCCAACGAACCATACCTTGCTCATGATCGATCACCAACCACAAATGGCATTTGGTACATCATCGATTGACATCCAGGTATTGCGCAATAACGTGACAGGACTTGCCAAAGCAGCTAAAGCTTTCAAAGTGCCAACCGTTCTGACTACTGTTGCCGCAGAGTCGTTCAGCGGACCGATTTTTCCGGAAATCCAAGCGG
>NZ_JBEGHY010000012.1:932453-1413123 GCF_040676435.1 Paenibacillus sp. LPE1-1-1.1
AACAGTACCTACTGGAACTGCAACGCGACTGGGCACGTTCCGAAACGTACAAAGCGACAACAGATATTGCTAAAGAACACGGCGGCGCATACGGTCTAGGTATTATTTACTCGCAAGAAATGTTCGGTGGTAGTGAGGGACATTAATCGATTAGCAAGAGAAAATTCACGAAGTAAGATATTACTTCGTGAATTTTTTCATCATTCAAAGTACTAGGATTTAATCAATAATTGATAAATTAAGTCAAGGAAAGGAAAGGAAAGTAGATGAAAAGTGACACCAGTCCAAGTAAACGAGTGGCTGGATGAATACAATGACTATATGCTGCTAGCCCCGTATTGTTATAAACGGGGTTATTTGTTGTTCGTCGATTACATATTGAAACGTTCTTAAAACACCCTCTCTTTTGATAAATTGCCGGAACCTCTAAGCCCTCCTTATAGTTCCGAAACATCGCTTGTTATGCGAGATCTAACGTCTCAACCGGCTTAAAATGGTTTCTACAAGTAGGGGCGATCAGTTTTAGCGACGAGGGCCAAGTGGCTTACGAATTCCGAACTGCCTCCGAATACGACGGCGGAAGCGTGGCTGCCTGGCGCGGCGCTCATGGCCGCACGAGTAAATACAAGCATCCATCAAGCTCAAGCCGCTGGCGTTCTCTCCGTGGAGGAGCAGGATGGCGGGCTTCTGCTGAAGTTGGGTTCCGGGGTGTATCGCTTCGTCGTTTGGAAGTAACAGCATTGTTCGAAGCAGCGTTTGCGCGAGCGATTTTCAGAAGTAATCCGATTTTATAAAAACCCTAGTAATAGAAGAGCCTGCTTCCTATCGAGAAGCGGGCTTTTCATATGTTCAGACTACATACATAGTGTTCCCAACGCACCAACCCTAAAATCTAGCAACCTTCACCTGAAATCTAGCGGATATATTACATGACAGGTCCCCTCATATAATGTTTATAAAGACCAGCGATCACCTCGATCACGCTCATTACCACCAGCGGGGGGAATACCCAGTACGGGAAGCACAAAGAAAAGTACCCTATGCTAACGAGTAACAGAATCGGCTAAGCTGAGATTACTTGAACGGGACCGGCCAGCCAGGCAAATATAGGTGTCCGGGCAATCACTCTGTTAAAGAAACCGAAGAAACCAGCTAATGCTTAAGTGCGTCGGTGCTTTCCCGCCATTATTGAAGGGTAACAAGATCAACGTCATCGCCGTGAAGAAGGCGATAGGGAAGAATGAATGCACCAGAAAGGCAATGCCCATCGAGGCGGCTAGCGCTCAGTTTTTTCTAATGTCAATTCTAAGGGGTGCATATCACTCTCAATGAGGCACCGCTTTTTTGTTTGAAATATCTTTGCAGCTATTACGAATGATCCGTGGGGTCGGATCGGATAACTAAGGGGGGATACATTATGGAATTGCGCCAGCTTGAATATTTTATACAAATATGCAAATCGGGAAGTTTCACCAAAGCTAAAGAAGAATTAGGTGTGACTCAGCCTACACTAAGTCAGCAAATTCGGGTTTTGGAAGATGAGTATGATATTCAATTGTTCGATCGGGTAAGTAGGGGAGTTGAAGTAACGGAAGCGGGAAAAATTCTCTTGAATAAGGGCAACGCTATTATGAATCTTCTTGAAGAGGCGCGAAATGAAATATATGGCCGAAACAATATATCTAGAGAAACAATTTCTATTGGATGTTGTCCTGCTGAACTTGAATATCTTGCTCCTTATTTCATGAGATTTTGCGAAAAGTACCCGAATATTTTATTAAAAATTATCAATGCAGAGGATGCCGAGAATAAAGTTTTGGAGCAAAGGGTAGACATTGGAATCACTGCAAATCCGATTTCTGATGCTTCGGTCATTTCGACTCATTTGTATAGACAAGAAATGGCGCTATTGATTCACTCAGAACATCCTTTCGCCGATAAATCTTCGATTCCTTTTCGATCCTTGAAGCAAATGAATTCCATCATGTTTCCAGGACAATATAAGTCATTAATTGAAATGAATTGTTTCTCTTGTGGATTTGCCTTGAAGTCGATGATAGAGACGTCCTCCACTTCAATTATGATTCATTGGGTTCGCCATGGACATAGAGCAGCTCTTATACCAATATCTTTGCTCGAAAGTCTAAGGGACGATTCTTTGCGTATTGTAAAATTAGAAGGCCAAGTTCCTTGTTGGGATATATCTCTTGTATATCTTAATTCCGTTACTATGAGTTCCACTGCACGCATATTCATTCAAGAGATAAATTCTTATGTCCAAGCGGCGCTGCAATAATGATTGAAATTAATAAAGATACGAACAGTTTTATGTACGAGAGAAGATCAAAGAAATGCAGAAATACATTATGTTCCAACTGGAAATGATATCATAATTGTAGTTCACATGCGTATTCTGATCCCAAGTGACATCTGATTCAATCTTGCGGAGACGCTTCAGTGCTTTTAAAAGAGGTATAGTTGTGTACAACTAAGAATATACATTGGAAAACGCTGTGTAGTTTCAAGTAAGCAGATTTTACTTTGAGGACAAGTGTAGAAATCAAAAATTCAAGCAACGTCTACTTCTGGTACTCAATCGAGGTGCAGTAATGTATTTTATTCTTTTAGATTATAGTGTTATTCTTAGATATAGGCGGAAAAGGTGAAGTTAAGATTGTAATTCATGATTAATTAAACAACTTTATTTTCAAAATAAGTGTAATAAGTACGTGGTAAAACAGTTTGATTAATGAACGCTTATTTTCAACAAACGAAAAACGATGATTTTAATGGGCTGTCACTTAGGCTTGTGAAGGAAAGCTATTGCTATAATGCACTTTCCTTCACAAATTGTTCAGGAGGTTCGAATGCATAGAGTAGGATCCAAATTGTTAGTGGTAGTTGTCATCATAGCTGCGGCGTACTTCCTGGACTTAAAGCTGGATTTTTTTCCTGCAGCGACAGAGTCGGAAGAGGTGACCGCAATGGATGAGACCAATAAGCTGGAGCGGCTGGAGCTTGAGATCGCGAAGCAGTTACAAGCGCGGTCCGAGCGTTTCTCGGTAACGTACACAGGGGACAAGCAGGAGCTTTCGAGCAAGATGACGGAAATCATTCGTTTAGCGCTCGGGCATGACGACTACACCGCCTACATCCTTGAATCCTACATCTACACGATTCGCAGCTGGGGAAATAAGTCGACCATCGCTCTAGAAGCCAGATACCGTGAGACGATAGAGCAGACTGCGGCGGTAGACCGGGAGGTAGCCAAGGCGCTGAAAGCGATTATCGAACCGGGAATGAACGACCATGAGAAAATAAAAGCGATCCATGACTGGATTGTAAGCCATGTGGAGTATGATCAGTCGCTGACCCATTATACGGCATATAACGCGGTTACCTTGGGCGAGGCCGTTTGCCAGGGCTATTCGCTTCTCGGCTATAAGATGCTGAAGGAAGCGGGCTTAACGGTACTAATTGCGGAGGGCACGGTGAATACGGGGGAGCATGCTTGGAATATGGTACAGCTGGACGGCATATGGTACCATGTGGATTTCACTTGGGATGATCCGGTCAGCGCGAAGACAGCGGGCGAGGAAGTGCAAAAGAATGAATCTGAATCGGGCGGGAGTTCGATAAGATACAACTATTATTTACGGACGGACGAAGAACTTCGTGCGGATCATCAATGGACCAAGACGTATCCGGCGGCAGCGGTTTCTTATGCGGATACGATACGCGAGCTTGAGCAGCAGGGCACGGAGACGGAGCGCAACCGCTTCAGCAAGCTAAAGCTTGCCCTGGGATTGCACTGGCTCGATCCGGAGTACACCGTGTCAAGCGCGGAGCAGCTCAACCAGGTTATTCAGACGGCGCTTGAATCAAAGACGGCCAGCTTGGCGTTCCGCTATGAGGAAGGCGATCAATTTCCGGCAGCCTTAAAGGCAGCCTTCAAGCGCGTAAATGTGGCCGTAGGTTACCGGGCGAGCTACGAGCCCTATGCGGGAGACGATTCGCTGCTGGTCCGGTTGCAGCTGGAATATGCGAAATAGTATTAGATCGGTAGAGGCGCAGAAATGCGCCTCTTTCTTTATTAGAATAATTTACATAGATCCGTGGGTTTTCGCCTTTGCTCCCCCCCCCCCTGTGGCTTCCCCGAATAAAGCTCCTTCAATGGGAGCATCCGCGCATTGTAATGAATAGTTTTACCGGGTATTGGCATAATACTTCCTAGAATTACCTCTAGAAAGGACACAGCTATGGCGTCTAACGACAGGCCTGGGGAATATAAGCAATCCGAAAATACCCCTGTAACCGATAAACCCGCAAGCGGCATCCTACAACCGATTTCGCAAAGCTTGTCCAATACCCGAGAGGAATTGAACAAGCTTTTATCGCATTGTCACGACATCGTTATGCAGCCCTCCCGGTACGGTGACGCGTTTCAATATCAAGCGCTTTCGGTTCATTGCAACTCGCTTGTCGAAGAGAAGGAAGTTCTTTTCTTAAAATCCGTTTTCCTGGATCTTGCCTCCCAAGAAACAGGGGCATTTCATTCGATCTCTCCGGAAGACGTCATCCGTTTTTTTGAAAACCGAGGCGTTACATCCAACCGGGTTTCGGTCGTGGAAAAACTGCCCGATGCCGTACAGCAAATGATGTGCGGACATGTGGTTATCTTTTTTGACGGCTGGAATAAAGCACTCAGCTTTAACGCTTTTTCCGTTGAATCGAGAACGGTCAGCGAACCGATTACGGAGCCTGTCGTGCGGGGTCCACATGACAGCACCACCGAGGATTTAACGAAAAACATCGGTTTGCTGCGGACAAGATTGAGAAACCACCTTTTTAAAATCGAGTTGTTTTCTGCGGGCGGAAAATGCCGGACTACAGCCGCATTCGGTTATTTGGAGGGCGCCGTAAACCCGGAAACGCTGGAAGAGTTCAAAAAAAGGCTTGGCGCAATAAAAGAAGTTGAAATACTGGATACCTCCTTTATTGAGGAAATGATTGAAGACAGCACCTATTCCCCTTTCCCGCAGCATCGCTATACGGAAAGGCCGGATACGGCCATCGCAGCCGTATTAGACGGCAAAATTATCGTTTTGGTTTCAGGCTCGCCGTCCATTATGATCTGTCCCGGTCTTTTCGCCGAATTTTTCGCGACGAGCGAGGATTACTACTATCGGACGGTAGAGGCAACCTTGCTTAGGCAGCTTCGGGTTATTGCCTTTTTCATGGCGCTGATGCTGCCAAGTATTTATATCGCAATGAGCACCTTTCATTCGGAGCTGATCCCTACCGTTCTGTTGATGGCCGTTCTTGAAACCCGTGAAGGCATCCCGTTTCCTGCCCTAGTGGAAGCCTTGTTAATGGAGTTTTTCTTCGAGCTTCTGCGTGAAGCCGGTATACGTCTCCCACGCCCTGTTGGCACAGCCGTGAGCATCGTTGGCGCTCTCGTTATTGGACAAGCCGCCATTCAAGCGAAAATCGCTTCGCCCATTATGATTATTATCGTAGCTTTGACGGGGATCGCTTCCTTTTCCATGCCGCAGTATTCTTTGGGTGTAGCGCTGAGGGTGCTGCGCTTTCCGTTAATGATCCTATCCGGGACCTTGGGAGGCTTTGGATTAATGATGGGGCTGCTGTTTATTCACCTACACTTGACGGCTCTCCGTTCGCTTGGTCAGCCGTATTTGGCAACGTTCGCTCCGCTGCGCATACGCCAGCTTCGCGATGTATGGATACGCGCTCCATTGAAGACTCTGCTCCGGTCACCGCGGAATAAGCACATGCACAAGCGCCAGTAATCGTAACGATTTGAGGCTGAAGAGGAGAATCATGATCATGATGATGAGAACAATCAAATCGATGACCATTATGCTCCTGTGTCTGTTTCTTGTAACCGGGTGCTGGGATAAGGCCGAGCTGTTGGAGTTCGCTTATGTCCAGGCCGTCGCCTTTGATAAAACGGACAACGGCAAATTGAAATTGACCACGCTATTCTACAAACCAACCGGGGGGGGAAGCGGAGGCAGCGAGGAGGGTAAACAAGCCGGCTCGAGATCGTTCACGATTCAAACCGAAGCTTATACGGTTTTTGAAGCGATCCGGGATATTTCGATTCATTTCGGACGTAAAGCCAAATGGGATCATATGCGGGTCATTCTAATCAATGAACAGGTGATCAAGCAGCGGGATATCGGGGATATAATGGATTTTTTTGCCAGGGATCATGAGCCGCGGGGAACGACTCTGGTACTCGCTACAAAGGGAGAAGCCGCTAACTATTTAAAAGTTCAACCGTTAATCGAGTCTACGCTTGGAGAGCAACTGCGATCCATGGAAATTACGGCAACCCGTTATTCGGCAAAGTCTATTCATACGAATTTTCTGGATCTAAGCATTCAGTTGAACAGCGCGGTCGGAATTGCCCTGCTGCCATATGTTCAATTATCCAAAAACTCCAAAGAGCTTTCTGCCTCGGGCATTTCCATTTTAAAACGCGGGAAGCATGTCAGCACCCTGTCTCCAACTAAAATTCAACGATTATTGATGCTGACTAATCAATACGCTGAAGGCAGCATAGAGTTTCCTTGCGATAACGGAAACGAAAATGTTAAAGAGGCCCTCGAAGTCGTTTCAGCAAAAACGAAGGTTGTGCCTATTATTCAGGGAGATTCGCTGACCGTTAAGCTCAACACGAGAATTATAGGAACGGTTAGCGAGATGCATTGTTCTACTATCGTGAAGAAAGAGGACGAGGCTGCGTACGAAGAGAGAATTAAGAAAACGGTCGAGCAGGAGTTTCGGGATTTGATAGCTGAGCTGCAAACCAAACGACTGGATGCGATCGGTATCGGCAACAAGATATTCGCAAAGAATCCTACATTGTGGAAAAAATGGGAAGATAACTGGGACAAGCGTTTCGCCCTTGCACATTTCGAGAGCCATGTTGAGATCCAAGTGCTTCATACTGGCTTGAACGTTGGAAAACCGTACTCCAAGTATAAGGAGAGGTAAATGGATGCTGATCCGACTCGTTATTGTGTTCATTATCTTCGCAGCCGTACTCGTCTTTGACGCCCCTAATTATAAAAAAAACAACAAGCGAGGGCGTGCCGTTTACGCGCTCTCCATGGCTGCAGTCGTCTATCTGGGGCTTGATTTTGCGGTGGGAAAAGATTGGCCGGAACTTCATGACGCGGTCGGTTTTATTTTTTCCGCACCTGCCAGAATGATCATAAACTATTTTGAATCCAAGTCCTGACATGAATTAATTATCGCATTGGGGGATTTTGAAGTGAATGTAAAAGAAACGGTCAGTCCCGTGCAAATGTCCACCTTGTTTTTCAGCTTCATGACCGGATCTGCTATCATCAACATCCCCGGTCCGTTAATCGGCGTCGCAAAAAACGGAGCTTGGCTGTCTCTTCTCATTTCGTGCTCTTTCGGTTTCTTAATATTGGCCTGCATTCTTTATTTGCACGAAAAATATCCTGGCGATACTTATATCGATTACGCCAAGAAGATGCTTGGGCCTTGGTTGACAGCGCTGCTATCCGTCCCTTTTATCCTGTATATGTGTCAGATGGCTTCCGGAATCGTGCTTGACGCAGGTTTATTTCTGTCCACAACGATGATGAAAAAAACGCCCATCATTGTATTCAACGCCTTCACCTTCACGCTCATTGCGTTTACGGTGCGTGCCGGCATCGAAGTGATGGTGCGCATGTTCACAAACCTTATTCTGATTATGCTGTTTTTTGTGTTTATCGTGATGCTGCTTTCGATACCCAATTATCATCCTGACTATATCATGCCGATCATGCCGGAGGGCATCAAGCCGGTTTTGCACGGGGCATACTTTTCGTTTGGATTCCCGTACGCGGAAGCTTTCCTGTTTGCCATGCTGTTGGCGTTCGTAAAGAAAAATCCGGACAACAAAAACAGTGTAAACCGATGGATGTTTATCGCTTTGCTTCTCAACACCCTCCTCTTAATTTCATCCGTAATTTGCGTCATTTTTGTTGCCGGGCCGGTCGCCGGCGACGTCAAATATTCACTGTATATGGTTGCGCGTCTGATTGACTTTCAGGACATAATCCAACGAATCGAATCCATTATTGGCATGACATTAATCGCCGGCTCTTACATGAAAGCGACGGTCGCGCTGTTCGTCTTAAATTTAACTTTAACCCGGCTGTTTGGCCTGCAGGACGACCGGCTCCTTATTTTCCCTCTTGCGCTTATAAACCTGTTCCTGTCGGTCGTTATGTACGACAGCGAGATTCAATGGTACGAGATCGTGTCGAACATATGGCCGTTATGGAACGTCGTAGCCGGATTTGTCCCGCTGCTCCTTCTGACGCTGATCGCGTGTATCAAAAACAGCAGCAAAAAATCGGGAAGCAACGGCCCGAAAGCCCCATCCGAGGGTTGATGTAAAGTTATTTGTCATCCTGTACTGCTTTCATGAAAATATCCAACTATTAAAACCTAATACGGGGTCCCAAGCTTGGTGTACTAATCCGTTACAGCGCCATGAATACTGGCCTGTATTAATAAACTATTTTTTTTATATTAGTTTACGCTTCTGATAAGCATGCTTAATACAAAAAAAAGGGGGTGCAACTTTGGAGGCCACTGAAAAAGTCCATCCTCTAGAAAAAGGTACGGTCCTTCAAGAAAGTTGAAGAGACTGTACCTTTTTTTGGCGTATAATTAAGGCATCATGAAAAGCGGGTGAGAGCGGATGATTCGGCAACAACAAACCTTGGTTCTGAGTCCTTATGCGGCACTGTATGTAAGACGGTAGCCCTTGCCATCGAGCAGAATATCCTAAAGAGCAACTCCATCATCGTTGACGCTACGCATACGAAAGCGCGTTATAACCAGAAATCGCCCCAGGAAATTCTGCAAGACCGTGCACGGAAGTTGCGAAAGGCTATTTACACGATGGATGAATCGGCCAAAGCCAAAATGCCAACAAAGAACGCAACCAATGTACTCGAAGACGAAATCGAATATTGCCAGAAGCTCGTAGCCTTCATCAAAAACAAATCCGGGATCGCACAAGTGCCGAAAATTCTATAGCCTCTTAATCTGTTGAAAGAGACCATAACAGATGATGTCGAGCAACTTCGCCTGGCAGTGGATCCGGATGCGCGTGTGGGACATAAGAGTGCAGACTCTGCTTTCTTTGGATACAAAACACATCTGGCGATGACCGAGGAACGCATTATTACAGCGGCTGTCATTACAACAGGCGAGAAGAATGACGGTGTTATTGGCGATACCGCTTACTCCGAGAAGGATAACATTTCATACACGAAGAACAACGAGATTGAACTTGTATCGAAACTAAATCCGCAGATTACGCAAGGCGGTCGCAAGAAAGAGGACGAATTTTTGTTCAACAAAGATGCTGGCATGTACGTATGCCCAACTGGTCACATGGCCATCCGTAAGGCTCGGCAAGGCAAGAAAGACGCCGGTACAAACCAAGTAGACACCTATTACTTTGATGTGGAACAATGTAAACGTTGTCCACTCAAGGAGGGCTGCTACAAAGAAGGCGCCAAAAGCAAGAGCTATTCCGTCAGTATTAAATCCGATGTACACTCGGAGCAAATGGTGTTCCAAGAGACGGAATATTTCAAGGAAAAATCCAAGGAGCGCTACAAAATTGAAGCAAAGAACAGCGAACTCAAACATGGACACGGGTATGATGTTGCCACATCCTCGGGTCTGATTGGCATGGAGATGCAAGGAGCTATGACCATATTCGCTGTAAATCTTAAGCGAATATTGAAACTGATGGATTGATAAGCAAGGTGAATAGCCCAAATTCAAACACAAAAAAGACATCCTACTCCCCAAAACACGGGAATGGATGTCTTTTTTGTCTTATCTAGGGCTTCCTAAGGAAAGACGTAAGTTCTTCAGTGGCCTCCGACTTTGCACCACCTTTTTTATATATGGTTAACATTCTATTGCTCGTTCTATTGCTCGCTGTTTCTCGCAGCCGTCATTTGCTGCCAAACGGAGCCGGCGGCTTCCTCGCCGCGCTCAATCCTCTCAAGCGCCATTTGGGCTTGAAGCTGAATTTCGAACTCGCTGTCCTTCGCTGCTTCCCGCAGCGCCTCGACGGCAGTCTCGTCGCCAGCCTCGTACAGGAAGCGGGCAGCGCGCCAGCGGACCAGCTTGTTCTTGTCGCGCAGGGATTCAATCATCGGTCCGATAGCAGCGGGATCGCCAAGATCCGATAGCGTATCGCCGGCAGTCCTTCTCACGGACGTAGAAGAGTCGCGCAGCGCTTGGAATAAATATGGCAGGGCTTCAGGCAAGCGCAGATCGCCTAAATAGATGACTGCCAGCCTTCGGATCGAAGTGTTCTCATCCTGAATGGCTTTGGCCAGCAAAGGCAATCCTTCAACGGAGGATACGTACCTCTCCAGCGCGGCATAACGTACCTGCCAATCGGTTGATGCGAATTGCGCCTCTGCTTCTTCGAGGGTTAGCGGGGCCGGCCTTACAACCGCCGGCGCAGCTCCCTCTTCCAAGCCGGACTGGCCTTGCTCGACAGCTGCTTGAACGAGCGTTTCTAACCGTTCGCTCGGATAAGAAGCCTCGAGCTCGCGTACGATTTCGGCGGCGATCTCCTCAGGCTCGCCGTAACGGACGCCGAATTCCTCGAGCTTGCGCTCACGGATCATGCCGGAGCCGGCGGCTCGGTTAACGGCCTCTCCGAACTGCGCGGGGAGCGCCGATCGAGCCTCGGTATCTCCCATACGTACGCGTACCTGCATCGGAATCCCGCGATACATTTGAACCAGTACCTGCGCTTCGCCATAGCTGGTTGAAGGTCCTTTGCCGCCAGCCTGCTCTCCGTCAGCGTTATCCTTCTGCAGCAATTGTCCGGCTTCAGCCAAAATAGCGGCCCAATCGGCTCCGGGTTTGCGGTCAAGGGCAATAAAGTCGGCGGTGCGGAACAAGCTGCGCACCCCTTTGATTTGGAGCAGCTGCCGGAGCAGCTCAGGCGCTTCGCTTGCTTCGCTGGCTTTATAAGTAAGCCTGCGTCCGCGCGGCAGCATCTCATCGACGTTCAGCTTCATGGAGTTCGGACTCGGCGTGGGTTCTATAGAAATTAGTTTCATAAGGAAACCTCCTGAATTGATAATGGGGTAAATGAAAATTTCCGGCTTATAAGTAACATTTGCTGCGTCGAAAGCGTAGTCTTATGTGTAAAACTTATATAATCAAGTGTACCTGATTTTAGGGTTGGATGCTAACGGAGGAACGCATGGTTGTCCTTGTTCATTTGGCGGCCTGGGATTTTTACGTATAAATAACATATTTGCAATGTAAGCTGTCAGCTTGGTATCTTATAAAAACAACGGAATTTTGCGGGGAGGGATTAACGGTTGAGGTTAAAACGATTTGCAAACATAGACCCTATCGAGCAGCACACATCGCTTAAGCAATTCAAGAGATGGCGTCAAGAACGCATTCGCAGGCTAAAAATGAAGGATTATTCATTTACCGTTCCGAATGTCGAGCCTGATATCGCATATTTGGAAAATAACCGAAAGTGGCCGTCCATCACTTGGGTGGGACACTCGACCTTTTTCATACAATTTGGCGGTTTGAATATTATTACGGACCCGGTTTGGTCTACCCAAATGGCCTTCCAAAAAAGACTTTCTCCGCCGGGAATTCCGATTGAGGATGTTCCGCCGATCGATGTCGTCCTTATTTCCCATTCGCATTATGACCATCTGAATATAAATTCGCTGCGCAGGCTGATCGGTTCCAGGCATTTGCTGGTGCCGGCGGGCCTTGGCGCAAAGCTTAAGAAAAAGGGCTTCATCCGTATCCATGAGCTGCATTGGTGGGAATCCGTTATGTTAAACGGGGTCAAATTCACCTTTGTGCCTTCTCAGCATTCGACTAGGCGTAATCCATGGGATACGAACAGCTCGCATTGGGGCGGCTTTATCATTGAACGTCCAACCTCGCGCAGCGGGAAGCTTGTTGGCCGCGTTAGCGGATTGGCTGCGGAGCCAAAAACGGCGGACGGCTCGGAGGCTCAAGCGCAGATCGCAAGCACAGCCGAACCGGCAACAGAACGTCTGCATCCGTTTTTTAACGAGCGGGGCCAAGCAGAACGGCCAATCATATCCGATTTTCCAACGATTTATTTTGCTGGAGACAGCGGCTATTTTCAAGGCTTTAAGGAGATCGGACGACGATATCCTATAGACGTCGCGCTTCTGCCGATCGGGGCGTATGAACCGGAATGGTTCATGGCGCCGCAGCATATCACGCCGGAGCAAGCGCTTCAGGCTTTCGAGGATATAGGGGCCAAATGGTTCGTTCCTATGCATTACGGCGCTTTTAAACTGGCGGATGATACGCCTCGCGAGGCGCTTGACCGACTGGAGGCAGAGCGCAGAAAACGCCGCATTCCGGATGAGCAGATTCTAACGCTGCCGCTCGGAGAGACTTGGCGTTTGTCGGGAAAATAACAAACGCGAACAAATGCACGCCAAATTCGCGCAATGACGACGGTGGACGAACAAGGTATACTGATCAAGAGCCTATATCGGAAATTGATAACGAAGCGAGGTTTGCATGCGTAAACCTAAGCGAAATCTTACGAAGCGAGGTTTGCATGCGCAAACCTAAGTGAAATCTTACGAAGCAAGGTTTGCTGTTGCAAACCTATGAGGAGGAGCAATAAATGAGTCAAGCTAACATACGTCTCGGCGTGATCGGCGCAGGCGCGATCGGCAGCATTCATATGCAGACGTTCAATAAGGTGGAAGGCATCGACGTCGTGGCGGTTACGGACGTATACCTTCCGCTTGCCGAGCAGCGTGCAGCGGAGCACGGCATCCAGACGGTTCACACAAGCCCGCAAGCACTGCTGGAGGATCCGGCAATCGATGCAGTCGTTATCGGCGTGCCGAACAACTATCATGCGGCACTTGCGATAGAAGCGCTTAAGCAGGGCAAGCATGTCCTTTTGGAGAAGCCAATGGCTATTAATTCCGATGCTGCGCGCGAGATCGTAGAAGAAGTGGAGAAATCCGGCAAAGTTTTGATGATGTCTCATCAAATGCGCTGGACGGGACTAAGCCGGGCGCTTAAGCAGCGAATCGACAACGGCGACGTAGGACAGGTTTATAATGCGAAGGCGGGCTGGTTCCGCAAGAAAGGCATACCTGGCTGGGGCTCTTGGTTTACTCGGAAGGATCAATCGGGCGGCGGACCGCTGATCGATATCGGCGTTCATATGCTTGACTTGTCCCTATACCTCATGGGCACCCCGAAGCCAGTGTCGGTTTACGGTACTACCTATGCGGAATTTGGACCCAACCGCCAGGGAATCGGGAGCTGGGGAACACCGAATTGGGACGGATACTACGACGTAGAGGATCTGGCTTCAGCTTTGATCAAGCTTGATAACGGGGCGACATTATCGCTGGAAGTAAGCTGGGCGGCGCATGCGGCATTTTTGTCGGAGGAGCCTTTCATCCATTTGATGGGGACCCAGGGCGGCGTTGCGATCGTGGGCAATTACGGCAAGTACGTTACCCATGCCGATACCGGCGTAGCCGAAAGCGATATTGAGCCGCTTGACGGGGAAGAGGATCGGATTCTTATGAGCCGGCATTTTGTCGAGTGCATCCGTGAGGGCAAACAGCCGATAACATCGGCGCTTTCGGGTTATACGAATAACCGCATTCTTGATGCGATCTATGAATCATCCCGCACAGGCAACGAAGTGAAGCTGAACTGGGATTAAGGCAGCCGCTTCGCGATCATGTGCCATAAGATAAGCCTTCCCTAAAGCGACGACGTCTGTTGCTTGCTTAGGGAAGGTTTTTTGTGCTTTCCCATTGCGCCCAAAACACTGCTTTAATGCAGCGCAGCCTGCTGTTTAAGCGGGAGCAAGCCAAAAGAGGGTTCGGTTTCCGCGGATACTGTGGTATAATAGTTCGAGATAAAGTGATTTTGTAGTGAAGGACGGGATTAAACGAATGATTAGCACAAGTGGCATAACGCTCCGTTACGGGAAGCGGGCGCTTTTTGAAGATGTAAGCATTAAGTTCACGCCAGGCAACTGTTACGGCTTGATCGGCGCTAACGGCGCAGGCAAATCGACCTTTCTAAAAATATTATCCGGTGAAGTAGAACAATCGCACGGAGAAGTGCATATAACGCCGGGCGAACGGTTAGCCGTTCTAAAGCAGAACCATTATGAATACGACGAGTCCGTTGTTCTTGAGACGGTTATGATGGGTCATAAGCGCCTTTACGAAGTAATGAAGGAGAAGGACGCTTTGTACGCGAAAGCGGACTTCACCGATGAGGACGGCATGCGTGCCGGCGAGCTTGAAGCGGATTTCGCTGACATGAACGGCTGGGAAGCAGAGTCGGAAGCGGCGGAGATGCTTAACGGCCTTGGCATTACGCCTGATCTGCATGACAAGAAAATGGCAGAGCTAAGCGGCAATGAGAAGGTTCGTGTTTTGCTTGCGCAAGCATTGTTCGGCGCGCCGAACATTCTATTGCTCGATGAGCCTACCAACCACTTGGACATCGAGTCCATCCGCTGGCTGGAAGATTTCCTTGCTGATTATCAGGGCACGGTTATCGTTGTCAGCCATGACAGGCATTTCCTGAATACCGTATGTACGCATATCGCGGATATCGACTTCGGTAAAATCCAAATGTATGTCGGCAACTACGACTTCTGGTACGAATCCAGCCAGCTCGCTTTGCAGCTGATGCGCGGTGAGAACAAGAAGAAGGAAGACAAAATCAAAGAGCTTCAAGCGTTTATTCAACGTTTTAGCGCGAATAAATCGAAAGCGAAGCAAGCAACGTCAAGACAAAAGCTGCTTGAAAAAATTTCGCTTGACGATATTCGTCCATCGAATCGTAAGTATCCGTTTATCCTCTTCAAAGGGGAGCGCGAAGCTGGCAAGCAGCTGCTGCTTGTTGACGGCTTGACCAAGTCCATCGATGGCGAGAAAGTGATCGACAATCTGACGATCGCGCTTAACAAAGGCGATAAGGTCGCTTTTGTTGGCCCGAACAGCTTGCCCAAAACTTTGCTTTTCCAACTGCTTGTTGGCGAAGTTGAGGCGGATGCAGGCAGTTACTCATGGGGCGTAACAACGTCTCAGGCTTATTTCCCGAAAGACAACTCGCCATATTTTGATGGCGTTGATTTGAATCTCGTGGAATGGCTCCGTCAATACTCGAAGGATCCGGACGAGACTTTCATCCGCGGCTTCCTTGGCCGTATGCTATTCTCTGGCGATGACGCGATGAAGAAAGCCAGCGTATTGTCCGGGGGCGAGAAGGTTCGCTGCATGCTCTCCAAGATGATGCTTGAAGGCGCGAACGTATTTATTCTCGACGAACCAACGAATCACTTGGATCTTGAATCCATTACGGCGCTTAATAACGGTCTGACAGATACGGATTGTACCGTTCTGTTCACCTCGCATGACCATCAGTTCGTTCAAACGATCGCTAACCGAATCGTTGAGATTACGCCTAACGGCGTGATTGACCGGATGATGACCTACGATGAGTACCTTGAAAGTGCTGAAGTAAAAGCGCTTCGCGAGCGTATGTACGCGGTATAGGCCGCCCAATTATAAGAGTGTCCAGCGTAAGGGAAACCTTGCGGCTGAACGCTCTTTTTTTGTAGTTAACCAAAAAAGTCCCGTACAGGAAAACGAAGGGGACGAGTTTTTGTAATTTATGGTTGCAAAGTGCGCGGATAGAGATTATACTATCGTTGAAAAGGTTTTCAGAAAAGCTTTTCAGAAAGCCCTTACAAAATAATAACGTTCAAATGGAGCAAACGAAGTGTAGCTCTATATATTCTTATTCAGCAAGAAAGGCGTGCACCTATGAAATCAACCATACGCGATGTCGCAAAATACGCGAATGTATCCATCAGCACGGTTTCCCGGGTTATGAATGCTCCGGATACGGTTGTGGAGGAAAAGCGGATGAAGGTATTGGAAGCTATCGAAGCGCTTCAATACCAGCCGAATGGATTTGCAAGAGGGTTGATTTACAAAAAATCCGATACGCTTGGCGTGATGATCCCCGATATTGAGAACCCTTATTATGCCGGCTTAATAAGGGGAATGCAGGATGCTGCTGTAATGCTCAATCATAGTCTGATGATTTGTAATACGGATAGAGATAAGAAGCGTACAATCGCATATGTCCAAAATTTCTTTGAAAAGCAAGTAGACGGCATCATCTTTGCGAGCGATTCTTTACATGAAGAATATTACGAGGAGATGCAGCGTTATCGTCTGCCCTTCGTGCTTGCCTCAACAAATGCTCCCGAATATGATATTCCTTCGGTTGACATCGATGATGAACAGGCGGCTTATGAAGCCGTTAAGTATTTATTGGAATCGGGTCATCGCCAAATCGGCATGATAAGTTTTCCGTTGGGCGATTCCATATCCGGAATGCCGCGCTGCGCTGGCTACAACAAAGCACTGCAAGAGTTCGGGATCATGAGTGATGAGGCGGATATCGAGTTTGCTGTGCATCGGTTTGAACATGCGTATAATGCGGCAGAGCGGCTGCTTTCGCGCAACCGGGAATATACGGCCATTTTTGCGGCATCTGATGAATTCGCAATGGGAGTCATCTCCTATTTACGGGATCATGGAAAATCGGTGCCTGACGACATATCTGTTATCGGCTTCGATAATATTCGCATGGCTCAAATGTTCATTCCTAAGCTGACGACGATTGACCAGCCGACCTATGACATCGGGTATCGCTCGGTTCAGAAGCTGCATGAGCTCATAACGACTGGCAAAGTAGCCGAACTCAGAGAAAAGCTTCCTCATCAATTGATCGTGCGGGAATCAACCAAGACGAACTAAACAGAAACAAGGAACGGTTTTTTGAGAAGATGAATCGTTGGATTATCCAGCGAAAAGGTAATCTTTCTTAAAAGAGGGAGCTGTTTCACGCGTCTCTGAAAAGCTTTTCAAAACCTTAATAAAAACGCTTTCTTATTCTAGGGCAATTATTCAATAGGCGTGTAGGCATAAAAAGACCTAATATTGGCATTTTAAAGGAGGTGATGTTACTACTCGAGATCTAAATTTCTTCAGATGTTTCGATCGGGCCATGAAAGTGTAAGGTAATTACTGTATTACTTAAATATGAAAGGATGAGGTCTGTGAATTCGAAAAAAACAAAGAAAGCATTGCCTTCGTTTTTATTAATGCTGGTCATCGCGATGACGATTACGGCATGCGGAGGAAATAATAATGCAAATAACGGAGCAAATACGCCGACAGATAAACCGGAAGAGACCGCAGAGGGCGGAAATGCCGGAGCAGCTGGCGACAGTGCGCTGTCCCAGGCGATGAACGGTGATTTCAAAGGTAAAAAAGTAACGATGTTCGGTCCGTTTACGGATGCGGATGAAGTGAAATTTACCGAAAGCATCAAAGCATTCGAAGAGAAAACAGGTATTGATATTGCTTATGAAGGATCAAAAGAATTCGAAGCAACGATCTCTGTTCGCGTAAACGGCGGCAACGCGCCTGATATTGCGGACTTCCCGCAGCCGGGCTTGCTGAAAGGATTCGTAAACTCCGGTAAGGTTATTGATGTGAAATCATTCCTTAGCGATGATTATTTGAAGAAGCAGTACAACCAAAGCTGGCTCGACATGGCAACCATGCAGGGTGCAAGCGGCGACGTTATGGCAGGAGTATGGGCGCGCAGCAGCGTGAAAAGCCTAGTATGGTACAACAAAAAAGCATTTGCGGATGCAGGCTATACCGTGCCTAAAACGTGGACTGAGCTTATGGCTTTGACGGATCAGATTGCGAAAGACGGCGATCCGGCTTGGAGCATCGGCATTGAGAGCGGAACAGCTACAGGCTGGGCGGCTACCGACTGGATGGAAGATATCATGCTCCGTACGACTACACCTGAAAACTATGACAAATGGTTGTCCGGCGAGCTTCCTTTCACGGATCCTGTAGTTAAAAATGCTGCGGAAAAAATGGCTGAAATTTGGTTCAACGAAGATTATGTATACGGCGGACGCAAATCCATCGCAACAACATCTTTCGGAGATTCCGTTAAACCGCTGTTCGATAATCCGCCAAAAGCTTGGCTGCACCGTCAAGCGGGCTTTATCACAAGCTTCTTCCCGGAAGGTTTGACAGCTGACGATTATGATTGGTTCCCATTGCCGGCGATTGACGAGCAATATGGCCAACCAGCGCTGATCTCGGGCGATATTTATGCCATGTTCAATGACCGTCCAGAGGTTCGTGCCGTAATGGAGTTCTTCACGACAGGCGAATCGCTGAAATCATGGATTCAAACGGGCGGCGTAACGGCGCCAATGAACGATGCGGATCCTACCTGGTATCCGAACGACCAAGAGCGCAGAATGGCAGAATTCGTGAAAACGGCAGATACGATTCGTTTTGACGGATCCGACTTAATGCCGGGCGCTGTCGGCGCAGGTACATTCTGGAAAGGCATGACCGACTGGGTCAGCGGAACGGTTGATCTGGATACGGCTTTGAAAGAAATTCAAGCGGGCTGGAAAAAATAAATAATAGCTAAAAAGGATCTCGCGGGGCTGTCAGCCGGAAGGTGACAGCCCCGCGATCATCTGAAATCTGGCGTGGTAAGCACATGCTTACGAAGTAAGGTTTGCTTCACAAACCTAAGCACATGCTTACGAAGTAAGGTTTGCTTCACAAACCTAAGCACATGCTTACGAAGTAAGGTTTGCTTCACAAACCTAAGCACATGCTTACGAAGTAAGGTTTGCTTTACAAACCTAAGCACATGCTTACGAAGTAAGGTTTGCTTCACAAACCTAAGCACATGCTTACGAAGTAAGGTTTGCTTCACAAACCTAAGCACATGCTTACGAAGTAAGGTTTGCTTCACAAACCTTTAAGGAGGATTCATATGGAATTACAGGCTAGGAAAGGCAATGCTCTGCGTCTACTGTTGTTATCCGTGCTGGTGCCAGCTTTGAATATTGCCGTTCACTGGTGCATATTTTTGTTCTTTCGCGATTCCAGTCTGCCGCCCGTACTGAATGCGGTATTGGCTGTCCTTTGGGGAGCACTGGGCATCTATTCTATTTACTACTCTTTTAACTGGGTAGTCGAACAATATCCGGATCAATGGAAGCGAAGAATATTGCCTTTTGTATTTGTTGGACCAGCGGTGCTGCTGCTAGGCTGGCTCTTGGTTTTTCCAACGCTGCGGACTCTATATTTAAGCTTTTTCGATGCAGGCTCGGTTAATTTTGTAGGCTTCGCTAACTACATGGCCGTATTTACGGATCGGCTGCTCCTTATGGCGCTTCGCAATAACCTGCTGTGGGTATTTTTTGGCACATTAGCGTGCGTAGGTTTAGGTCTGCTCATTGCGATTTTGGCTGACCGAAGCAGCTTCGAGAAGCTGGCTAAGGGACTCATCTTTATGCCGATGGCCATCTCGTTCGTTGCCGCAGGCGTCATTTGGAAGTTTATTTATTACTACCAGCCAGGAAATGAACAAATCGGTTTACTTAACGCAATCGTCGTGAAATTCGGAGGCGAGCCCCAAGCTTGGCTCAGTATGATTCAGCCTTGGAATAACCTGTTTCTGATTGCCATTCTGATTTGGATGCAAACAGGCTTTGCGATGGTGATTTTCTCTGCAGCGATCAAGAGCATTCCGGAGGATATGCTGGAGGCTGCCCGCATGGACGGCGCAGGCGAGGTCCGGATTTTCTTCAAGATCATGATTCCTTATATTGCAGGCACCTTGCTGTCGGTAACAACCACAATCATTGTATTTACGCTAAAAATATTCGATGTCGTTATGATCATGACTGGCGGACAGTATGAGACGGATGTTGTAGCTACGCAGTTCTACCGTCAACTCTTTATGTACCAAAATGCAGGCTACGGCTCGACCTTGGCGATCGTATTGTTAATAGCGGTCATACCGGTCATCATTATCAACCTGCGCCAGTTCCGCAGAGAGGGGGGCTTCTAAGATGAGCAAGAACAAAAAAATTCGCAAGTCCAAATGGCTCGTGAATACCGTGCTCGCCATCATCTGTCTCATCTGGACGATCCCGACGCTCGGTCTTCTCGTATCCTCTTTCCGGCCTGCCGCTGACATACTGTCAACAGGCTGGTGGAATATATTGCCTCATCGCGATTGGCAAACCTCGGAGCAGCTCCAGCTGCCCAAGGATACCGATCTTCGCGAGCCGATTAAGGTAAACGGAGTAACCTTCACGGATGATCAGCTGCGGGAAGGGGTAGAGGTCGACGGTGAACGGCTAATTTGGGAAAACCGGCGGGCTCGGCTCCTGAATGTCCAGGATAAGCAGTGGACGGTCATTTCCCGTTTTACGACTCAGAACTATGAGACGGTGCTTGGAGGGAAAACCTACTCCATTACGATGCCGGATGGGACGACGAAGACAGAGAAGGGCAGCGGCATGTCGCGTTCCTTCTGGAATACGATTGCGGTTACCGTCCCTGCGACGGTTATCCCGATCTTTATTGCTTCCTTTGCCGCCTATGCTTTTGCTTGGCTTCGCTTCCCGGGCAGGAAGACGCTGTTTGTTATCGTCATTGCACTGCTGGTTGTTCCGCTTCAGGTGGCGCTTATTCCGATTTTGCGTGACTATACGTCGCTGGGGCTTAACGGGACGTACTTCGGCATATGGCTCGCGCATACCGCATTCGGTTTGCCGCTGATTACTTATTTTATGTACACGTCAATCAGCCAGCTGCCGAAGGATTTGTTCGAATCGGCCTTTATGGACGGCGCAACGAACTTTACGATCTTTAGCAAGCTGATTTTGCCGTTGTCTGTTCCAGCGCTCGCTTCGATTAGTATTTTTCAGTTTTTATGGGTATGGAATGATTACTTGATATCGCTTATTTTCCTCGGCAGCCAGCCGGAGGTACAAGTTTTGTCCATGAACATTGCGAATATGGTCGGTTCGAGAGGAAATGACTGGCATCTGCTGACAGCTGCCGCTTTCGTTTCGATGCTGATGCCTTTAGCCGTATTTTTCGGATTGCAAAGATATTTTGTTCGGGGCATGCTCGGCGGATCGATCAAAGGTTAAAAGAAGATTATTCCGGCAGGAAAAGAGTGGCGCATCGTTTGGACGGGTGTCCGGGCATGCGCCATTCCTATATAAAAGTGGATGAATGAAGAGAAGAGGAGAGAGTGACATGGAGGTAAAGCCTGCTTGGTGGAAGGAATCGGTCGTATATCAGGTATATTGGCGGAGCTTCAGGGATACGAACGGGGATGGCATCGGCGATCTTAAAGGCGTGATTGAGAAGTTGGATTATATTCAATCGCTCGGCGTAACGATGGTATGGATAAATCCGTTTAATGAATCGCCGGATAAGGACAACGGCTATGACGTTTCCGATTATTATGCGGTAATGAATAAAGCCGGCACGATGGAGGACTTCGAATTATTGGTGGAACAGACGCATGCGCGAGGGATGAAGCTCATGATGGATGTCGTCGTGAACCATACCTCGGACCGCCATCCGTGGTTTATCGAATCGCGCTCCTCGATCAGCAATCCAAAAAGGGATTGGTATATTTGGAAGGATGGCAAGGACGGTGAACCGCCAACGAATTGGCGTTCCTATTTCAATCCGTCAAGCTGGGAGCTGGATGAAACAACGGGGCAGTATTACATGCATTCCTTTGCTACCGAGCAGCCTGATCTGAATTGGGCGAATCAAGAGATGAGAGCCGAGTTGTACAAAATGCTGCGTTTTTGGCTCGACAAAGGAGTGGACGGTCTTCGTCTCGATGCCTTGGCGCTGCTGGCAAAACCGGAGCTGCTGACGGATGTGGAGGACCCTCGCGATATTCGTTATTTAACTCATAATCCCGGCCTTCATGATTACTTGCAGGAAATGAATCAAGAGGTATTTAGGCACTATGATCTGATGACCGTCGGTGAAATTGCTTTCGTAACGCCAGAGACAGGCCCCTTGTTCGTGGATGAGGAGCGTCAGGAGCTGAATACGCTGTTTCATTTCGAGGTTGCAGATGAAATGCCGGAGTGGGACATGCTGCGTTTTAAGCGTATTCAACAATCCTGGGCAGAAGCGTTGGCAGGCCGCGGCTTTGGCTCGCAGTTTCTGAACAACCATGATCATACGAGGCAGGTATCGCGCTATGGCAATGACCAAGAGTACCGGGTGGAATCAGCGAAGATGCTCGGCATGATGATCCATACGCTCCCTGGAATTCCCTACATTTATCAGGGAGAAGAGATCGGAATGACAGGCGTAAGATATGAGACGATAGGCGATTACCAGGATATCGCTATGCTGAATAAGTATGTAGAAGAGGTCGGCAAAGGAGGGGATCCGGCAGCGGTATTCCGTGATTTGCAGCCGCTTAGCCGGGATAATTCCAGGACGCCGATGCAGTGGGACGGCACACCAAACGCAGGCTTTGGCAGTGAGAAGCCTTGGATTAAAGTCAATCCGAATTATACGGAAATCAATGTAGAACAAGCGGAGAGTGATCCGAATTCCGTATTGGCGTTTTACAGAAAGCTCATAGCACTGCGAAAAACCAATCCGGTCATGGTCTACGGAGATTTCACCGACATCAGCGAAGAAGATCCTCATCTGTACGTTTATGTGCGCGAATATGAAGGCACGGAATGGATCGTGCTGTTGAACCACAGCAATGAGTCCAACCTATTTACTTTTTCAGAGACGTATTTCGGCAGTGACTTGATAACCCTGGAGCTGGTGCTGGGCAACTATGAGCAGACAACAGAGAGCTGGAACGATGAGAAGCGAAGTATGGAGCTAAGGCCGCATGAGGGACGGATTTATAAGGTCAATTGCTAGTGAAGATAGCTAGCGGCATTAGGATGGAAGACGAGAAAAAGAGCCTGCTCCGCTTGGAGACAGGCTCTTTATTATGGGGAGCGTTGTGTAAGAACTCACTTATAAACAAGTTCTTGGGTGATCGGAAGCTTTCTGCCCTTGCCGTAAGGGATGCAGAGCGGCGTACCGAAGATCGGGTCAGCCGTAATCTGGCATTCCATATCGAATACGTCACGGATAAGCTGTTCGTTCATGATTGTTTCCGGTTTGCCTTGCGCATGGATGCGGCCGTCTTTTACGGCAACGATATGATCGGCATACCGGCATGCGAGATTAATATCATGCAGCACCATTACGATGGTCCGTTTCTCTTGCTGATTTAAGTCGAACAGTAAATCAAGAATTTCGATCTGATGTGCCATGTCGAGATAAGTTGTAGGCTCGTCAAGCAAAATGGTAGGCGTATTTTGCGCCAGAGTCATCGCTATCCAAGCGCGTTGGCGCTGGCCGCCGGAGAGCGAATCCACCGAACGTGAGGACAGTTCGTCCATGTGCGTTACGGCAAGCGCCTTCTTCACCATCTTCTCATCCTCGTGCGACCATTGCTGAAGCCAGCTTTGGTAGGGATAACGCCCTTGCTTCACCAGCTGATGGACGGTTAATCCTTCAGGAGCGAGTGGACCCTGAGGCAGGATGGCAAGCCGTCTGGCGATTTCTTTGCTTGAGAGCTTGGCAATTTCGGTGCCATCAAGCAAAATAGAGCCTTCCTGCGGCTTTAAGAGGCGCGCAAGGGAACGGAGCAGCGTCGATTTACCGCAGCCGTTGCTGCCAATGAACACCGTAATTTTTCCCGGAGGAACAAGCAAATCAAGATTATTGAAAATTTCCTTTTGCCCATACGACAAAGTCAGGTTTTTCGCTTGAATGGAGGACACGAGAAGCACTCCTTTGTATTTTGAATTTATATTAAAGTGAATGCCCTAGCGGCCGTTACGCACCATTGCGGTGACGGTACAACAAATAGATGAAGAAGGGGGCCCCAATTGCCGCGGTAAACACGCCGGCGGGAATATCGAGCGGAATGAATGCCACCCTTGCGACAAGATCCGATAACAATAATACGAGGGAACCAATCAGAGCGGAAACCGGGATCACGCCTCCATAGGATGGCCCGACAAGCTTACGGGCGATATGGGGAGCCATGAGGCCGATAAAATTGATCGCGCCGCCGATCGCAACCGCTGCTCCGGCAAGCGCTACGCTGATGATGAGTAAAATGGTCCGTTTAACCTGGACAGAGCTGCCTACGCTCGCAGCAACCTCGTCACCAAGCTCCTGTACATTAAGATGTCGGGCATAGATAAGCGAAATCGGTAAAAGCACGATAATCCAAGGCAGCAGGGTTGCTACATCTCTTTCCCAGGAAACGCCGTATATGCTGCCTGTCATAAACGTGAAGGCTTTGACGGCGACGGCAGTCGGCGTAAAGGATGCCGTAAGGATGAGCATATAAGTAACCGCTGTTAACGCGGTAGCCATGCCAATGCCGATGAGAACGAGCCGAAGCGGCGTGATTCCTCGGCGGTAGGCGAATAAGTATATAAGGAACGCAGCGGCAAACGCGCCTAGAATTGCGCTTAGCGGCATGAAGCGAATGCTGGCATGCGAGAAGTACAAGATAAATATGACCGTGCCTAGAGAGGCGCCTCCCGATATGCCAATGATGTCCGGGGAGGTCAGCGGATTGCGTACGATCCCTTGAAGCAAAGCGCCGGATACGGCGAGTGCCGAACCTACCATTACGGCAATCAAAACGCGAGGCATCCGAAGCGAGAAGATAATCATCGAATCGGAAGAATCCGCGTTCCCCAGAAACGCGCGTATGACCGTGACAGGGCTTATCGTTTTGCTTCCGAGCCCTACGCAAACGATGACCGCAGCAACATTAGCCAGAAATAATAAAATAATCATCATGACGGTACGGCGCTCTAGTTGAAAGGAATGCTTGCGTCCTCTGATCGTAATCCAATTATTCATCTTAGGAACGGCCTCCTCTTCTGGCGATAAAGACGAAGAAAGGAACGCCGATGATAGCCGTCATAATTCCAACAGGAACTTCCTTCGGAAATGAAATATAGCGCGAGCCGATGTCGGCCGCCAGCAGCAGAACGCTGCCATACACTGCGCAATAAGGGATAACCCAGCGAAAGTCGATGCCAACCAAGTAGCGCATCAGATGAGGCACGATGATGCCTACGAAAGCGATCGGTCCGGCTATAGAGACCGAACCTCCTGCGAGTAAAACGATAACGATGCCAGCGGCTAGTTTAATATAGACGGTTTTTTGGCCAAGCCCTACGGCCACGTCTTCTCCGAGAGTAAGCACATTCATATGTCTTGCTAGGACGAGTGCGCCGATCAAGGCTATTCCGATATAGGGAGCGGCAGCCGTGAATATGTGCAAGTCCCGGCCTGCGACTGAACCGACAAACCAATACAGCACCTGATCGAACGTTTGTCCGCTCGTAAGAAGAACACCTAGTGAAAGGGAGGAGAAGAACGCCGTTAATGCTGCTCCTGCAAGCGTAACCTTAAGCGGGGTCAAGCCGTCATTTCCGATGGAACCCAGGGTATAGACAAGAGCCGCGGTAAAAGCCGCGCCAATGAAAGCAAGCGTCGCAAAGGTCGTTAAACCGCTCGCTCCGAAAAAAGCCGAGCCGATAACAATGAAAAAAGCTGCTCCGGCATTTATGCCGAATAGGCTGGGCGATGCCAACTGATTCCGTGTGATGCCTTGCATCAGTGACCCGGCAACGGCAAGGCTTGCTCCCGCGGTGGCAGCGATAAGCGCACGCGGCATTCTAGCGGTCTGAATAATAAGATGCTCCTGCGAGCCATCGAACGATCGGTAAGAATCCAAGATGGTACGCCAGCTGATATTGGTTACTCCGAAAGCAATGCTGCAGACGATACCCGCGGCAAATAGAAGCAGTCCCACGATAAGCCCTGCCGTTCTTTGAGCACGTGTATGTAATAATGTATCCATAATGTCCTCTTTCCCCAGTATCAAGTATGATGAGAAAACCCATATTTTATAAGATGTGCTTAAGCTATGCGGTTGTCGAATAATATTAGGACTACTACAACATTTTAGGGGATCGCATGGATAGTGTCAATGAAGCTGAAAATCATTATCAATAATTATTGACATTGGCTTGCGTCGCTGGTATAGTTTCGTTTGGGATAACATTGAGAATGATTTTCATCATGAAGGGGAGAAAATAAAATGTTTCATTTATTAACGAAGAAATTAACTTGGACAGCAACCACGATCTTGCTTGCGCTAACGGTAGTCGTATCGGGCTGCGGCCAATCCGGGTCAAACAATAGCAATGAAAATGCCGCTGCCACCAATGAACCGGGGGCGTCGAACACGGCGGAAGCAAGAGTTGTCACGCATGCAATGGGCGAAGCCAAAATCGAAGGAACGCCGGAGCGCATTGTCGTATTGACGAATGAAGGAACGGAAGCGCTTCTTGCCCTTGGCGTGAAACCGGTTGGCGCCGTGAAATCTTGGACAGGCGAGCCTTGGTACGAGCACATTAAAGCAGATATGGAAGGCGTAACGGTAGTCGGGGACGAAAGCCAGCCGAATATGGAGCTGATCGCGAGCCTTAAGCCGGATCTTATTATCGGTAATAAATTGCGCCAGGAAAAAGTATACGATCAGCTTAATGCAATCGCGCCTACCGTTTTTTCGGAAACGCTGCGCGGCGAATGGCAGTCGAACTTCAAATTGTATGCTGATGCTATCGGCAAAAAGACAGAAGGGGACAATGTCATTGCCGACTATGACAGCCGCACTGCCGATTTTAAGGGGAAAGCAGGCGATAAGCTGAACCAAAAGGTTTCCGTCGTTCGTTTTATGGCAGGCAAAACACGCATTTACTTAGAAGATACGTTTACGGGCGTCGCATTCTCGAAGCTTGGCATTACGCGTCCGGATAACCAAAAATACAAAGATACCTTTGTCGAAGAAATCACGAAGGAACGCCTTCCTGAAGTCGATGCAGATATGCTCTTCTATTTCACTTATGAAACCGGTGACGGCAAAGGCACGCAAATGGAAGAAGAAATGCTGAAAGATCCGCTATGGCAAAGCCTTGAGGTCGTGAAAAACAATAAAGCGATCCGAGTAAGCGATGCGATTTGGAACACGGCGGGCGGCGTAATCGCGGCTAATTTAATGCTTGATGAGCTTTATAAAATTTATGAAATCAATTAAATGCACGTAGGACGAACAGCCGGATGAGATCATCCGGCTGTTTTTTTGTGAGCAGAGCGGTGACCCGTGAGGTGCAGGACTCCTTCGATTTTCGGGAAGCGGCGCCGATCAAACCCTTGTAGGAAATATTTTTCTTAGCAGAGCCTTAAGCGAATAAGCGATTCGGACCATCGTCCGGAGCCTTTTATTTGGTAAGCCGAAGAAAAAAGCCGCTGCGGATTGTTGCGTCGATGCATAAAAGTACGTACCTGGTAAACACTGTTTCTCTAGACCCACATGGGTTCATTCGGGTATGATACCGATAGGTTACAGGGGTGCTTGAGAATAATTACGCTTTTATGTTTGGGAGGGTATTGAAGCTGAATCAGTATGAAGAGATTAAACAGGGCGAGAAGGGGGCCTGGGTGAGTATCGGCGCCTACTTGGCTTTATCTGCCCTTAAGCTCGTTGCTGGCTACTGGTTTGTGTCGGGGGCTCTCGTGGCAGACGGCTTTAACAATTTAACGGATATAGTGGCATCGGCTGCCGTTTTGATTGGCCTCCGCATCTCGCAAAAACCGCCGGACAAGGATCACCCTTACGGACATTTCCGCGCGGAGACGATAGCGGCGCTTATTGCTTCCTTTATTATGGCGACGGTTGGCATTCAAGTGCTCATCAGCGCCGTGAAATCTTTGTTTGCTACGGATCACCATGTTCCGAATTTAACCTCGGCATGGATCGCATTGTTCGCGGCTGCATGTATGGGCGGCGTTTATGTTTATAATCGCAGGCTGGCGCTGCGCATTAACAATCAAGCCTTGCTGGCTGCCGCCAAAGATAATTTATCAGATGCATTAGTCAGTATCGGTGCGGCAATCGGTATCATTGGCGCGCAGTTCGGCCTTCCTTGGCTGGATCCCGTTGCTGCGATCGCTGTAGGCGCCATTATATGCAAGACGGCATGGGAGATCTTTTACAGCTCCACGCATGCGCTTACCGATGGTTTTGATGAAAACGAGCTTTCCTCTCTGCGTACGACAATTGCCAAGACCAAGGGCGTGAAGTCCATAAAGGATATTAAGGCCAGAGTCCACGGAAGCCATGTGCTTGTGGATGTGATTGTCCAGGTCGATCCCGAGCTGACGCTTATTGAAAGTCACCGAATCAGCGACGAGATTGAGCATCGTATGGGTAGAAAGCACAATATAATGAGTGTTCACGTTCATGTTGAGCCTCATGAATTAGCTGAGAATATTGAACTATCGCTAACGGAAAAACACTGATTAGAACCGGTAATTATTACCAAACGTTTTCTTTTGAGAATTTCGTGGATACAAAGGCCTGTACCGAGGTTTGAATCTAAAGGCCTAACTGTGTGGGAGAGCTCTTCAATAGCCCAAGAAGTATAGGGTTGAATCGCATAGAAAATAGGCGTAAAGGCATCTCCTTAATGGAAATGCCTTTTTTGTATTATTTTACAGCGGGTTTATATGTCTTCCAACTCATTTCATTATATCGGTAAATAGGCGGAATGGACGATACTTGTCTCTCTCAAACGAATTTACAATGGGAGCAGAACCGTTATATCTACACCGTTTACACACCAAGGGAGGCGTATTGAATGCAATACACCATGAAACACAGACTGGCAACAGCAACCTTAACGGCAGCATTATTGTTTGGCTCGATTTCTGTTCCGGCAGCACTGGCAGCTCAAGCATCGCAAGTAGGCGAGGTGCAATCCAGCGTCAATATGCGCACATCTCCGTCAACTTCTGCATCTATCATTCGCAGCTTAAAGAAAGGCGAGCAAGTGTCGGTTATTGAGAAAGTGAATTCGTATTGGTATAAAGTGAAAGATTCCTCCGGTAAAACGGGCTACATATCAACATCTTCCCAGTATATAGAGCTGAAAAGCCCCGCACCAGCGCAAATTGGCAATGCCGTTGTCAAAGCATCCGTTTCTTTTCGGAAGACGGCATCCACATCGGGAGAGCGGATTCGTTATTTAGCAAAAGGCGAGAGGGTCACCGTTCTTGCCAAAACAAACAGCTATTGGTATGAGGTACAGGATAGCAAGGGCGTCCTCGGCTACGTTAGTACGCAAGCCTCTTATCTTAGCGTCACTGGTACGATTCAAGGCGGCGGAACAGGGAGCACGGGAAGCGGCGGAGGCAGCCAGGTAACCATACCGGAGGAAACGAAGAATGAGGCCATCGAGAAAATGATTGCGGCGGGCATGAAGTATTTGGGTACGCCTTATGAATACGGCTCCGACCGCAACACGACGGCAACCTTTGATTGCTCCGACTTCGTTAGGCAATCGTTCCTTGACGGCCTCGGCGTAAGGCTGCCCGCTGACTCGCGACAGCAGGGGCAGTATGTCAAGGATAAGGGGTCGATCAAGACGGACTGGAAAGAGTTCGAACGCGGCGATTTGGTGTTCTTCATGTCATACAAAGGTTCGAAGTCTTCCGCTTATGCGGGAATAGACAAGTCGTCGGCCACGATAACGCATGACGGTATCTATTTGGGCGATGGGAAAGTATTGCACACCTTCTCGAATGAAGGCGGAGGCGTTACAATCACCAATATTGCCGGCACCTCATGGGAATATCGTATCATTTTTGGCGGAAGCGCGCTATAATCACAAAAAAAAGCCGGTCAGGGAGAATCCCTGACCAGCTTTTTACTAATGTTATGGGTTTTATTCGATTTAAGAATCAATTTGTACGGTCGTGCTCTCGGTTTGTTTCAGGGGTTCAGATAATACAGGCTCCGATTGTTGTTCCGCCAACGCCTTTTTCTGACTGCGTCTTTTACGGATAATAAGATACAAAACGACAATGGGAACGGCTCCTATGAAAATATATAAAGAAACGTCTTTTACCATGCTTTCAGCAGCACGGCCGTAGAAGTAGAACAGCAAACCGACGATATAGAATTTCAGCCCCCGGCCAATTGCCGCGTAACCGATTAGTCTCCATAACGGGAAGTTTAAGCAGCCGGACAGTATCGTAAATACTTTAAATGGTATAGGTGTGAACGAGCCGATGAGGATAGCCGTTTCGCCATTTTTCTGAAACTTTTCCGTGGCGGCGTCGATCCATTCTTTTTTTAGAAACTTATAAAGGACGGATTTACCCATGATCTTACCCAGATAATACCCGACGGGTGTACCTAAGAGACAGCCGATATAGCCTACGGTAGCCAGCCATATTGCTGTTGTTGGATTGAGTAAGCTTAATGAAACTTGAAGGAAAAACGCGGGAATGGGAAAAATAACTGCATCTAAAAAAGCATGAATAAACAATCCCAGAGGCCCGAAATCTTCTAAAAATTTGACTACATCTTGAAACATTACCAGGCTCCCTTTCCGTCAACTAACCTGCACATAAAGCCTGCTAAATGAAATACCTTATGGAAATTCCCGTATTTTCCAATATATGCTGCAGTTTGTTGAAAAAGCGCTTTAGCGCTTGATATTTTAATTATAGCATATTTAATACGGTTAAGAAGATGATAGTTGTCATGTGTTTTTACGAAAATTTCCACTACTGATTTCATGCGGGCAGGCTTTCCTTATTCGCTGCACCCGGACTGAAGCAGGAAAAGGTCCAGCCAAGCCTATGCTTCCCAAATCCAGCGCATAAGAACGAATACGTATACGCCGGCCCGGAGGTTTCAAGCGGTTTCTTACCATGGCTTCCGAAGTGGAATTTTATATTGAAAATATGAAAAAAGCCGCTTAAACACAGGATAGACCCGTATTTAAGCGGCGTGCATAAGGTATGATCGGGCGCAGAAAAGCGGGCTGCGCATGCTCACTGTCCTGCGATAATTCACTGCCGAAAAGGCTATTCCCTGGTTTGACGGCGGGAAACGCCGCTTTGCTGCGCGGCTTGAATGACACGGCGCCGCACCTCTTCCACAACACGCGTGTTGAACACGCTGGGTACGATGTACATGGGGCTCAGCTCTTCCTCGCTAATAACGGAGGCAATGGCTTCGGCTGCAGCTAGCTTCATCTCTTCATTTATGGTAGCAGCCCGGCTGTCGAGAGCGCCTCGGAAAATGCCTGGAAAGCATAACACATTGTTGATTTGATTCGGGTAATCCGAGCGGCCGGTTGCGAATACCGCAACGATATCCTCAGCCAGCTCCGGTCTAATTTCGGGCTCTGGGTTTGCCATAGCGAATACGATGGGATCCTTGGCCATCGTTTCAATATGGCCTCGCGTCAATATTCCGCCGGCAGACACGCCTATAAATACATCCGCTCCAACCAATGCTTCTGCTAATCCGCCGCTTTGACGCTGGGCGTTCGTATTCTCCGCGTACCACTGCCACATGGGATTGCCGTACTCGTTGTCGGCCGTCAATATGCCTTCGCGGTCTACGCCGATAATATGCTGGGCACCGCCTGCCAGCAGCATTTTTGTGCAGGCGGTTCCTGCCGCTCCGATTCCGCAGACTACAATGCGAGCCTCGCTCAAGCTGCGGCCCGTCAGCTTCAGCGCGTTCAGCAAACCCGCATATAATACAACAGCCGTGCCATGCTGGTCATCGTGAAAAACGGGAATATCAAGCTCTTTGCGAAGCCTTTGTTCAATTTCGAAGCAGCGCGGCGCGGAAATGTCTTCGAGATTGATGCCGCCAAAGGCGGGAGCCAGGTTTTTTATGGTTGCGATGATTTCTTCCGTATCCTGCGTGTCGAGGCATATCGGGAACGCATCGACATCGGCAAATTGCTTAAACAGCATCGCTTTCCCTTCCATGACAGGCATTGCCGCATAAGGACCGATATTTCCAAGGCCTAGTACGGCGCTCCCGTCGGATACGACCGCAACCATATTTCTTTTTATGGTGAGCGTGTATGCTTTGGAGGGTTCATCAAAAATCGCTTGGCAAACCCTGGCGACATCTGGCGTATAAACCCGGGACAAATCGTCACGGTTCTGGATAGGGGTTTTGGGCTGAATCGTAATTTTACCGCCCAAATGAAGCAGAAAGGTGCGGTCGGAAATATGAACCAACCGAATGCCGACCAATGATTTCATTGCCGTCGTAAGCCGTTCGGCTGCGCCGTGCTCTGCTATTTTGACCGTTAAGTCGCGCAAGCTTTTGTTTTTGTCTGTATGTATGACGTCAATCGCGACGATGTCGCCCTTGGCCTGCTCAATAGCTGTAGCCGCACGTCCGAATTGCGCGATATTCGTATCGATTTCGATCCTCATTATGATTGTTTTACCGTCTGTCATGTGTGAACTCAATATAAACAGCTCCCTTCATCAGTTATACTATTTGGATAAGGGTACACAATTTATGCTTGCTTCAATCACGTTAAAAAAAGAAAGCCGTCACTGCATTAGTCGCAGGACGGCGTTCGGACAATTCATGGGGTCATATTGTTGATTTCGTTTAGATAGCAGACCGTCCCTGAATTGACCAGAGGCGTAGGGCTCGTGGATGAGCGAGAACCATCGATCGACGGTATCGTTCGAGTCGAGCATTTCGCCAAAACCGTTGCTAATGAAATATTCGCAGTTTTCTTCCTCTTGTCCAGGTATTGGTTCATAAAAGAGCATAGGAATTCCTTTGCTCATTCCCTCCGTGCAGGTCATGCCGCCGGGCTTCGTTATGAGCAGATCGGATACATCCATCAGCTTGTTGACTTCTCGGGTGAAGCCTAAAATGTGGATGTTGGGATGCTGGAACAGCGGATCGGCAAGCATCTTTTCTTTCATCTTTTCATTCGATCCGACGCAGTAAATGAGCTGCGTGCTTTCCCGCCATTTCGTCATGTATTCGAGGGCATTGTCCTCGTACATGATTCCCCAGCCGCCGCCCATGATAAGTACGGTCGGTATGTTTTTCAAATGATATTGCTCTCGGATTTCCTCTTTATCGTATGTATGCCAAAAATTCGGATGAACGGGAATGCCGGTTACTTCGATTCGTTCATCGTCAATCCCTTTATCGATAAGCCGGTCTTTCACGAGGGAAGAGGAGACCAAATATCGGTTTACCTCCTTGTTTACCCAGGAACCATGCGCATCGTAATCGGTTATAAGCGTGTACAGCGGCATGTCCAGGCCTAAACGCTTAAGTCTTGCAACAACCGCATTGGGTCCCGGATGCGTGCAGATGATCAAATCCGGCTTCAGCTGGGAGATGACCTGTGACGTTTGGGTATAAAACATGCGATGAAGCGCAAGCTGAGTAAGGCGGTTAAATGATTTTTTATAGTTGCTGCGGTACATAAGACCGACCATCTTAGGCTGTTTGCTTACTGTTTTGCGATATGCGGATATTATCCATGGACCAAGCACTGGATTAAGAAATTTTCCAAGCTCGATGACGCGGGTCTGAATCCCCGGACTTAACTGCTTAAGTCCGACAGCGAGCGCATAGGCAGCTTGAGTATGACCGGAGCCAAAGCCTTCAGAGAGCAGAAGCACTCTTTTCTTACGCATTCATTCCACCTACTTTTCTAATTCCATATTACGATGCAAGTGCGAGTAACACAAGTTTTATCCGTCAGGGTTGCGAATAGAGCGTTGGATAATTTATCCTTGAAGGGAGCAGCTCGTATAATTAGGTTATGTATTCCTTGCGCCAACTATATTTACATATATTTTACAAGTGATTATAAAATAATAAGCGAGGATGAGATAAAATGGAACCGATAAATCAGAACGTCCAGCATTTGAAAATTGGGGATTACGTAAAAGCCGAGGTGCGTTCCGGCCATTATGTGGGAGAGCTTATCGAAATCAACGGCCCCCGTGGCCTAGTCAAGGTATTGGCTGTATTAAAACATCCGGAGCAAGGCGATCTTCATCATCCTTACAATCCGGACGTGCCGATGTTTCACGAAAGACGTGCGCTTAGCTATACCGAGAAAACAACGGTTTTGGTACGCGATATCAAACCATATACAGGAACGGTTCCCGAATACGGCGAATCGCTGCGAGCTGCTGCAGAAGCAGAAATTGCTGCACTTGACCGCTTGCACCGCTGGACGGCAAAAGGACTTGAGCAAATGCAGCAGCTTCTGAAGGAATACAAATAGCCTTATTTACTATTTATTAATGAAGACCGTTTTTAAGGTTTCGCGAAAGACGACCTGAAACTGCAAGCCTTCGGACAAAGCCGCAAGCGGAACGTACAAGGTGCTCGCCTTGCCGGCTGGATGCACGAAGGCAGGCGGTGCATCCAGCGGTTTAGGATCTCCGTTAACGCGAATCATGCCTGCGCCTACGGTAATGTCAACGGTACCGTTCTCAAGCTTAACCGTAGCGGTCTGCGAAGCGGCCTTCCATGCGATGGCGGCGCCCATGGCTTCCGCGATGCTGCGGAGCGGTACGAAGGTTCGATTTTGAACAAGAAGCGATTTATATAGGCTATTCATTTCTTTGCCATTCAGGACGACCGAAACGGGTTCGCCGTCTTTTTTTGGCTTGACCACGCGATAATCTCCCCAAATCGTCTTTGCAAAAGCTCTCCCCATTGCCGCATAACCGGCCTTGCTAGGATGGATGTCGCCATCGGCTATCGATGTGTAAGACAGCTCATTATCGATAAACGCAGCCGCCGCATTTGCGATTTTCACCTGCTTGCCTTCTTTTGTCAGCCGGCCCGCGACATTGTTAAGCCGTTCCCGCAGCTTCTTAACGCTGTCTTGGAGAAACAAACGGTCTGCTTCGGGATATAATGGAAAAACCAATGCGCCGATCCTGACAGGCTTCGGAATAGGCAAATACTGATCGGCTACAATAATCTTTGCCTTTGGTTGCAAGCTTATCATCAAGCGGAGGGCTGCCTCCAGCTCTGTTTCGTAAACGTCCAAAGCCTTGTTCAGCACGGCTGTCGCTTCAGCTTGGTCTGCGCCTTCCTCGACCTTCTCCAGCACCGCGTACATATCGTTGCCGCCGATCGTCATGACGATGAGGTCGGAACGGCTAATTGCGGAGCGAAGCCGCTTTGAATCGGCGAATATTCGATCTGCGCGAGGATCCCGAAGATTGCTTTGGATATCCTTGCTTTTTACGGCAGTCCCATTAACGACCGCATCCATCCAGCGCTTTAAGCCCGAGGTCCGGAGTCCCAGCACCCCGAAGTTGGTATATTCCGAACGGAGTCCATGGAAGAGAGCCTGCTCGTAGACATGCTCCACAAAGCCGTAAGGGATCGAAGACTCGGTAAACCCGTGCTCGTAGCCGGCTGTTACTGAATCTCCGACCGCAAGGATGTGATAGGTGTTGGCAGCAGAAGCGTTGTCTGAATTGGAGGCGGCTTGCACGCTTGCGGAAAGGTTTGCGGGAAGAATAGGAGTAAGGGCAGTGACCATCACGCTCGAGATGATGACGGGTGCCAGAACGCGGAAAAAAACTTTCCTGAACTTGCTATACAACATGGACACTTCCTTCTGATAAAATATAAGGAAATATAAGTGGCGAACTATGCTATGCTTATATTTCGCGATGAATTGGAGACAGATCGGCAAAAGGACTGTGTTCAACGTTTGCGGCTGTAGTAAAATAGTGCAAATAATTATGAAAATATTAAATTGATTCCGCTTAGGCCTAATGTTAAAATAATATAATAATCGCAATGTCGCGGTATAGGCCCGGTATATGGTCAATATTAGACGGATGCGCTCTTGGCAGAGCTGCAGACGTTTAGCTTACGAATGGCAAGTAGCAGGCCGATGCGCCTCGCTGACTACCATTCTATGATAAAACAAGCCAAAAATGAAGCGTAATGCGTATTCATCGGTGCTTATTTTCAACACGTTCACGCTTACCCAAAAATCTTCTCATAGAAAGGTTGCACACAATGAAAGAACATATTTTGGGATTGCCGCCGAAGCAGGGGCTCTATGATCCGCAGTTCGAGAAAGATGCTTGCGGCATGGGCTTTGTGGCCAACATCAAGGGAATCAAATCACACAAGGTCATCCGCCAAGCGCTGATGCTGCTCGAGAACATGGAGCATCGCGGCGGTCAAGGCAGCGAACCGAACACGGGAGATGGAGCAGGTATTTTGCTTCAAATTCCGCATGCATTCTTTGCAGCTGAATTGAAAAAACAAGAAATTGAGCTGCCTGTCGAAGGACACTATGCCGTAGGTATGATTTTCATGCCGCAGGACGAGGCTGCCCGCGCAGCTATCGAGCGTGAAGTGGAATCGATTGTCAAAGAAGAGAACCAATCGGTAATCGGTTGGCGCACGGTTCCAACGGATGACAAGAAGCTGGGTGAATCCGCATTAGCAGTTAAGCCTTATGTCCGTCAGCTTTTTATCGGCATGAACGATAGCCTGAAGGACAACATGGCATTTGAACGTAAACTATATGTGATTCGTAAGCGTTCCGAGCTTGCGATTCGTTATGCCGGCAAAGAGGGCGGCAATATGTTTTATTTCTCGAGCTTATCCTCGAGAAAGATTGTATACAAAGGGATGCTTACGACTGAGCAGGTCCGCTCATTCTACACGGAGCTGAACGATGAGTCGGTCGTGTCGGCAATGGCGCTTGTTCACTCCCGTTTTAGTACGAATACATTCCCAAGCTGGGAGCGCGCGCATCCATTCCACTACATGATCCACAACGGCGAAATCAACACGCTTCGCGGTAACGTAAACTGGATGCATGCACGTCAAACGTTGTTCGCAACGGAATTGTTCGGCGATGACATCGAGAAAATCAAACCCGTTATTAACCCTGACGGCTCTGATACGGCGATGTTTGACAACACGCTGGAATTCCTGTTCTTGTCCGGCCGTTCGATGGCGCACGCGGCAATGATGATGGTACCGGAGCCATGGTCCAATCATGAGAGCATGAGCGACGAGCGCAAAGCTTTCTATGAATACCACAGCACCTTGATGGAGCCTTGGGACGGACCGGCTGCGCTCGGCTTTACGGACGGCGTGAAAATCGGCGCGGTGCTTGATCGCAACGGACTGCGTCCGGCTCGTTACTACGTGACGAAGGATGACCACATTATTCTCGGTTCAGAAGCTGGAACCGTTGAAATTCCGCCTGAGGATATCTTGTACAAAGACCGCCTGCGTCCAGGACGCATGCTGCTAGTTGATACAGAGAAGGGCCGCATCATTTCCGATGAGGAAGTCAAAGCGGAAATCGAGAAGGAGCATCCTTACCGCGAGTGGCTCGATGAACATCTCGTTGATTTGGAGGATCTGCCTGAAGCGCCTGAGCTGCCAGAACCAAACCATGCTACCGTTCAAATGAGACAGCAAGCCTTCGGCTATACGTTCGAGGATGTTCGCAAAGTGCTCGAGCCAATGGCTGGCAGCGGCGCAGAGCCGATCGCTTCGATGGGCTATGACGCTCCGCTTGCGGTATTGTCCGAACGCCCGCAGCGTTTGTACAATTACTTTAAGCAACTGTTCGCCCAAGTTACCAATCCTCCGATCGATGCAATCCGCGAGGAAATCATTACGGCTACTGGCACGACTATCGGTCCTGAGCGCAATCTATTGAACCCTGAACCTGAGAGCTGCCGTCATATAAAATTGGCTACGCCGATTTTATCGAACGAGCAATTCGCGAAGCTGCGCCATGTGCGCCGCCCAGGCTTCCGTTCCATTACGCTTCCGATCTTCTTCCCTGCGAATGAAGGCGAAGCGGGCTTACGCGCTGCTCTTACACAAATGTGCGAGGCGGCCGACCGTGTCATTGCTAAAGGCCATAATCTGCTTATTCTATCTGACCGCGGCGTCGATAAGGATAACGCTGCAATCCCAGCGTTGCTGGCGGTTTCGGCATTGCATCATCACCTTATCCGCCAAGGCACGCGTACGAAGGTAGCTATTCTACTCGAATCGGGTGAGCCGCGCGAAGTGCATCACTTTGCTTTGCTGCTTGGTTACGGCGTAAACGCAGTTAACCCTTACCTTGCTTTCGAAACGCTTGACGATATGATCCGTCAGGGCATGCTTCGCGGCGTATCGCATGACAAAGCAGTGAAGAACTTTATTAAAGCAGCCACCAAAGGCGTTATTAAAATATTGTCCAAAATGGGGATCTCGACGATTCAATCTTACCGCGGCGCGCAAATTTTCGAAGCGCTCGGCTTGAAAGAGGATGTCATCAATGAGTACTTCACATGGACGCCTTCCCGCATCGGCGGTATCGGCCTTGACGTGATTGCCGAAGAAACGTTGAAGCACCATAACCGTGCATTTGCTGAGCAAGAGGGCGGCGAGAAGGAGCTTGACTCCGGCGGCGATTACCAATGGCGCAAAGACGGCGAAGACCATTTGTTCACGCCGCAGACGATTCATACGCTGCAAATGGCTTCCCGTGCAAATGACTACAAGCTCTACAAAAAGTTCTCGGCGCTCGTACAGGGTGAAGACAAGAAGCATCTAACGCTTCGTTCCTTGCTTCAATTCAAGGAAGGACGTCAAGCGATTCCGATCGAAGAAGTTGAATCGCTTGAATCCATCGTGAAACGCTTCAAGACCGGCGCGATGTCGTTTGGATCGATCAGTAAAGAAGCGCATGAGAGCCTGGCTATTGCGATGAACCGTCTAGGCGGCAAATCGAACACAGGCGAAGGCGGAGAAGACCCTGCCCGTTTCATTCCCGATGCGAACGGCGATTCCCGCCGCAGCGCGATTAAACAGGTTGCATCCGGACGTTTCGGCGTAACGAGCAACTACTTGGTCAATGCAGACGAGATTCAAATTAAAATGGCCCAAGGCGCTAAGCCTGGTGAAGGCGGCCAGCTACCTGGTCTTAAAGTATATCCTTGGGTAGCCGAGGTTCGCGGCTCAACGCCAGGCGTAGGTCTCATCTCGCCGCCGCCGCATCACGATATCTACTCCATCGAGGATTTGGCTGAGCTTGTTCATGATTTGAAAAATGCTAACCCGCGCGCACGCATCAACGTCAAGCTTGTATCCGGCGTTGGCGTAGGCACGATTGCAACGGGTGTGGCAAAAGGCCGCGCAGATGTTATCATGGTCAGCGGTTATGACGGAGGTACGGGCGCATCTCCAATGGGTTCCATCCGCCATGCGGGTCTGCCATGGGAGCTTGGTCTTGCCGAGACTCACCAAACGCTTATGCTTAACAAATTGCGTGACCGCGTAGTTCTTGAAACGGACGGCAAAATGATGAATGGCCGCGACGTTGCGATTGCCGTGCTGCTAGGCGCTGAGGAATACGGCTTCTCGACTGCTCCGCTAATCGTGCTTGGCTGTATCATGATGCGCGTTTGCCAGCTTGATACATGTCCGGTAGGCGTTGCGACACAAAACCCTGATCTTCGCAAGAAATTTATGGGTGATCCAAGCCATGTCGTTAACTACCTGCGCTTCATTGCCGAAGAGCTTCGCGAGATTATGGCAGAGCTTGGGTTCCGTACGATTCAAGAGATGGTTGGACGCGTTGATATTCTTGAAACGAAGCAGCTGCGTGAGCATTACAAAGCAAAAGGCATCGACCTTACTGGCTTGCTCTACGAAGCGGATCTTCCTCAGGATGCAGTACGCTATAATATTCAAGAGCAAAACCATGGCCTTGAGCTTTCGCTTGATATGCAGAAGCTGGTTCCTCTTGCGCAGCCAGCGCTTGAGAATGGCGAGCGCGTACGCGGTACTTTCCCTATCCTGAATACGAACCGCGTTGTCGGTACGATTCTGGGCAGCGAAGTTACTCGCCGTTACGGTGCGGCTGGTTTGCCGGAAGACACGATTTCTTATCATTTTGTAGGCACGGCTGGTCAAAGCTTTGGCGCATTCGTACCGAAAGGTATTACATTATCGATTGAAGGCGATTCGAATGACTATGTCGGTAAAGGTCTATCCGGCGGTAAAATCATCGTAGCGCCGTCTCCGAAGGCAACATTTGTAGCCGAAGAAAATGTTATTATCGGTAATACAGCGTTATATGGCGCGACTAGCGGTCAAGCTTATATCCGTGGTGCTGCCGGTGAGCGCTTTGCGGTTCGGAACAGCGGAGCTAATGTCGTTGTCGAAGGCGTGGGCGATCACGGCTGCGAATATATGACAGGCGGACGCGTCGTTATTCTTGGAAATACGGGACGTAACTTTGCTGCCGGTATGTCAGGCGGCGTAGCTTATATCTATGATGATAAGGGCGATTTCTACAACCACTGTAATTTGGAAATGGTATTGCTGGAGCGTCTCGAGGATTCACTGGATGTGGCTGAGCTGCGCGGATTGATCGAATCGCATGTTCACTATACGGAGAGTGCGATCGGTTCCCGTCTATTAAACGATTGGGATGTATCGCTTTCGAAATTCGTTAAAGTTATTCCGAAGGACTACAAACGTATGCTTGAACAGATCCGTAAGGTCGAGGATACCGGTTTAGTAGGCGAAGCAGCATTGCTTGCAGCCTTCGAAGCGAACAAAAGAGAGCTTGCAAGAGCAGGCGGCAAATAATGATTCTAAAGTAACGAACAATAGATATGAACAAGGGACTGTCCCTGGAGTAGCATGAGCTACTTCAGGCGACAGTCCCTTTTGTTTTTCGACAAAATGCCACTAAATTAGAAAAAAGCCGCACCCATTAACCGACATATTCCCTTCGGTGACTCGAGTATAATGATGTTAATATAGCTATCACTATTATTATTTTATTAGGAGCTATCATATGTTAAAGGATGAGGCAGGGATGACCAATGGTAAGCCCGACCAGCATTCTAGCGTCATTGTGCTCAAAATAGATGACGTACTTAAGCAAATCGGGATTCCAGAGGCAAAATGGCGCTCTTATGTAAAGCAAGCTAATGCAGTCGTTCAGCACGGATCAGAGAAATAAACCATTTCGTTTCTTCAGCAGTGAGTGCCCTGCCATCGATCGTTAGATGGTATTTAGCTAACAGCTCTTCATCAGAAAGCTCGAGCTGATCAACGAACTGGCGTACATCATTCGCTAATGTTTGCTGGGGGATGAAAGTCCTTCCGATCAAATAATCGATTGTAACCTGAAATAGATCAGCAAACTTCGATAACGTTTCGGAATCGGGCTCTCTACGATTCTTCTCGTAATGAGATAAAGCTGCGCGCGAGATACCAAGCGCGGTTGAGGTTTGCAATTGGGTCCATTTTCGCTCCTCCCGCAATGCTGCTAGCCGATTACCGATACTCATCGAATTCCTCCTGTATTAAAGAACGGGTACTTCTATTTTAATACGGAACCGGAATATTTGCATGTGATATTAAAAATTCATGAGCATAAAGGATCAAATATGCAATTAGGTATGATGGAGGAATGGAGTATGGCGACGAATTCAAACGATGTATCGCGCGCCCACATCAGGCTTCGCTTCACAGAAGGCGTAAAGGCAGAACTAAGACTGGTCAGCAAAGACGGTCAGCAATTAACGCCGTCAACGACTACGGTACTTCTTCTTAATCTAAGCCCAAATGGCTTATGCTTTTTATCAGGCTTGCATTTGCCCATCCAGCATAACTATTCCGTTGAGTTTCGAATGACGATCTCCAATGTGCATATTATCGTAAGAGGACGTATCGTTTGGAATTCGAAGCAGGATAATCAATTTGTTCATGGCGTGTTATTCGAATGCTCCAATACGCTTCGTTCGTTAATCATCGGCGTGATGAATCAAGAGATTTTGGAGAGACAGCCGCAGCAGCAAAAAATCCATTCTTTATACAGCAGATTATTGAATACGAAGAGATTGCATTACAGCGGTTAGGGAGTACCAATATAGACTTGCAAGGACTTGCTCGAAGGGGGACATTCTTTGAAAATCATATTATTATCAGGCGGATCGGGAAAAAGGTTATGGCCCTTATCAAACGCTAATCGCGCAAAACAATATTTATCTGTTCTGGAGGGTCCGCATGGCGGTATGGAATCGATGCTTCAACGACTTTGGCGACAGCTTGATGAGGCTGATTTGCAGGAGCATGCGCGAATATCGACCTGTCGTCAGCAGGTAGAAATGCTGCAGAGACAACTAGGAGCGAAATCACCGGTTATTATTGAGCCTGAGCAGAGAGACACTTATCCGGCAGTGGCGCTTGCTTCGGCTTATTTGTATTCCATCGCAGGCGTATCATTAAGTGAAACGGTCATTGTAATGCCCGTAGACGCATATGTTGATAATGAGTTCTTTTCATGTATCAGAGGACTTCCAAAGCTGGTTAGAGAGAGCCATTCCGAGCTGCTCATGCTGGGGACAAGGCCTGGTTATCCGTCGGAGCAATATGGGTACATCATGCCGGAAGCATGCCGTCATAGCGAGGATGAGGGCATGTATGAGCAAGCAGTGAAAACATTTAAAGAAAAGCCTAACGAGGCTGAAGCGGAGTCACTGATAAAAGCCGGTGCATTATGGAACAGCGGCATTTACGCCTTTCAGCTTGATTTTATGATCAACATGCTCATGAATCGCAATTTGCCCATCCATTACGAAGAATTATACAAACAGTATTATAAAATGCCAAGAGCAAGCTTCGAAGACGAAGTTACGCAAAAAACAAGCTCGCGTTCCGTTATTCGCTACGACGGAGGCTGGAAGGACCTCGGGACATGGAAAACCTTATCGGAAGAAATCGCTTTTGAAAAGCTGGGGATCGGTGAAGTATCGGACGACAGCGAGCAGTCACGGCTTATAAACGAACTGGATATCCCAATTTCGATCGTTGGTTTGAATAACGTGATTGTAGCCGCCAGCCCAGACGGGATTCTTGTAACGAGCAAGGATGCGGATACCGTATTAAATGCGAAGCTTCAAGCAATGAATGAACGACCAAAATATGAAGAACGACGATGGGGCCATTCCAGAGTTATCGATACGGCAGTGCTAGCCTCAGGATTACATAGCGTCACCAAACGGATATTTATCGCAGCTGGGCAAAATACAAGCTACCAAATGCATTTTAAAAGAAGGGAGGCCTGGACGGTTCTATCTGGCGAAGGCATTCTTATTTTGGATGAAATGTATCGTCACATCGCTCCGGGAGACACGATTACGATCCCGGAGCGTGCGAGGCATGGTCTGCGGGCAACGATTAATATGGATCTGATCGAGGTACAGACGGGTGAGCAAATTAAGGATGACGATGTTATTAGACTCGGTATCACCTGGGATGAAATTACTAGTCAAATAAATATGGTATAGGAGACTAGAATATGGTGAATCGGAATGAGCTGGCTGTCATATTAGCGAAGGTCATTGCCGGCAGAGGCTCTATCGATGTAACATGCTACGGAAACGCCATGTATCCATTTTTGCGGGACGGCAATGTATCAACCTTCGTACGCGTGCGTGAAGAGGATCTGCAGATCGGCGATGTGTGCTTGTTTGAAAGCAAAGAAGGACAATTGTTGCTTTATCGGATAATTGATTTGGACGACGAACAGCAGCCAGCGGTTTACACATTCCGAGGAGATACTTGCGATAGGCCGGAGCTGCCGATTCCATTTTCCCATATTATAGGCAAACTGAAGGCTGTGCACAGGGACGGCAGAGTCTTGTATACAAATCACTGGCGATCGCGCCTAATCGAAGCCGCAGTGCTTCAAATTCCGTATTGGCCCAAAATTTCGAGATGGATTGCAAATCGACGTTATGATCAAACTTCTGCTATTTAATGCTGCTTGAATTTTTTAAAGATAGAAGTTGATACAATCATTACGAAAGAGAGAGGGAGCGATCTATCGGATGATATGTTCAAAGGACCGTTTTTATTGTGTTAGTTGCGGGGAGATGCTTTCTAATCCTGAAGCGGATATTTTGTTCCGAACAGGTTTTTTCCGAGTGGTACATCCAATGGGTTATTGCTTAACATGCAGCGTGGAGCAGGATAAGCTGGATGCTATAGTAGGAACGGCGGGTAAGACCAGTAACTATGACTATAAAATGTTCCTTCGCGCAGATGCGAAAGTTGCCGAACATGTTATACAGCCCTATCGAACGGAAGATAATACGAGCCTTTGCCCTACAGTCCAACTGTAGAGCAAAGGTGTTTTTTTTTACCAACTTCCAATTGTTTCCTTAATCGTTTATAATGAATAAGATTTGGATTTTTGAAGGAGGAGCACGGATATGGAGCAGACCATTGTTAAATTGCGAAATGTAACAAAAAAAATCGGCAAAAGAACGATCATTGACCGATTGACGCTCGATTTACCGCTAGGAGAAGTATTTGGTTTCCTTGGCCCCAACGGTTCAGGCAAAACAACGACGATTCGTATGATGGTAGGCTTAATGTCGCTTACGGATGGTGAAATTACTATAGGCGGGCACAGTATTACGAAAAACTACGAGAAAGCCATTCGCCATGTCGGGGCAATTGTAGAGAATCCTGAGATGTACAAATATTTGAGCGGTTATGATAATTTAATCCATTACGCACGAATGATTCCGGGCATTACCGAGCATCGAGTGAATGAAGTCGTAAAGCTGGTTGGCCTTGAAGGGCGAATCCGCGATAAGGTGAAGACCTACTCTCTCGGTATGCGTCAGCGGCTAGGCGTTGCGCAGGCTATCTTACATAAACCGCAGCTGCTCATTTTGGATGAACCGACAAACGGCTTGGACCCGGCGGGAATCCGCGAGCTCCGCGACTATTTGCGAATGCTTTCCAAAGAAGAGGGCATAGCCGTGTTCGTATCGAGCCATTTGTTGTCTGAGATGGAGCTCATGTGCGACCGCGTTGCTATTATTCAGAATGGAAAGCTAATTGATGTCAGAAACATTCGGGGCGAGCATGCCGCGAAAGCAAATAATCGCGTCGTTATAGAAGTGGATAACCAGCGCAGCGCTCTGGATGTACTCCTTGCGGCGGGTATTTCAGGCGAGACCGAAGGAACTGACGCGATTGCCGTTGAGGCTGACAAGGAAAACACGGCTGCTATTAATGCTTCTCTTGTAGCGGCAGGAGTTAAAGTTTACGGTATCCGCGCGCAGGTGAAAACACTCGAAGACCAATTCTTAGAAGTAACTGGAGGGGAACGAATTGGGTAATTTTTTGCCGCTTGTTCAAAATGAGAATATGAAAATTTACCGTCGCCCCCGCACATGGGTAATGACGGGGATATTGATCGTATTAGTGCTTACCATATCGATTTTATGGGTAATTTTCGGCGGCCGGGATACATCGATGTGGGATGTCGCCTTTATGGAATCATCCATATTGTTTTTGCTGGTTACAATTTTTACGGTGGTTATTGCCGCGGGCGGAGTCGCTGAAGAGTTTACAAGCGGAACGATCAAACTGCTTTTGATCCGTCCATGGTCACGCTCCAAAATACTATTGTCCAAATACATATCTGTTATGATTTTTGCGCTATTGCTCGCGGTCCTGCTTTTCGGAAGCACCTTGCTGGTAAATTGGATTTGTTTTGGCATTAATGCATCGCCGGACATCAAGCCTACTTTCGTAGGAGAGGACGGTTCCAGCGCTCTTGTTTACATGCTGAAGTATTATGGCTTGACGCTAATTTCGTTGGTTGTGACGGTAACGCTCGCTTTCATGCTTTCCACCATATTCCGAAGCAGCGGTCTTGCAATCGGTATGGCTTTGTTTCTCCTGCTTGGCGTTAACAGCTTTGTCGGATTAATTGCCATGCTGGAGTATAAATGGATCGACTATCTTTTGTTTATTCACTTAAACCTGACCCAGTACCTAGACGGTAACCCGATGAGGCAAGGGATGACGATGGGTTATTCCATTGGCGTGCTCGGAGTTTATTATGTAATCTTTATCGCTTTGACCTGGTATATCTTTAACAAGCGTGACGTTGCCTCTTAAGGTATCGTAATTGAAAAAAGCCGTCCTTGCCCGAGCTGCTTCCCGATGAAGCAGCAAAGCGAAGGACGGCTTTTTTGGTTAACCTGCTTGGCGTGATTTTTCTTTGGATTCCTTGCCCGTTAATTCTTTACTTTTCATTTGCGAGGCCTCTTTTTCTAAAAGCGAACGGTTATTGCTGTCTGTGGCCAACTCCATTTGACAGCTCCCAATTAGTCTGCCTCCGTCTTGAATGATGAGCGAATGAGCAGCCGTAATGGATCCTGTCAGCATGCCGGAGGAGGTAATGGTAAGCCGCCCTTTCGTGATAATATCGCCAAATACTTTTCCGGCGATGGTGATATCACGAGCCGTAATATTGGAGCGAGCAAGTCCGCATTCTCCAATAATAACATCCGTTTTGCATTCGATGTCACCGCGGTGTTCCCCTTCGATTCGCAGGCCGGCTTCGCAAATCATATTGCCCTCGCTTAATGTGCCTTGTCCGATTAAAGTATCGGTAGCAGCTATCCGTTTGTGATCTTTAAACATGAGAGTTAATCCTCCTTAATTAAGCTTAGATAGGGTATCGGGTTAACAGGTTCATGTTTGTGCATGATCTGAAAATGCAAATGGGGACCTGTACTCCTGCCGCTTGAACCTAATAAGCCTATTTTTTCTCCGCGAACGACGGAATCGCCTTTCTTCGCTTCAATTTTTTTCAAGTGCATATAAGCGCTCTGCAGTCCTTCTAGATGATCGACTACGATATACGATCCTAGAGAGCTGTTGTAGCCTGTTTCCGACACTGTGCCATCCGCGGCGCTGAACACCGGATCACCTAACTTTCCCGTGATGTCTATGCCGGCATGGAAGGCAGCACGCCCGGTTAATGGGTCTCTACGGTAGCCAAATCCCGAAGACAGCAGCTTAGAGCGCGTAGGCCATATAGAAGGATAAGCATCCACCGAAGCGCGAGTGGTATGGGCCAGCTCAAGCGTCAAAGCCATGGACTTCTCCATCGTATCCGCAATTGAATCCAGCGTGGTTAACGTCACATCGGTTTTCTGGGCGAGTAAAGAAAACGGTACGGATTCTTTTATGTAATTAAGGCTTTGAATGGATGCATCGGGAAGGAGGGACGTTGTCTGTGCGGGCGGAATCATATCGGAAATCGGTACTCGCTCGCTAGAGGAATCCAATCGGTCTCCATACTTATAAATAAACTGTTTTAAACGGAGCTCGAGCTGCTGCAAAGCTTCCATTTTCTTTTTCATCTCATTTGTTTGCTGGGACAGACCAATCAAATCTTGCTGTAACGTGTGAATGGCTTTGTCTTTGCCTGATAAGGTTTCTGAGAACAAAAGCTCCTGCTCCGACAATGCTGCTTCCAATTGATTCAGCTCATAATAAGACTTTAATTGAAGTCCAGTAATGCTGCCCGAAAGAGCAAGTACGATTGCCGTAGGTGCAGCAAAAACAAATCGTTTAGATACATGAAACTGTTTAACTGTTTTGTCAGCGCCGCGCAGCACGACAAAGGACCATTTAGGCTTTCGTGCTCGTTTCAATAGTACACTCCTTCCTTTTGTGGTTACCTATAAAATGATCATGATGTTCTATTGCTATTTATTCTGAAATGCAATAAAACATGCCTTAAATATTGCGAGTAAAAAAAGAAAGACCGCCTACAGCGCACGGAATGTGCGAGCGGGCAGTCGATAGAAACCATAGGAAAGGCAGCAGAGTCAGTTCGCTTTTGCCAGTTCTAGCTGGGCTATGGCACTCTCAATCGCTGGCGTGAATGCAAAGGAGCGCCCCTGTTGTTGTTCCGGAGGGAGAGCAGCCAGCTGATCGATTCTTCTCTTTATTTCAGTGGAAAGTTCGTGAATATGTTCCGCGTATTCATTAGCTTTCGTGTCGTTTTTTTCCGCAGCTGCTGTCTGATTCGCTTTGGCGTAAGAGGTTATCGCAGCTTCATAAAGATTTATATCCCATGGGAATTTGGTGACACCTTCATCGATAACAGCGAGTGATTCTTCAAAAAGACCTTTCGATTGCAGCACGCGATATTGCGATAAAAGCAGGTTGCGGTTATAGGGATCCGTTTCTCTTGCTTTATTCAATGCGCTTAAAGCTTCATCTAGATAAGAAGCAGTGTTTGTTTGCGTAAAGGCCTGCTCCAACCAATTCGCTTTCGTTAATGTAAAGGTTGATTGGTTAGGCGCCGCTTTAATGGCATCATCGATCATCGGTAAAAGCTGATCAAGCGAAGATTGCTGCTGAGCAGCCAAATTGTAAACCTTGTTATACTTTTGCAAAGCATTGTTTTCCAGTATGGCAACGACAAGCAGACAGAGAGACAATAGCGCAAGAATCGACGGATATGCGATTTTTGACCACGGTCGGCCGGTCGCCGCGGGCATGCGCTCCAGAGCAAATTTACTGCTAAATGGTGCGAGCATGCAGCCGAGTGAGATGAAGACGATCGCGCTGATAAATATATAACTCATATCAAAATCGATCACGCTGTGCACAAGAAGCGTCAATGAAAACATGAAAAAGACGAAATGACTGCCTCGCAGTTCTGGGTAACGTATGAATGATCGAATGTATAAGCCGTAAACGAACACGAGAAAAGCAATAAGGGCGATTAAGCCGATCCAACCGCTCTCTACCAGCGTTTGAACATAAAAGCTGTGGGCTTGCCTGCTCCAATATGGATTGTTCTGATATTGCTCGTACATCGCCTGCCAAGCGCCGCCGCCACCGCCTAATAACGGATAATCCTCCGCAACGCGAAGACCGTCCTTGTAAAAGGTTAAGCGTTCGAGCACGCTGTGCTGCTGAAGGTTAATATTTTCAAAGCGCGCGGCTATTTTATCCGGGAGAAGCCCTCGAATGGCACTGCTGCCGAGTAGGCTGCCGACAACCACCGCGGCTAGTATGACAGCGGTAACCGGTACAACGGCAAAGGACCATTTGTAAGTAGAAAGCTTTGCCGATTTTTTTTCTATAAATGAACTGGCTTTGGCATGGTAAAGCATGATGAGTCCGGTAGAGATTGCGATTCCTAAAATCAGGAGACCCCAGCTTTGCAATGGCAATGAGCTGAATAAGGAAACAGGGCTTTGCGCCTTCGTTTCCGTAGGCTGCACAATCGCTGCAATGGCATCGGCATTAGCTGTAAGCTTGCCCAAGATGGCCATGGAAACCGTTACGGATAGAACCATAAAAACAAGATAGGCGATTTGTTTCGTGAAGCGCATAAATGGAAGAAAAATCAATACCATAACCGGAATAATGACAATGGCTCCGCGGGAATAAGTGAACATGAATGAAATCCAAATCGGCACAAGCATGGCAGCATGTACAATACGCGCGGAAGGACGTATGCAGTGCGCTGCGTAATAGAGACTGGCAAAAAACAAGGCGATTAAGAAGCCTGCATAAGTATTGGAATATTGGAAGACGGAAGCGAGTCGATAACCGTCATGCGCGAGCCATAGCGCATCCCTATAATACATTTGCCCAAATAGGTTGAGTAAACCAAACAATACGATTAAATAGGATGAAAGCATAAGTCCGTACTCGATCGTTTTTCGGGAAAGCTTAGCTTCTGCGAAGTAGAGGCTGGAAATAAAAAGAGCCACCAGCAGAGAAAATACGAGAGTCATAAACTGGGCATAATAACTCGATACCGCTTGGAACGAGGAAAGCCAATAAAGGAAAGGAAGCACCATGACCGCAATCGACAAAATCCCTCGATAACCGCTATTCTGTCCCTTGCGATAAATATATAGGGCCGTAACGAGCAGCAGTACAAATCCGAAAATGATAGATCCGTAAATCGCCCCGTCAAAGCCCAATTCATAGCCGTTAAACAATCCTTGCTTATAAGGGAAAATAACCAAGAATAGGGCAAGACCGATCGTCCCAATCCACTTTAGTAGCGATAAATCAGCTGTTTCAGCCGGCATATTGCTTTTTGTTTTTTTTTGTGCACCCATGCGTTTGTACTCCTCATTCATCATTATGTAGAACCGGAACCGAAAGCTCCTGTTTGTATTTTAGCAAAAGGGGGGGGAGATTGCTATAATATAGTACTTGTTAATTGTACGAAGAGGATTAATATCGAAATAGAGTAAATAAATTACAGAGTTATGACCAAAAAACGTTTTATATTCTATATGCTTAAGATGAACAACTTCGTGTTATTCCAGCAACTTTCTTCGACAAGTCATCTTATATTTCGCATTTATTCAACTGTATTATGTTATAATAATTTGGATGAAAATCTGCAGTTAAAGTACATAAATAAAATTGAGCATAATAGGGGTAGTAGCTTCATGATTAGAAGATTAATGAAATACAATCAATTGATTCTAGAAATGACTAAAAGAGATGTTTTAGCTAGATATAAAGGATCTTATTTGGGGATTTTATGGTCTTTTGTGACCCCATTGTTAATATTAACGATATATACTTTTGTTTTTAGTGTTATTTTTCAATCAAAATGGAATATAGAGGATACCTCCCATATGAGTTTTGGCATTACGCTGTTTGCTGGGATGATTATTATAAATATTTTTACAGAGGTTCTCATCAAATCGACTAGTATTATAGTTTCAAATCCCAATTATGTCACGAAGGTTGTTTTCCCTCTTGAAATCTTCCCTATTGTCATCTTCATGTCTGCATTAATTCATGCATGTATAAGTTTTGGTATATTGATTATCGCACAATTATTATATACTTCTACCATTCATTGGACTGTTCTATTGATTCCAATTATATTAATTCCGCTTGCTCTTTTTTCTATTGGAATAGGCTGGATTTTCTCTTCTTTAGGAGTGTTTGTAAGGGATTTGAATTATATGATGAACATAGTAGCTCAAATACTAATGTTTTTATCGCCTGTTTTTTATCCTATAGAAATTGTTCCCGTTAAGTTTCAATCTTTGTACGCCGCGAATCCCTTGACAGGAATGATTACTGAGTTTCGTGAAGTAGTGCTTTGGGGAAATATGCCGAATTGGTTGGAGTGGGGTAAAATTTTTATCATTTCATTTGTAGTTTTTGTTGTTGGTTACTGGATATTCCGCAAGTGTAAAGGAGCTTTCGCAGATGTTATCTGATTATGCTATAGAGATAAAAAACGTTACTAAAACATACACGGTTTACAATAAACCAATTGATAGACTATATGATCTGATTTTGAACGGTTCTAATAGAGGTCGTCAGATCAATGCACTTGATTCCGTAAATATGAATATCCCTAAAGGTAAAACGATTGGACTTATTGGACAAAATGGTTCCGGTAAAAGTACCTTATTGCAAATTATTGCAGGAACATTGAAGCCAACATACGGTAATGTTCATGTAGGAGGTAAAATAGCTGCTTTGCTTGAGCTAGGCTCAGGATTTAACCCGGAGTTTTCAGGTCGTGAGAATGTTGTATTAAACGGAACTTTGATGGGATTATCTAGAGATGACATTAATCAAAGAATGGACTCCATTATCGATTTTGCAGATATAGGAGATTTTATTGAGCAACCTGTCAAAACGTACAGCAGTGGTATGTTTTTAAGACTTGCATTCGCGGCTGCTGTACATACGGATCCTGACATTCTTATTGTAGACGAAGCGCTTGCTGTAGGAGACGCAAGATTTCAAAATAAGTGTTTTCGTAAGTTTAAAGAATTTCAAGAAGCAGGTAAAACTATTTTATTTGTTTCGCACACTACAGAATTGTTAGTCCGACATTGTGATTATGCTTACTTATTAAATAAAGGAAAAATGATATTTGAAGGTGCGCCAAAAGACGTCGTTAATGAGTATCATGACCAATTATTTGGAAAAACAGAAATGGTACCGGTAAATACAACGAGTGTAAGTAAAAAAAATGCCCATGAACGGGAAAATGAAGAAGATACTTTTATTACAATTAGACCCAATGATGATAATTGCATCAAGAACCTTACATATAACCCTCAAGAGTATAGATGGGGGAACCGAGATGCAGAAATAGTTGATTATCAAATCGAATCAGACGGAAGATATAATCAAATGGAATACAATACTGCGTTTCCCATGTCAATCAGTTTAAAAGTTAAATTCAACAAAACGATTCTAAGACCGGTTTACGGATTGACTATTAAAACAACAGATGGCGTTATTGTTTATGGAAGTAATTCAAGAGACCAAGGACAACCTTTTATTATTAAAAATCAAGATGATTGGTCTATTGTTAAATTTGAATTTCTACCAAACCTTGTTCAAGCCGATTATTTTATTTCATTAGGCGTAGCAGAAGATATTCCAGGAGAAGAACCGATTCCTTTAGATAGAAGATACGATATGATACATGTTAAGTTAAGCCATAATACATTAGGTTTTGGGATTGTAGATTTAAATATGAATGTAACGGAATTGAGGTGATTTGGTGTCTTCATATGTATTTGATACTGAACTACAGGTTTGGCACAGGGAAGATGCCGAAGCCTTTAATTATTCTGATGGAGATGAATCGGAAGATTATTTATTCACATTAATACGAGATTCAAATGATAAATCTAGCTATTCGGAAGAACTGATGAAGAATATTAAGGACTGGCCATCGAGATATCACTTAACCCCTACCAGGCACAATTTACTTCGACCTCTTAACATTAATTCAAGCATGAGCGTCTTAGAAATTGGCTGTGGCTGCGGCGCGATGACTCGATATATGGCTGAAAATGCGGGAAAGGTCGTAGCGGTAGAAGGGAGTAAACGGCGTGCGTCAATTGCAGCTGCTCGATGCGCTGATCTTACCAATGTGAGCATCTACTGTGACAATTTCGTTCTTTTTGAAGAAACTGAAAAATTTGATGTTGTCACATTAATTGGTGTTTTAGAATATGCACCTTCCTTCGTGGAAGGAAACGATCCTGTCCGACTGCTGCTACAGAGAGCAAAACAGTTTCTAAAGCCCAATGGAGTGCTGCTGGTCGCTATAGAGAATAGGCTGGGACTTAAGTATTTTAATGGGGCAGCTGAAGATCATACAGGAAAGCTGTTTGATGGACTTAATGATTTTTATGCAGCGACTGGTGTTATTACGTATGGAAAAAAAGAACTGTCATCTAAATTAGAGCAAGCAGGTTTTAGCGAAATAGATTTTTTATATCCATATCCAGATTATAAGCTGCCAAACATAGTCGTTAGTGAGAAAGCATTTAAAATACCAGATTTCCATATTGACCAAATTATTGGTCAATATCGCGCACAAGATTACTCTGGTCAAGAAAATCGGCTATTTCATGAAGGTCGGGCTTGGAATGTGATTGCTAGAAATGAGCTAGCTGCAGATATGTCAAATTCGTTTCTCGTGATCGCCCGTGTTGATCATTCTGTTAACGCATTATATCCAGATTCTTGGTTGGCAAGTACCTATTCAACACAAAGGAAAAAAGAATTCGCGGCTGCTACCCATTTTACACTCAAAGAGGATAGCTCGATTGTTGTTAGTAAGCAAACACTATTCGAACAAGATTCTTCGAAGCTCAGCAGAGTGACACATCATTTAGTCGAATCTTCTTATATCAAGGGAGAAGTATTTAATTATAGTTTGCCTGAAGTGTTTAAATCAATTGATATAGAAAATGCTTTTTATTCTTATATTTCGCCATGGATTAATTATTTGGAATCCCAAAGCAGGAATGGGACTGTTCCTGGAAGGTTTTTAGATTGTACGCCAACTAACCTTATTAGAACAGATAATAATGAGCTTGTTTATATTGATGATGAATGGGAAATGAACGAAGATCTATCAATAAAATATTTGATTTTTAGAGGGCTTATCAATACGGTTACTCAATTAGAAAATCATGAAATGACTTTGCTTCTTAAAAAACGTTCTACTAGTCAATTTATAATTGATATGCTGTATATGGCTAAGTTACCCGTATCCCAAGAGGAAATCATTATATTTTTAGAGCAGGAAGGTACTCTTAATGAGGATATTTATCCAAGCGATAAAGAAAGGTACTTAGAGTATGCCGTGAAATGGATCAATCAACCCTTTCCAGAGGCTTTTGCTCCAGACGAAATAATCGATTCAAGGTTACCTTGGGATATTAAAAGAAACGAACGTTCGCAGCAATTAAAGCTATATTGGAGCAAACAAGACTTCCAATTTGATGAGGAACGAACGCTGCTTATCCCCTTAAATTTGGATAAAACAGTATACTACGATACAAAGATGTTTTCAGTTAAAGAGGTTGAACTGATTCGGTTAGAACCTCAAATATATAATGGTTGGGGCAAGTTTATAAGTTTGTCTATTTATAGTGAAAAGAATGTTTTACTCTACTCAACGGACTCGTCAGATTTATTATGGAAAGTATTGAAACGAAATGGAATAGTTACCAAATTAATTGACGGTAAATTAATGTTTATCGCCAATAGTGATTCTGGACATTGGATATTGTCTTTAAATGAACTTCAAATTGATGCCGATAAGATATACTTAAAAATTTATATGCAAGCAAAACAAATAGATAATGAGTTATATCATTGGACAATGCTGGAGCAAGAAAATAATACGGAGCTTTCAAAACAAAATGTATCGTTGCTCGAACAGAAGGAGCTTCTTCATAAAGAACTAATTCTCTTAAATGAACAACTGACGTCAAATCAACGTCTTTCTTTACAGTTACAGCAAGAAAATGAATTAATGATAAACTCACGTTCTTGGAAAATAACAAAAGGAATTCGAGTTATTGGTAGCTTGCTTCGAAAATGCAAAAAAAAAATTAAAAGAAAAGTTAAACTTGTCCTTCAGCAGTATCGCATATTAAAACAGAAAAGAAGTAATTGGGACGAGTTATTAATCGATACTAAAAAAACTCAGTACACGCTGGTAATTTCACATACGGACTATTTGATTTCAATGGGCGGTACTGAAAAAAGTATTTTAGAACAGACAAAAGCTAGAACAAATATTGGCGAAGGCACAATCGTTATTTTCCCAGCATACCATCATTTTTTTGGAGATTCACATTCAATGAATCGATTTGGGATATACATTGGGCAAACACTAAAGGGTTATTTTAGTTTATCCGACTGCCTCAAGTTCTTAGAGAAGATATCTAGCAAAATAAAGGGTATCCATATCCATCATTTATTGTTCTGGCAGTATTCGGATTATTATCAAATTCACGAGTTATTTGTTAAACATAAAAAATCTATTACTTATTTTGCCCATGATTTCTTTATCAGTTGTTCCAGTTACCATATGATACAGGAAAATGAGATGGGTTCGCAGCCATGTATAAATAAGATGAAATCTGAATCGGTGCATGTTGTGTGCTCAGATTGTATCCATGGGCGCGATGTTGACAAGTGGAGAGTGCTTATAAATTCAATACTAAAGGATACCAAAGATGTTATTGTACCTTCTATTTTTGTAAAAGAGACCATTGAAATGATCTACCCAGATTTAACTGATAAAATTGTTATTAAACCTCATTTAAGGTTAATTGAAACAGGTAATCGCTCGTCATATTCGGAAGATAGAAAGCTAAGAGTCGCTTATCTGGGTTATAAAATGGATAATAAAGGTTGGCGAATGTGGGAGAAACTATATACAAATACAATATTAAACGAACAATATGATTTTTATCATATAGGTTCGTCTGAAACATATTCTGACTTTGTCAAAAGTTTCAGCTATTCGTTTGTGGATTCTGGTCCTATGGCTGCAGTCAAAGTATTAGAGCAGCAAGAAATAGATGTTGTGTTATTGTTATCTATCGTTCCTGAAAGTTATTCGTTCACGTTGCAAGAAGCATTGGCGGCCGGAGCTTATATAATTACAACGAGTCGAAGTGGAAATATAGCTCATACTATTGAGAAATTAGGGGTAGAATCAGGAGCAGTCATAAATTCAGATTCTGCAATTATGGCATTTATTATGGACAAGCATCAAATTACAGAGTGGGTAAAAAAGAAAAGACCGAAATACAAATTAGTTTCTACTTATGAAGAAGGGATGATATAAATGATTGTAACAACGTCTATATGTGCTAATTATTTGCCTAAAGCTATGGTGCTTGCTAAATCTATTAAATTAGTCTTACCAGAAGTGAAGTTTATTGTTTGTCTTTTAGAAAGAGAGGTACATCCAGCTGCCCAATCATTTGAATATTTTGATGAAATATTGCTTGCTAAGGATTTAGGATATGAGGATTTTGACAGATTTATATTTAAGCATTCTATTGTTGAGGCAGCAACTTCGGTTAAAGGACAGCTATTTGTTTATTTGTTAGATCATTATAAGCAAGAGAGTAAGTTTGTATATTTGGACCCTGATATTGAAGTGTTAAGCCCTCTAACTGAGCTTGATGAAGCATTGGATAAACATGGCGTAGTACTAACCCCTCATTTATGCCACCCAGAAGATATCATGGATGCGGTTATGGATAACGAATTAAGTGCTTTAAAGCATGGCGTATTTAACTTAGGTTTTTTAGCGATTAGCCGGGCAACTGAGGAAGGCAGGAAGTTTGCAGAATGGTGGGCATCCCGATTAGCTATGTTCTGTTATGACGATATCCCAAGAGGTATTTTTACTGATCAGAAATGGGTGGATTTAGCTCCAGCCTTCTTTAATGTTCACATCTTAAAGCATCCAGGTTACAACGCGGCGCCGTGGAATTTGTCGAAAAGAAAGATGATATTAGATCAACAAGGTAATTATATTATTAATAATCTACCATTGCGCTTCTTTCACTTTTCTGGTTTCGATTCAGGAGCAAACGAAGGTATGATCAACAAATATGTACCAGACCTTAAGAATGCTGTATATACCTTAAGAGACAATTATGTAAAAGAAATGAAAAAGATGGGTCAAAACGAACTCGGAAAAGCTCCTTGGAGCTATGAATATTATGAAAGTGGCGAGAAGATAGCCCGAGAAGTAAGGATTAAATTTAGAGATATTCCTGAAATGCCATATATGTATCCGCAACCTTTTAAGCAGTCGAACGAGATATTAGGTGGCGTTGTTGTAGTGCAAAAGCACACAAGAAAAATAACGGTTAGAAAAGTAGTCAGGAAATTAAAGAATCTACTTAGATAATTTTTAATATAAAGTGATTCAGAGCTTTAAATATGATAGATATGAGGTATAGACGTGAGAAGCATCGGACTCGATATTGCAAGATGTCTTGCTATTATCTTAGTACTCATTAGTCATATTCGAGTGTTTTTTGAAAAATTTTGGGATGTGCAAACATTTTCAATAAACGGACTATTAGGAGTAGAATTATTCTTTGTATTAAGTGGATTCCTTATTGGCGGAATATTAATCAGAGATGTCTATGAGGGTGATGGATCTTTAAGAGTATTTTTAATTAGACGCTGGTTTCGGACTCTACCTAGTTATTTCTTAGTACTGTCCCTATTGGTAATAATCGGAGCTTTAGTAGGTACCCCATATTACTTTCAACATTTTTTATTTATACAAAATTTTAATTATTCTCAAATGAGTTTTTTTGCTGTTTCATGGAGTCTATCAATAGAAGAATGGTTTTATCTTTTCATAGCTGTTTTTATATACTTATTATCAAAACGAGATGAAAAATATAGACGAATTCTTTTTTTTAGCTTATGTGCTTTTGTCATATTTGGAAGCATAGGTGTAAAGTTTTTTTACACATACAATTACGATCCATTATGGGATGCAGGAATTAGGAAGCAAATATTTTTACGTATGGACAGTCTAATGTTTGGGGTGCTGCTGGCGGGCATTAAATATTATTTTAAAACTTTTTATGCTAGAATAAATAGTTTTTATTTGTTCCTCCTTTTCTTCTTGTCTATCGTGATAATTAATATTTATTATATTTTTGCTTTAGATAGCGGCAGAGAAGCCATAAATAATTCGATAATAAGTAGGACTGTTTTTTTTGATTTTATTTCCTTGACCTTCATGTTTTTTATTTGGTTATTAGATAAAAGTAACATTGTCAATCAAATTAAAAATAAGTACATCCAAAAGGCGATAACGTTCCTTGCTATAACTAGTTATTCGGTTTATTTAATTCATTATGATATTTTTCGATTGTTTAATAATATGACAACATCAGTTTCATCTTATACACTTATGATTTTAATCGTTTTGTTTACACTTCTATTGGTGTATATTTTGGCTCTCTTAATGTTTTTGTATTGGGAAAAACCGATAATGAATTGGCGGGAAAGATTCGTGAAAAAAGTATAACGAATTCAAAATGTTTGACTAACAAAACTATAGATTCAGGGTGCACACAATGGTATTTAGTTCAGTAGTTTTTTTGATGTTTTTTTTACCATGTTTCTTGTTAATTTATTATGTGCTTCCATTTAAAACCAAAAATTTATTTATCCTTTTAGCTAGTTATATTTTCTATGCATGGGGTTCATCAGAGTTTTTATATATGTTGATAGTATCGACATTCATGGATTATGTATTCGGTCTTTTGATCGATAGGTCTAAGAAGGTAAAACACAAGAAAATATTTGTTTCGCTTTCTATTATTATTAATTTGTCTTTATTAGCATATTTTAAATACGCTAATTTTTTTGTGGATCAATTTAATGATGTTCTGGTTGTTTTAGGGATGACTGGATTCCATTGGATAAATGTGGCGCTTCCAGTAGGGATATCATTTTTTACATTCCATAAGATAAGTTATATCGTCGACGTTTACAGAGGAAAAGAAAAGGCTATGCGCTCATACATAGATTTTTCTTTATATATCGCATTATTTCCACAATTAATTGCGGGCCCTATTATTAGATTTAATGAGATTGCATCGCAATTTAAAGAAAGAAAGCATTCAATTGATAAATTTTTCGATGGTATGTGGAGATTCTCAATCGGTTTGGGGAAAAAAGTTATATTGGCAAATGCTGCTGGTCGCATAGCTGATGAAGTTTTTCAACTGTCCAACCAAGATTTAAGTATGCCAATTGCTTGGATAGGTATTATTTGTTATTCGCTGCAAATATATTTCGATTTTTCAGGCTATTCGGATATGGCAATCGGTCTAGGTAAAATGATGGGTTTTGATATTCCAGAGAACTTTAATATGCCATATATCTCAAAAAGCATAACGGAGTTTTGGAGAAGATGGCATATTTCATTGTCTCGTTTTTTTAGAGATTATGTTTATATCCCTTTAGGTGGAAATCGTGAAGGGGCATTTAAAACAAATCGTAATTTATGGATAGTCTTCTTTTTGACTGGATTTTGGCATGGAGCAAGCTGGAATTTTATAATATGGGGTTTGTTTCATGGTTTATTTCTTGTTATTGAAAAAAACACAACATTTTTGTCAAAAAGCCATTCAACTTTGAGGGTTCTGACAACTTATTTTATTGTCCTCGTGGGCTGGGTATTCTTTAGGGTTGAAACATTATCTAATGCATTATTATATCTAACAAGAATGTTTGATTTTACTAATATAACGAATCCATTCCAATATATAATTAGTCTTTCCCCTAAAAATATAATATTTACAATTTTAGCTCTCATTTTAAGTTTTGTTACTATTAAGGGTGAATGGTTAAAGAAAGATATTATAAGAGGAGTAATTTTATTAGTGATCTGGTTTTATTGCATCTTGCTACTATCAAACTCAAATTATAATCCATTTATCTATTTCAGATTTTAAGGGCGGGAAGTACCAAATGTTGAAAAAAGGATTTGTAATCGCATTTCTATTGTTAATGGTTTTTCCATCCGTCCAAATGTTTACCGGTGTGATACCATTAACAGATTTGAACGAGAACAGAAATAAGACGGGATTCCCTTCATTTTCCTTTCAAAAAATATTTACTGGACAGTACACAAAAGATCTGGAGGCTTATATTAATGATAGCTTTGGATTTAGAGATGTTCTTGTTCGAATGAATAGCTTTATTGATATTGCTGTACTACATTCTTCTTCAAACGAAAAAGTAGTAATAGGAAAAAACGATTATTTGTTTTATAGTCCAACATTAACTGATTATCACAGAATGACTACTGCATCTGATGAGAAGATTGAAAATTTTTCGAATCAATTAATTACATTGCAAAAGATGTTAGAAAAAAAAGGGGTTTATTTTTTATTTGTTATAGGACCTAATAAGAATTCAATATATCCTGAGTATATGCCGTATAAAAGTCAAAATCCTCAAGGTATAAATAATTATGATAAATTAATGAAACGTCTTACTAACGATGGTGTTAATCATTTAGATTTGGTTCCAGTATTGGAAAAACAGAAAGAAAAATTCGATCTTTATTATAAAAGAGATACACACTGGAATGAAACAGCTGGTTTTATTACAACGCAAGAAATTCTTAAGAAAGTAGGACCGGAATTTGGTATGACATTCAATCCAAAAATCATGTCTTTTAATGAGACAATGGGCGGAGGATGGGATTTAAATATCATGTTAGGTATTAACAACCCAAGCTCCTATAAAACCAAATATAAAGTTCCGGTTATCGATTATGGGGAAACTGAAAAAAAATTGCCGGCGACGTTATGGTATCACGATAGTTTCGGAACGGTGATAAAACCTCATCTTACAAATTATTTAGAGGATTTAAATTATTTGTATTATGTTGAGAATCGTTTAAACGAAACATTGGTGAACAATTTAAAAGGGAAGAAAATCGTTATTTACGAAGTCGTGGAAAGAGAACTACCTATTATAATGGATTGGGACTACAAAATTGATGAATTTGATTATGAGGAGAATAATGCCGAATTTAAAGCAGCTATTTTAAATTTAGAAAATTTGACTTCTTCTTTTGATGTTAAAACTGCTGGTGGTGATAATGGGTTTATGATATCTACAGAAGGAATAGATCCTCGACTATATTGGAAACTGCCTAATGAACAAAGAGTCAATTATATTTCCATAAAATTCAAAGAGGCACCCAAGACTTCAATTGGACAAATTTTTTGGACAACCGCCACTGATCAAGTACACGATGAATTAAAGAGCCAATTGTTTGAAATGAATCCTAATAATAAAGAATATATTGTTAAGATTGATTATCCAAGCGCGATTGATAGCATAAGGATAGATTTAGGAATGGAAGTTGGTTTAGAGTATTCAGTAGAAAGTATAAGTTTTTTGTATGACTAGTATGCTTGAGCTAGCTAGGGTGGAGGTACTATGAAAAAGTATATTGCAATCGTTGCTATTTTAGTTTTTGCGTTAGCTTTAAGAATATATTATATCAATGCGTATGACTTTTCTCACCTTGAAGGTGATGCAATGTTCTATGATAGTATGGTGAAGCAGTGGTTGGAAACGGGTGTCTATGGTTATAACTCTACAACCTCAAATGCGTTTGTACCGCCTGGTTTTCCAATAATTCTCTCACTTGTGTATTATATATTCGGAGAGAACTATTTTAATTATTTAGTTTTTCAATCAATATTAAGCGTTGGCGCAGTCTTCCTCAGCTATCTCATTTCTAGAATGTATTTGGAAAAGCTATTTAGTTTGTTTGTTGCGCTGCTTTGCTCTATTTATCCTAGCTTCATATATGCTAACGGCCTTTTGCTTACAGAAGTATTGTTCATGTTTACTTTTCTATTATTTATTTATGTGTTTTTACTAGGTTTCAATAATAATAATAGATTTCATATTATTGCTAGCGGAGCAATTTTAGGTTTTTGTGTATTAATTAGAGCAACGCCTGCATACCTCATTGTGTTACTTTTTGCTTATTATCTAATTATTAGTACGAATAAGAAAATAGTTGTAAAGAGCATTGTTTATTTTATGCTTCCTTTTATTGTTGTAATGTCACCTTGGTGGATTAGGAACTATATATTGTTTGATGCTCCAGTTCTTTTTGCTACTTCAGGAAATAACCCTTTATTATATGGTGTACATCCTTATTTAATAGGCGTCTTAGAAACATTTGATAAAGTATATGCTTTAAATCCAGATGAATTGACTAGAAGTGAGATGTGGAAAGAAATGGCGGTAGAGAAATTTGAAGAAGGTTTAGTGCTAAATACTGAAGTTTATGTTAATTGGTTTATTTTTGGGAAAATAAATTTAATGTGGTTAAAACCTTGGGTTGAAAATGGAACTATTGCATTATTCATGCAAAACATTCGAATTCCTATGCATATTTTGATCGTGATAGGTGGTTTAATTGGAGCAGTCTTTTCCGTTATAAAAACAATCAAACCTATTCATGTTTTGGTTATCATACCTATTTACTACACTTTTGTTCATTTAGTCTATTTACCTTTACCTAGATATCTGTTTCCGATATTGCCATTCTTAATCATCCTTTTCGCATTTGCACTGCAAATCCTTTATAAAAAATACGAAAGGAAATTTGGAAATGGTCAATAAAGTATTAGTTGTATATAGGGCCGTAATTGTTTGTACTGTGCTATTGGTTGTGTATAGCTGTTATATTTTTAATAGTAAAATAGATGAACAGAAAACAAAATGGACAGTTGAAACTGAGCAGAAAAGTATTAGTTCAGATTTATTTATCGATAATTTACAGTTTTGGAAGACGAGTGGACTTACTTTTAAAGAAAAACACAACAATGAAATAGAGTATATTACAACGTCAAAAGATCCTGCAATGGTATCAAAGGAATTAGAGCTTCATGCAGGTCCAGTCATGACTAGTGTTGAATTAGAAACCAATCGAGACAAGCTCCAATTATTTTGGAGTACGGAAGAGACTTCAAACTTCACAGAGGAAAATAGCGTTGTTTTGAATAGCTCAACAGGTAAGTATATTTATCTTATTGACGCAGATGTTCTTAGTGTACGTGTAGATCCGTCCGAGGAATTAAATCAAAAAGTAATGATAAAAAAAATAAGCATTAAGAAAGATGCGAAATAAAGGAGTAGTTTAATGAAAGGTATAATTCTTGCAGGAGGAACAGGATCCCGACTCTTTCCTCTGACTAAAGTTACCAATAAACACTTACTTCCAGTCGGGAAGTATCCAATGATCTTTCACTCCATTGCGAAGCTTAAAGAATCTGACATCATTGACATTCTCATTGTAACCGGCAAAGAACATATGGGCGATGTTGTCAATTTACTTGGAAGCGGTACAGAGTTCGGCGTATCGTTTACATATAAAGTTCAAGATGAGGCCGGAGGTATTGCACAAGCACTAGGATTAGCTCAGAACTTCGTTAATGGCGATCAAATGGTCGTCATTTTGGGTGATAATGTTTTCGAAGATAGCATAGCTCCGTTTGTAAGCAACTTTAAAAAGCAGAATTCTGGCGCTAAAATACTTATTCAAGAGGTTCACGATCCTCAGCGTTACGGTGTGCCCGAATTGAATGGAGAAAAAATTGTTTCTATTGAAGAGAAACCTAAGCAACCAAGGAGCAATTTCGCTGTAACAGGTATATATATGTACGATAGCAGGGTTTTTGAAATTGTAAGGACACTCAAGCCATCGGGTCGAGGCGAACTCGAAATTACGGATGTGAACAATGCATATATTAAAGCAAATGAACTCAGCTTTGATATTCTACAGGGTTGGTGGACGGATGCGGGGACTCATGCTTCATTGACTAAGGCGAATGAACTCTCGAAGGACATTACGTTCGGTGAGGAATTCGGTAAACTAAAATTATAATAGAACAGGTGACATATGAAAATATTACTTTCTAAGCTTCCGGACGTAAAACTGCTTGAACCTGCTGTGTTTGGCGATCATCGTGGCTTTTTTATGGAAAGTTATAATGAACAAGTCGCTCATGAAATTGGGATTACACATGCGTTTATTCAAGACAATCATTCCTTGTCCGTAGAGGCGGGAGTACTTCGGGGCATGCATTATCAATTATCACCAAAAGCACAAACGAAGCTGGTTCGAGTAACTTCAGGTGCTATTTATGATGTTGTAGTTGATATCCGCACGGGGTCGCCAACTTTTGGACAGTGGCAAGGCTTCATTTTAAGTGCGTCTAACAAACGACAGTTACTTGTTCCTCAGGGTTTTGCGCATGGCTTCTGTACACTAGTTCCGAATTGCGAAGTCCAGTATAAAGTTGATGCGCTTTATTCTCCTGAACACGACCGCGGGATTGCTTGGAACGATCCCGTGCTTGCGATTGACTGGTCGACAACAAATCCGATACTTTCTGATAAGGATGCCAAGCATCCTGTACTGGCTGACGCGGAAATCAACTTTATATATGAAGGGTGAGTTGGACTCGTGAAATTACTGATTACCGGCGGTGCCGGCTTTATCGGCAGCAATTTTGTATTATATATGATTAAAAACTATCCAAGCTACGAGATTATCAATGTAGATGCGTTAACTTACGCAGGCAATCTTGAAAATCTGCGCACGATTGAACTGCATCCTAGTTACACATTCGTAAAAGCTGACATAGCGAAGCGGAGCGACATAGAGCCGTTATTCCAACAAGGCATCGATGCAGTCATTAACTTTGCGGCGGAATCGCATGTTGATCGTAGCATTTTACACCCAGAGATTTTCGTGCAGACAAACATTCTGGGTACGCAAACGCTTCTTGACCTTACAAAACAATATGATGTCACCAAATTTGTTCAGGTTTCTACCGACGAGGTGTACGGTACGTTAGGCGAGACCGGGCTTTTTACCGAGGATACGCCAATTGCTCCGAATAGTCCTTACTCGGCTAGCAAGGCAGGTGCGGATTTGCTTGTCCGTGCCTATCATGAGACGTTTGGACTGAATGTCAATATTACGCGCTGCTCCAACAATTATGGTCCTTATCAATTCCCGGAGAAGCTTATTCCATTAATGATTCAGAATGCGCTTCAAGACAAACCGCTTCCCGTTTACGGTGATGGCTTAAATGTGCGTGACTGGCTGTATGTAGAGGATCACTGCAGCGCTATTGACCTGGTTCTTCACAAAGGCCGCAACGGTGAAGTGTATAACGTAGGCGGAAGGAATGAACGGAACAATCTTCAGGTTGTCCGTACGATACTGGAAGAGCTCGGTAAGCCTGAGACGCTTATTTCCTATGTGAAGGACCGCCTTGGACATGACCGTCGTTATGCAATCGATGCAGACAAAATCCGCAATGAGCTAGGCTGGCAGCCGAAGTTTAATTATGAAGACGGAATCAAGGAAACGATTCGTTGGTATCTTAGCAACACCGAATGGATGGAACAGGTAGCTTCTGGCGCATATCAGCAATATTATGATATTCAATACAAGGATCGCCTGGAGGCTGACGAATAACATGTCAAAATTGAAGATCGTGATTACAGGCGCGAATGGACAGCTCGGACGCGAACTGTCGGAGTGGACGACAGGAACAGCCGAAATCATTGGATTTGGCCGACATGAATTAGATATTACGAGTCTACCCGCATGCCGTAATTTATTTGCGCTTCATCAGCCTGATGTCGTTATTCATTGTGCAGCATATACAGCAGTCGATAAAGCCGAGTCCGAACCGGACGAGGCTTTTCGTGTGAATGCGGCGGGCACACGCAACGTTGCCGTTGCTGCGCGCGAGGTAGGCGCGAAGCTTTGTTATATTAGTACGGATTATGTTTTTGATGGTACGGGTACAACACCTTACAATGAATATGACAAAACTAATCCATTAACTGTCTACGGGAAATCAAAATTTGCAGGCGAACAGCTGGTACAGACGCTGTATGATCGATATTACATCGTACGGACATCATGGGTTTTTGGTAAATACGGCAACAATTTTGTAAAGACGATGTTGAAATTGGCAGAGGAACGTGACCAACTTAAGGTGGTCGCAGATCAGATCGGGTCGCCAACCTACACCTATGATTTGGCGGAATTTTTACTTGAGCTCGTACACACAGATTATTACGGAATCTATCATGCTTCAAACAGTGGAACCTGTTCATGGTATGATTTTGCCCAAGCAATATTCGAGGAAAGTGGTTCGAAGATTATACTAGAGCCCTGTACCACGGCTGAGTTTCCTAGGCCAGCACCTAGACCAGCATATTCGGTTATGGATCATTCTGCTATGCGAAGTAATGGGTTTAACGTGCTGCGGCCATGGCGAGAAGCATTAAAACACTATCTCAAAGACAGTGAGTGATAAAGGAAATGCCAACAGCAAGTGTTTGTATCGTAACCTATAATAGCGCGGACGACATTGAGAGCTGCTTACAGGCTGTTTTGAAGCAAACTTTTCCGCTTGAAAGCATTGTCGTAATTGACAATGCTTCCACAGACGGTACGGCTGAGCGAGTTAAGACCTACTCGGAGCAGGTGCAATTCATAGCAAATGAAGTGAACAACGGGTTTGCCGGAGGCCAGAACCAGGCTATTCGTCAAACCCGTTCGGATTATGTACTCGTATTAAACCCGGATGTAACACTTGATCCAAATTATTTATTTGAAATTATTAGTTATATGGAACAAGATAAAGCTGTTGGTAGTGCAACTGGCCAGCTTGTTTTTGCATCTAATCAAGATGTTATGGATAGTGCGGGATTAGGGATGAAACGAACTAGAAACGCATATGATCTTGGTGCCGGGGAACCGGCAGCAAATTGGAATATGCCAACCGCTGTATTTGGCGTGTCAGGTGCCGCAGCAGTATACCGGTCAGCAATGATTAGAGATATTGAATTCGAAGGCGAATTTTTTGATGAGCAATTTTTTGCTTATAAGGAAGATGTTGATGTAGCTTGGCGATCGCAGACCCTTGGCTGGACGTCATATTATTTGCCTTCAGCAAAAGCAGTGCATCATAGGGGCTGGAAGAAAGGCGGCCGCAGCAGCGTTCCGCTGTTCGTGAGACAGCATTCCTATCAAAATCGTTTTTTTACTCTGTTAAAAAACGAACCAGTTGGTTGGCATACCCTAGTAATAGGACCGCTTATTTTTTTATCTGAAGCTGTGAAGCTTTGTTATATCGTTATAAGAGAACCAGGATTACTTCGATGTTGGCCTGCTATTATGCGCTTTCTACCTTGCATGCTGCGGAAACGGCAATGGATTCAGAAAAAAATTAAACAAAAAAATAGAAGCAGGTCACTTCAATAGATTTATAAATGGAAAAATATGGGGTTCTCCTCTTGATCTATATTTGGTACAATGCAGATAGAGTCGAAATTTAAGAGAAAGCGAGTGGAATCGGCGAATGCTGAGGCAAAACCAGCGATTTTTGACACAATTATATATGTTGGCGGATTTATTTTGCACATTGGTCGTATTTATGGCCGCGTATTGGCTTAAATTTTATAGCGGTCTGCTGCCCAGCTTCAACTCCGTTTCGTTTTCTACTTATCTGCTGTGGGGTACGATCTATTCCTTCTCTGCTGTGCTTGTCGGCTTTTATTTTCAGTTTTACTCACCTAAACGTCGTAAAAACTACTCCTATGAAGTTTTACGAATCTTACAAATTCAAACGATAAGCTTTCTAGGCTTGCTTAGCTTGTTTTTCTTCACTCGAGAAGTACATATTTCCCGGGAATTTCTCGCGATCTTTTTCGTCATGAATTTTATAGCGATTTCGGCGTACCGTTACGGGGTGAAATCGATCCTCGCATCCTTCCGCCGCAAAGGCTTTAATAAAAGGTTTGTCCTTATTGTCGGGGCCGGCTCCGTTGGCCGCAGCTTTTATAGCAATTTGCAGCAGCATCCTGATCTCGGCTATGAGGTAGTCGGCTTTTTGGACGACTATCAAACAGAGCATGCGCCGGAGCATCAGCATATGAAGCCGATTATCGGCATGATCAATGATTTAAGAATGAAGCTCGAGAAAGCACCGATTGATGAAGTCATCATTGCGCTGCCGCTCGATGCGCACGCGAAATATGCCGAGATCATTGAAGTGTGCGAGCGAACCGGCGTAAAGACGCTTATCATTCCGGATTTCTTTGATCTGCTGCCAGCGCGGCCTTTCTTTGATAACTTTGCAGGTATCCCGCTTATTAACGTGAGGGATATTCCGCTGGATGAACTAAGCAACCGCATACTGAAACGTTGGTTCGATATCGCTTTTTCAATAGCGGCGATCATCGTTACCTCGCCGATTATGTTGTTTGCCGTTATAGGTCTTAAGCTGACTTCTCCCGGTCCGATTTTATTCAAGCAGGAGCGTATGGGACTGGACCGAAAGAGCTTTTATATGTTTAAATTCCGCTCCATGCATGTATCGACGGATACGGTATCGGATACGCAGTGGACGGTTCAGAATGATCCGCGCCGTACCAAATTCGGCAGCTTCCTTCGTCGTACGAGCCTAGATGAGCTTCCGCAGTTTTTCAATGTGCTGCTTGGACATATGAGCGTTGTAGGACCGCGTCCAGAGCGTCCCTACTTCGTGCATCAATTCAAAGAAGAAATTCCGAAGTACATGATCAAGCATCAGATCAGGCCTGGGATAACCGGCTGGGCGCAAACGAACGGACTAAGAGGCGATACGTCAATCAAAGACCGTATTCTTTTTGATATTTTCTATATCGAGAACTGGACGTTTTTCTTTGATATCAAAATTATTTTCAAAACGGTTCTGAAGGGCCTGATTAACAAAAATGCTTATTAACAGCCACGCAGCTTGCCGAGTTTCCGTTATTATTCCTACATTAAATGCAGGACCCGATCTAAATGAATTAATTAAGAGGCTGCAGCAGCAGTCTCTCCAGCCTTACGAAATAATCGTTATAGATTCCTGCTCGGATGACGGAACGGCTGAGCTGGCGCGTATGGCTGGCGTACGAGTGCTCCATGTTCCGCGAAGCGAGTTTGATCACGGCGGTACCCGCAACAGGGCTGCGCAGCAAGCCAAGGGCGATATTTTGATGTTTATGACGCAAGATGCGCTGCCGTATGACGGTAAGCTTATTGAGGAGCTGACGAGGCCTCTCCTTACTGAGGATAAGGCCGTTTATGCGTATGCCAGACAGCTTCCGAGAGCAGACGCGAATGAATTGGAGCGTCTCGCTAGGCAGCACAACTATCCGGCTGAGTCCCAATTAAAGTCATATGAGGATCTGGATCGACTTGGACTAAAAACGTTTTTTTGCTCCAATGTTTGTTCGGCCATACGGCGCGAGGTTTTTGAAGCGATGGGCTGTTTTCAGGAGCCGGTTATTTTTAACGAGGATTTATTTATGTCAGCAAAATGTATTTTGAGCGGCTACCAGGTAGCTTATTGCGCCGAGGCAGCTGTTTTTCATTCCCATGACTATTCCGTTGCGGAGCAATTTAAACGGTATTTCGATAACGGAATCTCCATGCGCTGCAATACCTGGATTACGCCTTACAGCGCAGTCGGCAAGGCAGGTTCGAATCTTGTTAAGCTGCAGCTGAAAGAACTGCACTTCACCCGTCAATGGAAGCTTATACCGAAGCTTGCTGCGGAATCTGCCGCGAAGCTGCTTGGTTACAAGCTGGGCATGCATTACCGACTGCTTCCCGCATTTATTACGAGAAGGCTAAGTATGCATCGGTTAATCCTGACTCATATTGAGCAGCAATCCCCGGGAGTTGCAATGAAGCAATAAGCATCCGCATAACACATCTTATAAGCCCTTCTGATTCTTATGAATTCAGTGGGGCTTTTTTTATTTAACGAAGTATACGTTTCAATGCGCCCGTTCAAACTAGAGACACTTGTCAGGACGTCTGGCTAGGAGGAAACGAGGTGTAATGAACGATGTGGTCCATTTTGCTCACTTCGGCGCTTGTCGTTTATATTGTGCAAATAGCCGCTGTTTTTATTATGGAGCATCGGCGTCCGGCACAGCTGACTGCATGGCTTTTAATCGCTTTTGCATGCCCGTTCATCGGTTTTATCGCTTATCTCATACTCGGCAAAGATTACGTAAAAAGAAAACGGATAGAACGATTCAAGGAAGAGACAGTACGTTACGCGAATGAAATTTCGGAGAAGTCTATATCGGCGGAGCAGCTCGGAAGCGAACAGTTTATAAGTCAAGAAAAGCTGTATACGATGCTTACCGGCCTTGTTCCCTTTCCGATCACCCGCAACAATGAAACACGGATCTTGACGAACGGCGATGAGACCTTTGAAGCGATACTTGGCCAGCTCGAGCTTGCTGAGCATCATATACATATGGACTATTATACGATTAGGGATGATGACGTCGGCAAACGATTTTTGGAGGTGCTCACGCGGAAAGCGAGGGAAGGCATTGAGGTGCGTGTCGTTTACGACGGAATAGGCAGCATGCATTTAAGTGATGCCTATGTTGAAGATCTGCGCCGCGCAGGCGTGCAGACAAGCTGTTTTTTGCCGCCGCGGATTGCTTTATTCGACAGAAAACTAAATTACCGCAACCATCGCAAGATCGTTGTCGTTGACGGTAAGGTTGGTTTCGTCGGGGGCATTAATATTGGAGACGAATATTTAGGAAAGAACCAGAAGCTAGGATTTTGGCGGGATACGCATCTGCAGCTCATGGGCGATTCCGTATACTACTTACAGGAAATTTTCATGAATGATTGGGCATTTGCGGCGAGTGAGGAGCTGTCTGGCCAGGTCTATATGCCTAAGCATACAGCCAAGGGGAATGAGCATGTTCTGATTGTTTCAAGCAAGCCGGGCCAGCATAATCATCAAATCGTTGAGGTGATGTTTGCGGCGATCAATGCGGCATCCTCCAGAATTTATATTGCCACGCCGTATTTTATTCCTGATCCCAGCTTAATGATGGGGCTAAGGACGGCTGCGCTCGGCGGCGTCGATGTGAGGTTAATCATCCCTGGAATTGGCGATTCCAAGCTGGTGCTCTTGGCAACCTTGTCATATATTCAGGAAATGCTGGATGCGGGCGTGAAGGTATATCGTTATCAAAAAGGGTTTATCCACGCTAAAGTGATGATCGTTGACCAAATGCTAGCAACGGTCGGGACGGCAAACGTGGATATGCGAAGCTTGATCAGCAATTTTGAGCTGAATGCGGTGCTTTTTGACAAAGGAACGATTAAACGGCTGGAGGCCGATTTCATAGAGGATTTAAAGCACAGCAGAGAGCTGGACCCGAGGGAATTCATCCGTCGGCCGTATCGTCAAAAGATGGCCGAGGCTTTGCTCCGTATGTTATCCCCGCTGCTCTAACGGATGCATGTTAATCCGCGTTTTCGGGCATATTTTTTGAGATGGCTTAAACAAGGAGCCGTCAAGGCTTTCGAGTGATTGGTTAAGCAGTTGCAAAAATCCGGGGAGGGAAATGAAGATGAACGAAGCAAATAATGATCCGAAACAAGCGGCGGCGGAACCTAAGCATGAGGGCCGAGATGATTATTTTATGGATATCGACAGAATGGTAAACGAAGGATTGGGCGGCGGCAATGTCACGCTCCAAAATGGCCTTATTGACGAATCAACGACCGACACGATGGAACAGGAATCAAAATAACTAATCACTGTTTCACAAATGCAAAGGAGGTGCTTATTATTGGATACAGCCCGCGCAAGGCAGATTTATGAATCGGAGCAGACCTTTGCGGTCATGCTGGACGAGGATTCCGTATGGATTGAAAATATTGATGAAGCGAATGGAATGGCGACGGTTATGGTTAACAACAACCCTGTCAATACGAAAACCGTGTCCGTAGACCGTTTGAAGGAAATCGATAAGTAGGGCAGGAATAGGTAGAAAAGCCGAATGGACCATGCACACTGCATGGTCTATTCGGCTTTTTTATATGGAAAAATATGAAATTTTAACCTAAAATGAAGAATGGCGGCAATCGTTGCGCTTGTAGGAAGAAAGTACTGGATTTCAGAGAGGGCGATGGGTTTCATGGGTTTTGGGGGAGAACTGGTTTTTAGGGAGTTCAGATGGTTTAAAGGAGTGATGGGGTTAGTGCTTTCGCTGGCGCTGCTGAACGGCTTGATGCCGGGGCAGGCAGCAAATGCGGCGGCATCGGAACAGAATGCGGCTCCGGTAGAAGCAGAACATGCGGCAGCGGATATGGCGGAACTTTCAGAAGAGCAGGCGATCAGCATAGCTTTAGAAAAATTCCCGGAGTTGAAAAAAGGAAAATTATCATATGCAATGCTTGAGAATGATATTTTAGTGCCGGGAGATCCTTTATGGGGAATGACTTGGCAGTTTGAATCGCAAGCGAAAAAATCCGAAATTAGTGTGGCTGTAAATGGGCGTAACGGAAACATTGAGAGTTATTATAATTCCGCCGCTGCCCTTGCGAAGGCCAGCTACCCCACAAAGGTAACGGAAGGACAAGCAAGTAAGCTCGCTAAGCAGTTTATTATGAAAGCTGTGCCGACTATTAAAGAAAATGCGCTGATTGAGTATTCAATCGAAGGCGATGGCTTTGAGTCTTCCTTGTTTTATCCTGTTCTTTATTCCTTTGAGTATGAAGTTAAGGTTAACGGTTATTTAACCGATAGCGAATATGTTGCGGTTACGGTAAACGGAAACGGGGAAGTCATTTCGTATGAAGCCGAACTAGGCCTGGTTAACTATCCTGCTCCAGATAAGAAGGTAACGGAAGAGCAGGCTTTCATGCATTTTAAAGAAGAAGCGGAACTCGAGCTCTATTATATGCCCATATATGACGAGGACTACGATTTTGATAACATCGCATTAAACCGTTACCGATTAGCGTATAGATTGGTTAACGAACTTCCGCTTATAGATGCGAAGACAGGTGAATCGGTCGACTATTGGAGTTTTTCGAAAGATTCTTCTAATCAGGGTTTTTCGTTGCTTCCTGCCACGACGATTAACCAGCATTCAGGTGAGACTTTGGACGAGCAGGAAGCCCTCGCGGTCGTCACCGGTTATTTCTCCATTCCCGAAAAAACGATACGAGGTCAAAGTAAGCTGAATGAAGCCTGGAAAGGTACCGAGAGAGCGGTATGGGAATTTAATTGGACCACTTTTGTGGACGAATCTTCATATCCGCATAGTATTAGTGCGGCCGTTGACGCCGATACAGGCGAGCTTATTGAGCTAGTCAGGGGTATGCCTTCCTACAATGAATCAGAAACAAGCCAGCCTGAAGAGGTTTTGCTCACAGAGAAGGCAGCAAGGCAAAAAGCGATTGATCTGGTGCTTGCGAATTATCCTGACGCATCTAAGTACTTACGAATCGAAAATAAAGAATCTACTTTCACATCAAATGGGCAGACCTACTATTCTTATAGATTTATCTATTTTTATAAAGATACTCCCGTGCTCGATAACTACATTTCAGTGGTATTTAATGGAAATGGTGACATATGGAACTATAGCGGTTCAATGGCTGACTCTCAGGAACTGGAGAAAAAGCTGGCCGGAATAAAGCTGAACGTTCCGTACGAGAAGGCATTGTCGGCTTATAACGGAGCGCTTGGCATAGATTTGATGTATGTCCATTTAAACGCGATTAACAACGAAGAAGATGAAAGCCGGGCAAACGAAGCAACGCTCGTTTATTACCCGTTAATAAAAAATTCTTTGGAAGATTATATCGTCGATGCTACAACAGGGAAGCTGGAACGGACTTTTCCGGAGGAAGCAGCCGATGACAAGATTACCAAGAAAACGCCGATCGATATTGACAAGCATTGGGCGAGCAAACAGCTGAACGTTATGGTTGAATTTGGGATACTGGAGGCGGACGAAAGCGGTCTTCTTCATCCCGATGCGGAACTGACCATCGGCGAATGGATGACAATGGTTATAGACAGTATAGGGCTTAATTACGAGTATGGCGATGAGTATCCATACGAATCGGAATTTGGAGACGAGGATTCGCCGTACCTTTCGGCATTGGAGATATTTCACGAGATAGGCTGGGCCGATGAATCAACGATTACGGAGATTGATGTTGAAAAAATATTAACGAGGGATCAGCTCGCGCTTCTGCTTATGCAAATGCTCGAATATGATAAGCTTTCATCCTTTATGGTCAAGGATCAAAGCGTTTCATCCCTCAAGGATGCGGCCTCGATTCAAAATAAAGGGGCGGTTGCCCTCGCTATAAAATTGGGTTTGCTTACGCCAACAGGCGGTAAATTTAATCCCAAAGCCCCAGTCACAAAAGCACAGGCCAGCATCATTCTGATTCGTTTGGCTAATATGCAGGACAAACTAGATGTCGAATTTATCTAGCCTCGCGAACACAAAAAAACCTGGCTTCCCATCCGGCAGCCAGGTTTTTTACGAGCAGCTTAGCCTCCATATGCTTCCCGGAATGAAGCGCACAGCTGGTCCCGGTCAACTTCCCATAGCTCCGCAATTTCGGCGCTGACGTTTTCGTCCCACCAATCGGATTGCACCTTGCGGTTGCTCTCGTTTTCGACGATCCATTTCAGGTTGAGAATCACTTTTTTGAAATAAACGGCCTCAGCCTGATCTATTTTGTCCTTCGATACCCAAATCTTCATCCGCTTGATGGTGCGGTATAATTCATTGCTGCAGGCTCTGCGAATTTTGCGGGCGGTCGGATAGCCGGCAGTATGCTTTGGAGTGTTTGCTTTCATTTTAAACCGACTCCTCTCTCTATCCCATATGTATGCGGATAGGCAGGAGTAGGTCACAATTTCAAGGGATGCTGGTTCGCTTAATCGTTGACGATGATGTACCCGACCATTGGACCGCCGTGACGCATATCGGTATGGGTCAAGCATACAATGGGATAAGTCCCGGCTTTGTCTGCGGTGAACCGGACAATGGTTGTTTTTCCTTTGGTCACTTCGCCGCGGATGCCAAGCTCTTCAACGACGAAGGGATGGCTGTTTCCGTTCACTCCGGTAATGTGAAGCTCGACGGGCTCTCCTTTGTTTACGACAATCGTGCCGGGATCCCAGCGGTAAACCTCCAGTTCCTTGCCGTCGTCGGTTTTCGTGCTGTATTCTCCGGTCACAAGCTGGAAGATCCGCGGCTCTGCTGCCTGCGCATTAACCTCCCGCGATCGGTCCCAGCTTAAGTAAACACCGGTCAAAATGATTAAGACGGCCACAACGATAAACAACTGAATCTGCCTTTTGCTCACAATAAAAACCTTGGCCATGAAACGCTCACCTCATCCATTCGTATCATTTAAGGCTAGTCTATGCCGGGGCTTGTCAGCACATGACAAAAGTGGAAGGCTGTCCTTATCGTATGTTAGAATAGCTTCAGCGCAGGAGTTTGCAAGAGAAAGCCATATTTTATTAAGGAAGGCGGATTGAGAACGGGAATGGATTTTATTCATGAGTTATTGGATGGCGTGCTGCAATGGGTGGAGAGCTTAGGGTATTTCGGTATTTTAATCGGACTATTAATTGAGGTTATTCCGAGTGAAATCGTATTGGGCTTTGGAGGTTACCTCGTATCGCAAGGTAAAATAAGCTTCTGGGGAGCCGTTCTGTTCGGTACGCTTGGAGCGATCGGACAAAACTGGATTTTATATTGGATTGGCCGTTATGGCGGAAGACCGATCGTGGAGAAATACGGGAAGTATATCAAAATCAAACAGAAACATGTCGATATTTCAGAAAAATGGTTTATCAAGTACGGAGCGGGAATCGTGTTCACGGCACGCTTCGTTCCCGTCATGAGACAGGTTATTTCTATCCCTGCCGGCATGGCGCGCATGAACTTTGCTTTATTTACGCTTCTTACGGCGCTGGCATCCCTGCCGTGGTCCATTTTGTTCGTGTATTTAGGAAGCACGCTTGGCGAGAATTGGGATAAAATCGACGAAAAAGCGGCTCCTTATGTTCAGCCTGCCATTTTAATCGCGATTGCGCTAATGATCGTATACGTCCTCTTTAAATTTGTACGCTCGCGCCGCAAATCGGTATAATGATCGAAGAAAGCATCCTTATTATTTTGAGCAGCCTTTAAATAAAAAGATGAAAGAGGGATTTCGATGAGCAAAAGCGTAGCAGACAAGCTCGGCAAAGGCATTAGCCCGCAGCAATTTATTGACGGCATGACCAAAAACAAAGAGCAATTTCTGGATTGGTCCGAAAAATTCGCATGGACCGATGAGAGCGACAAGGAGTATTTCGAGTCATTGAACAACCGCGACGATCTTCGCGTGTTGATCTTGATGGCTGATTGGTGCGGCGATGTCGTCCGCAACATCCCTGTCGTTTTTAAAGCGCTTGAAAATAGCGGAGTTCCGACAGAGGTGCTTATTATGGAAGAGCATCTGGATACGATGGATCAGTTCTTGACCATGGGCGGCCGTTCCGTCCCTGTCGTTATTTTTGCGGATACAGGCGGAGCTGTTCTTGGGCAATGGGGTCCGCGTCCTATTCATGTGCAGGAAGCGATGATTGCTTTCAAACAGGAAAACCCTGACCGCGAGGCAGCGGATTATCAAGAGAAGCTTGCCGTAACAAGGCAAGAAATCGGGCGCCGCTATGGCGAGGGAACTGCCTACCAATCCGTAATCGTGAAAGAGCTCCGCACTTTGTTGGAGTCGTTTTAAGAAGGCTATGAGTATAAATATGCGAATCGAGACATTTACACTAGGCCCTATACAAACCAATGCTTATCTCATTTCGGTGACTGAACCGGCAGCTAACGAAGGCGTTAAGCCTTTGGAGCGGGCTATCGTTATCGATCCGGGCATGAATCCAAAGAAGCTGCTGGAGCGGCTGGAGGGCGTTAAGGTGGAGGCTATTTTGCTGACACATGCCCATTTTGACCACATGGGCGGCGTTGATGAGCTGCGCAAAGCCGCTGGCTGCCCGGTCTACATACATGATCTAGAGGCGGATTGGCTAACCGATCCTCGCAAAAACGGTTCAATGAGATGGCAGGATGTGACGCCTCCGCTCTCAACGGATCCTGCTGAATACGCGCTGGCAGAAGGCCAAACGCTGAAGCTGCTAGGTTTATCCTTCCGTGTCATGCATACGCCGGGACATTCGCCCGGCAGCGTCAGCTTATTGTGCGGCAACCATCTTTTCTCAGGCGATGTATTGTTCAAAATGTCGGTTGGCCGGACGGACCTGCCTGGCGGACGAGAAAGGGATTTGTATGACTCCATCCGTTTGAAGCTGTACAAGCTAAGCCCGGATGTCATTGTGTATCCCGGCCATGGCGGACGTACGACGATTGGCTTTGAAATGGCGAATAATCCCTATACGGGAGCATGATGCATAAGAAAGGGGCATGACGTTTGGCGGATACAAAGGTTCAGCATTTCATAGATGATTCAGAAGAGAGCGCAGGGAAATCGAAGCTGACGGCGGAACAGAAGGCGGTCGAAAGCCAGCGGATTATAGCCGGCATAGCCGCGCAGCTATCGATCCCTGTAACAAAGGTGAAATCGGCAGTAAGCTTGCTTGACGAAGGCAATACGATCCCGTTTATCGCCCGGTACCGTAAGGAAATGACCGGTGAGCTCGATGAAAATGATTTGAGATCGATTGAAGAAAAGCTGCAATACATGCGAAACCTGGAAGAGCGAAAGCGTGAGGTTATCCGTCTTATTGATGAGCAGGGCAAGCTTACCGATACGCTGCGCGCGGATATCAACAAGTCGGTAAAGCTGCAGGAAATCGAGGATCTTTACCGTCCTTATCGGCAAAAACGCAAAACAAGAGCCAGCGTAGCAAAGGAGAGGGGCCTGGAGCCTTTATCCGTGTGGTTGTGGTCGCAGCCTCGCAGCGGAGATCCGCTTGCCGAAGCAGCCCGCTATGTGAACGATGAGAAAAGCGTGCCCACTGCCCAAGATGCCTTAAACGGCGCAATGGATATCATCGCCGAGAACTTGGCGGACGATGCTTCTATTCGCGCTTGGGTACGAAAGTTCACTTTCGATCATGCGCTTATGAAAACAGAAGCAAAAAACGCGGCGGAAGAATCGGTTTATGAAATGTACTACAGCTACCAAGAGCCGGTCCGGAAGCTTCCCCCACATCGCGTGCTGGCGATTAACCGAGCTGAGCGCGAGGATGTGCTGCGCGTCACCTTCGACGTGCCTTCGGAGAGAATTCATGAGCATATCCAGCGGAAGGTACTCCGAAACGGTACAGCTCAGCCTGTACGCGATGTGCTGACAGCCGTGATCGAGGATTCGTACAAGCGTCTGATTTCCCCGTCAATAGAGCGTGAGGTGCGCGGAGAGCTTACGGAGAAAGCAGAGGAGCATGCGATTTCGATTTTCTCCGAAAATTTGCGCAATCTGCTCCTGCAGCCGCCTGTAAGGGGAAATATCGTGCTTGGCGTGGACCCTGCTTTCCGCACGGGCTGCAAGCTTGCCGTCATTGATGATATCGGAAAACTGCTGGAGGTCGCGGTTTCTTATCCCACGCCTCCGAACAACAAGGTAGCTGAAGCCGAGAAGCTGATTAACGGTTTAATCGACAAGTATAAAGTGGAATTGATCGTTATCGGCAACGGCACCGCTTCGCGTGAGACAGAGCAGTTTATCGCTGACTTAATAGGAAAGCGCAAAGCGGCAGGAGCGGGCGGACCGGAACTGAAGTACATTATAGTCAATGAAGCCGGCGCAAGCGTCTATTCGGCCTCTAAGCTTGCTCAAGAGGAGTTTCCGTCCCTTGACGTGGCGGAACGCAGCGCGGTGTCCATTGCCCGCAGGCTGCAGGACCCGCTTGCTGAGCTCGTGAAAATCGAGCCGAAGGCGATTGGGGTCGGGCAATATCAGCATGACGTCAGTCAGAAGCGACTGGATGAAACGCTGGGCGGGGTCGTGGAATCCGCGGTTAACCATGTCGGCGTGGATGTTAATACGGCATCGGCTTCGCTGCTCTCCTATGTGGCGGGTATAAATGCAACGATCGCGAAAAACATTGTAAAATACCGTGACGAGAATGGCCGGTTTATCAAGCGGGCCCAGCTGCAGAAGGTGCCTAGGCTTGGCGCGAAGTCCTATGAGCAATGCATCGGATTTTTGAGAATTGCCGAGCCGGTCAATCCGCTCGACAGCACGCCTATTCATCCGGAGTCCTACGAGGTGGTAGACAAGCTGTTCATCGAGCTTGGTCTTTCGCTGAAGCAGCTAGGCTCTGACGAGCTTAAGGCGAAGCTGGCGGAGCTTGACGCCGAACGCGTAGCCCCAACGCTCGGCGTTGGCGTGCCTACGCTTCGGGACATTATGGACAGCTTGCTTAGACCGGGACGTGATCCGAGGGAAGAGCTGCCACCTCCGATTTTCCATACGGATGTGTTGAACATCGAGGATTTGTCCCCGGGAATGGAGCTTCATGGAACGGTACGCAACGTAATCGACTTTGGTGCATTTGTTGATATCGGCATCAAAAATGACGGACTCGTTCATATCTCGCAATTGAGCGATAAATTCGTCAAACGTCCGATGGATGTTGTTTCCGTAGGCGATACGGTTACGGTCTGGGTACTTAGCGTAGATCAAAAAAAGGGACGCGTAAGCTTGACGATGCGCAAGCCTAATTAATACAATCAACCAAAGGGTTTGCCTGTTATCAGGCAGACCCTTTATACTCATAATAGAGCATGGGCATCGAAAACTACCCTACAAAAGGAGTGAGATGGCTGTGAAAGCAGACAAAACCATCGGTTCCGCTCATCCAAAATGGTTCGGGCTCGCCCTGCAGGCGCTCGTGGTTTTATCGCGAAAGTCAGACATCTATCCAAGCGCAGCCATTGCTGATTGTTTGAATACAGAAGCCACGCAGCTTCGGAGAGTGCTTGCCAAACTATCCGGTGGGCAGATTATCGAAACGAGGGAAGGCCGTGACGGAGGTTATAGGCTTAAACGGCCGCCCGAGACGATTACGCTTGCCGAGGTTTATATCGCCCTAAAGGTTGGGGAACCTCTTTGCAGCGGGATGCTGGAAACGATAGGCATTCAAGATTCGGAGCTAAGCATGGAATCGGCCTTTGTGGATATTGCGAATGAAATTGAGCAAAATACGATTGAAACGCTGAAGCAGTATACGATTGCACAGCTTGCGGAAAGAACGATATCCTGTTCCAATTCGTGAGTCATTTGATTAAACTTAGTCGATTGACAAAAACAAATGCACGAACTATACTGTGTATATAAATGATACAGTTATTCAGACATTAACTGTGCGGATCTACGCACAGTAAAACTTTAGTTTTAACTGAGTTGAATTTTGCACAGATAAAAATAATCTTTTGGAGGGAATCATAATGTCATCAACGCAAATCGATTCGCAAGTAGCTTTTCAAACAAACGAGCAGTCCGCCGCAGGTTTTTTCGAAGTGCTAAACAGCCGCCGTTCGGTACGGAAATATGACAGCAGTGCTGTGATTTCAGAAGCTGAAATCCTTGAGATTTTGGAAATTGCTACAAAAGCTCCTTCTTCTTCAAACATGCAGCCATGGCGTTTCCTTATCGTGACGGACCCTGAGCTGAAGCAGAAATTGCAGCCCATCGCATTTAATCAACAACAAGTGGCCGAAGCATCCGCAATTGTAATCGTGCTTGGCGATTTGGAAATGTACAGCTTGTCCGACAAAATCTATGGCGCTTCAGTTGAAGTCGGATATATGACCCAGGAAGTTGCGGATAACTTCATCGCCAACTCCACTAAGATGTATTCAGGTCTTCCTGCCGAGCGTCTGAAAGAAATCGTTGTGTTCGATACGGGCCTTGTGGCGATGCAAATTATGCTGACTGCCCGTGCAAAAGGTTACGATACCGTGCCAATGGGCGGCTATAACCGCGATCAAGTAAAAGAATTGTTTAATATCTCGGACCGCTTTTTGCCGACTTTGATGCTTCCGATTGGCAAAGCAGCCACAGAAGGCCATCCAACAACGCGTTTGTCGCTTGATGATATTGCTTCTTTCAATAAATTTTAATTTAAAGGCAAAGCATAAGAAAACATAAATAAACCGGCCTTCCTTTGACGGGAGGCCGGTTTTATTGTATTCAATATAAGTAGTTATGAGCGCTCTTTTTATAACCCTGCTTATATTTCACCGCGGAACGGGTCATCCCAGAAGTCCGACTGCCGATCGCGATTATGTGATCCGAAGAGTGCAATTATTGAAATACGGTATCGTTGCTTTCTTCCTTCGGACTTTGTTTATTACGGTAGAAATACCAGCAGTCATTAAGCAGCTTGATTTGTCGGCGGTCTTTTTTCTGAAAAGCGCGCATCAGTTGGTTGCACAGCCACTGCGGCATACGTATCGTCCTCCTCCCGGGGCCTAACTTGTTGTAATATTACAATATGGGGAAGGGCATGTGTCCGTGCAGGTCCAAACTAATTGCTCTGTTCTTCTTCGTACTCCTCATACCACTGCTCGAGCTGAGCCTGCAAAGCGCGTATTTCCGTCAAAAGGGAAATCAGCGGATAGGATTTCTCCTGCACGCCCGCAAAATCCTTCTCAAGGCTGTTAATGTAATCGAGTCCGGATACGATGCGGATGGACGAATCATGCAGCTCGACGTCATTGCACTCCGCAACCGCGTAAGGCAGGCTCGGTACATGTTCAGCCGTCAATTTATCGATTTCTTTGTGAAGTCGAAGATTGAGCGCGCTCAGCTGATAAGCGTGCGATTCGGGCATTTCGACAAAAAGAATGCCGTCATTTTGTTTCAATAGGACATAGCGCATTGTTGCCATAATTAATATTGGTCTCCCCTCGGTATGCTGCCGTGTTTCTTTTGCGGATTTTCTGCGTATTTAATAATTCCTACTTGACAGTGTAGCCTATCGTGGCTTTAAAATTCAAGTAGTTGGGGGAGAATAATCAATGAATAATGAGGCTTTGCAGCAATGGGTCGAGCAGCTTTCAATGACCTTTTTCGGCCGTCCGTTTTTACATGTTGCAACGTTTAACTCACGCCTTAAGGCAACGGGAGGACGTTACTTTACACGCTCGCACAATATTGAGATCAGTCCGCACCAGCTTGCGGCCTTTGGACGCGAGGAAACCGAGAAAATTATTAAGCATGAGCTTTGTCATTACCATCTGCACATTATGAAGCGGGGATATCAGCATCGGGACGCCGATTTCAAACAACTGCTTGCCCATGTCGGCGGTTCGCGCTATTGCCAGTCGCTTCCTGAACGCGCGCAACGCAAGCAGCAGCCCTTTCGATATAAGCTCATTTGCACCAAATGCGGGATGGAATATTTGCGGAAGCGCAAAGTTGACCCGGCCAAATATGCGTGCGGGAAATGCCGCGGAAAATTACTGATGAATTTGATTGACAATAAAACAGCTACGTGATATATTATTACTTGTCACTTTTACTTTTCCCTGATAGCTCAGTTGGTAGAGCACTCGACTGTTAATCGAGTTGTCACAGGTTCGAGTCCTGTTCGGGGAGCCAGATTTGGAGAGATACCCAAGTGGCTCAAGGGGACCCTCTGCTAAGGGGTTAGACTGCGTAAGTGGTGCGAGGGTTCGAATCCCTCTCTCTCCGCCACAATTTTTTTCACAAGAGTTTGCAACGGCAAGACCGTTCATCCGGTCTTTTTTATTTGCCAATGAGGTTGCAAATGGTGGGAAATCTTTATTGAAGTGATTAATAAGGCCCGTTGGTCAAGTGGTTAAGACACCTCCCTTTCACGGAGGTAACAGGGGTTCGAGTCCCCTACGGGTCACCATTTTCTCAAAGTGTAATAGCTCCACGGAGCTCGATTGTTTTGACAGCGAGAGCCATTAGCTCAGTTGGTAGAGCACCTGACTTTTAATCAGGGTGTCGAAGGTTCGAGTCCTTCATGGCTCACCATTTCTTAGCAGGACTAAGCAATGGGAGTGAAGGATGTCAACTTATAAATGTGCGGTAGTGGTGGAACGGCAGACACGCTATCTTGAGGGGGTAGTGTCCCATGGACGTGCAGGTTCAAATCCTGTCTACCGCACCATAACTTACTTCTTGCCGATGTATATAGGTGAACTTAGAAGGTGTCATTTTTAGTGCACTTTTCTGATAGATGATGCCACTTTATATTCAGATCATAAAATCTGACTAGAGAGTGGTTTTTTCGTTATAAGTTACTCGAACCGTCCAAACAGATGCATCATTAGAGATGAGGAGCTGTAAACATGAAAATAAACTTAAACTTTACGAACAAGGGACAAGCGGCGATTGGGAAATTCAATAACGAGGAATTGCTTGAGATTTTTGCACGGTACAGCAACACATTGATGAAGAAATATTCGATCGAAGTAACGGTACCTGCCGAAGGAAATGAAGCCATTATCGAAAAAGGTACATTGTCGGTATACGTAGACAAAATCGAATGCGATGTAGAAACGTTCTTTAAAGAACTGGGAAGAGACGTAAAGGTTCCTTTGAAGAAAAGACTCACGCCTGAGGACAAGTTGGATAACGTTTTTAAAGCCGAGACGATTGAAGCTTAATCGATTTTTTCCGGCACAAAAGCTTGTAAAAAAAATGCTTGTACTTTGGCGGATAAGCTGATATAATCATTTTTGTTGTGTTAGACAACATCGCGTTTATGTTAGAACGGCCCGTTGGTCAAGTGGTTAAGACACCTCCCTTTCACGGAGGTAACAGGGGTTCGAGTCCCCTACGGGTCACCATTTATTCTCAAAGTGTACCAGCTCTAATGAGCTCGCTAGCAGTCACACCGAGAGCCATTAGCTCAGTTGGTAGAGCACCTGACTTTTAATCAGGGTGTCGAAGGTTCGAGTCCTTCATGGCTCACCATTTGCTCAGCATGTCAATTCGAGTGGGAGCATCAAGATCCTTCAAATGTGCGGTAGTGGTGGAACGGCAGACACGCTATCTTGAGGGGGTAGTGTCCAATGGACGTGCAGGTTCAAATCCTGTCTACCGCACCATATAAAACAATTACAAAACCCTTGCGGCGAAAGGGTTTTTTTGATGTTTTCATTTTTTCCTCGAATTACGTGTTTGAGGTCTTAAGGGATGTTGTTGACGAATTGTTGACGGAAATTGCATGAGGAATGGTTACTCTAAATCGATGGAGTTTCCGAAGTCGTTAGTTAACGAGGACATGATTTTGCATGAAGGCAACAATACAATTATGCTCAAGCACGTTGAATCCGACACGCAACATGCAGCAGACCAAAAGAAGCGCGGACACACAGGGCTTTATTACAATCATCTGGGACATTGAAGGCGCCAGTTTTGGTCGACAAAAGCTAAACATTCATCTTGAGCGTGAGGATCTGCGCTTGAAGATCAGTTGCTTTGATGAGTCCGAGGGGATAAACAGCGGCATGATTCTAATGTGATTTCCAAAGAAAATCGTTCTGACTCATATGCTGAATGATTTACACAAAGGTGACTTTAATGAAGGATAATCCTTAATCTTGTCGAATTGCTTTTTAAATTTAGGAGAGTGATTCAATGCGGTTTGATGATTATTTAGAGCTTGTCGTTGTATTGGAGCTAGATACAATGACAACTCATGAGGATTACCTTAATGATGCTGAGGGTAATCACGTGAAAATTTCGAACAGTTCAGAGGTTTGGGTGATTCCTAAGGAAGAGATAGTAAAGATTAATCCAATCTTACCCAAGCGATTTAAAAGCGAATAAGTCCAAAGAAAAGCCGCTCAGCGAACAGTGAATTTGCAAGCGGTTTATTATAATGGAATGCTTTTACCGGCACTTCATTTTCTTTCCAAACATCCACAGGCGTGAAACCGTTGCTCTTTACTCCAACTGTCAGCGTATTCTGATCCCATGTATCATCCGTTCCTAGAGCCTTGCTGATTGGCATCATAACCCGTTTATTAATTCCTCGGTATATCATTGAAATCAGTTATGAATTCGTTTTATTTAGTTTCATTAAGCTAAACATTCCTGTAGAGCTTAAGAAATGAACTTGCTCATCATCGGCATGGAGCCAACTGGTCATTACTGGTTTAACCTGGCTAATTGCCTATCAGAAAAGGGATTACACGTGGTCATGGTTCACCCTGCTACGACGAAGCATGATAAAGAAAATCGAGATAACAGTCCATCAAAGAACGATCCCAAAGATTCGGGACCTTTACTATGAGTACACGTGACAATCGCTTGTGTTTCAACGCTTACGGACCATAATGAGTGATCGAGAATTCTAGGTCGTGAACAGTGTTCGATAACAGAACCGCATCGTACGTAGGCTCATATCCGGTTTCCTGAATATCTATCTGTATTTTGTGATTGGACTTGTAATCGATAATTAGAAACGCTTAAAACAATCCCCTGTCCGTGTTGGATGTAATCAAGGCTTGGCGAGTCTTTATGCAGCGCGCTGAACGCTCTAATGGCATGTTGAAGGCTTCACAGCTCATTGCCCAGGCGAAACACGCAGTGTCTGCTAAACTAAACATTCCTGTAAGGCCTAAGATTTGGCCTTTGTCAAAAAAGGAGCGCCTCGGTATGATGGGTTTGTCTACAACACATCAAGGAGGCGCTCTTACTATGAAGTTTAAGCAAAATGACAGACAAAATCAACGCATTGAACGAATTTCCACATCTCACCTTGTTGTGGGTATAGATATCGCGAAGGAAACTCATGTAGCACAAGCAACTAATTTTCGCGGCATCATACTTAGTAAGCGACATCTATCATTCTCAAATACAATTGAAGGATTCGAAAAATTAGAACGATGGATCGATGGATTACAACAGAAACATCGCTTAAAGGGACTCATAGTCGGCATGGAACCGACCGGACACTACGGGTATAACCTGGCCAATTGGCTTGCCAACAAGGGCAAGAGTGTTGTCATGGTGAATCCGGCGACTACCAAACGAAACAAGGAGAACCGCGACAATTCTCCCTCCAAGAGTGATCCGAAGGATGCACTTGTCATCGCTGATGTGGTCAGCCGAGGCTTTTACTATGAATACTCGCAACAGGCTATCGTTTTTCAAAGGTTGAAAACAATGATGAGTGTCCGGGAATTTTGGGTGACGAATAGTGTACGGCTGCAGAACCGGATCATCCGCTGGTTAGACATTCGCTTCCCTGAGTATTTCTCGGTATTTAAAGACTGGACCTGCAAACGGTCCTTGGCTACGCTTAAAGAGTTCCCTTCTCCGCAGGATCTAGCGTCTCTGTCCGTATCAGAGGTGATTACAGGATGGAGAGAGCATATGAAGCGAGCCGGTGGCTCCACTGGCATACAGAAAGCTGCGCAGCTCATCGCTCACGCTAAGAGTAGTATAGGCGAAACGTCTGCCCTCGATGAAGCAAAGCAGGATTTGGGGCGGCTATTTCAAGAGTTCGAACGGATTGTTGAGATACTAGAAAGAATAGAAAAGGATATACATGTGTTACTCAGCGAAATTCCTATGGCCAATCAGCTTCGATCTATCGGCCTAGGCACGATCTGTATTGCAGCAATTCTATCAGGTGCTGGCGACCTTAGACAGTATGGCCATGGACGTCAATTATTGCGTAAGGCAGGCTTAAACCTAGCCGAAAGCACCTCGGGGAAGCGCAAGGGACAGATTGTGCTTTCTAAAAGAGGTGATGCTACGCTGCGAAAATATCTGTATCTGGCTACGCTCCAACTCGTTGGAAATAACCCTGTTTTCCGACAGCTGCATAAGAACAATGTTCAAGTCAAGCAAATGAAGAAGCACCAATCGGTATTTAAACTGATTGGGAAATTGGCACGAATCATCATCGGCATTGCTCAGCGTGGAGAGACTTTCTCTCCTGAAAAAACTGCCCCGACATATATTCAAGCTGCTTAAGACAGATTAAACGATCACGTATATTGACTCATTCGCAGGATTTCACAAAGAAAGCACGGAGGACCGAGTTCGTACCCGATAAGGGCTCAGACCCGTCAGCTAAACGCTATCGGTCTCCACGCCTTGGTTAGGTGTAACGAAGGAATGTAAGGGCATAGACCCGTAGAGCTATGGGATGGTAAACCCCAAGGAAATTGTGGAGTATGCGTGCAGAAGAATTGTACTTGGAGAAATGTCCCACACGCTTCTTCTGTTTCTGCATGCCCAAGACCAGAGCAACGGTGTCTAATGAGCTTGCTTTCTGAACAACAGCTGTATTCTATGGCGACGAAATCCTGCGAATGAGTGAGTATATGTGAGATAAACCCTTAAAACCGAGGGACGGGTACGATAGTTGAATACAGACATGACGGCATCCGGCCAGACGATGAAGTGACCCCTTAAAGTTAGACAAATATTTTTATGCAACCTGTTGGGCATGAGCTCGGTACTGTACGGGGCTCATGCCCACTAATTTTGACTTGATGCGTTTGTGATTGTAGTAATCAATGTATCGTTCTAGTTCTTGCTTAAAGTGATCTACACTTTCAAACTCATTAAGATAAAGAAACTCCGACTTCATAATGCCAAAGAAGTTTTCCATTACCGCGTTATCGTAACACTTTCCTTTGCGCGACATGCTTTGGGTAATTCCTTGTTTCTTTAAAGCGTGCTGATACTGTTTCATCTGATAGTGCCAGCCTTGATCCGAATGCAGGAGGAGTTCATCCTCTCTGGATAAGCGTTTAAAGGCCTTATTCAGCATCTCGGAGACTAGGGAATAGGTAGGGCGAGACCCTATTGTGTAAGTGATAATTTCACCGTTAAACAAGTCCAAAACAGGTGATAAATACAGCTTTTCTCCACATAACTTAAATTCCGTTATATCGGTAACCCATTTCTCATTTGGTTTTTCCGCTTGAAAATTACGATCGAGTACGTTAGGTGCAATTTTACCAACTGTTCCTTTGTGGGAACGGTATCTCTTCCTACGCACCACTGATTTCAAGCCTAATTCTTTCATGATACGCTGCACTTTTTTATGATTAACTCGGTGTTCCCGATTAAATAGTTCATCACCGATACGACGATAGCCATAATGTCCCTGATGTTCTTCGTAAATGGATTGAATAAGGACTTTCAGATCTTCGTCTGGGTCTGGCTTGCCAAACTGCTTCACCAAATAATAAAAGGTGCTACGTTTGACTCCAGCCAGCTTTAGCAATGCAACCACCGGGAATTCAAGCCTTAATTCATAGACTAATTGCGCTTTGTCTTGTTTGGTGATTTTTCCTTGTTTTGAACTAAGGCATTCAACTTTTTTAGATAGGCGTTTTCCATACGCAAACGCTCTACTTCAGCTTGTAACGCTTCGACTGATCCCACGGCAGGTTCTTGTCTTTTCGTAATGTTTTTATTCTTATCTGTCATTCGTAGACGCCCCTTTTTCTTTGATTTCAGGGCGTCCATTCCATGTTCATTGAATTGACTACGCCATTTTCTAATGATTCCAGGAGAGGAAATATTGAAAATGACAGCTGCTTCATTTGGAGACGTCCCATTCTCGTTCATGTAGTTGAGTACGTCTAGTTTATATGTCATTGAGTAAGCTGTATAGCTCTTTTCAAAAGCTTTTACACCGTTATATTCGTATTGCCTAATCCACATACGTAAAGCTTCATGATTTATCCCTAATGATTTTGCAATGCTTTTCACTCCTTCTGCACCATTCTGATACCTATGAATGGCCTTCAATTTCACATCTAAACTTAAATAAGGCAAAAAAACTGCGCCTCCAATGTTAGTCGTGTCTAACAATTGGGGTGCAGTTCACCTGGTCCGCCGCTGTTTCTTTTTTATTCAGTCTAATACTTATTTTATAAGGCTGGCGAATTCAAATCTCATAATCCCCGTTAAATCAAGCACTCCAGTCTAAGACTTTATTTTCACTAGACAGATTCTATTCTCGCCATCATATTTTCGGAATCAGACTTTTCTTATTATTAATTTAGCAGGATCAAGGACAACTTTAATCGGATAATCAACATTATATTTCACCTTTAGTAAACTTTTTTGTTCCCCCAAATATTAAATGCCCTACCAATTATTCTAGCGGCGTAACGTTGCACATCTTGCAAATTTGCGACTAATGATCTTATCTTGCATGTTGGATTATTCACTTACAGTTTGCTCCGCATCATTAGACAAATTGCCTTTACGGAATCCGATGCGCCGATCAAGATGAAAAAAGTGTCTCGGCAGCGGATCCGCACCGCAATCCAAGATCTAATGCTCGTCTTTGCACCCTTCGTGTAGTTAATCATCGACATTGTAATCAGATCAATAATTTACAGTAATTTATAACAATATACTACAATGACGTATCGCACTTCTTTCTCCTATACTAAAGTTGTTATAAATTAGAAGGCCAACTAACGAGAGGTGTCGGAATAGTCCGAGATTTGTAAGATCAGGAGGGGATGAAGTTTTGATTTATGTTGATGGTACCCTATTCAGCACCATCGAAATATCAAACAAAGTCGGATCTTGGAAATTGAATGCAAGTAAGAATAGAAAAGGACGGAATTTGTATACTGCTTGTCTGAAAAATCCGTTTGATATCATAGGTCTTGTATTATTTGCGCGCGAATTGGGAGAAGCATTACTGCTTCTTCCCCCAGATACGCCGATTCAAACGGCACTTGAGAATGCAAATCGGGTAGGTTCCGATTATCTTATTATGGATAACGGTAACCAAGTCATTCCTCTTGCCGGTACGCATGAAAATCATTTGCCTGGGTTGCTGCAGTTTAGTTCTGGCACTACCGGGGAGCCCAAACTGGTGTTTCGGTCTTGGGAAGATATTGATATTGAAGTGGAAAACTATAATTGGGCATTAGGTAGTTCGTCAGAGGAATGTCCTTTAATCCTGGTTCCGGTTTCCCACTCCTTTGGATTAATTGCGGGTGTTTTGTCCGCGATCGCAAGAAATACAATCCCGAAGATTATTCGTAATAAAAACCCGAAGTTTGCAATGGGCATGATTCATTCCCACCCGTCTTCCCTAGTCTATGGAGTACCCTATTTATTTCACTTATACGATACACTCAGCAAAGGTGAAATCAGATATCATAAGCTGCTTAGTTCCGGAGCACCTATGTCGGAAGCTTTATTCGACAAACTAATCAGCACGACGAAGGGAATATGGCATCAATACGGCAGTTCAGAAACAGGTTGTATCTCACTTGGAGAAAATCCGTCTTCCTCGCAAGACGTAGGCAAGCCGTTAGGCCATCTTACGTTGTCTTTCAATGCCGTCCATACTAGCGATAGCGCATATGAAGAAATCGTAGTCAGCAATGGGGTCAAAGATGTCCTGACGAAGGATATTGGCCACCTGTCCCAATCAGGGAGCTTGCACGTATTGGGCAGATGCGATGATCTCATTAACGTATCCGGATTGAAGGTAATTCCCTCTGAGGTTGAAAGTGTGATTGGCCGTATGCCAGAAGTGAGAGAGGTTGTCGTTCATCGAATCAGCCATAAGATTTGGGGGGAAGCAATCAAAGCGCAGATCGTCCCATCGTCTACGGTAAACGAACAGCAGCTAAAGACATGGTGTTTAAAACATTTGCCGACCTATAAAGTTCCAAGTGTATTTCATTTCGTGAACGAAATCCCAAAAATGCCATCAGGTAAAGTAAGCCGAAAACTATTACAAGACTTGGAGGGTTCCAAATGAGTTTGAATCGAGAAGAAATTATTAATCAGCTTAAATCTGTCATAGTTAACAACCTGGAAATTGAGCTTGCTGAAGACCTCAATGAATCTGATCGTTTGTATGAGGATTTAAATATTGATTCCATCATGTCGCTGCAGCTAGTTGTGTACATTGAAGAGGTCTTCAATGTTTCCGTTCCGGAAGAAGAGATCGATCCTACGGTATACGAGACGGTTGGCAAGCTCGCGACATTCATCGAGCAATTGCAGGCGGCTTAGGATGATAACGAATAAAATCAAATTGGGAATTGTCGGCTTTGGCAGGATTGTAGAATTAATCCACCTTCCCTTATTGAAAAAAACGGCAGAAATCGAAGTTGTCGGTGTGTATGATATTACGCCTCAAAGAAGGGAATTAGCGATGAATCGAGGGTTTCAGGTATATAGCGATCTGGATGCTATGATTGATAGCGACTTGGATGCGTTGCTGATTGCGACCCCACCCAACAGTCATTACCAGATTGCTTCAAACGCCCTGCGAAAAGGCAAGCATGTGCTGGTCGAAAAGCCGGTTACCGAATCGTTAAGCGAGGCGGAGCATTTAGCAAGTCTTGCGAAAGAAAGAGGATTGATCTTATCGGTCTTCCAGAATCGCCGTTATGATCCGGATTTTCTGTTCTTAAAAAACTACCTAGCTACTGACATGCTCGGAGAGATCCTGTTTGTCGAAAGACGCCACCATATGTTTGGTTCTGGCGCATCTTTCGGTGTTAAATCGTTTTATCCCGATTGGCGAAAAGAAGCAAGATACGGTGGTGGTGCACTGCTCGACTGGGGCGTTCATCTCGTGGATCAGCTTCTTCAACTGAATCTGGGAAAAGTACAGCAAGTAGACGGAAGAATGACAACGCTTCGCTGGAACCAGTCGGAAGTCGAAGATTGCGTTCAAGCCAACCTAAGTCTCCAGAATGGCATCACCATGTTGTTGGAGGTTAATTTTGGCTCAAATGCTTCTTTGCCGATGTGGGTGGTCGGTGGAGACAGGGCCACGTTGCAGATCAATTCGGCGAAGGAAGCCGTTTTACTGCAGAAGGGGAAGCCGGCCGAGCATTTACCGATCTCTATTGATGGCTTGAAAGACGGCGCAGAACGAATTTATTCTTCCTTTGCTTCATGCCTGCTAAGAGGTGAAGAGAACGAGATTAAACCCGAAGAAGTGATTGATACCATGAAAATACTAGATGCGATCCGCATATCGTCAAAACAAAAGGAGACCGTTCATGGGAATACACTTTTCAGCTCCTCAAGTTGAATTTGAAATTATTAAAGAGAAATGGCTGCAGGCCGTTCAAGACTTGGCTAAACGGGGCGTATTCGTCGGCAGCCCGGCTGTTAATCGGTTTGAAGACCTGTTTGCCAAATATACCGGTGTAGCACATACGGTAGGCGTAGCAAATGGTACAGATGCAATTTTCCTGGCTCTTAAGGCATTAGGCATCGGACCCGGGGATGAAGTCATTACGGCAGCCAATACATTCATCGCCACTGTTGAAGCTATTCACCATACCGGAGCCACTCCTGTATTGGTGGATTGCGATCCGACAACCTTTCTTCTGAATGAGGAGCAGGTCAAACAAAGCGTGAACCCCAACACGAAAGCCATCATTGCTGTTCATCTGTATGGTCAAATGGTTGATCTTGAGCATTTGGCTGCTTGGGCAGGCGAGAAAGGGATTCACGTCATTGAAGACAGCGCCCAAGCAGCAGGTGCTATTTTAAGAGGTAGACGGGCCGGAAGTGTGGGGATAATGGGATGCTTCAGCTTCTATCCGGAGAAAAACCTTGGTGCGCTCGGCGATGCAGGAGGGATCACGGTGCGATCCGATGAATATGCCACGATCCTGCGCAAGCTTCGCAACCATGGGGGAGAAATTCGTTATCAGCATGATATCCCGGGCTTCAACAGCCGGCTGGATCCGATTCAAGCAATCGCTCTCGAGCTGAAGCTGGCTTATCTAGATGAGTGGTCCGCATACCGGCGAGAAATAGCGCGAATGTACGATTCTGAGCTGTCGCAATTTGGATCAATTCATATTCCATCCAATCGCGGGGATGAGAGTCATGTGTATCATCTATACGTCATAAGAGTTACGGAGGAATTCAGAGATGAACTGCGCAAAGAACTACAAAAGAAAGGAATTCTGACGGCAGTTCAATATCCCGTTCCTGTTCATTTGACGCCTGCATTCTCCTACTTGGGCTATGAAGTTGGGTCGTTCCCAACGGCTGAGCAGTATGCTAAAGAAATACTATCCTTGCCTATTCATATCGCCATGAACGAAGAGTCTGTATCGGCGGTCATCCATACGATCCGCAATTACATGGGCGCGAGACAAATTTAGAATGCGAGGTGCTTACGTCGATGCTGCATGACCATGATCCTTCCGTATCCGACTTTGTAAAGGCTAAAATTGGCGAGCTGCTGGAAATAAAAGACGCTGTTGGTATGGATTTGGATTTACGCTTGTTAGGCATGGATTCTTTGAAGACAATCACGCTTATCGTCACTATTGAAAATGAGTTTGACCTTACTTTCGACGATGAAGAATTGATGCTGGACAATCTGGAAACGATCGATAAAATCGTAAGGAAAATCCAGCACAAAAGAGGATGCTTACATGAAAGCTAGTCAAATTCATTGCTTTTTTGACTGCTTGTCCTATATTGTTGACGCTGACCCTTACCTGGACAGCAGACCAGTCTATATCGGTGTGTGGGACTCCCCTTTCGGGATAACGGACGAAGGCATTCTGTATTACGGAACCGGCATCCGAATCAATCAATTGGCAGCCTATTTCACGACGATGTATGGCAGCCATCTTGAGAACTGGATTGACTATGATCAATCAAGAGAAGATAATTGGCTGTTGTTTAAACAACAAATCATAGGAGAATCGGAATATCTCATCATCATGGTTGATTTGTACAACTTGCCGAATTCGCTTCAGTATCAGAAGAAGCATTTGCCGCATTTGGTCATCGTTCAACGCCGGACGGAGGATGGATGGTATCTTATCGATCCCTATTTTGGCTGGGAAGGGGAAGTAGCCGAGGAACATCTGGAAAAGTCGTTCGGATGCGCAAACCTGTTGATGGGGATTACAATTGATGCAAATGTATTATCACAGCCATCGGTTGAGAGTGTATCAGCCCAATTTATACGAAGCTTTAATCCCAATCGCAGCAAAATGGTTTCGGAGGTACACCGCTTTATTGACCGGCTTGAGAATACCCAAGCGGAATCTGCTTGGAAGCATCTGCACTACAAGCTTGAGAATCTGGCTATTATATCGAAGAGGCTTCGCGGCTACAGCCAGTTATTTACTTTTTTCTCCCTTGAGCAAGGCCAAAACATGGATGAATTACGGGCAGTGGACAAGCTGGTCATGATGTGGGATCAGTTTCTGGTTGCCGTGTTCCGGATTGGCCTATTAGGGAAAAATGGTGATATTGCGGCATTAAAAAGCAAACTGACATCGATCAAGCAGCATGAATTAACCATAAAGAAGAAGCTTCTCGATGCTTTTGAAGAATGGAGGGCTAAGAATGAATGCTTCATTGAATGAGCTTCCTCGGTTTGGTTATATCGACGGAACGCCTAAACGGATTAACGAGCGTGTGGTCGACGGTCAATGGGTTCAATATCTTGGTGAGTATGCGGAATTAGTCAAAATTCAACCGATTGAGATCTACAAACTGTTCGGCGGAACAATGAAACAATGGTTTAGCCGATTTCCGGATTCCTTACATGAAACCTCGATTGCGCTGGGGAAACTGTGCGAAAAACATCGTATAAAGACTTTGTATGTCAATATGCCAACTGTCATTCCGTATCTATTGATGGCAAGGAATGATGCCAGCTTGGATCTTGGACTGTTGTTTCTCGCACATTCTGTCGGGTCGGAATTTTGGTTGAAGCAATGGGTAGCCATCGCCCCGTTAATCACGAAACGGGATGTGTTGCTTGTCAGTACCCATTCCAGTAAGGAGGCCTTGAAACAGATCTCCAATCGATACGAGATAGCCAAACACATTCCCTTGTCAATTGAATTGCCTGAACGGTACGAACGAGTCATTTCTAGATCGGCTGGCATTAACTTGCTGTCGATTGGAAGACTTGAGGACGTCAAAAATATTCACCTGCTGCTTGAAGTGTTTGCTATGTTGAAAGAACAACGGCCAAATGTCCGTTTGAAGATCGCAGGCGAATACACCGGCAGTTCCGAAGAGCAGATCAATAGCTATCAGGAATTGCTGAATGGACAGCTTGACAAGTGGGGATTGCACGACAGCGTTGAATTCACGGGGCCTGTAAGCGGGGAAGCTAAGAATCAACTATTCCGGGATTGCGACATTTTGATCAATCTTTCCACAGATCCGGGTGAAACCTTCGGTTATATCCTCATTGAAGCACAAGCATGGGGAATGGCGATTATTTGTACCCGGTGGGACGGATTTCAGGAAATTGTGAATGATGGTCAGGACGGATTGTTTATCGATTGCAGTTGGGACGGTGACGTGCCCCAAATCGATCGAGAGCAAATAATCGAGCAATGTCTTCGCCTTTTGGATGACAGAAAGAAGCTGCAAGCTTTCTCAGATCGCGCTTTCGAATCGGTCCGAAAATTTGATTATCGAACCCTGTTTCCGCAAATTGTCGATGCAACGAACCAATCGCTTGCCTATCAGCTTCCGGTTTTCGATGATCTTGTCGCCATGCTGAATTCTGAAATTTCAGAATTAAAAGAATATTATCAGTTGGATAACCTAGTCCATGCCAACCTTGCTCACAAGAAGCTTCTTACGATCGCGGGAGATGAATGCGGACAATCTTTAGAAGCTTGGATGCCGTTGGCTAAGCCTGTTATCCATCATTTCGCAGGCAGGGGCCAATATGCAGAGCTATAAATTATTCAAGAGAGTATCCGCCCTGATTCAGCTTCGATGGAAGCTTACTATTTTTGCTTACTTTTGTACGGTTTTGAGCATGGGCCTTAACATGCTGCAACCCCTCCTGTTTTCTCTAATCATCGACGGGGTGTTAGTTAAGGGCGAATCCGACAAGTTAGTTCCTTTACTGCTACTGTCGGTAGCCTGCGCTAGTGCAAGTGTCGTGCTCGAAATCGCGAGGGATAGTATTTTTCGATATCTCGATATTCGGACGACCCTGGATTTGCGAAATCGGATCTTGTCCCACTTTCGAAAAATACCCCAGACCGAGATCGAAAAACATGGGCCTGGCAAATACATGCCATTGTTGGGAGGAGATACAACCGTAACATCTTCCTTTCTCCACCGCATTCTAGTAGAGATGGTCATACAATTTGTAAGCGTAGGCTGTGCAGTTGGCATGATTTTTTACATGAATTTAAACATGGGTTTTCTTGCGGTTCTTAGTATTCCCATCCTATTATTCCTTCCCAGGATTTTTCAAAAAAAGCTGACATACGTTTCACGTAGAATTCGAACTCACAACGAAACGATCGGAGCCCATCTCTATGAGAACGTGCAAGGATCAAGAGAAATCCGCGCCTATGGTTTAGAGGGATGGGAAACAGAGAAGAACGATCGGCTTTACAAAGGACTCATCTCTATCAGCATGAAGGAAACGCTCTATAGAACCACGACAGGGCAAGCTGGCACGCTTGCAATCAGTTTAATCATTGTGCTGTTATACGGCTTCGGCAGCAAACAGATTTTGAACGGTGCTATGACGATCGGGATGCTGGTGGCGATGGTGCAGTACTTCAACAATGCCTTGCGGCCGATGCAGATTGTGAACAACTTTTTTGGGGATATCAAGCACGCGGAAGTTGCTGTTGAACGAATCGAGGAATTTCTAGATACCCCGGTGGAGGCGGCACATCTTATAACGCCTGCACAGGAACGGACCATAACGGAATGGTTAACTGTTCCGGCGATCGGAGACCGCATCGAGATAGACAGCCGTAACCTTCATGTCTCCTATGATGGGATCAAAATTCTGAAAGGCATTGATCTTACGATCAGGCGTGGTCAAGTCCATGCATTTGTCGGCAGAAGCGGTTCGGGGAAAACGACGTTCTTTAAAACACTTTTGGGCTTTATGCCCGTGACTAGCGGGGAATTGGTTTTGGCCGACCGGTCCCTGAAGAATTGGCCCCGAGAGGAACTATCCCGCCATATCGGTATGATGTTCCAAGAGTCATTTATATTTGCAGGGACACTGTATGAGAATATTGCGTTGGGTGATTTGGCGGCTAACGAGGAACAGGTATACCAAGCGGCATGCGGAGCCGGATTGCAATCGTTTGTTGATAGCCTCCCGGATGGATTGCATACCAGGATCGATAACCAAGGCTTTCAATTATCCGGCGGACAGAGGCAGCGGCTGGCTATCGCCAGATTAATTGTGAAGAAACCGGAAGTCCTAATTCTGGATGAGCCAACCTCAGCATTGGACAGAGCGACGGAGGATGATGTGCTGGCTACACTTCGCACGGTAATGGAAGGCAAGACTACGCTGATCTCCACACACAGAATTGAAACCATCAAGTCTGCCGATAACATTCTCGTATTCGACAACGGGAAAATCATCGATTCGGGAACACATCATGAACTGATGTTGCGCTGCGAGCATTATGCGCTGCTTGTGGCAGGCAAGAATTCCGATCAGGCCATGGCGGCGCTTCAAAAATGATGATTAGGAAGGATGTGACGCATGAGACTGTCCCTGGAACTTCTTCAAAAGGAAAATATCGTGAAGCTTGCACCTATGGAATGCTTTACCTCCTGTCTCATGACTTATATCAAAATGTCCGGTGAGGATCCTTCCGTCATGCTCCTGGATTATTGGAATCTTCACTACAAATTTAAAACTTTGATTTCAAGCAAAGATGCGCGACAGTTGAAGGTAGGCCGCTTTTTTGATATCGACATGACACTTGTCAGAGGGAACAAAGAAACTCTTGAAGTCGAGCTGGCTAAAGGAAATAGCGTAATATTCCTATGCAAAGCGTCCCAGCTGTCTTACTTCCCCTCTTCCATGTTAGGACTGGAGGATTCCGGTTTTCAACACAGTATTCTGATATGCGGCAGAGAGCAGGGAGAGACCGAAGGGGATAAGGTCGTGGATCCCATGCTCGATTATATTGGCAGTGTCTCCATGCAGGATCTGGTCTCGGCAGGGAGTCGGGGTAATGGAACTGAACTGCTGTACTTCAAGTTGACTAAATTGGCACAAGCCTTTCAGCGCTCTACAATCAATGAAATCGTATCGAATTGCGCGGAGCGCAACTTGAAGTATTATGAACAAACGATTAACGCCAAGCCTGGCCTCTCGGAGACGAACCAAGCATCCGCAGCAAGCAAAGAAGCGGAATGGATGGAGTGGTTCAGCAATCGTCAGGGCGGTGCCGAGGCGCTGGTCCGATTCGCGGAGGATGCTCGGCAGTCGCTTTCCTGGACAAGCAAGTCCAGAAAAGGCTGGATTGATCGGAATCTGTTAACGATAACCGCAATTATCCAAATTCGCCAACAGGTTTGGAAACAATTCTGCCAATCACAGATATTGTCGGAAGAGGTAGTGCGGTCCGGAGAAGCCAGTATGGATCAAATCGTGAAAGGCTGGAAATCCCTGCATTTTAAACTAATCAAATACAAGACCATAACAGACGGATTCCCAGGCCAGATTGACGCGATAACACAAACAGCCGATCACATTCGAAACGAGGAGCTTCAAATTCTCCGCAGGATGGCTGCTATTGGAGAATCGTTAAAGGAGAGCGCGGAATGAGTGTGGATCTGGACAATATTCTCAAGGAAATTATCATTCGCCATTCCTTAATCGAAGTGTATCATCTCGAAATTCATGACGATTCCGACCTGATCAACGAGTTTGGGCTAGATTCAATGTCAATCGTTAATATATTCGTAGACATTGAAAGCGAGCTAAAGATTGAAATCAGGGTTGAAGAATTCCGCGAGCCGGTTATGAATCAATTCTCTGCCTTAAAGAGGCATGTCTCCGGGAAACTCGCCCAAAAAATTTATCAATAAACGGGAGGGAAGTTGTGAGTATAAGTTGGTTATTGCAAGAGATGGAGGCTCATTCCGTAAAAGATGCCTTGATTCTGGACGATCAAAGCATTACGTATAAAACCCTTCTCGATCATTTTCGGCAGTGGGTCGCTATTCTGAAGGACATTGAGATCCAACCGGGTGAGATCGTTGCTCTGCAAGGGGACTATTCTCCCCTCGTCTGCGCGGCCATTCTGGCACTTATCGCTAACGGAAATATTACCGTTCCCCTTTCTTCAATGGTGGATTCGGATATTCCTAAGCTTCTGGATATTGCAGAAGTGCAAGTTTCTTTCACATGCGACGGTGATCGTTATCACGTTCAGAGGCATGCCAGGGAGGTTAGTCATCCGATTCTAGTGGACCTGTCAAACCGGCAAGAACCCGGGCTAGTGTTGTTCAGCTCTGGAAGCACAGGATTTCCGAAAGGGATTGTCCACAATTTCAACAAGCTGCTGGAGAAGTACAAAAAGAAACGTAACACACTCCGGACGCTGGCTTTTCTTCTATTTGATCACATTGGTGGAATCAATACGCTGTTTCACACCCTTGCGAACGGTGGAACGGTCATTTGTCCCCGCGGACGTACGGTCCATGACATTGTGTCCGCGATCGAGAAGCATCGTGTCGAGCTGATTCCAACAACGCCAAGCTTCCTGAATCTGCTTCTCTTGCAGGATGCCGGCCTCAACGGCGATCTCTCGTCACTAAAAGTCATCACGTATGGGACTGAAATGATGCATGAGAAGACGCTTATTCATTTGTGCCAGAAACTTCCTGAGGTCCAGTTCAAGCAGACGTATGGGTTATCCGAGTTAGGGATCATGAGTTCCAAGTCCCAAGCCTCCGATTCACTATGGCTCAAGATCGGTGGAGAAGGGATCGAAACAAAAATAGAAAATAATATTTTGTTCATCCGGTCCCAAACGGCAATGAAGGGCTATCTGAATGCGCCTTCGCCATTCGATGACGAGGGATGGTTCAATACCCAGGATCAAGTGATGACCGATGGGGAATACATTCGCTTCCTGGGGCGGAAATCAGAAATGATCAATGTTGGAGGTCAGAAAGTCTATCCGGCAGAGGTAGAGAATCTGCTACTGCAAATGCCGGAGATCGAGGATGTGCTCGTCAAAGGTATGCCGAATGCGCTTCTCGGAAGCGTGGTTTCTGCCGTAGTGAATACCAGCCAAAGCATGAGTGAATCTGAAATAAAAAAAAGGATTACCGAATTCTGTAAGGGGAAAATCGAGAGGTTCAAAATTCCTGTTTATGTCATCATCCAGGATAATGAACTGCATTCGAAACGTTTCAAGAAAATCAGGAAATGAGAGGTTGGAGCGGATGATTTCAGATACACAGCAGCCCATCCTTGTTAACCTTTCCGCGATGATGTGTGCGGAATCCTGCATTCTTACATCCTTAAACTACAGGGGCCTTGATTACCGTTATTTCATGCTTGAATGCTGGAGTCTGCTCTATGAATCCAGCCTGATTTTGGCTGGTAAGAATATCACTCGATACGATCTGGATGCAGTCTACGGTATACAGACACTGGAAGTGAATGGTGGAATTGCTCGCTTGATAGAAGCAGTCGGTAACCTAAAAATCTCCATCGTATCCACGCTCAGCTCGAAGTTGGATTTTTTTCCCGATTACCAAATAACGTTCGAATCGGAAGGATTCAAGCACCAACTTGTCGTGGTCGACTACGATCATCACTTGGATGCGTTCCATGTGCTGGATCCGATTGCAAATTACAGCGGAAAAATAAAGTCGGCCGATCTTTTGCGGGCCAGCACGGAAGAAACAGGCTTTCGATTCCTGGAGCTTGAATTCCCCCAAAATCCCAAGGTTATACCGGTCTGCGAGATTTTCAGCAGGGCGACTATGATTAACATCAACCGGATGGGAATAAACGCTGAATCGGTGAAAGCGATGCGTCTTGACGTGCGTTCACTGGCCATGTGGGATGAAAGAAAACGAAATCAATGGCTTGAACAGAACAATCTGACCATCGCGACAATTATTAAAGCCAGGCAGATGGTGTGGAATTGTTATGTGGAATTGAATGTGCTGCCTGAATGCAACTACCCCCTCCTTAACGAAAGTTTTCATAGAATCATTGGAGAATGGACCTCGATCAATTTCTTTCTGCTCAAATACAAGCATCAGCAACAGTCGGGAGCGAAGCACGCGCATACCATTGATTCAAAACTTGAGCATGTATTCCTTGCCGAGAAAAGCTTTATCGAGCTGCTGTATGCCTTGGGACAGACCGCCGGATAAAATTAAAGGTGTCGAGAGGAGGACTTTCCATGCAAGCTAACGTTGTCGTAATCCATGCAGATGAAGAGCCTATAAAGGGGATTGATAATCCCACACCGAATCAAATTTACAAAAATGTTCGAGTCTCACTGAAGGAAAGAGAACTGGGAATGCTGGGTCCCGACGATATTCGCGTACAGATCGCCTATGTAGGTATCTGCGGTACGGATGTTCACCTGACTACCAATCATCCAGAGACGGGCTATATTTCATGTTCCGCTCCGCTTTCCATACCGGAGGAAGGAAGGGTAATCGGACATGAGGGGGTTGGGAAAGTCATCGCGGTTGGCAATAATATGTCCCATCTTGCCTTGGGGAGCTACGTGGCGCTTGAATCAATTATCATCTGTCATCGATGCACTGCCTGCAGGCGGGGGAAATTTAACCAATGCCTGAACGCAAAGCTTCTCGGTCTAGAACAAGACGGAATTTTGGGCACCATTGTTGATGTTCCCGGCTCACTTGCCCATGATTTGACCTTGTTTATTCGATCGGAGTCAGATTTGATGGCCGCCGCGAACATAGAACCAGCTGCTGTGGCCTATGTAGGCTGCGAGAATGCTCAACTAGTACCAGGTGAGAAGGTTGCGATATTCGGAGCCGGTCCTATTGGACTCTTCGTTGCGATGCTGTGCAGGCAGGTTTTTGGATCCTCGGAAATTCATATGATCGAACCGAACGAATTTCGCAGAAATTTTGCAAGACCTTGGGCGGATCATGTGCATGATGTTGAGTCGTTTTTTTATCGATCAATCGATGGGATTGATGTCGTGTTTGAAGCTTCAGCCATTTTACAGAACGTGACTAGAGTCATCCGCCGTATCAATGCGAATGGACGTGTTATTTTATTGGGCAGAAAAGGGTATCCCTTTAATATCCAGGATGTGGATCATATGATCACGAACGAGATTACGATTAAAGGTTCGAGAGGGCATTTAGGGGGCGCGTTTGAAAAAGTAATGCGTCTTCACCAATCAAATCGGATTAATTTACTGGATGTCGTTACGCAAAGCGTTCACGGCTTGAAGGAGGCCAGCGACATGCTGATGCACTCCGAACGAATCGAACAAGAGAATTGCAAGGTTATAGTGAACGTAAGCTCATACTGAACCATCAAAGGAGGGGGAAGCATGAATTCAACCGACGAATCGAAAAAACTGGCATTGCGGAATCCACCGATCATTGGTTATTTGCACCATGCGCACAAGCTGTCCATAGCTTCCGTGATCGAAGGATTTGACACTTGGCTGCTGAATTACTTTATCCAGTTAAAATGTCATACGGATCTGTCCACGAATAGACATAGACAATTGGATTTCTACCATGATTCTCATAATCCGGACAACCTGCTACAGATCGATGCTTTCGACGGGCTTCTGTGGATTGACTTTTTCGCTGGAAAGGAACTGGTGCAGCACTACAAGGATGGCATGGTTGATTTCCTGATTGATCAGCTAAACATGAATAAGTATGTGGAATTTACAGTAGATGAATTTTTTATCCCCGGCACCTCATTTTATAAAAAGTTCACCATGGGACATCAAATTCTTGTTCATGGATACGATTTGAACAAAAAAACATTCAATATCGCCACCTTCATTCAGGAACAATTCACAATCGACGCCGAAATCTCGTTTCATGAATTGTTGGAAGCCTTTCAGAATGCGCCTTGGTTTTTCTGTTTTCTCATCCGAATTCCCGATGAACCAATTAAGCCGGTCATGGACATCACAAAGATATGCAACACGATAGAAAATTACCTTGCCGGACGACGTTCGGCTAATGATGAATCCCGGCAAGGGCAAGACACGAGCGTATATGGTATCCGAATATATGAGTGCGTCACAGCCTATGTGGATTGTCTAATTAACCGAAAAACTCATTATGATGTAAGGCCTCTTCATCTTCTTTGGGAACATAAAAAGCTCATGAAAATGAGGATTGAAGCGATGGAGGCTGCGGACTTATTGAATCCGGAGCAGGGTGTGACTGTGAGATACACTGAAGTCGAAAGTCTTGTCCGGATTTCAAGAGCTCTGTTGATGAAATATCAGATCACAAAGGGTATCAATCTATTAGACAAAATAAAGGTCAATCTGAAAAAAACATTAGAGCTGGAAACCGAATTATTAACTGAAGTGTTGGATATGATTAAACGCAGCCGATGATGTAGTAGAATAAGCAAGGGGAAGTTTGCCAAAGGCTACTACTCCTTTTTTTTGTTAATTTAAATATTGCATAATTAAGGTTGCACCTGCTATATCCTCATAATATAAAAACAAAAATCTGTAATAGATTTATTAAATTCATCTTAAGTCATAAAATATAGCGATATTTGATAAAGAGATGGAAATGGTCGAAAGGAGCTTCGGACATGACGGCTCCTAGGTCTACCCCAGGCATTTCGAGTGGTTAGCAAGGAAGATAATCTTGTACTACCTAACCGCTCGTGGCTTCCCTAACGGCCTTAACTCTTTGTCATGAAAAGTTTATTAAAGAAGTGTCCACTTTTTTTCTAGTTTCATTGTTAGGCTTACATTTTTTTTCGATAGGTGTGTTTTATGGTTGGTAATTTTCTAATTAATAGGAAAAAATCCGTCATTTCGGGCAGGGTGGGGATCGAATTCTAACGAATTTTGGAACAACGAAAAGAGAGATTCACGGTTTATAGGCTCTGTTTTCTAAATGATTTTGGAATATCTGTGTAAAGAGAATCTTTCAGTGCACTGGATCATGGCACCCAACTTGATCTTATGAAGAAGAAGCGATATTCAACTAACGGTAACTATAGCTTAACAAACATAGGACGAGGCTGCCGGCATGAAATGGCAGCCTCGTCCTGCTAACGGGCAGGTTAGCGGAACTACAAGGAGGATGACTATTTATTCTTTAAGCGAAGACTTTCAATATAATGATAGTTATTTTATTGTTGGTTTTCTGATTATGGCTGGCGTAATTATTTATAACCTTTTAAGAAAAAAGAAGTGACTTACCGTTCAACTATCGGGCACTATAGCTTAATAAACACATAGAGAGGACATGAGACCACATCTACTAACGATATTCCAGAACGTAGAATATAAAACGCAGACTAAAGCTGTTTCGGAGCACCATTTGGTTGGACCATTGAAAGTGAATGGGGAAAGCAACGACCTTAGCATCATACTTCCAAAGGCAAGGAACTTCTACTCAAGCTGCCTACGGCAGTTTTTCATGACGTTCGCACCGATCATGAATGGATTGTTCGTCTCAATGGCTTCGAAGATATACGAAGCGTATTCATAGCTGCGGCAGTGCTTCAACTTCCTGTCATTGACATGTGATTCACGCATCGACTTCCTGCCTTTGATATGGGCAACGCAGCTGCAAAGATATTCATCCAACGGAATGTTGAACTGCTCGATAAGTTCTGGACAGCTTTTCTTAATGAAGAGCGTCGATCTGTATCCGGGAATTAAACGCCGTGCCGCAGAGAAACAGAAGGAGTAGCATCAAAATATGATTCGCTTCGAGCTCATGCTCAAGTATGGCGACTATATTACCGAAACGTCCGAGCATAATGCAGGAAACCATCTGTAAATTCGATGATGGGTATAATGATGGAAGTATAAGTTGAAGATAGTGAAGTCTATATAGGTTGGTTTATAGCATGATTATAACCTAATAAAAGGATGAGGAAACATGAAAGAGAATTTCGTTCACATGTTTGAAAAGCCTTATATACGTAAAGTACTTCAAGAATTAAATACTATGGGGTATGAGAGTGAGATGGCTAAAAAGGTTCTCGTCCGCTTCTATAAAAATGCAAGGCGGTTATGGGGGTTTCGACTTCAACCTAGAGAATTTGCATGCGAAATTGATGAGGTCTACAAAGCAGTAACACGGAAATTTGACCCAAATGACCCAGACCATATATATGTTGGACATTTACGCGGGCAGGTTAGTGTTAGGGAGTTTGTTAAATCATTTAATAGGAAGTGAATGACCAACACAAGCATATATGTGTTTTTAACTTTTTTAATAAAAGGATTTCAAGAAAAGTAAATTGATTTAAAAATGCTATATTGAAGGTTTCGCTGAAAATCTATATCTGATAACATCATTCTCGTTTCATAAAGATGTGAAGTGGGGATTGTTTTTTAAATACTTATTTACTGACAAATAGGTGCCCAACTGAAGCATTTAGATACAGATGCAAAAACGAGGGGTTTTGGACATGAAGCTCATCATTATGAAATCGCTTTTGAACATTATAGTGAGAGAGCAACCGTATACTATGTTGACTTCAAGGGGCAAAGGGACTTTGTTAAAACTGATGTTTTTACGCCAGCAGTGAGAAGCGTCTATGTAAATTATTTGTAGGACATGCTTCTCGCACAGCAACTCTGGAAACACATAGCTTTCGGATGGTGGCTGCAGTTTTTATAGTGCATGGCGGCTCGCACTCTTAATTCATTGGATCCGTGGAGTCCATACGAGTTTTGTTTTCGAAAGTTGCTAGTGGTGTCGCACCCGAATAAACTAAAACTTGTATGTGGCGAAGTTCCTACAGTATAAGGTGCATTATGGCTTTAATTTCTGCTACAGTAAGGAGTTGGAGGTGATGTGAGAGAGGTACTCAGACGTCAGCTCCCAGCATGGAAGTCTGACGGAACAGTTTCAAAGCGTGCTTTTGTTCGACTCTGCGTAGAAGCACACAAAAAGTAACTATGCAGGCACTCTCTCGATCGCTTCAGATATGACATATTGAAATAGGTGAAGGAGTAACCTACGCATTTCGGCCACAGCGTGATCTGTTTGCTCGTAACGAGGTTTGCCAGCCTGAATTCGAAGACAGCAGCAACTTTGACCAGAGAATGTACTACATTTGCCTGGAACAGGTTCGAGCCTATTGCTTGGTGTCTTAATCTATTAAGGACGCCATGTTAAAGGTTCCTAAGTATCGAACAGTTGTTTCAATAGATTTATGTCTTAACTGAAGTTGAATATATCGCAGATCTACACCAGCCGCTTGAAGTGATTGTGCCATCGTGTGCCGAAGGCAGTGAGCAGTAATATGTCGCACTTCCGATGCAATGGCTATTTCATTTAACCAGTCATTTACATGTTCAGCTTTTTTTAACTTCTGACCGTTTTTTCTTACAAAGAGATGTGTGTTGCTCTCCCTAAAGCGTTTCTCGTTAAATGGATGCTGCATGTATCTCTTTAATTCGTCAATCAAGTGGTTTGTGAGATGAACTGTGTTTTTGGAAGTTTTTTGACCTCTGTCCACATAAATCAGTTTGCGTTCGAAATCAATTTGAGCGATGGTTAACTCCCGCAGTTCTTGGTTTCGAAGGCCAGTGTTGACAAGCAGCAGAATCAATAAATACGACTTTCGTAGAAATTGGTCGATCTTTAATGAAGTTCTCAGAAGGCGGTCAACTTCATCAGGTGAGAGAGCGCGGTCAAGGATGATGTTATTACTATAAGGATTACTATAATACGTAATTGGATTTTTGTTGATCATCTTCATATTTCTTAGAAAATTGAACAAGTGAGTCAGAGCCGAGATACTGTGACTCATAGTTGCCTTTGTTGCACCTTCAGCTGCTAAATGATCGAGAAAATCATCAATGAAATTTTTGTCAATTGGTTCCCAACTGTCATCCTCTTTGATGTGGAAGAACCGATCAAAATTCAAATCTCCAGTGTAGTTGCAATGGCATAAATAATTATCAAGTTTTTTGTATACCGATCGGTAATTATCTTTTGTACGCTTAGCGATATCGGAATACTTTTCCCAAGCCTCAATATACGCAGAGTTCATAAGTATGAACATTATCATTTCTCCTTAATCCCATTAGCAAAGGGATGCTTTTCAATTGCTATCTCAAGCTGACGGTGGACAAGTTTAAGATAAACAGCGGTTGTTTTTATATCTTTGTGGCCCAAGAACTTAGAAATGGTATAAATATCCATTCCAGATTCAAGTCCATACACAGCAAAACAATGACGAAGTGTATGGATTGTACATTTCGGCGTATTCTCGCCCGAAGGAATAGACTCCGAAGCCATTACAATTTCATAAAAAAAATCTTGGATGGTCCTTCGATTTAAATTAGTTTCTCCACTTGTAGATGAAAACACATACAGTTCTCCGTATTGTTCATCAGTAAGCTTACGTTTTTGTCGCTGATAGCAAAAATCGATGTAATCATTAAGCAGGCTATATCCTAATGCATTGATATATCTTGTTAGACGTTGCCCTCCAGAACCTTTTGCTAAGACTTTGAACGTATGACCGTCCGATTCAATATCTTTAATCCGCAAGTTAACCAATTCATTTAACCGGATTCCACTAGAAAGGAAAATCGTCAAAATCGTAAAGTTACGGAATCCTGCTTTTTGATTTGCAGCGATTTCAAGTAATTCCATGATTTGATGCCTCTCCAATGCTCTTGGAAGTTCAATGCCTTCTTCTGTCTTTATTTCTAATATTCGCTTAAAATCTTCAATTGTATTTTTGTAAAACTTCCAAAGTGTAATTCGCAAAAATGAACGGAGAAAACCACGCTTTCTGTCATTCGTGTATTTATTGGGATATTTCAATAGATATTCTTTTATTATTATCGGATCGGTTAAATCAAGAAGCGTGGGTTCGATTTTCAACTGCTTCTTGACGAAGTTTATAAATAAATTAAATTCTGACCGGTAGCCTTTCTGAGTATCTGGGGAGTACGCAAGAAAATCGACACAAGTGAAGTAGAAATCACTTACTTGCTCCATTGTGACTCTCTTTGGTTCTGTGGTTTTCTCTGGCGGTAATGTGATTTTCATCTCAGATAAAATGATTTGAAGATCAGTTAGAGTATTGTGCTCCAGCAATTGCTTAACGTTATTTCTTAATTTACTTTTAGCGGAGCTCTCTTTGGATATGGCCATTTTAATATCTCCTTCTATTGAATTAATACTTGCAATCAAGTACAGTAGGATTATAGAATATAAAAAAACTCGGCTCTCGCCAGGCGGCTTAGAGAGTCTTAAATTGTGAATTGCTTTTAGCTTTTTGAATAAACTCACATTAAATAGTTGAGTTTATTAATTGACTCCTCTAGATGTTTATTGCTCCGATGGATGTATTTTGAAGTTGTCTCTGTTTTCTCATGTCTTCCAAGCTCTTTCAAAAGCTGTATAGGACAATCTTTTTCAGAGAGTCTTGTGATGAATACATGACGAAGCAGATGTAAACCACCTGGATACTGCCATCCTGCCATTAAGGAGAAAATTTTGTAATACACATAGAGTGAGTCTGCAAATGCTTCTCTACTATCACCGAATAAATAACCCCCTGTGGATTTTTCCTTTAATTCTTTAAGCCGATTTATAATTTTTTCAGGAACTATTAGTCTCGCCTCCTTATCATTCTTTCCAGTGACTAAAATTGTTCCTGTACTAAAATTTATGTCGCGCCAGCGAATTTTGGATGTCTCCGTTTTTCTAAGACCCAAGTAGAGCATCATTTCAAATGCCAATCCATGAATTTTTTTTTGTGGTGAATAGGTGTCAACGATTTTCAAAAAGGCTGATATTTCCTGATTAGTTGGAATATCTCTATTGTTGTATCGTTCATAATAAATTTTCTTGATGCCCAACGTTATATCTTCGAGAAGGTGCTCTTGCTGGTACAGTCGTTGGAATAGTGAATTTATATAACATTGAATATAGTTGACGGAGCTTTCTTTAAGTACATCATTCTTTACCAGACGGCTTAAGTGTTTGTAATATCCGTTAATGTGTTCTTCAGTAATACTGCTTAACAGAATTGAACTGATATCTTCATTTTTAAATTCCTCGTAAGTGGCAATTGTCCACGTGAGAAACTTATAATAAGCCGAACGATGCATTCGAATTGAACTTTTTTTTAAGTGCTTATTTTGCGCTAGGTAGTTATCTATTGTGACATGCTCGAACTCAGGTGTGTTTTGATTTTTTTTGAGATTGAGATCCCAAGTGATTTTGTCAGTTGGGAAAAATGATAAATAGAGTATACGTAATATTTTGAGAGATCTACTGAATAAAAGACCGGAGTTGGCAGCTTGTATGAGGAGGTCTTTGTTATTTAAGATTTCATCTGTAAGATTATGCAATTTTTTTTGCAAATCTTGGAGATCACTTGAAGTACATTCATTGCAGCTTTATAGCTGAGAAAATACACTGTAGGTATTACCTTAGTGACCTTTTCTAAGAAGTAATTTTGGATAGTAATGGACTTAAAAGATCTGCAGACTTGATTTTGATAAATCCATTCGTTAATTGATGGTTGATCATCATAAAGAGATTCGACTTCAATTTGATCGACATCAGTAAGATCATAAAGGTTTGAGATCATTTCAAGGAGCTCTCCTTTGGTAATTTTGTTTAGGTTAGTCGGAAATATGTTCGGTGATTGCTTCATCAACATTTATTGACCTCCTTGAATTGAAATATACTTTTATGTGAAAATTATTGAGTGAAAGCGGCCTTGCATGCAATTTGTTTCACCTTTACTTTCACAAATTGTTCATTGTTTGTTGGCACCAATTTAAGTTTCACCATCAGAAGGAGGTGGGGCCATGTTCAGATGCATTGATCTTACTGTTACAAATGTAAGTCTGCTCGCTTCATTGAAGTATTATATCAAGGCTCCATTGATGGAGGATTGCCGGCAACAGGTTAGAGAAATTTCGGTGGATGTACCACATGAAAAATAAAAAACCTCCAAGTATGGAGGTTTAGGGACATTAAAATTAATAAACTGTACTCTAATTTTGGTGATGTACAGTGAGTTTGTTTAATGAGCCTGGTTTACTTAGTTTTGCAATAGATTTTGCTAATGGTAAGCTAACAGAAGAAGAATATATTAAGAATCGTACTGGGAATCCACCCTGGACAGAAGCTCGAGAACTTCGCATTAAAAATCACATGCTTTTTATACAATACTTAGGGAGACTTTCTCCTAAGAATAGGCGTAAGGCTATAAGTGCATCACAGAACATAACACAAGCTGATCTAATGACTCTAATTCCATGTGGTGATTCAACAGCATCAGCTTTAATTGCGAATGGTACGCATAAGGTTGGATTAGAAATACTGGCACGGTATGCATTAATTAATCGAATTACGTTTTCCACTGCAAAAAGCCCTGCGGCCTCATATGAGTATAATCTTAATTTGTTTGATATGTTTGATGATTTGGGAATTGATTATATCGTCAAGGGGTCACTCAACGAGGCATTACAAGCGATGGAAAGTCATTGGTGTGTAAAGGGCTGTGTGATTCGACAATTCGGTGTTAATGATATTCATCTTAGAATTGAGCGCAAATTGAACTTTACAATTGTGGACATTTTAAAACATCAAAAATGGTCTTTTGATGCAGTTGCATTAGAATTGAGTAAACAACCTGGATATTGGGGCTATTTTGAATACCCCTCAGTATACCACAATGAACACTTTATGGTATTTGTAGGTGGAATAGATAAAGAAACCACTACTAAGTTTACAGACTCACAAGTTATAGGAAAAGTAAGATTGTTCGATTTATCCTCCATGTTCGGAGGAAAGTAATTTATTATAATAAAAGCGGAAAGCCTTCTAACAATAATGTTAGAAGGCTTTTCTGCTTAAGGAAGAGGGTGTGAAATGCGCGTAGTTTACACGGTGAAAGAATTATCTCAATTATTGGGCATATCAAAAGATTCCATTTATGCAATGGTTAGAGAACATCAAATACCACATATTAAATTAAGAAAAAGAATCCTATTTCACAGCGAAACAATTGATAAATGGCTGAGGGAAAGTAGCGCGGTATTTCCTGATAAGTATTAATATCAAAATACAGAAAGTATAGAGGTGATTAGGACGCAAATGTTTTACAATTTAGAGATAGTGATCGTTGATTTGATTTGATACCCCATATATCCCATCAAATGAAAATTATTTACTACAAACAAAAGACATCCTAATATGTAGGATGTCTTTTGTTTGTAGATTTATTGTGCTTTAAATGTATTTTTAAGTTACTTATGGCATCGTGATATGCGTGTATTAACGGTGCCGGATATGTCACAATTGGTGTGATGGCAGTAGCTACTTCGCAGGTTTCGATGTCAAAGAGATAGATATGAACGCTATCGATAGGGCAATATAGCACAGGGATTTCCCAGCTGCCGTTCTTACCAGCCTTTTCAAACCATCCATATTTCACCATTGTTTTATTTGTGAAAATTTTATTTTTAAAAAGTAATCCTTGACCAGTAACTGTAGCAAAACACAATTGAAAATTTTCCTTAAGTTGCATAAGTATCACCTCAAATACAGTATGCATCATTTTCTTCATAATAATACTTATAAGTATCAAATACCCTTAATATGATATTCATTTGTCCATGTAACAACCTTATGGCATTGGTTACACTAACCTAGAGGTGTTGCTGATGGAGAAATGGTTGTTGGAAGTGGTCGGACAGAGAGTGAGGCAAAACAGAAAACTCAGGAATTTTTCGCAAGAGGAACTAGGGGAAAGGGCTGGTTTTCATTTTTCATATATTGGTGGGGTTGAGAGAGCTGAAAAGAATATCACCCTTACTAATCTTCAAATCATTGCTGATGCACTCGAAGTGCCAGTGCATGAGCTAGTAATGACTGAGCGTGATTATAAACGTTATTCCATAAAGAATAGCGATGAGTTGCTCCGAAATGTTCAAATATTAATTAATAAGTTGAAAACAAGTGAATTAAAGAAGGTTCATCTATTTATCACAGAAATTTTAGAACAAAAATAAGAAACTCTGCAGCAGCATTAAACTGGCAGAGTTTTTTTATTTTAGTTTTGTCATCGCGACATTCAGAAATAATACTTCTGTATAAGTCTATTTGCAGGAAATGCTGAAGTATCAAAAATGAACTATTAAATGAAAAGGTTTTCCTAGGCGAAAAGAAAGGAGCAAATTGTAAACAATTAATGTGAATGGGTTATTTTGAACTGAATAAAAGGAGACTCTTCTGATAAAAGGATTATCAGATGAATCTCCATATTGAATTTATTAATGATGGGGGAATTAAAGTGAGGATTGTTTTTTAGTTAAAGAAGTATCCCATCTGCTAAGAGTGTCAACGAATTCAGTTTATGTATTTGTACGCGAGTCGAAAATACCACTTATCAGAATCAGGAGTAGGATATTGTTTCAGTAAGAAACTCTTGAAAAGTGGTTGCAGGAGGAGCAGCAACCAACTTGACGAGTGCTTAATAACAATAAATAAGTCATGAGACTTAAAGTAAGTCTTGATTGCAATTTCTATAGATTCTGTATATTTCTTTAGTCAAGTGGAAAACTTGTATTATATAATATTTGGAGGTGTCTCTATTATGAATAGACTTAATGAAAAAAAAGAGTTCATTACATCTAGAGAAATAAGAGTTGCGCTGTTACAGGCCAAAAAAACTGACGAAAAATTATTCTTAGCAATATTATTGAGACTGATTGGGATGCGTTCGTCCGAAATCATTGCAATACGATGGTGTGATGTGAACTTTGAAAATGCGACTATTTGGGTTCGCTCTCCACGCTCTACTAAGTGTATAGCGCTTCCGATTGAGGTAAGACAGGAATTAATAAACCTCAAAAACATTGCCAATGATGAAGTGGGTTTTGTCTTGCAAACTCGATCCGGTTCTCAACTGAGTGCTTCATGGTTGAGGAATGCCATAAATCGTTTATCGGTAAGTGTGGGTCTTCCTCATCTCATTCTAAGAGGTTTATTTAAGAAAGAGCTTATGTTTGAGCGAATGTCCAAAGAGATCCCCCTTTTGAAGCCGTTTAGCCAACCTGTACTAGGTACAAATTACTATTTATGTATAAGAACGGATCAAAGATAGAAATGTTAAACATGAGTCAATTGGATGTTTAAAGGCGGATGATTCTTAAGTGTCCGCAGACATTGCCTTTAAAGGGCAGAGTCTGCGGTTTTTTTGCGTTCAATAAATGGAGGTATCCCAAATGAATGTCAGTACATTCTGTTCAACGAAAGTCTGACCTTGCCCTGAAAAAGTAGACACGTAGAAAGCCTCCGTGACACCAATTAACCTAGTACTTACATCTCTTCTCCGACCAGGAATAGCGGTACATAATCGTTGGAGGAATGAGTTCTCTGACGGTTGTGTGGGACTAATTTGTACGTGTTTGTACATACATAGGGATTTGAGGAATTTTATATACGTATATCACCCCAAAACTTCGATAATAAAGCTATAATGATCTTACTAGCTACTGATAGGGTCAAAGAAAAAGAACGATCTCGATATGACAAGAGAAAAGGATATTACCATGTGTTGTCGAAATTTCAAATTGTCTGTAGAATCCTAGAATTTTAGGATTGTTTCGGATTTAGAAGTGCCTAAATCCCCGATTGATGAATATTCTTATTTTTAGATGAGAAGAGGCATACTTTATGAATCGAAGTGAATATTTCAATTACATAGAAGAAAAATTGCAAGTCTTGGCATTTCGAATTGAAAAAAGAGGACGACTTAATATTTTGGATTTAAATATTTATTCCGAAACCTTTTTTGCTGATTTACTTAATCTGCTTTTTAATTTTAACTTAGTGAATCTAAATGTGCTTAAGCAAAATGTCGAAGGTATAGATTTAGTAGATATCAATGGAAAAATTATTGCACAGGTTTCTTCCACGTGTACAAAGCAGAAGATTGAAGGCTCATTAAAAAAGAAAATCTATTCAAAGAAAAAATCTTGTTGACATAGATCATTCTTTGTGGAAATATTAATGTAAACGTTTCGACTTTAGGGTGGTGCAAAGATGACTTATACAATCAAAGATGTAGCCAAGGAAGCCAATGTATCTATTGCTACGGTATCACGTGTAATCAATGATAAAGATAAGGTAAAGAAAGAAACGAGGGAGAAGATCCTAAGAGCCATTGAAAAATTGAACTTTATGCCTGACCAGGCAGCTAGAACAATGATCCATAAGAAAACCAAAACAATTGGAATGATCGTTCCCCAGCTCTCTAACGAGTACTGGGGTACAATGGCAGAAATAGTCCAAAGTGTGCTTTTGGAAAAGGGTTATACTTTGATTATAGGCACAAGCAACAGTGAGCAGGGGAGCGAATTCTTAGCTCTGAACACTTTTCTTGAGCGTAGAGTGGATGGTTTAATCATTGGTGCGATTTATAAAAGTGATGCAGAAAATTATCTTGGGGTGTTTAAGGACCAAGGAATACCTCTTATATCACTTTATCCGCTTATTCCCAATATCCCAACTGTCTGTGGGGATAATTTAAGAAGTTCAATGGACGCAGTAGAACATTTGATCCAATTGGGGCATACAAAAATTGCTTATATCGGGTCGGCATCAACCGGACTGGAACGAGAACTGGGCTATAGAAACGCACTAATGCTTAACAATATTGCTGTCGATGAAAAGATTATTGTTAGCGGCAGAAATAATTTTGTTCATTACTTCAGTGAATATGGCTATGAATGCGCAAGACAGCTGATTTCAGAAGAAAACGACTTTTCTGCTATTTTTTGCTCGAATGATTTAATAGCCATCGGTACCATCAAAGCATTCGAGGAACATGGAATTGATGTACCAAAGGACAAGGCAGTAGTTGGCTTTGATGATATCAGTATGGCTCGTTTGTATCGTCCAGCCTTAACTACTGTAAAACAGCCTCTTGAAGAAATTGTTGATGCAGCTTTAGAATTATTGTTGGAGCAAATTGATAATCCGGATAAAAGCTTCACACAAAAGAAAATCACCCTTCCAATGAAGTTAATTGTTCGTGAAAGCTGTGGCTCACAAAAAAAAACTTGACAGGGTAATCATAACGCGCTACTCTTTAAACATGAAATATAAACGTTTACATTTTCTGTACCATATGAAGTGTTCTGATAAGGTTTATTTTTAAAATGATAAATGTAAACGTTTATATTATGGATAGGATATTGTGGAGTCTTAACAAGGTTGTGCTTCTTGTTGACTGATCTTTCGTCGAGTTTTGCCGAAATATGCAGGAGACGGTTGCCTGAGTAAAAATTTACTTATTGAGTAGAGTTTTTGTAAGCGTTCGCAGAAGGTAGATGATCTTGTTCCTATCAAGGAATTTTAGGCGTAACTTAATCTAAACGTTTACATTCATTTCTTTACTGAGTCAGTATTAAAGGGGGTGAGTAGGGAAAATATACACGGTAATTCGGAATAGCAAGTAGATTAGTTTGGGCAAGTTTCGTTTTCGTCTGCGCTTCAAAATTACTAAGGGGTGAATCGAATGGTAAAAAAAATTTTGACCGTCATTTTGCTTGCTTCGCTAAGTGTATCGCTTGTCGCTTGCGCTTCGAATGGAAATGCTCCCAAAGATGAAGTTACACCTGTAAAAGCAGGGGATGAGAATTCCGAAGTTGTAAATATCAATTTCTGGGATATGGTTTGGGGCCCCGCTACTTACCAAGAAACGGCACTAAAATTGGTTGAACAGTTTAACGAAGAACACCCTAATATTCAAGTCAAATATCAATCTACGCCGTGGAGTAACTGGTATCAAACGTTCGCGAGTGCCATCGCTTCCGGTACTCAACCGGACATCAGTACCGGTGCAGGCTACCAAGCGTTTCAATTTACCGATCAAGATGCCATTCTTCCGATCGACGATGTGATTGAAGAGTTGGCCGCAGAAGGCAAACTCGATGACTTTGTACCTGGCAGCATAGATGCACTTAAATATAACGGGCATTATGTTGCACTACCTTGGCAAGTTGATATTCGCGTCCCATGGTACCGTAAGGATCTATTTGAACAAGCGGGTATAACGACGCTGCCGACAAACTGGGATGAGCTGAGAGCGGATCTAAAAATGTTGAGTACTAACGGGAATTATGGTCTTGCACTTCCGGGGAATGACAATTTGGGCATTCAGGGTATGTTTACCATGATGCTGAATAATGGCGGGGGCATTTTTGATTCCAATAAGAAAGTCGACGTCATGAACGAACTAAACAAGCAAGCTTTGCAATTCTTATCAGACCTAGCGAAGGATGGCTCCATTAATCCGGCTATGCTTGGTTTCAATGATGACAGCGCTATGAGAGACTTCGGAACCGGCCGAGCGGCAGTATATTTCCATGGGTTAGCCCTTCCCGGTCAATTCCCTGATATGCAAGATAAGATCGGAGTATTGGATCCGCTTGCTTCTCCTAACGGTGATAAAGCGACACTGGGTTGGGTTAATAACATCATGATTTATAAAGGTACCAAGCACCCGGAGGAAACAAAAGTTTTCCTTAAATGGTGGTCTGAGAACAACAAAGCTCTGTTTACCGAAGGCCGCGCAGGCGCATTCCCGGCTCGCGTTTCCTTTACGCAAGATCCGTTCTATCAAAATAACGAGAATTTGAAGCTGATCACGGAAAAATACCTGCCAATCATGAAAACGACAGGCAGCAAGGCTGCAGGCGGATTTCCTCAACTGAATGAGATTGAAGGAGACGGTTCATCTAAAAATATTATCGCGCAAGTTATTGCCAAGAAACCGGTAGACGACGCCATGATAGAGATGGAACGAAGCTTCAAGAAAATCATGAAGGAGCAGTAAAACGATTGATTGTTCTGGAGAATGCCCGAATGGGTATTCTCCAGAACATTATCAGAAGGGAAGGTAATTATGCATACTCAACAGGGGATCAAATGGGTTCAACTTCGCTTCATGTTACCGGCGATTCTCTTTATTTCATTAGTCAGCATCTATCCGTTCATTTCAGGGATCATCTACAGTTTAAAAGACGGTTCATTATTAAACGCGGGATCGTTCATCGGATTTGCGAACTTCGTTGAAATTTTTAAAATGAGCGAGTTTTGGGCTGCATTCAAATTTGGTGTCATCTTCACGATCTGTTCCGTACTTGGTAGTTACCTTTTGGGTCTTTTTCTGGCAGTACTTTTAAATATGAATATTCCGGGCAGAGGGATATTTCGGGTAGCCCTACTGGTTCCCTGGGTTATATCATCGGTTGTATCGATGGCGGGCTGGCGTACAATCATTGGCGACCAGACGGGTATTGTGAATTCCGTCATCCAATCGCTGGGATTTGAACCGATTCTTTTCCTGAGCAACGAAGATTGGGCCGTGTTTTCCGTCATTATGGTGAAGATTTGGAAAAGCTTTCCGTTCATGATGGTTTCGCTGCTTGCGACGCTGCAAACGATCAATCATGACTTATATGAGGCTGGAAGCATTGACGGGGCAAACAAATGGCAAATGTTTATCCGGATTACTGTACCCCAGTTAAAAACCGTAACGTTTGTTTGCTGGATCTTAATGAGCATTTGGAGCTTTAACGATTTTGATGTCCTGTGGCTGTTGACCGAAGGAGGCCCCTTGGATGCCACGCAAAATTTGATCATCATGAGCTACAAATATGCCTTTATCAAGAGTTCCACAGGTATGGGGGCTGCACTTGGAATCCTTAGTTTGATTGTATTGTTGACACTTGCATTGATTCTATTAAGAGTACAGAAGAAAGATGAGTGAGGAGGGGTAACATGAAGAGCAATTTGACTCGCGGAGTCGTATTTATCGTACTTTTTGTGGCAGCCTTCGTCACCAATTTACCTGTGATAACGATGCTTTTAAACTCCTTTAAACCGAGTTCGGAGATCGTGACGTCATCCCGTCTTTTTCCTGAGAAATGGACGCTGGACAATTATATATATGTGAACGAGAAATCCGCGTTTTGGCAGCAATTTTTGAACAGTACAATTGTGACGATTTCGACTGTATTCCTGGTCATTCTGGTCGGAGCTTTGGCGGGGTATGCCATTTCCCGTTTTCGCACCGCCATGTCCAGTTCATTTTCCATTGGACTATTGCTGTTGCAAATGTTTCCGTTCGTCATCGTCATGCTGCCGCTATTTATGACATTTCGTTTTTTGCATCTGAACGATACGCTTGCTGCGCTTATTATCATCAACACTACGATAAATTTGCCTTTTGCCATACTGATGTTTAGAGGTTTTTTTGACACGATACCCAAAGAGATTGAAGAGGCCGCATGGATGGACGGCTGTAACCGCTGGACGACGTTTTCCCGGATCGTACTTCCAATATCGGGGCCTGGAATCGCAGCCGTAACTATTTTTACGATTCTTCTCACTTGGAACGATTACATCATTGCAAATATCTTTATTAAGAATGAAGCTTTAATGACGGTACCGGTCGGCCTGCAAATGTTCATGCAGCAGTATGGCACCGAATGGGGAGCCCTGTCCGCCGCGTCGTGGTTATCCAGCCTTCCCGTGCTCATCTTCCTGTTATTCGTACAGAAACACATGGCTTATGGCGCCGCTGCCGGTTCCGTAAAAGGGTAAGAGGGACAAATTAATTACAAGAGGAGAGAACATTCATGGAACAGAAAGTACTGAACGTCGGAATTATCGGTCTTGGAGAAGTAGCCCAGGTGCTCCATTTGCCTGTTTTGGAATCGTTGCCTCAGTTGTACCGGATCTCGGCATTATGCGATATTTCACCAAAGCTTGTAGCATATATGGGGGAGAAATATAGAGTCGATAGTCTGTATACAGACGCTTCCGGACTGGTGAAGCAAGCGGATCTGGATGTTGTCTTTGTCTTGAACAGCGATGAATATCATGCGGAATGCGCCATTGCGGCAGCCGACAATAAAAAGCATGTACTGATTGAAAAGCCGATGTCTCTCACCGAAGCGGAAGCAGATGCTATCATCGAAGCACAAAAAAGAAATAATGTGAAAATGATGGTCGGTTACATGAGACGTTATGCCTCCTCCTTCGTAGAAGCTGTGAAAGAAATCGGAGGGTTCGACAAGATTCAATATGCGAGAGTAAGGGATATTATTGGACCGAACAGCTATTTTGTTAAACCCACAAGCCATGTCGTCTTTTTTGATGACATTCCGGAAGAGTTAAAGAAAGACAAACAGGACCGCGCAGAAAGATTGGTTAAAGAAGCAACAGGAATCGATGCCAGTTCTCCTTACTTTTCGTTCTACCGGCTCCTATGCGGATTGTCCAGTCACGATCTCTCTGCTATGAGGGAAGCTATTGGCATGCCTAAGGGCGTCGTTGGAGCTAAACTTACAAACAATGGCAGTCCGTTTCTTAGCGTAATCTTTGATTATGATCAGTTTTCTGTAACTTTTGAAACCGGCATTGACGGTCAAGGTCGTTTCGATGCGCATGTGGAAGTTTATTCGACCAACAAGTCGGTCAGAGTCCAATACGATACGCCATATATCCGTCATCTTCCCACGAAATTGTATGTCAATGAAACGGTTGGAGAGAACTATACTGAATCTGTGATCCGGCCGACCTTAACAGATCCGTATACCTTGGAACTTAAAAATTTGTATGATGTAATTACGCAGGACTTAACTCCGAAAACAACACCGGAAGATTACAAAAAAGATTTGGCTGTTTTCAAAATGATCATCGATGCCGTTATTGAAAAAAAAAATAAAAACTAAAATCTAAACGTTTACATTCATACTATGGTGGCTTTTTTGGGGGAGAACAATATGCAAAAAATTAAAGTAGGCATTATCGGAACCGGTTTTATCGGCCCAACTCATATTGAAGCAATCCGGAGACTAGGGTTTGTTGAAGTGGTGGCATTGTCTGGATCTGATAAAGCAAATGCCGAAAAGAATGCAGCAGTACTAGGGATTCCAGAAGCTTACGGAGATTATCACGAGATGCTCCAGGATTCTGAAGTTCAAGTGGTGCATAATTGTACCCCGAATCATCTTCATTTTCAAATCAATAAGGATGTTATCTTATCGGGGAAGCATATATTATCCGAAAAGCCTTTAGCTGTTTCAAGCAGCGAATCAGCGGAACTGTTGAAATTGGCAAAGGAAAGCGGCATTGTACATGGAGTGAACTTTAATTATAGACAATTTCCTATATTGAGGCAGCTCGCATCTATGGTCCAATGTGAGGAATTGGGTAAGATCAATATCATTCATGGCAGCTATTTGCAGGACTGGCTTCTTTATGAAACGGATTTTAACTGGCGGTTGGCACCCGAGGTGGGCGGAAAATCAAGGGCAGTCGCCGACATCGGCTCCCATTGGTGCGATACGGTTCAGTACGTGACAGGGAAGAAAATCGTCGAGGTATTTGCCGATCTGTCGACGGTCATTCCGGTTAGGAAAAAAGCCAAGCATCATGTCGCCACCTATGAAAGACGAAGTCAAGAGGATGCCGGTTATGAAGATGTCCAGATCCATACAGAGGATTACGCATCGGTCCTGCTTCGGTTTGATGATGGCGCAAAGGGTGTATTTACGATTTCACAAGTAAGCGCAGGCAGGAAAAATAGACTTAGCTTTGAGCTGAACGGCAGCAATAAATCGGCCTACTGGAACCAAGAAGAACCGGAAAAGTTGTGGATCGGATATCGGGATAAAGCAAATGAAGTTCTTTTGGCAGACCCATCTTTATTTTCGCCGGAAGCGCGCGCTTCTATTCATCACCCGGGAGGCCATAACGAAGGCTGGCCGGACGCTTTGAAGAATATGATGTTACATTTTTATTCCTTTATCCGGGATGGGAAAGATCCTTTGAAGGATCAAGCTAATTTTGCAACATTTGAACAAGGGCATTTATCAATGTGTATCACGGATGCGATTCTCGAGAGTCATTCAACAGGGAAATGGGTAAAAGTGAAATAGGAAAAACAACTGCCTATTTATGAGAATAATGTCTGAGTAAAAGAGTCTTAGCCTAATGGAACATGTCCGGGCTAAGCCAGGCGGAAAATGTTTGGCACGTCGATCGTCTATCCTCAAAAGATGCTGGAAGCTTACGCTAAGCTGGCAAAGGGCGAAGAGCTCACAGGAAACGACAAAGTTCAATTGGCTGTAAGCCTTGGTTCGGACCCGACTGATCCGTTGCTGATCATGCGGGGTAAAGCGAATGCGGTTCAGGAGCAGCAGCCGGATATCAACAAGCCCAATATGTTCCGTGGAGCTGCCACGAAAACACAAGTGTCCCGGAACGATTTCTTGAACAAAATGCAGATGGATACCTACTCATCGATCATTTACGGCACAAGCTCGGTCGATGCTTTCGACGACTTCGTGAAGAAGTGGAAATCGTCGGGCGGGGACCAGATCACGAAAGAATTAAATGAGTGGTAAATTCCTTGAAGTAACTTGGTAAGAAAAAAGGGAGGCGATTGCCTTCCTTCTTTTCTTATGTGTGTATCAGAGCAAACCTATATTGTTCGGATGCTCTTTTCTTTGCCCAGTGCATGCTTATACTGCAGCTGGACGCAAAAATCAAGATGTCAGTTTTCGACGATAAACAAGCTATAATATGACGTGAATCGAAAGGGACAATTGATCTATTATCTTCCTGTAAGGGTTTTCAAAAACTATGCAGGAGGCAGGTTGATCTTTTTATGAGAAGCATCACAAAGCACCGAAAACATCCATGTTATGCGCGTTAGCAGCAAGTACAGTCCTTTCATTCAGCACGGGGGTAATGGCGATGAATAGAAAACGGAGTCCTAACACTTATCAAACGGTAACGGAAGTTGAAGATTGGGGACCTGCAATATCAAAGGTAATTATCGAAGTTGGGAAGATGATTCCGGTAAACTCGATAACAACCGATACGTTCAAAGTCCATGTAGTCAGAATCGACGACCGAATGGAGAGCCCTATATTAGAGGAAGGGTACCGAAAAGTCACCAAAGCGTATGTTGCGGATAAAAACGGGAAGCCTGCCGCTAAAGAGGAAAAGTTCGTAATGTTGGAAATGGAAATCGGTCCGGCAGTATCTTTAGGATCAGCCATGAACTTCAATATGAAAACATATCTTAACGATTGGATTGACAGCAAATATACGATAACTCAGCAAAAAGATATCGTTACACCGGAAGGGAAAGTTTCCGGATTGGTTGTCGATACGTTTAAAGGCGGAATAAAAGAGCTTGTTGATGACTTCAAAACGGGTAAAGCTTCCCATGACGGCGTTACATTAACTTATGCAGACTATACGCCGGCGAAAGATAAGAAAAAGAATCCTCTGATTATTTGGCTGCATGGCATGGGAGAGGGCGGCACGGACCCGACGATTGCGATTGCCGGAAATAAAGCCGTAAACTTTGCTTCGAAGAAGATTCAATCCTATTTTGGAGGAGCCTACGTATTAGCGCCTCAAACACCAACTTACTGGATGGATGGTTTTACTGAAATTGGCGACGGTACTTCAAAGTATGAAAAAACACTTATAGAATTAATTAAAACCTATGTAAAAAAAAACAAGGACATCGATCCAAATCGGATTTATATCGGCGGAGATTCCAACGGCGGGTACATGACCATGCTTATGATTCGTGATTATCCAAAGTACTTTGCGGCAGCCTTCCCGACATGCGAGGCTTTGAAGGATACGCTTATTAAGGATGAAAACATTCAAAGCATAAAAAGCCTTCCGATTTGGTTTATCACGGCGAAGACGGATAAGCTCATTAACGCTTATGAGTACGCAGTTCCGACTTATGAGCGTTTAGTCAAAGCGGGAGCAAAGAACGTTCATCTGTCCTTATTTGATAATGTGATCGATACCTCCGGATTGTACAAAAAGGCAGACGGCACGCCATTCGAATATGACGGACATTGGTCATGGATTTACGTATATAACAATGACATCGAAGCAAAGATCAACGAAAAACAGACAACTCTTATGGAATGGCTGGCTACCCAGTCGTTGAAGAATTAAATAGAGTTAGATGCCCTCTCTTCATGGAGAGGGCATTTTGTTTGCGACAGGCAGTCGCATCTGCAGCTTACGCGAATTATACGAATTCAAGCCGGGAAATGCGGTGACAATCGCAGCTGCTACATTTTATGCGAAGGTGAAAGCCCGCCATCCAGGTTATACCAAACGTTGCATGAATTACAGAAGGCTGCCCCGCTGGCGTATAGGCATGAACTCGGACGTCAATTTCGCTATCGAATGGACTCATACCGGCCGTCGACCGGGCAACAAACGGGGAGTTGAACGGCGAGCTGCTTATCTGAGAGGGAAACTCATGGATCCAGTTCGGATGCAGTCATTTGTCAGCGGCAACAATGCGGGCAGACCTCGAAGACCCGTTGTCCCTTTCGACCGATCGGGAGCGCGAGTATGTGCAGAAACAGGGGGATTGCTTCTCCTTCGCGGAGATCACGGACATCCTATACAGGAGCAAAGGCAGCGTGGAGGCTTACGTACAATGTGCGCAGAAGTAAATATCGGAGGATGTGATGAGCAGCTTATTCCTAACGGGGTAGGCTGCTTTTGGTGCTGTCTATTAGCCAACCTTGATTTTATTCATTACGTTATTAAAAAAGGAGGGAAGAACGTGGAAGCGAAACTCAGGCTCAACACCATTGTACCGGCGATTTTTACGTGAACTCAGCTTGCATCAACTGTGATACGTGCAGACAGCTGCCCCCGAAGACGTTTCGGGCTGTACGCGGATATTCGGCAGTCACGCAACAACCTTCGACAGAAGCGGAGCGGCGGCACGCTTGCCATGCTCTAACCACATGTCCGACTGCGGCAATCGTTAGCGAAAGCAAGGAAGACTTGGCGGCTACCACGGCTGACTTTCCACTTCTAATGGAGGAGAATGTTTATTATTGCGGCTTCACCTCAGCCAATCGTACGGCGGCAGCAGTCTATTTCATTAATCGTCCGGGTCGGGGCAACTGGTTGGTCGATTCACCGCGCTGGGTGCCGTCGCTGGTACGCAAAATGGAGGAGTTGGGCGGAATCGATACGATCTTCCTGACTTACCGCGACGACGTGGCTGATGCCGCTTTGTATGCGGAACGGTTCGGGGCAAAGCGGATCATTCACGAGGCGGAACTGTCCGCACAGCCGGAGTCAGAGCACGTCATCCGAGGACAGGAACCAGTCGAGTGGATGGACGAGTTTCGCATCATCCCGGTGCCGGGTCATACTCGGGGCCATTTGGTGTTGTTGTATCGCTCTAAGTTCCTGTTTACCGGTGACCATTTGGAGTGGAATCGGGACCGTCGGGAGCGTGGCGCCTACAAAGATTATTGTTGGTACTCGTGGACATAACAAACGAAATCGATGAGAAAACTTGCCCGAGAGTCGTTCGAATGGGTGCTACCGGGTCACGGCTCGCGTACGAAGCTTCCCCGGGACGAAATGGCGAAAGCCATGGAACGGCTGGTTGTGCGAATGGAGCAGGAATGATAGGCAAGGTACACATTTAATATAGGGGACTAACAGGAATGCTGCTATCGGGAGTGGTGGTGTCTGTGGTTATTTGCAGCGGCGGATATCGTAGTTTTGCTCTGTTGCTGCTACTTCAATTGGGTATTATCGGTTCGAATCGGCCAACTCAGCCGCTCCCATATGCGTCACAGGAATTAAGGTTACACCAAGAACACGCCTTATTAATAGGGCGTTTACGTAAACGTCAATCTCGCCCCACCTTCGAATCGAGCAATCATTCTCCCTGGCTCTGTTCGTTTTCTGTAATCGGAGCGCAACAAGCTTAAAATCAGGGACAACTCGGGTGAGTTATCCCTTAATCATTGCACGTACGATAAGACTTATATCTGAACGCCAATGAACATGTAGGAACGATATTTGTTCTTGTCATCCAATAACTGTATGACCTTGACGTCCACAAAATGCTTGACTTTCCTGATGGATTCCTCTCTTCAGATACTATTTTGTAATTGAACCGACTGATCATTTTCATTATGGTATTTATGTAAGATCAATTTCTTTAGTTCTGGAGCTCCTCTGTTCAAAACTGTTTTTGCCACTAAATTTCTCCTGAATCTCGTTTAAAAACATTTCGGCAGCTGCCGAAAAGACCTGATGCTTTTTCCAAACGATATTTAAGCCGGTTTCAAGTCTTGGCTCTAACGGTCTAAAACAAAGGTTACTATCATCAGACGTATTAACTATTTTATCAAGAGTTATTGCATATCCATTGCCTTCTTCAACCATAATGGCAGCATTATATGCAAGATTGTATGTAGCCACGACATTTAATTTATCAAAAGCTTCACCAAACCAATCCACAAATTCATTTTTAGAAAATGTCTGTTTCATAGCCTGTCGTGAACAGATTAGCGGAACATTTACTAAATCTGCGGCTTGAATGGTATCTTTATAAGCAAGAGGACTGTCTTTCCTCAAAACGACGCCCCAAACATCCTTGGCTGGGATATTGATATAATTGTATTTTGACACATCAGCCGGTTGAATTAATATAGCGAAGTCAAGAAGTCCCCTGTCGAGTCGTTCCGTAACATCATCTTCATTCCCGCTGTAGAGATGATAACGTATTTTTGGATATTGTACCTGTAAGTCCCTTGCAACGCGTGCAACCTGTTTCATGGCGTCCGTTTCTCCACCGCCAATATACACATCTCCGCTTATTGTTTCCTCCATGGATCTAAATTCTGCCTCTAATTTATCGACCATTTCCACGATTTCTTCTGCTCTCTTTCTTAAGAGCATTCCTTCATCTGTGAGTATGATACTGTGACTACTGCGTATAAATAGCTTTTTTCCCAACTCTTGTTCAAGATCCTTTAATTGTCTAGACAAGGTTGGCTGTGTAACATGCAATGTGTCTGCAGCCCCCGTAATGCTTCCTTCTCTTGCAACAGCAAGAAAATAACGCAAAACTCTAACTTCCATCTATTCTCCTCCTTTATGTTTTACAATACATGATTCAGAAATGCCTTTCAAGCATATCAAGATATAAGATATAAGTATTATCTATGCGCAAAAAAGCACGTTATAATACACAGCAAAGATAACCGGTTTTTCGCAGAAGCTGCTTTGATTCAGAGTCTATTTTATATAAGGAGTGCCTTGGATTCGATATATTTCTAATAGTACGTTTATTGTTTCGTATATCAGAGTGTCGTAGTGAGTAGGATTAATGCAATTCAAAGTAACTTTTTAATTAATACTGTAAAGGAGCCATTGAGAAAAAACATGAAACGCAACAGAGTTATTACCATATATATTGCTTGCGCAATACTTATCACAGGAAGCTCTTACTTTATTTATTTATCAGCAACGAGATTCATCAGAACTACTCAAGAATCTGATAATAATCAAACTCCAGATGTTGAACAAAACCCAGAAGAAGTTCCGATTTCTTCTGAAACTGAAAACTCGGCTACACTTCGAATCGTGGTAGGCGATCAGACACTTACCGCAGTCTTATGGGAAAATCCTGCTTCAGAGTCACTCCTTGCACAGTTGCCACTAACACTAGATTTTGAAGACTATGGAGGTCGTGAGCTTATCGCAGAACCACCACAATCGATTACAATGGAAGGTATGCCTGAACGAGATTCACCAAAAGCTGGAGATTTGAGTTACTATGCACCGAGCAATGCACTCTCGCTGACATATTCTGATCTTGGAGAATGGGCGGGTGCTGTTCGATTAGGACGGATTGAGGGTGACTTATCTATTTTGAGAGGTAATACTGAACCAGTAATGGTGACAGTAGAACGAGTTGAATAGATTTTTGTTAAATAAAAAATCAAGCAAAATAAGGGCACGGGAATGGAATAAAATATACTAGTAAATCTATGGAGGCAAAATGGTGAGATATAAACTATTAATAGCAGGATTGTTTATCGTGATTGTTGGAGGATTAATTATTAATACACTTATTCAATCAAATCAGCCTAATCAAAATCCTAGCGAAACTGTAAATAATGAAACTCCTGATAACGGAGATAGTGAAAATAACAACAGCCAAAATGAAGGGAGATTCGGTTTGGGAACATACAATACAGAAGAAGTGGTTGAAGAACTCCTATATATAGAAGAAAACACCGAGCCAATTGATGAAGCCTATCGAAAGAAAATTTTTGTTACCGGATCAACAGGTGGGTTAGGACAACTGACAGCTAAGTATCTAATAGAGAGAGGTCATGAGGTTGTCGTACACGCTAGAAATGAAAGTCGTGCAGAAGATGTTCGAAGAGACTTACCAGAAGCACTTGGTGTAGTTATTGGGGATTTCTCTGACCTAGAACAAACAAGGCAGTTGGCGGATCAAATTAATGCATTCGGTACGTTCGATGTCATTATTCATAATGCAGGTGTATACGGTGCTCCATCAGAAGAGATGTTAAATGTTAATTCTTTATCCCCGTATATTCTGACTAGTTTAGTAAATAAACCACAGCATCTGATTTACATTTCGTCAGATCAACATTTAGGAGGAAATCTTAAAGTTGAAGAAATTGTAAGTGATACTCCCAATATTAACTACAATGATTCTAAACTTCAAGTTCTTACTTTAGCAATGACAGTATCTCGTTACTGGCCAGACATTCAAGTGAATGCAATTCAACCAGGATGGGTTCCGACTCTAATGGGATTCCATAACGGTAATACTACTACACCTGATGACTTACGTGCTGGATACATGACTTATGTTTGGCTTGCTGAAGGTATCGAAGAAGGCACGGATGCTACAGGAAAATACTTCTTCCAAAGTGAGGAAGATCTAAATGTTAATTCAGTTATCTATGATGCAGCTGCTCAGGACCAGTTAATTGAAGCATATGAAACTAAGACAGGAACTTCTTTCCCAAGAGATTAAATAGTTAGTGTAGTCTCATTTCGTGCGTTCCTCTCATTTGTTTTAACACACCACCCATAACTGGGCGTCATGTTCAAGATCTTTTAATTGTCTAGATAAGGTCGGCTGTGTAACATGCAAAAAAGCGAAGGCGAACCGAAACTCGGCCGTCGGGGATTTGTTCGCGGATCTGGTCATGCGGCCGATCATCTCAGAGATGCTTAAGCAAAGCAGACCATTCGGCTTTTTTGCTTCGTTGTAAGTCGAATAAACAAACTTTATCATTCACAATATATTTGGAAGAAGGCTGGAGGGAATGAATAACATGGAAAAGGTTTGGTTTATCACGGGAGTAGGTCGAGGTATGGGCACCAATTTCGCGAAAGCTGCTTTGAACGCAGGACACAAGGTTGTGGCTACGGGCCGCAATCCGGATGCGGTGGCCAAGGCGATCGGCGAAGCCGAGAATCTAATGGTTGTCCAATTGGACGTTACCCGGCCTGTCGATGCACAGTCCGCAGTCAAGGCGGCCGTCGATCGGTTCGGTACCATCGATGTGCTGATCAATAATGCCGCGCACTTCTATGGCGGCTTCTTCGAGGAACTGGCCCCGGACCAAATCGAACGTCAGCTGCAGGTGGCATTGATCGGCCCGATGAACGTTACCCGGGCTGTGTTGCCCGCGATGCGCAAGCAGCGTTCCGGTCACATCATCTCGATCTCTTCGGGCGCCGGCATTTCTGGATTCGAGTTTAATTCAGCCTATGCTGCATCGAAATTTGCGCTTGAGGGTTGGATGGACTCACTACAACCTGAGGTCTCACCGTTCGGTATTCATACGACCATTGTAAACCCAGGATTCTTCCGCACGGAACTTCTTACGGAGGCATCGTCGACTTTCGCAAATCCGACAATCGAGGACTATGCGGACCGTAGAGCCGGTTATATGACCTTTTTTAATAAGCAAAACGGGCAACAGTCTGGCGATCCGAACAAGCTCGCCAAGGCGCTCCTCATGATTGCAAGCGAAGCGGAACCGCCGCGACGCTTTATTGCAGGCGCCGACGCGATCGGCATTGCAGAGCAGAAGATTGCTGACCTCCGGTCGCAGATCGATGCCTACCGAGATCTCTCGACGTCCATGGCCTATGAAGACTAATCGAAATCATATAATTGTCTATATACTGACTTTGGGTGTATTCGGTATCTTGAATACCGAGATGGGCGTGATCGGAATCTTGCCGTTGATTGCGGACCACTACCAGGTCAGCATCTCCACCGCAGGGTTGATCGTGAGTCTCTTTGGTTCCTCATTTTAAGCATCGCGACGGTGTATCCAAGAATTTCAATGTCTGAACAATTGGAGGGGTCTAAAGTTGCAGGATAAGCAAGTGGCGCTTGTCACAGGCGCGAATCGGGGAATCGGATATGAATTGGCCCAACAATTGGCTTCGATGGGGTTCAAGGTCATGTTGGCAAGCAGGGATTCGAAGAAGGGGGCTGAAGCAGCCCAACGACTTACCGAGTCCGGATTGGATGTTTCGTTCGTCGTCATGGATGTCACGGACCCAGAAAGCATCCGTCAAGCGGCATTGACCGTTACCGAGAACGCTCACCGCTTGGATGTATTGATTAACAACGCGGGTGTATATTTGGATGGGAATTCCAAGTTGTTGACCATGGATCCTGCGATTCTGGAGCGAACGATGTCCACGAATTTCTTCGGCGTTTACCATGTCATGCGTTCATTTCTTCCGCTTATGGAAAAACGGGGATTTGGAAGGATCATCAATATTTCCTCGGAATATGGCGCCATGAGTGCAATGTCGTCCCCGGAAGCGGGTGCGTACAAGATCTCCAAACTTGCAATGAATGCATTGACCCGACTGGCAGCAGCAGAAGTCGGAGGAGATATCAAAGTTTATGCAGTCGATCCGGGCTGGGTAAGCTCGGATATGGGAGGGCCATCTGCTCCGAGAACTCCGAAACGCGCTGCGGAGTTGATCCTCGGGTTAGTGATGAAGGGATCGGAAGGACCTCGCGGAGGGTTCTTCAGGGATGGTAAACCAATCGATTGGTAGAAAGAAACGATAGATTATAGGATGTCCGGTATCGATTCGTGATCGACATCAGCTCCATTGAGAACGTTATTGGCTCGTGACGAAGCCGCCCGACCTGCATCGCCGGCGGCTTTCTATTAATGCAATGACAAGTTCGCAGGAATGGGGATGGGTAATCTTAATGGTCCCATATCAAGAAGCGAGATGAGCGTTTGATCGGCATGGGCACGCAATGATTGTTTCGTCATAAGTCAGTTTTTAAGGAGGATGAATTCATGGGCACCTGGTTGAAAGAAGAACTGCAAAAGATTGCTGAAGCGGATGACCTGCACATCTCCCCGTTCAGAGAAGACGGAGTAACCTATGGCACCCCGACTTGGATTTGGTCCGTTGTGGTAGGCGACTCCGTTTATGTGCGCGCCTACTTTGGACAGAACTCCCGCTGGTATCAAGCAGCACTACGACAGAAGGCGGGGCGTATCACTGTCGCTGGCATAATGAAGGAAGTCGCTTTTGAACCGATCGTTGGTCAGATCAACGACCTCATTGACAATGCGTACCGTAGGAAATACAACGGCGACCCCTATTTAAACTCGATGATCAGCACGCGAGCCCGTTCTGCGACAGTAAAGGTTGTGCCACGTGAAAGCAACTCCTGATAGCAAACCAATCTATTTTCTGAAGAAAGGAACATGAGCCTCTTATGTCAAATATTCAAGGGAAAGTTGTCATTATTTTGGGCGCGTCAAGTGGAATTGGTGAAGCAACTACCAAGAAACTTGCGCAAGAAGGAGCAAAATTAGTCATTGCGGCTCGCCGCGAAGATCGCTTGAAAGCTCTTGTTGAAACATTGCCGGATGCTGAAATTTCATATGCTGTTGCTGATGTAACAAAAAAAGAGGAAGTTCAAGCAGTTGTTGAACTGGCAGTCAAAAAATATGGCCATGTAGATGTGCTATATAATAACGCCGGTATCATGCCAACTGCGCCTATTTCGGAAGCGCGCTTTGATGAATGGCGACAAGTGCTAGATCTCAATATCATGGGTGTATTAAATGGCATTGCTGCGGTATTACCTGTCATGAAAAAACAGCAATCTGGTCAAATTATTGCGACCGACTCCATTTTAGGGCACGTCGTGACTCCTGGTTATGCTGTTTACTGTGGTACAAAATTTGCTGTACGAGCGATTATGGAGGGGCTTCGTCAAGAGGAAAGAGAAAATAATATCCGTTCCACTCTTATTTCTCCCGGAATGGTGGATACGGAACTTTACACGACGGTCAACGACCCTGCAACTAGTAATTGGATAAAGGAGAACGCAAAAATACCAGGTGTGGGATTGAAGGCGAGTGATGTTGCCGATGCAGTAGCCTATGCAATTAGCACCCCTGATACTGTTGCTGTAAGTGAAATTATGATTCGCCCAACGAAGCAAGTTCTCTAAATGAATATAGCTTTTAACGTTGCAAGTTGCCTTAAGTTTTTTTAGGGCAACTTGTTGGTTTTAGTTATGCTGTACCATTTATGGATAAAAAAACACGTGCAGTTCGTAGATTACATTCGAGACAGGAGGTAAGATTTCAATAGAAAAATACTATGATCGTGCACTTTACGATCGCGAAGACCACAGCGTAATTATAGTTAATTATAGTTCAATGATAAGGAAATACTTAATTTGTCTGGAGGGTATAAATTGATAAAAAAATCGCGAGTGCTTGGCTTTTTTTAGCCATGACTTCCGTTGCATACACGACTTCTGTAACATACGCAGCAGACAGAGCGGCATAGGATAAAACCTTTCCTCCTAGCAACAAGGTGACTGTCGGAAAAGTTATATTCTATTACAGACTGGGCATTTAATTAGTCGGGATATCTATCTTCCTAAAAACATAAATAGAGCAAGGAAATCTCCCGCAATCATTATGGGACATTCATTCGGCGGCGTGAAGGAACCGACGTCCGGCTTGTATGCCCAGGAGATGGCAGCACGGGGCTTTGTGACACTGGCCTTCGACGCCTTCAATAATGGTGAAAGCGGTGGGCATCCGAGCAATATTGCTTCTCCTGAAGCGTAGCTAGAGGATTTCATCGCCGCTGTGGACTTTTTGGGTACACGTCCGTTTGTGGACCGAGACCGTATTGGCGTGATCGGCGTTTGCGCCAGTGGCGGCTTTGCGATTAGCGCTGCTCAGATTGACCCTCGGTTGAAGGCCGTCGCGACTGTTAGTATGTACGTTATGGGCCGCGCCACCCGTGAGGGATTGGGTTATGCGACAATACCGAGCGAAAGATGCGCAAGATGAATCGCATTCCGCTCGGGTATTTCCACCGCAATAGCCAAGGCGACGTGTTATCCTGTATCACGAATGACGTCGATACGCTGGAACTGTCGCTCAGCCAGACATTTACCCAGTTGCTTACTTCATTTGCGACCGTAGCAGGAGTCACTGCAATGATGCTGATGATCAGCTGGCAACTGATACTGATCGCCCTCGTCATGATGCCGGTATCGCTTCTGCTCGTCATCGGCCTCGTTCGGGTATCACAAAAGCATTTTTACGATCAACAACAGTTCCTTGGCCGATTAAACGGACAGGTAGAAGAGATATACGGTGGGCACGTCGTTATGAAGGCATTCATTAGTGAACAAAAGGCACTCGAACAGTTCGATGCGGTGAACGTGCAGCTAGCCTCAAGCTCAAAGCTGATTTCAGTCGGTTATTAAAGGATTCAACTGCAACTACTTATTAAGCAACTTTATTTTCATTCAAAACATTTTGCATACCTCTGATTAAAGAACATTATTTTCAGGAATTTCTGCCGCTAAAAATTGAAAGTCGAGCCCATTAAACAACTTTAATATAGTTGCCGTCAATTTTTGTCCCCAAACCTTGGTTTTACTGAGCCTCAATTAATCAACTTTATTTTTCCTCACAACCAAACGGTGAACATTCTGAGATAATTGCAAAAATGCAAATGGATATACAAATCGCAGTCGCCGCCGTAGAAGTGGGAAAGGCTGAAATTGAACGCAGCAGCGAGTCAATCCGAGCCGCGCGGGAAGCATTCGACCATATTATGCGAGCTACTATGGATATATCGGAACAGGCACAGGCAGTTTCCGCAGCTACGGAGCAGATGACGGCAGGTGCAGAGGAGGTCAATGCTTCTGTGAAGGAACTGGCTGATATCTCCAAGAATGCATTCGAGGAAAGTAGGATGGTCATTGCCGCTGTTCAAGAGCAGATGCTCGCGATACAGGAAACAGCGGTCTCGACAGATGGTCTTAAGCAAGTGTCGCTTGAATTGCAAACAAGCCTCTCGAAGTACAGGTTGTAGTTTTGATCGGTTGCATGGGGACGAATTGGGGACGAACTTCGTCCCCAACCATCTTACGCCATCGGAGTAGATCCGAAAGCGATCGGCAAAAGCTCAGACAGGACAAGGTTTCCGCGGTTTTAATCGGACGGCATCAGACAGCCATTCGCGATATTACAGGCATGTGAAACGTTCTTTTGGATTTTATTTAAATGCTTATTATTTTGCTAGAGAAATTAGATTAATAAGGCCGTTCTCAAGAAATACAATCCAGATGATCCAGATCAGATTTATATTGGCTTGAAGGAACGTTTGAAAAGAAAGGAAAACGACTATTAGAGAAGTATCAGGAGGGGATATCGTAGCTGCCAAAGTTAGATATTATCAGAAGCCCTTAATTAAACATACGAATCAGACGGAATTCGACATTTCGGAACTCACTTCTCGCCAAAAGTTGAAAATTTGTATGAATCCTACGATTTTAGCAGGTTTTCCAGATGGCGGGCAATTGATGTCATTCAGAACATTGCCAAAAGAGGGCTCAGCGTAACAGACCAAAACCAAATTGAATATTTGACGAAAATAATAATAGCAAATGGCCCAACCGTTTCTTGGGCAAAAATTCAGCTTACACAAATGGCTGCGACAAGAAGGGCTGTTGCACAATCGTACTATCAAGCTACAGGTCAAAGTCTGTACGATCCAGGAGCAATGGTTGGAAGTAATTCATTGAATCCCCACAAATCCAGAATATTACTCCAACTTGCCCTTACCAAAATGATGAGTAAACCTCGATAGCGTCCTAGCAATTAAGCAGGACGCTATTGTTTTACATGGACTATAGACTTCTTCCTAACAAGGCTCCGACTTGTTTAGCCATGATTTGCGGCGGATACGGCATTTCATTCCTAATCCACCATTCAATTACCCCTACATAAGCGGTCCCGGCATATTGTAACATAACATCTTCACTTAAATCCGCATTTCTTCCGCTTTCTCTATCAATCTCACCTTTAAATCCTTCCATAATATAATCAAGAAGCCGAGTTCTAAAAGATGGGGCCCCTTTACTCGCTAACATAATCGAAAAAAATAAAAAGTTTTTCTCAAAGTACTCAAAAAAAGGTACAAGCCCATTGCTCCAATCCAGCTTACATGCCCATTCATCCATCTCGCCTAATTCATCCAGGTGTGTTTCTATCAGTTTATCCAACAAATCATATTTGTCCTGATAATGAAGATAAATGGTTCCGCGGTTAATGTTTGCCCGGTCGGCAATATCCTGAATTGTAATGTCATCGAAGTTTTTTTCAGTCATCAGTTCAATGACAGCCTTTTTCATCGATTCTTGTGTTTTAAGAATTCTCCGGTCTACTTTTGCCATTCGTAAATTTCACCAAACTTTCTTAGATAATAAACAGTTTTGATTACTGTGTTGATATATCAACAAATCGCGTTTTTTTAACCATTGAACGTATTCTTCTTACACCTATAATAATAGACGAAGGTTGATTATGCAATCTCTCTTGCTTATGCACTTTCTGTTGATCTTAGTGAGTGAGACATTGCCCCTGGGTTATTGGATTATTGCCTTCCATTGCTGAACACTATGATGTGAGTGTTTCCAAAGCAGGATGGCTGGTGAGTTTCTTTGCCCTTGCAGTTGCAGTGTCAGGACCAATCTTGCCGTTATTGTTTTCGGGTATAAATCGGAAGAAGGTCATGTTACTTGTACTTGGTGTTTTCGTTTTGGGGAACATTGTCTCCATATTTACGTCAAACTTTACCCTTGCATTAGCTGCTCGTATTTTACCCGCATTTTTTCATCCGGTTTATTGTTCTTTGGCATTTACAGTAGCTGCTGGGGCTGTGAGCAAGGAAGAAGCACCAAAAGCTGTCTCGAAAGTATTTATTGGGGTGTCTGCCGGCATGGTAATCGGTGTACCCATCGCGAGTTTCTTTGCTGTTGTAAATATCATTATTCATTACTACATTACTATTTGTACCATCTATGCCTGTTGAGGAAAGACTCTCTTATGGAGCACAATTATCCGTATTAAAAAAATCAATGACTTGGCTTTCCATTGTGGCTGTCATTTTATTAAATTCAGCCGTATTGGGAGTTTATAGTTATCTTGCTGAGTATCTGAAGACGGTTACGAATATGTCTCCGAATACAATCAGTTTCATGTTATTTATATACGGTGGAGCTAATATTATTGGAAACGTAGTCGCAGGAAAGCTACTACGAATAATGCCATCAAATCTGTCGTATCTTTCCCTTTTATATTGGGAGCTGTTTACATCTTATTATTCTTATTTGGACAGTTTAGCCTACCAATGGCGATCATCACGTTAATCTGGGGTATTTTAGCCGGTATAGGGGGTAATATTAATCAATATTTAATGATGTCTTCGGCGCCAGAAGCACCTGAATTCGCTAATGGATTATTTATATCATCATGTAACGTAGGAACAACCTTTGGTGCAGCAGTAGGAGGCTTATTCCTATCACAAATGGGTACACAATACGTTGTATTCGTGGGATTAGTATCATTATTATTAAGTTTTGTTGCCATTTTACTAAGAAACTATAGGGTTGCACTCACTCGACAACTTGAATTTCCAAATGATAATCAACAATTCTATTGATTTGTTTGAATAATCAACGAATCGTTTTCTTTTAACCATTGAAAGTATTTTGGTTCTATATATAATTATAAACAGATGTTTATTAAACACAAAGAGTTGATTTGTTGTGTTTTTTGGCTGGATTACAGCCAATAGGATTGTAAGAACCATAAATTCAAAAATTGCAGGAGGTTATATAATGATTACAGCTAATGCACGCGCTACATTCAGTCCTGAAGGTCCATTCAAACTGACCACGATCGAACGCAGGGATCTCCAGCCGCATGATATTCTCATTGAGATTAAGTACGCTGGTATTTGCCACTCTGACATCCATACAGCTCGCGGCGATTGGGGACCGGTAAACTATCCTCTCGTTCCAGGACACGAGATCGCCGGAATTGTCACTCAGGTTGGTTCGGATGTCACAAAGCATGCCGTTGGCGACCGGGTAGGGGTAGGCTGCATGGTTGACTCCTGCAGAGAGTGCGATAACTGCCATAAGGGAGAGGAGCAGTATTGCCTCAATGGAATGACGGGCACCTATGGGGCTACCGACAGGTACGGGCAATTTACGCAAGGGGGTTATTCCACCCACATCGTCGTAACGGAAGACTTCGTTGTCCGAATTCCAGACGGTATTGAACTTGACGTCGCTGCTCCGCTGCTGTGTGCAGGCATCACAACGTACTCGCCGCTGCGCCATTGGGGAGCTGCTCCTGGTAAGAAGGTAGCTGTTGTTGGATTTGGCGGGCTTGGACACATGGCTGTGAAGATCGCTCATGCCATGGGGGCAGAGGTTACGGTTTTATCACAAACAGTGAAGAAGAAAGAAGATGGTTTGCGGCTTGGCGCGAACCATTATTATGCCACGAGCGATCCAGAGACGTTTAAGCAATTAGCTGGTTCGTTCGACCTCATCGTAAATACAGTGAGTGCGACGATCGATATTAATGCCTACCTTTCGTTGCTGGCGCTGGACGGTACACTAGTCAATGTCGGTGCGCCATCGGAGCCGTTGCCAGTTCAAGTGTTCTCACTTATCCCTCATCGTCGGTCGTTTGCTGGATCAATGATCGGTGGCATTCGTGAAACGCAGGAAATGCTTGACTTTTGCGCTGAACACCACATTGCTCCTGAGATCGAGACTGTTTCTGCCAACCAGATTGATGAAGCCTGGGAGCGCGTACTTGCATCAGATGTCCGGTATCGCTTCGTGATCGATATCAGCACAATGTGAGTCGTATGAGAAGTATTGTACTGAGGGGATGAATAACATCGAATACATGAAGCTTGGAAACACCGGTTTGGATGTTTCGCGGATTTGTCTCGGGTGCATGAGCTTTGGTGAACCGGATCGAGGGTTCCCTGCATGGACACTGGATGAAGAAAACAGTCGTGAGATTATCAAGAAAGCCCTTGAGTTAGGCATTAATTTTATCGATACGGCGAATATGTACTCTGCGGGAACGAGTGAGGAAATCGTCGGACGGGCACTTAAGGAATACGCAAATCGGGAAGAGATCGTTTTGGCTACAAAGGTTTATTATCGTATGCATGATGGTCCCAATGGTGCTGGTCTTTCCCGAAAAGCAATTATGAGCGAAATCGACAACAGTCTAAAAAGACTGGGAACGGACTATGTCGATTTGTATCAAATTCATCGTTGGGATTATCAAACCCCGATTGAAGAAACGATGGAGGCCTTACACGACGTCGTTAAGGCGGGCAAGGCCAGATATATCGGAGCTTCTTCCATGTTATCGTGGCAATTTTTAAAAGCGCTCCATGTTGCAGAGCAAAACGGATGGACGCGATTTGTATCCATGCAGAATCATTTAAACCTCTTGTACCGAGAGGAGGAACGCGAGATGCTGCCGCTCTGCATAGAAGAAAAGATCGGCGTGATTCCGTGGGCTCCGCTTGCGCAAGGAAGATTAACGCGTGAATGGAGCGAAACCACATCTCGCTCAGCGAACGATCCAGTGGCTCAAATGCTTTATGGCGCAACGTCCGAGTCAGACCGAAAAGTGGTTGAACGCGTCCAGGAAGTGGCTGAAAACTACGGCGTTTCTCGAGCCCAAATCGCGTTGGCTTGGCTATTGCAAAAGGAACCGATTACTGCTCCAATCATCGGGTCCACGAAAGTGTCTCATCTAGAAGACGCTGTAGCTGCACTTTCGATTAAGCTGAGTACGGAAGAGTTTGCGTTTCTGGAAGAGCCGTATGTACCACATCCAGTGGTCGGTCTTGAATAGAAGGTTTTTATTTTGAACTACGTACTGTTGGAATAACAGAAATCATGAATCCTTGGAGCGCGTACTACTCAGATGCACGGTATCGATTTGTGATCGACATCAGCAAGATGAGGATTTAAATTAATTCCAGCAAAATATTAGGGGCACGCCTATATCGGTGTGCCTTTTTACTTGTAGGAGAAAAAACACCCAATCCAAGATGAATAGCTGAGAAATGGAGTCTGATCTGCGAACCGGTACGTGGACAGTTAAAAAACTCCGCTTGGTCTGGCTGGCCAGCAGATGACCCCTCGGTAATGAACCTCGATTCATGGCGACTCTCCTTTCAAATGCTGTTGAAATTTTAAACATGATTTGTTGAAAAATTGTATAACGGATCATCTGAATAAACGTTAAAGTTATTTTTATAGCGATATCATTAGTTTTTCGAAGGGGAAAAGCAAGATGATATGCAAGTTCAATGTAATTAGCAGCACCAAGTCATATTGTTTATATACTTTGCTGCATGCGTAATAGAATCTGGCGGGGGTACTACAACAAATAGGAAAGAGGGAGATCAAAATGACGAGTTCTAATGTACATGAGGATATTCAAGGGATGGTAGCCCAAATGACGCTGGAGGAGAAGGCAAGCCTTTGCTCGGGGCTTGATTTCTGGCATACGAAAGGAATCGAGCGGCTCGGCATCCCTTCGCTGATGGTGACGGACGGTCCACACGGATTAAGGAAGCAAATGGAAGGTGCCGATCACTTAGGGCTTCATAGCAGTGTACCTGCAACGTGTTTTCCGTCGGCTGCCGGTATGGCTGCTTCTTGGAACCGCGAGCTGATCGTTCGAATCGGAGAGGCGCTCGGCAAGGAGTGCCAAGCGGAAAATGTCGCCCTTCTGCTCGGGCCGGGAGCGAATATCAAGCGGTCTCCGCTTTGCGGACGGAACTTCGAATATTTCTCGGAGGATCCGTATTTATCCTCGGAGTTGGCAGCGAGCCATATTAGCGGGGTGCAAAGCCAAGGCGTCGGCACGTCGCTGAAGCATTTCGCCGCGAACAATCAGGAGCACCGCCGCATGACTGTTGACGCCGTTGTCGATGAAAGGACGCTGCGAGAGATTTACTTGGCCAGCTTCGAAGGCGCTGTTAAGCAGTCGAAGCCTTGGAGCGTGATGTGCTCGTATAACAAGGTGAATGGAGAATTCGCGTCGGAGAATGAATGGCTGCTAACGGAAGTGCTGCGCAAGGAATGGGGCTTCGAAGGCTTTGTCATATCCGACTGGTTCGCTGTAAATGAGCGCGTGAAGGGGCTTCTGGCAGGATTGGAACTGGAGATGCCGACCAGCCATGGGGTTGGCGATTCCAAGATTGTCCAAGCCATACGTAATGGACAGTTGTCCGAGGATACGTTAAACCGAGCGGTAGAACGGTTGTTGGACTTTATCTTCAAAGCGGTCCGGAACCGGCAGAAGGATGCGTCGTTTGATGCCGAGGCGCATCATCGTTTGGCGCGAGAAGCCGCGCAGGAATGCATGGTGCTGCTGAAAAATGAAGATAGAATTCTGCCGCTGCAAAAGCAGGGCACGATCGCCGTCATCGGGGAATTTGCCGAAAAGCCGCGTTATCAAGGCGGCGGCAGTTCCCATGTCAATCCGACAAAGCTTGACGAAGCCCTCAAAGAATTGATAGACGCGGCAGGAGACGGAGTCCGAATTGAATATGCCCGAGGTTATAAGCTGGACAGCGATGAGGTCGACTCTGCACTTGAGCAAGAGGCCAAGAATGCGGCGGCGCAAGCGGGTGTTGCGGTGTTGTTCGTCGGCTTGCCTGAGCGCTATGAATCAGAGAGCTACGACCGCACGCATCTGGCGATTCCGGCGAACCAACGAGCGTTAATCGATGCCGTGGCGGAAGTCCAGAGCAACCTTGTCGTCGTGCTCAGCAACGGCTCAACGGTCGAGATGCCTTGGCTTGACAAGACTAAGGCCGTGCTGGAAGGCTATCTCGGCGGACAGGCGTTCGGAGGCGCAGTGGCTGACCTGCTATTCGGCCGGGTGAGTCCGAGCGGCAAACTTGCGGAGACGTTCCCGGTCAAACTCAGTGACAATCCGTCTTTCCTGAACTTCCCGGGCGAGGGCGACAAGGTCGAGTACCGCGAAGGCCTGTTCGTAGGCTACCGCTACTATGACGCCAAAGAACTGGAGCCGCTCTTTCCGTTCGGCTTCGGACTTAGTTACACGCAGTTTGCTTACAGCGATCTTCGGGTGGACCGTACTTCTATGAAAGATTCGGAAACATTAAACGTTCAAGTCACGGTAACCAACACCGGTAAAATCACCGGCAAGGAAATCGTACAGCTCTATGTGCGGGACGTCGTAAGCACTGTTATTCGTCCGTTGAAGGAGCTGAAGGGCTTCAAAAAAGTCGAGCTGCAGCCGGGAGAGAAGAAAACCGTTGAATTCGTGCTGGATCGCAGAGCGTTCTCCTATTACAATACGGAGCTTGGAGATTGGCATGTGGAAAGCGGCGCTTTCGACATCCTGATCGGCGCTTCGTCGCGTCAGATTGTGCTGCAAACCGCAGTCAAAGTCGAAGGAAGCACGGCTCTACCCGTCAGATATCACCGCAACACGATGATCGGCGACTTATTGGATAACCCTCAGGCAGCTGAAATGGCGAAATTTTGTATGGACAAATTTGCCGAGTTCGGGATTGTGGATCAGCTCTCTGATAACCCCGACATGTTGAATGCGATTATTCGGTATTTCCCGATTCGATGTTTGGTTGCTCTCGGGCAGGGGGCTTATACGGAGGAAATGCTGGCAGAGGATTTGGCGAAGTTGAACGAATTGGAGACAGCCGTAATCAAGTAAGCGAAAAAGACCAGTTGGAATGATGCAAAACACACCTTAGAAAACCGGGGAATTATTTTTCTCCGGTTTTCTGGGACGATCTGGAGCTGTTTTTGATAAGAAGGCGTTTAATTCGTCCTTCCTGTATCGTTTTCATGTGTCGAATATGGAAGGTAAAATTGTGCAGAATAGTTACATGGAACAAGTGGTGTATCCAATGATTTATTATCGAAATACATTTCGCAACATATTAGATCTTTAAAATAAGAAATAAAGTAAGGAGTTTAATTATGATAGCTAGACGAAATAATTTGCTTATATTGATATTGACTTTTGGGGTTTTTGGTATTCTAAATACCGAAATGGGCGTTATTGGGATACTGCCATTAATTGCTGATAACTTTAATGTCAGTATAACCAAAGCGGGGTTGATAGTGAGCCTCTTTGCACTTGCTGTTGCAATATCTGGTCCAACATTGCCTTTATTGTTTTCGGGCATAAATCGTAAGAAGGTAATGTTACTTGTACTCGGTATTTTTATTCTGGGTAACATTGTCTCTGCAATAACATCAAACTTTACAATATTATTAATTGCTCGTGTGGTTCCAGCCTTCTTTCACCCGATTTATGTTTCAATGGCTTTTACAGTAGCTGCCACGTCAGTTAGCAAGGAAGATGCACCAAAAGCCGTATCAAAGGTATTTATTGGAGTATCTGCAGGGATGGTACTTGGTGTACCTGTCACCAGCTTAATTGCGAGTGCGACTTCGTTAGGAATGGCAATGTATTTCTTTGCTATCGTGAATGTTTTAGTATTCATTGCCACACTCCTATTTGTACCATCTATGCCTGTTACGGAAAGACTTTCTTATGGAGCACAACTAAGCGTATTAAAAAAATCAATTACTTGGCTTTCCATTGCCGGTGTTATTTTAATGAATGGAGCAGTATTCGGGGTTTATAGTTTCCTTGCAGAATATCTAGAAATCATTACCAAGATTTCTTGGAACACAATTAGTTTGATGTTACTAATATTCGGTGCGGCAAATATTATTGGAAACATTATCGCGGGGAAGCTGCTTACTAAAAACGCCGTCAAAACTGTAGTAGCTTTTCCTTTCGCATTAGGAGCAGTTTATATCGTATTATTCTTAATAGGACAGTTCAGTGTACCGATGGCCTTAATTATTTTGCTTTGGGGAATAGTGGCTGGTATAGGAGCTAATATTAATCAATATTGGATTACATCTGCAGCTCAAGAAGCTCCTGATTTCGCCAATGGATTATTTTTATCATCCGCTAACTTAGGAGTAACAATTGGTACAAGTGTATGTGGATTATTTATATCAGGAATAGGCATACAATACGTTGTTTTTGGGGGAATTCTATTTTTGATATTAAGTTCTGTATCTATTTTTCTAAGGAATTCCATGTATAACCCAAAAAAACAATTCTCGTAACTGCTTAGGTCTCTCTAGATTTTTAGGGAGATCTTTTTTTGCATCTGTCGAAAAGCTTGCTGTCAAAGGACATCGTTGCATGGAGCCTCGCGTGAACAGCATTCAAAAATAGGATTCATGATCGGCAAACAAGGAAATCTATTTGCCCCGGCGGATAGCCTTATCCGCAGCGAAGCTTCAAAAATCTTTTCCATGGTGATTGACCAAACTAATTAATTCCATGGCCGGGGAATTAAGGTATTATAAAAATATGGAAAGAACGCAGTGGGTTCTGACCGGATACGATTGTTGTACTTTGGAGTGCAGCTTGAAAAAATAAAGGAGGATGTATGGATGAGTGTAAGTTTAAACTGGATTTCAGCAGGCAGTTTGGAAGCGCTTAAAGAAGAAAGCGCAAAGGTTATACGAGGCGGTATCGCTGTTTTTTACCATGAAGACCATGTATACGCGGTGGACAACCGCTGCCCGCATTTAGGCTTTCCTCTCCATATGGGGAGCTTGTGCGACGGGATTTTGACGTGTCATTGGCATCATGCCCGGTTTGACGTCTGCAGTGGCGGTACTCTTGATCCGTGGGCGGACGATGTTCCGTCGTATGAGGTGCGAGTCGACGGCGGCGAAGTGTGGGTAAATCCGGTTCCTAGAAGTGCGAGAGGCGCGGCAAAATATCAGCATAAACTGAAAGAAGGACTCGAGCAAAATATCGGCATCGTCATCGCGAAAGCGGTCGTCGGACTGATCGAAGCGGGAGTGCCGGAGCAGGACATCGCCCGCATTGGCATCGAATTCGGAACGACCTATGGAACGGGCTGGAACGCCGGACTTACGATTCTTACTGCGATGGCGCAAAGCGTTGACAAGCTGGATAAGAACGGTAAAATACTCGCCTTGTACCAAGGCCTTGTCCATGTCGCTCGAGGCAGCTCGGGCAGAGGAACCCGCCACTTGCTGTCGGCTCTGCCTTCGGCGGACGTGCCGTTCGAACGGTTGACCGAGTGGTATCGCAGCTGCATAGAGGTGCGGGATACACAGGGCGCTGAGAAAGTGCTGATCACCGCCATTTTGAAAGGCATTGACACGAAGCGGTTGTCGGATATGATGCTTGTCGCCGCAACCGATCACTTTTACTTGGACGGCGGGCATGTGTTCGATTTCCACAGCAAAGCTTTTGAGGCGCTGGAGTGGGCGGAGGTGTCGCAAAAGAAACAGATTTTAACTTCACTCGTGCCAATGATGGCTCGTCCGACACGGAGCGAGGAGCTACACCAGTGGCAGGCGCCGCTGAACCTCGTAGAGCCGATCAAACAAGCGGTTAACGAACTGGAGCAGAATGCGGCGCAGGCGAAGCCCGCCGGCGGGTCAACGGATGTGCGGCTGTCTGCTGATACGGAAGAGCAGCTGCTGAAGCAGCTGCTGAGCGATACGCCAGAGCAGACGATAGCTTTGCTGCGCGACTTGCTCATCGCGGGAACAGCTCCGGCACAATTGGCACAGCTCGTTGCTTTGGCGGCCGCGGAACGGATCGTTCGTTTCCATACGCAGAACGATTTCGGCGATTGGATTGCAGTGCTCCATACGTTCACTTATGCTCACGCCGTGCATGAAAGGCTGCTGCAATCGGATGAGCCGCTGCTGCAGCGGGCGATTTTTCACGGAGCCGTCAGCGTATATCTTGATCGTTTCTTAAACGTGCCGGCAGCTGCGCGTCCGAAGCCTTCCGGCTCCACCGCGCCGGCCAACCATCAGGAGTTGCTCGATTTGCTCGATCTGCGACAGCAGGTCGGACCGGCCGCGCAATGGGTGGTGGACTACATTCATGGCGGTGGTGAGCCGGGGGCGCTGCTTAACACGCTTGGCCATGCGCTGTTGCGGGAGGATGCGGAATTCCATTCTTTCCAAATGTTTGAGGCAGCAGTGGCCGAATATGACCGCTGGCAAGCGGCAGCAGGTTCTTTAGCGGAGAAGGCCAAGGAAACGATGCTGCTAGCTTGCACCCGATATTTGGCGGCACATGCGCCAACCGCACGAGAGCTCCCGCATACGGCTAAAATTGCCTGGAGGCTGCATAAAGGCGAACGGTTGTTTGAAGAAGACTAGCAGATAGTTATCAGTTAATCGTTGAACTAAGAGGGACATGATAGTTATATAACATACACAGATGAGCAGGCACTGCGGTGGCCTGCTCATTTTATTAAGCTCCAAGCCGTTTCCAATTTGGGATACGGCTTATTTTGTTTCAAGACAAGTAGTTTTCGGACAAGACTTCGATAGTATATAGAGTTGCTGAACATGCTTCTTGTGCAATTTAAGATAGTGCGGGTAAAAGCATGAATTTTGGATACATTAAAATGAAATAACACATTTGGCAGGTGGAAATCTCATGGTTACATTCGCTTTCTTCATGATTCTTTTTATCATGGTTGCTGTAATTACGGGGATCGATATGGCTTCCTCTAAGTCAGACATAATCCAATCGTTACAAGGGTTATTAGCAGAAAGAGCGATGATATTTATAGCATGCGGGATAGGGTTGGTTTTTAGTGTAGTAAATGACATCCGCCTTTCAAAAAATAAACTGAATTCGCCTGAGAAGTAGAAGTGAGGGTCGTTATGCAGGGGCAGTGGAAAGAAAAGATATCGTTATGGCAGTTGTTTGTGTTAACCGTAATCTTTGAAATGGGTGACGCGATCGTCATGAACATCGGTAGCGATGCAAAACGTGATGCCTGGTTTGCAGTATTCATTGCATCAATACCTGGTTTTATCCTCCTATGGATATTCCATTCCCTGCTATCACGTTTTCCGGGTAAAAACCTCTTTGACATTTTCGAAGTTTCTTATGGAAGGATTGTAACGGTTGGATTGACCATTGCATATTCAGTTTACTTCTTTTACCTTTCTGCTTTTGTTATGCGTGATTTTGTTGACTTGATGGGAGTCGCGATTCTACCCAACACCCCTTCTGAAGTCATCGCTATTGTCATGATGTTCGTTGTTTCCTATCTTCTTTATCTTGGATTAGAGGTAATTGCGCGTGTTGCCGAGGTGTTGTTCCCATATATGGTTATGTTTATTTTTCTCCTCGCCTTATTGCTACTGGTAATCGGAGAAGTGGATCTGCGTAATGTGCAGCCGGTATTAGCTGAAGGGATCCAACCGATCATGAAAGCTATATTTCCTACTCTTCTTAGCTTCCCAATTGGAGAAGTTACGATTATTTTGACTGTTCTGATGGCGAGCACAAGTCATTTTTCTTATGCACGCAAGGTCGGGATGGCGGCATTGGCCACAGGTAGCTTCATTATCATTTTTACTGTTTTTTTGCAAATATCCGTCATGGGCTTCGAGGCTAGGAGCCGTTATCCTTTTCCACTGATGTTTATCTCAAGGCTTGTTTCCTTTGCTCATTTTTTTGAGCGGATTGATGCAGTTGTTGTATTCCTGATGATGATTGGAATCATGCTTAAAATTTGTGTCTTTAATTTTATCGGCCTAAAGGGTTTGGAGTATGTCTTTCGCTTACCTTACCGTCCTTTCGTAGTTCCCATGAGCATGATTGTTGCGTTTACTTCAATTGTACATGCGGAAAATATTGCGGAGCTAATGGTGAAAGGGTTTAAAATACTACCGCCATACGTCCACATGCCTTTTCAAATTTATATTCCGCTGCTAACCTTCCTTGTGGTAAGACTGAAACAAAGAAACAGATTTCCTGTTCGGAAAAGAGGGAGCGACGAATGAATTTTTTACAATGGTTTACACCATCAAAGAATCATAGTCATGAACAACGAACAACAAGTTCTGAACTCATTACGAAGGGGCAATCTGAGTCTATAAGCACGGACAACCTAAACCAGAATAAAACCCGCTTTCAAGGCATATTCGGTGATTCGACAGACTTTCGCTCTGAGTCGGTTCACATCGGTGACCAGGAGGGACTAATCTTCTATTTGGAAAGCATGACCGATTCTAAATTGATTGTCGAACAAGTAATGAAACCACTCGCATTAGCTTCGCAACAGCCAAAACAAATTGTAGATGAAAATGATTTAGAGTGTTATCGCAAAGAAGTTTTCGCTGGGATTGGCTTTCAGTATGCCTATTATGAACATGAGGCGGTATGGTCCATTTTGTCGGGCTATGTCGTTCTGCTCATCAAACATATTCCAAAGCTGTTAGCTATTAAAATAAACGGCATTGAAATGAGATCGATTTCCGAACCGACGACGCAATCCGTTGTGCGTGGCCCGAAAGATGGTTTCACGGAATCACTTGGAACGAATATCAGCTTGATTCGGCGAAGAGTCAAAAATCCGAACCTCCGATTCGAATCGTTTACCATTGGAAAAGATACTTGCACGGCCGTAAACATTGGTTTCATAGAAGGAATTGCCAACGATGAAATAGTGGATGAAGTTCGCAAACGATTGTCAGCGATCAGAACAAGTGCCATCATTGAATCAGGTAACATCGAAGAATTTCTTTCCGATAATAAGTGGACGCCTTTTCCAACGGTATACAACACGGAAAGACCTGATAGTGTGGCAGCCAATTTGGTAGAAGGAAAAGTAGTGGTAATTGTCGATGGAACCCCATTTGCTCTTCTTATTCCGAATGTAATTACCGATTTTTTTCAAGTATCGGAAGATTATTCCCATCAATTTTGGATCAGTTCATTCATAAGGATGATTCGCTACGTCGCTTATCTAATTGCTGTATTTCTTCCTGCTATATATGTCAGTGTAACAACTTTTCATAGAAATGATCCCAACCGACTTATTAATGAGTTTGATGGCCCAGCGAGAAGGTGTGCCGTTTCCCGCTGTATTGGAAGCCCTGATGATGGAAGCTACTTTTGAAATATTGCGCGAAGCCGGTGCAAGGTTGCCGCGTACGATCGGCCAAACGGTATCGATTGTCGGTGCTTTGGTTATTGGTGAGGCGGCGGTATCAGCCGGAATTATTTCAAATGCGATGGTCATTGTAGTTGCACTAACTGGCATCTGCAGTTATGTCGCACCCATTTACAACTTTGCCGCTGTTTCACGGCTTTTAAAATTATTAATGCTCCTCTTTGGAGCATTTCTGGGTTTATATGGCGTATTATTAGGTGCTGTCGTCATCATTGGACATTTGGCTAGCCTCCGCTCTTTCGGCGTTCCGTATCTGGCCCCGATAGCTCCGTTCATTGTTGAAGATATGGACGATGTTTTTTTCCGTTTTCCGATCTGGTCGAACAAAAAGAGGCCAAGTTATCTGCAATCGAAAACTCCGAACAAGACCAACCACGCGAAGGTACCTTCTCCTCCACAACAGAAGGGGGGGGCTTCATGAGACTCTTCTTAATACGCTTCGTCTGCCTGGCCATAATCTTATTGATGCAAACGGGATGCTGGGACAACTTGGAGCTGAATGAAATCGGCCTTGTTACCGGCATTGCGATCGATAAAGGGAAACAACATATGTATCAATTTACCGTTGAATTATCGAGCCCTTCCGAATTTTCAGTGAAAAAAACAAGTGGAAATTCGCCCAGCATTCTCTATAGCTTAGAAGGCGACTCCATCGCGGAGCTAAGCAATAAAATGAATGTCGGGCTTTCTCGAAGGCTTGTATATACCCATACGCGGATCATTGTCATCGGCGAAGCCTTGGCACGGGAAGGAACGCTCGAATTTTTAAAATACCTTCAAGCAAGCAGGGAGATTAGGGATACTGCCAAAGTCTTTTTGGCAAAGGGGGCTCAAGCTCGAGATATACTTGGTATTGCCTTTCCAATTGATACGGTAGCAAGTAAAAAACTCAGCAGCCAACTTGAGAGCGGACAAAGCGATTGGGGGATGTACCCCGATGTGATGCTGAAAACAGTCATTGCAGACATGATATCCAATGGGCGTCAGCCGGTTATGGCGGCTGTGACCGTTAGAGGGCCCATAGAAGAAGGGGGGACAATGGAGGCTGACAGAAAAATAAAGCCGCCTGCGATTTTGGAAATTATCGGAATGGGTATTTTTAAAAAAGAAAAACTGCTGGGATTTGTACCCCTAACAGATATACGAAGCTACTTATGGACGCAAGACCAATTAAAAACTACAAATATTACGCAGTCATGCGGCAATAAAAAGAAATTCATCGTGACGGTCTACCATTCACATACCGGGATAAAGGCCCGTTATGTAAATGAAAAGCCTCATATTAAGGTTCGCCTTCGTATGGAGGGTCGTATTGAGTCTTATCAATGTAAAGAGGATACAACGAAGATCGCAACCTATCAGGCATTGGAGAAGAAAACAAATGATTACATTAATAAAATGGTTGAAGGTACGATCCACAAAGTGCAAAAGAGTTACGGGGTCGATATTTTTGGTTTTGGCGAAGAAATGGAGCGGCAGCATTTCGATCAATTTAAAAAGGTCCGCGATGATTGGGATGAAGAATTTACAAGAGCGGATATCCAAGTTGATGTTGAGGTCAAAATCCGACATGGTGGTTTGATCACAAACTCTTTTTTTGATGAAACGAAATAAGGGACATACTGTCCCTTGCCTCGGCTGCGGGTGTTGTTTCGATAGGCACCTGCCTTTCTGCCGCTGGGAAGCGAGTATCACGAATCATGCAGGTATCCTAATGGGGATACCTCACTGATTTATATGCGATGTTTAAGTCAGCTTTTTCTCACAATCTTCGCGATGGGTGCGGTCGTCATGGTGCAAAGTCTGGGCGGGAACAATTCTGGAGAAGCATATCGCCTTATTGATGTTGTTGAAATTTTAAACATGACTAGTTGAATTTTTGTATTACATATCATCTGAATAAACGGTAACGTTATATTCTGTAAGCTAGAACTATTTTCAAAAGGGGGCCCAAAGAGTGAAAAAAAGGTATTTGGCCAAAGTTTAGTCAGAATTATACTCGAGGAGGAATAAATAATGAAAGTGTCGTCGTTTTCTTTTGTACGTCTTCTTATGCTAACCGTTATTTTTGCTTTAGTCGTCTCGCCGTTCAGTTCCGCCGTTTTGGCTGCTAGCGATCAGGACCGTCCTTGGATGAATACATCCCTTTCAGCTGAACAACGTACTCAGCTGCTGCTTAACGTAATGACATTAGAAGACAAAGTCGAATTTATTACCGGTGATAATATACCAGAAGCTGCCGCATTCTACAATAAAGGCTTAGACAAATACGGTATTCCTGAATTGCGATTGGCAGATGCAACGCTCGGCATTCGTATTCAGAATCCGAATTTGAGAGGCAGACAAGTGACTAATATGCCGGCCACGATTGGACTGGCTGCAACCTGGAACCCGGCAATTGCTAAAGAATACGGGGATGTAATGGGGAATGAGGCTTTTAATACAACCCACAATGGCATGCTCGGGCCTGCCGTGGATATTGCCAGAACTCCTATCGGCGCAAGAAACTTTGAAGGTCTCGGTGAAGACCCGTTACTGGCTGGCGTACTTGGTGAAAATTATACAAAAGGGATCCAAAGCTACCCTGTAATGGCAACCGCAAAACATTTTGTGGCCAACAATCAGGAATTGAACCGTTTCGAATATAATGTCGAAGTCAGTAATCGGGCCCTAAACGAAATCTATGCAAGACCTTACACAAATCTCATTAATAATGCTGACGTAGCAAGTGTCATGTGCTCCTTTAACAAGTTAAACTCTGTATTTGCTTGTGAGAATGGAGATTTAATGAACAAGCTGTTGAGAGACAATTTGGGCTTTAAAGGCTTTGTTCAGAGTGATTACTATGCTTCGAAAACGACTGCAGGTTCCATTAATGCTGGTTTGGATATTGAAATGCCCGGGGCACCTTGGGGTCATTGGGGCAATCAATTGGTGGAAGCCGTTAAAAACGGTGAAGTCACTGAAGCTAGAGTAAACGAAGCCGCATATCGTATTTTATATCAAATGTTTGATAAAGGATTATTTGACCATCCTGTACAAAATAATGAAATCGACACAGTAGCACACCGGGCAGTTTCCAGAGAAATCGCTGCTCAATCGATGGTTCTTCTTCAAAACAAGGATAATGTCTTGCCGTTCAAAACCGATAAAATCAAATCTATTGCTGTTATCGGACCGGATGCGGATAATACTTCCGCGCAAGGCGGCGGAAGTTCCATTGTCCTTGCTTCCAATGGAGTGAGCCCGCTTGAAGGGATTAAAAACCGTGCAGGAAGAGATATCAAAGTAGAATATCTTCCAGGAACAGATCCTATTGGCGCAGGAGATCTTGTGCCTGGCCCAGAGCCTGTTCCATCCGCTTTCTTATCCCCATCTGCAGATTCAAATGAGCAAGGTCTAAAAGCAGTTTACTGGGATAATGACAGAATGGAAGGAAACCCGGTACATGAAAATGTGGTAAAACAACCGAACTTGCAGCTTGGCTTCTATAACTATGATGGATTGAACGCGAATTCACCTAAAATCGGCAAGCTTCCTTGGAACGTCACGTCGAACAATTCAATTCGATATACCGGGGTAATCCATGTTCCAAAAACAGGTGATTACACGCTTTCCACGACCAGCCTTGGTTCCAGCAAAGTGTATATCGATGGAAATCTGGTTATCGACAATGCGGGACAAACGCTTAACACTGTAGAAAAAACGGTAACCTTAGAAGCTGGTAAAGAATATCCGATTCAGATTGATTTCAAATCAGATTATCCTATGGAAACTGGCCCAGGACGCGACAAAGAATCCAAGCTGCGTTTCGGCTGGAAACCTGCGGATGATGTTGTAGACAGTAATATTGCTGCAGCGGTTGAGTTGGCGAAAAAATCCGATGTCGCCGTAATCGTAACAAGAGATTATCAAAGCGAGGGCACGATCGACCGTGCCGATATGAAACTTCCGAATAACCAAAGCCAACTGATCAGAGAAGTTGCCAAAGCCAATAAAAACGTTGTTGTTGTCAATGAAACTGGTAATCCGGTTGAAATGAACTGGAAAGATGACGTTGCCGGCATTATTCAAGCTTGGTACCCGGGGGATGAACAAGGGAATGCGATTGCCGATGTATTATTCGGGGATGTGAACCCGTCCGGCAAACTGCCTGTAACTTTCCCGGTGAATGTTAATGAAACACCGACATCCTTTGACGGCGCATATGGCTTCGATGAATCAAAATATTTGGAAGGCGTCTTTGTCGGATACCGCGGTTATGAGAAAAATGGCATTCAACCAGCATACTCATTTGGACATGGTCTTTCTTATACAAGCTTTGATTATAAGAACTTAAAAGCAAAAGTTTCTTCTACGAAAAACTCGGACGAACCTGCTTTTGAAGTAACATTAAACCTTAGAAATACAGGGAAAGTAAAAGGTTCTGAGGTCGTGCAAGTGTACGCAGGGAAACTGCCTACAGAAGTAGACACTGCTCCGAAACAATTGGCCGGTTTCCAAAAGGTTGAATTAGAGCCGGGCAAACAAACAAAAGTAACCATCAAACTTGATCCTAAATCGTTCTCTTATTTTGATGAAGCTACAAATAAATGGGTAATGCCTTCCGGTGAAGTACCCATCTATGTAGGTAGTTCTTCCACAGATATTCGCTTGGAAGGTTCGATTACGGTTTCCGGTGATATTAGCAAAAACTTCAATGAAGTGAGCAATGCAAAATAAGAGAAAAAAATATCGCGGACGCAAAAACAAATCAGACGAATTAAACTCAGCCAGAATTCCCAGCACCACGTTTTATTGAGGACCCTCGTTTCAGAAGATTGAGCTTTTCCCCACAATAATAATTGTGGGGAAATTTTTTTAAAACAGCTTCGCAGAACTGTAGCGGACAACAGGCGGATCATATTTTGTCTGGCAAAGCGAATGAGCCAAAGGGGATGAAATTAATCTCAATGGAGGAACAAAAGATGCGCCATCGGACAGGATGGATTCTCACTATATTCGTAATCGGACTGTTGATCATTCTCGTTAATCGTAATACCGTTCCCGAATATAAAGCAGAGGTTTGGTTAACCACGGAGGACCGGTCCCATTTGTTATCGCCGCAAGCTTCAGCCGTGTTTGCTGACGATAACGGAAACTCCTTACAGGTCATCGATGTAAACCCGGATGTCCGATATCAGACGATGGACGGTTTTGGCGCGGCGGTCACGGGTTCTTCCGCCTATTTGATTAACCAAAAAATGTCGTCTGCTGGGCGGGACGCTTTGATAGAAGATTTATTTACGAGTCGAGGAATCGGCTTGAATTTTATTCGCCACACCATAGGGGCGTCAGATTATTCAGTGGATCAATACGGTAATCCAAGCAGCTATACGTATGACGATATTCCTTCAGGGACGGACTACGAACTGCAGCATTTTTCGATTGAGAAAGACAAGGAGGTCATTCGCCTGCTGAAGGCGGCGGTGGACAAAAATAAAAGCATCAAAGTGCTCGGTACGCCATGGACGGCACCGCCCTGGATGAAATACGGCTCTCAAACCTATAACGGCTGGTATTTGAATTATATGGATCCGCGTATTTATGAAACATATGCTAATTATTTTGTCCGATATATCCATGCTTTTGCCCAAAATGGCATCCCGATCTATGCCATTACCGTCCAGAACGAACCGGAGTTTTCCACCCCGGATTATCCGAGCATGAACATGAGCGCTCCCGAACAAGCAATGTTTATCCGCGAATATTTGGGTCCCGCTTTTACCAGGAATAGAATTCCTGCTAAAATTATCGCCTTCGACCACAATTGGGACAAAGGGGTGAGTTACACCGGGCAGGTGCTCAGTGACAGCGGCGCAAGCCAGTATATCGACGGTACCGCCTTTCATTGTTACGGCGGAACATCCGATGCGATGACGAGTGTTCACCGTGCTTTTCCTAGTAAACATGTTTATTTCACCGAGTGCAGCGGGGGAGAGTGGAGTACCGACTTCGGCGATAATCTAAGCTGGTTCATGTCCAATCTCATTATCGGTGCGCCCCGGAATTGGGCAAAGTCCGTACTATTATGGAATATTGCCCTTGATCCCGACGGGGGGCCCAAAAATGGAGGTTGCGGGAATTGTCGAGGCGTAGTCACCGTTGATCCGAAAAACGGCGCAGTGACGAAAAACGTGGAATATTTTGCGATCGGTCACAGCAGTAAATTCGTCTTGTCCGGAGCGACGCGGATCGACTCCACAAATGATGATGGAAGTATTGAGACTGTGGCGTATGAAAATCCGGACGGGTCTATTGTGCTGATCGCGGTGAATACCGGCCCCGAAGCCACTTCATTCAATGTACGCTGGAAAGCTAAATCGTTCGCTTACACCCTGCCTTCCCAATCGGCGGTTACATTCCGGTGGAATTCCTCTGTCGATTGAAAAGGCGGATTCGAGTTCTCGGGTACAACATCTCTGATATACGCAAACTTAAGGGCCGTTATCTGACGGTCTTTTCGTTTAATAATAAATCCCAGAAAACTATAAGGTAATTCTAAGGTATTTCGAAGATGAATCTCAGGTATCTCGCCAATTTGTCAGGTAAAATCAATAACGAAAGCGGTCATTCATCACATAAGGTCAGGGGGTGATCCGCGAAATAACCGGGTCCGTATCCATAAATTCGAAGTTGCAAGTGCAGTTCCGTCCTCAGACAAGGAGGTTATAGTGTAGACAAGGAGATAGGATTTTAGGAAAAACTACTTATTGGAAGGTGTTAAAATGAAAAAAAAATTTACTATCGCTCATTTCCTCAAACTCACCGTTATGGCACTGGGCTTAGTATTAACCACGACCGTCGTTAGCGCTGCATACACGCCGGACATGTCCAATGGAGCAGACAACTTTTATAAGAGCGACCAGGTAACCATGCAGAAGGTTTCGTTTAAAAATCAATACGACATGAAAGTTGTAGGGAATCTTTATACTCCCAAAGGTTTGAAAAAGAACACCAAAAGTTCCGCGATCATTGTCGGACATCCTATGGGCGCAGTAAAAGAACAAAGTTCGAATCTGTATGCCCAGAAAATGGCTGAACGGGGATTCGTTACTTTGTCCTTGGATTTATCTTTCTGGGGAGAGAGTGAGGGTCAGCCTCGCAATGCTGTTTCGCCGGATATCTATGCCGAGGATTTCAGTGCTGCGGTGGATTTTTTGGGCACCCGGCCGTTTGTTGACAGGGATCGGATTGGTATTCTCGGGATTTGTGGCAGTGGGAGCTTTGCCATCAGCGCAGCCAAGATCGACCCGCGCATGAAAGCCATTGCGACAGTCAGCATGTACGACATGGGCGGTGCCAACCGTAATGCGCTTAATCATTCCCTGACACTTGAGCAAAGAAAGCAGATCATTGCAGAGGCAGCCGAGCAACGCTATGAGGAGTTTACGGGCGGTGAAACCAAATACACCAGCGGGACAGTGCATGAACTAAATGAAAACTCTACCGCCATTGAGCGTGAGTTTTATGACTTCTACCGGACTCCAAGAGGTGAATACACCCCTAAAGGTCAGTCGCCAGAACTTACAACGCATCCGACGCTTACCAGCAACGTCAAATTCATGAATTTTTACCCGTTCGAAGACATAGAGACGATTTCTCCTCGTCCAATGCTTTTCATCACGGGTGAAAACGCTCATTCCAGAGAGTTCAGCGAAGAAGCCTACAAGCTGGCGGGCAAAGAGAAGGAACTCTACATTGTTCCGGGCGCAGGTCATGTGGATCTGTACGACCGGGTGAATTTAATTCCCTTTGACAAGCTCGAGTCCTTCTTCAAAGAAAATCTGAACAAAAAATAAGGCTTGTATTGAAGAGCGTAGAGAGCTTCGACCAATCGTACTTTGAGTGAAACCGCTGTGTGAATCCCGTATATCTTGTCGGGATTCACACTTTTTTGTCTGAATAAAATTCCACACGGCTATATAGGATAGAAATATTAGCTCCAAAAAAAGATATTTAATAATTTCGATTGTTTTGTTTAATAATCAACAAATCGCGTTAATTTAACGATTGAAAACATCCTGGTTCCTTTTATAATAATAAACAGATGTCTATTAATAAAATCAATATCGGCTTCCTTTGGTTTTTAATTTAATACATTCTCTTCGGCCAGGCTTGAACTGGATGTAGCCAATCCGCTTTTATGCGCTGGGGTACTGTAAAAAAGCAAAGCTTCAAAGTGAGGTATCTCCTAAGGGGGATACCTCACTGATTTATATGCGATGTTTAAGCCAGCTTGTTTCTCACAATCTTCGCGATGAGTGCGGACGTCGCTGTGCAAAGTCAGGGCGAGAACAAACGTGAAGAACCATATCGCTAAGGTGTCATCATTATTATTATTCGCAACCAGTTTATATTTAATGGTCCACTTTATGTATAACGTAGGCAGAGGTGATTATTCTTGTTGCAGCCAGGCAATATTCGAGTGTTGATTGTAGACGATGAAAAAAACATCTTGCAGTTTTTGGAGTTAGGGCTTCAAAACGGCGGATTCCAAGTGCGGACCGCTTCAGACGGATTAGAAGCCGTCGTCCAGGCTCAGCAGTTTCTTCCGCATGTTGTCGTCCTTGACGTGATGATGCCAGGCATGGACGGGTTCGAGGTTTGCAATCTGTTGAAAAAGATGGATAAGATGGGGATCATCATGCTTACCGCCAGGGAAGAAGTTGATGATCGGGTCAAGGCGCTGAATCTGGGAGCCGACGATTACATGATCAAACCTTTCAGCTTAAAAGAGTTGATTGCGCGTATTCATGCCAGGGTGCGCAACATGTTTCCAGAGTTACTTGGTGAAGTGATTCGGGGACCTTTCCGGATTGATGACAGCCGGAGAGAATTCTGGTATCAAGAAGTCCTGCTTGAGCTTTCGCGCACCGAATACGAACTGCTTAAGTTTCTCGTGTTGAATCACGATCGCGTCATGAGCAAATCTTCCATTCTGGATGCGGTATGGGGACACAATTTCGTCGGAGATGAAAATGTCGTGGAAGTATACATCCGATATTTAAGGGAAAAGCTTGAGGATCGCTCGCATCAATTGATCCGTACGATTCGGGGTTCCGGTTACCGGATGAATTTCCAATGAAGGCCCGGTTCCGCTTTTTCCGTCGTGTCGAACCCAATTCTCTTGGCTTCCAGCTCCTCTCTCGTTCCATTTTGATCATGGCTGGACTTTTTATTTTAATTGGCGTTTTTCAATATTTCACGATGCAGAAGTTTTTGTATGATAAAAAGGAGTGGGGGATTCAAAATCAAATCAGCTCCGTCTCACCCGAGATCTGGATCCGATGGAAAGAGGACAGTTCATGGGAAAAAGACGATGTTGATGCGATTAAATCGTTGCAAAACAACGTGGTGACGATCGCGTTCATCGAAAAAAACGGGAATATATCAGATCTGTACGTCGATCCAAACTACCATTTACAGGTTCCCCGGCTGTCAAAGCAGGAATACCGCGAAATTTTTGAAACCGGCAAGATGGCGGATGGTTATAAAATCATCCGGGACGAAAAGAGCAACGTTCAAATGGTTATTTTCCAGCTAGTCGACCCTGCAGATGCGGAAAAGGGCATCGTTCAAGCAACCGTCGATTTGACAGAAACGTTGGCTTTGCAGATGAATTTATTAACCATTATCGTGATTGGTTCGCTGATCGCACTGATTGTGGGGATGCTTACCTTCCGTCCCGTCCTGCAGCGGACCATGGTTCCACTGTCAAATATGGTGAACACCGTGGAACGAATCCACAGCGAAAATTTGGATGAGCGTTTGCCGAACAAACAGGGCCCCGTGGAAGTCGACCGGCTGGCTGTTGCCTTCAACGGAATGCTGAAGCGAATTGAAACCTCGTTTGCTTTGGAAAAAGAGATTCAAGAGCAAATGCGCCGTTTTATCGCTGACGCCTCGCACGAACTACGCACCCCGTTGACCTCGATCCACGGGTTTCTGGAAGTACTTCTCGAGGGGGGCGCGGATAAACCCGATCAACTGCAAATAGCGCTAGAAAGCATGTATAGCGAATCGGAGCGGTTAAATAAGCTTGTCGGAGACCTGCTCTCTTTGGCGAGAATGGAACGCAGTCCGGATGTCCACATGACTCCGGGCAACCTTGGCGAACTTATTCGTCAGATGGAGCCACAGTTGCAAATGATCGCCGGAGCGAGGCGGATTCGGTTCGATTTGATCGATGACCCGGCTATTGCTATTGATCCGGACAAGATGAAACAAGTCATCCTGAATCTGTTTCAAAATGCCGTTCAGTATACCGATCCATCCAAAGGTGATATCCGTATCGGCCTGGAAAAAAGCACCGGGGAAATCAGGTTTTCGGTCCAAGATAATGGTATCGGGATCAAGGAGATTCAAGTTCCGCATCTATTCGAACGGTTCTACCGAGGTGAACCGTCGCGGGCAAGAAAGTACGGCGGGGCCGGTTTGGGGCTGGCCATCACCCAATCGATCGTGGAATTGCACGGCGGCCGAATCGAAGTGGAAAGCAGGGAAGGGGAAGGCACGTTATTTCGTGTTTGTCTGCCGGTTACGTAATTTCCGGTACTACTCTTCCTTGGTTAAAGTTTCTTGCTAACGGGACCTGATAGATCAAATAAGAACAGCGGCAGTCTAGGACTGATATGCTCCCCATACGGTAGACAGGTGAAATAATAAAAGCCTGTTACTGTGAGGGGAGCTTTTCATGTCTAGAGGAAAATACAGTGCTTTCGAGAAACTCACAATTCTCGAAGAAGTAGCAAGTGGACAAATTGGGTTTATGGCTGCAGCAAAGAATTATGGGATTAATAAAACGACTCTGATGAAATGGGAGCGTCGTTACAAACTCTATGGTTATGAAGGGCTGGAGAGTCATACACGAAACCGAAGCTATACGGCCGAACTCAAGCTTCAGGCAGTGAAAGATTACCAGGAAGGCGGATTGTCCGTTAGCGAGTTCAAATAACAACCCACTTGTATTCCAGACGTTGAAACTGGCATTGCAAGCAGCTCCAGGAAGCAGTCCCATGCTTCATAGCGATCGAGGCCAATATACATCTTTGGTCTTCAAAAAGCTTCTGGACGACAATAAATTGTCCCAGAGCATGTCCCGAGTTTGACGATGAGATCGATAATGGCCCAATGGAATCTTTCTGGGAAACCCTAAAATGCGAGAAGTACTATTTACACACGTACCATACCTTTGAGGAGCTCGAGCGGGACATTGAGGCCTATATCCACTTTTACAACAACGAACGATCAAACGAAAATAAACGGCCTCAGTCCGATGCAATACAGGACTAAGGCCGCTTAATTGATTTTATTCTTTGAACTGTCTACTTGACGGGGTGCAGTTCAGACTTTATATTTCCAGTCCAAGGCTGCCGCTCTTTCGTTGTGGGATCAGTCAAATACACTTTGTCTGGAGGTTTGAGTAAGACTAATTGAAATCGCCCAAATAAGCACGGCGATTGCGACTGAGGCTGCCCCGATCCAACAAATCGCTAGTATTGATGAGCTTCCCACGACAATTCCCCCGATGCCGGCTCCCGCGGCAATGCCAAACTGAAGAAAGGAACTGTTTAGACTCAGCATGATACCGGAAGCATCCGGAGCAAGCGAGGCGAGGTTGAAATTCTGGGTCGTACCGAACGACCATGCGGCGATCGTCCAGAGCATAATCAATGTGATGGTGGCGACTACCGATCCAGACATGGTGGACAGCAGCGCGAGGGCGACAACTTGAATGGCCATGCTTCCGGTGAGTGTGCGAGTGGCACCGATCCGATCCGCCAAGAAGCCGCCAAACTTAGAGCCGATCAAGCTCGCGATACCGAGTGCGAAGAAAACGACACTGATTTCCCGTTCACTCATGGACGAAACGGTGTACAGGAAAGGGGTCAAAAAGGTATTGACCACCGAGTATCCGATAAAGACGAAGAACGTTACGCCAAGAGCGATAGCGATGTTGGGCTTCTTCAAGAGGGCGAGTTGCTTGCTTAGAGGGACTTGAGCTTCAGCTTCAAAGGCCGGAATCGTTCGTGCGATGGCGAAGATCGCCAGCAGACTGATGAGTCCGATGCCCCAGAAGATCACTTTCCAATCGTAAGCTTCGGCCACTACACGGCCAATCGGGACACCAATAATAAGAGAGGCGCTAAACCCCGATATAACGGTGGCAATCGCCCTAGCCTGACGTTCATGGGATGCTAGTTTTGGCGCGACAGTCATAGCGGAGATGATAAAAACGCCTGTTCCAACACCAAGTACAACGCGAGCTGCAATTAAATAAACGAGGCTGGAAAGGGCAACAGTCAAAACGCTGCCGAGCACAAGGATAGCGAGAGAAAGCATTAGTAACTTACGGCGATCCATTTTCGCCGCCGCCATCATGACAAGTGGTGGACCAAACGCATAAGCAATGGAGAACACGGTGATTAATTGTCCTGCCGCCGATACTGAAATATTAGCCGAGGAAGCGACTTTATCTAAAATACCTGCAATGACAAACTCCGATGTACCGACGATGAAGCCAATGAAGGCCAGCATATAAATTTTCCAGGTGTTACTCATTTCTTCGATTTACTCCTCTGTTTGTTTTCAAATCCATAATCAATGAGACATGTTTATCCTATACAACTATGTTTGATTAATGAACTTGTATTCACTATTATAGATGTAAACAGGATGCTTGCAATCGTCAAATGGCCGCAAAATGTGCATTATCGAACAGTCAGAAGAGAATTGTTGATTAGCAGCTGCCTTTAATTTATGGTTACAAGTTCTCGGCACCAGAAGAGGTGAGGTATTTCATAAAGATGTGATTGCGAAACTGAAAGGCTTGATCCATGTAATGAAGGGAATCGGCAATAAGCACAATGCAACTTCTGTACAAATTGCAATGGCTTGGGCTATTGCGAAATGAACCGTTCCGATTATCGGCGTTATGAAAACTTCCCATATTACTGATGCTGTAAAAGCCGCTGGAATCATACTGACAGCACAGGAAATCCATGATCTTGAAGCAGGAGCAAATAAGACAGGTATAGTAATCAGGGGAGACTGGGAAAAGCCGATGCATTAAACGTGAACATTCGTTTGGCATCATGAAATCAAACGTACACTCGGGATGGGCTTTCTCCAGAAACCCATAAAGTGATGCATCACGGGCGCCTGATTTTGAAAAAACCGTTTCGCGGAATTTACCGCGAAACGGTTTTTTGGTATGTGCAGATTGCAAGTTTAATTTTTGCGGAATTTAAAAAAAGATATGCAATCACCACGGCGCAGCAGGTGGCCGAGAATGTGCTAAACCGCGAATTCCATGCCGATGAACCGAATGAAATGTGGCTTACCGATGTAACGGAATTCAAGTACGGTCCTGGCCAAAAAGCGTATTTAAGCGCTATATTGGACCTTTATGATAAATCCATCGTCTCCTATGTGTTAGGGAGTTCAAATAACAACCCACCTGTTGTCCCAGAGCATGTCCCAAGTTGGACGATGCATCGATAACGGTCCAATGGAATCTTTCTGGGGGACCCTAAAATGCGAGAAATACAATTAACACACGTACCATACCTTTGAGGAGCTCGAGCGGGACATCGAGGCCTATATCCACTTTTACAACAACGAACGATTACAAGTGAAATTAAACGGCCTCAGCCCGATGCAATACAGGACTAAGGCTGCTTAATTGATTTTTTTTTGTACTGTCTACTTGCCTGGGTGCAGTTCACAAGGCCACCGCTGTTTCTTTTTAGAAGAATAGCGGTACTGGAGGATACATTGAGCTCCGTCTTCCCCTACAATTTTACACGAAATTTCAGCCAACGTTAAGGTAATTCTCAGGTTTCTCAAAGTTAGTTCTCAGGTATCTCGCCACTTTGTAAGGTACAATCAAGAACGATAGCGGTCGTTCGCTCACATAAGGTCAGGGGGATCCAAGAAATAACAGGGATGCGTATCTGCGTAACCATTTATTTGAAGTCGCAAGTTAAGTACTATTTTGCTCCGTTCATCCGTCCATGGAAGCGAGAGTTATTGTAGAAGAATACCGGTATGAAGGATAGAAGAAGCCCCGGTGGTTGCCGGGGCATATTCCGTATCTTTAAAAATAAATGTTAATGAAATTTTACATTGTTCCGTTTCAATTTGTGGCGGGATCTCTCCGTTACTGCTGGCGGCGCCGCAGCTACGGGCTGAGGAGCTGTCGGCAGTAACGCAGAAATTTCAGCTCTTTCGGGAGGTTATGAAAGGGAGTGACAGTTGACAAGAACTTGCGGTGAGGCGTTTGCTCGGAAGTTGAGGTATATCGTTGGGTAGTCATGGGGAGGACATACCGGCATGAGTGATTTGAAAGCGGTGAGGACCGAGTTGGAAGCAAAACGGAAGCAAATGATAGAGTCGGGGATACGGTTGGGATTGTCGCACCTGGAAACCTTGAAGTTATCCCAAGAGGTTGACGAATTGCACAACGAGCACATGCGCATCCAGCGCAGCAAGAAACAATTGAGCAATGTGTTATTGCCAAAACGCAACTTCATGGGAGGCGTTGGTTGGTGGAGCGGAATAACCGTTCATTGGATGTACAAAGGTGTTTTTGTTCGAGGTAGAATTGGCCTTCCGAAACCGGCTAAAGGAACAATTGCTGCTATGCGGATGCGCTTCAGCTTGATGCAGCTATACGTTTCTAAAACTATTTATAAAGGCAGAGGTGATTAGAGTTGAAAAAAATCCTGGAAATATCTATGTTAGCAATGCTTTTAATCACTGGATGTTCTGTAAATGAACAGCAAAATTCTGTTGATGAGCAGCAAAAAGAAGAACAAGAACAGACAAACGTGTCCATTGAAGAACAGGAAGTGATTGCTGAAAATCTTGAGGTTCCTTGGTCTATTGAGAAACTTGAAAATACATTCTATTTGACAGAAAGACAAGGAAACATCGTGATAATAGAAAATGGGGAAACCGAACGGCAGAGCGTAGAACTCGAGAAAGAACTTGCGACAGCTTCAGAAGCAGGGCTATTAGGCTTTGTACTCGCTCCCGACTTTCCGGAATCCGATCTGGCTTATGTTTACTATACTTATGAAGACAACTCCGGACAATTTAACCGTATTGTTACACTCCACATGGAAAATAACGTTTGGAGAGAAGAGAGTCTGCTTCTGGATAAAATCCCAAGCGGTTCTTACCATCATGGAGGAAGGCTTAAATTTGGAGCGGATGGAAAGCTATATGCAACAGCCGGTGATGCGTCTGATTCGGATATTGCACAAGATCTTGGTTCATTAGGCGGAAAAATTTTAAGAATGAATCTTGACGGCTCTATACCAAATGATAACCCATTTCCAAATTCCTACATCTATAGTTTTGGACACCGAAATCCTCAAGGAATTACCTGGTCGCCTGACGGCACGTTATATGCAAGTGAGCATGGTAACGATGCAAATGATGAGGTCAACAAAATAGAAGCGGGTCAAAATTATGGCTGGCCGATTATTGAAGGTGATGAGGAACAAGAAGATATTGTTTCACCGTTAATTACTTCCGGAGATGAAGCAACTTGGGCACCATCCGGAATGGGCTATTATGGTGGCAAATTGTACGTTGCCGCATTAAGAGGAACTGCAGTTTTGGAATTTGACCTTGAAACAGGAGAACAACGAGAAGTAATAACGGGACTTGGCAGAATTCGGGATGTGCTGATTGAAGATAACTCCCTATACTTCATTAGCAATAATACAGACGGGCGTGGTGATCCACAGGAAAATGACGATAAGCTATACAGAATTCCGCTTTCTAAATTAAATTAAATTGTATCGCTAATCAACAATTATCATTACTTTGTTCGCTATTCAACAAATCGAGAGCAATTAACAATTGAAAGCATTTTGTTTTTCGTTCATAATCGTAAACGGGCGTTCATTAATGAATTTATGAATATTAATGAATCCGTGTTTAATTATTGTGAAGAAAGGGGGAATAAATAGATCTAAACGAATGTGGTCGAACCAAAGCAGCGAATGCGCAGATATGATCATAGGAGGAATGTATTATGCGTGGAAAAAAGTTATGGTTTAAAGCTGGATCACTTCTAACGCTAGGACTTGTGGTGGTCGTATTATTCATGACATTGAGTGCCAACAATATTATCAATGCCAATGATGTTAGTAATGGAACCAACAGCAACAATGTCGGCAATGCCAACAATAGCAACAGCCTAGCATGGGACAAGACCTTTGCTCCCAACGACAAGGTGACAGTCGAAAAAGTCTCATTCAATAACAGACTGGGCATTAACCTGGTCGCAGATATGTACCTTCCTAAAAACATGAATAGAGCAAAGAAAGCTCCCGCAATCATTGTCGGACACCCGTTCGGTGGCGTGAAGGAACAGACGTCCGGCTTGTATGCCCAGGAGATGGCAGAACGGGGCTTTGTAACCCTGGCCTTTGACGCCTCCTATAATGGAGAAAGCGGCGGGCAACCACGCAATATTGCTTCTGTGGAAGCGTTAGTCGAAGATTTCAGCGCCGCCGTTGACTTTTTGGGTACACGCCCGTTTGTGGACCGTGACCGTATTGGCGTCATCGGCGTTTGTGCCAGTGGCGGGTTTGCGATCAACGCTGCGCAGATAGACCCCCGGCTGAAAGCCATCGCGACAGTTAGTATGTACGACATGGGCCGCGCCACCCGTGAGGGATTGGGGTATGCACCAGTACCTAGCGAAATGATGACCAAGGAAGATCGGATAAAAGTTCTTGACGAGGTCGCTGAACAGCGCTGGACCGAATTTGAGGGCGGACAGAAAAAATACGGCAGCCCAACTGCTGTGGAACTAAAACCCTCACAAGTAGCAGCAGCCAAAGAGTTCTCTGATTACTACGGTACGCCTAGGGGATATCACCCCCGCTCAGCGGCTATGAGCCTTACCAGCACCGGGGTGCTCATGAACTACTTCCCGTTCGCACAGATTGAGACGATTTCTCCGCGTCCAATTCTGTTCATCGCAGGTGAGAATGCCCACTCCAGATACTACAGCGAAGACGCCTACAAGCTGGCGGGCGAATTGAAGGAACTCTATATTGTTCCAGGCGCAGGGCATGTGGATCTGTACGACAAAATGGAGTACATCCCGTTCAAAAAGCTCGAGTCCTTCTTTAAAGAAAATCTAAAGAAAAGATAAGGCTTGTGTTGAAGATCGTGGAGAGCTTTGTGTTCCAATGGTACTTTAAGTGAAACCGATAAATAAAAGATGGGTCAACCAGTTGAGCTGGTTAACCCATCTTTTAGCTCTATGGATTATAAGGTAGAGCGGAGGAAATAATTATACAATCCGCTCTAACAAGTCTCCCACTTGTTCTGCCATAACACGAGGTGGATAAGGCATTCCATTCTTTAACCACCATTCCACTGACCCTACGTAAGCATTTGCAACAAATTGCACAATTACATCTTCATTACGACCATAATTTTTTCCTTTTGTTATGTCCACATCTTTCCTGAACTCTTCGATATTAAACTTAAGGAACTGACTACGAAAATATTTGGCTCCTTCACTAGCTAACATCGTCGAAAAGAATAAATAATTACTCTCAAAGTATTCCATACAGTGTACAGTCGACTCTATAAAATCCATTTCAGTTGCCGACTCGCAAAAATTACTCATATTGTTTATATGTTCTTCCATGAGCTTATCCAGCAGATCATATTTATCCAAGTAATGTAAGTAGATGGTCCCGCGGCTCACATTTGCCCTGTCGGAAATATCTTGTATAGTAATGTCATCAAAATTTTTTTCAGACATCAGTTCAATAACGGCTTTTTTTAATGCTTCTTGGGTTTTGAGTATTCTTCTATCCACTTTAGACATTGTGGGTCACCAAGCTTTCTAGAGATATGTTCATTTCTTAATAAATCACGTCATTTAACAATTGCAGATATTCTGAGTCTGTTTGTAATTATAGACGTATGTCCATTAATACATCAAGAATTATTATTGATTTAATGTTAATTTGGTAGATCTTCTTCCTATTAATCAAGTAATTTGAGGACGCAGGGACACATGAATGGGGTAGTTTTACTGATCACTTAACGTATCGAGAAATGGAGGATTTATATGATACAGGATAAACGAGTTGCTCTTGTCACCGGCGGGAATCGAGGAATTGGATCTAAACTTGCATTGAATAGATTGACACAATTGGTAGCTGCAGAAATCAAAGGAGATATCAAAATAAACGCGGTCTGTCCGGGATGGGTAAGTACAGATATGGGTGGACCATCAGCTCCAAGAACTCCAAAGCAAGCAGCTGAGTCTATCCTTTGGTTAGCGACTATTGGACCTGAAGGACCTAATGGGGGGTTCTTCAATGATGGAAAACGAATCGATTGGTAACATTATAGTTGAATGAAATGCTATACAAGTGATGCATAAGATAGTTCAAAATGAGCATCCTTACTGACAGAATCGACAGCTATTCGTTTTTGTTCATTAAATAATTCAAAAGGGGAAAAACATGATGAGAAAAGTGTTAACTCTGGGTCTCGCTTTGGTGATGGTCTTGACCCTCGCTGCTTGCAGCAGTAATGATAATGATGGATCTAATATCAATGGCGGTGTTACTGTAGGTAATAATTCAAGCAATGAACAAGCAGGAACAACTGATGAATCAAACAAAGGGAATAATCAAGATTCTACAATGGATGATGAAAGTTCAGATATTGCAGAAGATGTACGAATAAAATTGACTTTTGATAACGAAGAAGTGATTGTGAACATGTATGATAATCCAACGAGCAAGGATTTTTTGGGTAGACTCCCGCAAACATTAACATTTGAAGATTATGCAGGAACCGAAAAAATTAGTTATTTAGAAAAAAGCTTATCTACAGAAGATGCGCCATCTGGCAGTGATCCTTCCGTTGGAGATTTCGCTTATTATTCCCCTTGGGGAAATGTGATCTTCTATTATAAAGATTTTCATTATTCAGATGGACTTATTAAATTAGGCAAGATCGAATCCGGAATAGAAAAGCTTGCAAATATTAGTAGTGATTTTACAGTTACAATTGAAAGAATTGAATAAATTCGGTCAAAATGAAACCAGTAGCCGATGGGCGCTGGTTTCTTGCGTTAACCCTTTAACAAGACAAGATGAAGAACGCCATTCAGGAATGTCTCGACGACAAGGCCGTTGATTGGATGGATAAGGCCGATCAACCGGATCAATCAGCGATTCGTAGAGTCAAGGACGGAAACTTGCAAGTACACGTGCACCTTCCGCACCACCCTACTTAAACATTAGAAGGCATGAATGGTGTGGGAAGCAAACTTTCATAAAAATAATTAACAATTATTATAACTTTGTTAACTATTCAACATATCGCGCTCATCTAACCATTGCTTGTATTCTGAATCTGCCTATAATTATAGACATGTGTTCAGTAATGCATTGAGTTTTTTTATTGATGTATTGTTTAACTATAAAGAAAATGGGAAGTGAATACTTACCAACAGTTATTGAAAAACAAGGGGTAGTTCTTAAACAGCTGTAGTGTGGATCTTTTTTATTATCACTCGAATTTTTTATGTTTATGCATTGAGTAATCGAGTAGGAGGGATCTACTGGAATGAATAAAGCTTAACTTTGGGAATGAGCTACTTTTGTACAAACATGCACTTACAGCTATTATTGCTTAGTTTTGTTCGTTGGTCATTACGAGATGAATAACGAAACTATAAAACGAAACCAGGAGGAAGAAACAATATGAAAATACGATTAATTCTGTCACTTGGATTACTGCTTTGCCTTATCCTTACAGCTTGTAGCAACGATGATACGGATACAATGGACACTCCTCAACAAACGGATACAATGGATAATTCTCAACAAGAGGAGAACTCTTCCGGGGCGTCTGGGGAATACGCTGAGATCGGGTCTGGGGCAAACCTTGTACAATTCCCTGATTTTGAAAAGGGGATCGTGTTTGCGACTTACGATCGAGGAGATATTCATGAAAACATCTATGTAAATAGCAAGGAAGCGATTGAAGCCGTGCAGAATGGAGAGGAGCTTCCGAACGGCACCGTAATCACTCTCGAAGGATATAAGGATGGAGAGATTGAGCATTATTTAGTGATGGAAAAGCGTACCGGCTGGGGTTCCAAGTACTCGCCCAAAGAACGTAATGGGGATTGGGAATACCAGCATTTTACTCCTGACAGAGAGGTGGCTGAAGATGATATTGGCCGTTGCTTTTCCTGCCACGCAAATCAGGAAAGGGATGACTTTATGAATTCAATGGATCAAATGAAAGAGTTTAATTTAGAAGAAGTTGCACAATCAGAGAACAGCAGTACAGAAACCTCAATCGCAGCCATGCCTACAGAGGACTGGATGGTAAGTGAGATACCTGCTCATTTGAATGGTTCTGAGGGTGTATCTAATGAAGAAAGCAGATCAATAGGTGAAAAAGAAAAAGCGGGAATACTTCAGGACGTTCTTCTGAAAATGTATTTACGTCAATAAGGGTATAGCCGCTATGAAAGAAAAACAATTTATTGAATAGTCAAAATAGAAAGAGGAGAGTGCTTTGAATCCTAAGATGTTATTCAAGCTGATAATTGACCTAACCATGACAATCCTCATGTTAATAGAAATGGCTTATTATATTACCGGCAATACATTTCATGAATTCCTCGGCGTTTCAGTACTTGTACTATTTGTCATCCATAATTTTTTAAATCGACGGTGGTTTAGTACGATACTGAAGGGAAAGTATAATCTACGGCGTATTGTACAAATCGTACTCAATCTGCTCTTTCTTGTAACAATGGCCGTTATGATGATATGTGGAATATTAATATCCAGTGAATTATTCACCTTTATTCAAATAAATGATGACACGATCTTCCGGCAAATACATGTTCAGACAGCCTATTGGGGATTCATCATCATGGCATTACACGTAGGATTTTCTTGGGGTATGATTATCAATTCAGTACGGAGAATGACGGGAATTACCGGCACTAACCGTATTCGCACCATGGGCTTACGTGTTCTTGCAGCGTTGATTGTATTTTATGGGGTATATGCTTCTTTTGAAAGAGAGATTGGTACGAAGCTAACGATTTATAATCCATTTGGTACCTGGGTGAATGATGATTCCGCCATTAAATTTATCATTGACCACCTTTCCATCATGGGAATCTATATTTGTGGTATACACTATGCTTTGAAATTTGTTCAAAAACAGGACAAAGGAGAACTCAAGAACAAGGATATAGGTTCAAAAATGAGGATTACTAATTAGGGGTTTTTAAAATGGAACGTGTAAATTGCGATTGCGGTCATGTTAATGCACACGGAACAATTCTATGCGAATCATGCGGGAAACAAGTTGGTGAAGATCTTTCGGAAAAGTCAGTGGATATGCGTTATGAAGGAAGTTCAAGACGTTCCCAAACGTATAATAAAACACCACTGGATAAGGTTTGGAACTTTTTCTCATCCGTAAAAGTAGGGATCTGGATTATTGCACTTATATTAATCGCGTCTGCGATTGGAACAATTTTTCCTCAGCAGATGTATATTCCTCCAAATGTAGTACCGGAAGAATTTTATCAAGATCAATACGGATTTTTCGGCCAAATATACTATCAATTAGGTTTTAACAGGCTGTATGAATCTTGGTGGTATTTTCTGCTGCTAGCAGCTTTGGTAATATCACTTGTTATCGCGAGTTTGGACCGGGTTATTCCATTATATTTTGCTTTGAAAAATCAAGGGGTTACGCGACATGAAAGCTTCATACGCAGACAACGTCTTTTCAGTGAAACAAGAGTGAAAGAGAATTCAGATGAACAGCTAGAATTTGTAATATCCAAATTAAAGAATAAACGGTACCGTATTCGAAAAGAAAACGGGAATTTTCTGGCTGAGAAAAATCGATTTTCAAGATGGGGACCGTATGTAAATCATGCTGGCCTTATTATCTTCCTTATTGGAGGAATGCTCAGATTTGTACCGGGTATGTATGTAGACGAAAGGCTTTGGATTAGTGACGGTGAAACAAAAGTTATTCCAGGAACCAATGCAAAGTATTACTTAAACAGTGACAAGTTTATTTTGGAAACTTATCAAAAAGATAAAGAGGATGAAGTATTTGCAAATGCCCTTTCACAAGTTGGAGATGGAAATGTAGTTAAAAATTATCAAACGAATGTGACCTTATATGAACGTAAAGGTGAGATCCTTTATGGAGACACACCCGAGCTCGTAAAGGTGAAAGATGAGCAAATCAAAGTGAACCAGCCTTTAAAACATGATTCGTTTGCTCTATACCAGAGTTCCTATAAATTAAATGAACTAAATAAGATGACCTTTCGTTTAATTGATAAAAAAACTGAAAAAAGCATTGGCCAGATTAAGATAAATTTGTTAAGTCCAGAAAAGGAATATGATCTGGGCAATGATTATATCGTTGAGGTTTTATCATATTTTCCCAATTTCTATTTTGATCGTGAAAGCCGGCCTGCAACAAGATCACAAGTTCCTGACAATCCGGCTTTTTATTTTAACATGATATCTCCGGGAAACCCGGATGGTGAAAAAAGCTTTGTTGCCATACGAAACACAATTGAAACAAGCGGAGATAATCAATTACAAATGAAATTTGAAAGCGTTGAAATGAAAAATCTTTCAGCCCTTACCGTTCGTAAAGACAATACATTATGGTTTCTTGGATTAGGAGGAGCCATTTTCATGTTTGGAGTAGTACAAGGGATGTACTGGAACCATCGGAGAATATGGATCAGAAGAAGTAGTGACGCTATATTAATTGCAGGCCATACAAATAAAAATTGGTATAGTATCCAAAATGAAATAGACAATATTTTAAAAGAAACCGGCTTACAAAAATTAACTGACCAAACAAACAGGAAAAGCGGAACTAGTTAGAGGGAGGAGAATAATGATCGCTTTTAGCAGTAACTTGCTTTACTCAGCATTCTTTCTATATTTAGTTTCTACCTTTCTGTTTGGCGGAGCTATTCGTGATCGGAGAAAACAATATGAAAAACCAAGTAAATGGGCTGCAGTCGCAATTAGTGTGACCATTCTAGGATTTGTTACACATCTGGGTTATTTTATCACAAGATGGATGGCTTCCGGACACGCACCAGTGAGCAATATGTTCGAATTTGTAACAGCTTTTTCCATGATGTTTGTGTTAGCGTTCATCATCCTTTATTTTTTGTATAAAGTATCAATCTTAGGTTTATTCACTTTGCCGATAACATTATTAATAATTTCCTATGGAAGCTTGTTCCCGACAGATGCCTCTCCATTAATCCCAGCATTGCAATCGGATTGGCTTGCTATTCATGTAACTACAACGGCACTAGGTTCAGCTGTCCTAGCCAGCAGCTTTATTGCAGGTATTATTTATTTACTTCGTTCAGTTGACCAGACGAAACCATCAATGAAAACCTTCTGGCTTGAGGTGATCATGTACTACATTGTGACAATACTTGCTTTTATAGTGATTACATTGGTTTTTAGAGGATTGCACTATGAAGCTGTTTATAAATGGGTCGATAATAATGGCCAAGAGACGGAGATTACTTACAGACTTCCTTCACTTATAGGGCCTAATCAAGGCGAGTTGCTTACGGAAGGCAAAATCGAGGCTTTAGCCCAAGTACCGGCTGTTATTGACGCAGGAAAACTAAATACAGTTATTTGGTCTGCTATCACGGGTTTACTTTTATACCTAATACTAAGACTGATTTTTAGGAAAAGAATTTCTGCGACTCTTCAGCCATTAACGAAGAATATTAAGCTTGATTTGGTTGATGAAATTGGATATAGGTCGGTTGCAATCGGATTTCCGTTATTTACTTTGGGCGCACTTATTTTTGCGATGATTTGGGCTCAAATAGCCTGGACACGTTTTTGGGGATGGGATCCCAAGGAAGTATGGGCTCTGATTACATGGTTATTTTATGCTGGATATTTGCATTTGCGGCTCTCCAGGGGGTGGCAAGGTGAAAGATCAGCATGGCTCGGAGTCATCGGTTTTGGAATCATTATTTTCAACCTGGTTTTTGTTAACCTGATAATCGCCGGATTGCATTCTTACACCTAAATAAGTAATGGAGGTTCAAATGAGGAACAAAAAGACTAGATTTATTCTTCGCTTGAGTCTGCTGCTTATTATGATTTCAGCCATAACTTACACACTTTATCAACAATTCTTTACTGAAAAAAATCAGGTTCAGGTTGGGGATCAAGCACCTGATTTTGTACTTGAAGATATGGATGGAAATAAAGTTCAGCTATCAGACTTAAAGGGAAAAGGAGTTTTTTTGAATTTCTGGGGAACATGGTGCAAACCATGCGAGCAGGAAATGCCTTATATGGAGATCCAGTATAATCAATACAAAAATCTTGGTATAGAAATATTTGCTGTTAATATTGCGGAAAGTGACATTGCCATTGATTCTTTCGTTGAAAGACATGGACTTACATTTCCCGTTCTGAAGGATAAAGACCAAGCTGTCACTGAAGCTTATGATATTACCCCAATTCCGACTTCATTCTTAATCGATAAGAATGGAAAAGTTCTAAAGGTTATAACCGGTTCTATGTCAGAAAGGGATATAGCAAATTACATGGAATTAATAAAATCTTGAAAATGATAGATGTACTTTCATGTGGAAAAGATATTGAAATTTTAAACATGAGTTGTTGAATTTTTGTATTATAAATCATTTGAATAAAAGATAAAGTTATTTATGTCAGCGACATAATGATTCGAGGGGAACGTTCCAAGAAGACTCGTTCTACGCGGATCTAACCTCGAATGCCCAAACGGACATGGCATAGGTCGTAATAAATGATGTGCCGCTCGCAGCCTTCCCGCATACGGAGAGGACTTGACAGCGAAGAGGAGCTATTGGCCTCGCTTGATGAAGCGAACCGGAATTAAAAGGAGCACAAACGAGGATGAGTTCAGAAGACACAGCGGTTTTATCAAGAAGTCTCAACATGTCCGGGGCAAAAGCCGTTGCGGACGCAGATAAGCAGTTGGCAAAGCTTGGAATGAAAGAAAGATTGGGGTATAGCGTAGGTGATTTCGCGAGCAATTTGATCTGGACATCGGCAGGGACCTTCCTGAGTTTCTATTACACGGATGTAATCGGACTGTCGGCAGCGGCTGTCGGCATGCTTCTGCTGATCGCTCGGTTGATGGACGCATTTGTCGACATTGGCGTCGGCGCGCTTGTCGACAAGACGAAGTCACGTCACGGCAAAGCCCGGCCTTGGCTACTGTGGATGGCAGTACCCTTCGGTGCAGCAGGCGTGCTGCTATTCACGGTGCCCGATATCGGAACGTCCGGAGTTTTGATTTACGCATATATCACTTATTTACTGATGAATATTGTTTACTCCTGCATCAACGTGCCTTACGGCGTTCTTAATTCCTTGCTGACACAGGAGTCGTACCAGCGCTCATTGGTCAATATTTACCGGATGGTCATGACGATTTCTGGTGCCTTATTCGTTACCTTTACCACCATGCCGCTCGTAAATCTATTCGGAGGAGGCAGAACAGGCTGGGTCTTAACGTTCGTGGTGTTCGCCGTACTGTCCGTCCCCCTATTCCTGACTACCTTCGCTTCGACGAAGGAGCGAGTCAAACCTTCGGTCGTTCAAAAGGAAATCCCGTTCAAGAAAGCCGTACATGCCTTGTTCCGCAATAAATACTGGGCCATGATAGTCGGATTTTCCTTAATCTACTTTATTGGGTACAGTATCATCACTGGAATGAACGTTTATTATACCCAGTATATCCTCGGGGACAGCGGACTCGTAGGATTGGTTGGCATGGCAAGCCTACTGCCGATTCTTGTCGGTTTGTTCTTCATAGCGCCGTTCATCAAAAGATATGGAAAGCGGAATGTCGCACTGCTGGGCAGTGTCATAATGATTGCAGGATCGCTGGTTATAGGCTTCGATCCCGCCAGCCTTCCTGTCGTATTAACCGGTGTAATCATCAGAGCGATCGGAATGATGACAATTACAGCTACGCTCCTAGCCATGCTGGCTGACACCATTGATTACGGAGAATGGAGAACGGGCATGAGAACGGAAGGCTTGGTCTACAGTGGGGGAGGCTTCGGGGCGAAAGCGGGAACCGGTCTGGGAGGGGCCTTAATCGGATGGGGCCTTACCCTAGGTGGATATATCGGCGGTCAGGAAACAATCAGCAGTTCCGCAAGTACTGCGATTCAGGTTCTCTTTATCTATCTACCGGTCATTTTGGCCATTCTGCAAATCGTATTCTTGTGGTTTTACAAGCTCGATAAGGAATATCCCCGAATCATAAAGGATCTGGAATCGGTTCGGACAAGCTAAGTGGAAGCAGTAGAAAGGAGAAGGATATGACTTCAATTGACGTCACTGTACAGCAAAACGGTTTTCCGTTACTGTTTGCCAAAAAAATCACCGATATGGCAGCGACTTTTACAGAAGAGGAGATCCGCGTCATCTGGCAGGCGAAAAATATTATTTCTGATGCCAAAAGCATTCTTGGCGTAATGGCGCTTGAAGTGATCAGCGGCTCGGTGCTAACCATTACTGCACAAGGTCCGAGAGAGCATGAAGCCGCTGAAAAGCTGGTTGAATTGATTCGTCAGAATCAATAAACTATTTTCGTGATCACTTAGGTCTCTCTAAATCTTTGGAGAGATCTTTTTTTTGGTTTACTCGGTCTGCCGCAAAGGGCTTCGTTTTCCAAAGACGGTGCAGGACAAACGTTTCATGGCCCCTCGCCTTTCTAATATTGTTGAAAATTTAAACATGACTTGTTGATTTTTTGTCTAACATATCAAGTGAATAAACGATAAAGTTTAAATTGTAAGCGACATCATTTTTTGAGGGGGAAAAGCAAGATGAATAAAATGCGTGTAATGAGTCTAGTTGCTGCGGCTGCATTGACTTTTACATTGGCGGCTTGCGGCGGAAACCAGACGGAGAGCGGAAGCGGCGAGGCCGGAGGTGCGGTGAAGGATAACGGAGGAGCAAAAGAGATTACGCTCACCTTCCAAACCCTGCAGACGGACAAGAGTACACCCGCTTATCAGATTGAGGAAGAGATTGCAAACAATTATATGAAGGAACATCCGGACGTCAAAATTGAATGGGACCGTCTGGATGTTGAACAACAAAAAGTAAAACTAAAAACACAAGCCGCGTCCGGCGAAGTGCCTGATATCACCATGGTAAATCCGGGCGCACAGATGGCCCCATTCGTAAACGGCAAGGTGCTTGCACCGCTGAACGATGTGCTCGATGATGAGCTGAAAGGAACGTTTCTGGAAGGGGTACTTGATTACTATACCGTGGACGGGAATGTCTATGCGCTTCCGTACCGCCTGAATATCGCGGGTATTTTTTATAACAAGGAGCTGCTTGCGAAAGCCGGAGTAGAGCCCCCGAAGACGTTCGAAGAGTTGATTGAGGCATCCAAGAAACTCAGAGAAACCGGCATCACTCCTATGATCGTCGCAGGCAAAGACAGATGGCCGCTTTCCTTTATGTTCATGAACGTACTGCAGCGGTTAAACGGCGGTCCGGGATTTCTTCAGGACATCGTGGCCAGCAAACGGGATTTTAACGATCCGGTATTCGTACAGGCCCTTCAAAAGACAAAGGATATGATCGCCGCAGGCGCATTCCAGGACGGGGCTACGACGTACGACTACAATACGGCTTCTAATCAGTTCCGAAGCGGCAAAGCGGCTATGTATTACATGGGATCGTGGGAAGTGGCATCGATAGATGTTTCCGAAGCGGTAAAAGGAAAAATCGGGTTCCTGCCGTTCCCTACTGTCGAAGGCAAAGGAAATCCGAACGATTATTTGCTTGCTCCGGAAATTGCGTATGCTTTGGGCGCGAACAGTAAGCATCTGGATGAAAGCAAAGCGTTCTTGAAATACCTGCTTCTACATTATCCGAAAGTTGCGTTTGAGAAGAAAGCGGCAGTCGGTCTGTCAATGAAGGTTGACGGCGATTTCCAAGCTGCTGGTTATTCGGAATTGGCCATCGATGTGATGAGCAAATTTAACGACGTTAAAGGCGGAGACCTCAATTTTGACAACGTTATTGAGCCATCAACTACCCAAACTCAATTGAATGGGCTGCAGTCATTGCTTGTGAATGACAAGATTCAGGCTGCTGATTTGGCGAAAGAGATTGAGAATACGTGGGAAATGAACAAGAAGTAACGCTGCAGCCGGCAAAGGGAACCGTTTAGTTCCCTTTGCGGTTATATCGCCTTTTCAAAGGCAACAGTTTTAAGGAGGTAGTTTGATGAATGGCGTTTTGAGAGTCAGCCGGGGAACGATTGCCTTATTTGTTCTACCGTGTCTCCTGTTTTATTTGGCGTTTGTCTTTTATCCGATTTTCGTCTCCGTCTACTATTCCTTTATGGAGTGGGACGGAATGGGCGAGGGAAAATGGATATGGATTGACAATTACAAGGTGATGTTCACGAAGGACCCGATCTTCTGGCCGTCCGTGCTAAGAACCTTTTATATTTCACTCTTTTCACTAGCGCAAATTCCGGTCGCGGTGCTGGTTGCAGCATTAATCAACCGTTATGTCCGCAGACCCAACTTCCTTGTTTCGAGCTACTTCCTGCCGGTTATCCTGTCGGTTGTTGTGATCGGGCAGCTGTGGAAAGCGATTTATAACCCGACCGAGCTTGGGGGCATGCTCAATAGCATTCTCGTTAGTCTTGGCCTCGAAGGATGGACAAGAACCTGGTTGGCGGAAACTGATATCGCGATTTTCGCCCTTAGTTTCGTTATTTTTTGGCAGTATATCGGCTATCACGTCCTGATTCAATTTACCGGCATTCAGAACATTTCAAATGATATTTACGAAGCGGCAAGCATTGACGGAGCCGAAGGCTTCAAAGCCGACCGTTACATTACGCTGCCGTTGCTTGCGCCGGTTATCAAAATGTCAGCTGTCCTGGCCGTCATCGGTTCACTGAAAGCCTTCGATCTGGTCGTCGTCATGACCGGCGGAGGGCCGGCCAACAGCACGGAGGTTATCTCCACTCACATGTACTATATGACCTTCAATTCCTTCAAGTACGGTTACGGCAGCGCCCTCTCCACGTTTCTGGTCGTGTTCTGCCTGGTTGCTACCGTTCTGCTGAATCGGCTGTTCAAACGCGCGGAGGAATCCGCTTTTTAAAAGGAAAGGAGTTGCTCGAACATGACTACGGAAGCAATACGAAAAACAGCGAAGCAAACGGTTTCCTCTAGCATCGGTATCCTGAACTGGAGAAACTTGAAGAAGGTGGCGGCATGGTGCTTTCTGGGCGTTTTGGCCGTCACACAGGTTTATCCGCTCCTTTGGCTGCTGCTCTATTCTCTCAAAACGACAAGTGAAATCATGGAAGGCAAGTTTTTTTCCCTTCCGAAATCGTTCCAATGGAGTAATTACGTTGAGGCCTTTACTTCAGGCGAATATTCGAAATATATTCTGAATAGTATAATCGTTACGGGTATTTCACTTGTTCTGACGATCTTCTTCGGCGCCATGGTTTCATACGCGATTACTCGCTTCCAATGGCGTTATGGAAATGCGGTGCTTCTCATTTTTATGATTGGGATCATGATTCCGATCCAGTCCACCTTGCTGCCGCTCATGGTCATTTTTAAAAACATGGATATTCTAGATACGCATTTGTCGATCATCATTCCTTATGTCGCGTTCGCGCTTCCGATGGCAGTCTTCATTCTGTCGGGATTTCTACGGGGCGTACCTCATGAGATTGAGGAATCGGCAATGATTGACGGCGCATCGATCTACCGGACTTTCGTGAGTATCATTCTGCCGATTACCGTACCGCCGATTATGACCGTCACCATCCTGACCTTCATCTCGGTCTGGAACGAGTATATTATTGCAGCGACGTTCATTTCTTCGGAATCACTCAAGACGCTGCCGTTTGGATTAAACAGTTTTGTCGGGCAGTACACCGCCAATTATGGAGCCATTGGGGCATTTCTTGTATTGGGTGCATTGCCGGTTATTATCGTCTATTTCATACTTTCGGAAAAAATTACAAAAGGAATGGTTGCCGGAGCTGTCAAAGGCTGAAGTATTGGTTGGTACGCTAAGGGGAAACCTTTACTTCAGGAGGTAAGGTCTTGAAACGATTTCGACTCAACTCATTCGCCACACAGTTGTTTCTATGGATTCTGCTGTCCTCCTTGGCGCTTGTTGTTCTCCTTAGCGGCGTTTCTTACCAGTACACGATCCACCAGATCGATCTGCGAGTGGGAGAAGCCGCGCAGAGGAACATTTCCCAAGCGATGGAAAGCTATACTTTGCAGGCCAGAGGTTACGACAGCCTAACCAAGTCGATCACCGGAAATATCGAAATCCAGCGCCTGATCGCCCAGGAAGAAACAATCCCTTCCTTGCAAATGATTAAAGATATATCGATTACGAATTTGCTCGGTTCGATTTTTTACAGTTATCACGATGTGAAGGGAATTCACATCATTACCAACGCGGGGAATGTCTACAGCTATGAATCCGTGAACCATCCGCTGGGCGCTGCGTTTATGAAGGGCGAATGGTTCAAGGAGCTTCAGAATTCGGACGGCGGCTTGGTGTGGGGTGGTATTTTGCAAGAGCCGCTGACCGTAAGGGATGATACCGTATTTACATTCGGGCGCAAAATGTACAATCTATACACCAGGCAACCGCTAGGCGTGTTATTGATTGAAGCGGATCCGCGGACGTTTCTCATATCCATGAACAATCTGACGATCGGACCGAAGAGCCGGACGTTCGTTTTTTCGGATACGAATCAATTGCTTGTATCATCAGACTCCGAGGGTAAGCTTCCGACGGATTTGCCGGATCTGACACGTTATATGTTCAAAGATGAAGCTAACATTGTAAACGATAAGAAGGATATGATCGTGATTGCTCGAGATCCCTTGCTCGGATGGAAGGTTGTCAACATTACGCCCAAGCCTGTAACCAAGGTAGAGTACGCGAAAGTCAACCGATTTTTCATAGTCGTAACAGGCACGCTGCTGGTTATCGCCATTGCGTTAGCCACATTTCTGTCGAGATCGATTTCCAGGCCCATCAAAAACATCGTTCATGAAATGAGAAGGGTGGAACGAGGGAATCTGAGTCCGAAGATGATGGCGGTCAAGTCATATGACGAGTTGAATTATCTTATGGACCGTTTCCATAGCATGGTTGGCGAAATTAATCAGCTTGTCGAACGGGTCCGAATTGCAGCAGCGAGTGAAAAGAACGCACAAATTTATGCGCTGCAATCCCAGATTAATCCACATTTTTTGTATAATACGCTGGAGATGATCTATTGGCTGCTCGATGAGCAGGAAAATGAACAACTTGCTGAACTTGTACTTTCGTTGTCGCGCATGTTCCGATACAGCAGCGATTGGAGCAGCTCGTCGGCCTCTTTGAAGAATGAACTTGAGCAGATTAATCATTACTTGACCATCATTCAGGTGCGATCCGATGGACGGATTCGGGTTGAGAATGTGATCGACGAGCAATGGCTATCGACGCCAATTCCCAAGATGACGCTTCAGCCGCTGATCGAGAATGCGATCATTCATGGCTTGAGCGAGGGTACGGATGAAGGAATTGTCCGTATTTCATCATCGCTGGAAGGCCAGACGCTACACGTTCATATTCAGGATACCGGGAAAGGCATTTCGCCGGCGAAGCAAAACGAACTAAAGCAATCGCTGAAGCAGGCGGAGAAGCTGGACTGGAATCGTATGGCGGAAGAAGAGAAGCATGGTTATCAAGCGGGGAGTTACGGGGAAGTATCCCGTTCGGGTTCAGGTCTTATTAACGTTCACCGTAGACTTATATTGGAGTATGGCATGGGCTATGGTCTCCATATACAAAGCAAAGAAAGCTTCAGCACTACCATTACGGTTGATCTTCCGATCTTAAGGCGGAATACGTAACGGGCTAGCAGCGAGGGGGAACCGGATTGAATGTAATGGTGGTTGATGATGAAAAAGCGATCCGAGAAGGGATTAAGCGGACAATCGATAGAGAGTTCCCGGAAATTGACGTTAGTACGGCCGCATCTGCCGCAGATGCGCTTCATATTCTTCTGCACAAACAGATTCATGCCGTTTTTCTGGATATTTTGATGCCTGGTATGAACGGCTTGGAATTGCTGAAACATGTCGGTCCGACGTATTCGAATATGATATGGATCGTTGTTTCTGCTCATTCCGAATTCAGATTTGCCCAAGAGGCGATGCGATTGGGGGCGCGGGACTATATTTTGAAGCCGATCGGCAAGGACCAAATCATTGCGGCGACAACAGTTCTATTGTCCGAGTGGAACGAAAAAAAGCGCCAGGAGTCCGATCACGCACTCCTTGAACTGAATCTGAAATATTTGCGGGAAGCGGTGTTCAGACGGTGGATTAAAGGGTTAGACATCGGACATTTCGATCTGACCGCGCTCAAGGAGCGGCATGACCGCTTTTATCTCCTGGGCATCAAGCTGGAAAACGATCGGGAGCTTTCGCTTAAAAACTTTGTTGCCGAGAACATTATGTCAGAATATATCGGTATGAGCGGCTCAGGCTTTATCGTAACGGTGGATGGGGATTTTCTGGCTGGTGTCGTTACGCTCAATAATAATATGACTCCGGAACGTTTCCAATCAGAAGCTATAACTCATCTGGACCGCTGTCTTAAAGTCCCTTACCAGTTTTATATGAGCTCGCTTCTTACGGATTTCTACTCGATTCCAAGCGAGATTCGGAAGCTGCAATCCGTTTCCGATCATCAGGTCGAAGACGCTTCATTTGTAAGCAACAATGTTATCGATACCGCTGTGCAATATATTCATGGCAACTTTCATGAGAACCTTTCATTGGAGCTCGTTGCATCCGTCATCTATTTAAACCCGGTCTACTTCAGTAAACTTTTCAAACAAACAATCGGTATAGGGTTTAAGGAATATGTAACTCAGCTTCGCATGGAACGGGCTGCGGAACTGCTTGCTGACCCGAAACTAACCGTTACGAAAATCGGTGAAATGATCGGGTACCCGGATGTGAGGCATTTCACGCAAGTATTCCGGAAGAAGTACAACTGCAGTCCTGGCCAATATCGTGCTGAGATCAAGCTTCTTCCTAGTTGATGCTATGAACTCGTGGTCATGCCGCTATCGATAATCCGATCAAAACTCTGGAAGGAAAGACAACAGAACAGATACGGGAGATTGTCTATAAGATGATCTCCTTTATTTCTGAGACTTGGGATATGTTGATTAGCGACCCCAGTTTATTGCAAAATAACATCAATTATCTCTATATTTATTCCACTCGTTTATCAATCTCACCCTAGCCTTTTTCATCGATTCTTGTGTTTTAACAATTCTCCGATCCACTTTTGTCATCGTAAATTCCACCAAGCCTTCTTAGAAAATTAACATTTTCGAGTGCTGTGTTGATATATCAACAAATTACGTTCTTTTAACCATTGAATGTACGCTTCTTACTTATATAATAATGTTGACTAAACAAATTCTTTCTCTTATCCACCTCGTGTTGGGTATCTTGATGACAATAATACATCATGGTTTTTTATTGGTTTAATGTTTAACTGCATTGTGAGGTGGACGATAACAAACCGACAACAATATTTGGCGTAGCGAATATCCCATCCAATGCTTTGTAGGAATTGGATGTATCTATATTGTCTGGACCGTTTTATTAAAATCCAAACAGCTAAGACCAGCAGGAGGAACAAGATAGATGGAACCTATGTTCAATGATGACAGGAATATTTTAAATCTACTTAAATTAAACATCGAATCTTGTGTTCTAGGCAAAGAAATGGAAGTCGAGCTGCTTTTGACTGCTACACTTGCAGGTGGACATGTCCTGCTTGAAGATGTGCCTGGAACCGGCAAAACGGTTCTGATCAAAGCGTTGGCTCAATCCGTGCAAGGCCTGTTCCGCCGGATCCAATGCAACCCCGACTTGCTGCCAACGGACATTACAGGGGTCACGATTTATCATCCAAAAGAGGAAATGTTTATTTTTCGACCTGGACCGGTTTTCAGCAATATATTACTTGTTGATGAGATTAATCGTGCTTCTACGAAAACACAGTCTGCACTCCTTGAGGCTATGGAGGAGCGCACCGTGACTGTGGATGGTGAGATCTACCCGCTTGCGGAGACGTTTTTGCTCCTCGCTACACAAAATCCTATTGATTTCGATGGCACGTACGTATTGCCGGAAGCACAGCTGGATCGGTTTATGTTTAAGTTCAATCTTGGATATCCTGATTACGATACGGAAAAGCGAATCCTCTTATCGCAGGGAAGTGCTCATCCGGTTGATCAACTCGAGCCGGTCACGACCATCGAGCGTTTGAGACAAATGCAGGAACGAGTGAAGCAAATCTACGTTGACGATGCCATTGCCGACTATATCATTTCAATAGTGAGAAAATTGCGCGGCCATTCTGCCGTTCTCCTCGGCCCCAGTCCGCGGGCGTCGATCGCCATACTTCAAGTAGCGAAGGCACTCGCTTACTTGTGGAATCGAGAATATATCATACCCGATGATGTGAAATATTTGACGCCGTTTGTGCTCGGTCATCGGATCATTCTGGAACCAGCAAGAAGAAACGACGGGAATACCTTGTTTCAACTGTTTGAAACAGTTTTCCAACAAGTCCAGGTGCCCGTTGGCACGGGGAAATAAGATGAATCTTTTTACCAAATATTCATCACGCTTTTGGGGGCCCGCTGTTCTTTTTACCGCTAGCTTGTTTTTTTTATTGTTTCAAGGAGGCAAGTTCGCTCTAATGGTGTTCATAATCGTTGCGGGGTTATGCATCTATTTGATTTGCGGTCGCTGGAGCGGCATCTCTAGCGTGCATGGCTATCGGAAAGTAATAGGTACCGGTCGTGACTCCGATATCGTGGCGGGTACGACGCTTGAGGTTCACTTTCTGGCGAAAATCCCCGGCGTTTGGCCAATCCCTTACGTAACCATTAAGGAATGTCTTTCTCGTGAAGGCGGCGAGGAGCATATGTTAGAGACATTCGGCATTCCAGATCGGAGAAGGCAAGTGGAAGTGTCATACCGAACGCCTGCGTTGCGCAGAGGAGTATACCGATTCGGAGTCACGAATTGCGTGACAGAAGATATCTTTGGCCTATTCCAGCATAAAGGACGACTAGATTTACCGGACAAGCTTCTTGTGCTGCCGCAAAAGGTGCATATCCGTGAATGGAAGCAGCTTCACCAAATATTTCAGGGTTTTCGCCATCATAATATAAAATCACAGTCCTTCCAGGAGTCCGCGCAGATGAATGGCATTCGTGAGTTCATCAATGGGGATCGCCTATCCCGTATTCATTGGAATGCTACGGCTAAGACAGGCACATGGAAATCAAAGGAGTTTGAGAAGGAAGCCTTACCGAGGATAATTATCGTATTGGATAGGAACATGCACGCCTACCGGAGCAAGGAACAGTTTGAGTTGGCCGTCTCGATCGCTGCTTCCCTTATTGACTATTTGACAGCCAACCATTTGTCGGTCGGGCTGGTATCAGTAGGTAAACATATTGCGTATTTGGAGTCAAAGGCCGGCACAAGCCATCAGAAGGCGATTACAAACCATTTGATTGATGCGGAGCCAGACGGTACGAATCCGCTTCTCAGTGGACTGAAAGATCGGTCGCGGCAGATCAATTCCGGCTCTTTGTTAGTCTTCATTTCCCCGGAGTATGGGGATGCGACGGTGCCGTTGATTTCCTGGGCACAGCAGCGCCGGTTGAAGCCATGTCATATGTGGGTCGCCTCGGGAGTGCCCGTAACTGAACAAGAGCAATGGCGGCGACATTTGCAAACGACGGGTGTTATGGGCTACGCCGTAACTTCGCTTGAAGAGTTGGCACTAGTATTGGGAGGGCGTATATAAATGCTCAAACTACGGTCGCGTTCAATCCCGCTTCTACGGGATTGGCACCAACATTTATCGGTTTTGCTTACAGGCGTATTTCTTCTACAGTACGTAATATGGATTCAAAAAGAAAGCGGGGTCTTGCTGCCCGAAACAATCACGGTCGTAAAGATGACGCTTCTCTTAACGCTTGTTGTTGAAATGTTTCCCGCGTTGCATTGGTCTCTTCGTCGTCTGATGCAGTTTATGGCGATTACGTTCATGACGGGCTACGTTTTGGACTATGATCCGCTCGGTCGTGAAGTCTCTGATTTCCGTGATCTGGGAATCCTTTTTCAGGACGATATGAGACAATTTGCGCCTTTCATCTGGTTTGCCCTATCTGCATGGATAATCACTTTGATTGCTTTGAAGACCATGCAGAATAAATTACGCATCATGATTATACTGGTTATTACGGTGATGGCTTTCGCAATACGCGATTCCTTCAGCTCTATTGAGCTTTGGGAGCAGGGGGCGGCGGCCATCATTTGCGGATTGTTCTTATTGACCATATGGCATTTCGTTGAACTAAAGAAAAGGATTCCTGTCGCGTGGTCTAATTCGTCCGGTCAATTTGCCTTTATCGCGTTGCCGATCGTACTCCTATTTTCGCTTATCGTTTACCTTGGAACACTAGCTCCGGATGTCCGGGCGGTACTTACTGATCCCTATACGATGTGGAGAAACGTGCAGGGCGTTTCACCTGCAATGGGGAGTAGTGACAGTGCAAGCACGTCACTCGGCTCGCAGTCAACGTCCGGTTATAGCCGTGATGACTCAACTCTCGGTGGACAACTTACTTTCGACCATACGCCTGTTATGTCGGCTGTTACGCCGTACCGCAGCTATTGGCGCGGCGAAACCCGTTCGCTTTATACCGGTAGGGGATGGATCTCGAGCGAGGTCGAACGACGGATGCCCTTATCGCTCATCTCGCCAGAAGCATCTCTCCCACATGATCCGAGACTTGAACAAGCGCAGCTCGGAACAATCGAAGTGAAGCAAACGGTAACGATGGCGGGTGATTCACGGGAAGAGTTCCCTGTACTGTTCGGAGCGTATGCAATGGATAACGTGCAAAGCATCACCAACGGAAATGATGGTGTGAGCTTCTCTTCGATTCGGTGGTCATCCCAATCGTCAGAGCTTAGGTGGATCGGAGATGGCCAAACCTTGTATCCGGAATCGTATACGATCGTCTCTAAAGTGCCGGTTATCAATGAAGCCGCACTTCGCAAAGTTCCTGCTCAAATTCCGAGTCGGGAGGGACTGGAAGAGTATTTGCACCTTCCAGATACACTCCCGAATCGTGTGACGGAATTGGCCTTACAGGTGTCGCAACCGGGGACGAATATGTACGACAAGGTGAAGTTGCTTGAGCAGTACTTGTCCAGTACGTACCCGTACACCACTAATCCAGACTTGAGTAAAGGCAAGAGCGCAGATTTCGTCGATCAGTTCTTATTTGAAGTCCAGGAAGGCTACTGCAATAATTATTCGACGGCAATGGCGGTCATGGCGCGTTCGATCGGCATACCGACACGCTGGGTAAAAGGTTTTGCTCCAGGCGCGGCTACGGGAGAAAATGAATACACGATCCGTAATTCAGACGCCCACTCATGGGTCGAAGTGTTCTTCCCAGGCTATGGGTGGATTCCGTTCGAACCGACTGCAGGTTTTTCGCTCCCGACTTACGCGATGGAGGATGCCAGCGTAACCGATCCGCAGCCGGAAACCTCCATCGAAACGGAAACGCCCACGGAGTCGGAATCAAACTTGGAATCTGAAGAGATTCTACAGACGCAGAAGGTAGGTGAGGGAAACTCGCGTTCGTTCAGATGGGAAGTTGGGATCGTCGCCGGTGCGATTTTGCTCGGTTTGATATGGATCCTCCGCCGGCGTGTTCCAGTATTGCGGCACATTTGGCCTGTGAACCGACAATTGAATACCAATCAGGATGTTTTGATCGAATTCGAGCTTTTCCTTCGTTTCGTAAGTCGAAAAGGTTATCATCGCTTGAAACACGAAACGGCGAGAGAAGCGACTCAGAGATGGTTCGAGCAGAATAAACAAATAGGGAAAGATGAATTAAATTCTGTATTGCTACTCTTCGAGAAAGCGAATTACAGCGGCTCATCGATCAGCCACGAGGAGCTGACGGAAATGAAGCGCAAGATGCAACATATTCGGGAGATAATGTAGGATTATCCGCAGTGAAACACGCTAAACGTATCTCTATCAAATGTTCATTGTATTCTGCGTATCTCAACGCTAAGTATAATCTTAAGAAAGGTGGATTGGTGAAGATGATGTTACACGATAAAAAAGTGGCTCTTGTGACAGGTGCGAATCGAGGAATCGGATATGAGTTGGTCAAACTGCTGGCTTTGAATGACTTTAAGGTTGTTCTGGCAAGTCGGGATCCAATCAAAGGTGATGATGCTGCTCAAAAGCTTAAGGGGGCGGGATTAGATGTCTCGTTTGTGATGATCGATGTCGACAATCAAGAAAGTATCCGTCAAGCAGCGGTTACAGTGGATCAGAAGTTTGGAAAGCTAGACGTATTGATCAATAACGCCGGCGTGTATTTGGATGAGAATGACAAGTTTTTGACTACAGACCTTTCCGTACTAGAGAAAACGATGTCAACAAACTTCTTCGGTGCTTATTGCGTCATTCATTCTTTTATTCCACTCATGGAGAAGCAGGGTTATGGGAGAATTATCAATGTTTCTTCAGATTATGGAATGATGAGCCAATTGTCGTGGCAAGGAGCTGGTGCTTATAAGTTATCTAAACTTGCCCTTAATGGATTGACGCGATTGGCAGCTGCAGAAGTTCAAGGAGATATCAAAATAAATGCCGTCGATCCGGGATGGGTAAGTACGGATATGGGAGGACCAACTGCTCCACGAACACCAAAGCAAGCCGCAGAATCAATCCTTTGGTTGGCGACAATCGGGCCCGATGGTCCTAATGGTGGTTTTTTTAGAGATGGTAAAAGAAGTGATTGGTAACATTAGAGGTGTTTAAAAATAGCAACGAGGTCCTAAACGTGTCCTCTAATGGAGGGAAGAAGAGTGAGAACGAGATCAAAATCAAAGCTAATTGCAGTGATACTTGCATTGGTATTGGTAACCGTGGGGATTTGTGGACAGAATGTTTTTGCATCTGATGCTAACCAAAAGGGAAATACCTTAAAAAGCTTAGGTTTATTCCTAGGAACCGGTAACGGGTATGAACTGGAAAAACAAGTTACCCGTACGCAAGCTGCAGTCATGCTGGTTCGTCTGCTGGGCATGGAAAAAGAGGCGCAAAACGGTAACTACAGCCATCCCTTCACCGATGTGCCTGGATGGGCAGACAAATACGTTGCATATATGTACGACGTCGGATTAACAAGAGGCGTAAGCAGCGAACTCTTTGATCCTAACGGATTATGCAATCTGCAAATGTATTCTACTTTTTCGCTTCGCGCGCTTGGTTATGAGGATGGCGTGGACTTTACCTACGGGTCGTCAGGGCAAACAGCGCATCAGTTGGGTCTAGTAGAGACATTCACCGACAGTTTCCTTCGAGGCGATATGGTTTCTGTATCTTATTCCGCCCTGGCTGCCAAACTCAAGAACAGTGATAATACTTTGTTGGATAAATTGGTTAATGACGGTGCTGTTGACGCTAAGGCAGCACAACCTGTCCAGCGGTTATTTGCAGCTGAAACCGAAGATCGAGATGCACCTGATTCGAAAAATGGTCAAGATTCTGCAAGTGACCATGTTGGTCCTACAAGGATCAAACTTAGTTTTGGCAACGAGGAATTCATTGTGAATATGTACGACAATCCAACGAGCAGGGACTTTTTGGGAAGACTCCCGCTTACACTAACATTCGAAGACTTCGGTGGATTAGAGAAAATAAGAATACTGGATGAAGGACTAGCTACTGAGGGCGCGCCGGTAGGAACTACACCGACTACCGGAGATTTCGTTTATTACGCGCCCTGGAAAGACATTGCATTTTTTTATGCTGATGGGCAATATTCGTCCGATTTGATTCCATTAGGCAAGGTAGAATCTGGCGTAGAAGAGCTTGCGGAAAAGCTCGCAAGTATGAGTGATGACTTCACAATGAAAATTGAAAGAATAGATTAATACGGTGGAGGAGCAAACGATATGCGAACAATCTTATCTGTGACTCTCGCACTGGCGATGATTTTTATATTTACAGCTTGCGGAAGTGAGTTACTAACGCTCCGGGAAATGAACAACCTGTAGCACCCGTTGATCAAACCGAGGAGAGCGGTCAAGATTCAATTGATGAAAATGAAAGCGTGGAAGGTGCCATGATAAAATTGATTTTCGACAATGAGGAAGTCATCGTAAGCATGTATGACAATCCAACAAGCAGGGACTTTGTATCGATGCTTCCGCTAACCTTATCATTCGAGGAATTCGCTGGAAAAGAAAAAATCAGTTATTTATCGCGTAAATTATCTACCGAATCTGCCCCCTTAAACGGTCCTTCGGTTGGCGACTTTGCTTACTATTCCCCGTGGGGCAATGTGGTAATATTTTATAAGGATTCTGGCACCGCCGGGAATGGACTGATTGTACTAGGAGAGATTGAATCCGGGAAAGAACATATCGCAAATGTTATTGAGAATTTTACAGTGACGATCGAAAGAATCGACTAAGGGGGAGAAACGAGACTTATCAGAATCGAATCTAGCTTATGCCTATTATGCGCGTATTCAGCAAACCTGAACATGGAACGGTAGTCATTCTGAAAGTACCTTTACAATCGAGGGAGCAGCAAGATGAACAAAGTGATGATTATCGATGATGAACCATGGTCGAGGGAAGTTGTTAAAGCATTAGGAGAATGGGAAAAGCTTAATCTTATCGTTTCCGGTGAAGCAGAGGATGGCATAGCGGCGCTTAAGCTCATAAGCGAGCTGAAGCCGCAGATTGTCATTACGGATATGAGAATGCCGGGTATCGACGGCGTCGGGCTTCTGAAAGAATTAAAACAGCAGTTTCCCAGGTTGAAAATTATTGTAATGAGCGGCTATGACGATTTCGACTACTTAAAGGAAGCAATCCGATCGCGGGCCGTAGAATATTTGCTGAAACCAATCGAGCCAAATGAGTTAAATGAGGCACTGCAGAAATGTATCCTTGAATTAGAGGTTCAAAAACAAACGGTAAACACGTCATGGCGGTCGCCGCTGGTATTCCCGAGCGCTCATCTAATGGATCGTTATGGGGTATTGCGGCAGCGTGTTTTTGCAGCTTTGTTTGAGCTTAGCCAGCCGCTGCTCCTGCAGAGCATGAATAAATTAGAAGAATTTTTAGGTCAAACCTTTCCTTTAGGAACGGAAGCCTCTATGCTCATTAAAATCAGAGATGATTTTTCACTCATCCTGGAGGATTTTATGAGTGAAAATCAAGTCGGATTTGAGGCGAACAACCTGAAGTCCCAGGCTTCCTGGAGTTACGAAAACGTAAAGGATATGTTGAATAGCGTGTTACATAGCTATGAGGAGGCTATCGATAAGATTGAATCGGTAAGCAGAACGAAATCCCGTCTTGTAATCCTTGAAGTTCAGCATTATATTGATCAGCACTACATGGAACCAATCTCGCTCGAGACCGTTGCTCACCATTTTTATGTAAGCAAAGAACATCTTAGCCGGGCCTATAAAACGATCGTCGGGGAGAATATGACCGAATACATCATACGCAAGCGTATGGAAAGGGCAAAGCAGTTACTTGTGCATACGGCTATCTCGATCAAAAAGGTGGCCCAAATATGCGGTTATTCCGAAATTGCTTATTTTCATAGGGTCTTCAAGAAGTATTTCGGAATAACACCAGGGGAAATTCGAAGCGGAAAAGGATAGTAAGCGGTATTACTAGGCGCATTCTCTTGTCTCCCAATTGGGCGTTGCCTATACAAAAGGATTGCAGGGTCTGCCTGACGATAGCGGCTTTATGAAGGGGACTAAAGTTGTCCCACTTTGGTTATCTTAATTCCACATAGCTTTCTAAATAAAGAACATTTTTAATTACTTTGTTGATATATCAACACTTTGCGTGTTTTTAACCATTGAATGACCTCTTCTTAGTCGTATAATAATATACATGAGTTGATTAAACAATTCACTTCGTTGAATGACTTTTACAAAATTACAATTGATGCTGACAGTATTGTTAGTGCAATAGCATTTGCCATTTTATCTTTAAAGGGGTTATAAGTTTGGACAGACCATATATTATTTGCCACATGACAACTTCATTGGATGGGAAAATCGCAGGAGATTATTTGAAAGTGGAACGAGCAGCTGAATTTACAGATTTATACGAAAAAATCCATGAGCGTTACGGTTCTGATGCTTGGATGTGTGGAAGGGTTACCATGGAGGAACACTTTACCTTTGGACATAAATTAAATTTAAAACACAAAGACGTCCCGCCTATCCCTAGAACCGATTACGTTGCAAACAAAAATGCTGATAGTTATGCAATAGCAGTAGACCCCTCTGGGAAATTAGGATGGACAAAAAATTCAATTGAATCATGGAATGAGCATAGGACGGAAGAGCACATCGTAGAGGTGCTTACAGAGCAAGTATCTGATGCTTACTTAGCTCATCTGCAAAACATGGGTATATCTTATATTTTCGGTGGGACAGAACGATTAAATTTTACTGTCGTAGTGCAAAAGTTTAAAAAACTATTTTCAATCGATAAATTAATGCTAGAAGGTGGAGGCTTTTTAAACGGGTCCTTTTTGAACGAAGGATTAATTGATGAATTAAGCCTGATTTTCGTTCCGATTGCAGATGGTGCATCTAACTCTGTGACACTATTTGAAACGAGTTCATTTTTAACAAAACAGCCTCCAGTAAATTTCTTTTTAAAAGAAGTCGAAAAGCTGGAGGATAGCGGGCTATGGTTGAAGTATGTAACTAAACATGATTAATCATCCCTGTTAACAAAGATAAGATATTAGACAAGTTATAGCCTTAACTTGTTTAGAGAGGAGGAATGCAATAAAAAATATTTTATAAATTTTCTAACAACGAACAGCGTAATAACATCATAATAACATTATAAGGAGTTTAAAAATGAAAAGAAACGATAAGACCTTTCCTCTGAGCGACAATGTAACTGTCGAAAAAGTCTCATACAAGAACAGGTTTGGCATTACCGTTGCCGCAGATTTGTATTTACCGAAAGATATTGACGAATCAAAGAAATACGTGGCTCTTGTCATTGGCACGCCGTATGGCGGCGTAAAAGAGCAAGGTGCAGGAATCTATGCACAAACAATGGCAGAACGCGGTTTTGTCGCAATTGCATTTGACGAGTCCTTTAACGGCGAAAGCAGCGGTGAACCAAGACATGTTTCATCGCCCGATATTTTCACCGAAGACTTCAGCGCCGGCGTAGACTATCTGGGAACACGCCCGTATGTGGATAGAAATAAAATCGGTGCGATCGGCATCTGCGGCAGCGGCGGCTTTGCCCTCTCCGCGGCAAAAGTTGACCGTCGCATTAAGGCCATTGCCACCGCAAGCATGTACGATATGAGCCGCGTAAAGCGAAACGGCTGGGAAGACAGCATGACCGATGAACAGCGTAATAAATACCTTGATCAACTTGGCGAGCAGCGTTGGAAGGACTTTGAAAATGGATCACCTCAGTTGACCCCTACATTCCCCGCAGAAATTCCAGAGGGGCTGGATCCTATCACAAGCGAGTTTTTTGAATATTACGTAGCTCCGCGTGGACACCACCCAAATTCGATAGGCGGATTTACGATCACGAGCGATATGTCTTTTATGAACTTCCCTTTGCTTACTGATCTTGAATCGATTTCGCCAAGACCAATCTTGTTCATCATGGGTGAAAATGCACATTCGCGCTATTTTTCTGAGGATGCTTACAAGATGGCTGCCGAACCAAAGGAATTGTATGTTGTCAATGATGCAAGACACATCGACCTGTACGACAGAAAAGAACTTATCCCCTTCGACAAGCTCGAGAGCTTCTTTAGAACAAATCTAAATTAACACTAACTTTTGCATACTAGTAGTATTTTGAATAAAACCGCTGTGTGAATCCCGTTTATATTCGGGGTTCACACTTTTTTGTCTGAATAGAAAACTATGCCTTCTCTACTGCCCGAATGAGTTGCGAATATACAATCTCGTAAGCATCCATTTCATATATTCTAGCAAGCTATGTATCGCGGATAGAGAAGAGGGCGCTTATGAAGCTTTATCATGAGTTTTATAAGGCGAAGAGATGACGGGTTATAATTAATATTGTTGTTATAAGTCTACAGTAGTCTCGATGGCCACGTCTTTGTGACGTGGCTTTTTTTATTCCTGTTGGACATGGTGTAGGTTTATCGGTACGTCGGTCGGGAACTGCTTCGGACCCAACAGTTGTCCTATTTCCCTCAACACGGCAATTAATTCTACCTGTTCCGATATTCTTGCGGCGTACTGCCGTAGTGCTTCTAGGGATATCGCGGAGTTATGTATCGCGATAGAGAAGCGGGCACTTATGAATCTGTATCATGAGTTTTATAAGGCGAAGCGATAACAACGTGTAATGGACCCTATCGCTGGCAGTGATGCAGCCAGTGATTCTTTAACTTGATGTAAAACATCAACATGTTAGAATCTATTCAATTAAATAACAACGAGCTTTTGGGGATTAATTGCCCACTTAGTTAGGAGCGATAAAGGTAGCGAACCGATGGAAGCAAAAAGGAAAGACCTCCGTAGAGGTCCAATTTATAATGATGTGTCTGAATTTCGACTTGGATTTAATTTCTCAAGCTTATTTGCTGTTTCTCGGCTTAATGATTTTGACACATGAGTATAAAGATCTGCAGTGACTTGTTGTTTCGAATGTCCTAAACGTTCTTGTATTGCCTTCATGGACACATCATTCTCCAATAAAATTGTCGCGCAACTGTGTCGTAAGTCATGAAAACGAATATATTTTACTCCATGTTTTTCTGTAAATCTTCTCCACCATTTGCTGGGCTGCGTATGATAACAAGCTTTCCCATAACCGGCATGAAAAACATAATTTTTGTCCCCACCTAGCCACTTATCTCCTATCATTAAACGTTCTCGTTCACACTGTTCCTTGTAGATTGCGAGCTCATTCATATACCACTTTGGCATATCGACGGTCCTAAGGGAATCGTCAGACTTTGGCAATTTGATAACTGCTTGACTGTTTATTGTCAATGAAATACTTTTGTTTATCGTGATTGAATGATTTTCAAAGTTCACTTCAGACCATTCCATTGCAAGTAATTCACCACGCCTAAATCCCCCTAGAATTGCACCAATACAAAATAATCGCCAGATAGGTGCAGCTTCATTCAGTAGAGTAATCACAGCAATAGCTTCCTGCTCGTCAAAAAATTTTAATTTCTGCTGGGTTACCTTTGGTTTTTTGATCCCTTCCATCGGACTTACTGTTAATATGCTCCAGTCCTTTGCTCGGCCAAAAACATTCTTTAATACGCGATAAATATATTCAATTGTTCCGCTTGAAAGTGTTCCATAAACATTGTCCTTTCTTGCTCCAGGCTTACGAAGTTCTTCCATTAAACTTAAGATGTGCATGGGTTTAATTTCATCGAGTCTGAGATGGCCAAGAGCAGGCAATATGTGATTTTTCAAATGATGGTTATACGTTTTCAAAGTTAAAGGAGAGAGCTCAGTTTGACCGTATTTTGTTTGCCATTCTTGAACAAAGTCATTCAGCGTCAACCTCGAAGGGGTTTTGTATATGCCGCTTTCTACAAATACAATGAAGCGTGCTAGCTCAGACTCAGCTTCTTTCTTTGTACGAGCTTGAATCGTTTTTGTTTTTTTGATTCGTTTCCCTTTTGCATCATAACCCGCTTCAACCACGAGTAGATAGGAGTTAGGTCCACGTTTTTGTAAACTTGCCATAATACCACCACCGCCAATATTAATTTCTTCTTTAAAATCATTTTGGTCAGAATAGGTGGGTTTTATAATCCTCATGTTGACGGATTGTTGACAAAAACCAACAATCGCCCTCATAATTAATCATAATAGATCGTATATACAATTGAAAAAAGCCTATTTTAACAGGCTTTTTCTGAAATAATCATACACTAACAAACAGAGCCCACTACGTTGAGGGGGTAGTGTCCAATGGACGTGCAGGTTCAAATCCTGTCTACCGCACCATACTTTATAAACGTTACGGCTCTAGCTATAGAGTCGTTTTTTTGTGCGTGATTAGAGATAGGCGTGCAGTTACATTAGTGCAGGTGGAGGAACGGTTGATAATATGTTCATACCGTTATATATTTATGGAATGGAGGTGCAGCCATGCCGGGGGTTCACAGTAATTTAAAGGAAATCATGAGGGCAAAGGATCCAACCTTATCGATAAGGCAGCTTGCGAAGGATATCGATTACCATTTTGATTCGGTACGGAAGATGTACAAGGATGAGATGGTACAATATCCGCGAGATCTGATATGGAGGCTCTGCAAGTACTTTAATGTAAGTCCAGGACATTTTATCGTTGTCATCCATGATGACGAGGATCCAAACAAATAAAAGGGAACCCTGTACATCCTGTATAGGGTTCCCTTGTTATTTATATGAAGCTTACGCTGAAGCAGCTACTTCTTCCGCATGTGCTTGTGAGATTTTGATAAGCATCGAGCTAGGATCGGATAGAACCTCTATTCCCTCATGGAAAGCAAGATCGGAGACATGCAGTTGATCGCCGATTCCGAGTCCGCTAATATCAACCTCAAATGCGCTTAGCAGGTTATCCGGCATGCAGCGTACCTCAACCTCGTACATTTCTATTTGAATAATGCCGCCTTCTTTAACACCCGCCGGGTCGCCGGTGAAGTGAATCGTTACTTTAGAATCCATGCTCTCATTCATATTCAATTGATGAAAATCGACATGTACGATTTTATTGCTGATCGGATCTCTTTGAATGTTTTGAATCAATACAGGCTTATTTCCTTGTGCCGGAATTGCGGCAATTAAAATGGCCCGCTGATTGTGCTTTATTGCTGAAAGGATATCCTTTTCGCCTACGATGACCGAGATGCTGCCAACATCCTTGCCATACACGATGGCAGGAACCTGGCCTTGCTTCCTTAGTGCGTTAATTTGTGACTTTGTTTGATTGACCCGTTCGCTTAACTGGATAGAATTGCTCATTAATGTTGCCTCCTAATCGAATGGGTTGCTTTGAAGCTGACAATAAAAAAGACTGATTAGCAATGGAATGTCTAATCAGTCTGCTAACGACCATATTTTCTTGTCATATGTTAATTTTATCACAAGTTCCGTCATTGTCAAATGAGTTACCGGATTTTGGCTTCATTGACAAGAAAATATGGTCGTGTTAAGGTTTAGGGAGCAGACAGGAGCGGAAGCAGCAACCATTAGCTGCAAAAAATGCCATATCGATGATCACCATCAGCCAAATGCATAAGGAACGCATGAGAAATAAAGACATCTTTATTTCTTTTTTTTATATCCAAATGTAAGAAAATATAAAATATGGGAGTGATTATTTTGAAAAATGGATCAATAAAACATAATGTAGCTTTCCTCGGAACGAGTTTGCCAAGAGAATGCGGCCTAGCTACCTTTTCGCAAGATATGATGAATGAAATTGAACGAATACAAGACTTTAATAAACCTCGGATGATTGCGGTTAACAATAATAAAGCCTATGTTTACGGCAATCAAGTTATGGGGCAGATCGGCCAGCAAAACCGTTCGGATTACGCTAAAACAGCGGTAGAGCTCAATCAATCAAACATCGAATTATTAGTCATACAGCATGAGTTTGGCATCTACGGCGGAGAAAGCGGGGAATACATTTTAGAGCTGGCGGAGAAGCTTACGATCCCGTTTATCGTCATTTTCCACACCGTGTTGTCCGAACCGAGCGTTCTACAGCTCTCCATTATGAAGCGGCTGGCAGATTTGAGCTTCAAGGCGATTACGATGGCACAAAATAAAATACAGGATTTGCACGAGATCTATGGCATAGACCGTGACAAAATCGAAATGTATCATCATGGCGTTCCTGTCGTAGCTGCGGAGTCCCGTACAGAACTTAAGAAGCGTTACGGCTATTCCAATCGGCAGATTCTATCCACCTTCGGTTTTTTAAGCCCAGGGAAAGGAATTGAATACGCCATAGAGGCAATGAGCGGCGTTGCAACGAAGCATCCGGATGCCCTTTATATCATTTGGGGAAAGACGCATCCCGTTGTTAAACAAGAGGTAGGGGAAGTGTACAGACAGAAGTTGATTGACCTTGTAGCAAGGCTTGGCTTAGAGCAGCATGTCGCGTTTGTCGACAGGCATTTGTCGCAGGAGGAGGTCGTACATTCGCTTGTGCTTTCCGACATCTATATGACCCCCTACCTAGGAAAGGATCAGGCGGTTAGCGGAACGCTTGCATTCGGCATTGGTTACGGAAGGGTTATTATTTCGACGCCGTACCGTTACGCCGTTGAGATGCTGGCTGACGGCCGCGGCTTGCTTGCGGATTTCCGTGATGCTGTCTCGTTACAAAATCATATCGTAAATGTCCTAGATCATCCGGAGTTGAAAACAGAGATGGAGAACAGAACCCTTGCTCTCGGGAGCACGATGATGTGGAATGAAGTAGCGAAGTCGTATGCCGTTCTTTTCCGTGAAATCATTGCCCAAAGCTACGCTTTAAAAGGGAGCGCTGTATAATGGTCCAATCGATGACGCGGCCGTTCCTGTCGGATTATTTGAAAAGGCTGACGGATGATACGGGAATCTTTCAGCATACGAAATTCGGTATTCCCGACAGAAATAAGGGATATACCTCTGACGACAACGCGCGTGCTCTGATTGCAGCGGTCATGCTGTACAAAAGTAGAAAAGATGCGGAATGCTTGAATCTCATTCGTACCTATTTGGCTTTTATCCACCATGCTCAAAACGAAGAAGGAAGCTTTCGGAATTTTATGGACTACAACCGCATGTTTATTGAAAAAACGGGTTCTGAGGATTGCTTAGGACGTTGTTTGTGGGCGCTCGGTTTCACGCTTGCGGAGTCCGCGGTACCTGATAATTTGAGAAATACATGCAGATATATGATTAATCAAGCTCTTCCGAGAATAAGGAGTATCGGCTCACCGAGAGCGATGGCCTATGCGCTCATTGGATTAACTTCAATGCTGGAAACACCGGACGCTCTGAGCTACAGTTTTCCTTACTCGGGTAAGGAATCGGATGACCCTTCATTTCTGCCGCGTGCAGAGATCGAACTGCTGGTTAAGGAATTAGCAATGCGCCTGCATACGCAGTATGAAAGCAATAAAGGGAATGGCTGGCATTGGTTTGAAAATAGCATCACATACGGAAATGCGATGCTTCCTTGGGCACTTCTCAAAGCTTCGAATTTCTCACATACCGAACAATATCGGCAAACGGCTAAGGAAAGCCTCGACTTTCTTGCATCAATCACGTTCTCGAAGGAAGGTTATTTTAAGCCCGTCGGCAGTCATGGATGGCTTTCACGGGGCGGTGAAGCAGCCTTGTACGATGAACAACCTATAGAGGCCTCCGAGATGCTCCTGACCTGCTTTGCTGCTTATAAAATCTTAGGGAACCATACGTATCTCGTTCACGCATCTACCTGCTATGAATGGTTCCATGGCCGTAATTCGCTAAATGAATCGTTGATAGATGCTCAAACCGGTGCCTGTTACGATGGCATACATGCTGTCGGGTTAAATCTAAATCAAGGGTCTGAGAATATCGTCTCTTATTGCATGGCTCATATGGTGATGCATCATGAATAAATTTGCTGCGATTCTAGCCGGCGGGGGCGGAACCCGTTTCTGGCCATTATCCCGTCAGGAGCTTCCGAAACAACTGATTAATATCAGTGGCAACGATATTATGCTCAATGACACGATTGAAAGATTTAACGGGGTTATCCCGTTGGAAAACACGATTGTAGTGACTAACCGATCACAAGCGGTGTTACTAGAAAGCATTATGCATAAGAGCGTTCAGCACGTAAATATTTTAGTAGAGCCTGTAGCCAAAAATACGGCAGCCAGCATTCTGCTGGCTGCATTATTTATCGAGAAAAACCATGGGGATTCATTGATGGTTGTGTTTCCCTCGGATCATCATATTACGGAAGAAGAAAAATTCAGGAAAACGTTGGAAGATGCCTGCGACATAGCCATGAAGACTGATAAAATCGTGACGATAGGCATTAAGCCTACCTTCCCGTCGACCGGATACGGATATATTTCATACCGAAGCGAGCCGGCCCTAACAAAACCCTGCAGCGTGTATGAAGTCGCTGAATTCGTGGAAAAGCCAAATTTCTTAAAGGCGCAGTCTTATCTGCAATCCGGCTATTACTTATGGAACAGCGGCATGTTTATTTGGAAAACGTCCTGTATAATTGACAATTTCAAAAGATTTCTTCCGAGACTTTATAAAACGATGATGCCTTTAATAGAATATTTGGGCACCGATCGTGAAGAAGAAATGATCAATGAAATCTATCCGTTGTTACAAAACATTTCGATAGATTACGGAATTTTAGAGAGAAGCGACGAGGTCGTCGTGATTGAGGGCGATTTCGGATGGAATGATATTGGCAGCTGGGATGCACTCGGAGCCATATTCCCGCCAGATGAGCATGGTAATATCGTCAAAGCAAACTACCTCGGCATTGATACGCGTAACTCTATCATTTATGGAGAAGACCGGCTCATAACGACCATCGGAATCGATGGGCTAATTATAGCGGATACTAAGGATGCTCTCCTGATTTGCGCCAAGGATAAGGCGCAGGAGGTTAAGGAAATCGTCAAGATGCTGAAAGATAAAGGAATGCAGGAATACGCCTAAGGAAGGCTAATGGACACTATGATGAAGCTCGAATGGAAAACTAAAACCTGTAAAGAGCTGCTGCTTGAGTATCAGCCGGCTCCGAACAAAGGCCGGAAGCTTCATTTTGCCGGAGTAGGAGAGAGGGACGTTTATAATATCACAGCCCCTTTCTGGAATGAAGGAGAGCTGTATATTGCCGGCCGCGTGGAAGAACGAAACTCGGAGGAATCTGAGATTATTTTCTTTACCTGTCAAAATGCCGTATGGACACCGAAGCTGGATTTACCTAAGTTTCAGCTGCAGGATCCTTTTATCACGCGGATAAACGGGGAATGGGTATTCGGCGGCGTTCATCTTTACTTTGATTCTGAGGCTTCCAGGACGATCATCGGCTGGAAAACCGTGCTATATCGAGGGGCAAATTTGCATGAGCTCGTCCATGCTGCCACAGGCCCCTGGAATATGAAGGATATTCGATTATCGGAGCTTTCCGATGGAAGAATTGGTATTTTCTCGCGTCCGTTCGGCATTGAAGGCACAAGAGCCGTTATCGGCTTCAGCATACTGGATTCTTTTGAGGATTTATCGGAAACCGCGATTATTAAAGCCCCGCTTTTTCGAGATCAGTTTCTGAAGGATGAATGGGGAGGGGCTAATGAGATTCATTTGCTTAAAAATGGGTTTCTTGGCGTATTAGGCCATATCTCTTATACGGATGAAGCTGGGCTTCTGCATTATCATGCGATGTCGTTTGTGCTCAATCCGTTGACGAGAGAGAAATCGCCAGTCAAAATAATAGCGACCAGGAGTGACTTCCCGGATGGCCCGGCAAAGCGCCCGGATCTTGTGGATGTCATATTCAGCGGGGGGCTGGTTCGAGAAGCGAATAACCGTGCTGTGCTATATGTGGGAGCCAGCGACGCGGAAGCCCACTATTTAGATATTGCGGATCCGTTTTCGGAGTACGAAACGATTGCATGATAATCAAAGAGGGCACTCTTCATGAGACCGCCCTCTTTTCTATTTAATCGAAAAGAAAATCGCAAAGTAGCGTTATTTTTTCACAAGCTATGCATACATTTGGGAACGCTTCCTTGGTAAACTGATTGCATCAACCTTAAGGAGGATGCAGTCATGCTTAAAGTAGCCATTATTGGCGCAGGTGCCATCTCTAACGCGCACATCTCTGCGTATTTAAATTTCCCGGAGCGCTGCCAGATCGTGGCGGTAAGCGATATTTATGAGGAGAAGGCACAGGCCCGCATTCAGCAGCATCATTTGGAGGCGGAGGCCGTATCCGATTATACGCAGCTCCTGAAGCAGGATATAGACATCGTATCGATTTGTACGCCGCCATACACCCATGCAGAGCTTGCTGTCGCTTTTCTGGAAGCAGGCGCGCATGTGCTGGTGGAGAAGCCGATGGCGTCTTCCCTGGAGGAATGCGATATCATGAATGAAGCGGCGAAAAGAAGCGGGAAGCTGCTGTCCGTCGTAGCCCAGAACCGGTTCAGGACGCCTATGATGAAGCTGAAGTCAGTGCTGGAAAGCGGCTTGGCCGGTAAAATCGTCCATGCTCAGATTGATTCGCATTGGTGGCGCGGGCATTGCTATTATGATCTATGGTGGCGGGGCACCTGGGAGAAGGAGGGCGGCGGCTGTACCTTAAACCATGCCGTTCACCATATCGATGCCTTAGTATGGATGATGGGGCGTCCGTCCGAAGTACAGGCGTTTATGTCGAATGTTTCACATGATAACGCCGAGGTCGAGGATTTATCGATCGGCATCTTTCGTTATGAAGACGGTGCGCTTGCCCAGGTTACAAGCTCCGTCGTCCATCACGGGCAGGAGCAGCAGCTTATTTTCCAGGGGGCAAAGGCACGCGTATCCGCACCATGGCAGGTAAAAGCATCAACCGCGACGGGCAACGGCTTCCCGGAGCAAAATTTATTACTTGAAGCGGAGCTGCAGCGCTGTCATGATTCTTTGCCGGAGGTTGCGTATGAAGGACATGTCGGTCAAATTGACAATCTGCTCACTGCCATCGAGACCGGAGCTCCGCTGCTGATCGATGGTATAAGCGGCCGCCAAACGCTTGAAGTCATTGTCGGTATTTACAAAGCCGCGAGCACGGGAAGGCTTGTCTCTTTTCCGATACGCTCAGACGATCCTTTTTATTCGAGAAGCGGCATGCAGGCCAACGCGATCCATTTTTATGAAAAAAGCGGTTCCGTGGCTAACTTCGCGGAACAAGCGATCACAACCGGCAGCGATTATAAATGATGAACTCAGTGCGGTCTCGGATACCGCTTGCTGTGAAACTGTTTCCGGTATTGATGCGGCGTGATGCCTAATTGCGCTTTGAACATTTTGCAAAAGTAGGAGCTGTTTGTGATGCCGATTTCTTCCCCGATGCGGGCAATCGAATACTCCGAAGAGGTCAGGAGCAGGATGGCTTGCTGCAGCTTTTTGGCTGTAACATAGTCGGATATGCTGCTCCCTGTGCAAGCCTTGAACAGATGGGAGAGGTGATGGGGAGACAGATGCAGTTCGCCTGCCATCTGCTCCAGCCGCAGCGGTTCTTTGTAATGATCCTTGAGCCATTCCAGCATGCGCTCCGCCTGGTGGGGCTGACGAAGGGTATCCGGAGAAGCGGCGGAGGGCTTGAACTTCTGCTGCTCCCACAGCTGCTTGAAGGCTCGCAGAAAGGTTACCAGAAACAAAGAAAATTCCTCGTAATACTCGCCTTTGGACAATTGCGGCAGGGTCAGCTCCCAGCTTCTGAGCAAGCTGTTCAGCGGCTCTGCATCCCCGCTGTGATACATACACGGCTCGGCTAAGCTTCCCGTATAGATATGCTTATAAAAAGCCTGCAAGCTGGGCCATTTCTCAAAATAGCTTTCGTATAAAGTAGGCTCAAAGTGCACGATTGAGCGAATAAACGGAGTGTCAGGAGACAATTCGACCTGTACATGATGCAGCTGATAGGGCTGGAAAATACATAACATGCCGGGCGCAAGCTCATAGCTTTTTTGCTCAACAATCAGCGTTCCTTTGCCTTCATGCACGATTAAAATTTCAACGCCTTGGTGAGCGTGGAACGTCCCTTGATAATTCTCGGGTCTGTCGTTCGCGCGTCTATGGGCAAAGTAGAGCGGGACATCTCGAAGATTGACGTTATGGATGTAAGACACGGCAAGCACATCCTCGCTGCAAAAGTGGTTATATGCTTTTAGTTTACCATATTAGTACGGGCTTTTTGGTGAAAGGGTTAAGGCCTGATCGTGACTCTGGTGTTGATGGGAACGAGTTTGGAGAGGGCCAGGACATCGTCATTATACATCCGAATACAGCCATGCGAAACCAAATGTCCAATCGAAGACGGATTGTTAGTGCCATGAATGCCATAGTGAGGCTTCGATAGCCCCATCCAAAATGCGCCGAACGGTCCGCCGGGATTGGCTTGCTTATTTATAATCGTAAATTCGCCGGTTGGGGTCTGGGTAACCATTTTTCCAATGCCGACAGGGAATGAACGAGTGACGATATTGCTATCGAGCAGATGCAGCATTCGATCGGAAAGATCGACAATGATGCGGTAATCAGGCATAGCGGCTTCACTCCTTTTTCGTTATGTTATGTAGAGGTGCGGAGGTTTGCTTCATGTAGGAATTCAAATTAATAATCACAAAGGGGGGCCTGCTGAGGCCCCCCTTTGTTATTTAATGTCCTGTAGACTCGAAGTCGTTAGACAGCTTCAACACTTCAAACACTTTGAACAGCAGACTCAATACGATTGCGACGACGGTGGCTAGCGCCATCCCCGAGAGCGTGAAATCGCCGATCGTAAGCTTTACGCCGCTTAAGCCCGTCACGAGTACGACAGTCGTTAGGAACAGGTTGGTAGGCTTGCTGTAATCCACTTTGGATTCCACAAGCATCCGGAAGCCGGAGGCTGCGATAACGCCGAACAGCAGCAGGGACACGCCGCCCATAACCGGTTCAGGAATACCGGAAATCAATGCGGAAAATTTACCCGAGAACGAAAGCACGATGGCAATGACTGCCGCGCCTCCGATCACAAAAGTGGAATAGACCTTCGTAATCGCGAGTACGCCGATATTTTCCCCGTAGGTCGTGTTAGGCGTGGAGCCTACGAACCCTGAAAGAATCGTCGAAACCCCGTTGCCCAGCATCGAGCGGTGAAGCCCCGGATCCTTCGATAGGTCTTTATCCACGATATTTCCCGTTACGACAAGATGGCCAATGTGCTCGGCTATAACGACGAGAGCGGCAGGCGCAATCGCGATAATTGCCGTCCACTCGAATACGGGGAAGGTGAAATGCGGCAGTTGAACAATGCCGTTATCCGCAAGATTGCTGAAATCGGTAAAGCCCATGAAATAGGCAAGTACATAACCTGTAACAATACCGATTAGTATCGGAATGATGCGCATGAAGCCGCGGAACAGCACGGAACCAAGCACGGTGACAGCAAGCGTGACGGTGGAAAGGGTTATGATTTTCGGATCCTGCGCCCATACTGACGCATCAGCACCAGGCTTGCTAATCCAGCCAGCCATTCCTGCGGCTACGGGAATAAGCTCCAAACCAATAATCGCAACAATCGCGCCCATGGCCGCCGGTGGAAACAAAACGTTGATCCAGCCCGTGCCTGCCGCTTGAATAATTAGCGCGACAATCGTGAAGATCACGCCGGATATAATAAATCCGCCGAGAGCTGCCGCATAATTGCCTCCGCCGGCCGCTTGATCGCCGATGACGGCGCCCGCGGGTGCGAGGAAAGCAAAGCTTGATCCTAGATAAGCCGGAATCTTGTTATTGCATATCCATAAATAGAGCAGCGTACCGATCCCGTTCATAAGCAGGCAGACTGCCGGATCCACGCCGAGAATATTCGGAACAAGCACGGTGGAGCCGAACATGGCAAAGAGATGCTGCAGGCTTAGAAGGAAGCTTTGCAGAGCAGGCGGTCGATCTAGGACCCCGATTGTATTTTTCATGATGAAAACTGCCTCCAATGATATGTAGTTTGTAAAAAGACCCTTGATGATTCTACATATTCAGTATCGGTTTGGCAAGTGTTTTCTTAATCATAGGATGAACGGGATCGAATATATTAATGAAGGAGGAGGCGATGGCAGGATGGAATTATGGACGGTATGGCTCATACTCGCCGGTATTTTATTGGTCGTTGAGATGCTTACGCTTACTTTTTATTTGCTATGGCTGGGGATTGGCGCTTTAGTCGCGGCGGTCATCGATTGGTTCTGGCCGGGATCCTTTGTCACTCAGCTCATTGCAGCATGCTTGGTCGTTCTTGTCCTGACGTTCTTTACGGGTCCTATTACTCGCCGCATCCATTCCTCGCGAGGCTATAAGGACGTAGTGGACGATCTCGTTGGAAAGCAGGGAATTGTGCTTGAGGAGACTGGAGCGGGAGCGCCCGGCATCGTCAAAGTAGGGAATGAAACCTGGAGCGCCGTATCGAATACACCGCTCGCAAAGGGGGATCTTGTTCAGGTTGTAAGCCGCGGAAGCGCGGTGCTCCAAGTCGAGAAATGGGGAGGCTAATCGTACATGGGTTATGTTGTAGCCATTATTTTAATAGCGATTGTCGTTGTGTTTACGTCTTTATCAATTAAAATCGTACCGCAGCAGCGAATAGGCGTAGTCGAGCGTCTAGGTAAATTCAATCGGCTCCTGACACCAGGCGTTAATATTCTGATTCCGATTATCGACCATGTGCGGACGTACCATGATCTGCGCATTCAGCAAGCGAATGTGCCGCCTCAAACCGTCATAACCAAAGATAACGTCCAAGTAAAAATTGATACGATTATTTTTTATCAGGTAACGGGACCAGAGCAAGCTACATATGGCATCTCTGATTACGTTTACGGCGTTCGGAATATTAGCACGGCAACCATGCGGCAAATTATCGGCAAAATGGAGCTGGATGAGACATTGTCCGGACGCGAGAAAATTTCGTCGGACATTCGGATCGCGCTCGATGAAGCGACGGAGAAGTGGGGTGTGCGCATCGAGCGGGTCGAGGTCATCGATATTCAGCCGCCCGTCGATATTCAGGATGCGATGGATAAGCAAATGAAGGCCGAGCGGAGCAAACGGGCGATGGTGCTGGATGCGGAAGCGGCAAAGCAGGATATGATTTTGCGGGCTGAGGGTGACAAGCAGAGCAAAATCTTGAAAGCCGAGGGAGATAAGGAGGCTCGCATACGTCAAGCAGAAGGCCAGCGCCATGCGCAGGAGCTTGAGGCGCTCGGGGAAGCGAAAGCGATCCAGGCGATTGCCGAGGCGGAGAAAAGCAGAATTGAGCTGATACGCTCGGCAGGGCTGGACGAGAATATTCTCACCTATCGTTCGCTTGAGGCTCTGGCGGATATCGCCAAAGGTCCGGCGAATAAAGTGTTTATTCCAACCAGAGCGGTCGATACGCTGGGCAGCATCGGCGCGATTGGCGAGATGCTCAGAGCAAGCAAAGAGTAGAAGGCTATCTAATGAAAACAGCTGGGCAAAACAAACGTTTTGCTCAGCTGTTCTTGTTTATTCTACACCCCCAAAAGATTCCTCTAATTCGTTCGCTGAGCAGCCAGCTTATTCAAATCCGCGAGCATGGCTTTATATTCCGTTGAAGCCGTATATTCTTTTACGAATGCCTTCCAATCCTCGACAGATGCCGCGCCCATAATGACCTTGAGCTTAAACTGTTCCATTTTATTATTAAGCTCGGCATATTTGCCTGAATTCCACAGGCTGCCGGCCTCAGGCAGGGTGGTTGCGGCGTAGGAGATTTTTCTCCATTCCGTGACGGCTGCTTTATACTCGTCCCGAATGTTATCCGAGAGATGTTCAATCCTGCCGTTGTTTTTGAGCATATCGGTTTGTCCGAACAAGCTGTTTACCGCTTCTTGATCTGACTGCTGCCAGCCCTCGACCGCTTCCCACCCGCCATTTTCGGTTTTCTCAAGTCCATAGTCCAGCCAAGCCAAAATCCGCTTAATCTCCAGCTTCGAAGTCTTGGATACAATGTACGTCCCGTTGCCCTGCGTCGCCCATGGCGCGATCGGGGAACTGGCTGAAGAGGCTCGTAAGCTTCTAAGCGGCAGCCAAACGGCATTTTCACCGGTAAGACCAGCTGCTTGGCTAATCGTCATCGAGGCCAGCCCCGCTATGCTGCCGCGCAGCCGCTCGTTAGATTGTTCTCCAGACATGACCGGAAACTCTTTGTCGATCAAACCTTCCTTATACGCGCGGACAAGCCATTGCAGCGCCAGCGTCTCTTCGTCGCTAACCGCATGGTCAACAACGATTCCGCCTTTAACCGAGAAGCGGTCCGGACTGCCCGTATAAGCATGCTCGATCCATGATAGTGTGCCAAGACCCGTTCCGTCTAAATAACCGGTAAGTCCTACAGTATCATGCTTTCCGTTGCCATCCGGGTCAAGCTCGGTGAATTTTTTCAGCGTAAGAAACAGCTCTTCCATCGTTTGCGGCTGGGCTAAACCAAGCTTATCCAGCCAATCTTTGCGGATCGCGGGGAATGCGGCATTATGCGGATCGCCCGGCCGCGGCACGCCTAATATTTTATCGTCAACGACCCGGCTGCCAGGCCCGCTCTGAGCCAGCGCCTTGAGTCGTGGGAAAGCTTCGAGCTGAGACGTCAAATCATTGGAAAAGCTCGCAATCAGCTCGTTTTGAAATATGTAAGGGTCGTCCAGCAGCATTAGCGAGGTCGGCTCCCCAGCGGCAATCATGACCATCATTTTCTGGCGATAATGTTCCGGGCCGACTTGCACAAAATCGACGTTCATTTTCGTCGCTTGCTTTAAATCATTGAAAAGCCTGTCAGTCTGCTCAATGACGCCGTTATCTATTTTCGTCATTACGCTAAGCCTTGGCAATGCCAGAGGATCGCTGACACGAGCATATCGCTGCTGGGCGTTCCACTCCACGCGCAGTCCGCTAGCTGCAGCAACGAGACGAAGCGGTATCCAAAATGTCTGCTTGTCAATAAAAGGGGCGACGGGAAGCCCTTTCAACCATGTTCCGCTAACTTCCGCTTGAGCGAGATTTTCTTGGAAAACAAACGTCGGTTTGTTCTCTTGGACAGCTACCAGCTTCCGCTCCTTGGCCTGCCACTCTATTTTGTAACCAAGCCCCTCCAGTAAGCTTTTGCCCGGTACCATGACGGTTCCTTTAATCAATCGCGGCGGCAGGGACATAGCGACTGGCAGGTCTTGAAAATAGACGTTAACGGCTGTTCCGTCAGGGCTATGTATTTGGTCGTTTAATTTGGAAGAACCAGTCGGAATGCTTTCGGCTGCCGCAGGGTATGGAATGGCGGTTAATAAAGCTGCGGCAAGCGCCGCGGACATGACGGTTTTGGTTGTCTTGCGAAACCTGTTTCGACTCATGAGATATCCTCTTTTCCATAATTAGTATGTACTAATAGACGTGTGGAAACGGGAAAGGTTTCAGGCTCTTTAAAGTCTGTCGGTTTCGAGTATGAATCGTAACATTCTTGGCTAGTATGGCAGGACTTCCCCGGATTAAACTTAGAAAAGAAAGCGCTTCAAAAAAAGGATCGAGGAGGAATAAATAATGAACAGAATGAAATACGGCAGAGGCATGGGATTGATCATTGCGATGCTTCTGCTCGTTCAAACCGCTTACTTTGCCCCAATGGCCATTGCGGAAGCGCAGGCGACGGATACGAACGAGACCGTCTATGCCTTTGAGGCCGAGGCGGCAGTCAATTTGCTAAGCGGCAAGGCAGAGGTGAAGGCTTGCGAGGCAGCCGTTGGCTGCTCGGGTAATCAGTTGGTCGGAAGCTTATGGGGAGGATCGGCGCTGCAGTTCAACGATGTCAACGTAGCGGATGCCGGTGTTTACACGATGACTGTGCACTACATATCGGGCGATCCAAGATCCTTTGCCGTTAGCGTAAACGGCGGCGCAGGCGACCGCTACGATCCGCCAAAAACCGCGGATTGGAATACGCGGGGCGCCTATGAGCTTCAGCTTGAGCTGAAGCAAGGCGCAAACACCATTGCGTTCGATGACGAAGGCAGCTACTCGCCGGACATTGACCAAATCGAGCTGCGCTGGGCCGGTACAGGCACCGACCCGAACGAGCCGCCCGCTGGCAGCGGACAAGTCTATGAAGCAGAAGCGGCTGTCAATACGCTAACAGGCAATGCTGCCGTACGCTCCTGCAAAGCGGAGACGGAATGCTCCGGCGGCAAAAAAATAGGCGATATCTGGGGAGGCTCAACGCTTCTATTCAATGAGGTAACCGTACCTTCTGCCGGTATCTATACCTTGAAGCTGAGCTATATTTCCGGCGATCCCCGGCCCATTGCGATCAGCGTAAATGGCAGCGAAAAGGAAACTTATTCGCCGCCGCAGACGGCAAGCTGGGATACCGTCGGCACATTCAGTCTCGAGGTACAACTGCAGGAAGGCAGCAATACGATTTTGTTTGACGATAACGGGGGTTGGTCTCCGGATATCGACAGCATTGAAATCATCGCTTCCGATTCTCCCGGCGAAGAGCCTGGCGATATCGATGGCATCACCCAAATCGGCGCAGAGGTCGATTCCGGGAAGTTTGGGTCCATCCAGGTGGAAGAGCATGAGACTGGCGTAACCTTGTCAAATGGCATTTATAAAGTAACGTATAATACGGAGTCGGGCCTTTCGGCATACGATTGGAACGGCAAGACCATCGCCAAGGGCTTATACAGCAGTATTTTGCTCGATAAGCAGCTGGACAGCAAGAGCTATGCCGAGCACCGGTTTGCCATGAACAAAATCGAGAAAATAAAAGATGGCCATGGCAAAGGCATTCGGGTAACGATCGAAAACCGCCAAACCGGCCTACCGACGATGACGCAGATTTACCAAATTTACGAGCGCTTGCCGTATTTCCTCGTTAGCCAGCAGGTTAAGGGCGAGCAGGAGCTAAGCACGAACGAAATGTCGCCGGTTGTCTTAAATGCCGCAGGCGGCATTGATATTGGCAGCTATTCAGACAACCGCGTGCTGGTCGTTCCCTTTGACAACGATGCGTGGTCGAGGTATCAATCGCGAACGGTCAATACAAGCTTAAACACGAACAACTACATCAGCTCGGAGCTGACGGCCATCTATGACAATACGAGCCGCAGCGGCCTCGTGATCGGTTCGGTGACCCATGATCAGTGGAAAACAGGCGTGTATTGGAGCGGTTCGAACGACCGCGTGAACAAGCTGAAGGTATACGGCGGATTTACTTCGACTGCCTCGACCCATGATACGCTTCCGCATGGCCAAATCACGGGTGAGACCTTAACATCGCCGCAAATTCTCGTGGGTTATTATACGGATTACCGCGATGGCCTAGAGAGCTTCGGCCAAGCGAACGCTGCGGTTGCTCCGCCGCTGGCATTCAAGCATGGCGTTCCGAAGGGAGTCCCTGTAGGCTGGAACAGCTGGGGCGCCTATGAAAGCCATTTAAGCTATGACAAGGTTGTGGCTGTGTCCGATTTCTTTAAGAAAAACCTGCAGAAGTCTTCCTTTGCTAACAAAGGAAATGTCTATATTAATATGGACTCCTATTGGGACAATCTGTCGGAGCAGCAGCTGAAGCAAGCAGTCAAAGTCATAAACGATAACGGACAGAAGGCCGGCATTTATTATGGGCCGTTCGTCTATTGGGGCGACAACATGGAGCAGCCAGTCGAGGGGACGAACGGGAAGTATAAGTATGGCGATATTATTTTGAGGGATGCAAGCGGCAATCCTTTGCCGAAGGTGGACGGCGCTTACGCTGTCGACCCGACGCATCCCGGCTCCAAGCAAAGAATCGAATATTACTTCAAGCGTTTTCTGGATTACGGCTTTGAATATATCAAGATTGATTTTCTAAGCCACGGCTCCTTTGAAGGCAAGCATTATGATCCAAAGGCTCAGACGGGAATTCAGGCTTACAATCAAGGGATGGCCCATATCAATAAGGTGCTGGACGGCAAAATGTTCATCAGCGCATCGATTGCCCCGTTATTTCCGAGCCAATATGCACACGCCAGACGCATATCCTGCGATATTGACGGCACGCTGGGCAGAACCGAATACCAATTGAATAACCTTACCTACGGCTGGTGGCAGAACGGAACGATCTATCCGTATACCGATCCCGACTATATGACGCTGGCAAAGGGCGGTTCCTATGCTGCCTCGCAGACGCGGGTTAATTCCGCCGTTATTTCCGGTACGGTATATCTAAATTCCGATGATGTCAATGATCCTGCAGCGCAGGAGCTGATGAAGAAGCTTCTGACGAACAAGCAGGTGAATGAGGTTGCGCTGAACGGCAAGGCCTTTAGAGCGGTCGAGGGCAATACGGGCACGGCAGCCGCGGATACGTTCGTCATGAAGGACGGAAAGGATTATTACCTCGCCGTATTTAATTTCACGAATGAGGCAGTAACAAAGACCGTTGATTTCGCAAGGGCAGGCATACCATCGTCTTCTAATGCGAAAGTGACTGATCTCTGGACGAACGAATCGAGCGAGGCTGTCGGATCGCTGAAGGTAGATTTGCTCGGCGCGCAGTCGAAGCTGTACAAAATTACGGTAAAATAAAACGGTAATCGTCGAAGACTTCGATCAATAAACGCAAAAAAAAAATCCCTCGGGCAGCAAAATGCTCGAGGGATTTTTTTTGGCGGACCGGGTCCGGCAATCATCGTCCGGGAATACGGATCGTAACGGTGGTTCCGATGCCGAGCCTGCTGAAAATCGATACGCCGTACGAGTCTCCGTATAACAGCTTGATTCGATTATCCACGTTGCGGATACCGTAGCCCGATAAAGCGTCGCCTCGGGACGGCAGCTCTTGATCGCTGGTTCTTCCTTCCTGCATGCGCATGCCCATTCCGTCATCGATAATTTTGAACACGATGTCCGGTCCTTCGCGGCAGGCTTTAATCATGATATTAATTCCGAGCTTGTCATCCCAGATGGCGTGATTCATCGCATTTTCCACGAAAGGCTGAAGCGTCAGCTTGACGATCGGGCAGGGCAACACGGATTCGTCAATTTGATAATGCACGCGGATCAGATCAGCGAACCGGATTTGTTGGATGGCTACATAGTATCGGGTGAGCTGCATTTCCTCGTGAATCGAGATTTGGTTTTTGCCTTTGTTTAGGGAGATGCGGTAAAACTTAGCGAGATCGGTGACCATTTTATTCATCCGCTGATCCGAATTGCGAATCGCAAGGGAAGAAATAGAAGCAAGCGTGTTATATAGAAAATGCGGATTGATTTGCGCTTGCAGCACATTCATCTCCGCTTCCTTCTTGTCGATTTCCTTCTTGTACACATCGGAAATCAAATTGCTGAGCCGCTGGGACATTTTCCGCAGCACATTGCCGAGCTGTCCGATCTCGTCCCGGCCGAGCGGCCGGATGTCGATCAGCTCGAATTCTTCCCTCTCAATGCGGCGGATGATGCCGACGAGATACTCGACCCGTTTGGTGAACAGCCTCGCCGTAATATAAATGAGCAATGCCATGATGCCGAAGCTGATCAAAGCCAGGATGAAAATCCGTTTTGCGGTTTGATTGGCTTTTGCCAGAAAGCTGTTGTAGGGAATGAGCGCAACGCTCTTCCAGCCGAATTTGGTCGTATTGTAGACCACCAGCATTTTCTCCCCGTTATAGGTGCTGTCGAATCGGCCTTGCAGCTTGTCGGGAAAAGTATCCGGCACGAATTTCTTAAGCGGGCGGTTTAACATGCTTTTGTCTTTTGCGGAAATAATGAAGCCCTGATCGTTAACGATTAAGACGGTTTTCTCCGCCGTCTCTTTCTCCATGAGCCGAAAGATGTCCGATTCCAAAATGTTAATGGTTAAAATCCCGTATGCGTTGTCCAGATTGCTTATGTTCAGCATGCGCGTCAACGTAAACATGGGCGGCTGGTCCACGGCGGGCGGCGTGGATACGAACCGGACATTGCCGTAAGTATCGAGCAGCGAGCGATAGATCGCCGATCTTCGAAAGGCATCGTCGATTCGTTTAATATAGATGCCGTCGGCGGGCAGCGAATCGTTGTTAATGTATATGGACAAAGAATTTATATCGGGGTTCGTAGTCAGCATGTTGGAAAACGTATTATTGATGTACTGATACGCGTCCACGAACAGGGAAGGATCCTGCGTATAGTTGTTTGTCAGGTAAGCGCGCAGCGTATTGTTCAAATACATCGTCGCCGAAAGCTTCGTGTACGTATCCAGCTTATTTTCCAAATTGGAATTGATTTGAGCGACAGATGCGACAGAGCTCGTATACATTTGGTTAGAGAGCTCGCTCTTTATGGTTTGATAAGAGTATAAGACAAAAAACAGCAGCGGGAGAATAGCGCCGAGCAAAAACATCAGAAACAGCTTTTCTCTCAGCCGTAAATTCGTAAAAGGCTTGGTCATCCAGCCTGCTAGCCTTTTCATGCTTCTCACTCCAGCCTATAAATACATTTTTCGATATTCATTCGGGGTACTGCCTCTATGCTTATGGAAGATGGAGCAGAAATAAGAGACATTCTCATAACCCACGCTATGCGCCACCTCGCGAACCTTAAGCGCTTTATCCTTCAGCAGCTCAGCCGCCTTGTTCATGCGGAATTTCGTTAAATAATCGAGAATCGTCTCGCCCATCTTTTCCTTGAAAATCGTCCGGATATAGTTAGGGGACAGATAGATCTCCTTCGCGATTTCTTCGACCGTTAACGGCAAATGATACCGTTCTCCAATGAGCTTCACGATTTGCTCGGCTATCGCTTGATTGCGGTCGATATCACGATCGTTTGCCGCTTTCCTCATCTCATTACAGAAATGCATGACATAAGCCTGCATATGCGCGGCCGAGCCCATGGACGAAATTTCCTTCCAATGATCGACAAGCAGCCACTCTCTGAGCGAGCCCGCCAGCAGCATGGAGAAATGCTGTTCTAAAGCGGTTAACAGCCGGAGTATTGCTCGGATCGCAAAGTTCCGATCAATCCGTTCTCCGCGGATCGCCCCGAAGAAAGACGCAATGTGCATGCCGATCTGCTCCGAATCCCCCGATTGGATGGCGGAGGAAAGCTTTGCCGCGATTTGCTCGCTCTCATCATCCGTTTGTTTGGTCGGCTTCAGGTCTTGCGGAGAGAGAACGGCGCCGCTTTGCTCGTAAAACTTCTCCTCATTGCAGGCCCTCGCTTCCGCGCACGCATTCCATATCTCTTGAAAACCCGTATGCGGATCTGACAAGCCTATCGTAACCTGCGAGCCGGAGGATGCGTCCGAAGCCAAATCCGTTCGGAGCCGCTCCCAAAAGGCCGTTGTCGATTGCGCCTGCTGCCGCTCGTCCTGCCATTGAAAGAGTATGAATAAGGCATGAGGCTCGTCTTCAACCATAATAAACGTATCCAGCCTTTGCCTTGCAGCCGTTCGAAATAGCTCGATTCTGTCGGTCGATGCACTGTCAGCGGGATACGGGGCGGTGCCGGGATAGACCGGGGCAGGATCGAACGTTGCGTAAGCGGCAGCAAACGGCTTATTTTCCGCAAAATCAGCTGCGCTAAGCTTCCATTGATTTGCCCATTCCTTGCGTTTCTCCGCGTTAGGCTCGCGCAGGATACGCATCAGCAGCTTCTCCCGCATCCAATCTCCGCTTTGATCCGCGAGCTGCTCCTCTTCGCATTTTTTCTTGACCTTTTCGAGCAAGGCCAGAAGCTCCTCCATATCGATCGGCTTCAATAAATAACCGGCCGCTTCAATGTTGAGCGCGGCCTTTATATATTGAAACTCGTTATGTCCACTCAAATATATGATTTTTACGTTTTTGTCGATTTGCTTCGCTCTTCTTCCGAACTCAAGCCCGTCCATGATCGGCATGCGGACATCCGTAAGGATGATGTCCGGCTTTAGCTCTGCAAGCTTACCGAGCGCTTCTTTGCCGTTGCGGGCCGTACCCGCGACCGAAATCCCGATTTTATCCCACGGGACATAATGCTCAATCGTTTCCAATTCAATCGCTTCGTCGTCCACTATCAAAATGCTATACATGAAAGTCCCCACCTTTCTACCTTGCAACGGGATGTTTTACTAGTTTATCCGCTATAACGTTTTTCAACAATGGAGCACTTTGAACTGTGTCGATTTGGGATACGAATCGTTAAATGCTTGTATAGAATGGGCCGGTCAGCCGACCTATAATGAAGTCACAAAGCAGCGAAAGACTGGCAGGAGGCTATAACATGGAATCGATATTGAAAGCGGAACCAAGTAAATCCGTGTCACCAAAACACAAGCGCAATCCAGGGAGCTCTACGGTATGGGAAAGGCTGAAGGAGCAGCGGTTATTGTATTTGCTCATGCTTCCGGCTTTGGTTGTAACGCTCTTATTCTCCTATGTGCCAATGTTTGGCCTATATATGGCCTTCATTAATTATTCGCCGGGCGGCGGCTCGTTTTTCGGACAGTTTTTCACGACGGAGTTTGTTGGGCTGGACTGGTTTAATTACTTTTTCACGAACGGCGATTTCTATAGGGTGATGCGAAATACGCTGGCTCAAAGCTTCTTGTCGCTGTTGTTCGGTTTTCCGATGCCGATCATTTTGGCGCTTATGATTAATGAGCTCCGCAATGGATGGTTCAAGCGGACGTTCCAGACGGTTTCCTACATGCCTCATTTTATTTCATGGGTGATTGCGGCAAACATCATCATTACGGTGCTCTCTTCCGGAGGCGTGCTCAACAACCTATTGACGGGGCTTGGATTCATCGAGGAGCCGATTCAATTTATGCAGAAGGGTCCTTTGTTCTGGTGGATCATCGCGTTCTCGAACACGTGGAAGGACATGGGCTTTAACGCGATAATGTATTTGGCCGCGATTTCGGCGATCAATCCCGAACTTTACGAGGTGGCGAAGGTGGACGGGGCAAGCCGCTTAAAGCAAATGTTGCACATCACGCTGCCGTCGATTAAGCCGACAATTATTATTTTGGCCATTCTGGCGGTAGGCGGCATCTTGAACGCGGGCTTCGATCAGCAGTACTTGCTGCAAAATAATACCGTGCTTCAATATTCGGAGGTTATCGATACGTACACGTACAAATACGGCCTGCAGAACGGGATGTTCTCTTACGGGGCAGCCGTCGGATTGTTCAAATCGGTCGTCGCTTTCATCCTTGTCGTCAGCGTCAACACGATGGCCAAAAAAATGAATGAACAGTCATTGTTCTAGGATCGACGAAAGGGGAACGCAGCATGGCAAAATTCAAAAATGATTTTCTGTTTATGTCCATGGTTTACTTATTCATCATCGGGGTATTTATCGTAACGTTTTATCCTTTCTGGAACATATTTATTATTTCGTTTAACAGCGCCGAGGATACGCTGCGCGGGAACTTGTATTTGTGGCCGAGGGATTTCAGCTTGGCCAGCTATAAGCAGATTTTATCCGACAGCGAGATTTGGCTCGCCATCAAGGTAACGGTGCAGCGGACGATCATCGGCACGCCGCTCGCGGTCGTCGTCATCAGCATGGTCGCTTATTCACTGAGCAAACGCGAGCTTGTCGGAGGAAGGTTCTGGTCGCTCTACTTCGTATTCACGATGTATTTCGGCGGCGGTCTCATTCCTTATTACATGGTGCTCAAGAGCCTGCATCTCATCGACAGCTTCATGGTATTCATTCTGCCGAGCATGATGAACGTGTTCTACATGATCATCGTACGCACCTTCATGCAGCAGCTGCCGCAGGAGCTCGACGAGTCGGCGAAGATAGACGGCGCGAACTACCTGCAAATTTTCTTTAAAATTATTTTGCCGCTGACGACGCCCGTGCTCGCCACGATCGGGATGTTCACGGCGATCATGCACTGGAATGCCTGGTTTGACTCCTACGTGTTTACTTACAATTCGGATCTCAAAACGCTGCAGGCCGTGCTGGTCAAAATATTAAACCAATATCAAACCAGCTCGATGGTCGGTGACGCGCAGCAGATGGCCGATGCCTCCAAGCGGCTTGCGGTTTCGCCGGACACGATTAGGATGGCAGCTACCATGGTGGCCACGCTGCCGATTTTGATGGTCTACCCGTTTCTGCAAAAGTATTTCGTTAAGGGCATGACGCTGGGCGCTGTAAAAAGCTAAAGCCGCGATATTCTTGCTGGAGGTGATGAGGCCTGTAAGGCCAATGCTTTTGGGTGGAAATGTACTATAATAAGATCACATATAAGGGGGACTTCTACAATGCGTATTCAAAGATGGCTCGTTCTGTTTCTAGCCGTTATGGTCGTCGGTTCTGTATTATCAGCCTGCGGCTCGAACAATTCGAAAAACGGCGGCAATGCCGCAGTGAATGATAATGGCTCCGAGAACGGTTCCGTGGAACCGCTCACGCTCACTTTTTTTGATAAAAATACAGGGGATAAGTTCAGTAACGCGGTTGCTGCGGAGATTACGAAACGGACGGGAATTACCGTTGAAATTCAGCAGCCTACCGGAAATCCGGCAGAGAAGCTTAATCTGATGCTGGCGAGCGATGATCTGCCCGATATTATTTTATTCGAGCGCGGCAGCGATTTGGTCAATAAATATATCGAATCGGGCGCCATCATTCCGTTAAACGATTTGATTGAATCCCATGGTCCTGATGTTTCCGAGATGTATGGCGACGTGCTGAACAAGACCCGCTATAAAGACGGCAAAAACTATTACCTCTCCAACTGGTACGGCTTTGAGAGCGAGCCGGTGTTCGGCTTCAACATCCGCAAGGATATCATGAAGGAGCTGGCGCCGGATAAAGCGGAGGGCGGCGTGCCGTTCACCGCATCGGAGTTCAAACAGCTGCTTCAGGATTTCAAAGCGAAATATCCGAACATGGACGGGAAAGAAACGATTGCCTTGTCGATGGACGGAGAAAACTTCGGCGGCTCGCTCGGCACCTTCAAAGGCATGTTCGGCATGATGCCATTCTACGAGAACAACGGCAGCTTGCAGTTTGACGTAAAAGATCCGAAATACCGGGATATGATCCTTTACATGAATGATTTGTACCGTTCGGGCTTGCTGGACAAAGAGTGGGCCATTAACAAAAAGCAGGTTTGGGAACAAAAGCTGGCAACGGGAACCGTGCTTGCAACGACGGGCGCATATTGGGAAGCGGGCGGCGCGAATACGATCCTGCTGAAGGATCGCGGCGAGGAATCGCAGATGTTCCCGTATAAGGTTGTTGCCGACGGCGTAGATCCGGCTAAAACGACTTACGGCGGCCGCAGCTCGCTTGGCTGGGATGCGATCACCATTACGAAGAAAAATAAAAATCCGGAGCGCACGATGGAGTTCATGAACTTCCTGGCGAGCGAAGAAGGCCAATATTTGCTCATGTGGGGCATCGAGGGGCAGCACTGGGATATGAAGGACGGCAAGCATACGCCAAGGCCGGAAGTGCTTCAAGGCTTCAAGGATGATTGGAACGCCTACACGAAAGAAACGGGTATCCGCAAATGGACTTGGTTCATTAAGAACGGCAAAGGCTCAGACGGAACGCCTTACGATTTGCCGGGACGTTATGAACGCGGGGCAGTCGATCAAATGGCGATCAAAAACCTGGCTGACTCTGTCTATGATTCGGTGCTGTATGACGGCCTAGGACCGCAGGGAGGCACGCCTGAAGCCCTTAACGAGCAGAAGGTGAACGATATTGTGAAGCAGGCTTTGACGAAAGCGATCATGGCCAAAACGGCTGAGGAAGCAAACAGCATTTTCGATAAAATGCTGAGCGACATGAAAGCGGCCGGCGACGAGAAAGTTGAAGCGATTTACACGAGCAATTACAAAAACCGCGTAGAGCTTTGGAAATAACGGCAAGCAGAGCGTGTAGGAGGGCCGGCGCAGCCGGCCTTCTTTCATTCTAATACAGGAGCTGATAAAGAATGATCATGGGAGCATTCAAGCTGGAGCTGGATAACGGCGAATTTGTCGTTGATAACGGCATTATGCAGGCAAGGGCAAATGTGGCGGACGGCAGTGTAACGCTGCGATGGAGCAGCGGCGAAGCGTTGATTGGGCTTTATGCAGAAGCACGCTATGGCCTGGAGAAATTGCGTTCCACGTATTACGGCAAGCATTACGTAAAGGAAGCGGAGGCGCAGCAGATCACGGACGGCTTTGGCAGCGGCATCCGTTGGACATTTGTGCACGAGGAGCTCGGGAAGCCCGTGCTTAGGCAGCATTTCCGCATGTATGAGCAGCTCCCTTATGTATTGACCGAGCTGGAGGCGGAAAGCGAATTCGACTGGGAGACGAACGAGCTGACACCGCTGGCTGCTTACTTGAATGACGGCAGCGTGTTATCGTTTGCGGATGGCACGGATCCAAGCGAGGAGATCAGAGCGCTGTTTATCCCGTTTGACAATGATAAATGGGTCCGCTATGCCTCGCATGCGATTCCTTGCAGCGTGCACAGCTACGAAGCAACGGCGATTTACCGCCCCGCCGGCAGAAACGGCTTTGTGCTCGGATCGGTTACGCATGACCGCTGGAAAACGGGCGTAGTCGTGGAAGGCACGTTCGCGGAAGCGGTCGGCAGACTGCGTATATATGGCGGTGCGGCGGATATGCAGACCAGGGATACGGTTGCGCACGGCGCAATTCGGGGCAGAAGCATCACATCCCCGACAATATTCGTTGGAGCGTTCGCCGACTATCGAAACGGGCTTGAAGCGTACGGAAGAGCTAACGCGGTATTGTCCCCTGCCCTGCCATGGGAAGGCGGCATTCCGATGGGGTGGAACAGCTGGTCTGCCGTCATGAGCAAGCTGGACTACGACGTCTATACGCACACTTCGGATTTTTTTGCCAAGGCATTGCAGCAAAACGGCTTTGCGGACGACAACGACAGCTTGTATGTCAATTTTGATGCTTTTTGGAACAGCTTGCCTGAGGAGCAGCTTAAGGACGCCGTCCGCCGGGTGAAGGAAAATGGCCAAAAGCCGGGCATCTATTATACGCCGTTCGCTTTCTGGGGAAGCGACCCGGAGACGCCGGTCGAAGGAACGGACGGCAGGGTGCTTTACCGGGAGATCCTGATTAAGGATCAGGCTGGTCGGCCGCTGCCGAAGCTGGACGGAGCCTTCCCGATTGATCCGACGCATCCCGAAGCGCAGGAGCGGATCAAGCGCAGCCTGGACAGCTTTGTCGAGCTCGGCTTTGACTACGTGAAGCTGGATTTCCTGACGCATGGGGCGATGGAAGGCCGATTCCATCTGGAGAGCGTGCGCACGGGGATCCAAGCCTACAATATCGGAATGGCGCTTATTCGCGATACGCTTTCGCCGGAGCGGGTCGGCCGGCCGTTTTTGATCAATTTATCGATTGCGCCGTTATTCCCTCATGGCTACGCGCACAGCCGCCGCGTTTCCTGCGACGCCTTCGGGACGATTAATGATACCGAATACATGCTAAACGCGCTTACTTACGGCTGGTGGATCAATGACAGCCTATATCGTTTTAACGATCCCGATCATGTCGTGCTGTACAGAAGCGACAATCAGCGCTCAACCAGCGAGCATGAAGGGAGAAGCCGGTTGAACAGCGCCGTGATTGCCGGCACGTCGCTGCTGCTCGGCGATGATTACCGCGTCTTGGAGGCTGCTCGGCGGGCAAAGGAATGGATGACGAACCGCGAGGTCATGGCGCTTGCGCGGCGCGGCGAAACCTTTAAGCCGGTGGAGGGAAAGAGCGGGAGCAAAGGCGAGGACCTGTTTACGCTGAGAGGAGAAGAAGGCATCTATGTTGCCGTCTTTAACTTTGACGAAGAGAAGGAAAGCGTAAAGCTCGTTTCATTTGCAAGACTCGGCATCGATTCCTCTAAGGGGATAGTAGTGCGGGATTTGTGGAGCGGACAAGAGCAGCGCATCGAGGGAGAGAGCATGGAACACCGCATGGAACTGGCGCCAGCCGAGTCCAAGCTTCTGCTGTTCAAACCAACGCGTTGATTATGTCCCTGTTCCTATTCAAGCCGGTTTGCTAGATGGTAACCGCATGATAATACCCGCGTTCATGGGACAGTCTAGCAACAGACTGGTGAAACAAAACCCTTTTTGATAAAAAATACAAAAATGCAGGAACGTGAAGGGACTGTACCAAAAGTAATAAGCTCGCTGTAGAGAAAGCTCGCTTTGAACAGAAATGTTGGATAACATGAAAAAATAGCGCTACAGTGGGCAATTCCCGTAGCGCTATTTTTCTGTTCTGGTCTATGGCTGCTTGCTTAAGTTGATTATGGGCAAGCGATAGCCACCCGACCTCTAGGCTTACTTTTGGCAAGCCGCTCCGGTACACTGCAGTTTCTACAGCAGAATTACGGAATACGCTTCTTTATTTTAGCTACAATGCATTTACTACAGCAGAATAGACGCCACACGTTCCTAATCGCTCAAAAATAGGCACTCCCATTGCAGAAACTGCATTGTACACCTCGATCCAACTCGTTTTTTGTCCATACATTGCAGAAACTACAACGTAGAACTCTGACCGAACTTTTATTACACTTAGCTCCTGCAAGACCGTACGTCCAAAAATTTTCAAAAAACATTTAGCCGAGAGCCCCATTGCAACCGATAGAAATCGTCCGCGTTGCTACAGCAATCGCCGCATGCTCAAACTTAAATCGACGCCTTCCGTATGCCGCCCGGCAACAACTCCAGATCACCAAGAAACCATTTGTTTACATGAAAAAAGGGCTGTCTCTCGGGTCTTCAGACCTTTTGAGACAGCCTCTTTTCCCGTTCCCCCCACTACGACAGCCCCTGTCCCTTTACGTTCTGCTTCCGGCACTGCGAAGGAGAAAACCTCTTGTACTGCCTGAACATTTGGCTGAAATAGTTAACGCTGCCGAAGCCGACGTTAAACGCGATTTCCGTGACCGGATCGGAAGAATGGATCAATAATTGCTCGGCAGCATTAATCCGGAGCAGATTGACGTATTCCACGAAGGTTTTGCCCGTCATTCTCTTAAAGGTTCTGCAAAAGTGGTATTCGCTCAAATTGACGATGCCGGCCGCTTGCTGCACGGTCAGCTTCTCCGGATAATGCTGCTCGACAAAGGCGATAAGCTCTTTGAACTTCTCGGTCATTTCTGTGTCAATCGGAACTGCGGAGACGGATGGGCCTTGCAGCTGGTGATGACGGGATAAATGAACCAGCAGCAGATGAAGCATGGAGCGGATTGCGAGCCGGTAGCCTTGGTGCTGCTGCTCGTATTCAGCGATCAGCTGCTTGACGATGCCGGCGATGAATGGATAATGCGCATCCTTAACTGGCAGGTGCATGGGAAAAAAACTCTTTCCGGTTATATAAGGATTCGTGATCTGCATGTGATAGGCGTCGGCCATCGAGCTTCCGGCCAAGGAGGAATGAAAGACCACCGCGTAATACTCCACAGGATCGTCAGATTCAGAAAACCCCGTATGGATCAGCCCTTTGTTTACGAACATAAAATCGCCCGGTTCCGGTCTGACCGTCTCGGAGCCAATATAGAAAATTGCGTTTCCGCGGATAAAATATATGATTTCCCAATCGTCATGCCAGTGCAAGTGCAGGATCTCCTTGCCCGTCGGAATGATATGGAAAACGTCCAGCGGAAAGCCGGGCTCTTGGTGAGGCACGTCTTGTTTGATTTGATGAGGATTTGTCATGACGCAGTCCCTCCGAAAAGCAAGATTCCTTAACTTTACAGCAATATCAGATAGAGAACTCTATAGTTGAAGCACCTATAATTATAGACAATCAGCCGCTGGAATGAAAGCGTTAACTAAAGTAAGGAAGGCGAAATCCAAGGTCTGTAGGGGGTTATTGCATGGCGTTCGACGTAGAGTCGACAACAGGAGATTCAAGCTGGTATACGCATGATAGATTCGGCATGTTCATTCATTGGGGCTTATATTCGTTGGGAGCCAGGCATGAGTGGATGAAAGGCCGGGAATTTATGACAAATGAGCAGTACAACAAATATTTCAAACATTTCGACCCGGATATGTACGATCCCGAGCTATGGGCTTCCCTTGCGGCCGATGCCGGCATGAAATATTTTGTCATCACCGCCAAGCATCATGAGGGATTCTGTTTATGGGATTCCAAGCTGACCGATTATAAAGCGACGAACACGCCGGCAGGACGGGATCTGCTGACGCCGATGGTGGAAGCCTTCCGTTCAAAAGGCATCAGACCGGGACTGTATTACTCCTTATTGGACTGGCATCACCGGCATTATACGCTCGACGTCAAGCATCCGCTCCGTTACAACGAGGCGTTTCTCGAAGACCAACGGAACCGCGAGTGGCAGCAGTATGTCGATTATTTGCATGGGCAAACGAGGGAGCTGCTGACGGAGTTCGGCAAGATCGATATGATGTTTTTTGATTTCTCGATCCCGCCGGAGCAGGGCTTCCCGGGCAAAGGCAAGGAAGAGTGGCAAAGCGAGAAGCTGGTGAAGCTCATCCGTGAGCTGCAGCCGCACATTCTGCTGAACGACCGTCTGCAGGTGAAGGGGGATATTACTACGCCGGAGCAGTATCAACCGCGTGAGTGGATTCAAATGAACGGCAAGCGCGTAGTCTGGGAAGCATGCCATACTTTCAGCGGCTCATGGGGGTATTACCGTGACGAGGAAACGTGGAAGAGCGTAGACACCCTTGTGAAAATGTTGATTGATACGGTAAGCAAGGGCGGTAACCTGCTGCTTAACGTCGGGCCGACCGGACGCGGCGAATTCGACGAACGGGCGATCGACCGGCTGAAAGGCATCGGCGAATGGATGAAGCCCCACAACAAGTCGATTTATGGATGCACCGCAGCGCCGGAGGAGTTCCAATGTCCCGAAGACTGCCGATTTACGTACAATCCGGAGAGCAATCGCCTCTATCTGCATATTTACAGCTGGCCTTTCAAGCATATTCATCTGCGCGGTTTCTCCGGCAGGGTGGAATACGCACAGCTGCTGAACGATGCCTCGGAAATAAGAATGGTGCAGGGCGAAGAGGAGATGACGATGGAAGCGGGAGCGTTCAACGAAGGCCGGTCGCGCGATATTTTGACGCTGCAGCTGCCGGTCAAGAAGCCGAACGTAACCGTTCCCGTCATTGAGCTTTTCTTGAAAAACTAAGCCGGAAACGACGGAACGTACATGGAGATGAGACGATGAGTAAACCGAAGCTGGGATTGCAGGGACCGGTTATCGCCTGGCAGGACTCTTGGGCGGGGCAGGCGTCAGATGATATCATGCGCACGGGCACGGGCAGCGTGTATCCTTCCCAGGATGATACGCCGCCCCCCGGCCGGTTCGTCGAGGCGATGAAGGAGCTAGGCGCGGAGTTTTATGTGCACCATATGTTCCCCAGCCTGGCCGGCCAATCGGAAATGATACGCGATATGGCGGGACACGGCATGGAGGTGTGCTTAGGAAACGAGTACGGCAATATTAACGGCCCTTTCGTAGAAGGAACGAACCGTTACGACGTGCCGGATGATGCGATGCTTGAAGCGGCTCGAAGCGGCAAGCTAATCGGACTGCTCTACGATGAACCCGAGCATTTGCAAATTAATGCGTCGCAATACCGCAAGGATGAGTTCCTGCCGCATTGGGGAGGAACGGAAGGCAAGTCGCTTGCGCAATCACGGGAATGGGTAACCGAGGCGGTTGCGGCGAGAGTGAATCGCGTACGCGGCGTCCTGGCGGGAGCCGGACTGGACCCGGACCGGGTGCCGCTCGTATCCGAATTCGTGTTTCCGACCTTGTTCCATACGAAAGCCCGCGGCGGAATGGCCGTTTGCCCGAAAATTATGAAAGAGTCGTTTCAATCGCTGCAGCTTTCCACGGCTCTTGGCGCGGCGAAGCAATATGGCCGGGCAATGTGGATTTGCGCGGACCTATGGGGACCGGATGCCGGGCCATGGTTCACCCGCACCTCCGGATTTCCAGGCCATTCGCCGGAGGAATACGCTTCGGCTCTGCGAATGGGCTATTATATGGGCCCGACCCATCTGTTTACGGAAAATATCGACGTTTTGCTGCAGTACGAGAATGAACGGTTCCGCAAGACGGAATTCGGGGACGTATGGGATGAGTTCGTGCGCGGCTTCGTTCCGGAGCATCCCTTGTCTTGGACGCATGGCCAAGCCGAGCCCGATATCGTTGTCATCCATTCGGATGACAGCAACTATGGGCAGAACGAAAGGTTATTCGGCAATCGCGGGCTGACCGCTCCGGCTTCGACGCAAAGCGTGTTCCATGTGTGGCATCTTCTCAGTCACGGTACCATTCCCGCCCACGGAAGCTGCATGCATATTCCCGGCTATTCGTTTCCCCGGCACCGGTTGAAAGATGAGGTTCCGAAGGATCGCTTTCCGCTGAAGGAAGGCTGGCCGTTTCCCTTGGAGGAGCGGGTGCATCCGCTTCATTATCCGGTCAACAATGTGCTTGTATTTGACGATACGGTACAAGAACATCAGCTTGGCTGTCCGAAGCTGATCCTGGTTGCCGGCGACCGGATATCGGAAGAGTCTTTGAAGGCGGTTCGCCGCCGGGCGGAGTCGGGAGCAACGGTTGTTATCGGACGGTGGCTATCATCGGATCATTGGCCCGGAAGCGGCCGCGCCGGTGAAGGAAATTGGCTCGTGACCGACAGCTTTTTAACGGATGACCTCGTAAAGGAAGCGGTTCAGCCGTTCCTCGGCAGTCCCGATTGCTGGATGCAGCGCTTCGGCGGCACGGAGGTACGGATGTATAAGGCGGACACGCACGGCTTTAAGCTTGATTTTGAAATAAGAAAGGGGTGAACCGTACGACATGAGCCGGTATGCCGCGACATGCGAAATCAGGGAAGGACTTAAGGTCATCGTATTGACCGATGCGGCCTGCAAGGCGACGGCGGAATTGCTGCCGGCTGCAGGAAACAATCTTTACCGCTTCGAAAGCAAGGGGCATCCGGTTATTATGCCGCCGGCCAGTCTTCGATCTTTAAAGAATGAACCGTTCGAGGCTTTCAAATACGGCACGCCTATTTTATTTCCGCCCAACCGTGTGAAGCAAGGCCGGTTTTCGTTTCGCGGACGCCAGTACAATCTGCCTTTGAATGAACCTCCAGGCAATCATCTGCATGGCGAGATTTCCTCCAGAAGCTGGGAGGTAATCGAACAGGGAGCAAGCGATCATGGCGGTGCTACGGTTACCAGCCGTTTTCATTACGGCTTGCATCCGGAGATGCTGGAATATTTCCCGCATCCGCTTTCGTTTACCGTCACCTACCGCCTATTCGAAGGACGGCTGATGATGGACACGAAAATCCGGAACGACGGGGAGGACGAGGCGCCTTTCGCGTTTGGGCTCCATCCTTACTTTTCTATTCCTTTTAAGAGCGGGGAGCAGCTTGCTTTGAAGGTTCCGGCTGCCTCGGAGTGGCCGGTAACGAATGAGGCGTTCGTTATGGGAACGCCGGCAGTTACGCCATTCAGTCAAGCGTTGAAGGAAGGTGCCAGCATGACGGATTATCCGCGGCTCGGCTGCTCGCTGCTGGCACTGGAAGACGAGGAAGCGGACCATACATGCCGAATTGAAATGAAGGACAGCGGGTATGCGATCACCTACCGCTTCGACCGCAAATTCCCGTTTCTCGTTTTATTCCGTCCCGATTGGGCCGAGGCCTATTCGCTAGAGCCGTATACGAGCGTCACCGACGCGTTCAATCTGCCCTACGGCCACGAGCTGACGGGAGCCCGGGGAATCGGGGCAGGGGAAGAAATCCGTTTTGCAACCAGCCTAGCGGTGGAAGCCTTGGTTTAAGAATAGGGTTTCCATGCGATTGGAAGATCAAATGGCCCGCGCAGCGGACTTGTTCACCCTAGTTTTTAAAAGCGGAGGAGGACTGTCATATGGAAGCTGTCGATTTGAATTTACCTATCAATCCGGAAATGCCTAGGCGCAAAGATTACCGGATCGGCTGCATCGGTTCCGGGTTCATTATGAGGGATTGCCATCTCGTGGCGTACAGGGACGCAGGATTTCACCCGTACGCCATCAGCTCGAGAACACATGGAAATGCCAAAGCCGTGGCGGAGCTGCGCGGTATCCCCCATGTGTACGAAACATGGGAGGCGCTGATCCGGGATCCGCAAATCGAAATCTTGGATATCGCTGTTCCCCCGGACCGGCAGCTGGAAATCGTTCGGGAAGCCGTCAAGCAAGCTCATATTAAAGGGATCCTTTGCCAAAAGCCTCTTGCCATGAATATGCGGGAAGCGTGCGAAATCGTGGAGCTGTGCGAAGAGGCGGGCATTAAAATCGGCGTCAATTCGAATATGCGTTACGACCAATCCATACGGGCGCTGAAAGCGGTACTCGATAGGGGGTATCTCGGAGAGCCGGTTCTGGCGACGATCGAAATGCGGGCCATCCCGCATTGGCAGGATTTTCTTCATAAGTATGAACATGTTGAAATTCTGAATATGGGTATCCACCATATCGATGCTTTCCGTTATTTGTTCGGCGATCCCGAGAGGATTACCGCCGTTACGCGCAGGGATCCCCGCATCGCCTTCAAGCATATCGACGGCATTTCCCAATATACGTTCCAGTACGGCAATGAGCTGATGGCAACCAGCCTGGACGATGCGTGGGCGTGGCCAGGCGAAGGGACCGAGCAGGATATTTATATCAAATGGAGAGTCGAGGGACTGGATGGCGTGGCCCAAGGGACGATCGGCTGGCCAACCTATCCGGAAAGAACGCCAAGCACGCTCGAGTTTACGACCAAGCGGTCGCCGGGCAAATGGCACCGTCCCGCATGGGAGCAAGTATGGTTTCCAGATGCATTCCAGGGAACGATGGCCCAGCTGCTGCGCGCGGTCGAAACGAATACGGAGCCTGAAATCGGAGGAAGGGATAACCTGCATACGATGGCGTTGGTGGAGGCGTGCTATAAGTCTATTGCCGAACGGCGCACGGTCGAATTTTCTGAGACGGCAAGCAAAATCAAATCCTATACGTTTGAGGGAGGCAGTCCGCTATGATTTCAGTAGGTATTTTCAACGGGTATTACCCTTATACGCTTTCGGAAACGATCGCCAAAATTCAAAAAGACGGATTTTCCTGCGTTCAGCTCGATTTGTCGTTCAAGGACATGGACCTTTCGCTCGATTCACTTACGCAGGAAAAGGCCCGTCATATTCGCGACGCGTTCCGGGAAGCCAACCTGCCGATCGTCTGTATTTCTGGCTACACCAATATCATTCATCCGGATCCAAGGAAGCGGGCGGAAAATATTGAGGGCTTGAAGACGCTGCTGAAATTTGCCCGCGATCTCGGCTCGCCCTACGTCATCAGCGAGACGGGAACGTACAATTCGGAAAGCGATTGGGTATGGGATCCAAAAAACGGTACCGAAGAAGCTTATGAGGCGGTATGCGGGGAACTCGAGAGCCTGGCAAAATTTGCGTATGACCACGGTTCTATGTTTTTGGTGGAAAACTATGTCAACAACGTCATCGGCTCCGTCGATCAGCTGACCCGCTTATTCTCGGACGTCAATCACCCGGGCCTTGGCCTTCTGATGGATCCTACCAACTATTTCACGGAAAAAAATATCAATCAAGTCGACGAAGAGCTGAACCGCATCTTCAATACGCTGGGCGACAAAATCAAGATCGCTCATGCGAAAGACTGCAAGCCTGCCGTAGATACCTCAGAGAAGCATGCGGCGATCGATGCGGCTGAATCGCATACGTTCCGCGGCGCAGGCGGCGTGGAACTCCCCGCTCCCGGCCTTGGTATCTTGAATTATGACCTGTATTTGCAGCGCCTTTCCAAGCTTCATCCGAATATACCGATCATCATCGAGCATCTGGATGAGCAGGACATCCCGCGCGCGAAAAGGTTTCTTGACGGCAAATTAAAGGAAAACGGCTGTTAACCGGCCGAATCCTGAGTTTAGTCGGATCGGCGGGTAAGCCTGATGATTTCCGGGTTTATCCGCCGCCTATTTTCCCAGCAAAAAGGAGGAGCGATCCATGGCTTCCGCCAACAGGCAAAAACGGGATTACAGCATCACCGGACCCGAAAACCAACGTGCACATGAACGAGGGCTGGTCGCGGCCGAATGGTATACATGCCCGATTCCCCGCCAGCGCATGAAAGAGTTGATGAAAAGAAAGAACGGCCCGGCTATCCGGGATACGCTCATTTGGTTCGGCTCACTTCTCATCGTAGGTTATATTGCTTACCTGGCATGGGGAACGTGGTGGGCCGTTCCGGCATTTTTGGCATACGGCATTCTCTATGCGACGCCGGGCGATTCCCGCTGGCATGAGTGCGGGCACGGAACTGCGTTTAAGACGCCTTGGATGAACGAATTCGTGTACCAAATGGCATCCTTTATGGTATTGCGGTCTGCTACGCCTTGGCGATGGAGCCATGCCCGCCATCATACGGATACGATCATCGTTGGGCGCGACCCGGAAATTATTACGGAGAGACCGCCGGTCTGGAAAATTATAATTATGCAAATCTTCCATCTTTACGGCGGTCCGATTGAGCTTAAACGGTTTATGCTGCATACATTCGGAAAACTGGATACGCAGGAAAAGGAGTATATTCCCGTCTCTGAGCATCGCAAAACGTTCCGCGAGGCCCGCATTTACATGCTCATCCTGCTGGCGGTCGCTGTTGCATGCGTGTATGCAGGGAGTATCCTTCCCGCTATGTTTTTGTTCTTACCTTCTTTTTACGGAGGGATCGTCGTCATTTTATTCGGCATTACGCAGCATTTGGGACTTCACGAGGACGTGCTTGACCACCGGTTGAACACCCGCACCATTTATATGAATCCGGTATTGCGGTTTCTGTACTGGAACATGAACTATCATGTCGAGCATCATATGTTCCCGATGGTTCCCTATCATGCGCTGCCGAAGCTCCATCAAGAGATGAAAGCCGATTGCCCGGCTGCGCGTCCCGGCTTGTTCGCCGCTTTAAAAGAAGTGATTGCGGCTCTTCGGAAGCAAAAGCATAATCCCGCTTATGTTGTAGAAAAACCGCTGCCGGTTACCGCTCATCCCTATATGCGCGGCGTACGGCAGGATACCAGCCTAAGGAGTGAAGTGCAATGAGGACCGGAACGTGGATCGAAGCCTGCGCGGCGGATGCTATTGATGTGGAGGATGTGATCCGTTTTGATTTTGAGGATCGCACCTATGCGATATACAGGACGGAAAATGGGGAATACTTCGCCACCGACGGGTTCTGCACGCATGAACGGATTCATTTGTCGAACGGCTTAGTGATGGGCAACGTCATTGAATGCCCGAAGCATAACGGCCGTTTCGACATTCCTACCGGCAAAGCGAAGCGGGCGCCGGTATGCGTCGATTTAAAAACGTACCCAGTGAAGGTTGAAGCAGGAAAAGTGTTTATTCAAGCCTAGCTTCTGCGCGTCAATCTAACAGGAAAGGAACGAATCGATGAAATATAATGTGTTCGGCCGCACGGGAAGGCAGGTATCACGCTTAGGCTATGGCGCAATGGGCCTCGGAGGCTCATTCGGTGCCTATGAAGAGAAGGACCTGGTCCGGTCCGTCATTCACAGCTTGGAGCGGGGCGTGACTTTTATCGATACCGCGCGCAACTATGGGGAATCGGAGCGGATTTTAGGCCTGGCTTTGCGGGAGTGGAGCGGAGAAAGGCCTTTCCTTGCTTCCAAAATCCAGTCCAAAGGCCCGGGAAACCTGGGCTGGGGCATTCCGATCCCGGTGGAGACGGCGTATCCGAGAGGCTGGCTAAGGGAAAGCACGGAAACTTCGCTCAGGCAGCTAGGCGTCGACACCATTGATTTGATGCAGCTTCATCAATATTGGCCGCAGTGGGATAGCTCGGACTATTGGATGGATGAGCTGCTTGCGCTCAAGCAGGAAGGGAAGATCGGCGCAATCGGCATTTCATTGCCCGACCAGCGCCATGATATTGCGCTTCCGATCGTGCAAAGCGGTAAAATTGATTCCGTCCAAACGGTGTTTCATATATTCGACCCGCAGCCGCTCGACTGCCTGATTCCGGCTTGCGAGCAGAATAACGTCGCGCTCATCGCGCGCTGCATATTGGACGAGGGCGGATTGACGGGGTTCCTGAAAGAGGACACGGTGTTCGAAGCCGGCGATTTCCGGAAATCTTATTTTGATTATTTGCCCCGCAGCTTGTATATCGAGCGTGTCAATCGGCTGCGGGAAATGTTCATACCTGCTTATGCCGGCAGTTTGGCGGAGCTTGCCATTAAATTCGTTTTGCATCATCCGGGGGTAACCACGGCCATCTCCTCGATGCATGTGACAAAGTTTGCGGACGAGAACATCGCCGCCGTTGATCGCGAGCCTTTACCGGATAGCGTATTCGAGGAAATCAGACGCCATCACAGATGGGTGAGAAATTTTTATGAAACCAAATACTGGGATTAAGACGTTGTGGGCGGAACTGCTGCCTTATGAATTCAAACAAAGAATAGAGGAATGTCCTGTCGTCTATTTGCCGCTTGGCCTTTGCGAGCCGCATGGGCAGGTCAGCGCGTTCGGTCTGGATACGATAAAAGCGGAATGGCTCTGCCTGGAAGCAGCTCGGCAAGCCGGAGGCATCGTCGCCCCTTCCATGGGCTATCACATTCATGAAACAGGCTACCATGCCGGCTGGCTGGAACAAACGGTAGGTGAGCAGCAACCGCATATGACGGCCATGCCGCCGGGCATTTATCTTTCCTTTTTTCTGTATCAGCTAAGGGCGTTCGTGAATGCGGGGTTTAAAGCGGTTGTCGTTATCTCTGGGCACAGCGGGGGAAATCAAGCGGATTTGCGGAAAGCAGCCGATCTATTTATGAAATACGTTCCGGTCCAAGTATGGGTAAGAAGCGATCCGGAGCTGGTCGAGGGATTATACGAAGGCGACCATGCCGGCAAATACGAGCTTTCGCAATTGATGCATATCCGGCCGGATTTAGTCGATATGAGTGCCAAGCGGTACGAAGAGCTGCCGGATTACGGCGGGCGCCTGGCGATTGGGGCAGATGCGCTTGAAGCGAATGCGGAATGGGGAAGAGCGATCATGGAGGCCTGCTTAAACCGCTTATGCTCCGAAGTTTCCCGAATGAAGGAAGAGGCAGAACGAACCATTGTAAAGCAAGATGTTCCTTACTCGACGATCGAATCGGTTCTAAAAGAGCTCATGCAAAGCACCGGCGAATGGGTGACGGCCAGCCCTTGGAACGGGCAAGCAGCCGTATCCGAGCACTCCCGGTGGAAGCCGTATGAATATTATCGGCCGACGTAATAAGGGACTCTACCAATCAGAGCTTGGCCATAGAACAAGGAGGAAGCAGACCTATGAAAACTTACAAACTGGGCGTTGTCGGATTGGGAGAAGGCCGAAGCATTATGTCGGCCGCTATAAGCAGCAAGCGTTGGGAGCTTGAGATGGTGTGCGACATCAATCCGTCGATGTGCGAACAGCGCGCAGAGGAGTTCGGCTTCAACCGCTGGACGACAGATTACGGCACGCTGCTTGGCAATCCCGATATTGACGTGATAGCGATCTATACGCCGGACCAGCTGCATCTTACCCACATTACCCAAGCGTTGGAGGCGGGTAAACACGTCATCTGCACCAAGCCGCTGCTCACCTCGCTGGAAGGCTCGAACGAGCTGCTCGAGACGGTGCGGAAGTCCGGAAAACGTGTATTCGTCGGTCAGAGCTCACGCTTCTTCGAGCCGATGATCCGGCAGCGGGCGGACTTTGAGAAGGGGCGGCACGGCGACGTTCAAACGGTCGAGGCCCATTATATCGCGGACAGCCGTTGGTTTCTGGACAAACCGTGGAGCCGCCAGCGCGGCTTCAGTTGGATGTACAATTTTATGATCCATGCCGTCGATTTGGTACGCTGGTATTTGCCTGGCGTGACCGAGGTAACGGGCTTTGGAAACGTGAGCGAAACAAGCCGCAGCTACGGCCTGGACACCTGGGATTCGATGCGCTTCCTCGTCCGTGACGACCAGGGCAGGATCGGCCAAATTTCCGGCAGCTACACGCTTCCGGCGTTAGGATCGGATGTCGAGCCCGGCATCGGCTGCGTCATTCGAGGTACGAAGGGATCTTCGCGGGCAGAATACTCTAATTTGCGTTACCATACGCATTTTGCGGGGGAAGGGAAAGTCACGCAATCTTTCGAGGAAATGCATGATTACTATTTTCGCTTCGAGGGCAAGAGCCACCATGCCGGCGAATACCAAAATTACATTGAATATTTTGCGGAATGCCTGGATACGGGAGCCGTCCCGCTGCCGGACGTAGAGGAAGCCGTGCGGACTCTGGCTTTGATGGCGGCCATGGAGCGAAGCATGAAGGAAGGCGGCAAGCCGGTAAGCGTCGACGCGATTGTCCGCGAGAACGCATTGGCTTGAACCGCTGAAATTACGCGGATGAACGTCTAGTCTATAACATCCCGTATGCTGCCCATGCGGGATGGCTAGCTGCATTTGATGTATTTAAATCGACGATAATGGCCAAATCTTTGGTTTATCGGGATTTAGTTACATGGGATGCAGTTATTTTTATTGTTTTTTTTGATTTTCGTTCAAATAATCCTTCGGCGTGCATCCCGTCATTTGCTTGAAGAGCCGGCTGAAATAAAACTGGTCGGGGTAACCGACCTGTTCCCCTACTTCCTTAACGGATAAATGCCGGCGGTTGGCCAGCAAGTATTTGGCTTCATTGATGCGAAGCGCCATCAGATAGCGGGAAGGAAGCTCGCCCGTGTGCTTGATGAACAGCTTGCTCAAATAGGAGGCGTTAAAGTTGAAATTACGAGCGATCTGTTCCAGGCTCACTTCTTTCTGAAAGTTGTCCCTGAGGAACTGCTGCACCCTCCGTACGATTTCCTCGGTGCTTATTCCTTGATTTTGCATGCCTTTCATGTTTTCTTTGTAGGTGGATTCTTCGCGTTCAATAGCGGTTTTTACTTTTGCGAGCACGCGCTGCAGCTCATCCGCGGAGACGGGCTTCAGCAAGTAGTCGGTAACGCCGAATTGTATGGCTTGGCGCGCATATTCAAAATCGGCATAGCCGCTCGTGATGATTTTGCAGACGCGGGGATGATACAGGTGCATATGCTTGATTAACTCCATACCGTCCATGACAGGCATCCGGATGTCCGTCACCAGCAGATCGGGCTGTCCGGATTGGACGAGCTCGAGCGCTTCTTTCCCGTTTTGGGCGGTGCCGATGACCTTAACCGCCTCGTCTAGCCCTTCGATCTTGCGGGCCAGATTGTTGCGGATCAAATCCTCGTCCTCGGCGACAATCACTCTGATCTGTCTTGCGTCTTCCAACATGATGACCTTCTTTCCATAAGGATATTGGGGTTAATCCGTTCCGCCAATCACTACCGTTGCGCCTTCCCCCGGCCTGTTCTCAATCCGGAAAACCGCGTCGGCGCCAAACGTCAGCTTCATCCTGATATAAATATTAAGCAGTCCCATACCGTCGAGTTTCAGCATCGGGACGGCGTTTGTCTCGTCGATTTCGCGGATTTTGCCATACAGGAGGTTCAGGCTTTCTTCGGAAAAACCGTTCCCGTTGTCCGATACTTCGATCTGCCATCTGTTGCCATACATGAAGCCGACGATGCGGATGCTCCAAGGAGGCTCCTTCTGCGTGCCGAATTTCACAGCGTTCTCGACAAGCGGCTGAACGATGAGCTTCGGACAATGCAGCAGCAAAATCCGCTGATCGATATCGAGGCCGAACTGCAGTTTTTGGCCGTAGCGGATCTGATTGATTTCCAGAAACTTTTTCGTATGAAGCAGTTCAGCCTCCAAATTGGAAACCGAGTTGTCGGAGGAGATGTACCGGAGGAAGCCGGACATGTTCTCCGTCATGGACACGATTTGCCCATTCATATTTTCTTCCGCCATCGCATGAATCGTTGCCAGCGTGTTATACAGAAAATGCGGATTCATCTGCGAATTTAATGCGACCAGCTTGGCCTGCAGTTCCTGGGATTGCGCCAGGAGCAGCTCATCCATCGATTGCTTCAGCCGCGCATTCATCTTCAGGAATGACCAGTGCAGCTGATCCAGTTCGCTCAGTCCGCTGTTCAGCTCTTTGGAAAAGGCTTTCGTGCTGCCCAAATCCTCGAGACTCATGTTCCGGACGGTGCGGTGGATTTTCATAATCGGCAAAGTGATTCGCTTGGCAGCCACGAAGGACAGAACGATCGCGAACAGAAGAATGACAGCCGCAATGAGCACGGTGCGCTTGGTGAACACGCCAATCGGAGCCAGCAGCTCCCGTTCGGATACGGCGATCGTCGTATGCCAGCCCGTTACGTCGGAATGGTGGCTGGTCAGCAGTTCCTTCTCCTTCGTTACGGGATTCAGAAACGTGCGGAGAGAATCCGGCATGCCGGAGACGCTGCCGTTCTCGAGCCGGATATAAGCGGCGCTCTGTTCCGACTCGTCCCCAAGCGGATAGATGATCCGGCCGCTGTCGTCGTATACGATAACCTTTGCCTGGTAAGGGTTCTGCTTCGTGAACTCGATCGCGGTTTTGAAGATGCGGTTATAGTATTGTTTTACTTCGACAATGCCCATGGGCGCGTTATAATTATCATAAAAAAGACGGAAGAGCGAGATGGAATACTGCTTCTCCCTCGATGAGATAAAGCGGGACATTTCCTCGTCGAGAACGGGCTGGCCGATCATTTTCCCCTTCTTATTGTCCATAACGGACCGGAACCATGGCTTGTCCTCCGGTTTGTAGGAACGCTCTCCGTTGTCGAAGCCGTTGCCGTAGGCTTTGTTATTGAAATCATAAAGGTAAAGCTGCTCGACCGGTCTTGAGGGCCCGATGGCCGCGGTCAGAATTTCGGACAGCTCCTTGGCGTTCTCGACCTGGATGCCTGCCGGCGGGCCGCCAGCCGTGCCTGCCGGCTGCGCATTTTCCAAATCGGACATATACTTTTTGAAATTGTTTTTGACCAAATTGGAGTACATCACATCAAGCGAGACATCATTCATTTTCGTTATTTCGGAATCGATCTGCCCCTGCATGGACTGGCCCATGCTGCCGAGTGAATCGGTTGCGCCCGCCCGCAGCAGGTCCGATGCCCACCAGTAGAACCAGATCACCAGCACGGTGAAAAAAACGATTATGATCAGGGAGTAGGTCATGAACAGAATCGATTGGATGTTTCTGAATTTATTCATGCGCATATCCTCCGGAAGCTGTCTTAGGCCGAGCATAACTGTATTGTCCGTCCCGGCTGGCGATTTGTCAAAAACTTTTTGAAAGCGCATTCGGTAAAATAAAGACAAAATAGGAATCCGTTTTCTCCATGGAAGATTAGCATGCCTGCTTTTATAATGAGGACGAAAGAGAAATGAAAGCGGATTCAATTATGATCATTAAGGGGAGCGATGTTATGAAAAGACGGTTATGGATGTTGTCCGTATTTTTGCTTGCCATTGTATGGATTGCAGGTTGCAGCGGGAATGGCTCCGGCAATGCGAAGAATAATGAAACGCCGACGAATGCCGCGAACGCAAGCAATGAAAAAAACACGGGGGAAACGCCCGCCAAACAAAACATTACGCTCACTTATCTTGCAAGCCAAGGCTGGATTTTCGATGCCGAAATGGAGCTCGCCAAAAAATTCGAGGAGCAGACGGGCATCAAAATCGACTATCAGATCATCCCCGCCGACCAATACTTCAATGTGCTGAAAACAAAGCTGAACTCGAAAGAGGGCCCGGACATCTTCGGCGGCCAAAGCGGCAAGAGCGAAATCAGCCTGAACTATAACGTAACGGAAAATGCGGTTGATTTGAGCGACCAGGAATGGACGAAGCGCGAAGATCCGCTTTCCCTCGAGCAGCTGTCACTGGATGGCAAAGTATACGCGCTTACGATTTGGGATACGGGCAACAGCTTTGTTATGGTTTACAACAAAAAGATATTCGAACAACTTGGCCTGGCCGTTCCGAAGACCTATGAGGAGTTCAAGCAAGTCTCCCTGAAAATCAAAGAATCGGGAATCACGCCGATCTACGAGCCGATAGCGGACGGCTGGCACCATGTGCTGTGGTTCTCCGAACCGGGCCCGAGGTACGACGAACTGACGCCTGGACTGTATGACGATTTGAACGCCAACAAGAAGAAATTCGCGGACGATCCGTCGATGCTGACTGCGCTTACCCAAATGAAAGAAATGTACGATCTTGGGTTTTTCGGCGACAACACCTTCTCGGATACGGGCGCCGATACGGGGAACAAGCTGGCAAGCGGCGAATATGCGATGTCGCTTTCCGCTCAGAGCGTGGTCGGCGATATCGTGAAAGCCAATCCCGAAATGAAGGAAGAGGACTTCGGCTTTTTCGTCATCCCGCTCGCCGACAATCAATTCTATTACATTAATCCGGGCGGTCCGAGCAAATTCATCTATTCGCAAGGCAAGCATATCGATGCGGCCAAGCAATATCTGGCGTTCCTCGCTCAGCCGGAAAATCTGCAGTTCCTGATCGACAATACCCCGTCGTTTACCAATCTGAACTTCCCGGGGCTGAAAGACAAATACAGCGACGCGCAGAAGGAACTGTTCGCTGCGTATCCGAAGAAGGGGACGGATGTTCAAAATATCGTGAACTACGTCAACCCGCAGTGGATGGATATGGGCAAAGACATCGCCGCCATGTTCGCAAATTCGATGGAACCCGCCGATATTTTGAAAAGCATCGATAAGCGCAGGGCAGACATGGCAAAAGTAGCGAAGGATTCGGCCTGGGCCGAATAAGCCTTTAGAGAAAAAAGGAGTGGGGATGAATGCAGCATGAGGAATAAAATCTATCCATTCTATTTTACGTGGGGCACGCTCGTCTTTTATTTGATTTTTTTTATCGTGCCGAGCCTGATGGGCTTTTACTACTCTTTCACCGACTGGAACAGCTATTCCGATGTTGTCAGCTTTATCGGGCTCGACAACTTCAAGGTGCTGTTCTCGGCCGATGAGAATTACGTCAGCTTTATCGCCAATACGGTCAACTTCACGATATCGACGGTAATCCTGAAGACGGTGCTGGGTCTCGCGTTTGCGCTCGTGCTGAACGAAGGCATCCGCATGAAGGGGTTTCACCGGGTCATGATCTTTATGCCGTCGATCGTGCCGATGCTGGTCGTGGGACTGATGTTCAAGTCGATCCTGAATCCGGCAACCGGGCTGCTTAACGAATCGCTGCGCTTTATCGGGCTGGATGCGCTGGCGCAAAAATGGCTGGTGGACGTGAACTGGGCGTTCAAGTCCATTATCGCCGTCGATACGTGGAAGGGCGCCGGCTACATCATGATCATCCTGCTTGCCGGGCTGCAGTCTATTTCCAGGTCTTATTACGAAGCGGCGGAGATTGATGGGGCCAATGCGTGGCACAAGTTGAAATACATTACCATTCCGCTGCTTATGCCGGCGCTGGTCGTGACCACGGTGCTGAACATGCTGCACGGCCTGAAGGTGTTCGAGGTCGTCTATGTTTTGACGAACGGGGGGCCGGGCTATGCGACGGATGTGCTTTATACGGCTATTTTCAAAGAGTTTTCGATGGGACGTTACGGGGTAGGAACCGCGCTATCCTCGCTGCTATTCCTGTTCATGACGGTTATCGGCTACTTTATCATCCGGTTAATGGCCAGGGAAGGAGCGCATGAGCAATGAAGAAGAATCCCCTGCAATACGCACTGAGGAACGGCTTTGCCTGGGTGCTGAGCATCATCATGTTCATCCCGCTCCTGCTCATTCTGGTCAATTCCTTCAAGGACCGGGTCGGGGCAAACTCGATGAGCATGAAGCTGCCGAAGACGCTGCATTGGAGTAACTATGCGACCGTCATCGAAGAAGGGAAGCTGGTGCAGTCGTTTTTCAACAGCCTGTTTTATACGACGGCATCGACTGTGCTCGGCATTGCGCTGGCCTCCATCGCCGCTTATATTTTTGCCAGAAACGCAACGAGGCTGAACCGGTTCCTGTATTTCTTCGTCATTATGGGAATCGCCATGCCGATCAATTTCGTTACCTTGACCAAAGTGATGCAGGTTACGCAGCTCATCAATACGCAGCTCGGTATTATTGTTTTGCTTGCCGTTATGTCGATTCCGTTCAGCGTGTTTCTGATCTACGGTTTCGTCAGCTCCGTGCCAAGGGAGCTCGACGAAGCCGGGATCGTGGACGGATGCCCGCCGTTCAGGCTTTTCTACAGCATCATCCTGCCGCTTCTAACGCCCGTTATCGTGACGGTGGGCATTTTGAATTTCATGGGTTCATGGAACGATTTTGTCCTGCCGCTCTACTATCTGAACGATACTGCGAAATGGCCGATGACACTTGCGGTATACAATTTCTTCGGAAGATTCCAGGTGAACTGGAATCTGGTGTCGGCCGATATCGTGCTGACGACGCTTCCGGTTATCGTCATTTATTTGCTTGGTCAGCGGTATATCATTTCGGGCATGACATCCGGCTCGGTAAAAGGATAAAACGGAATACCCCGCCGGAACCATTCCGGCGGGGTATGATGCTCAGGCACGGGGAGGAAGAATGATGAAGCTTCATTACGACAAGCCGGCCACGTTCTGGACCGAAGCGCTTCCAGTGGGTAACGGCAGGCTTGGCGCCATGGTGTTCGGCGGTACGGATCTGGAGAGGATTCAGCTGAACGAAGATACGTTATGGTCCGGCGGTCCAAGGGATTGGAATAACCCGAAGGCGAAGGAGGCGCTGCCGGAAATCCGGAAGCTGGTCAGTGAAGGCCGGCACGAGGAGGCTGAAGCGTTAAGCAAAGCTTCGATGATGGGCCCGTATACGCAGACGTATATGCCCTTTGGGGATCTTCATATCCGCTTTTATCATGGAAATATCGTAACCGGTTACCGCAGGGAGCTGGATTTGGCGGGCGGAGCAGCCCGCACGGCATACCGGGTCGGAGGCGTGGAATATACGAGAGAGGTTTTTGCATCCTATCCGGATCAGGTGATTATCGTTCAATTAAGGTCAAGCCGGGAAGGGATGCTGAGCTTTAAAGCCAGTCTTGGCAGTCCGCTGCGCTCGTCCCAAATTCCTTTGGACAACGCTTTGCTTCTGAGAGGGCGCTGCCCGGAATACGTGGCGCCGAACTATTGCGAGGCAGATGAGCCTATCGTATACGGGGACGAGGAGACAACTGCTGCCATGAGGTTCGAGGGCAGGCTGCAGGTCCGCCTGGAAGGTCCCGGCACATGGCGCGTCGACAGCGGCGGCCTTCATGTGGAGGGGGCTTCGGCTGCCGTATTGTACGTAACGGCTGCAACCAGTTTTAACGGTTATGACCGCTGTCCCGGCACCGACGGCCTTGAGCCTGGGCCCATCGCGGAGCGGCAGATGAATGCGGCGCTCGCCAAGCCGTACGGGGTGCTGAGGGAGGCTCAAGCCGCGGATCATGGCTCGTTGTTCGGAAGAGTCCGATTCCGCCTGGGGGCTTCCGCAGCACCGGAGACGCTGACGACTGACCGGCGCATTGCGGAGTACGGCGCGAAGGATCCGAGGCTCGTGGAGCTGCTCTTCCATTATGGGCGCTACCTGATGATCGCCTCTTCAAGAGCCGGCACGCAGCCCGCGAATCTTCAAGGAATCTGGAGCCATGAAGCCAGGCCGGTCTGGAGCTGCAATTACACGCTGAACATCAATGCGCAGATGAACTATTGGCCCGCGGAAAATTGTAACCTGTCCGAATGCCATGAGCCTTTGCTGGCTTTTATACGGGAATTGGCGGAGACCGGACGCAGGACGGCAGAGACCAATTACGGCTGCCGAGGCTGGACGGCCCATCATAATTCGGACATTTGGAGGCAATCCGCCCCTCCCGGCGATTACGGCCACGGCAATCCGCTATGGGCCAACTGGCCGATGGGAGGCGTCTGGCTGTGCGCGCACTTGTGGGAGCATTACCGGTTCGGCAAGGATACGGAATTTTTGGCGAGCCATGCTTATCCGGTTATGAAGGAAGCTTCGTTATTTTGCCTGGATTGGCTGCTTGAGGACGAAGAAGGCATACTCGTTACGTCTCCCTCGACGTCGCCCGAGCACCGGTTCAGGCTGGCGGACGGGCGGACTCCCGCGCTGAGCAAAGGCTCGACGATGGATATGTCGCTGATCCGCGAGCTGTTATCGAACTGCATCGAAGCTGCGGAGACTCTCGGGATAGATGGAGAACTGCGCAAGGAATGGATCGATGCGCGTTCCAGGCTGCTGCCCATGCGGATCGGAAGGCACGGGCAGCTGCAGGAGTGGGCGCAAGACGATGAGGATGAAGACCGGTACCATCGGCACGTATCCCATCTTTACGATATCTATCCCGGAGAAGGTTTGACGGAAGAAAAGGCCCCGGAGCTGTTCAAGGCCGCGCGCGTTTCGCTTGAGCGCCGCGGGGACGGCGGTACCGGCTGGAGCATCGGCTGGAAAGTGAACTTATGGGCGCGCTTCCGTGATGGCAATCGCGCGTTAGGTCTGCTGTCGAATTTGCTCAAGCTGGTGGAGGAGGATGGCGGGAAAATCGATTTTGTCAGCGGCGGGGTATACGCCAATTTATTCGATGCCCATCCGCCGTTTCAAATCGACGGCAATTTTGGGGCAACGGCCGGCATCGCAGAAATGCTTCTGCAGTCGCATGGGGGAGCCGTTCATCTGCTGCCCGCGCTTCCGGATGCTTGGCCGGAAGGTGAGGTTAACGGGCTGAGGGCCCGCGGCAGCTTCGAAATCGGCATGGTTTGGAAGGATGGGAGGCTGTCGGAGGCGACGATTGCATCCCTCAAGGGAGGGCCTTGCCGCATTCGAACGAATGGTGACTTTACCGTCATGTCGGGAGGCCGACCGGTCCAGGCGGAGGTTGAATCTGCCAAGGCAAACGGAGCAAATCATACGGATCGGATCTTCATCTTCCCCTCCGAGGCAGGCAAAACCTATAGGTTTAGCAGGTTGTAAAAATAGATTCCACAGGGAGGTTAAGCATGAAAATGCCTTACGAAGTACCTGAAGCGAAGAAGATCCGACTAATCGTCAATACGGATGCGAAAAACGAAGCGGACGACCAGTTCGCGATCGCCCATGCGCTGCTCACGCCCCAATTCCGGATCGTAGGCTTCATCGCCGCCCACTTCGGCACCGGACGGAGCGAAACTTCAATGGAAGACTCTTACGCCGAAATCGAAAACGTGCTGCGCATCATGAAGCTGGAAGGGCAGGCCGGCGTGTACCGCGGTGCGCCGTCGGCGCTGGCAGATGAAGAGACTGCTGTTCCTTCCGAGGGCTCCGGGCTGATTATCAGCGAGGCGATGAAGGATGATCCCGCACCGCTGTTCGTCATTTTCCTCGGACCGCTTACGGACCTGGCATGCGCATACCTGCAGGAGCCGCGCATCGCCGGCAGGCTGACTGCGGTTTGGATCGGCGGAGGCGCTTACCCGGACGGCGGCGAGGAATTTAATCTGAGGAACGATGTCAAAGCGGCCAACGTCGTATTCCGCTCCCCGATTTCAATATGGCAGGTGCCGAGAAACGTCTACAAAATGGTTCGCGTAAGCTTGGCAGAGCTCGCTGTAAGAGTCCGTCCGCACGGTGATATCGGCCGGTACCTATACGACCAGTTGGTATCCTTCAATATGCTTCCGACTCACGGGCCGAGATGGCCGAAAGGCGAAATGTGGATGCTTGGAGACTCGCCTGCCGTATCGCTCTTGCTTGACGATCACGAGTTTGAATACGATCTGACCGACCCGCCTCATATTACAGACGAGCTGCTCTACGAGCAAAGGCCGGCTGGAGGACGGAAAATCAGAGTATATCGTTACGTTGATTCCAGGTTCACGCTTGAGGACATGTACGCGAAGCTCGAATTATTTAATAGGGAAGAGTGAATAGGGAGGGTTTAATCCATGTCGATCCGCATCATAAACTGCAAAACGGAATATATGGTCAATCCGCTCGGCCTAGATACGGCCGTGCCAAGGCTGTTCTGGCAGCTGGAATCGGAGCGTCCGGGAACTGTTCAAACCGCGTACCGCATCCTTGTGGGCCATTCGCGCGAAGAACTGGACCGGGAGGAAGGAACGGCATGGGACAGCGGCATTACGTCCTCCGGCGACTCTGCGCATATCGCATACGGGGGCAAGCCGCTCGAAGCGGAAGCCGTATACATTTGGAAGGTGAAGGTGTGGGACGGAGAAGGCTTCGAGTCGGAATGGAGCGAGCCGGCGCTGTGGACGATGGGCCTGCTTGACCGCGGCGCATGGCGGGGGAAGTGGATCGGGCGCAAAGCGGAGCCAGCCGTCCAATTGCAGCCGCCGCCGTACCTTCGCAAATCGTTTAAGCTGAGGGGCGGCATCCGGCGTGCAGTTGCGTACGCGACGGCGCTTGGGATCTACGAACTTCAGGTAAACGGGCACAGGGTAGGCGATCGGTTCGCGCCTGGCTGGACGGATTACGATAAGCGTGTGCAATACCAAACTTACGATATTACGGATTTGCTGAAGGCTGGCGGCAATGCGGTCGGCGTCATTCTGGGGGATGGCTGGTATTCGGGTACCGTCGGTTTTCTGGGTAAAAGCGTATACGGGCAGCGGCCTTTTTTTCTACTGCAGCTGAATATCGATTATGAGGACGGCAGCAGGGAAAGCATTGCGACCGACGGCACGTGGAGAACGATGCGGGGGCCGATTGCCTATTCCGATATGATTCAGGGCGAAGCGTATGATGCCAGGCTGGAGCTCGGGGACTGGAGCACGGCGGAGTACGGGGATGAGGCTTGGGAAAAACCCGACGTCCGCGCGGGATATAACGGATTGATCGTAGCGATGGTCGAGCCGCCTGTGCGCATCACGCAAACGTTGAAGCCGATCAGCGTCAGAAAAACGGCTGCGGGCAGCTATATCTTCGACATGGGTCAAAATATGGTCGGATGGACGGAAGTGCGGGCTTCGGGCGCATGGGGAACAAGGATTACTTTGAGCCATGCCGAGATGCTGAGCCCGGACGGCTCGCTATACCTGGACAATCTGCGCAAGGCGGTCCAGCAGGACCATTACGTGATGAATGGCGAGGGCGAAGAGCAGTATGAACCGCATTTCACGTTTCACGGCTTCCGCTACGTCGAGGTGACCGGCTTCCCGGGCGTACCCGGACTGGATGACGTGACCGGCAAGGTGATCCATTCGGACACGCCGGCCGCGGGCAAGCTCGAAACCTCTGACGAGATGGTAAACAAGCTATATTCGAATATCACATGGGGCCAGCGGGGGAACTTTGTATCGGTGCCGACCGACTGCCCGCAGCGGGATGAGCGGCTTGGCTGGACCGGCGATGCGCAAATATTCGCGAGAACGGCCTCCTATAACATGGATGTGTCGCGCTTCTTTACGAAGTATGTGTGGGACATGATCGACTGCCAGCAGCCGTCGGGGGCTTTCACGGACGTCGCTCCGGATGCCGGATGGATACGCCACAAAATGTGGAATACCCGCCTAAACTGGTTCGCGCCGGATAACTCGGGCTGGGGGGACGCAGGGGTCATCATTCCTTGGACGTTATATCTCATGTACGGAGACATCCGTGTCCTTGAACGCCATTACGATGCGATGGCGCGCTGGGTGCAATATTTGAAGCAGAACAGCGACGGCCTGATCCGGCCGGATTACGCAAACTACGCGGATTGGCTGTCGATCGACGCGAATACGCCGAACGAAGTGCTCGCAACGGCTTATTTCGCCTACAGCGCCAAGCTGCTGTCGCGGATCGCGGGCGTGCTCGGCAAGCGGGAGGACGAACAGACCTACGACGAGCTTCATGCGGCGGTTGCCGATGCGTTCCGCGGCGCGTTCGTAGACGGCAGCGGGCAAATTCACGGGGATACGCAGACGGTATACGTGCTCGCGCTTCAGTTTGGCCTGCTGACGGAGCAGCTTCGCAAGAAAGCTATCGACAGATTGGTGGCCGATATCCGCGGACGGGGGAACAGGCTGTCGACGGGATTCCTTGGCGTCGGATACCTGCTGCCAGCGCTCACGGACAATGGGCATACCGAGGTCGCTTATGACTTGCTGTCACAGGAGGAGTTCCCCTCCTGGATGTATTCCATTAAGCATGGCGCGACGACGATTTGGGAGAGATGGGACGGCTGGACGGAGGAAAAGGGCTTCCAGACGCCTTCCATGAATTCATTCAACCATTATTCGCTCGGTTCGGTAGGCGAATGGATGTACAGGTATATGGCAGGAATCGAGGCCGATCCTGCTTCCCCGGGCTTCAAGCATGCAATCATCCGGCCAAGGCCGGGCGGTCGGCTGACCTGGGTGAAGGCGTCCTACGCGTCCAATTACGGGACGATCAGCACCGAATGGCACATGGAGCCTAACGGCGTATTCAAGCTTCAGGTGTCGATCCCCGCGAATACGACGGCAGACGTCTACGTGCCGGGCGAAGCGGCGCTCGTAAACGGGACCGAGCCGGGCATCAGTCCGGTTCCCGGCGGCAAGCAGGACGGCTGCTCCCTGTTCCGGCTTGGATCGGGACGATACGCCTTCGAAAGCATACAAGCGGGTATTCCCCATTGTTAATAGAGCGTTCTTAAATGAGCTGATGCCGCCAAAAGGCGGTGTCAGCCATTTGCGTTTACGGACGAAACGTGGCACACAGGTGCGTAAAATGCCGGATAGGAGAGGGATGACCGATGATAAGAAAATGGACGTTCGGATTAAACGGGAAACGGGTGCTTTTTGGCAAATTTCTATTGTCCTATGTTCTGATTCTGCTGATTCCGCTGCTTGTAGGCACGCATGCCTATTACCGGACGGTTCAAGTCGTTCGCGATGATGCCGCCGGGTTGAACCTGGCGGTGCTGGAGCAGAGCGAGGAGGCGCTTAATCGTCTGCTGACGGAAATCCGCGACATCGTTTCATTATTATCATTGGATTCGGAATTGCTTCATGCGATGATTACCGCCGATGCTTCGTGGCCGCCGCAAGCGCTGTACCAGTTCTCCCAGCTGCAAAAGAACGAATTGAACATGCTGTCAACGAACCAGTACTTCTCCGATCTGTTCGTTTATCTGGAGAGAAGCGAAGCTGTCATATCCGGCGACCGGATCGATAAGCTGAACGCGCATCCGCTGACGATCGGCGGTATTCCGTTTGGCCAGTGGCTGAAGGGTGCCCTGTCTGGAGAGCAGATGAATAGGTATTTACCGCTCAAGGACGTGAATGACGGAAGAACGCTGGAGGATTACGTGGCTTATGTCAGCCCTTTGCCCGCTGGTACCAACATGCGGGCCGACGGCGCCGTCGTCATTCTGATAAAGGAGAGTTCGATTGTCCGCTTATTTCACCGGCTGCTGGAGGAGGAAGGCTCGTTTGCTTATATTTTGAACGAGAAAGCGGAGATGATCGTATCCGCATCGGCAGGTGGAGAGCGGATCATGCCCTTAGACACGGAGGCTGGGAGAGCTTCGTTCGTCCGCATAAACGGAACGGAAATGTTCATTACCTCGGTACAATCTTCCGGCAAAGGCTGGTCCTATGTGGCCGGCCAACCAGCAGACAGCGTATTTTCCAAGGCCGAATACATTAAACGAATCAATTGGACGATTGCCTTAGCCGCTATGGCTGTCGGGTGCCTGATTGCTTTGCTGCTAGCTTACAGGAACAGCAAGCCTATCGCGGAGCTGCTCGATTCGATCAAGGAATTAACCGTCGTGGAGACAGGCAAACGGGCGTCCGCGATGGAGGTCATTCAAACGGCAGTGCATGAAATGATCACGAACAATAAAAGCATGAGCGTGTCCATCAAGCAGCAGCTTCCTCTCCTGCAATCAGCCTGCCTCGAACGGATGCTGAAAAGCGGATTCAATCATGAAGACGAAATGCGCGCCAACCTTGATCAGGCCCAAATCGGACTCATAGAGGACAACGTCACGGCAGCCGTCATCAAAATTCATCATTCCGGGTATATGCCGGAGGAGGAGCTGATCGCGGACAAAGTGAGAATGAAGCGTTTGCTGCTGCATGGGCTCGGGGAGGGGAGCTTTGTCCACGATCTGAAAGCCGAGAAGCTGGCGGTCGTGATCTCATTTCACGAGTCTGCGGCGGAGGACCGGTTCGCCGAAAGGATCGGGCAGCTCCGGCTGCTGCAGGAACGGTTTCTTTCTGAACATTCCATCATGACCTCCATCGGCATAGGCCAGGTCTACCACCGCGTACTGGACGTTTGGCGTTCGTACAACGAGGCGGCGCAAGCGCTGGAGCACGAGGATCCTGACGTCGCCCAGAAGCTGGCTCGATATGATTGCATCAGCCAGCATTCCAGCCACTATTATTATCCGCCCGACCTGGAGCTGAAGCTAATGAATGCGGTAAGAACGGGAGACTGCGAGGAACTGGGGCGCCTGCTGGAGCATATCGAAACGCAAAATATCAAAATCCGGCAGCTAAGCCCTTGGCGGAAAAAACAACTGATTGCGGAAATGCAGGGCACACTCCAAAAAATCAGCGGACAGATCGAATATTTATCGGCGGATGCCGGTCTGCAGCCGGAACTGCAGGGCGGGCTGGAAGCGGATGGGGAGGAATACAGCTATTCGCGTATCACTAAACAATTGCTTTCCATATGCGAACGGATAAAGCGGCAGAAGACAACGAAACATCAGGGCATGCTTGAGGGCATGAAGGCTTATATAGGCGAAAATTACGCTGACAGCAATCTCAGCCTAAGCATGATTGCTAGCGATTACAAGCAATCGGAAAGCTTCGTTTCTACCTTTCTTAAGGAGCAGCTGGGCATGACCTTCTCCGAATATTTGGAACAGCTGCGGCTGAACGAAGCTTGCTTGCTGCTGAAGGAGGAAGATCTGCCGATATGGGATATAGCCACCCGGGTCGGCTACAACAGCGATAAATCTTTCCGCAGAGCATTCAAGAGGGTGCTCGGGATACAGCCTACCTCCTACCGTAACGAAACCATAGCGTGCTCCGAATAAAAGGTGTGCTTCTCAAAAAAAACGTGTCCTATCAACGGTTTAAGCGCTCTTGGAAGCAAGGTGTGCTTGTGAAGAACTGTTCCTTTACCCCGTAGGGCATGCCGTTGTATGGTTTTTCGTGAGAGCGCTGCCAAAAAACGGCCTGGCATCATCGGCATAAGCGGCTGGCGCTGATCGAGTATTCGCATAGGGAGGATCGCATATGAATGACGCGGCGGCAGGACGTGCCGGAACAATCGCGGGAATTCGGCGGAAGGCCAAAAAACAAAAGGTACTGCTGCTGCTTCTCATTCCTGCAATCGCTTACTTTCTTGTTTTTCATTACATTCCGATCTATGGAATTCTGATCGCATTTAAAGATTTCCGCATGCAGGAAGGCCAAGGTTTTCTGGAGTCCGTTCTTCGTGCTCCTTGGGCAGGCGCCTACGGCTTGGATCATTTTAAAACATTTATTAACGGCCCCTATTTTCTGATGCTGCTGCGGAATACCTTTTTGCTTGGGCTGTACTCGATGCTGTTCGGCTTCCCGATTCCGATTCTGTTTGCCCTGCTTCTTAATGAAATACGGAAAAAGCATTACAAAAGCTTTGTCCAAACGGTCAGCTACCTGCCGTATTTTTTGTCCGTCGTAGCCGTGATCGGAATGATGAAAATGGTTTTGTCCCCAAGCACCGGTGTCGTTAACCTACTTCTGACCAAGCTCGGCGTAGAACCGATTTATTTCTTTGCCGATGCAAGCTGGTTCCGCTTCCTGTTCGTCAGCTCGGGCATCTGGACGGCGATGGGGATGGGCGCTGTTATCTATTTGGCGGCACTATCGAAGGTGGATTCCGAGCAGTACGAGTCGGCCGTCATAGACGGGGCTACCCGGCTTCGCCAAATGTGGCATATTACGCTGCCGGCGATCAAACCGGTCGTCGTGATCACCCTCATTCTCAATATGTCGGGCGTGCTCAGCGTAGGCTCGGAAAAGATCATCCTCATGTATAACTCGTTAACCTACGAGACGGCGGACGTGTTCTCGACCTTCGTTTACCGAAGAGGCCTGGTCGAGCTGGATTTCAGCTTCGGCGCAGCGGTCGATTTGTTCAATGCGGTCGTTAATATCCTCTTTCTGGTGACAGCAAACTATTTGGCAAGAAAGGCGGCGAACGAGAGCTTATGGTAAAAGACACATCCTTCGGGTCCAGAATGCTGGATATTACCGTCCATACCGTCATGGTTCTCATCGTGCTGATCACCTTATTGCCGCTGCTGCATGTCGTTTCGATTTCGTTCAGCAACCCGGATGACATTGTAAGAGGGAAAGTCGGTTTATGGCCATCGAACTTCAATCTTGACGCGTACTTTACCATTCTGTTTGAAAATGCCCATATTCCCCGTTCGTTTTTGAACTCTGTCATGATTACGCTTACCGGCACGGTATTGAATGTGCTGTTTACTACGATAACGGCTTACGCGCTTTCGAAAAAGGACTTGCTGTTCCGGCCGTTATTCCTGATGCTCTCGGTTTTGCCGATGTTTTTCACCGGGGGCATCGTGCCCCAATTTCTGCTTATCAAATCGCTTGGCATGATGGATTCCGTATGGGCCTTGACCGTTCCCGTCCTGATCAGCTCCTGGTGGCTCATCATCATGATTTCTTTTTTTAAAAATTTTCCGCTTGAGCTCGAGGAAGCTGCGAAGCTGGACGGCTGCGGCGAGCTGCAGACGTTAGTCCGCATCGTGCTTCCGCTGTCGATGGCAGGCGTCGTCACGATTGCCTTGTTCTACGGCGTTTCCCACTGGAATTCTTATTTCTCGGCTATGTTATACATGCGAAGCTACGACAATTATCCGCTGCAGCTGATTCTAAGAGAAATCGTGCTGCAGAGCACGTTGGCCGAGCAGCTGGCCTCGCAAGGAAACGCGGCCTTGGCAGAGGATATGAGCACCAAGCTTACGCCTGAAAGCGTCCAATACGCGACCCTGGTCGTATCCATCGTCCCCATGCTGGTTATTTATCCTTTTATACAGAAGTATTTCGTCAAAGGCATTATGATCGGATCGCTGAAAGGATGAGATTTTTTGAAGGAGGTGAAGCGCGAACGCATTATCCGGCCTAGCTTGCATGCTCAGGAAAACGTTAGTTCTGCCTTGAATCAATGATAAGGGGGATGGTTGAACATGGGAAAAAGGAATTGGAGAGTAACGCTGCTCGCGCTAATTTTGGTGATTGCGTCCATTGCGGCGGGCTGCAGCCAGTCAAATAACGGGAATGGGAAAACGACGGATTCGGGTTCCGAACCGGCTGCGACAAACGGCACGGCCGAAGAAAACGCCGCATTGAAGGTTTCGGTGGCAAGCATGCCCAAATATCCGCCGAACGAAATACCGAACGCTTACATTAAAGAGGTTGAAAAACGGTTCAATATGAAATGGGATTTTGAATCCATTCCGCTATCGGCGGGCATTGAAAAGTATAATGTGATGTTTGCATCCGGCGATTATCCCGATTTTATTCCGAACATGAACAGCCCGACCAGCGTGGCCAAATGGGCGTCGTCAGGCTATTTGCTGCCGATCGGCGATTACATCGACAAGCTGCCGAACTACCGCAAGCTGTTTTCCGATGCAGATTGGGAGCTTTTGCTTTCCTTCGGAAGCAGCAACGGCAAGCTTTATATGCTCCCAAGCACGGCAAGCAACGATCCAATGTCCTGGATTTACCGCAAAGACGCATTTGACAAAGCCGGCGTAACCGCGTTCCCGTCAACGATGGATGAGCTCTATGAGACGGCGAAGAAGCTCAAAACAGCCTATCCCGATGCGGTGCCTATCGGCGTGCGCGGAGGCACGGACAATAACGGCGTCAAAAACATGATGAACGGCTTCCGCCAGGCATTCCGCAATCCGCAAAACAGCAACACCCGCGGCTTCTGGAACGATCCGGACGAAGGCGGCAAGGTCGTTTGGAATCTGGCATCGACGAAGCACCGCGAAATGTTGGCCTTTATTGCCAAGCTGTACAAGGAAGGCCTGATCGAGAAGGAATTCGCGACGCTGACGCAGGATCAGTGGAAGGCCAAACGCTTGACCGGCAAGATCCTTATGGATTTCCAATACGCAAGCCATACGGTCGATCCGGGTTATGCCTTAACGGATATTCCGGGGGGCGAATGGGAGTACGCACGCAAACTTCCGAGCGCTTCGGACCAGCCTGCGCTCGAATTCAAGCCGCTCAACTTCTCGTTGTTCGGTCCGGTATTCAGCAGCAAGCTGGCTGACGAGCCGGAGAAGCTGGACCGTCTGATCGAGTACGTCGAGTGGGGGGCTTCGCCGGAGGGCCAGCTGTTCCATCAAGCGGGCCTGGAGAACGAGACCTATGTGAACGAAGGCGGTACGTTGAAATACAAGGACGGGCTCGACCGGCAGAAGGTGGCGGAGCAGTACGGCTTCGACTGGTGGCTGAACCAAAGCAGCGAATTCCTGAAATCCGATGCAGGGTATCTGAAGAAGCAGGAAGCGATGACCGAGTTCGCCTCTAATTTCAATGTCATTCCGAAAAACGCCGCGCTCACCGAGGAGGAACAGGAGACGGTCAACACTACGGTCAGCGCTCTTGAGGATGTCGCGCTGCAGTTTGCGACCAAAGCCGTCATGGGCATGGTCGATATCGGTAACGACGAAGCGTGGAACGGGTACCTGAGTGATTTGGAGAAGGTCGGCTTGAGCGATGCGCAAGCTATATTCGAGAAATATTTAGCCGAATAGGCAAAATGCATGGATACAAAGGAGCAACCCACATGACTACAATCTATTTGTCCTTGCCCGAACAGGCGGAGCCCCGCATTCGTTTCGGAACGGAATTGCTGAAGCAATCACTTCTGAAGCTGGGCTTCTCCGTACAAGAAACCGGACCGCTCACGCTGGCAAGTTACCGACAGCTGGAAGGAATCAAGATCGCGGTCGGAGACCGCCGCTGTTGTTCCTTTATCCGGGAATTGGAGGAGCACGAAGTGCTCCTCTACCACAAGGATGCGCCTGAAGGCGAAGGGTTTTATTTGGCGAAACTGCCCGGACGGTTGTTCGTGGTCGCCGGCGGCGGAGACACCGGAGTGCTTTACGGCTGTCAAGAGCTTGCCGCTCTACTGGCCGATAAAGGTGAGCTGCCGGATGAGCTGGCTTACGGGGATGCCCCGGTTATGAAGCTGAGGGGGCCTGTCGTCCCCCTTCAGAAAACGAAGGTGGAGCCGCCCAGAAGAACGTATGAGTACCCGATAACGCCGGGCAGATTTCCGTGGTTTTACGATAAACCGTTATGGGTGGCATTTCTCGACAGGCTGCTCGAGCAGCGCTGCAACGTCATTTATATTTGGACGGGGCATCCGTTTTCTTCGCTCGTGAAGCTGGAGGACTATCCGGAAGCGCTCGAGGTGACGGAGGAGGAGTTTTTCCTCAACGCGGAAATTTTTCAGTGGCTGGCGGAGCAATGCGACTGCCGCGGCATTTGGCTGGTGCTCAAATTTTATAATATCCATATCCCGCTGCCTTTCGCCGAAAAACACGGACTGGATCTGCATCAGCCGCAGCCGCTCCCCATCACGAGCGATTATCATATCCAGGCGATTTCCGCGTTCATCCGCAGCTACCCTAATGTCGGTCTGATGGTGTGCTTGGGCGAAGCGCTTCAAGGAGCGCTGTATGGGGTGGAATGGTTCAACGAGACGATTCTGGCAGGCGTGAAGGAAGGGCTGAAGGACCTTGACCGGAAAGAGCTGCCGCCGATTATCGTGAGGGCGCATGCGATCCCGTCGGAGAGGGTGATGGAAGCGGCGCTTCCGAATTATGCGAACTTGTATACCGAAGCCAAATTTAACGGAGAATCGCTGACAACCTTCACGCCCCGGGGAAACTGGCAGGAGACGCACCGGCATCTCGGCTCGCTTGGTTCGGTTCACCTGTTCAATGTGCATATTCTGGCCAATCTGGAGCCTTTCCGCTTCGGAGCCCCGTCGTTTATCCAGAAATGCGTGCAGGCTGCCAAATACCGGCTCGGCACGAACGGAATTCATCTTTATCCGCTATTCTACTGGGATTGGCCGTATTCCCCGGATAAAACTACGCCTCGGCAGCTGCAAATGGAACGGGATTGGATCTGGTTTTCGGCGTGGTTTCGTTATGCGTGGAATCCAGATCTGAACCCGAAGCTTGAACGCGAATACTGGATCAACGAGCTGGCTGGCCGCTATGGCAGCAGGGAAGCGGGCGAAGCAATCCTGGATGCATATGAAGCGTCGGGCGAATGTGCGCCTAAGCTGCTGCGGAGATTCGGCATTACGGAAGGCAACCGCCAGACGATGAGCCTCGGCATGACGATGAGCCAGCTGACGAATCCGGAGCGGTACCGCCCTTGGAAGGAGCTATGGGAATCCCAGTCGCCGCAAGGGGAGCGGCTGGAGCAGTATGTCGAGCGGGAGCTGCTTGGGGAGGCACATATCGGGGAGACGCCGGTCGACATCGCGGACAACGTTGATTATCACGCCGACAAGGCCGTGCGGGCGATCGGAAGGGCCAAGGCCCACGTCACGCGCGGACAGGAAGAATTCGAACGAATCGCTTCTGATGTGTCGGCGATCGCACTGATGACCCGTTCGTATACGCATAAGGTTCGGGCCGCTATCCGGATTCTCACCTACAAGCGCATGTCGGGGACCGATTTTTTGGCTCACGCGGAGCTGCTTGAACAAGCGCTGCCCGATTTCCGGAAAAGCCTCGACTATTATCGCGAGCTTGTTGCATTGACGGACAATACGTATCTTTATGCGAACAGCATGCAAACCCCGCAGCGCAGAGTGCCGTTTCCGGATGGCGAGAAGTACGGGCATTGGCGCGCTTGCCTTCCGATTTACGAAGTGGAGTATGCAAACTTCTCCGTGAATGTGGAGCAATTGAGGCAAAGCAGACTGCCACGGAAGGTGCTGGAATCGGAACAGGACATCGTGCCTTATGTGCAGGCCGGCTTCACGCTACATTCGAGCCATGCGGAAACGTATGAGGTCCGGAATCAAGCCAAGCTGTTCATGGACGGGGAAATCCTTGCCTCGCAAGTGGCGGAAGAGCTTGTCGGCCTGACCGGCATTCGTCTGAGCCGGGAGCAAGCGGTCAAGGAAGGCATAAGCCTCGAACTTGAGTTAAAGGAGCCCGCCCGGGTACTCGTCGGATATTTCAATTCCGCGGACGCGGAATGGCTGAAGGTACCGAATTTGGAGGAAAATACGCATGCTGACGACCGCGGAGGACTGTCGCCCGTTATCAAAAACGGGGTGAGCGTTTTCTTTTACCCGAACGTGAACGTGCATGCCTTTGCCTACGAGCCGGGACGCCATACGATCGTATTCGGCCGAGGCGCTTATTTAATCGTTGGCATCATTAAAGCGGATCAGCCTTTGCATGTCCGGGATTTGGCCGGAGCAAGCAGCTTGGATACGCTTGATTGGTTGTACGAGAATTAATAGTAATGGGAATGATCCGCTGTCTCTCCCCTATCATACAACTTTTGCGGCAAACATATATTCTGTCGTACCGTTAATGCAAGCTGCGTTCTCGGACGCCTGACGGATGTAAGCCATTGAAAGCTTGAAAGGGGATAGCAGTTATGCGAAATCATTCGGGCGGCCGTAAACCAGAGTGGATTCCGCTTGCTTCGCTCGAGGACATGGCCCAAAAGGATTACGACGTACTCATCGTCGGCACCGGAGCCGGAGGGGGCGCGGTGCTCTGGCGGTTGCTGGAACAACTTGGAGCGGGCAGGATAAAAATCGGCGTGATCGAGAGAGGCGGTTTGCTGCTGCCGACGCATGTGTGGAATATCGCAACTATGACCGACGAGATCGCGAATGATATATTTTACGACGTTTCCGTAGAGCCTCCCGGTTATATGTCGCCGCAAACCTACGCGTTAGGCGGTAGAACGTTGTTTTGGGGCTTGGCCGCACCCCGGATGGACGCCTCCGATCTCGCCCAATGGCCGGTACCTTTGCAGGAAATGAATGCATATTACAATCTAGCGGAAAAGGCCATGAGCGTCTCGGCTGAATATATGAAAGGCTCGAGTCTCGAATCGATTTTGTTAAATCGACTTCAGAGCGGCGGTTACCCCGAGGCCGTCGATGCACCTATGGCGATTAATGTGGAACCGACCAAATACGGGATGGTTAATTCCAATCCTTTTTTTAGCTCGATCGTATGGTTGGCACAAATCGTAAATGCTTCCTTCGATCTGGCGGTCAATGCTCGGGTCGTTGAGGTAATAAAGGATAAGGACAGAGCGGCCGGGGTTTGCATAAGGACGCCGGATCAGAAGACAACGTGGCTGAAGGCGAAAAATGTCGTGTTGGCGGCAAGCAGCTTTGGAACGCCGCATATTTTGCTTCAATCCGGTGTACAATCCCATGCCGTTGGCCATTACTTAACGAATCATTCACGCGTAATGGCGCTCGGAAATGTGCAGCGAGATCAATTTCCTGAAGTTTTCGGACCGGCTCATATCATCATACCGGCGAAGGACGACAGGCCGTACCAGATACAGCTTGTCGGGCCGGGCGGTTACTTTAAAGTGCAAAAGAAGATCCAGCCTCTGCAGCGGAATGCGGATATCGCCTTCTACTGCTCGGGAAAGGTGGAGAGCCGTTTCGAGAACCGCATCTCCCTTGATCCGTATCATGTAGATGACGATGGCGTCCCGAAGTTGAAAATCGATTTTTTGTACAGCGAACGCGATCAAGAGACTATTGAACTCATGAAGAAAGGGGTGGGGGAAGCAGCGGATGCGGCGGGCATTGCCCTCGTTGCGCAAAGTGATCAGCAGACCGTATTCTTGCTGGATCCCGGTCTGGAAAATCACGAAGTCGGCACATGCAGGATGGGTATTGACCCTTTCACGTCGGCAACCAACCCGTACGGACAGATTCATGGCGTGCAAGGGCTGTTCGTGGCGGACAATAGCGTTATACCTACCAGCGGAACTGCCAATCCGACGCTTACAACCGTTGCGCTGGCGATCCGTACGGCCGATCACATTATCAAGCACCGCTTGCGGTCTTAAATTAGTCCATAGGCCTCCACCCATCTGCGGAACTTCGATAAGCCGACTGCCGGCTCCTCTAATGGCTTGTATTCAAGGCCGACATAACCCTGGTAACCGGTTTTCGCAATGGCATTCAGAATCGAGATATAATTAAGCTCGCCGATATATGGCTCATGTCTCCCAGGTACGCCTGCGATGTGAAAATGCCCGATTCGGGTAATGTTCTCCGTGATCGTATCGATGATATTGCCTTCCATGATTTGCATGTGATAAATATCGTACAGTACTTTGACGTGAGGGCTGTTCACTTCGTCGATGATACGGAAGGCCTCGTTGGACTGGTTTAAATAATATCCCGGATGATCGACAATGGTATTGAGCGGTTCGAGCACGGCCATCATGTTCGCCTCTATGAGCAGCGGTTCGACGCTTTTTAATCCTTCTACAATGCTGCTGTGCTGGTCCTCCCCGGATACCCTGTCAAGGGGACCGGTAATCGTAATAATTCTTCTGCATCCCAGTTGCCTTGCAACGGAAATAGCCTGTTTGAAGCCCGCAATTAGAGCGGGTCTTTGAGCCGGATCCGTTAAGCTGACCGGTTTGCCCAAAATAGTCGCGACTTGAATCCGAAGCGCATTTTGGATAGTAACGAATTCGTGGATATTATGATCCGCCCAGCTGAAATATTCAACGGCATGAAATCCGAGGCGTTTAATTTCAAGCATGCTTTGAAAGACGTTCTTGTTTGGATATATCGCTTCAAGGACAACCGAAAACCGCATGTTCTTTCCTCCATTTCCCAAGGTAAAGGCATATCTCTGCGACACACATCCTTTATGCGCATGATAGACTATATGCCACGCGTGGAAGTCCTATTTATTTATCGGACGAATTTTGAGCCTGAATGTAGCCATAAGATTATTTCTTTATATTTAGCTTGTTCTTCAGTAGATGATAACTGTGATTTAACAGCTAAAAGGATTAAAACGCAGGAAATCGTAGCTATCCAAATGTTTATTTGGTAAAACAATTACATTTGCGCAAAATCCGTGACCTTTGACTCACTTTCCCGTAATATCCCATATAGCGATTTTTCGTCGCATATTCTAAGAGATGCTTGGAAGGGGAGAGATGTCATTGAGCTTCATGGATCAGAACCAAAACCAGCCGCAGAATCACAGCATGGGCGCCGGCCGCAGGCCGCCGGAGCTAAAGCCGGGGACATTAAAGAAAATTTTGATTGGCGCAGCCGCGGCAATCGTCGTGATTTACGTAGGATCAACGTCCTTCTATACGGTGCAGGAGCAGGAGCGGGCTGCCATTCTTACCTTTGGCAAATACTCGAATGAAACTTCGGCCGGTCTTCATTTCAAATGGCCGTATCCGATCCAACAGGTCATTACCGTACCGGCGGAGCTGACCCAGCGGATTCATATCGGCTACCGTCAAGAGGGATCGGAAGCAATTCCGGTCGACGAGGAAGCGATGATGATTACGGGCGATGAAAACATCGTGTCGGCGGACGCAGTCGTGCAGTGGAAGATCAGCAATATTCACGATTATTTATATAATATCTCGGATGCGGAGCAATTTTTGCGTAATGCCGCTAGCTCTTCAATCCGCGCGGTCATCGGTTCGGAGAAGCTTGATTATGCGATCACGGACGGAAAAACAGTTATTCAAGACAAGGTCCGCGAGAAGCTGATCGAGCTGCAGGCGAAGTATCAGACCGGTATTCAAATTATCGATATCAAGTTCCAGGATATCGAGCCGCCGAGCGGGCAGGTAGCGGAAGCCTTCCGCGAAGTAACGAATGCGCGAGAGGAAAAAAACACGAAAATCAATAATGCCGCGAAATACGAGAATGACCGGATACCGAAAGCGCGCGGGGAGGCGCAGGCTCTTCTGGAAAACGCTGAAGGCCAGAAGAAATCGCGTATCCTGAACGCGGAGGGCGACGTCGCCAAATTCAACGCGATATACGGCGAGTACAAAAACAATCCGAACGTAACCCAAAGCCGGTTGGTGCTGGAGACGCTGGAGAAAATATTGCCGAATGCCAAAATCTTTATTACGAATTCAAACAGCGATACCGTAAACTATTTGCCATTAAACGAGCTGTTAAAAAGCGGCAGCACTACTACGCCGCCGGCCACGACGCCGCCAGCCGCGGAAGCTCCTCAAGGAGGTGACGCGCAATGAAAAGAAACCATTGGATAGCGCTGGTCATTGTGCTGGCCGTTGTGATTCTGGGCTCAGGCTCGATGTTTATCGTCAAGGAAGGCGAATACAAGGTTGTGCTTCGGTTCGGCGAGGCGATGCGAGCCGTTCCCGAGCCGGGTTTGAAGTTCAAGCTGCCTTTCATTGAAAACGTATCGACGCTGCCGAAGTATCAAATGACGTATGAGAGCAGCCCGACGACCATTTTGACAAAGGATCAGAAACCGATCGTCGTGGATAACTATACCGTGTGGCGCATTACGAACGCATCGCAGTTTTTGAGAACGGTGCAATCGGTCAGCGGGGGTATCCAGCGGATCGACGAGGCAGTGTACAACTCCGTTCGCCGCAAGCTGTCGGAGGTCAATTACGACAACATCATCAGCGAGAATACGGCACGGGGCAATATCAATGACGAGATTACGAAGGATGTCGTGACGGCATTGACGAGAGACAACTATGGTATCGAAGTGATCGACGTCCGCATCAAGCGCACCGATTTGCCGGAGGAGAACAAGCAGAGCGTATATAACCGCATGATCTCTGACCGTCAGTCCATTGCGGCACGCTACTTGTCCGAGGGTGACGAGGAGTCGCGCAAAATAACGTCCAAAGCGGACCGTACCGCAACGGAGCTGCTTGCCCAGGCGCAAGCCGACGCGAAAAAAATCGTCGCGGAAGGCGAGCGGGAAGCTGCCATTATTTATAACAAAGCATACGGCAGCGATCCGCAGTTCTACAACTTCTACCGGACGCTCGAAAGCTATACGACCACGCTGCAGAATGAGCCGGTCATCATGATTCCAATCGATTCGCCTTACGCAAAAATTTTGCTAGGCCAATAATCTGTGGTCCCCTTCGCTTTGGCGGAGGGGACTTTTTATTTTCAGCACTTTTGGGCTGGAGCAGGAAGAGAACGAAGTCAGGAAGAGCAGGAAGAACAGGATGAGCAGGAAGAGCAGGAGCAGCAGCAGGAAGTGCAGGAAGTGCAGGAAGAGTAGTAAGAGTAGGAAGAGTAGGAAGAGCAGGAGAGCTGTAGGAGCAGGAAGAACAGGAAGAGCAGTAGGAGCAGGAGCAGGAGCAGGATGAGGAGAAGGAAGAGCAGGAAGAGCAGGAAGAGTAGGAAGAGCAGGAAGAGCAGGAAGAGCAGGAAGAGCAGGAAGAGCAGTGAGAGCAGGAAGAGTAGGAAGAGCAGTAGGAGCAGTAGGAGCAGGAGCAGGAGAAGGAAGAACAGGAAGAACAGGAAGAACAGGAAGAGCAGTAGGTGCAGTAGGTGCAGTGCAGTAAGTGCGGGAGATGCAGTAGGTGCAGTAGGAGCAGGATAAGGATAAGGATAAGGATAAGGATAAGGATAAGGAGGAGCTGAAGCGGGATGGTTTATGTTTTTAACACTAATGGGGAACGAACCCAACGTTCGAAAAAGAATCTTCTCGCTCTTCGCTGTTATGTCACTCTAATCCGTCACAAGCCGCAGTCCTTCCAATATCTAAATCAATATAGCTGGAATTTCTCCCGCTAAAATAATACATATCGCTTTGTTCTAGCATTTAGGTGGAAATTCTCCATCTAAATTCAAGACAGTAAGAGGTTTTTAGATAATGCAATTAAATAACGGGAGAATTTCCATTTAATTCTTATAATCGACGGAATGTTGCTTCATTAACGGGAGAAACTCCATCTAAGCACCCATCTGCAAACTGCGAGGTCAATTTTCCCCTTTAACGGAAAGAGAGATAAGCCTATCATCCTATCAACGACATCGTTCAATCCTGCAGCAGCAGCGCCACCCTACACTGCAGAAACTGCAATAGAAACATGACATGACGCTCGACGTGAGAAGCTACGCTGCAGTTAGTACAGTAAAAAGGGCACTTTTCCTCTGTAAAACATCTCAAACTGACGATACTGTTGTACAAACTACACTGTAGAACGGGCTCTGGCTCTGCAGGCAAGAATCTATTGTACTAAATACAGTGTAAAGCGAGAGATGTATTTTCAGTAGGGAAGTTGAGCTGCAAGCATTATCGTAAAGAGGACATGCCTCCTCAAAAGGGAAGCTGAGCTTATCAAAAAACAATGGCCGTTTCATCTTATAGTGCTTCTCCCTCGTCTTTCTCATCATTTTCGCGTATTTGCCTAATAGCCTTTCTATCTCGCAAAAAACGGTAAAATCGGCTCAAATTTTCATAGGCGCGCTTCCGATCCTAATCGTATATCCGTTCCTTCAGAAGTTCTTTGTAAAAGGCTTGGTTATGGGTTCGGTAAAAGAGTAAACCCTTCATTGCATAGACAGAAACAGAGGCACCTAGCATAGCGCTAGGTGCCTCTGTCATGCCCAATTATGCGGGTTTGTCCTGCAGATTCTTCGCGGAAGGCCCGACAGCCAGTTCCTTCACCGATTGAACGCTGATCACGCGCTCGATTAAGTATGCACCCCCTAGGAAGACAAGGAAAATATTCGGATAGCCGTATCGGGAGAAGGCGACGAATGGAAAATAGATGACGGTAAAATAGGCGAGTGTCAGCAATACGAGCAAATAGGGGATATTGCGCCGGGCAATCGCGTTGACGAGCATAAGCAGTAATCCCGCGGTGCTCATAAGCATCATAATAAAATGAATTAAGACAACAAGCGGATGCGGAATGTTAAATACCGTTTTCCAATAGTAAGGTCCGAGGTAGAGACCGGTAATTTTATCAACCGTGTACCACTTCAGATATTCCATGGGATGATGCTTAAAGCCGTAGCTAATAATTTTTTTGGCAGTGTCCGCCATATCGTCATCTGAGCCTGCGAACAAGCTTGCCCTGTCCGGAGCCGCATACTCAGGGTGAGCATCGAAGAATTGTTTCTCTGGAGCCGCGTTATTGATAAGAGCCCCGAGCAGCATCGGATTTCCGGCGGACTTGGTAAAAGGAATAAATTCGTCGAACGTTATGTAATTCCGGATCCACCATGGGCAGAGCAGCAGCACCATCGTGACGGAGATGATGACCGTATGCTTCACGATTGTTTTCAAAGACACTTTATTAATCAGCCATAATAGAAATAGAACGACGGGAAAAAGACCGGTATGCGGTTTGAAATAACAGCCCATGACGACCAGCACCGCGACGATGATATAATGCTTCGTTTGATTGCTGCGTAACGCCAAGAGACTGAAACAAACCAACAGGATAAAGATCGTCCGGAAAATCGTCTCCGACAATATTACGCCCGATGAGAAAAAATCCGGCAGATAGAAAGCCGATACGATACTCGCGATAAGGGCAGTCCTGCTGTTAAACAATGCATTCGCAAGAACAAAAATCAAATAAACGGAAAAGGCCTGAAGCGCTACCTGCAGCATCCGGAACGCGATAACAGCGGCATCGCCTTGTCCAAAGATCAGCATAAATCCAGACAATACAAAAGGCATCCCGGGCATAATAAAGGAAGAAGGCTCTTCGCCGCTGTTATACGCAAGCGTATGCTTATTCAATAAAATTTTTGCGCTATTGACGTATTTCACGTCATCATTGTTCAGCTTCTCGTAGGAGCCTAGCAAGAAATGATCGCCGTAAAGGAGAACAGACGCGGAACTGATAGCAAAAACAAGAAGAAGGGTAATAAGAAGAGTGATTTTGACCGGTTTTGATACGTGATTCAGTTTAAACAAAACGACACACCTCTCGAATATATTTCTATAGGGATAAACAGAATTTACCTCTATTTCAATTATAACGCATATGGGATGAAAATTGTTTCAGATCCGCAAACTGCCCCGGCTGCTATTTTTGGCGTCTATAAACGGAAGTACAATTGCTTTCTGACCACCGTTCATATAGTAAGATGAGGTGAGCCGGGATGTTCAAAAAAAGATACGCAAGCCGCAGCTTAAGAGGGAAGCTGCGTGTCAGCAAATACTTATCCTCCGAGAAAAAATTGAAGAAGCATATTCCGAAAACGGTCTCGTTTAGCCGAGATCACTTGGAAATGATGCTTAAACGCTTTGATATGCTGTATGTAAAGCCTGATTTCGGTTTTCAAGGCAGGGGGATCAGTAAGCTGAAGAAGGCCGGGTCCGGCTATGAATTATATGAGATAGAAGGTAAGCGCCAAATTCACAAGACATACGCTTCCGTATCCAATGTGTATCGCCGCCTAAAGAAGCAAAGCGCGGGTAAGCTCATTATTCAAAAAGGGATTGCCTTGGACCGGGTGAAGGATCGGCCGTATGACATCCGGGCGATGGTTCAGCGGAAGCCGAAAGGCTCCTGGGTCTGTACGGGCTTTATGGTAAAGGTAGGCGGGCGCAACAAAATCGTAACGAACTATTACCAGGGCGGGGCTATATATACGCTGGAAAAACTAGGCGCGGAGCAGGGGATTTCATCCAAGAAGACGGCTGGACGCGTGCGGAAACTTACGGATACCGCTTTGCAGATTTCGAACGTTTTAAGCAAGCACCGCTCGGGGATGCATGAGCTTGGCATTGACTTTGCCTATGATAAGAAGGGGCATCTATGGGTGCTTGAGGTGAATTCTAGTCATCCGCAATTTCATCCGCTGAAACAACTCGATCCCCCGGCCTATAAAAAAATGAAACGCTTTGCGGCCAGCTACGGCAGGCGCGAAGCCACATAAAAGCAGGCCGGCAAATCGCCGTGCTTGTTTTTTTATGAGCATTAATGATTGCGCTTACCCCGATGATTGAAAAGTATCATTTTTAGTTGTTCAGGCTTCTATTCGTGTTTTGGGTATCGAGCTAGAATACAAGTAGAACAACAAGAGCAAGGGGGATTGAGTAGTGGCGCAGCTATCCGTTAATGAAGAACTCATAACTAAACCAAAAACTAAAAATGCGTTTCTGAAATTTTTGAAGCAAATGGACATCCAATTGATGGTGCTGCCGGCATTGTTTCTCATCATCGTGTTCAGCTACATACCGATGTACGGCGTATTAATGGCTTTTCAGGATTACAGTATTTTCAAAGGCTTTATGGCAAGCGAATGGGTCGGCTTGAAGCATTTTGACATGTTTTTCAGCTCGCCGGAGTTTTTTGAGGTCATGCGAAATACGATTGTCATCAGCTTATTGAAATTTTGCATTGGCTTCCCGGCACCGATCGTACTGGCTTTAATGCTCAATGAAGTGAAAAACATGATGTTCAAGCGTCTCGTGCAGACGGTAAGCTACCTGCCGCACTTTATGTCTTGGGTCATCGTTGCTGGACTCATCATGTCGATGCTTTCTACCGATAATGGCAGCGTTAATATTTTGCTGGAGAAAATGAATTTCATAGAGGAGCCGATCAACTTCCTGTCGCTTCCGGAATTGTTCTGGTCCATCCTTGTCTCCACGGGCGTATGGAAAGAAATCGGCTTCGGCTCCATCGTATATCTCGCGGCTATCGCAAGTATTGATCCAAGCATGTACGAAGCGGCATCCATGGATGGCGCGAGCAAGTTTAAACAGATTTTCTTGATTACCCTGCCTTCGATCATGCCGGTTGTTTTGATCTTCATGATTCTTGCTATCGGCAATCTGCTCAATGCAGGGTTCGAGGACATTCTCCTGCTTGCCGTCAACCCGGTGCTCCGGGATGTGTCCGATGTCATCGATACGTACGTCTATCGGGTGGGAATACAGAGCTCAAGGTACTCTTACGCCACTGCAGTCGGCTTGTTCAAAGCAGTAATCAGCGTCGGACTTCTGACGATGGCGAACTACCTGGCGCGCAGAGCCGGCAGCAGCTTGTGGTAAACTATACAATTAGCCCGGAAAGGCGGAGGATGCAGTGATCAGGCTCAGCTTCGGAGACCGCGTCATGACGGTAACCATCTATATCATACTTACGTTATTAGCTTTTCTTACCTTTTACCCCTTCTGGAATGCGCTCGTCATTTCATTTAATGCCGGCATAGATACGGCTAAGGGCGGCGTAACCTTTTGGCCGCGCACCTGGACGCTTGAGAACTACGGCATCGTATTCAAGGACAAGCGTCTGGTCGGCGCATTTCTAGTCTCGATTGCCAGAACGGTCGTCGGTACGGCGGCATCCATTCTTGTAACGGCCATATTCGCATACGGCATTTCGAAGAAAGAGCTGATGGGCCGCAAGTTTTACATGATTTTATGTATCATCACGATGTATTTCAGCGGCGGGCTTATTCCATCCTTTCTCCTGATTCGCGAGCTTCACCTGATGAATACGTTCTGGGTATTCATTATCCCTTCGCTGGTCAGCGTGTGGAACATGATTATTTTCCGGACCTTCTTCCAAGGCTTGCCCGCAGGTCTCGAGGAATCGGCCAAAATCGATGGAAGCGGCAATTGGGGCATTTTCTTCCGGATCGTCGTTCCGCTCTCCGGACCCGTGATTGCGACACTATCGCTGTTTACCGCTGTTTTTCATTGGAATGACTGGTTTGGTCCAAGCATTTACATCACCAATGAAAAGCTTCTGCCTATACAAACGATGTTAAAGCAGATTTTGAATTCGAACATCGTATCAGACCAAATGTCGCAGCTTGATTCCGCGGCACAAGGGCAACTAGCCAAAATGAGAACGGTGACGAGCAAATCGTTGTCCATGGCGACCATGATGGTAGCCACGATTCCCATTATTATGATTTATCCTTTCGTGCAAAAGTATTTCGTAAAGGGTGTACTGGTCGGCTCCTTGAAAGAGTAGCAGGCAGCGTATGAAAAGCGGTTTAGAGCGAAAGCTTTGAACATATAAAAAAGAGCTTGAAAGGGGATTTTATACAGATGAAAGCGAAAAGTAAACTGCTCGTCCCTATCGTCTCTGCTTTTATGGCCGTTTCTTTATTGGCAGGATGCAGCGGCAACGGCGGTAATTCCGGCAATTCCGGCAACGGAGAAACAGCAAACAACACGGCGGATGCGAATAACAGCAACAAACCGGCGTCGGTTTATGAGCTAGGCAAGGAGCAGCTTGATTTTACGCTTTACGGTCATTATGATTGGTACACAATGCCTGCTTGGGGCGGGGATATTACAAGCACATGGATTAGAGATACGAAGAAAGTCAATGTAAAACCGATCCATTCCGGCGGAGCGGCTCCCCAGAAGCTGAACACAATGATCGCAACCGGCGACCTGCCTGACGCGATCTGGCTGGAGCGTGTCGATGTGGAAAAGCTGCGCAGCGCAGACCTCCTCGTACCTTTCGACGACTACCTGGACAAATATCCTAACTTGAAAAAATGGCTCGGTGAAGAGGGCATCAACATGCTTCGTTCCGAGGACGGCAAGCTCTATCAGTTCCCTAACTGGTACACGAAGCAGCCTAACGGAAACGCCGGCTATGTTGTTAATAAAAAGATTTACGCTGAGCTTGGTTCACCTAAGCTTGAAACAACGGATGATCTATACAATTACTTAAAGCTCGTGAAAGAAAAGTATCCGGACGTAGTTCCTTATGAGCCGCATTTGGCAAAAGACGGACAGGGCCTTGACGTATTGTACTCGGCATTCAAAGAAAATGATCAGAAGTTTCCTGGCATGCGCGCTGTCCCTAACGGCGATAAGCTGACTTCGATCTTCCTTGATCCGCAGTACCGCGAAATGATGCAGTACACGTCGAAGCTGTTCCGCGAGAAATTGATCACGCAGGATGCCATGACGCAAACGATCGATCAAATTACGGAAAAAGTAATGACCGGCCGCGTAGCGGTATTCGCAGCGGCAAGCCCGACGGAAATCGCGATGCAAGCACATGCCGAGCTCGTGAAAAACGATCCGGAAGCGGGATATTTCATGATTTGGCCGATTCACAAAGAAGGCTTGGACAAAGATAAAATTTTCCCTGGCACTTATGGTATGCTTGGTTGGAACGTAACAGTTATTACGAAAAAAGCGAAAAACCCGGAAGCGATTTTCGCTTTCTATGACTGGCTGACAGGCCCTGAAGGCCAAAGCGCATTGATGTGGGGACCTCCAGGCATCTACTGGGATGGCGTAGAAGCGGACGGCGAAACACCGATTTTCACGGACAAATATACATCTGAAGCAGGAGAGATGGCAAAGCTTCAAGGCATTACAACGAACTTGAACTGGGTTGGTAACACCGTATTCATCGACTCAACGAAAGCGAAGTTCGAAGCTACTTTGCCGGTAGAGCAGCAGAACTGGTCGACTCGCTACCAACGTGAAATCACTTGGAAAACGCAATCTAACGCTACGGAGTTCATCAACATTGATCCGCAGCCGGAAACCGAAGAAGGCATTATTCGCCAGCGTATCGAGGATCTCTATCTTGAGGTAAGAGCGAAAGCGTTGTTTGCAAAGGATGACGCGGAAGTGCTGGCTATTCTTGATCAAGCGGAGAAGGATGCGCAATCGGCGGGCTACGATAAGCTGCTGGCGTTCAAAACGGAAAAATGGCAGGCGAATCTTGCAAAAATGAAAGCGGAATAATAGATAGATTTTCATAAAACGGCGGGTATACTAAGATTTTTAGTGTACCCGAGTTTTTTCGTTTCTGTAGAATCTTTTTTTTTTGGCATTAACCTATATCGCGTTTTCCTAATTGGAGCTGAGAACATCATGTATAAAGTATTGCTTGCAGACGACGAGAGGCTGGATTTGGAAGGAATGCGTACCTTTATCCCTTGGCAGGATCTTGGTATGGAGGTTGTCGCGGGGGTACTGAACGGCTTTGACGCCTGTAAAGTGCTGGACGCGGAAAAGATAGACATTATCGTTACCGACGTCCGTATGCCGAATATGACGGGGCTGGAGCTGGCAAGACGCGCGCTTGAGCTGTCCAAGGATATTAAAATTATATTCGTCAGCGGCTATCAGGATTTCAGCTATGTGAAGCAGGCATTATCACTCAACGCTGTTAATTATGTGCTGAAGCCGATGGATGATCAGGAGCTGATTGATTCCTTACTCAAGGTTCGCGAGGATTTGGATCAAGAACGGCAGAGGCAGGATGCTTATTGGCAGATGGTTCCGATCGTTAAGAATGAATATTTGCTGCAGCTCTTGGAAGGGACGAGCAGTGTGCGTACGGTTGAGATCCTGAACCAGGAATATGAAATGAACCGTTTCCGTTATCCGGGAATGGCTGCGGTTATCGAAATTGACGATCGGTCATGGAAGCAAAGCGACGAGAGCGAACCTGAACGGGATGAGATGCAGCAGGTTGTTTCGGTTTGTACGGAGCTTGGCGTAAGGCAAATTTGCAAAATAAGCAAAACCCGCATCGCAATCCTTATCGAGCAAGCGGATAACGGGAATTTGCCGGAGCGGATGATCAGCCATGTAAACGAACAGCATGCTTTTTCGATTACGGCAGGAGTAGGGGAGCAGTGCCGTTCAATCAGCGAGTTGTCCCATTCCTACAAGCAGGCTGTAGAAGCTTTGGATCTGAAAATGTTCTATGGCAAGGGCAGGGTCATTGAATATGGAGAGGTTAGGCCTGCGGAGAAGGAGGATGTGAAGCATCTCGACGCGAAGCTTGAAGCGTTATTTGTAGCGATGTCAGCGTATGAGCTGGTTCGTATTCATGACGAGCTTGATGATTTGTTCCAGATTGCCAAAAGCTTGAAATCAAAGTTTACGCTGCGGAATTATGCGCTCTATATCGTGATGAAGCTTGATAATTATTTGCAAAGAACGAACGAGAACGTGTTCCAGCTCCTCGGCATGGAATTGAATAATTATGAAATTATCATGCAGTTCGAAACCATCAACGACATTCATCTGTGGCTTCGGCGCAGGGTTTATGAAATATCGGAGACGCTGCAGGCGAATAAGTCCAAAAAAAATTGGAAGCTGATCAAGCAAATGATCGATTATATGAAAGAGCGCACGCAGGATAACATCACGCTGCGCGATTTGGCAGAGCAATTTTCGCTCTCGCCGAATTATCTCGGATTGATTTTCAAAGAGGAAACAGGCAAAAACTTCAGCGAATATTTCATCCAGCTGCGCATGGAAGAAGCCTGCCGTCTGCTCAAAACGACCAATATGAAAATATATGAAATCGCGGATCGCGTAGGCTACCGGCACCTGCCTTATTTTAGCAGGCAATTTAAAGAAATGTACGGCATGACGCCGCTGGAGTATAGACGAACATGACCAATCACAAGACGGAGCATCGGTATATGCCTTTCGGCATCAAGCTGATGCTTACCTACAGCTTGTTTATTATCATACCGGTATTGCTGGTCGGCTACGCGGCCAATGTAATCTTTACGAACTCGATTCAAGAGAGAACCCGCGAGATCAATCACGGAACGCTGGAGCAGATGAAGGATAATATTACGTACAAAATGGAGGATATGTCCCGCATCTCGGACATGCTTTATTTTGACAGCAATCTAGCTTCTTATTTACGGCATTACGAGGAAGGCTGGGTCAGCTACGAAGCGACGACGAAGCAGCTCCTGCCCAAAATCCAGACGACGATTGAAGCCGCAAACAACAAAATGCGCCTTGCGGTTTATTTGCACAACGATACGCTGCCGGAGATTTACCATGATTATAAAAATACCGACCCTCTCAACGCAGAAGGGCCTTTGTTCGATTTGTACCATATCACGAGAATTCTGGACAAATCATGGTACCTGAATTACCCGAAGGAGCATTACGGGCAAACCTTGCAATGGAAGCAGGTGGAGGGTGACAGTAAGTTCGGGCATATTTCCTTGCTTAGGCGGCTTGTTAATATGGCGGATCCGATTAGGCTGGAGGAGATTGGCTTTGTAAGGATCAGCCTGAGGCTGACGGACTTGCTGGAGAGCGTCGATTCTGAAAAAATCGGCAAGGGCACGAAGATTTTTGCGATTGACGAGAATCGTAAAATCATGTTTTCCTCCGGAGATTCAGACTATAGGCTTGGCGAAACGTTGAGCGAGGAGAAGATTGCGGACTACTGGGTCATTGACGAAGAGATTCCGCAGCTCAAATGGCATCTTCTTGCGCTTGTCCCGTCGGACATCATGGAGAAGGCGACCAATGACGTCAGGCTTTGGACAGTTCTGATCTGTTTGGCTTGTTATGTGGTGTTTTCACTCGCAGGGTTGTTCATATCCCGGTTTTATTCGCGCAAGGTTTCCAAAATCGTTCGCGTGCTGGATGCGTTCCAAGAAGGCGATTTCCAGAAGAAGATCATGTTTAAAGGAAAGGACGAGTTTACGCGCATTTCTGTCGCTCTTAATGAAATGGGACAAAACATCGATGAATTGATCCAAGAAGTGTATATGACGAATATTAAGAAAAAGGAAGCGGAGCTTGAATCGCTGCAAGCGCAAATTAATCCTCATTTCTTATACAACACCCTTTCATCGATCAGCCGGCTGGCCAAATTCGGCGAAGTGGACAAGCTGCAGCGGATGGTGCTCGATTTGGCCAAATTTTACCGGCTGTCGCTCAATGAAGGCAGAACCGTCATCCCGATCAAAAACGAGCTGGAGCAGGTTGGCGCTTATATTAATATTCAGAAAACCAAATTCGGCGACGGGATGCAGGCTTTGTTTGATATAGACCCTGATATTTTGCGGTTCACGACCGTGAAGCTGATCTTGCAGCCTTTTATAGAAAATGCGTTAGAGCATGCTTGGTACGGAGAACGCATTAATATCCGAATCGTCGGAAAGCTGGCGGACGGGCTGATCACGTTTCAAGTCATAGATGACGGCATCGGCATTCATCCCGATATCCTGCGTCAGCTGTCGGACCCGGTGGAAAGCTTGAACGTCGGGTATGGCATTCGCAATGTAGACGGACGTATCCGGCTTCACTTTGGAGCAGAGTACGGCGTCAGGATCGTGAGCAAAAGGGGAATCGGAACCTCCGTCTGCATCACCATCCCGGCAAAAACAAAAGATAACGACACAGAGCGCCCTATTTAAAATAGGGCGTTTTTTGTGTTTTTTTGATGATATGTAATAAAACCTAACATGTGTATTGACATATCCGTACGTTCCGCACTATAATTCGGTTAAACGTAAGGTTTCGTGACAAATGAATATCGGTTCTCGAGTACATTCGATGAGAACGACAAGCAGTCTAGGGTTCCGTTAACGACGGCTCGGCGCAATGCAAGCAAGCGCCATCACGTAGTTAAGCCTGGTCCAAGAGACGGCGTATAGAAGAGGCGGCCGCAGCGCCTGCTCATCTATATAACACGGAAGGATAAAAGCCTGGGAGATTACTCTCCCGGGCTTTTATTTTTTTTTAGCCTATTGCGTTAATAAACGTAAACGGCGGTCGCCGTCTTTTGGATGCAAAAGCCCGTTTCGCGGTGAATTCTTTAAAAAAAGACGACAGGAGTGGGGAAAATGAAAAAATCACTTAAGGCTGCATCGGTACTAATGCTTATCGTAGCAATGCTAGGGTTGGCCGCATGCTCTGGAAATGTAAAGGAAACGGCGGGAGGGGCAGCAGGCGATCCGGTCACCATTGCCCTTAGTCCATGGCCGGGTTGGTATATGTGGTACTTGGTGGAGGAGAAGGGATTTTTCGAGAAGCATGGCGTAGACGTGAAGCTTGAATTTTTCCCTGTATACAGCGATTCACTGCAAGCGATAGCAGCCGGCAAGGTGGATGCGAACAGCCAAACGCTGAGCGATTCGCTCGCGCCGCTGTCCAAGGGCATTGGCCTCAAGGCCGTCCTTGTCAACGATAATTCCTTCGGCGGCGACGCGATCGTAAGCAAACCTGAGATCCAGTCCATCAAGGACTTAAAGGGGAAGACCGTAGCAACGGAGCTGGGTACCGTGGATCACTTCCTTCTGCTTACCGCGCTAGCGGAGAACGGGATGGATGAAAAGGATATCAAATATGTCAATATGACGGTAAATGACGCCGGTCCGGCTTTTATCTCGGGGAACACGGATGCATCGGTGCTCTGGGAGCCGTTCCAAACGACCGCGGTAAAGCAAGGCAAAGGAAAGGTGCTTTATTCGTCCAAGGAAACACCGGGACTCATTCCTGATTTACTCGTATTCCGTGACTCGGTGGTGAAAAATCGTCCCGGGGACGTACAGAAAATCGTAGATGCTTGGTTCGATGCGCTGGCTTGGTATGAGGCTAACCAAGAGGAAGCGATCAAGCTGCTTGCCGAGAAGGCTGAGACGACGCCGGAGGATTTCAAGCTTGGGCTGGACAGCATTAAGTTATTCGGCAAGGAAGATAACATCAAAGCTTTCGAGAAGCACGAGGATTACACATCGCTTAGCTATACGGGCCTTAAAACGGCCGATTTCCTTTATAAGCTCGACATGGTCGATAAACTCGACAGCGTAGATGAGTTGTTTGACCCTCGGTTTGTCAATCCAAAAGCAGGGAAGTGATAAGCGATGGGAACGCCAACGCCAATACGACGTAAACCGCATAAATTTCAGCTATTCAAAGACATCGGTCCCAAGCCGTTTGCCGTAACGGCGGGTTTTTCCTTCGTTTTGCTGCTGGGGATATGGTCGCTGCTCAGCTATACGGAGACGGTCAGTCCGATCTTTCTGCCAAAGCCTCATGCCGTGCTGGTTCAGCTTATTCTTAATCTCGGCAGTCCGGAGTATTGGGGACATATCGGCATCAGCGTTTTCAGGGTAACGGCAGGCTTCCTATTGGCCTGCGTCATCGCGATTCCTATCGGTGTATTTGCTGGCACCTTCAAATACGGCGAAGCCTTCGTGGAGCCGCCGATGGAATTTATCCGCTATATGCCGGCCGTAGCCTTTATTCCGCTCATTATGGTGTGGGCGGGAATTGGGGAATGGGCAAAGGTGCTGCTAATCTTTATCGGCTGCTTCTTCCAGCTGGTGCTCATGGTATCGGATATTACAAGACGCGTTTCGCATGATCTGCTGCATGCTTCCTTTACGCTTGGCGCGACAAGGTGGAAGGCGATTGAAACGGTTATTATTCCGGCTATTCAGCCTCAGCTGATGAATACGCTGCGCCTCATTTTGGGATGGGCGTGGACTTATCTTGTCGTTGCCGAGCTTGTCGCGGTCAGCAGCGGTCTTGGCTATCAAATTATGAAGGCGCAGCGCTTCTTGAATACGGACGAAATTTTTGTCGGGATCATTGTCATTGGACTGCTTGGCCTCGTGAGCGACCGGATATTCGCTTTTCTAAATCGCCGGCTTTTCCCTTGGGCTTAATCAACGTTAGGGATAGGGACAATTAAATAAAGGTTCTCATGATTGCCATTGAGGACGAAGAGCTGTCTAGGGTTCCGTTGAAGACAGTTGACGAGAAGGGCTTAAGCAATACCATCGTCAGCTTTCAGCAGGTCTGGTCCGAGAGACGGCATATAGCAGGGCGGTTATTCCATAACGCAGCCCGCTATAGTACACGGAAGGACAAAAGCCTGGGAGATTCTCTCCCGGGTTTTCTTTATTTTCAAACCAACCAATTAATCTAGGGGGAAACAGCGATGAGCAGTATTTGGAGTAAAACCATGCAAGCAGGAGGAAAGTGGTCGGGAACGGTCAGCCGGGGGAGATTGCTGCGGTTTACCGCATTGGAAGCGGGGGCAAATCTATCCCTGCTTCTCTATAACGCCAAGGATCTGACGGAACGCTACAATATGCCCGACACGCTAAAAGCGCAGTATACCTCGCATTTAACGAAAGGGAATGTGCTGATGAGCGATAACGGACGGTCGCTGGCCAGCATCGTTGAGGACCAGCTTGGCTGGCACGATACGATAAGCGGATACACAAGCCGCGAAGCCACGGATGCAAAGTATGGCAAGACCGCCTACCAGGAGCTGCGGAACGAATGGCTGCGCAGCGGGCAAGAAAATTTTGCGGTCGAGCTGGTGAGAAACGGTCTGGGCGTGAGGGATCTTGTTCCCGTCGTGAATCTGTTTTCCAAAGTGTTTTGCGATGAGCAGGGCAGCATGCATTTTAGTCCGGAGCATTGCCGGGCCGGGGCAGCCGTAACGATCAGAACCGATATGGATGTGCTGCTCGTGCTGTCGAACACGCCTAACCCGCTCGATCCCGGCAGCGAATATCCGTCCGTTCCCGTTCATTTTGAGGTTTTGGAAGCTGACGCTGCAGCGGAAGATGATTATTGCTTGAACTATCGGCCGGAGAACCGGCGCGCATATGAGAACACGCAGGAATATTACCTGCTTCAAGGTCTATAGGACTTATCAATCATTGATCAGGAGGAATGGCATATGGCTGTTTTTAATCGGGTGGAAAGTCCGCGCAGGGCGGAGGATGCAATATATGATGAAGTGATTGCGGCAGGTGACGGCTGGATGTATGACCTGCAGCCCGGCCAAGTGCTGCGAATCGTTGATTTGGAAGGAAATCAAGCGGCTGACACGTTATTTTACGATGCCGATCATCCGGAGGACCATTATAGCGCGGTAGCGACGATTGCCGGGCAAGGCAATATCTATTTGACGGCAGGAAGCGTGCTGCTCTCCGAATCCGGCAAGGAAATGCTGCGAATCGTTGCGGATACCTGCGGTCGGCATGATACGGTAGGCGGCTCCTGCTCCGCGCAGAGCAATACGGTGCGTTATTCGCATGATAAGCTTCACATGCACAATTGCCGGGATACGTTTATGCTGCAGCTGGCGAAGCGGAACGGGAATTATTCCAAACGGGACTTGGCTCCGAATATTAACTTTTTCATGAACGTGCCGGTTACGGCAGACGGAGGCCTGCAATTCGCGGACGGCGTATCCTCGCCGGGCGCGTATGTCGAGCTTCAATCGCTTTGCCGTACGACGGCGCTGCTCAGCAATTGCCCGCAGCTCAACAATCCGTGCAATGCCTATAATCCAACGCCGGTACGGGTGCTTGTCTGGAATCAATAGCAGCAATCTTCTATATGCAAATACATGATAGTTACTTGGCGAGGAGAGGTTACGATGTTCACGAAAGTATTGATTGCAAACCGCGGCGCTATCGCCGTACGAATAGAGCGCACACTGCGCAGGCTTGGGATTTCTTCGGTTGCTGTATATACGGGAGCCGATCAAGACAGCCTGCATGTCGATCAAGCGGACGAAGCTGTTCTTATCGGGGAAGGTCCAGCCAAAGAAAGTTATTTGAATGCGGAGCTTATTTTGCAAACGGCGCTAGAAACAGGCGCGCAGGCGATTCATCCGGGCTACGGGTTCCTTAGCGAAAATGCGGATTTTGCCCGCGCTTGCCGCGAGCACGGCATTGTATTCATCGGTCCCGCTCCGGAGCAAATGGAGATGTTCGGCCTGAAGCATTCGGCGAGGGAACTCGCCGAGCGGGCAGGCGTTCCGTTATTGCCGGGAACATCGTTGATTACGGAGCTTTCGGAAGCGCTTGAGCAGGCTGGCGAGATCGGCTATCCCGTTATATTGAAAAGCACGGCAGGGGGCGGCGGCATCGGGATGCGGGTTTGCGCCGATGAGGAAGCGCTGCGCTCGGCGTATGACGGCGTAAAGCATTTGGCGGAAACGAACTTCAAAAACGGCGGGTTGTTTTTGGAGAAATATATTGCGAGAGCACGTCATGTCGAGGTGCAAATTTTCGGAAACGGCTTCGGCGAGGTCGTTACGCTCGGCGAACGCGATTGCTCCATTCAGCGCCGCAACCAAAAGGTGATTGAAGAGAGCCCGGCTCCAAATCTGTCGGATGAGGTACGAAATGCGATGTTCGACGCATCGAAGCGTCTCGCGGCGGAAGCAGGCTATCGCAGCGCGGGAACGGTCGAGTATTTGTACGATCCGGAATCCGGAGAATTTTATTTCCTTGAGGTGAATACGCGGCTGCAGGTGGAGCATGGCGTAACCGAGGAGGTGCTGGGCGTAGATCTAGTCGAATGGATGGTTCGGGAGGCGGCGAATGAGCTTACTGATTTGCAATCGCTGGTAAATGCGCCGGTTGGACACAGCATCCAAGCGAGAATCTACGCAGAGGACTGCTTGCAAAATTTCCGGCCAAGTGCGGGACAGCTGGATCAAGCCGTATTTTCGGCTAATGCCCGCAATGAGTCCTGGGTAAGAGACGGCCTTACGGTGACGACGCTTTATGATCCGATGCTGGCCAAAATCATCGTGCATGGCGCCAACCGGGAGGAGGCCATAGGGAAGCTGATTCAGGCGCTTTCCGAAACGAGAATGTATGGCATTACGACGAACCTGCAATACTTGCAGGCGCTGCTCGGAGATCAAGATGTGGCGGACGGCCATGTGTATACGCAGCTGTTAAACGGCTTTGAACCTGCGGAGCATGCGCTTGAAGTAGTCGACGGCGGCGTGCAAACGACGGTGCAGGATTGGCCGGGCCGGGTAGGGCACTGGGATGTCGGCGTACCGCCATGCGGACCGATGGACCCTTATTCCTTCCGCATAGGCAATAAATTGCTCGGCAACGGCGATCATGCCGCCGGCCTTGAGCTTACGCTGCGGGGAGGCTCGTATAAATTCCGCAGCGGCGCATGGTTTTGCGTAACCGGCGCCGATATGCAAGCAGAGCTGGACGGCGTTAAGGTAGAGTCCTACAAGCCGACGTTTGCGGAACGCGGGCAGGTGCTTAGCTTTGGGGAAGCGCAAATGGGCCTGCGTACGTATTTGCTCGTTGCCGGAGGCTTTGATATGCCGCGCATTCTCGGGAGCGCCGCGACCTTCACCCTTGGAGGCTTCGGCGGACACGGCGGCCGTGCGCTGCGCGCGGGCGACGTGCTTGGCGTAAACCAAGGCGCTGAACCGATTGCCTTGGCGGAGCTTGCTCCCGCCGAACGGCCGCAAATGACGCGGGAATGGACGATTGGCGTCATTCCCGGACCGCATTGCACGGGAGAATTCCTGAAACCCGAATATTTAAAGCAGCTGTCGGAGACGGCTTTTGAGGTTCATTTTAACAGCTCGCGCACCGGCGTTCGCCTGATTGGGCCGGCTCCCCTCTGGACGCGGGAGGACGGCGGAGAAGCGGGACTTCACCCCTCGAATATACATGATAATGCCTATGCGGTCGGCACGCTGGATTTGACGGGAGACATGCCGATCCTGCTTGGGCCGGATGGACCAAGCCTCGGCGGGTTCGTGTGTCCGGTTACGACGGCATCGGCGCAGTTCTGGAAAATCGGGCAGCTCCATGCCGGCGATAAAGTGCGGTTCCGGCTGTTGACGCTGGAGGAAGCCGATGAGCTGCGGGACCTGCAGGAGCGTAAACTGGAGGCGATTGGGGGATCCGCGCGCGAGGGCTTGCCGAGCGCAGAGCCGAAGGCGGAAGGTACGGCTCTGACGCCGGATTATCCGCTTCTCGTTAACGAGGCGGAAGGCCGCAGGTTTCCGATCAAAATCCGCTGCAGCGGGGATGAGAATTTGCTTGTGGAATACGGCGAATTAGAGCTGGATCTTCTGCTGCGCTTCCAAGCGCATGCGCTTATGCAAGCCATCGAGCAATCGGGACGTATTCCGGTGCTGGATTTGACGCCGGGCATCCGCTCCTTGCAGGTGCATATCGACCGTTCCAACATTACGGTTAGCGAGGCTTGCTCGATTATTTTGGAGCTGGACAGCATGCTGCCGCCGCTGGAGACGATTCAGGTGCCCTCGCGCATCGTACGCCTGCCGTTGTCCTGGGATGACCCGGCCACGCAGCTTGCGATCGAACGCTACCAGCAAACGGTTCGCCCGGATGCGCCTTGGTGCCCAAGCAATATTGAATTCATTAGGCGTATCAATGGGCTGGAGAGCATCGGGGATGTGCAAAAAATCGTATACGAAGCTAACTATTTGGTGCTTGGATTAGGCGACGTTTACTTGGGCGCTCCGGTTGCAACGCCGGTCGATCCGCGTCATCGCCTGGTCACGACGAAATACAATCCGGCGCGCACGTGGACGCCGGAAAATGCGGTCGGCATCGGCGGCGCCTACATGTGCGTGTACGGGATGGAAGGTCCCGGAGGCTACCAATTCGTTGGACGCACGATCCAAATGTGGAACCGCCTGCGCAGCACGGAAAGCTTTAAACCCGGCAAGCCATGGCTGCTGCGGTTTTTTGACCAAATTCAATTTTATCCCGTGGAGGCCGATGAGCTGCTGAAGCTGCGCGAGGATTTCCTGCGGGGCCGTTATGAAGCGGACATTACGGAAACGACGTTTGATCTTGGCGAGTATTTGAAATTTTTGGGATCGATCGAAGAGAGCGCGGCGGCGTTTAAAGAAAAGCAGCAGGCATCCTTCCAAGCGGAGCGCGAGAGCTGGAAGGAGCTGGGGCTTGCCGAGTATGTTGCGGAGCATGAACCGGAACGGACGGAGCAGGAGGAGGAGCTGCAGGAAGGCGCTGCCGCGATTCGCTGCACAATGCCGGGCAGTGTATGGAAAGTGCTCGTGAGTCCCGGCGAGCGGGTGAAAAAGGGCGATACGCTCATCATTGTGGAAAGCATGAAAATGGAGTTCTCGCAGCAGGCCTCCTGCGACGGCGAGGTATGCTCGGTGCATGTGGGCCCGGGCGATCAAGTCCATGCGGGGCAGCTTATTGTCGGTATTTTGCAGCATAAGGAAACGGAGGCGGTTGTATGACAAAGCGCGGTTTTCCCCTTCATTTGACGATGGAATGGCTTCAAATCGGCTACAAGAGCGGATCGTTGACGCCAGAGGAGGTCATGCTGGAAATTATTCGGCGCGCGGAAGCGGATGCGGGGATGAATGTTTGGATCACGCCTCCGTCGATGGAAGCGATGAAGCCTTATTTGGAAAAGCTGGCTGAGCTGGACCCGGCGGCTGCGCCGCTTTGGGGTATTCCGTTCGCGGTAAAGGATAATATCGATGTAGCCGGCATTCCGACCACGGCTGGCTGCCCGGCATTCGCGTATACGCCGGAGGAACATGCAGCGGTAGTGGAACGGCTGGTAGCCGCAGGGGCAATTCCTCTTGGCAAAACGAACCTCGATCAATTCGCGACAGGCCTTGTCGGTACCCGCAGTCCCTACGGCGAGACGCATAATGCGCTGCGGCCAGAGCTGATCAGCGGCGGCTCGAGCTCCGGCTCGGCCGTCGCGGTAGCCCGCGGCCATGCCGTATTTGCGCTAGGCACGGATACGGCCGGCTCCGGCCGCGTACCCGCTGCGCTGAATGAGCTTGTGGGCTTTAAGCCGAGTCTTGGCTCGTGGCCGGTAAAAGGCGTCGTTCCGGCTTGCGCAAGCCTGGATTGCGTGACGGTATTCGCTCACCGTTTGGAGGAGGCGCTCGTTGCGGACGGCGTAACACGCGGCATACACGAGAACGATCCGTGGTCGCGCGAGGTGAAGCGGCTGCAAGCAAAGCTACCGGCCAAGGTTTGTTTGCCCAAGCAAGCCGTTGCTTTCTACGGGCCGTTCGCTGCGGAGTATGAGCGCGCCTGGCTTGCGGCAATTGGCCGCCTGGAGCAATTGAACCTAACGATTGAGTATGTGGATTACGATTTGTTTTCGGATGCGGCTGCAATTTTGTACGATGGTCCATGGGTTGCGGAGCGCTGGGCAGACTTGAGCGGATTCATCGATTCGAATCCGGGAGCCGCCTTCCCGGTAACCGAACGCATTTTGCGTTCAGGCGCGTCTGCTGAGCATGATGCGGCATCGGTGTTTAACGCCATGCATAAGCTGCAGGCTTATAAGCTTGAGGCGAGAAAGCTGCTGCAGGATGCGGTGCTCGTCATGCCGACCTGCGGCGGAACCTGGACACGGGAGCAGGCGAGAAAGGAGCCTTACAGCACGAACAGCGACATGGGACGTTACACGAACCATTGCAATTTACTCGATTTATGCGCAGCAGCGGTACCTTCGGACGCTGCAGGGGAGCGGCTGCCCTTCGGCATTACGCTGTTCGCGTTAGCAGACAACGAGCATCTGATGATCGAAGCGGCGCGTTCGTTTCTGAGAGGCGGGGAGCAGACTTTTATTGGCGGACCGGCAGCGTCGGAGCAATTAGATCCGGGGCGGGCAGAAAGCTCAGCAGAGGATATCGTTCCCGAGACAGCTGCCCCGAATGGAAAGCGGCAGGAAATGGCTCCTAACGCCGATCATCCCGCGGAGCAATTTATAACCGTAGCGGTGTGCGGTTTGCATATGCGGGGTTATCCGCTTGAGAAGCAAATGATCGGCTTGAATGCGCGTTTCATCCGTGAAGCATGCTCAGCGCCCCGTTACAAACTGGTTAAGCTGCCAACGACGCCAGCGAAACCGGGCATGATCAAGCAGCAGCAGGGCGGCGCAAGCATCGAGCTGGAGCTGTGGGAAATGTCGCCGGCATCCTTCGGGCGATTTACTACCCTCATTCCGGCTCCGCTAGGCATCGGGAAAGTCGAGCTGCTGGACGGCACGGAGGTTTCCGGCTTCGTGTGCGAAGCTTATGCGGCAGCAGAGGCAGAGGATATTACGGAATACGGAGGCTGGCGGCGAATCCCGCAGCCGTAACTGTGGTTAGGGAAGGCTTCCTTCGTCTTGTTCGCGAGATGGAGGAAGCCTTTTTTTACTTACTGCAGCCGCAACTGCCTATGTACATAAAAAAGCGCTTAAGGCAGCAGTTCAAGAAACCGTTTGGCTGCCGAGGAGCTTGGAACGCGGCGAAGCGTAGCGATGCCGATGCTGCGCGCAGGGACGGGAGGATGGAGCGGGATCTCGATCAGCGAGCCGGCGGCGAGCTCTTCTTTTACATATTCACGGATGAGGAAGGCCAGCCCAAAGCCGCTGCGCGCGAATTGGGCGAGCAAATCGAAGCTGCCCAGCTCTAGCTCGGGACTCAGCTTAACGCCATGCGCTTCGGCATATCCGTCCAGGAGACGGCGGGTACCGGCTTCTTTCTCCAAGAGCAGCAAAGGATGCCGGGGAAGATCCGCAAGATCCAATACAGAGCTGCCGAGCGATGAATAAGCATGGCCGCAGGCGAGTATATCCTGTATCTTAGTGCTTTCCCGAAAGTCGAGCTGACTGTCGGAAGCGGGCATGTGCACGATGCCGAAATCGATTTTTCCCTCCTTAAGCAGCGCTATCGTTTCAGGGGTTGTGCGATTGGTCACGCGGATGCGGATGGCTGGATACTCGGAGTGGAAACGCTCCAAATAAGGCAATAAATAATGCTTGCATAACGTATCGCTGGCGCCGATGCTAATTTCGCCGCTCTGCAGATTATGCATTTCGGCAAGCATTTTCTCCCCGGACTCCATGAAGGTATAGGCTTGCTCGATGTAACGGTAAAGCACCTCGCCTTCTGCCGTAAGCTTCACTCCTTTTGCCATGCGAAAAAACAGCTGTCCGCCAAGCTTAGCCTCTAACTGCTTAATGGTATGCGTAACGGCAGGCTGAGTAATATATAGCTGCTCGGCCGCACGCGACAGGCTGCCTGTCTTGGCTGTCCAGTAAAAGACGCGGTACCACTCCATATTAACAATCATGTTCATTACCTCACCTAATAGATGGTATTAGTTATATCAATTATTCTAATACAGTTACAATCATTATAATAAACGTTGTAAGGATTAAACAAGATCGGGAGGCGATTGCTTTGACGGTAACCGCGATAGTTGGAGCGAACTGGGGAGATGAAGGCAAGGGCAAAATGACGGATGCGTTAGCGGCAGCGTCCTCATTTGTCGTTCGGTACCAGGGGGGCAGCAATGCGGGCCATACGATTATAAACAGCTACGGAAAATTTGCGCTTCACATGCTGCCGTCGGGTGTGTTTTATCCGGAAATTACGAACGTTATCGGCCCGGGCACGGCACTCGATATTGACGTGCTGCTGGGAGAACGGGAGGAGCTGCTCCGCAGGGGAGTTCCTGAGCCCCGCATCCGGATATCGGAACGGGCGCAGGTCGTGCTTCCGATTCATCGGCTGTTCGATGAGCTGGAGGAGTCGCGGCTCGGCGATAACGGCTTCGGATCGACCAAGCGCGGAATTGCTCCGTTTTATGCGGATAAATATGCAAAGCTTGGCGTTCAGGTAGCGGATTTATACGATGAGGAACGGCTGCTGCAGCGCCTCGAGCAATCATTGGCGGCGAAAAATATACTTCTCGAGCAGCTGTATAACCGTAAGCCGATTCTCGCGCGCGAGCTGCTGCCTGAGCTGCGCAGCCAAGCGGAGAAGCTGAGTCCGTTCGTTTGCGATACAAGCAGGCTTCTCCATGACGCTTACCGCTCCGGTGAGCCGATTTTGCTGGAGGGACAGCTTGGCGCATTGCGCGACCCCGACCATGGGATTTATCCGTATTCGACCTCTTCATCGACGCTGGCAGGCTTTGCGCCGGTCGGAGCGGGATTGCCGCCGTACGCGATTACGCGAATTATTGCGGTAACCAAAGCGTATTCCAGCTGCGTGGGAGCAGGTCCTTTTGTTAGCGAGCTGACCGGCGAAGCAGCGGATCAGCTGCGCCGATTGGGTGGCGACGCGGGAGAATTCGGAGTAACGACGGGAAGGCCCCGCCGAGTGGGTTGGTTTGATGCGGTTGCTACGCGATACGGCTGCATGCTGCAAGGAGCTACGGAGGCTGCGCTTACGAATCTTGATGTGCTCGGCTACTTAGAGGAAATACCGGTTTGCGTCGGCTATGAATGGGATGGGGAAATCGTGAAGGAGCCGTTTCCCGTAACGGCTAAGCTGCAAGAAGCAAAGCCAGTCTTGGAGCGCCTTCCCGGTTGGAAATGCGACATCTCGCATATACGCAGGTTCGAGGATTTGCCCGAGGCAGCGCAGCAGTATGTTCGCTTCGTAGAAGCTTCCATAGGCGTAAAGGTCGGAAGCGTATCGGTTGGGCCAAAACGCGAGCAGCTTATCACGCTTTAAAACATCGTTGTGCGGCCGGAGCGGACACCTTATCCATTTCGCTAGCACGCGAGGAAAAGGAAAAGCAGTATCCTGGCAATCAGGATACTGCTTTTTCCTTGCGCGGCCATAACGTATAGCTAAAGCTCATGACAAAATCGATGCCGAGCACGATCTGCCAAATCTGCAGCGATTCGGACAATGCTTCCGTTCGCGCCTCATTGCCAACCATAACAATCATGCCGTACAAAATGAGCGAACCGATCCCCCATGCGAGAAGATGATGCAGCCATCCGTTCCGTTCATGGCGAGCATGCTCTTTTCCGTATTTTGGTTTGCCGGCAGGCTCGGGACCGCCGGCGAAGCGGTACGCGAACCGCTCATCGGCCCATTTAATCATCCGGTGCCCGAAGGCGATGGACACGCCGATATAGACGGCAGCCAGGCTGTGTGCGTAGGTTGCTTCCGCGCCTCCGCGCAGGTCATAAACCGTAGCGGTAACTAATGCCAGATCAATGAGCGGCGTACTGTATAGGAAAAGCTTGCCCAGTTTCTTTAATCGGAAAATATAGCGGAATACTAAGCCGGCGAGCACAAACACCCAAAAACCAATTTCACAGCCGATGATAAAAGCGGTAATCATGTGATCATCTTCTCCTTCTGTTAAAATAGTATTGCGATAATCGTTAGTAACCTATATAGAGGGGATGAATCTACCTATGAATAAATTGCTCGTGGTTGGAAGCATAAACATGGATATTGTCAGCTCTGTAGGGAAATTTCCGCGTCCAGGCGAAACGATACCCAGTGCGGCTACGGCCTTTTATCCGGGCGGCAAGGGCGCAAACCAGGCTGTGGCTGCAGCCAGGGCAGGAGCTCGATGCGCAATGATTGGCGCGGTTGGTGAAGACCCTTTTGCCGAGACGCTGCTGGAAGCCTTACAAGAAAATGGAATTGCCATAGATCACATATTACGCAAGCAAAGCAGTTCAGGTTTCGCGATTATTACCGTTAACGGGGAAGGCGAGAATTATATCGTTTTATCGGAGGGGGCTAACGGCCAGCTTACGGCAGCCGATGCGGCAGCGGGTGCAGGGGATTGGTCCGATATCTATGCCGTGCTGCTGCAAAACGAAATCCCGTGGGAGACCAATCTAGCCGTGATGAACAGCGCAAGCAGCAGCGACACTTACGTCTTCTATAATCCGGCGCCTGCTCGCGCCATCCCTGAACCTGTGCTTCCGCTCATACATACGCTCATTCTGAATGAAACGGAGGCGGCGGCCGTGACAGGCCTAGCCGTTAGCGATCCAGCTTCGGCTCAGGCAGCGGCAAAGTGGGTTTTGGATAGGGGAACGAAAAACGTCATTATCACTTTGGGCGAGAAGGGCTGTTATTATCAAAATGAACGGGGAGCTTCGCTCGCAATACCTGCTTTCGCCGTGAAGCCCGTCGACACGACGGCAGCCGGCGATACTTTTTTCGGGGCCTATGCGGCAGCATGCGCGGATGGCCTGCCGGCAGAGCAGGCGTTGACCTTTGCAGCCGCTGCTGCGGCGCTGGCAGTTACGAAGCAGGGCGCTCAGGCTTCTATCCCAGATCAAGCAGAGATCGAATCGTTTCTTTTGCAAAATAAATAATATAATTTGGGCTTGCTAAAACTAACGGTATTAGTTTATTATAAAACTAACGACATTAGTTTTTATTCGAGGGGGCCGATTGGGATGAGAATGACACGCGAGAAAACGGTTGTACAGCTGACTTATTTGCCGAAGGTATTTCCGGTAAACTGTTATTTGGTGGAGGAGGAAAACAGCTTAACCTTGGTGGATGCTGCGCTTCCTAACAACGTAAAAGCTATTTTGCAAGCGGCGGAAAAGCTTGGCAAGCCGATTACGCGTATCGTTTTAACGCATGCCCATGATGATCATATCGGCGCTCTCGACGGCTTAAAGGAGCGGCTTCCTGCGGCACAGGTGTTTATTTCCAAAAGAGACGCAAGGCTGCTCCAAGGCGACCGCTCGCTGGAGCCGGGTGAACCGAGCGGACCGATTCGCGGCGGCGTGCCCAAAAAGGTGCTTACCAAGCCGGATGTATTGCTGCAGGACGGCGATCGCGTCGGCTCCTTGCTCGCCGTAGCCGCGCCTGGACATACGCCGGGTTCCATGGCATTCCTGGATACCCGAAACGATATTCTCATCGTTGGCGATGCGTTTCAAACGCGCGCAGGCGTTGCGGTGTCCGGGCAACTGAAGCTGATGTTTCCGTTCCCCGCTCTGGCTACGTGGGATAAACAAACGAGCTTGGAATCAGCCAGACGCCTTAGGGATTTAAAGCCCACGCTGCTCGCCGCAGGCCACGGGAATATGCTCGTTCAGCCGAAGCAATGGATAGAGAAAGCAATCACCGAAGCGGAGCGTTCCTTAGCAAAATAGAAGAATCGGGAGGATATCCTCATGTCACCGAGAAGAGGGCTGGATTTGTTGACCATTGTGGAGGAAGCGGCTGCCATCGCAGATGAGCAGGGCATACAGGAAGTAACGCTGGCATCGCTGGCGCAGAAGCTTGGCGTACGCTCTCCTTCATTATATAACCATGTAAACGGATTGACCGGTTTGCGGAATCAGCTAGCGATTTACGGCTTAAAGAAGCTGACCGCAGCCATCCATGAATCCTTGAAGGAACAAACAGGCGATGAGGCGATTCATGCAATCTCATCCGCGTACATTTCTTTTGCGAGATCGCACCCGGGAGTATACGAGCTGACTTTGCGCTCGCCGGACGCGGATGACGAGGAATATGCCTCGGCTGCGCAGGTGCTCGTCGATATATTGGTGCAGACGCTCAGCTATTACCAGCTGGACCGGGAGAAGTCCATTCATATTGTAAGGGGTTTGCGGAGTTTTTTGCACGGATTCGCATCGATCGAGCAGAAGGGCGGTTTTGGAATGCCGCAGGCTGTCGACGACAGCTTAAGCATCACAATCCAAACTTATCTAAACGGGCTTCGAAAGAGCTAGTTAAAAAAGAGCAGCAACCTGTTGTACAAAGGCTGCTGCTCTTTTCGATTAATAAGCTTGCTGGATCAGCGCAGCGGCGCCGATCAGGCCGGCATCCTGTTGCAGCAGCGCGGGAACGATAGCCGCTTCTCTGCCAGATGGGTTAAGCGCGTGCTTGGATACGTAATCCCTTACCGCCACGAACAGCGGTTCGCCGACTTGCGATACACCGCCGCCGATGACGATTTTGTTCGGATCCAGTATATTGATAAGCGATACGCAGCCCATGCCGATCGAAGTGAACACACGATTGACGAGCTCGGACATTTGCGGATCGCCTTGCGCTGCCAGCTCAAAAGCTTCTTTCGAGGTGACCTCTCGGCCCAGCAGCTCCGTCGCCTGGCGGGCAACGGCCGTACCGGAAGCCACGACCTCCCACGGCGTTCCGGCTTGGTCAACAAGCATGAAGCCTGCATCGCCGGCGTTGCCTGTCGAGCCTGTCAGGAGCTTGCCGTGCATAAAGATGCCTGCGCCGATCCCCGTGCTGATCGTGATAAAGATGAAATGATCGGAATCTTTGGCAGCTCCGACCCATTTCTCTGCCAGCGCGGCAGCGGTAGCGTCGTTTTCCATTTTAATAGGAAGAGGAAAATGCTGCTTCAGCTCATCTACGACAGGAAAGCCCCACCAGCTTTTGAGGTTTGGCGGGCAGGTAAGCTCGCCTTTTTGCGTATTCAGCGGACCGGGAGCACCGACGCCAACGCCTTTTATTGATGCCAGCGAAAGACCGTTTTGCTCAGCCAGCTGCTTTACGGCGTCTGCGACCCGTGCAAGCATTTCCGCCGGCTCGACGGAAAGATCCGTCTTGAGCGAGCCCTTGGCGATCACTTCTCCTTGCTCATCCACGAATCCAAATGCTATTTTTGTGCCGCCGATATCAATTCCGATTGCAATACTCACGTAATACCCTCCAATGATTTGAAAATAATGCTGTAACCGTCTGAGAAAAGTCTATCATAATCGAAGAATATTAGGAAGAACGCAGCGGCTTCCAGAATTGTTAAGCAGCCTTGATTTGTCTGCAACTTCTACTGTACAAATAGGAAGCAGTGTAGTAATATCCTATCAAATGAAGTGCTAGAAAGAGAGGATCCTTTGCAGCGCAAGGGATCCTCTAAGCGTTTTTAACCAACATAGCGAAGAAGGTAACTGTCCAAATGGAATCCGAGTCCAAAGCTAGTCCGCGTATTGTGAAGCTAGGGATGTCTATGACCGAAAATGTTTGGAGGAACGCTCGGATCGATGTGGGAGCGTCCTGTTTATTCAGCTTGTTTAATGTGGTAATGAATCAATTTTATATCGCCTTTGCGATTCAGCAGGGAGCAAGCAATTTTCAGGTTGGGCTATTGTCGGCGGCTCCGGCGATCGGCCTTTTATTTTCGCCCTTCTGGGCGACCTGGATCGAAAAAGCCAATAATCCAAAGCCGTTTGTGATTATCCCGAATGTCATTGGAAGATTGCTGCTGCTGCTTCCTGCTTTTTTTGCCTTTCCGTCCGTATATGTCGTTGCGGCGCTGTTATTCCAGCTGCTAATGGGCATTCAGGCTCCTGCGTACGCGGCATTGATTTCACGGATGTATCCATCCGATTTGCGCGGGAGATTAATGGGATATGTGCGGGTGGCGATGGGGAGCATTATGATTCCGCTCGCGTATTTCGTCGGCAGCTGGTCGGATGCTTTCGGGCCGTCGGGTCCGCTCATTACGGCTTCCATCGCAGGCATGTTATCGATTGGACTATTCAATACGTTGAAGATTCCTAAGCAGGAGCCCAAGGAAAAGCCGGTTGTTCTCCAGAAGGCGAGCAGGTTTCCGCTGCAGGAGCAGTGGAAGCTCGTTAAAGAAAACCGGACGCTCGCCGTTTTCCTGGCGGCAACGACCTTTGCCGGCTTTGGCAATATGCTTGCGAATCCGCTTTACCAGATTATTCAAGCCGATATACTCGATCTCTCCAACCTGCAGATCGGCTTTGCCCGCGTAGCTTATTATGCGGCATTGCTGCTTACCTTTTTAATAGCGGGATGGATGATTGATCGCATAGACATCAAATACACGCTTCTATGCGGAATAGCGGCATACGCGATCGTTCCGATGCTTTACGGTCTTTGGGGCACTTACGCCGCGGTCATAACCGGAAACGCGATTCAAGGCATCGGGGAAGCCATTTGGGATATCGGCATTTTAGCCTTTGTTTTCCGGCTGGCGCCGGGCCGCGAGGCGATGGTGTTCGGGCTGCATTTGATGCTCTTCGGTATTCGGGGCAGCATTGGCCCTATCCTAAGCGGCACGCTTGCCGACAGCGTATCGTTAACGGTATTGCTTGTCATCGCTTCGATTTGCGGATGGATCGGCACGCTTTTATTCCTGTCAGGCAATTGGAAGCGGAACCCGCTGCTTCGAAGAAGTTAATCTATGTTTCAGTTCTTGTTCATCTCTCGTTCATAATCGAATGCTAGAATTCGTTATGGACATAAGGAATGTCAACCACATTCATGGGAGATGAACGATATGAACAAATGGAAAGTGATGCTCAGCGCCGTGGTGATCGCAGCGGCTTTGGCGGGATGCGGGGTACAGGAGGAGCAGGCGGCAGGCGAAGTGCAGGCAGATGCGCAGACAGATGTTCAGGAAAATGGAGCGGGTGGCGGCACCGGCGGACCAGGAATGGGACAAATGGGCGCGCAAGCCGATTTGATGGGTAAAATCAAATCCATTGATGGACAAACCATTACGCTTTACAAATCTGCGATGGGACAAGGCGGTCCGCCGCAAGGTGACGGAACTGGCACGGCGCCGGCCGATGGCGAAGGGGCGCAGCCGCCTGCGGACGCGCCGGCTGGAGACGGAACCGCTCCCGAAGGCGGCGGACGCATGAACATGGGCGCGATGTTTTCGGATGAAACCGTAACGATTCAAGTGACGGATACGACGAAAATAACGACCATGACCTTCGAGAACGAGCAAATGGCGGAGACGGAAATGACGTTGGCGGACCTCAAGGCCGATGATATTTTATCCGTGATGTTAAAGGATGATACGCAGGAGGCCGAATCGATTACGATCCGAACCGGCGGCTTCGGCGGCGGGGGAGGCGGAGGCGGAAGACAGCCTCAGCAGCAAGAACAGCAGACCGATGCGGCGGCAAGCGAATAGGCTCAACATGCAAAAAGCGGCGGACCAGGACAAAATCCTGTTCCGCCGCTTTTTTTATTATCTTTTTAGGATAGCTATCCAAAAATATGTCCATATCATCTATAAATGTGGCATATGTTTGCCCAGCCCCTCCGTTTATGATGTAACCACGGAAGACAAAACGTCTATCCAACATCATTTTTAGGGGGATAAAAAAATGAGCAAAGCACGCAATAAGTTTTCAATGCTGCTTCTGATGGTATCTATCGTTGCTATGATTGCTGCAGGCTGCAGCGGCGGCAACAACGGCGGCAATAATGCCGGAGAGCAAACGGCAAACGGCGGTAAAGATGCCGGCAGCGGCAAAAAGACGGATATTTTGTTCTGGTCGCCTTTCTCCGGCTCAGATGGACCCTTCATGAAGAAGATCGTAGATAAATATAACGGCTCCCAAGATCAATATAAAGTCAATTTCGTTATCCAGCCTAACGGAGAATATTACAAGCAGCTGGACGTAGCGCTGAGCACAGGCAAAGAAAGCCCTGACCTTATGATTATGCACGTTGACCAAGTGCCGACTTATGCAAGCAAAGACCAGTTGCAGCCGATTGACGGCATGGCCTCAGGCGCAGGCATCAATAAAACGGATTTTGCGGAAGCGGCTACAGAATATTCGACGCTGGACGGCAAATGGTATTCCATTCCGCTCGATATTCACCCCCTTGTGATGTATTACAACAAGGATTTGTTTGAGAAAGCGGGCATTGCGGGCGCTCCGACGAACCGTGCGGAATTCGACGATGCCGTTCAGAAGCTGACGGATAAAAGCAAAGGCGTATACGGCTATGCCGTCCCAACCTTGTGGCCGCAGCAATTTATTTTTCCGACGCTCGTATGGCAAAACGGCGGTGAGCTGTGGAACGGAACGGATGTTGCTTACAATTCTCCGGAAGCCGTAGAAATGGTGCAGTGGCTGCGCGGAATGGTAGACAGCGGCGTCTCGCCTGCCAATGTGCAGCAGGACGGCGAAAACACGCTGTTCCTTCAAGGCAAGAATGCAATCCAGTTCAACGGTCCGTGGATGAAATCGCAGTTTGACGAAGCGGGTCTCAACTACGGCGTCGCGCCGGTGCCGCAAATCGGCAAGGCGAAGCAAGCGGTATTCGCGGGATCCCACGGCTTCGTGGTTCCAAAAAGCGTAACGGATGAGAAAGTAACAGCGGGGATCGGCGACTTCTTGAAATATGTATCGACGAACTCGATGGACTGGGCGGAGTCCGGCCAAGCGCTCGCATCGAAACCGATGCTGGAGAGCGACGCATTCAAAGCGCTAGAATTCCAAAACAGCGTAGCTTCTGCCTTCCCTTACGTACAATTCGCACCGAATGTATTGAACTGGGGAACGGTTTCCGAGCCGATTTGGGGCGAGCTGAACAACGCTTTGTTAGGCAAAAAGGATGCGCAAAAAGCACTTGACGATGCAGCGGCCAAATCACAGCAAGCGCTTAAGAAATAACGCTAAATCGATTAAAAGTAACGAGGAGGATGGGGATAGCAGAGTCCGTCCCCATCCTCTAAGGTTACGCTTGCATGGGACGAAAAATCGCAATGCGTCAAGGGGGACTCCGGTTGAAAACCACGTTTACGTCACGTTTTACATCGTTTTTGTTCATACTGCCTTACTTAGCTGCATTCGGCATTTTTCTTTTGTTCCCGATCTTGTATGGCATGTATATCAGCCTCCACAACTTCGAGCTTTTGTCGAAAGAGCATGAGTTCGTCGGGCTTGCCAACTATATTCATATTTTCACGCCTGGCACCTATATCCATGATATTTTTTTCAGGGGCTTATGGGTGACGGCTCAATTTGTTTTATTTTCCGTACCGCTCTTAATTGTCGTTGGTTTGGCGCTAGCGATGCTTATTAATGCGCTGCCAGCAAAAATCCGCGGGTTATTCCGGACGTTTTATTTCCTTCCGTATGCACTGTCGGCTTCCGTCATGGCCGTTATTTGGCTGATGATGTTTGATACGAACGCCGGTTTTCTGAACAGTATGCTGACGAAGCTTGGCATTGCGGGCATACCTTGGCTAACGGATACGCCTTGGACCTGGATCTCGCTCATCATCACTACCCTTTGGTGGACAATCGGGTTCAATATGATTATTTTCATCAATGCGTTAAACGAAGTGCCGGAAGATTACTATGAAGCCGCTTCGATCGATGGAGCGAATGCTTGGCATAATTTTACGAAAATAACGCTTCCGTCGATTCGCCCGGTGATGCTGTTTGTCATGATTACATCGACGATTGCTTCCTTTAATATCTATGCCCAGCCGTTTTTGCTAACGCGGGGAGGACCTGGCGACACAACGAAGGTGCTGCTAATTAACGTGCTCGATCAAGCCTTTATCCGCAAAGAAATCGGTTCGGCTTCGGCGATGGCCATCGTCATGGCTTTGCTCATCATTATCATTTCAGTCGTACAGTTCAAGCTTACGAATGGCAGAAAGGGAGAGGTTTAAATGGTGAAAACGAGAAAGCTGTGGCTTGTCCTGCTGGCTGTAATCGTTGCAGTATTTTTCCTGCTGCCGCTCGTTTGGATGATTTCGACTTCATTTAAAAATGATTTCGAAGCCTTGTCCGGTAAAATGAATTTCTTCCCGTTAAAGCCAACGGTCGATAACTTCGTGCAAGGCATTAACGGCGAATTAATGAATGTTCCGATTATTCGCTGGATAATGAACTCCTTGTCGGTCGGATTAATCGGAACCGTAATCGTTCTGATCATCGATTCCATGGCCGCTTACGCGCTGGCTAGACTAAATGACCTGCCGCTGCGCAGAATCATGCTCTCGTTGTTTATCGCCTCGCTTATGATTCCTGGCGTGCTGACGTTCCTGCCGATGTATTTGGAATTTAACGCGCTTAATCTGATCAACACGTATCCAGCGCTGATTTTGCCGGCAACCGCCGGAGCGTTCGGCGTTTTTCTGCTCTACCAGTTTTTCGCTTCTTTTCCGAAGGAAATAGAGGAAGCGGCACGTATTGACGGCGCGAATAAATGGCAAATTTACGCGCGTATATTATTGCCCTCCGCGGTATCGATTATGGTTACGCTGGGGATCTTCACGTTTATGGGGATCTACAATGATTTTGTTTGGCCGCTTTACGCGACGACTTCGCCCGAGATGCGTACGATCACCGCAGGGATCGCAATGATGGCTACGGGCAGCTACACGCAAAGCTACGGCAAACTGATGGCCATGACCACCGTTGCAACGCTTCCGGTCGTTATTGTCTTCATTGTTGGACAACGCTCCTTCGTGAAGGCCATTACGCAATCGGCGGTGAAGTAAGCGGGCTCGGCATCCCCTCCCTATGAAAATACGGCACTAACAAGAGACCTTGCCTTACAGGTCTCTTTCTGCACATAACGTTGTAAGCGAGGAGAAAAGGGCATGAAAACGATACGGAAGCGCATTTCATTAATCGCAGTGCTTATTGCTGCAGTTATCATCCTATTATCGGGGGTTTTTATCATGAACAAAACGAACCATGACACCGGGGCGGACGGCGTTTATAATGGGCATGGCGGGACATTCAAAAACACGCTGGCGCCGATCGATACGCCCGATCCGAGTATCCTTTATCGGAATGGCTATTATTATATGACTTTCACGCATAACGGGACGGATATTATGATCATGAAATCGAGAACGCTCGATTTCAATCAAGCGGAGCGGAAGGTCGTCTGGTACCCGCCTATCGATACGAAGTACTCGGCCAATTTGTGGGCACCGGAATTGCAATATATCGAAGGCAAGTATTATATTTATTTCGCGGCCGACGATGGTAAAAATGAAAACCACCGCATGTATGCGTTGGAATCCGAGACCGATGATCCGATGGGCAGCTATGCATTCAAAGGACAAGTAACGGATTCGACAGGCAAATGGGCCATTGACGGCGTTGTGCTTGAGCATGAAGACCTGCTTTATTTTGTCTGGTCAGGCTGGGATGGCGATCTGAACATAAAGCAAAATACTTACATTGCGCCAATGAGCAATCCGTATACGATCAGCGGGCCGCGAGTGCTGCTAAGCGAGCCGGATCTTGATTGGGAAAAAGCAGGCGGTCCGCCGTTTATCAATGAAGGGCAAGCGATTTTGAAAAAAGACGGCAGGCTCTTTATCGCTTATTCCGGAGCGGGCAGTTGGACTCCGTTTTATAGCATTGGTTTGCTGGCGCTTGCGCCTGGCGCAGATCCGCTGAATGCCTCCAAATGGAAAAAAGCAGAACAGCCGCTCATGAAAATGGACGGGGAAGCCGAGGTTTACGGTCCCGGACACAATACGTTCGTCCGCTCGCCGGACGGAACGGAGGATTGGATTGTCTATCATGCCACCAGCGGAGACGCAGACGGCTGGAACAATCGAAAGGCGCGCGCCCAGCGAATCGAATGGCAGGCTGACGGGATGCCCGTTTTCGGAGCGCCTTTATCATTGGATACAGCGATCGAGGTTCCGTCAGGGTCGGGTATATTCCCGGTACGGCATGGGATCAGCGCGGGAGAAGACTTATTATCTTTTAGCGGTATTCCATCTACGATCACGGCGAAAGCGCCATTTCTGGTGCACTATACCAATGATACTGAGCAGGAGCTGCGGTTGCAGGCAGGTGCTGGCGATGCAGCATTATCGGAAATCATTCTTCCTCCGACCAAGCCGAATGAGGCTGGTTATGTTTACGCTGAGCTTATGCTGGCCGAAGGCCAAAATCAGATTGACCTTCACGGCGGGCAGGCCATCAAATCGATCATTGCTGTCGAGCTGCCTCGATTTGAAGCGGAATACGCCCAGCTTTCTCTAGACAGCGAGCTGGTGGAGAGTCCGTTAAGATCGAATAGCCGCTCTGTTCGTATTCTGGAAGGGGGAAAGGATGCTGTTCGGTTCGGGAATGTGAGGGTGCCCGCGAAAGGGACCTATACCCTGCGTTTGAAAATTTCCAATCCGACGGACAGCGAGCAGCAGGTTCAGTTTACGGTAAATGGCGGAGGCGTTCATAAGCTGGCCGTTCCTGCAGGCGAGCGCGATCAATTCGCGGAAGTTGAAGTTAACGTGAAGCTTAGCGCAGCTGCCAACACGGTAATCATCGGAAACGCGACGGGACAGCTGGAGATCGATTATTTGGATATCCTATCCCAATTGCATTGATGGGTGAAACAATTCACAGGTAGCGGAGGCCTAAGGATGCAAACAAAAAAACAGGGCGCGCATTGGCTGATCTATATGCTTATAGGTCTTCTGATCGCAGCGTTAACTGGCTGCGCTTCCAAAGAAGAGGCGAATCCTGCCGAAAACGAAACGAAGGCATCTACGGTAAGATTGGAATTTTGGACACCGTTCAGCGGCGGCGATAACCAATTCATGACCGAAATGGTCAATCGCTTCAATAAGGAAAACAAGGAGATCGAGGTCGTCCAAGTCAATTCCAGATTGGATGACTACTACTCCAGATTAAAAACCGCCATTATGTCCGGGAATGCGCCGGATCTGGCCATTTTGCACCAGACGAGTCTGCAGCAGTTCGTCCAGAACGGCTATATTGAGAAGCTGACGGAGCCGGCCAAGCAAATTAATCTCGACTGGACGGGCTTCAATAAAAATATTCTCGATTCCACGATGTACGACGGCCATTCGTATGCGGTGCCTCTGGACACGCATGCTTTGGTGATGTACTACAATAAAAGCTTTTTGAGTCAAGCCGGGCTGCTGGATGCCGACGGTAATCCGTTACTGAGCGCCGGTGCCGATGGTTTTGCTGCCTTCTTGCAGAAGCTGAAGGCTTCGATACCGCCAAACATAGCGCCGATGGCTCAGCCGAGCACGCGGATTGACTCCGTTTGGCTTTGGTGGAGCCTTTACAATCAGATTAACGGCGGCGGAACCTTCTATAATGAACAAGGCACTGAAGCGGTTTTTAACAATCCCAGAGCATTGAAAGCTTTAACCTTCGTGGATCAATTATACAAAAAACAGCTTATTCCTCCGAATATCAACGATGCTTTTAAGCTGTTCTATGATGGGGAAGCGGCAGTGCTCATTACCGGGATGTGGGGAACGGGCGCTTTCGAGAAGGCGCCGAATTTAGATTTTGGCGTGATACCGATGCCGGTATTGTTCGATCAACCTGCCGTTTGGGGAGACTCCCATACCATCGCGATTCCTACTAGGCATGCCATGACGGATGAGAGAAAGCGGGCGGCGTTGACCTTTGCGAAATGGTGCGTGGAGCATGGCGCGATGTGGGCGGAGGCCGGACATGTGCCAAGCATGACGAAGGTTGTTGCTAGCGAGCCGTTCAACAGCTTGAATTACCGCAGCGCATATGCGGCGACGGCGAATTATGTAGCTTACTGGCCCCGCCACGTTAGGCAATGGTCTATCGTAGAAATCCTCATTCAAGAGTTCGAAAAAATGAACTATTCTCAGCAATCGCCGGAGCAAACGCTGCAGGCGGCCGTGAAGCGGGTGAATACCGAGCTGAAGAAATAAGGAGAAAACCATGAAGTGGATAATCAAGGCGATTGGGTGGTTCAAAAATCAGGAGCTCGCGCGAAAGCTTATTTTAATTAATTTCATACTCGTCGTGCTCCCGCTCAGCGTCATGGGTTATTTCGCTTTTACAAGGTTTGCCGGCACGCTGGAGCAGAAAGTCGGCGATTATCAGCTGCAGACGCTCAAGCAATTGACGCTTAACCTCGATACTTATATGGCGGAGCTGGACCGCTTAACGCTCATGCCTTATCAGTATGAGCAGATTATTACATTTTTGGAGAGCAAGAAATTTCATGGACAAGCTCTGACCTTAGAGGAAATCAAGCAGCTCAACAGCTTCGTTTCCCAAGTGTTTTTGAACGGTCGAATCGATATTGTCGGCGTTTCGCTGTTTGGGGAAAACGGTGCTTCGTATGTCGTGCTGCCCGAAAGCCAGTATGTCACGACATATCGGCTGGATGAGAATGCGCAATGGCTAAAAAACGAACAGATGAAGAGCGGGCAATCCACCTTTATCGCTACGCATCCGATTCAATCCACGAGCGGAACGGTATTTTCCGTTTTCTCGATTGCCAGAGAGCTGCGCAGCTTTGACACAGGGAAGAAGCTTGGTTATATCGTCATAGATGTAGATCCTTCGGTCATTCATAAAATATTGTCCCAGGTCACGCTTGGCAGCCGTGAAGCACTCTATATTGCTGATCAAAGCGGAGGCATCGTTGCCTCGAAGGATCCATCGCAGCCGATGGAGAGCATAACAAGCTTAATGGACGGCGAACAATCCGAGGGAGTTACCCACTCTGCGTTAAGCGGCGAGAGGCAGCTTGTTTCCTACGTAACGTCGCCGATTACCCATTGGACAACGATAGGAATCGTGCCGGTAGACGAACTGATGAAAGACAGCATCATTATACGCAATTCCATTATGCTGTTTGGCATTATAAGCGTAGGCTTAGCCATGCTGATGTCCGTATTTCTGGCATTTCGGATCACGCAGCCGCTGCGGAGCTTAATTAAGCTCATGCGCAAGGTGGAACGGGGCGATTTGCTCGTTTCCTTCCCTGTGAAGCAGTGGGATGAGGTGGGCCACTTGGGCAAGGCTTTTAATACGATGGTTTCGAAGCTAAGCGAGCTTGGCTATTTGCTGTATGAAACCGAGATTCGGGAGAAGGACGCGCAGATCGCAGCCTTGCAAAGTAAAATCAATCCGCATTTTCTGTACAACACGCTCGGCTCGATCAGTATGTACGCGGAGGTCGAAGGCAACCAGGAAGTCGTCAAGATGACGAATAATTTAAGCAGGCTGCTTCGTTACAGCTTAAGCGGCCAGAAGGAACGCGTTAATCTCCGGGATGAGCTGGACCATGTAATGGGCTATATGACGATTCAAAAAATGCGCTACGAGGACCGGATCGCATTTCGGTTGGAGCGTGATGAAGCTTCGCTCTCCTGTAAGGTCATACCGTTAATGATTCAGCCGATCGTAGAGAATGCGATTAACCATGGGATCGACCAAGGGATTGGGCAAGGGAAAATCGCTATATCCTGCAAGCTGGATGAAAATCTGCTGCGTATCGTAATCGAGGATGACGGCATCGGCATGACTGAAGAGCAGCTAGGAACGATTCGCCGGAGATTACAGCATTCGAAGGATCTCGGAGGGAGCTCCGGCAACGGACTGCTTAACGTGCATAGAAGAATTGTTCTTCATTTCGGAGAGCCGTATGGCTTAACGCTTGAGAGTATGCCGTATCAAGGGCTGAAAGTAATGCTGACATTACCGGCCGTTCAAGAAAAGCTTAATGATGTGGAGGGAAGCGTCCATGCCTAGAATCGTTATCGTAGACGATGAATCCATCTTTCGCAGAGGCTTGCGCAAAATGATAGCGGAGCTCGATCCGGATTGGGAGGTTGTCGGCGAGGCGCGCGACGGCTATGAAGCTTTGCAGCTAGTCGAGGATTTGAAGCCGGAGGCGGTTTTAACGGATATTAGAATGCCTCGCATGAACGGCATTCAGCTTCAGCAAATGCTGCGCGAGAAATTTCCGGGCATCTTATGCGTCGTTATTAGCGGCTTTGACGATTTTATTTATATCCAGCAATCGATGAGGCAGGGTGCTAAGGATTATATGATGAAGCCTATCGAACGCGAGGAGCTGGCCAAGGTACTGAAGTTACTTGGCGATAACGTGAAGCTGCAGCAGAGGCAAAGCATGCCAGCCAGCAAATCCCATCGCGAAGATCATCAGATTCGCCAGCATGTGAGCGAGCATCTTATAACAGGCTTGCTGAGAGGCAGCGTGAACGAAGCGGATTTAGAACTGCTTCGATCGATTGGCATTGATTTTAAGGAGCCGTTTTTTACGTGCATGGTCATTAAGCTCGACAAAAACTCCATCGGGAGCGAACGCTATAAACAGGCGGATCCTTCCTTGTTTCAATTATATATCCAGCAGCTGGTGCAGGAGGTGCTGGGCAGAAGAACGAACGGTTTCTGCTTCATTATGTCGGAGACGGAAGTCGTCGCTTTGCTAAACATCCCAAACGTTAATCAGGGCATGGCAGATGCGATTGAAATTGGGGAGACCATTCGCAGACAAATGACCTCGCTTTCGAATATGACGGTCACGATCGGCATTGGATCGGCTGCCGAAGGCTTCAGGTCGATATCGGGCGCTTACCATGAAGCGGAAATCGCTCTCTTGCACCGGCTTATCGTTGGCGGCGATAAAGTGCTCTCCTATAACGGGTTGGTTCGGGATGAGCGCTACTACAGCGAGCAGAAGTCATTGACATGGGAGAAGCTTGAGCTGGCGATTAACGAGGGGAAGCCCGGACAGGTGGCAGAGGCTGCGCAGGCCTTGGTCAGCGAGCTTTGCAGTCAGGCGCTAGCTCCGGAAACCGTGCACCAGCAGCTTTGCAAGCTGCTTCTTCATTATTATGAAACGGCAGGCAAGCTTGGGCTTACGAAGCAATGGCTTGGAATAAAGGATATGAAAGCGGTTTTGTTTCATATCTGTTCGATTTCCTCGCGCGAGGAGCTTTCGGAGGAGTGCTCGCGTTTGCTGGTCCGGTTATCGGAATGCATCAACGAAAGTGCGGTGCAGCCCGAGCATGATCCGATAGAGAAATCGATCCGGTACATCGAGCAGCACTACGCAAAAGCATTGACCCTCAAGGAGGTTGCCGACTCCGTCTATTTGAATGCGGCTTATTTCAGCACCTTGTTCAAACAGCGGACCGGGAAATCCTTTATTGAGAGACTAACCGAAATTCGAATTCAAGAAGCGAAGCGAAGAATGGTTCAAACCGATAACAAAATAGCGGCAATCGCCGAGTATACCGGCTTTACCAATATTCGCCACTTTAACCGCGTATTCAAAAATGAAACCGGCATGTCGCCTAAGCTGTACCGCGACCGCGTCCACGGGAATACGGAAGCAGTCCGGCCGTAGCTGTCAGTAGGCGACGTATACTTGAATGTCTTGGTCATAATTGCCGAACTGCTTGCCGAACATGCTTAATCCGCCGCTGTGCGTCGCCGTTTCAGGCGCGCAAATCCGGAACCGGATATCTTCGCCGAACCCTACGGCGAGATCTTTGATTGTGCGGTCGGACATACGGATGCCATCGATGTAGGAGCCTTCCGCATCGATGGTAATTTGTTTTAGCAAGCCATGCTGCGTGCCAAGATCCCACCAAGCAGGTGTATAAACCCCTTTTACCGCGCCAAAATCCCCTGGACAGGTCCAAACGCCGAGGCAAACGTCATTCAAGTAGAATGAAAGGTCTGACGGCCAATTTTCATTGTAGTGGGGGGCTTCCGAGCAAATCTCCAGCGAGATGGAGATGCTGCGTATGCTTTGTTTTCCGACCAAATAATTAGGGATGCGGTATTCGATATAGCCGCTTCCGAACCAGAGATGACATGCCTTTACATGCTCGGGATCGGAGAAGTAGCGGGGATCGTCCACCATGCCGATGATTTTTGTGTCCGAGGACAGACCGCAGGTAGGCTTTACTTCATAAGAGGAATATTGTCCGATGGGAATGGAAACCGCGTAGCGGTTTTGGTCCGCTTGTTCCTTCACGCGAAACTGCAGCGTTGCCGATTCAAGCGTCAGGTGGCATATTTTTTGGCGGCCGCGCGAACTCGGCACGCTTTCTGTCGTTATAATAGAAGCTTCCTCGAGCTTTTGGATATGTTTGGTTACAATGGCTGACGAAATCCCGAGCGCTTCTGCCAATTCTTTTATGTTCATGGGTTTGATGTTCAGCAATTCGATGATTTTAACCCGGGTATCCGATGAAAAGCATTCAAGAAATTTTAAATTGCGGCTGGTAACCTCGATGTTCATGAAAAGCGCCTCATTCCGTTCTTTTGCTCCTATTATATAATCCAAAAGTTAATTACACAACTTAATAGTTCACTATTCTTGCTGCTTGGAAACTTTTTCGAAGGGGCGGCAAATAAAAAAGAGAGGAGCAAGATAAAATCTTGCCACTCTCTTTCCATGTTGTGCAGCCATTCCGTTTATTGAGGCGGGCTAGTCATTTTCTTATATAGGACGGCAATCCACGCCGAAGTAAAAGCAAAACGGATTAGTAAAGGGAAATGGTCAGGGTATCGCGTTCGAAATAGGAATGCAGCGTCGCCTCACTGCCCACAATTTCTACGCTAATTAACGATTTGATACATGTTTTAAGTGCATTTTTACCTGTAGTCAGCTTGCGGTTCAGTACGGCGGACAGCTTTTCAATGGCTTGTTTATTCGTATCGGTTAAATAAACGGGTATCGTTTTATTTTGGAACATCAGCATCGTTTTCATAGTAAGGACCTCCATCCCGCGAAGGATTTTTTTAATTTTCACTAGTGTAACTGACAATTATTAAATAATTCTTAAAATTCGGTGAGTATTTGGTTACAAAGCTGTAACTTTTGGGAAAATGCCTTCAAATCGTTGAAATATGGCAATCAGGACCGGCGTTCCGGCGCCTCCAGCTGTTTTTTACGGAACTGAGAAGGTGTACATTTCATCATTTTGCGAAATACTTTAACGAAGTAACTAATATGATCGAAGCCGACATCAAGCGCCACGGCCGATATTTTGAGCTCGGGCCGCAGCAGAAGCTCGGTTGCCTGCCTGATCCGATAGGCATTTAAATACTCGATAGGCGTTTGTCTCGTCATTGTTTTGAAGAAGCGGCAAAACTGTCCTTCGCTCATTGGGATTTGGTCAGCGATTTCAACAATGCGAATAGGGCGGTGAAAGTTTTGCTGCATATAAACAATGGCTTTTTTCAGCCTGTCAATTTTCGTCGTGTCGGCCGTGCTTGTCTCGCTGCGGTTGCAGAAGCAGCCTTCTGCCGCAATTTCATGGAGCATTAAATAAAAATGCCCTTTCACGGCGGTTTCAAGACCCGGCGGCTCGCTCTCGCAAATATTCATTATGCTTTTCAAATGCCGAAGCAGGGCATCCCCCCAAACCGTATTTGGCTGTATATGCCTAGGGAACGTTCGTTTCTTGTCTTGAAGCGGCGAGATGAAACGTTCCTGCACGGCATCGTAGCTTGCGCTTGAAAGCAAATGGGTGTCGAATACAATTGCGCAGAATGAGCAGGCTTGATCGCCAAGGGCATGTCCGGCATGGATATCTCCGCCGTCTATAAACACGGCCTCGCCGGCCCGAACGGGAAAATAATCGGTATCAATCTGAAACAGCACTTCCCCTTCGAGCACATAAAAAAACTCTGCTTCGGCGTGCCAGTGGCAATCCAGAACGGGTACGCCAGCCTCTTCGAGTGCAATCCAATAAGCGGCAAGCGGAAACATGTTGTCGCCATGCAAACGGTCTTCCTTTAAGGAGTGACGCGTGGTTTGATCCATTTTGAAAGGCCTCCTGTGCTTGAGTCGAGTTAGTTGGAATGGAAAGAGGCACATCGTCAAAATAGTGCTATAGTTGAGCATTATTCTGTTAGATTTGTCTGATTAATTATCAGTATAATGCAATTATGTAGGAATGCAAATAAAACAAACAGGAAGGTTGGTTCAGTCCATGAAATTTACAGACGGCAACTGGCTCATTCGTGATGAATACAAAGTATTAGGAGCAGTGCAAGTACATGATTTCGAGCAAAAGGACGGCAAGCTGACGGCTTATGCATCGCCGCAGCCGATCGTAACACGGTCTAACATGCTGGATACGATGCTGTTGACGGTCCATTTTCATTCTCCGCTGCCGGGCATTATCGGCGTAAAGCTTGTGCATCATGCAGGCGTAAATGAGCGGGGGCCGGCATTCGAGCTTTCCTCGCAAACCGGAGACCATGTCGTGATTGAAGAAAATGACGACGAAGCCGTTCTGACCAGCGGCAATCTGAGCGTGCATATCCGCAAAGGTCCGGTATGGGCCGTTGATTTCTACCGCGGCGGCGAACGCATTACGGGCAGCACGCAAAAATCGATGGCTTATATTAAAGAAGATAACGGAAATACCTTCATGCGCGAAGAGCTTGATGTCGGCGTCGGGGAGTGGGTATACGGACTTGGAGAGCGCTTCACGCCATTCGTGCGTAACGGTCAAGTCGTTGATCTATGGAACAAAGACGGCGGTACAAGCTCCGAACAGGCCTACAAAAACGTGCCTTTTTATATTACGAACAAAGGTTATGGCGTATTCGTCAACCACCCCGAGCTGGTATCGTTTGAGATCGCATCGGAAAAAGTGAAAAAGGTGCAGTTCAGCGTAGCGGGCGAATCGCTCGAATATTTTATTATCGACGGTCCGAGCATGAAGGAAGTACTCGGCAAATATACGGACTTGACGGGTAAGCCTTCGCTTCCTCCCGCATGGACATTCGGTTTGTGGCTGACGACGTCCTTCACAACCAATTATGACGAAGCAACGGTTAATTCTTTCGTTGACGGCATGGCAGAGCGCGATTTGCCGCTGCATGTTTTCCATTTCGACTGCTTCTGGATGCGCGAATTCCATTGGACGGATTTCAAATGGGATGAGCGGGTATTCCCGGACCCGGTAGGCATGCTGTCCCGCTTGAAGGAAAAAGGATTGAAGATTTGCGTTTGGATCAATCCTTATATCGCCCAGCGCTCGCGCTTGTTCGAAGAAGGCAAACAGAACGGCTATTTAGTGAAGAAACCGAACGGCGATGTATGGCAGTGGGATCTATGGCAGCCGGGCATGGCGCTTGTTGATTTCACGAATCCTGCCGCATGCGAATGGTACGCCGGCTACCTGCGCGAGCTAGTAGATATGGGCGTGGACAGCTTCAAGACGGATTTCGGCGAACGTATTCCAACGGATGTGGCTTATTTCGACGGATCAGATCCAATGAAAATGCATAACTACTACACGCAGCTGTACAACAAGGTTGTATTTGAAGTGCTTGAAGAGAAGCTCGGCAAAAACGAAGCGGCATTATTTGCCCGTTCTGCTACTGCCGGCGGCCAAAAATTCCCGGTTCACTGGGGCGGCGACTGCTATGCGGACTATGAGTCGATGGCAGAGAGCCTGCGCGGCGGCCTATCCCTTGGTATTTCAGGCTTTGGCTTCTGGAGCCATGACATTGGCGGGTTTGAAAACACGGCGCCGGAGCATGTATTCAAGCGCTGGCTTCAATTCGGCCTGCTCTCCAGCCACAGCCGCCTGCACGGCAGCAAATCGTACCGGGTGCCTTGGGCTTACGATACGGAGGCAGTTGACGTAACACGCTTCTTCACGAAGCTGAAATGCCGCATTATGCCTTATTTGTTTAATACGGCAGTGCAAGCAACAGAGCTGGGCTTGCCTTCGATGCGCGCAATGGTGCTGGAATTCCCTGAGGATCCGACAAGCGAAATTCTTGACCGCCAATATATGCTCGGCGACTCCCTGCTCGTTGCTCCGATCTTTAACGAGCAAGGCAATGTTACTTATTATTTGCCAGCGGGCAACTGGACGCATATGTTGTCCGGCGAAATCGTTGAGGGAGGCTCATGGCGCAAGGAGAATTATGATTTCTTCAGCCTGCCGCTATTCGTTCGTCCGAACTCAATCATTGCGCTTGGCGCTAACGACGTTCGGCCGGATTATGATTATGCGGACGGCGTATCGCTTGAGCTTCATCATTTGGAGGACGGCAAAACAGCAGCAACAACGGTTCGCGATGTAAAAGGCGCTGCGGAGCTGACGGTAACGGCTAGCCGCCAAGGCGGAGCCATTGCGGTTCAAATCGACGGCAGCGGCAAACCATTCTCGTTTGCGCTTAAAGGCCTAGGAGATATCGTTTCGATAGACGGCGCGCAAGCAGAAGTAGAAGGCAGCGTTGCACAATTTGCTTCGGGTTCGAAGCAGCTGGCATTCACAATCAACATCTAAACCATAAACGAGCAGCTCTTTCACGGTCCGCCTGCGGACAGGCAGGAGCTGCTCCTCTTTATTCGCAAGAAATTCAGGCATTGACCAAAATCGCATAAGAAAATGTTAATAAAATAGCTGTTTTTCGTATGTAACTGTCGATATAATGAGAGTCGTAAAACAAAATCAAATACATCAAAATAAGAGATATAAGGGAGCGCGGCTCACATGACACGAATGAATGTAGGTTTGCAGTTGTACACGGTACGGGATGCTACGGCACAGGATTTCGAAGGCACTCTTCGCCAGATTGCGGCTATGGGCTATGAGGGCGTGGAATTTGCAGGCTACGGAGATATCCCTGCCGAAGCCATGCGTGATTTGCTTCAAGAGTTAAACCTGAAAGCCATCGGCAGCCACATCGGTTTACATCTTCTTGAAGAGCGTCTTGACGAGGAGATCGCTTATCTTCAAACGATCGGCGCAAAATATGCGATTTGCCCATGGCTGCCGGCAGATGCTCGCGATACCGAAGCTTGGCGCAGCCATCTCGTGAAATTCGAACAATATGGGAAGCGTTTCCGCGATGCGGGCATTTCGTTCGCTTACCACAATCATGATTTCGAATTTGAAGTGGAAATCGACGGCCAAATCGTATTTGACGCAATGTATGAGCGTATTGACGCGCAGTACCTGAAAGTTGAAATGGATATTGGCTGGGTGCAATATTCAGGCGTTGATCCTTTGGCTTATATCGCGAAATATGCAGGTCGCCTGCCGCTTCTGCATCTGAAGGATTTCCGCGCGGGCGAGAAAGGTCAGCAGATCGATACCGTCGAGCTGGGCCGCGGTGATTTGCCGCTGCTGGATATCATTAATGCTGCATCGAACGCACAGGTTGAATGGTTGATTGTGGAACAGGACACCTGCGCCAATCCGCCGCTTGAAGCCGTTGCGGAAAGCATGGAATGGATGAAAACGAATTATTTAAACAAATAATCTAATTCAGAATGGGTAGGGGAAAAAATCAATGTCAAAAGTACGCGTAGCAGTTATAGGTTGCGGATCCATTTCGAAATACCGTCATATCCCGGAGTACGTTGCACACGAGAATGTTGAGCTTGTTGCATTCGTAGACCCGATTATCGAGCGCGCTGAGCTTTACGCTGACCTTCACGGCGGCAAAGCTTTCTCGGATTATGAAACGATGCTTGCTGAAATTAAGCCGGATGCCGTAAGCGTATGTACGCCAAATGCGCTCCACGCTTCTATGTCCATTACGGCTGCTAATGCCGGTGCTCATGTATTGGTTGAGAAACCGATGGCTGTTACCGACGAGGAAGCAGAAGCGATGATCGAAGCAGCTAAGAAAAACGGCGTTCATCTGATGGTTGGCCATAATCAACGCTTCATGCCGCCTCATGTAAAGGCGAAGCAAGTTTTGCAATCAGGCATACTTGGGAAAGTCCTTACATTCCGCACGTCCTTCGGTCACCCAGGACCGGATGCTTGGAGTATTGATGGCGCTGAAAGCTGGTTCTTCCGTAAACCGGAAGCGATCATGGGCGCTATGGGCGATCTAGGCGTTCATAAATCCGATCTTATCCGCTGGATGCTGGATGATGAAGTGTCAGAGGTTGCCGGCTTTGTGGGCACGCTGGACAAAAAAGGCACAGAAGTTGACGATAACGCTTCTTGCTTGCTTCGCATGAAGAGCGGCGCAATCGGCACGCTTGTAGCTAGCTGGACTTACTACAAAGGCGAAGATAACAGCACCATTCTTTGGTGCGAGAACGGCGTTATGAAAATCGGCACGCATCCTGACGATCAAGTAATCGTTGAATTGCGTAACGGAACGATTGAGAAGCATAAGGTCGGCGCGATCTCGACGAATGATAAACAAGAATCAAGCGGCGTTGTCAATGCATTCCTGGAAAGCATTCTAACGAACACAACTCCTGCTGTCAGCGGCGAGGACGGCCGCGCATCCTTGAAAGTGATTTTGTGCGCATTCGAATCGCAAGCGACTGGCAAGTTCATCAGCATAAACTAAAATAACGAATACCTCCGATAGGCGAACGTAAGCCTGAATGTCGGAGGTATTCTTTTTTGAACACTATCTTGCATTGTAGAATAGTATGTGGTAAATTGTTAAAAAGAGTAAATAAACGCGCATCGCTATTCTACAATGGTGAATAGTAAGTTATGCTTCATATGAATGCTTATGAAGCGATGCATCTTAAAGTTCACTTATGGGGGACAGGAAATGAACATTCAGTTTAAAAAGGGCGTGCTCGAAATTTGCGTTCTGGTATTGGCAACAAGAGGCGACCGTTACGGCTATGAGCTGGCTGTCAAAATATCCGAGAAATTCGAGGTAGCCGTTGGAAGCGTGTATCCATTGTTAAGCAGATTGACGCAGGACGGTTACTTCTCGACTTATTTGAAGGAATCGAACGAAGGGCCGCCGCGCAAATATTATCAATTGACGCAGGAAGGCTGGAGCCATATGAGAAGGCTGATTGCCGAGTGGGAAAGTTTTACGCAAGCCGTAAATGAAATCGTAGAGGAAGGTTTGAAGCCATGACGACAAGAGATCGATATATGTTGGAGCTTGAAGGTATGCTTAAAGTTATCCCGGAGGCGCAGCGCAAGGAGTGGCTTTATGATTATTACATTCACTTTCAGCAAGCCGTTGAAAACGGCCAGAGCGAGGAGGATGCCGCACGCGAACTGGGTGACCCGAGAATGATAGCCAATGAGCTTTTGCTTGGGTACCGGGTAGGTCAGGCTGAGAAAAACAACAGCTTCGGAAAACTTTCCAAAGCGGTGTTTGCGACGGTAAGCTTAGGCTTATTCAATGTCATTTTCATATTAGGTCCTTATCTTGCCCTTGCGGCCGTCCTCCTCGCTTTGTGGGCTTCCGCAGTCGCCATCGGCGTTGCCGGCATCGGAATCGTGATCGAAAGCTTATGGAACGGTACGTTCACCATACCGCAGGCTTTGACGATTGGCTTGATCAGCAGCGCGATTACGATTTTACTTGTCATCGGATTAAAGGCACTTACAACTTCCTTCTATAAAATGACTTTAAAATATTTGAAATTCAATACGAGAATCGTAAAGGGGAATAACAAATGAAGAAGCTGGCGGCAATCGCGCTCATTATGCTTGGAGTCGGTGTATTATGCGCATTCTTTGTTTTCAATGAAAGCGACCTGGTTAAGTTTAAAGGAGAACCGTATTCAGACGAGAAAACCGTGGATGCTTCCGAAATCCGGTCGATCCATGCGGAGACGGATACGTTCAACATTACTTTCGAACGCGGAACATCGAAGGATATTCAAATCAAGCTGGATGGCAGTGTAACCAAAAGCTCGATTGACAAAATTATTTTTACGGCCGAAACAAAGGGAGATACGCTTTACATTGAAGGAAATACGAAAAACAGATTTACGATCGGTTACTCCGTCATGAATTTGAAAATGGTGGTCGAACTGCCGGAGAAGCTTTGGAATTCCGTCGATATTGAGACAGATACAGGCAATATTGTTCTTGACCAGATGGAAGGGAGCAAGCTTCATGTTACGTCGGACACCGGCAATGTGAAGGTTTCGAATTATAACTTTGCGGAGATCGATTTTGAAAGCGACACGGGCAATGTTTCCTTTACGGATGGAGAAGGCATTGTGAATGGCGAGACCGATACAGGAAATGTTCGCATAGAGACAGCCGAGCTGCGAGAAGATATTACCTTAAAGTCGGATACGGGCAATATCACGGTCAATGTAGACAAAGAGCCTGCTTCTGCGGCCGTTTATATCCAAAAAGATGTCGGAAGCAGCAAAGTAGAATGGGGCGGCTTCTCCGATTCCAATGATTCGAAGAGCATCGTGGATGGCAAGATCGGCAGCGGCGATATCAAGATTCATATTAATTCGGAAGTAGGCAACGTCAGGTTGGGCGCTAGATAGCAGGAACAGGTATATACGATGCAAGAGCAGGCCTAGCTGCATAGGGTCTGCTTTTTTTATGCATATGCCGTTTCTGTTCATAGGTTTAAAGCATAAGATATAACAATTGTTATACCGAAAGGAAGCGATGCTGGATGGCTGTTGAACGCAAAAACTTCCGTAGGTTTACTTATGCGGAATATGTCGAGTATTTGAAGCCTTTTCTTTTAAAGGTGAAATTTTCGCAGGTGCATGTCCATGGGACATGGAAGCCTACAATTGCCGATTATCGCAAAGCGGCGGATAAGATGAAAATTATACAAGCAATGTGGCGTTTTCATGCCATTACTCAAAATTGGGGCGACATTGCGCAGCATGCGACGATCGATCCGGACGGGTATATCTGGGAAGGAAGATCGCTGCTGGAAGCGCCAGCCTCTGCCATAGGCTATAACGATGCGGATAAGGACCGTATCCATCCGTTCATGTTCGAGATGATCGGTAATTTTGACATTGGCGCGGAAAAGCTTGAAGGTGCCCAGCTGGCGACAGCGGTTAAGCTGACTAGCCATATTGCGACGATGTGGAAGCTGCCGGATTCGCAAATTAAATTCCATCGCGAAATGAATCCCGCCAAAACTTGTCCGGGCAGCTCGATAAATAAAGCTTCGTTCTTAGAACTTGTTCGCGATTGGAGGGATGTCGATATGAGTCCTGCCGACGCTAACAAAATCATCTCGACTTGGTTGTCGCCTGCATGGTTTGCCGCAAGCACAAAAGCAGAGCGCGATGAGATCCATCGGTTGGCCAATGAGCTGCGTAAAGCCAGCGGTCAGCTTTGAAACGCTTATATTCGGTGATGAGCATATTCTCATAAAGCAGTAACGGTGCTGTTTTACAGGTCATTTTCGCGTTAATTCCAGTTTTTGTGTCATGAAACGGCCAAAACCCCATGGTAAGATAAGTGGCGTCGGGAAGAACGATACGCAAACAAAACGAATGCGCTGCTTCATCAAGCATCAGCGTAAGTCGCTTTTGTATAAAAAAAACTTATCTTATTAGGAGGAATTATTCATGAAGATGCAACCAATACGTGTAGGTGTCGCCAGCATAATCGCAGCAACGGTAATCGGCGCAGGATTTACGGCTCCAACTGCAGGGGCAGCACCGGCTGTGAAAACATACTCCGACTGTCCAATGATTACTACGATTAGTCAAGATACATTTAAGCAAATTGCAGATAGATATGGAGTAGATATTAACCAACTGCTGGGCGGCGGTACATTTCAATGGCCAACGGCAGGCAGCGGCACAGTAACGAATCCGAGCACAGGTACAGGCAGCGGCACAGTAACAAAACCGAGCACAGGTACAGGCAGCGGTACAGTAACGAAACCGAGTACAGGTACGGGCAGCGGTACAGTAACGAAGCCGAGCACGGGTACGGGCAGCGGTACAGTAACGAAGCCGAGCACGGGTACGGGCAGCGGTACAGTAACAAAACCGAGCACAGGCACAGGTACTGCAACACCTGGTACTGGCACGACGACTGGAGGAAGCTTGAGCGCATTTCAATCCCAAGTTATCGATTTAGTCAACCAAGAACGTGCAAAAGCTGGACTGCCAGCTGTGAAAAATGATGCTTTGCTTACGAAAGTCGCTACAGAAAAAGCAAGAGACATGGATGTTAACAATTACTTCAGCCACACATCGCCAACTTACGGCTCACCATTTGATATGATGCGTTCTTACGGCGTAACTTATTCTTATGCAGGTGAAAACATTGCTTCCGGTCAAAAGACGCCGCAAGACGTGATGACGGCTTGGATGAACAGCGCAGGTCACAAAGCAAACATCTTGAGCCAAAACTTTACTAAAATCGGCGTTGGTTACGTAAACGGCGAATGGGTGCAAATGTTTATCGGCTAATTTGCCTAGAGTAAAAGTGGACAAGAATCAGCAAGGTTAAGGGCGCTTTGCGCCCTTAACATTATTTATAATAACGCTGTCGAAGTTGTGAAACTTCGGAAGTGCACAGGAGGATTTACCGCATGTTTAAAAAACGCAATTTAGCAGCAGCAGTAATCGGATTATCCGTTATGATGGCGGCAGGAACGGTAGATGCAGCTTCAAAAACACATACAACGATTGACAATGATACATTCTGGAAGCTTTCCAAGCAGTATAACGTCCCTTTGGATGCTTTGATGAAAGCGAATCCAACTATTAATCCGCTGAATTTATCGGTTGGCAAAAAACTGAACATTCCAACGGCGAAAGCGGCTGCGGCAAAGAAATCAATCGTGATGAAAGCTTCCGCTATCGATTCCGCTAAGACGGTAACAGCGATAAATGGCAAAGAATTCGCTTACTCGAAATCGTTTACCGTGAAAGCGACGGCTTATACGGCAGCCGCATCGGAAAACGGCAAATGGGGGGCGGTAGATTATTTCGGCGATAAGCTTAAGGTCGGCACGATTGCGGTTGACCCTAAAATAATTCCACTCGGCACCAAGCTTTATGTGACGGGCTATGACTACAATGGACTTCCTCAAGGCGGAATGGTTGCAACAGCAACGGATATTGGCGGTTCGATTAAAGGCAAACGTATCGATATTTTCGTGCCCGGCGTAACGAGCCAAGCGAGATCATTCGGCTTCCAGAACGTTAAGGTATTTATTCTTAAATAAGTGAGAATGCGAAAAGGCAATGCCCTCCTTGGAGGGTATTGCCTTTTTTTCTAATTAACGCGCTGCCGGCTGGCCTAACAGTTCAGGCAAAGTGACGAGTTCATATCCTTTGCTGTGCAGCAGCCGAATAAGCTGCGGCAATGCGTTTACCGTTCCATATAAATTTTGACCTATTCCGCCTCCAGCATGCTGCAGGATGATCGAGCCGGGCTGAAGCGTTTTTTTGATGTTTCTTAGAACCAATGCGCTGCTCGGATTGTTTTTCCAATCGACGGAATCGACATCCCAGTTAACGATGGCAAAGCCGGACTGTTTGCTCCACTTCACCTGCTGAGGCAGCAATTCACCGTACGGGGGACGGATGAAATGCGGGGAGTAGCCGATCAAATTCGTGATAATGGCATCCGTACGCCAAATTTGTTTTTGATAGTTCATTAAACTAAGCGTAGATAATACCGCATGGTCATACGAGTGATTGCCAATGATATGTCCTTCGTTATGTATCCGTTTTACGATCGCCGGATAATGGGTTGCGCGGTTGCCAACGACGAAGAAGGTTGCGCAAACATCATGTTGAGCCAAAATATCCAAGATAAGCGGCGTGTATTTCGGATCTGGAGCATCATCGAAGGTAAGCGCAATCCGCTTCGAATGACGCGGTCCGTTTAATAGAAACGTTCTTGGAAACTGTTTATGAAGCTTTACCCATGACATGGAGTCAGCCCTGCGCTTTTTTGTTTCTTTATCCGGCGCGAATTGCACTGCTTGCTGTCCATTGACAGCTGCGTAAGCGTCTGTCGTAAATCCCAACAGGAAAATGCCAAGCAACGCAAGTCCTGCAGCAGGCAGCCATTTTTGAAACCGGTGTTTTCGCATCCCTTATCCGTCCCTATGATTGAGATTATATAGCCGTGCCGCTATTTTACCCCCGCACTCCTCTTTCATGCACTTTACAAGGAAAAACGGGAGGCTTAAGATGAATAAAGGATGCTTGTCTATTTGAAGGAGGATGTAAATTATGAAGCTGCTGCAGTTTAAGCGTTTGGATGAAGTAAAGCTTGGCATGAAAATAGAAGAAGGAATTATCGATATTGAAGCTGCGTCACTGGCATTGAAGATGGAAGTGCCTGGTTCAATGGAAGCCGTTCTCTTAGGCGGCGAAGCTGCAAACTCGCAATTGAAAGCGCTTAGAGCGGCCGTAGGTGTGGAAGCTAATCCTGACTATTTAAAGGAAGAAGCGGGGCTTGTGTATGCGCCGGCCGTTTCCAATCCGCAAAAAATAATTTGCGTGGGCTTGAATTACCGCAAGCATGCGGAAGAAACGAAAGCGGAAATCCCAACGTCACCGATTCTGTTTAATAAGTTTGCGAATGCTCTAAGCGCGCATGGCGATGAGGTCGAGCTTCCAGAAACGAGCGATGAAGTGGATTACGAAGCGGAGCTGGCGATCATCATCGGTAGAACGGCCAAAAATGTTGAAGAGGCAGAAGCTTTGGATTATGTTTTTGGATACAGCTGCGCCAATGATTTGTCCGCACGGAATTTGCAACGCCGCACTTCGCAATGGATGCTTGGGAAAAGCTGCGACGGCTTTGCTCCGATCGGACCATACCTCGTGACTGCCGATGAGGTGGCTAATCCGGATAAGCTGGCAATTTCATGCAGCGTAAATGGGGTGCAGAAGCAGAATTCTAATACTGCGGATATGATTTTCTCATGCAGCACCATTGTCAGCTATATATCCAAGCATATGACCCTTGTGCCTGGCGATGTTATTTTAACCGGAACGCCCGAAGGCGTCGTGATCGGTTACCCCAAGGATCAACGGGTATATTTGAGATCAGGCGATGTCGTGACGGTTAAAATCGAGCAGCTCGGCGAGCTTACGGTCAAGATGGCTAAATGTAATTGATAATCATTATCGCCTGCGTTATAATCGTTATATTGACTAATTATTGTATATGTATGGGGATGAGAGGACGATTGCATCGATGAATGAAGCAATGCTGGAGCTGCTGGAGAGTAATTTTGGTTTGTCGGTAAAAAAACGAGAAGATCTCTTATTCAGCTGTCCCGCTGCGGATCTTCTGGATGAGAATAAGATGAAGCAGCTGTTGGAGTTCTATACGCCCTTAGTTAAGGGCAATGATCCTTCGGTTGGGGAAGTTTATATGGCGGGATGGTTTCGCGGGCCGATGCTGGGACTGATCTACATGCTCTCATCCTGGAACAAAACCTTGGATTTATCCTTAGAAAATATTACGGTTCAAATTTATACGGCAGACTATAACGGGCATAAATATACGGCATCTGAATTTTATTTGCATCATACAGATCTAATTGACGCACCTGAGCAGGAGCATGAACACCCAGCTTGGACAAAGGATAGGATTAGCGGCTTTTTTGAGCGTACGGTACTGCCGGTTTTTGAATCCATTGCCAAGGTCGGAACCCTGCAGGTAGGCATGCTTTGGGGACAGCTTCCAACCTCGCTCGCTTACGGCTATGACCGGCTGATGAGTATGAATGAGAACGAGGAAGCAAAACAGCAGGTCCATAACCATTTCGAGCTTGTGAAATCGCTGGAGGCTTCTGTATTCGGGCGAAACAAAAATCCGCTGAACGTGAAGTTCCGCATGACAGAATCGCTGGATAATCCAGAAAAACAGGTTCCTTTGAAATCGTCTTGTTGTTTATATTATCACGTGGATGGCGGATATTATTGCTATACTTGTCCAAGAATCAAAGAAAGCGAGCGCGAGGAACGCCGTCAAGAATATCGGGCGAAGCAGCAAGTTGAGGCCAAATAAATAGTAAAGACCGTAATCTTTAGGAGGAGATTACGGTCTTTTTTTATTCGCTGCAAAATTTATTTCATTTTGAATACGCTGATCGTTCTAAGAAGTTGGGCTGCCATCGTGCGCATACGCTCGGTTTCTTCCACAACCGCCTGCACGGATGCGATTTGCTCGTTCATGGAAGCCGATACTTGCTCGGTGCCTGCTGCGGATTGCTGCGTAATCGCGGAAATGTTCTGGATCGCACCGGATATTTTTCGGGCGCTCTCGAGCATCGCATCGCTTTCTTGAGAGAAAACAAATATTTTGTCCGTAATAAATTGAACGCTTTGCACGATTTCCGAGAAGACGAGTTCCGATTCCTTGATATGCTCGGTTTGCAGCTTAACGACCTCTTCGTTCGTCTTCATATTGCTGATGGTATGCTTGATGCCCTCATCAATGCTCTTCACCAGTTGGAATACTTGTTTGGTTGAAGCACTGGATTCCTCAGCCAGCTTGCGAACCTCTTGGGCAACTACCGCAAAACCCCGGCCATGCTCGCCTGCTCTTGCTGCCTCAATCGAAGCATTCAAGGAAAGCAAATTGGTTTGTTCGGCTAAATCGGAAATGGTCGTCGTAATGGCGCTGATCCCCTGTGCTTTGCGAGCGAGATCCTCGATCGTTGCCGATACCTTTTCCGTGGCCTCAACGTTGCGCCGCATTCCTTCGGCTTGTACATCCAGAGCCTTCATGCCTTTGTCCACGAGCTGCAGCGTCTGCTCTGAGCGGGTGTTCATCTCTTTCGTGGAAGTAGCATAGTCGGACACCTTCTCTTCGATTTCGGTGATCGACTCGCTCATATCCGATACATCTTCGGAAATTTCATTTGCGCCGGTTGCAAGCTCGTTGGCGGAAGCAGCAACCTGCTGCATAGCGATTTGGATATTGTTATTTTTATCAAAGATGCTGTGACTTGTATCGGATACGTGACGGATAATGTTGGACGTTTCCGTCAGGATGTCGCGAAGCTTGTCAATCATGCTGTTAAAGGAATGTCCGAGCTCGCCTAAAGCAGAAGAGGAGTTGGTATCGATTTTTTGGGTGAAATCCCCTTTGGAGATGCGAAGCGCGGTTCCTTTGATTTCTTCGAAGGAACTGTTGATTGATTTCTCGATAAAGGAAACAAGCGGAAACGTAGCGATTGCCATAATGATTGTGACGATAATGCCTGTCAGAAGCGAACCGCCAGATACCGATAAAACGAGAAGCATAATGAGGGCGAACACGGCTAAATTCAGATAAGAAGTGATCATTAGCTTATTGCGCACGGAAAGCGAATAGTACCATTGGATCATTATGTAAGCGCTCCTTTTATTAGATTATCCATATTATAGCACCCGCCGCGAAATTGGTCTATAATTGTCGATTTGCAAAATACATAAATATTTAGCGCCCGCAATCGGCTTTTCGGAAAATACCAAATACGTTTTCGGTGTAACGCAAATTAGAAAATGATACCATTATCGGTAATCGCATTTATATTTTTGATTTATTTCTATTTTTCAGGAATGGTTCCTAGTTCCTAATTATTGATTTATTACTTGAAGAAAGAAGGAGACGCCAAAACATTTAGTTGGATAAATTGGTTTTTTAGTTCAAAAGAATCATTTCAGTTTGATATTTTTCGCATGGTCTTATTTAATTATGTATAATAAAGGTAGCAATTACATTTATAAAGTCGAATTTAATCGAATAATTGTAAATAAATATTAAATATTATGTTGTAAATGATAGAAAAGGACTATATAATATGCGTTGAGACCTATATGGAAACTCATACCCAATAAATCATAAAGGAGGATAAAATGTATGCAAACGGATTCGGCATCGCTTGCTCGTCAAGTAGAATTTGTATTTCGCCAGCTTGAAGGCGAACTGACTAACGCTACAGCCGGTACGGTATTAATTCATGTGAGAAATAACGCGGTAGGAAAGTTCGGGGTTAGGCACCATCCCATCGAGAGCAAAAACGGAAAGTTCGAGAACGGGGACAAAGGGCTTACGGCTATTCAGGTGCAGGCCTTCAAACAAATGGCAATCGAATCGTTGAAGTATAGGAAAGAATGGTCGCATGGCGAGATTCTTTATGATTTCTCTGTACGTACAAGCTCCAACTCATGGTCGGCCAGCATTCTTTTTGAATCCAATTACAATATGGCGAATTGGAATTCACGCTATTATCCAAAACGAAATGATTTATGGGATTCACAATAAACAGGCACAATAAACAAAAAAAGCGAGCTGACGGACACCGTCAGCTCGCTGCTTTATAGACCAAAATCGAGGTCGGGATACACGTAAGGCGATTCCGGCGTTTTGATCCTCTCGACCTTAATGGCATCCAATAGGATGATTTCATTATCCAAATAAGTTGAGGTAGTCAAGGTTCCTCTAACCGTTACCCATTCATCATCCGCAAACTCATTGGCTTTTGGCCATGTAATCATAAGTCCGTAGGGCAGAGCGTCTGCTGAACAGCAGTTCATTGCGAATCGGCTGACCGCAATACGTTCCTTGCCCATCTCCTCCTCGCGGTAAACGAATCCGGTTATTTCAATTTCCTTCCCCATGAACGCTTTCCGATATAGATCAAGCGTCGTTAAGGTCTCGATAAACTGCTTCTCGGGTACGCTGACGAGCGGCTCGGCATAAAGCTTTTTTCCGTAAGCGGCATGCGTTTCCGTATATTCATCGGCTGGAAAAAGCGAATCGATGCTTTCGCCCGTGGTGCTGGCCTGTGCTGCTTCTGCCGCGTCATGGACATCGGGTGCTGGCGTGTTATTCGCTAACGGCCGCTCAAAGCCGGCGCTGCCGGAGAGGCTGAGCCCTTTTTTGGCGGCAAGCGCACTGCCAAGCGTCCCGGTAGGGACGAGGAAGCCAAGCAGCAGCGGAAATACGAATAAACCGTAAATGATGGTGTTTTTGAAAATGGAGGGCGAAGGTTCATGCTCGCAATCGCAGCTAGGGGTTTGATTACCCATCCGTTTCTGGAGCGCGGCATATACCTGGTAAATTGCAGCAGCATAAAGACCGAGCGCCGACAGCTTAACGTAAAGCTCCATCCTTGGCGCGATGTAAAGCATCATTTCACCCGTTCGGTCCAAATAGACGATGAACATGGCGAAGCCGGTTAAGATAGCAGCCCGTATCAGATGATGAGTCATAATAATACCTCCGTTATCCAAGCGCCGATGAAGGTCAGCGCTGCGGTTAAAGCAATTAGAATCAATACGAATTTAACGCGGAAGGTGCTTAAGAGCATCAGCGTGTTTTTGAGATCGATCATGGGACCGAATACAAGGAATGCGAGCAGCGGCCCGAAATCAAACATACCGCTGAATGAGGACGCGATAAACGCATCGGATGTCGAACAGATCGATAGAATAAATGCAAAGCCCATCATGAATACGTATGAAAAGACAGGCTGTTCGGCAAATGCCGCCAGGGTGCTGCGATCAATCGCCGTTTGGATAATTGCGGTTAAAAAGGCGCCGAAAATCAAATATTTTCCCATTTCAAAAAACTCGTCCGACGCATGGGATAGGATCGAGGCGACTCGGCCTCTGAACCCGCTGCCGCTTGCTCCATGGTCATGGCTGTGGGAATGGCCATGATGAGCCATATGAGCCGAATGGGTCGTCTTAAGCGGGCTGTTTTTCATGAATTTATACAGCAGCAAGCCGACGATGACGGCGATGACGAAGGCTAGTCCCATTCGGGAATAAGCCATTTCAGGTTTCGTGCGGAACGCGGTAAAGGTGGATGCATATACGATCGGATTTACGATAGGGCCTGCAAGCAGATATACAATTCCAATGTAAGCAGGCATGCCTTTGCGAATCAATCGGCGGACGACGGGAATCATGCCGCATTCGCATAAGGGAAACAAGATCCCAAGCAATGCGCCGAACAAAACGCCGGCCACCGGATTTTTGGGCGTGAATTTTTGGATCAGCTCGTCCGTAACGAAGACCTGCAGCAGGGCAGAAAATAAGACGCCGAGCAGGATGAATGGAAATGCTTCTAATATAATGCTAAAAAATAATATTTTGAAAGACTGCAGGTTGGCTGCGGTGAAGATATTAGGGGGCAGTTCCCGATTGGTAACAATGAGGGCTAACATAATTAAGCATCCTACCCCAAGCAGCGGGGTGCCGAAGCGGAAAATATATTTTAGCATAGTCCAGTATCCTTTCTTTTGGTAAGGATTACGAATATCAGTATAGCCTATGCTGGGAATGGCAACAATAGGACAACGATTTCGGCGCTTGACTTTACGGTTTTCACAGGTATAATCGTTTTAAATGCAATGATGGGAAAAAGTAAGCTCGATTGATTTGCGTGCAGAGAGCCGGTGGTCGCTGTGAACCGGTGCAAGCGTCGATGCCGAATGGGCCCCGGAGCCTACAAAAGGAAGCTGGCGGCATGCGTGCGCAGCCGGAGATATTTGTACGGTAGCTCCCCGTTACGGAGCAATAAGGCTTATGGGATTTATCCTGCGCTTCGTTTTACCAGAAAAGCGTACCATAAGCGAATTAGGGTGGCACCACGGTCCCTCGTCCCTTGCGGCGGGGGATTTTTTGCGTTTTTTTAAGATATTATCGGAAAGAGGTTGAAGCATAATGAAAAAGGTACTCTCGGGCATACAGCCAAGCGGACAGCTAACTCTTGGGAACTATATCGGCGCCATGCAAAATTTCGTGAAGCTGCAGCATACGGAAGAATGTTTTTTTATGGTTGTCGATCTGCACGCCATTTCGGTCCCCCAAGACCCCGCTGCGCTTAGAGAACAAACGGAAGCGGTAGCCGCACTGTTTATTGCCGCCGGCATAGATCCGCTTAAAGCCAATGTGTTCGTGCAATCCCATGTTCGCGCGCATGCGGAGCTCGGCTGGTTGTTTACGACGCTGGCTAACATGGGCGAGCTGGAAAGAATGACGCAGTTCAAAGACAAATCTGCGGGCAAAGAGTCGGTCGGAGCGGGTTTGTTCGTCTATCCTACATTAATGGCTGCGGACATCTTGGTATACAATGCCGATTTAGTACCGGTTGGTGACGATCAGAAGCAGCATTTGGAGCTGACCCGCGATCTGGCTCATCGCTTCAATACGAGGTTCGGCAAATACTTTACGATTCCGGAGCCTTATATTCCGAAAGTTGGCGCCCGGGTGATGTCGCTTGACGATGCCGGCAAAAAGATGAGCAAAAGCAACCCGAATGCCGGCAGCTTTATCGCGCTGCTTGACCCTCCTGATGTCATCCGCAAAAAAATTAGCAGGGCAACGACGGATTCGGGCCGCGAAGTGAAGTTTGATCCCGCGAATAAGCCGGAGGTCAGCAATTTGATGAGTATTTACGCGCATTGCGCGAATATCAGCATTGAAGAGATCGAGGCCCGGTACGAAGGGCAGGGTTATGGGCCTTTCAAAAAAGAGCTGGCTGAGCATGTCGTATCCGTGATCGAACCGCTTCAAGCCAGATACAATGAAATCCGGAGTTCCGGCGAAATCCACCAAATCTTGAAGCAGGGAGCCGAGCGTGCTGCTGTCATAGCAGACCGCACGCTGGCAGACGTGAAGGAGCTTATGGGCTTTCTTCCTCCTCGCGGCTAGAGACTGAAAAATGAAACAGGGCTGACGGCAATCGTCAGCCCTGTTTTTTTCTGCGCAAGCGGGCTTTTACGATAAAACCGGCCCCAATGGTGAAAAGGCTTAATAATCCGAACAATAGTACGAGCCAGCCACTATAGCTGATTGAGACTGCCATAGCACTCATAAATACGATAGCAACAACGGAAAAGAACAATGAAAGCGGCTTAGACATGGGGTTTTCTCTCCTTAACAAATCGTCAATATATTTTTAAAATATTAAGAATAGTTTCTCGGGCCGTGCACATAATAAGCTTGCAAGCTTGCAACACACATCAAAGTGCAGAGGACGAAAGGAGAAATACATTATGGCAGGAAGCAGAAATCAACTTGTTGTTCCACAAGCAACTGCAGCATTACAGCAAATGAAACTTGAGGCAGCGCAAGAACTGGGCGTTCAAATTCCTCAAGATGGCTACTACGGTAATGTTTCGACTCGTGATGCAGGCTCCCTAGGTGGCTATATTACGAAAAAGCTGGTCCAAATTGCTGAACAACAACTCTCTGGCGGCTCCCGTTAATCGATTCTTATACACAATGATCAACGAAGCCCAAGGCTTGCCTTGGGCTTTTTAGTTTGGTTAGCCATTATTTTATCACAGCGGGAAGAAAGATGAACCGATCTTTTTAACAAAAAAAAGAAAGCCCCCCTAATCATGCGGCAAGGGCTTTCCGGCGTCAATATCAATAAGTATCCATGCGGAGTCTTTTCATTAAACGCTCATCGCTGAGCCAGCCCACGTAAGAGCCGATCGTCTCATCTTTTTTGTTCATAAGCAGTACCCCTACAAAAGGATATTGTTTACGGTGACGGTATCTTACATCGCACCACCTGACTTCATATCCCCAATGATGCTCCCGGACGTCTGCGCAAGCAAAGCTGGTGAAATATAAAAACGAGCTGATCGCCGGGTCATTCTTGGATTTGGCGACGGACGGATGATCCGAGCATTGTACCCGATCCAGCCATTTTAATTTGCTGCTGCGCAGGTTGCCGATGACAAAGCCGCCATTTTTGGTTTGTTTAACTACATTCCATATCGAAAGGGAAATCGTCGGAATGGCAATATAGACATCGCCTTCCGCATATTCGGAATCGAGTGTCTTTAACCTTTGCACGGTGCTTCTTGCGGTAAATGTCCTCCACACGAAGTAAACGGCCAGAAACAAATACATAAGCGGAAAAATAAATGCCGGATTTACGAAACCGCCTGCCCAAAGTAAAATAGCAATGACATGCGCCGTGAAAATAATGGGATCAAAGATGTGTATGATATTCCAGGAGATCCACTTATCCGTAAATGGCCGCATGGCCTGCGTGCCGTAAGTGTTGAACAAATCCGTGAATACATGAACGCATACGGCGAGCAGCACCCAGCCTCCAACATGCAGCCATGGCAGGCTGCCGCGGTAAAATAATTGAAGCACGGCCGTAATCAGAATCGTCCAAATGGCGATGGCCGGCAAAGAATGAGAAATCCCTCGATGGTTGCGGATATATACCGCGTTCCCCTTTAAACGCAGCAGACCGTCAAAGTCTGGTGCTTGCGATCCGGCTACCGTACCAATTAAGACTGCGGTTAGTATGGATGGATTTGCTGCAACTACGGGATCGATGGTCGCCAGTCCGGCGAGTCCGATGCCCATGACGAGATGTGTGCCTGTATCCATGTCGAGTCCTCCCCAAATCATTGATTAGGTGTAGTATCGGCGGAGGAGGGGAACTTTATCAAGGTAAGCAAAAGGAGACTTGAGGCAAATGTGCATTTGTTTTGCGGAATACCGTATTTTACCTGAATGGCGAGAGCATTTCCTCGCTTATACGAAGGATCTTCTGCAGCAAGGAAACAACGTATATTTATATGAAGGAACAGATCAGGAAAACCTTTTCGTTGAGGTCTGGCAAGCAGCTTCTTGCGAGCAGGCGGAACAAATCAAAAAAGAACGCTGCAGCGAGCGTTCCTTATGGTACCCCATATCGAATTGGATCGCGGGCGGGCCGGCGAAAATGCATGTTTGGACATTTAAGCCGGCGCATTCACGCGTCGGGAACCCGGATTAACGGCTGGAATTAACCGTGCCTAAGGTAGCCATGCCGAGCGGTGTAGAAGAGGTTACGACGTTTCCGTTAAACGGATATTCGTAAGCGATGGGCTCATCGAAGGTCACATAATCAAGATTCAGCGTCAATAGTAAGTAACGCATACCGGTCGTCGGATCGCTAATAACGATGTGGTCGCGGCCGGCAGCCTCAATAATGCCTTTGAAAATTTTGGCGTTCCACTCGCGGTTGTTCTCGTAAGTCATATAGAAAGTTGCCATTTTGCCGCGGTTTAGACGCAAAATGTTTTCTACGTAAGATTCCTCAACTGCAGGAAGAGTAACGATGTTGCCGCCTGTCGGGGTAACAAAGGATCCGCTTGGTACAGCTGGCGGCATTTGTTGCATTTGAGCAGACTGTACCTGCATACCGGCTGGGAACGCAGTAGGCTGCTGCCCCATTGGCATGCCGGCAGGAAGCGTAGTAGGCTGCTGTCCCATTGGCATCCCGGCAGGAAGCGTAGTAGGCTGCCCGCCCATTGGATAAGGATAGCTGCCATATCCGCCGTAACCGTAGCCATGATAAGGAGCTGCATTTGCCGGGCTTACCTGAGCGGGACTTACCTGAGTTTTGAAGCCATAACCGTTAGACATCTTGAAATTCCTCGCTTTCACACGTTAGAAATTGAAATTAATAGACAGCTGGGCATTCGCCTTGCTTTGGAATGTAGAAGCAATGCGCCTTATATCTTCCGCTGTGCGTCTGGTCCCACCAAGTTTGGGGACAGCTTCCTGCCGGACGGAAAAACCACAGCGCGTTGGAAGCCGGACGCTGACGCTCGCCGTTGATCATCCGCTTCGCCAATCGAATATCTTTTTCGCGGGCGCTTTGGTAAAAATAGCCTTTGGTTATTGCTTCGAAGCCGCCGGGCCGTTGGTTGACCATCTGCGGAATCGAGCGAATGTTTTTAAAATCAAGACAGTTGCCGCGAATACGGTTTACGCCGACATTGCCGACCATAAGCATTCCAAGTTCGCCTTCGCCCTCTGCCTCGGCCCGCATGAGACGGGCGAGCATCTTCGTGTCCTCGGAGTTCGTTTTAATGACTGCCATAGACTTGACGGTTCACTTCCCTTCGCTTACTTTAGGACGGTTTGATGCGCGGTTTGGAATAGGCATCAAACTACATAGTCATTGTACTCGGCGCCCATCCAAATGGTTACTAAATGATTTGTCACAATTTGCGTGGCAAAATGATGAACAAAGCCGTCGAACGTTGTCATCGCGGTCTTTTTTCGGTATGATTAAAAACGATTCATCAATGGATGATAGACGCATCAAGCGTCTTGTCGCATAACTCGGGAGGCTCGCTTCGTGCTGAAAGACTTGATTGCTTTGACAAAACCGCGGCTACTTCGACTGAATGTGTTTGCTGCGCTGGGTGGCTTCTTGGTTGCTTCCAAATGGGATATCGATTTCCTATTGCTTATATGGGCGCTTATCGGTTCGACTTTGACGATCGCGTCAGCCACCGTCATTAATAATTATTGGGACCGGGAATTGGATTTGAAAATGGAGCGTACGAAGGACCGCGCGCTGCCTACCGGTCGAATGCAGCCAGGGACGGTATTGCTTTACGGCATTATTTTGGGAATAGCTGGACTAGCCGTCTTGTTTATCCTCGTTAATCCTTTGTCAGGTTGGCTTGGCCTGCTTGGGTGGTTCGTTTACATTGTCATCTACACGATGTGGCTGAAACGGACATCCACGTGGAGTACTTCGGTCGGAGGGATTTCGGGAGCAATGCCGCCCGTTATCGGATACTGCGCGGTTACGAATGAGATTGATGCAGGAGCTTGGATATTATTCGCACTGCTGTTTCTTTGGCAGCCGGCTCATTTCTGGTCGCTTGCGATTCGGAGGGTGGAGGAATACCGGGCAGCCGGCTATCCGTTGCTTCCGGTCGTAAAGGGGATCAAACGGACGAAGCTGCAAATGATTCCTTACATCGTGCTGCTGCTGCCGACCGGCATCTTGTTTTACACTTACGGGTACGTAGGCATTTACTTTTTGATTATTTCCGTTTTGGGCGGTCTCCTGTGGCTGGTTCATACGCTGCGCGGCACGGGTGCCAAGGATACGGAAAAATGGGCAAAAACGAATTTTCTTATTTCGGTTAACTACTTAATGGTAATATTCGTTGTTATGATTCTGAATACAACGGGATCATAATTATTGGTTTAGGGGTGACTTACGTGGTTTTTTTGAAGAAGCACAGCTTCAAGATCGCAGTACTGGCGCTTTGCGCAGCTATGGGCATTTATTTATTTATAACGTACGGCATGCAGCCGAAGCAGACGCTTCCCATCGAGATGGCTGCACCAGCCTTCGAGCTTACGGATATCGATGGTGAGCAGGTTTCGCTCCAATCCACGAACGGCAAGGCGAGAATCGTTTATTTCTATTTTGCGAACTGTCCGGATGTATGTCCGCCGACCACCTTCCTGCTCTCCCAGGTACAGGATCAGCTTGAAGCGGAAGGCAAGCTCGGCACAGAGGCAGAGCTGATTTCCATCACGTTTGATCCGGAACGCGATACGCCGGATGTCATACGCGATTTTGCAAAACGGCATTTTGCCGACACGAACACTTGGCGCTTCCTTCGCGGAGAAGAAGAGGCGGGCACGCTTCAATTGGCTAAGGATTTTGGCGTAGCGGTAATAAAGAACGAAGACAAGTCTTTTACGCATATGAATGTCATCACGATCGTGGACAAGGACGGGCAAATCCGAAAGTGGATTGACGGCAGCAAGGAAGATTTAACGGCGGAAGATATCGTCGATGATTTAAACAAAGTGCTTTAAAATTCATCTTTGCTCCAACCGGGAGCGGGACTCTGCGCAGGATATTGGATATGCGCATCGAGGCCCGCTTTTTCTAATTGCTCGATTAAGTATTCAAGAGGGGTGTGCTCGACGCCCGAGTAGCCTTTGCGTGTATAAATATGCTCTGCATCCGGAAAAACATCGCGAAGCAGGAAACGGATTCGTTTTCCGGAGGAATCATTGTCGGTGAAAATATACGCTTGATGATGCCCCACCTGCTTGCGAAGCTTGTCCAGCTGCTCGGAGCCAGGCGTTCCAAAAGTACAATAGATCGGCACATGTTCATCAAGAACGCGCTTTAGCCTTGCTTTGTCATTTTTACCTTCTACGATAATGGCAATATCCACAAAATCCATTGAAATCACCTCGATTACGAAAGTCGGTGCAGCGTTTTGCGCCATACTCCTAGTTTACCACCAATTCTCGATTTTACCGATAGCGGCTGCAGATGCAACAAACGGCCTGCTCGCAGCAGGCCGTTCTCGTCTAATCTAGCATAGGCAAGTGCACGCGATGATTACGAGCAGGATAAACAGCACGAGGATGATGCCGATATTCGAATTGCCGTGGTGTCCGCAACCTTGGTTCAATCCACCCACATTATTTCCAGACATAGATGAGTCACCCCGTTTCTTTTGCGTAAAAGCGATGATAGCCGTCAGCCGGAGCCGGCTGTCTCGGCTGGTCATTTGCCATAATGTATGTTATGTAGAGGGGTGTAATTAGCCCTGTGCGTATACCCATGCCTACGAAAAATGGGTGCGGGAGGAAAGAGAGCGGGAACGATGCAGCGGAAGCAGCGTTACAGCGATCATCAGCGCGAGAAATGCGATGTAGTAAGGAGAAATATAGTCGCGTACTTGCCCCGCTGCCATCGGTCCGATAAATGCGCCGACTGAAAAGGCGATCGATAAAACAGAGAAGGTCCGGCCATAGCGCGCGCCGCCGCTGAGCTCGATTAACAGCGTGGAGAGCGCGGGCAGGATCACCCCTTTGGCCATCCCGACCAATAGCAGCATTAAAGTGAGCGGAGCCGATACTTGAGAGGCGATCCCGAAATAAAATATGGCAAGAAAAAGCGAGCCCCATAACGTACGCTGATAGGCGGATACCCGGTTTAAAAACAGCATGCTCAGCGTCACGAGGGCTCCGATGCTGACGACGGAGAACAGGAGCCCGGTCGTCATCATCGCTTCCTTCGTTTTGGCTAGCAGAGGCAGTTCAAACGACAAGATGCCCTGCGCGCAGCTAAGCGCAATCGGCAGCAGGTAAACGAGCCACGGTATGGGAACCGGCAGCTCCAGCGGCAGCTTTTCTTTGCTTTTTTCTTTTTTCGCTTCCGCCGGAACCGGAGTTTCACCTTGTACGGCACTTTGGCGGATATCTCTAATAAAGAAGAGAGCGCAAACGGATGTGACAATGAGAATCCAGCCAAGCAAAGTGAACGCCGTCGTAAATCCGATTTTTGCAACGAGGTAGGCGCCTGCCGCAGGGGAAACGACGGAAGCAAGCGTATGAACCAGTCCGTTACCGGCCATGAGCTTCCCTTGTTCCGTTCGGTCGCTCGTCATTTTTGCGAGCAAGGAAAGGCATGCGGGCGATAGGAATGCCAGCACGAAGCCGCTTATGGAGCGGAGCAGAAGCAATTGCCAAGGATTCGTAACCTGCGATTGGAACAGTAGCACAATGCCCGCTGCCATGAGACTGAACACGATAAAAAACCTGCTGCCGTATCGGTCAACGCCAAAGCCGGCAATTAGATTGCCGGGCAAATGCGTAATGGAGTACATGCCCATCATCAGTCCGATAAAAGAAGGTGCCGCCCCTAAGGAAATCGCAAAAGGCGTCAAAATAGGATACTGCGCATGCAAATCAAAAAAAGCGACGAACAAAAATAAATAAAGCCAAACCGCTGTTTTCACAGGGCTTCCCCTCCTTGCCAATTACACGCTTCTATACTTGTACGTTTAAATGGGACAGGATATGTCTGGATAAAAAGAGGGCAAGCGTTTACGCCCTATATTTCGTAGGTTATAATATTTTGTAATGGGATTTTGTACGAGGTATAATGGAGGGGATGCAATTGGATTTTTTAGATTTTTCGACTTATGATACGGACACATGGATGACTTTTTTTAAAGACCATTGGCTGATGCTTGTTATAGCGCTTGTTGTACTATTTATGATTGTGCGCATTGTGAAAACCGTGCTCAAATGGGCGATCGTTGCGGCAATCGTACTTGGCATCGTCGTTTATAGCGGCTACAGCATGGATGATCTGAAGGAAATCGGGACGAAGGTAGCGGATACGGTGAAGCAGGAAGCCGTTAATGCCATGGTAGGCGAGGCAAAGGATGCATCTTTCGTGAACAACTCGGATGGAACCTTCACCGTAAAAACAAAAAATGTAGAGCTTACCGGCGTACCGGGCGAGAACGAGGTAGCTGTTTCATTTCGGGGAACCGAGCTTGGCAAGTGGGAGCTTGACAGCACGATACAAACCTTTATTGACCAAGCGAAGCAGAACGGGTAATGCTTATGACTAACTGGATTGAGCGATTAGATGGAGTAGAGCCCGTTGCCGTCATTGTGCTTTTGCTTCTGCTTGGCTCTCTTGTTCAAGGGATGAGGAGAGGCGCATCGGGTTCTGCGAGGCGCCTTTTCTTTTTTGTCTGGGAGGGCATAGTCATGATTGTTTGTTTGGTGCTCTCCGCACAGCTTACGAATAAATTATCGCCCGTCATCGCACATTGGCTCGCAGCGCGCGTAAAGGTTCCAGAGCATGAGCTCAGCAGCATGGAGCAAGCTTGGTTCACCCTGCTTACGAGCCTGCGGGATTTCGCGCTGCTGCGCTACGGCGTCGTATTCCTGTTCGGTTATTTGCTTCTGCGCGCACTGGCTTCCTTCGTGGAACCTTTGGCAGAACGCGGATTGCAAGGGCTGCTGAGCCGCGGGAGGGAAGATTCAGCCGACGGCCTGCGAAGCAAGAAACAGGCAAGCCGTGCGGTTGGGGCGCTGCTTGGCGCAGTTCATGGCGCTGGGCGGTCATTTGTTTTCGTAGCTTTCTTGTTCGTTTATGTGTCTCTTATGCCGAATGGCTGGTATGTCGATAAAATATCCGATTCGCAGGTGTACAACAAAGCGGCTGCTTGGCTTAGCCCGGTTGCGGGAGATGTTCTCGAGGGTCAAGGGCCGGTTTTTACCAAAGCAGTCGAAGCGCAGTTTAAGCAAATTTTACAACGAAAATATGAAATGATTGATTACGCCATTCCTGCGGAAATCGAGCAGGCGGCCCTCTATGTCACGAAGGATGCGCAGACGGATGAAGAGAAAGCGCGGAGTCTTTACGAGTGGCTGGGTACAAGAATCGCTTACGATTTTGACAAGGCCCGCAATTACGAGGAGCATGGGATTTGGAAGGAACAGACACCTCCCGAGACATTTGATACGCGTAAAGGCGTATGTATAGATATAGCTCGATTGTATGCTGTAATGGCGAGGTCAGCAGGACTAGAGGTGCGTGTTGTAACGGGAATGGGAGCGGACGGACGCGGAGGCTTTGGTCCGCATGCTTGGAATGAGGTACGGATCGGATCGGGCTGGATTCCGCTGGATGCCACATGGGCAAACGCGGGAGATTGGTTTAATCCGCCGGCCTTCGATGACACGCATATTCGCGAAGCATAGCCGGATTTTTGGAAGAGGATTTAGTTTAAGAATATGAGGTGATTCAACGTGCAAGATGATCCGCAAAAGCGGGAAATCATAAACCGGCGGCATTTTTCTTTTCGCCTGAACTTATTTTTCTTTATTACTTTCGCATTGTTTAGCGTATTGATCGTTCGTCTGGCCATATTGCAGTTCGTGGAAGGGCCGACGCTTAGCGCAGAAGGCATCAATAAGGCGACGCGCAGCGTGAAAATTCCGCCTATACGGGGCAATATTTATGATTCCACAGGCTATCCGATCGCTTATTCCACTTCGACGCAGTCGTTGTATTTCAGCATACAGCCGGAGCTTAAGCTGGAGGATGCCAAAGAGAACGCCAGGGAAATGGCGGCGAAGCTGGTGGAGGTCTTTACGGAATACGGCGATCCTACGAAAGCGATGACCGTCGACGACATTATCCGGCAGATGGATCTGGACTTTAGACGGAATACGATCTCGACGCCAAGGCGGATCAAATCCGGCTTAACGAATAAAGAAATCGCCCATTTCATGGAAAATCGCACGGACTTTAAAGGCGTCGACATCATGGAGGAAAGCGTTCGGAATTACGATACCAATTCCATCGCGGTCCAGCTGGTCGGGTATTTGAAGAAGTATAAAGGCGTTCGCGAGACGGTTGATTTCTATAAGGAAAAAACGACGGAAGAAGATGCGACGCTTCAGTACCTCGAAGAAGAAGATGTCGGCATGGACGGCCTGGAGTACATGTACCAGGACGTTTTGCGCGGAACAAACGGCTTGAAGACGTATCCGGTTAACAATGCAGAGCGTATTATTGGTCCCATGCAAATTACGAACCCTCAAAAAGGCTCTGATATTTATTTGACTATTAATAAAAACGTGCAGCTAAAAACAGAGCAAGCGATCATGGATCAATTGAAAAAAATAACGACCTCCTCCAATAGATATGAGCGCGCGGAATACGCCAAAACAGGCTTCGCCGTGGCCATGGAAGTGGATACCGGCAAGATCGTCGCGATGGCGAGCATGCCGGACTACGATTCAAATATTTGGGCTGGAGGCAGAATCAGCTCCCAAGATTACGAAAACTTCTCCAACGTACTGGAAAACGGGACGATTCGCAGCGTTTACGGGAAATACGACTCGGAGGAAGAAAGAAAGAAGCATCCTTCTTCCATCGTTCCGCTCGGTTCTACGATGAAGCCGTTGTCCGTATTGATCGGGCTGAATGAGAAATTATTTACCACATCGAGCTATTATGACGACACGGGCGTATTCACCTACGGTAAAAAAGGTTATGAGGTATTTATTCGAAATTCGCAGCGGCATGTGTACGGCAACATAGACGGCGCCGAAGCTATTGAGCATTCGTCCAACCCGTTCATGGCTGCGATGGTCGGAGATAAGCTTTATAGGCGCGGCACCGTTAACGGAAAGAGCAGCGTAGAAATTTGGGATGAATACATGAAGCAGTTCGGGCTAGGCGTTCTTACGGAGAGCGGACTACTCGGTGAATCGAAAGGGATTATCGAATATTTTGACTCGGCCGAAAGATACAGTTCGCAAGCAGCGCTCATTTTGGCTTCATTTGGTCAGCAAGGACGTTATACGACGCTTCAGCTTGCCCAATATGCGGCGATGCTGGCTAACCACGGAAAACGGCTTAAGCCGCAATTCGTTAACCAAATCAAGGACTCGGACGGGAATGTCGTTCAAGGCTACACGCCCGAGATTTTGAATGAGGTAACTTTTCCTGCTGAATATTGGAAAGAGATCGAAACGGGCATGTCCAAGGTTAGCTCGCAGGGCTTTGAAGGCGTTGATTATACCTACCGGCGAAAGACAGGTACATCCGAGCAGGATGTGGCGAAGCGCACGGCGGAAAATGCGGTCTTCATCGCATACGCCCCTGCAGATAAGCCGAAGCTTGCCGTAGCCGTTGTCGTGCCTGACGGCGGCTTCGGTAGTTACGGAGCATCCCCGATCGCGCGGCAAATATTCGATGCTTACAATGAAGAGATCGGCCTGTACGGCGTACCTAAGAAAAAGACTGCGGATACGGGAAATGCAGCGGATACAACTGCTGGGAATACTGCCGCGGATACGACGAACACGAACGAATAAGCATAATTTATAATGAACGGCAGGCTGGAGCAATGGCTCCAGCCTGCCTTTTTTTTCTGAGGAGAGAGCCCATTTTAAAATAAATGTTGCACTAGTGAAACATTTTTGTGTATTATTAAAAAAAAGGCATTAGGCAAACTAAGATTCATAAGGGCAAACTATGGTGAATATAAAATAAGATAGGGACTTAGGAGGTCATATGTATGCGCAAAACGTTTAAAACGAATTCTGCTCTCCGCAGATTCATCATGACGATTGTATTTTTAACGGTGACGGCCGTGTTGATAACAGCCTGCGGGCAGGAGGGATCGCCCGGCGGCAGCGGCAAGCTCAACATTACGGCGACCACCGGAATGATTACGGACGTTGCACAGCAGGTAGGCGGAGAGTACGTCGAGGTCAGCGGCTTGATGGGAGCGGGAATCGATCCCCATTTGTACAAAGCATCGCAAGGCGATGTGAAGAAGCTCGACGATGCCGATATTATTTTTTATAACGGACTGCACTTAGAAGGAAAGATGGCGGAAATGTTTGAAGCCCTGGAGAAACGCAAGCCGACGGTTGCCGTATCCGAGTATCTGACAGAAGATCAGCTGCACGCCGCGCCGGGGCAGGGCCAAGGCATGCATGACCCTCATATCTGGTTTAACGTAAAGCTTTGGATTTCGGCAACGGAGGTCATCCGCGATACATTGGTCGAGAAGGATGCCGCCCATGCAGACTACTATAAAGATAACGCAGCAGCCTACATCAAGGAGCTTGAAGACCTGGATGCCTATGCGAAGGAACAAATTGCAACGATCCCCGAGGCTAGCCGCATACTTGTAACCGCGCATGATGCTTTTGGCTATTTCGGCGAGGCATACGGGTTAACTGTCACGGGGCTGCAAGGGATGAATACGATGTCTGAGTACGGGTCTAAGGATGTCAGCAAGCTTCGCGACTACTTGGTCGAGAAAAAAATTAAAGCGGTCTTTATCGAATCCAGCGTACCTAAAAAATCCATTGAATCGGTTATCGAAGGTGCGCGCCAATTAGGCCACGAAGTGAAAATCGGCGGAGAGCTCTACTCCGATGCAATGGGCAACGCGGGAACGGAAGAAGGAACCTATATCGGAATGGTGAAGCACAACGTGGATACGATTGTAGCCGCTTTGAAATAGCAGAATATACACGAAGGAAAGCGAGTGATGAACATGAGCCAATCTCAAACAGCAGCTAAGCAAGACGTGAAATCAACAATAGCGCCGCTAAGCATTAAAGGACTAAGCGTCGCATATCAGAAGAAACCCGTCCTTCGCGGCATAACCTTTGAAGTAAAAGAAGGGGAGCTAATCGGTGTAATCGGTCCGAACGGAGCCGGTAAATCAACGCTGATGAAGGCGGCTCTTGGACTCATCCCAAGCATTGGCGGCGAGGTGCTCGTCTATGGGAAGCCATATAAGCAGCAGCGTAAAATGATCGGTTATGTACCGCAGCGGGAATCGGTCGATTGGGATTTCCCAACCAATGCGCTGGATGTTGTGCTTATGGGCCGTTATGGACATTTGGGCTGGTTCCGCCGCCCAAGCGCGAAGGATAAGGCACTTGCACTGGAATGCCTCAGCAAGGTAGGGATGGCTGACTACGCAGGCAGACAAATCAGCCAGCTGTCAGGCGGGCAGCAGCAGCGCGTATTTCTGGCTCGCGCGCTCGCGCAGGACGCGAAGCTTTATTTTATGGATGAACCTTTTGCCGGCGTGGATGCCGCGACGGAGAAAGCGATCATAACTTTGCTGCAGGAGCTGAAGCTGCAGGGGAAAACCGTGATTGTCGTACATCACGATCTTGCGACGGTACAGGATTATTTCGACTCGGTTCTTCTGCTGAATGTGGAGCTCCAGGCGTTTGGGCCGACAGAAAAAGCTTTCACGCAGGAGCAATTACAGCGTACCTACGGCGGCCGGCTTGCCTTCCTTGACCGCAGCCTGCAGTCCCCGTCACCATTTGACGGAAAGGGTGAGTAGGATGGAAAAGATTTGGTTAATGCTGTCTGATCCGAATATGCAGTGGATATTTCTCGGATGCACCCTGCTTGGTTTAAGCAGCGGCGTCATCGGATGCTTCTCTTATCTCAGGAAACAAAGCTTGATGGGCGATACGTTAGCACATGCGGCGCTCCCGGGAATTTGCATTGCGTTTATGCTTACGGGTATCAAATCAATTGGCCTATTTCTAATCGGTGCGGGCGTGGCGGGAATTGTCGCAACATTCGGCATTGGATATATTACACGCAATTCCAAGCTTAAACAGGATGCGGCGATGGGCATTGTATTGTCGGGATTTTTTGGCTTAGGCATCGTGCTTCTTACGATAATCCAGCATGGCAACTATGGCAATCAATCAGGTCTGGATAAGTTTTTATTCGGGCAGGCCGCTTCAATGATCGCTTCCGACGTGATTACGATGACGGTGGTATGCATTTCGTTGATTACGATTTGTACCTTGCTGTTTAAGCAGTTCAAAATTATCTCGTTTGATCCCGGCTTTGCAAGAGGCCTTGGTTATCCGGTAGCGTTTCTTGAGCAACTGCTCATGTTTCTTATTGTGGTAGCCGTAGTATCCGGCATTCAAGCGGTCGGTGTTGTGCTTGTGGCAGCGCTGCTGATTACTCCAGCCGTCTCAGCCAGGTATTGGACGGATCGTTTAGGCTACATGGTTATATTGTCCGGCTTATTCGGCGCTGTCAGCGGCGCCATCGGGACTTGGATCAGCGCCTCGGTCTCTAACCTGCCGACTGGGCCGGTAACCGTACTAGCAGCGACGCTGTTGTTCTGTTTTTCCATTCTATTTGGACCGCAGCGCGGCCTGATTGCGAAGCGGCTGCTTCGCCAAAGGGTAAAGCATAACTTTAACCGCGACAATGAGCGTCTCCTCGAGGGCAATGTGAAGAAGGAGGCGGCGTTATGAGCGACTTTTGGATTTTGCTTACCGGCGCGCTGGTAGCGAGCTGCTGCGGGGTGCTTGGCGTATTTCTTGTCCTTCGCAAAATGGCGATGATCGGTGACGCCATCAGCCATTCCGTCATGCCCGGCATCGTTATCGCGTTTTTGCTCAGCGGCTCGCGCGATTCCCTGCTTATGATGTTCGCCGCATTGTTATGCGGCTTGCTGACGACCTTTCTCATTCAAATGTTCCAGCAAAGCGGCATTCAATCGGATGCATCCATTGGCGTTGTTTTCACGGCATTGTTTGCAATCGGAGTCGTGCTTGTCAGCCTATATGCCCGTCAGGTCCATTTGGACCAGGATGCGATTTTGTACGGCGAAATTGCTTATGTGCACTGGAATATATGGGAGCTGGGCGGCGTCAATATGGGGCCGAAGGCGGTATGGCTGCTTGGATTTACGCTTCTTATTATTACATCCGTTATTGCCTTGTTTTATAAGCAATTCAAGCTTTGCGCGTTTGATCCTGCCCTTGCGGCAGCCATCGGCATCCCCGTAGCGTTGTTTCATTACTTGTTGATGGGACTCGTGTCTATGGCGACGGTCAGTTCCTTCGAGAGCGTGGGAGCGATATTGGTAGTCGGTTTGTTGATCATTCCGGCGTCTACGGCATATTTGCTGACCGACCGGCTCGGCATCATGATCGGCTTAAGCGTAGCTGCAGGCATAGCCAGTACCTTTATCGGCTATGGAGCAGCGGTCATGCTGGATGCTTCGATCGCAGGCTGCATGGTTTGCGCGGCTGCCTTATTGTTCGTCATCGCCTTTTTATTCTCGCCGTCTCACGGCATTGTAATCAAGAAGCTTCGGCTGCGTAAGCTTGCCTAACCGAAGTGGGAAATAAATAGCATAGACCGAGAAATGAGCAGCCTAATTTGGCTGCTTTTTTTCTATTTATCAGGATAAGATCCAAATATGCAACTTTTATCCAGTTATGGACGTACTATATTTGGAACTTATTAGGAGATAAAAGGAGAGAGACTTACAAATGAAGGCTTGGTCTAAATTCGTAATACTGTTTGTCATCATGACTGTTATGTTATCGGCATGCAGCTTTGGGGGAGATGATAAGGAATCGGACAAAGAACAGCAATCGGCACTGAAAGTCATGTATTACGATGAGGGTGCTTTTTTCCAGGATTACGGCATGGTGTTCTCCGCTTTATATCCGAATGTGGAAATCGAGGTTGTGTCCACACAAGGGATCTACGCGGAGGAACAAAAGGACTACGAGGCCGCCTTTGACAAGTTTATTGAAGAGAAGCAGCCCGACCTCCTTATGCTGGACACCGAGAAATATAAGAAGATGGCACAGGATGGGAAGCTCTATAACCTGGATGCGGTTATCGAGAAAGAAAAGTATGATACGGAAGGCCTTATTCCCGGCATGATCGATTATTTGAGAGAGCTCGGCGGCGGCAGCCTGTTCGGCATGACGCCTAACTTTTACAGCCAGGTACTCTTTTACAATAAGGATTTGTTCGATGATTACAAAATCGAGTATCCGACCGATCGGATGAGCTGGAACGAGGTCATACAGCTGGCGCGCCGTTTTCCTGTCGAGGGTGACGCCAAGGAACGGATCTATGGCCTGAAAATGGGCTACAGCGAAGATTTGTTCGAGCTGGCGAGCACGCTTGCCGCTTCCGAAGGCATTAGCTATGTGAATGCGTCCCAGAAAGAAATGACGATCAATACGGATTCATGGAAAAATGCAGTCCAGACTGCTTTGGACGCAATGGATTCAAACTCGCTGTTTTTCGAGAGCATGAATAATCAAGAATCGAATATGGCGCAAACGTATGAGGATTATCTGCTGCGGGATCCTTTCATATCGGGCCGCCTGGCCATGGCGATCGGCGATAATAACTATATCAATCAAATAAAGCAGGCAAGCGAAAACGAAAAGGTCAAAGATAAAGTCGTGAAAAATTGGGATCTGGTGACCGTTCCGGTAGGACAGCAGTACCCTGACCAATCCAATATGACCTCCTTCCAAAATCTTTTTGCGATTAGAGCGGAATCCCCGAACATGGAAACCGCATGGGAATTTTTGCGGTATGTAACAGGCGAGGAATTTGCGAGGGTAAAATCCAAATCCAATAACTATAACGGCATGCCCGTCCGCACCAAATACATAACCGATGCCGAAGGACGCAACTATGCGGCATTTTATAATTTGAAGCCCAGCACTTTCAACAGCTATAAGGACTTCGACAAGCTTCCAGAAACGTTCTGGGGCGAATTTAGCGGGGCGACCCAGCAGGAGTTCCAGAAGGTAAAGGATGATCAGCAAACGATTAATGAGGCGCTTGAAATATTGCAGGTGAAAGGGCAAGAAATGCTTTTGAAAGAGCCTCCTGCGGTCAAAGAGGAAGCGCCGGCGGCCGAGGCGAATACGACTACGGCGGAGTAAGACGGGGTTAAAAGCTAAGGAGCATGCTTTCGCATTACGCGGGAGCTGCTCTTTTTTATATTGATTAAGAATTTGCAAGGTTATGGTCTATCGTTTGGAATCTGACGTAAATGTGCTAAAATAATTTACTAGCGGGTTACATCTTTGAACGGCATTTACGAGGAGGCACACTATTGGGAGAGTATAAATTGTTGGCGCTCGATATGGACGGGACGCTGCTAAACGAACAAAGCGAAATAAGCGCGGAGAATGCGGAGTGGATTCAGAAAGCGCTGGATGCCGGCGTGATTGTCAGCTTCTCTACCGGCCGCGGCTTTCGGAGCGCGCTGCCCTTTGCGGAGCAGCTAAAGCTGGAGACACCTATGATTACTGTCAACGGGAGCGAGATTTGGCATCGCCCGCATGTGCTGCATAAGCGCACGCATCTAAGCCATGTGTACGTGCAGCGTTTGCATGAACTGGCGCTTTCTCACGGCGAGCCATGGTTCTGGGCCTATACGGCCGATGATATTTTCAACAAAGAAAAATGGATTGCTCCCGCTGACGACTATGCTTCGCATCACTGGCTGAAATTCGGCTATTATACGGAGGATGACGGCATCAGGGAAAAGCTGCTGGCCGAGGTACAGAGCTGGGGCGCGCTTGAAATTACGAACTCATCGCCCTGGAATTTGGAGCTTAATCCGCTGGGCGTGTCGAAAGCAAGCGCCTTGCAAGAGCTTTGCGGTTTGCTTAACATTGAAATGTCGCAGGTCATTGCTGTCGGCGACAGCTTGAACGATATCGCAGCGATCCGCGAGGCCGGCCTTGGCGTGGCCATGGGCAATGCCCAAGAATCAGTCAAAGAAGCAGCTGATTTCATTACCCTGACCAATAATGAGCACGGCGTTGCAGAAGTGATCAAACGATACGTTATGAAAGGATGATTAACGTATGGATATTTTAGGCTGGACATTAGTTATTATTTTGTTTGTCGTGGGTATGGCCGGGGCGATCTATCCGATTTTGCCCGGTGCTCTTGCCATTTACGGAGCGTTTTTTGTTTACGGATTGTTTTTCTCCTTTAGTGAATTCGGAATATGGTTCTGGCTCATCCAGACCATCATTGTAGTCGTACTGTTTGTCGCCGATTATGCGGTCAGCGCTTGGGGCGTCAAACGGTTCGGAGGCTCGCGCGCCTCTGTAATCGGCAGTACGATCGGTCTTATTTTTGGTCCTTTCGTTATCCCTGCGCTTGGTCTTATCATCGGTCCTTTTGCCGGTGCCGTTATCGGCGAAATGATTATCGGCACCCGCTTTGATAAGGCGCTCAAGGTTGGCCTAGGCTCCGTTGTCGGGTTATTTACGAGCGTAGCCGTGAAGTTTATTTTGCAGCTGGCGATGATTGTGTTGTTCGTGCTTTGGCTCGTATTCTAAACGATGAAAAGGGGATTCATTCGATGATTAAAGTAACGGTATGGAATGAGTATTTGCATGAGAAGATCCACGAGGAAGTGAAAAAAGTATACCCGGACGGCATTCATCAAGCGCTGGCCAAAGGCATTGCGAACGGCGATATCGAAGTGGCAACGGCAACGCTGGAAGAGCCGGAGCATGGACTAACGGCCGAGCGCCTTGCCAATACGGATGTTCTCATCTGGTGGGGGCATATGGGACATGATCAAGTAGACGATGCGGTTGTTGAACGCGTCCAGCAGCGGGTATGGGAAGGCATGGGCTTGATCGTGCTGCACTCCGGCCATTTCTCGAAAATCTTCAAAAAACTTATGGGCACAGGCTGCGATTTGAAATGGCGCGAAGCGGGTGAGAAGGAACGGATTTGGGTCGTTAACCCGGCGCATCCGATTGCTGCCGGATTGCCGGAATACATTACGCTGGAGCATGAAGAAATGTACGGCGAGCATTTTGACATCCCCGCGCCGGATGAGCTAATCTTCGTAAGCTGGTTTGAAGGCGGAGAAGTGTTCCGCAGCGGCTGTACGTTCAGCCGCGGCCAAGGCAAAATCTTTTATTTCCGCCCGGGCCACGAGACGTATCCTACTTACTACAACCCGCAGGTTTTGCAAGTTATACAAAATGGCGTACGCTGGGCGGCTCCATCGCATGCTGCAGTTCCGGTTCGCGGCAACCACCAGCCGCTAGAGCCGATTGGCAATAAAGGATAGGGGAGACTTCGGAATACCATCATGCTGAAAAAAGACTCTTTACTAAAAGGCACTATTATTCTTGCGGCTGCTGCCTTGGTTGTCCGTTTCCTAGGCTTATTCCAGCGGATACCGCTGGACTACATGCTGGGATCTGTCGGGCAGGCCGCCTTCAACTCTGCGAATACCATTTATTTATTACTGTTAACGATCGCGACGGGCGGTATCCCTTTATCCATTAGCAAAATGATATCGCAGCGCTATGCGCTGGGCAGGCCTGACGAGGCAAAACGGATCTATCAGGCCGCTTTAATGTTCGGCGCGGCAACAGGCTTGCTGCTTGCTGCGGCTATGTTCGTTCTGGCTCCTGCCTACGAACGCTTGTCGCGGGTGCCGGACTCTGCTTTATCGCTTCAAGCCATAGCACCCGCACTGCTTCTGTTTCCCATTATTGCGATGATGCGAGGTTATTTCCAAGGCAGGCAAATTATGGCCGCCGGCGGCATCTCGCAAATCATGGAACAAATTCTGCGGCTCATCGGCGGTATCGGGCTTGCCTTTATCGTGCTGGGTTTGGGTTGGGGAGATAAATACGGCGCAGCGGCTGTTGCGTTTGGTTCGGTTCTCGGAAGCATCGGCGCGTTTTCGGTCATGATGTGGTTTGCGAGAAAGCTCAAAAAGCAGGATCGTACCGAAGCGTTGGCCGTAACAAGCGACAAAGCTGCAAAGGCGGGCTCGCCGCTGCCATTCCGTACGATTTACCGGGAAATATTCAGAACCTCGATTGCAGCCGTCGTGACGGCTATGACCGTGCAATTTGTCTATTTCTTCGACCAATCGCTTTTTATTAGGCTGACGACTGCTTTTTACAACCATGAAACGGCATTAAGAGTGCTGGCGGAATATCAAAACCGAGCGATGGGTATCGCCGGCATCCCGCCTATTCTGGCAATCGCGCTTGGCGCTTCGATTATTCCGGTCATTTCATCGGCCTATGCCTTGAAGAACATGCAAGAAGTACAGCGGCAATCCTCGCTCGTTATGCGGATTGTTTTCTTTACTGGCGTTCCTATTGCATTGCTGCTAACGGTCGCATCCTATTCGGTAACCGGTCTTTTATTTATGAGCCCAAGCGGCAGCGACACGGTCGCTATGCTGACGGCCGGAGCGATCTTTCAAATTACGATGATGATTTCCAACTCGATTCTCTACGGCCTTAATAAGCCGAAGCAGCCCATGTACCATACCTTTATCGGGCTCGGTTTAAAGATTGTTTCAAGTCTTGCTCTTGCCCCGTTTCTTGGCGTATACGGTCTTATTATCGGATCATCGATTTGCTTTATTGTTATTACGATACTGAATGTACGAACGATCAATAAGGAAGTTAACTTGAACATACTCGGCAGCAAATGGCCGGCTTATATGGCTGCCATCGCGATTCCTGCCTTGGCCGGCTGGGGCGCGGAATACGCCGTATTGGCATGGACCGATGCATGGGCGGAGAAGATGTCCTATTTCTTAGCTTTTGCGGTTACTTCGGTCATTGTAGGAGGGCTTTATCTCGTTTTATTAGCTGCGCTTCGCGTCATAACGCCGGAGGATATACGCTCGTTCCCAGGGCCGCTGCGCAAGATTCTGTCCCTAGTGTTGAAGCCATTTTACAAGAAAGCGGTATAGCAGGTTAGATAATTGAATCGGGGAGGACGTTTCCACACAAGGGAACGTCCTCTTTTTTGTTGACTAATATGCAAAAAATAACCAAAATAAGCATCTTATTTATCGACGGGCAGGAGGCGGGAAGCGTCCAGTTTTCTATCGGGCCAGATTCTTCAGAGCCAATGATTGTTTTACGTGATTTTTGCAGTTTTTTCGGCTGGAAACTTCATTTGAGCAAGTCAAACAAGCAGGTAGAAATCATCAGGCAATATTCGCTGTGAAAAACCGCAGGATTCTACTAAATTCGACAAAACTAGCGCTTTCCATACATTTACAATAAGTAGAGTCTCCTGTACAATAAGTAGAGTTTGTCAGTAAAAAGGGCCTACTAAATTCATTTATAAAGGAGACGAACGGATGAAAAATTTATTTGCAAGACCCAGAAAGATGATCATGCTGTTATTAGCGTTTACGCTTGTTTTTGCGGCCGGTTGTCAAGCGATTTCTAATTTGGATTTCAATACGGTATTAAAAAATGCCTTGAAGGTAACTTCAAGCGAGAGCAAACAATCCGTAGAGATAAAGCTATTGCTCGATGATGCGGCATATAAGGGCTCCTCTGAAGAAGATTTGGCAATGATGAAGCTTGTGTCCAACGTAAAGCTGCAGCTGAATAACGTGAAGACGCAGGACGACACGCATATTTCTTTTGACGGAAACTTGATTTTTGGGGATACCGCAAGCATTAAGTTTGCTTTGAAAATGTCCGATACCTTAGCGGTCATGGAGCTTGAAGGCGCGAAGCAGCCGTTTGTGCTTGATCTGACAAGCGGGAGCCTTCTGGGAATGTCTGGTGCTGCCGTTATGACCGGCTTACCGGCGGAGGCTCCAGCTGAAGATGCACCGGCGTTAGACAATGCAGCTTTGACGGCACTTGGCCATCAGCTGATCGATACGATTGGAACATATGTCATACATAACCTGCCGAACCCGGAACGCATTGATGTGCAGCCGGTATATGAGAACATTAATGGAACCTCCACTTCTATGATGAAGGTTCATGTTGACTTAAACGGTCCCGAGATTTGGGCTTGGGTGAAAAAATACGTAGATGCGCTTATCGCTGACCGCGCGGGGCTGGATAAAATGGTTGCCGGCGTATTCGAAGTATTGAAAAGCAACCCAGATATTTGGGAAGCAGCCGGTACGGTCAATCCTTTTGAGGAAGGCGGCCTTGATGCTGTCGATCCGGCAGAGATGCTTAAGGAAGCAACGGACGGCATCGCTCTTATGCTGACCGAGCTGCAGGATGAGCTGAAGCTGCTTGAGGAAGAGGATCAGGAATCGCTTGATGAAATTTTCAGCAAGAATCTTACGATAAAAGCAGATGTATTCGTGGACAGCAAGCTTGATATCCGCAAGCAGGCTTTCGAGCTTTCGTACGTACCGAGCTTGGATCCGGAAATCGGCGTACTGCCGGTTAAAGGCCTCACCCTTAAATTCGAGAGCGAATCCTGGAATGTAAACGGACAGGTAAAGGCTGAAGTTCCGGTCGCATCAGCTAAGGATTTCCCGGTTGAAAAATTGTTCGCGATGCAGGGTTACCAAGTGTTAAAGCAATTTGACGAGAAATCTACGATTTACGATCTATTGAAAAACAAGCTGCATATTAACAAACAGAATCTTACATGGTATTCTGACGATTATTATAATCCGGTCATCCTCACTGCCAGCCACGTTACGCTTATACCGCTGCGCGATACGGTCGAGCAGCTGGGCGGAGTGTTGACTTATGATAAAAAAACGAAAAGCTTAAAGGTATTCGATGAAGCAACGAATACAACGATTGTTTTGAAGAACGGCAGCGATTCCGCAGTTGTTAACGGCAAAACCGCCAAATGGTCATTCCCGGTGACTGTTATTGACGGGGTAACATACGTGCCAGCACGCAATTTGGCTGCAGCATTAAAAGCAAAGATTGGCTGGTCGGATTTAGGCGAGGATATGAAAGTATTTACGCTTGATCGGGAAGTCTAATAGCTAGCTGGGATTACGTGAACGAATAAATAAGAACCGATAAGGGGTGCAGCATGAGAAAATTAACGACAGATGAAGCGTTTCGCGATGCGGTAGCCAGCGAGGGACTTACGATTGCGGTATTCAAAACAACCTGGTGCAAGGATTGTCATTTTATTGATCCCTTCATGCCGGACTTGGAGCGTCAATATGAAGGCAAGGTCACATTCATTGAGTTAGATCGCGATGATCTTCCGGATCTGTGCTCTGAGCTGAACATTTTAGGCATTCCGAGCTTTATCGCTTTCCGCGGCAGCCAGGAGCTTATCCGCTTCGTAAGCAAGCTGCGCAAGACCCGTGAGGAAATAGAGGAATTCGTAAATCGTGCGATACAAGTCAGCGATGCGCTGAATCAAAAGTAATCGTCAGTCCGCGTTTCAGGGGGATTTTCCCTGGGCGCGGGCTTTCCTATTTTTATCAAGCTTTTACTCGGAAGTGTCACATTTTCAACATGGCTTTTGCCTTTTTTTATGGCTATAATTGAACTGTTATTAAAACATGAAATAAGGTGATTTTATTATGGTAACCGGGCGTTTTCGCGCGTTAGCTGTTGCTGCGTGCATCGGAATGCTTCTTGTACTGCTCGGCGGGGCACTGGTCACGAATACGGATTCAGGTCGCGGCTGCGGGGATGATTGGCCTTTATGCCATGGGAAATTTATACCTGCTTATACGATTGAATCCATGATTGAATATTCACATCGTCTGATTACCGGCTTTGAGGGACTTCTTGTTTTTGCTGCTTTCCTTTTTATATTTATGCGGTTCAGAAAAGATAGAACCGGCTTTAAGGAGCCGCTTTTTTATGCAGGCGGCGCTTTGCTGTTTACGGTTATACAAGCCTTAATGGGAGCAGCAGCGGTTATGTGGCCCCAGTCACCGCCCATTATGGCGATTCACTTCGGAATTTCGTTAATTGCTTTTGCTTCGACGCTGCTGCTCGTCATCTGGACGTTCCGTGCCAAAAACGGACCGCCTGAGGTGTTTAAAGTGCCGCGTTCCATATTTCCCCGGGTGCTTGCAACAGCTGTTTACAGTTATGTCGTTGTCTACCTTGGAGCCTTTATACGGCATACCGATTCAGGAGGCGGCTGTCTAGGCTGGCCGCTTTGCAACGGAGAGTTCGTTCCGGAAATCAATGGCGCTACCGGAGCTGTATTCATCCATCGCGTAGCAGCCTTGCTGTTAGCCATCAGCTTAGCTGGCCTATTCTTGCACATCCGTAAAGTCAGCCAAGGCGGGGCCGGTTTAACGAAGCCCGCTGCCTGGACGCTTGGCCTTGTTGTTACTCAAATTTTCAGCGGCGCGCTGCTGACGGCAACGATATCGAATTCGGAATGGTTTTTGTTCACCAACCTTTTGCATAATTTAATCGTCACCGGCTTATTCGGCTTACTTATGGATATTTTAGTCCGTTCTTGGAGGCTGCGCGAAGAGCGATCATGATGGTTTGTTGCTGCTGAGGGAGAGAAAAAGCAAATATCGGACAAGCTGAAGGTAGTGCATAAGAGCAACCCTCCAGCCATGAGCCAAATCAGCAAACCTGCAAACGTGACTATCCGCTTGCAGGTTTGCCTGCTATTGCAAGCTGAAATTTAAAGTTAACAGAAGTTTTGATGAAGGGACTGTTCGATGATGCTGCGCTTCATGTTTAATCAACCCTTGAGAGAAGCGGAAGGCACCCTTGCGGAGACCTTCCGTTTAATGGACCAGTTCGTCGCTCTCCTGTCACCGAAAATAAAGGCAGGCGGAGCAGACGTTCAAAAGCTTCGCAAATACGAAATATGGACGCTGGGCCTGCGCTCCTCTTTGGATGAGCTTGAGCAAAGCCACTATGCAACGCTGCAATTTCAACATAAAGTTACCTCTTCTTCGCTTAATCAAATGACAGATGAGGAACGTATCTATTATAATCGTTATATCTACTTCGATAAAAATGCCTTTATCCGCGTCTTCTCCTTGCTCGACAAGCTTGGTACGCTCCTTAACGAGCTTCTTGATATGCGGACGGAACGGGTTAAAGCCCATTTTTCTTATTTCACGGTTTTGCGGAATATGAGGGAAAAGAAAGCCCATCCGGAGCTGACTTGGAAGCTTAATGAAGTGAAGGAGAAATACAAGGTGTCAATGACAAGGCTGCGGCAGCGCAGGAACACCGAGATTCATTATATGAACTCGGAGATGCAGGACGACTTAATTCAGAGCAGCCGAATGTATGGCGAAGAAATCAAATTGGAAAATGTGGCGGAGCAATCTGCCGACTTGACGCAGGGCTTGTACCTTGCGATGGAATCACTGCTGCTTACGTTTCAATACGCTTGCGGATTGATGCGCAACAAGCACACATAACCCGAGGGGGGAAAACTCGTGGGACTGAAAGGCAAAACAGCATTAGTAACAGGCAGCGCGAAAGGACTCGGTAAGCGAACGGCAATCCAGCTGGCCGAGCAGGGCTGTAATGTTGTCATTAATTACTACGAGAGCGAGCTTGAGGCAGAGCAGGTTAAGGCACAGATCGAGCAGCTGGGCGTAAAGGCGATTACGGTACAAGCGGATGTCGCGACCGTCGAAGGAGCCGAGAAGCTCGCAAATGCGGCGGAGCAATGGGCAGGCGGCGTTGACATCCTGGTTAATAACGCAGGACCGTTCGTTCGCAAGCGGCGGCTGTTCAGCGAATATGACGAGGCGACCATCATTAGGCTGCTGCATGGCAACTTATTAGGGGTGATGCTGCTTGATCACCGCTTGCTGCCAGGCATGCGTGAACGCAAATGGGGACGCGTGATCCATTTTGGCTTTGGCCATGCGGGAGAAGCAAGGGCTTGGCCCCACAGGGCCGTTTATGCGGCCGCGAAGACGGGGCTTGTATCCTTTACGAAATCTTTGGCAGTAGAAGAAGCGCCTCACGGCATTACGGTTAATCTTATCGGTCCCGGCGATATTCGCGGCGTGAATAAGGAAAGATCGATTGCCGAAGTAGAGGAAGAATACGACAACGAATCGCCGATCGGCCGGCCTGGTGCAGGCGAGGATGTAGCGCGCGTAGTGCTTTTTCTTTGTGACAAGCAGTCGAATTTCTTGACCGGTAACGTCATTGACGTTACGGGCGGCTTCGATCCCATCGTGGCTAACATCAAGGGCATGTTTTAGTCGAAGCAAATACGCAAAAAAAAGAGTCTTATCATTGAGCAAAGGAGCAGGGCTCCTTGCGTCTGATAAGACTCTTCATCGTTGTCATTCAAAGGGATCATGATTCGTTCTTATATTTTAGAATACTTGAACGACTTCAATTACACCTTCAACTTCTTCAAGAAGAGCACGTTCGATACCCGCTTTAAGCGTGATCGTCGAGCTTGGGCAGCTTCCGCATGCCCCCATTAGGCGAAGCTTGATGATGCCGCCTTCGACATCAACTAACTCAACGTCGCCGCCGTCGCGCTGCAAAAACGGACGAAGCTTATCGAGTACGTCCAAAACTTCGTCATACATCGTGTCTTGTACTTGTTCACTCATTGCAATCATCTCCTTTCTCCCCTATTATAGTACAAAGTGAAGCAATTGAAAATGGATAGTAACTAAGTAAAGTTAGGTGAAGCCTGGTGTTTAAACCAATGATCGAATTTTGTGCCAGCAATATGCATCACGGCACCGACCGCATAATGAAACAATTTGAAGAAAATGACGATTATGAAGTGACCGAATACGGCTGCTTAGGCAATTGCGGCGAATGTTATCTCAATCCGTTCGCATTAGTGGACGGCGCCATTGTATCTGCCGAAACCGTAGAAGAACTTCATGTGAACATTTTGAAAGCCATAGAACAGCAGCAGGCCGACAAAGAGGCGCTGGACAAGCTGCTGGATGACTTATGATCAATGCTAGCCTAGGTGGCGCTTAGAGCGCCAGAGCACGCCGCTCTTAACGAGCCGAGGTACGCGGCCCATGATGGCTGTGCCACCCATAAGGCCAAACCCGCTTTTCTTCCCGAGCGAGCCAAGCACGCCCTTCAGCTTTATCTTACCGAGACGAGGCGTCTTATCATGCCAGATTGCCTGCATTACTTCGGCTATTTGTTTGCCTTGGGCTCCTGCCGCCTGACCGCTCGGCGATAGCGGCAGCGAGGCGCAGTCTCCTACGATGAATACATCGTTATGATCCGGCAATTGATGATATTCGTTGATGACGAGCCTGCCTTGGTTATCCTTGGGCAAATTCATGCGTTGAACGAGCGGTACTGGCTGGATGCCGGCCGTCCATACCGTGACATCGGTATAAATGGGCGTTGATGAATTACAGTCATGCAAAATGCCGCCTTCGACTTTCGTAAGACCGACATGGCCGCGCATTTCAACATGATGCTCCTCGAACCACTCTGCTACAAAAGATTGCAGCTTGCTTGGGAAAGCAGAAAGCACACTTGGACCACGGTCCAAAATTCGGATATTAAGGTCAGGCCGGCTCTCGCGCAGTTCAGCCGCAACCTCGACGCCGCTTAAACCTCCCCCGACGATCGATACCTGCCCGTAAGGTTTAATATCATTCAGCTGGGCATAGGTCTGCCTTGCAGCCGAGAAGGTTTGAATGCTTGTCGAGAATTGCTCGGCGCCTTCGATTCCGTGGTATTTGTCCGTGCAGCCAAGACCGATAACGAGCCATTCATATTCCAATGATTCCTGTCCTTCGATATGGACGAGCTTATGCTCCATATCGACATCGGTAACCTCGCCGTAAGCCAGTGAAATTCTCGGATCAACCGGGAATTTCACGCGAAGCTCCAAATCGGATACCGTTCCGGCAGCTAGTGCGTAATATTCTGTTTTTAAACCTTGAAATGGCATCCGGTCAACCAATACGATGGATACGTCCATGGGCATGTGTTTTTCAAGCAGCTCGTTAGCGATAGCAAGACCGCCATAGCCTCCGCCCAAAATAATAAGTTTTCTCATAGGATTTCCAACTCCACGACTCTTGATGATATTCTATTTTGTGCTTCCGTGTTGCCGATTACTCATTCATAAACTTTAATTTCATTGTAAAAGGTATCGCGTTCAACCGGGATGCGGCCCGCGCCTTTAATTAACCAAATCAAGTCCTCGCGGGTAATGCCTTCCGGCGTAAGCGCGCCGGCAGCATGGCTGATTTTTTCCTTGACGATTGTGCCGTGCGCGTCCGAAGCGCCCATGGTTAAGGCAACCTGCGTCAGCTGTACGCCAATGTTGATGAAGTAGGCTTTAATATGCTGGAAGTTATCAAGCATCAAACGGCTGATGGCTATCGTCTTCAGATCCTCAAACGCAGAGTTGCGGCGGCGTATGCCGGCTCTCGGATTAATCGGTTGCATCGAAAGCGGTATAAAAACAAGGAATCCGTTTGTTTCATCCTGTAGCTCGCGTATTTGCATCAAGTGGCGGATCCGATCCTCTTTGGTTTCAATCGATCCGTAAAGCATCGTAGTATGCGTACGCAAACCTAGGTTATGCGCTGTGCGATGCACTTCCAAATATTGGGAAACGTCGGCTTTGTCCACGCGCATTTTTTTACGGTAATGATCGGATAGAATTTCGGCGCCACCTCCAGTGAGCGACTGCAAGCCGGCTTTCATAAGCTCTTCAAGCACTTCACGGTAGGACAAGCCGCTAATACGCGAGAAAAAATCGATTTCTGCGGCCGTGTAAGCTTTAAGCGTTACTTCCGGAAAACGATCTTTTAACGCTTTAAGCGAATCTACATAATATTGGAATGGAACATTCGTGTTGTGACCTCCGACGATATGGAACTCGCGGACGCCTGGGTGGAAATGTTTCTCTACGTACTCAATCATTTGTTGACCGCTAAGCGTATACGCGCCTTCGTCGCCTTCATCCTTGCGGAAGTTGCAGAACGCGCAGTGGGCTTCGCATACGTTCGTGAAGTAAAGGCTCATGTTCTCGATAAAATAAACCTTTTTGCCGTTTTTGCGCATCGCGACTTCATTAGCCAGCTGTCCAATCGTAAGTAAATCATCTGATTGATATAAATAAACGCCATCCTCAAATGTTAAACGCTGTCCATGACGCACTTTTTCAATAATGTGCTGCATTTGTGTATCTTCTGTCGGTATAACGACGTTCATGGCCGGGCCACCTCGATTTCTTTAGATTGTGAAAAAAAGAACTTTCTTTTCCGGTTAAAGAAGCTGTAACTATTATAAACCTCATACGTAGCAGGAGCAATAAGAAAAGTAAGTGACATGCCAAGAATTGGGAATAGAACAAGTAGGCATGCCGCTATTGAGCAAGTGAAGAAACTGGAGTATACTACAAATAAGTAAGTGAGTTGCAACATATTCGATTAGATGGATAAACGGAGGGATGTAGCATGATCACAATTAGTGATACAGCATCTGACAAAATAAAAGAAATGCTCGCCGAAGAAGGCGGACCCGAGCTCTTCCTGCGTATCGGAGTAAAGGAAGGCGGCTGCAGCGGCTTTTCCTACGGCATGGGCTTCGACGATGAGGAGCATGAAGGCGACAAAGCGCTGGATATGGAAGGACTGAAGGTTGTCGTTGACGAAGACAGCATCAAATATTTGCACGGTCTCGTCATTGATTTTAAGGAATCCGCGATGGGCGGGGGCTTCACGATCGAGAATCCGAATGCCAGCGCAACCTGCGGGTGCGGTTCCTCATTCCGCACGGCAAGCGATGCGGGTAAACCGGCTGCTGCCGGTGAGTGTTAATTATGAAATGAATGTATCTTCCGGAATGCGTATGGCTCCATACGCATCCCGGAAGATTTTTTTGATCATATGCAAGCCAATAATGATAAGTTTACGTCTATTGATCAATCATCTTGGGGGATAGCAGCACATGAAATTCATTCATGATTATAGACATTTTATTGAAGCAGCTTGTACAGCTTGCGGCAGAAAGCATACGGTTCAAAAAGGAAGCTACAACTTGACGATGCAAGGTTATACGTTTCATTCGCCGGTCAGATGTACTTGCGGACATTTGGCAAGCACGGCAATGAAAGAAAAGAAAACATGGACAAGCAAAGCAGAATCGAATGACATCTTCAAGCGAAGCAGAGGGACAACAATCAAGATGATGTTTGTCATCGGTTTTGTTATCGTTTTTTTCGCGGGAGAAATGGTTTATATGTTCCATTCGTAAACGGTTTGCTTTACAATAAAAAAAATTCGGCAGCCTGTATAAGCTTTGCGAAATCGGTGCAAGATAGTATTGACGGTGTGAAGAGAGGTGTGGTTCCATTGGACCATTTGGTGCTAGGGCTACAGGAGGAACTTATTTAATCACTAAGCTTTTATGAAAGCGAGGGGTTGTGCCGCAGAGCACTTCTGAACACACACGCTTACTGCGATCCATTAAAACGGAATGCAAATAAGCGGTGCCCAAGTTATCTTAATTATGTGAAGTGTTAGATGTGAAGAGACTCATACGATCAAACACCGTCGAAAGAGGGGCCTGTAAAAGGGCTCCTTTTTTATGTTCATGCGGCATGCCAAAATGTCGAAGGTGATGCTCGTAATTATTTTTCAAAAAAAAATAAATTACTGAATAGGCCTTGCGAATTTGGAGCATGATAGTATTGACGGTGTGAAGAGAGGTGTGGTTCCGTTGGACCATTTGGTGCTAGGGCTACAGGAGGAACTTATTTAATCACTAAGCTTTTATGAAAGCGAGGGGTTGTGTCGTAGAGCATTCTCGAACACACACGCTTGCTGTGATCCGTTAAACCGGAATGCAAACAAGCGGTGCCCAAGTAATCTTAACAATGTGAAGTGTTAGATGCGAAGAGACTCATACGATCAAACACCGTCGAAAGAGGGGCCTGTAAAAGGGCTCCTCTTTTTTCTATTCCACGGATTGCCTGCATGGCGAACTACTGCCTTACTTGTCCTTTGACAGCTATGAGGCGATAGGATTGTGATGTACGCTATAATATAGTTAGAAACGACAAGGATGAGGAGGACCCCCATGTATCGCATTTTTATCGTGGAGGACGATGACAAGATTGCTGCTATTTTGAAAAACAATATGAATAAATATGGCTTTGAGGCCGCTGCCGTTACGCAGTTTCGCGATATTATGCCAGAGCTGAAAGCCTTTGAACCGCATTTGGTGCTGCTGGACATTAATTTGCCGTATTTCGACGGTTATTATTGGTGCAGGCAAATCCGTGCCAGGTCCAGCATTCCGATTATCTTTATCTCTGCCCGGGCAGGCGAGATGGATCAGGTGATGGCGATCGAGAACGGCGGCGATGATTACATAACGAAGCCGATCCATTTGGATTTGCTCATGGCGAAGGTAAAGAGCGTGCTTAGGAGAACATACGGGGAATATGCTACTTCCGGCCCGGCGGCAGCAGCCGACGCGGGAGCGGCGCCGCCCGGGGAGTTATCGGCAAGCGGTTTGCGCCTTTTTTTGAACCGAAACGAACTGGAATGGAGCGGACGGCGCGTTGAATTGACGAAAAATGAACAGCTGCTTGCCGAGTGCTTAATAAAAACGACAGGCGCTGTCGTGTCCCGGGAGCAATTGCTGGAAGCGCTTTGGGATGATGTGCAATTCGTCGATGACAACACGCTCACCGTAAACGTGACGAGGCTGCGTAAAAAGCTGGAGGAGCTTGGCCTCCACAAAGCGATAGAAACCGTACGCGGTCATGGCTATAAGCTAATGATTCCGGAGGAAGCGTCCCGATGAGAGGCTTATCGCTGGCGTTGTTTTTGCGAGACCGGCTGTTGTTTATTGTTATGGCATTATTGATTGTATTGCTGGCGGTCAGCATGCTGCTTCTCGAGAGGGAGCGTTACCCGGGCCTGGTCGAGCTGGGAACGGTTTTTTATTTTATGGTGCTGGCCCTATTTTTTCTCGGGATTTGGCTGGCCGTTGATTATGTCCGTCAGCGCGCTTATTTTAAGCAGTTATTCGATGCCATCCAGCGGTCTGAGGAGCTCCAGGCGACGACGATTATAAATGCGACCGTTACGCAGGAGCAGAAGCTGGTTTCAAGAATGCTCGAGGAGCAGAACCGCGCCTATTTGAATGAGCTCGGTAAATATCGTCGGCAGCAGGAGCTTCACAATCATTTTGTGCTCCAATGGGTTCATCATATGAAAACGCCAGTGTCTGTCGTCGACCTGCTGGCGCAAGAAGCGCTGCAGAAGCAGGCATCCTCGCAAGAAGAGCAACGGCTGCTTGCGCAGAGCCTGCAGGAAGAGACGGACCGGATGACGCGCGGGCTTGAAATGATGCTTTTCACCGCGCGGCTGGACAAGTTTGAAATTGATCTGCACGTGAAGCAAACGGCGCTGCATGAGCTGGCAAGGAATGTGGTGAACGCGCATAAGAAGCTTTGCATCCGTCATTCCATTTTCCCGCGCATAGACGGAGAGGCTTGGGTGGAAACGGACGAGAAGTGGATGACGTTTGTATTAAATCAGTTTGTCAGCAACGCGATCAAATACAGCAAAAGCAAAGCAGGCGCCAAAAAAATTGTTTTTGCGCTGGAAGCCTTCGAAAATGGCGGAGGCAAGCTTACCGTATCGGATGAAGGGATCGGCATTGCTGCGCATGAGCTCCCGCGGATTTTTGATCCATTTTTCACAGGGGAGAACGGACGTACAACGGGAGAGTCGACAGGGATGGGGCTTTATTTGGCAAAGCAGGTATGTAACCGGTTGGGGCACAGCCTTTCTGTTTCCTCTGTCTTGGGGGAGAGCACGGCGCTAACGGTAACGTTTAAGCCGCGAGGCATCCATTTATTGGGCAGCCATGAAGGCGGGGAGCGCCGCTAGGTGACAACTTTGTAAGGTTTACAGCAAATAATTGAAAGGGAAATCGATGGGATCCCGGCAGCCTTCTCGTCTATACTAAGGCTATTGAAGCACATTATAGAGAGATTTGGGGAGGAACAAAGCAATGAGCGTACTAAGAGCACAAGGGCTAGGCAAAATATACAGCAGCAAAGGAAACGTTGCCTATAAAGCGCTTGAAGATATCGAATTGCAGGTTGAAGCGGGAGAATTCGTAGGCGTAATGGGACCGTCAGGAAGCGGAAAAACGACGCTGCTGAACTTGTTGTCAACGATTGACCGGCCGACTTCCGGCGAGATCGAAATCAACGGCGTTAATCCAAGCAAGCTGACCGATAAGAAGCTGGCTTTATTCCGCCGGCGCGAGCTTGGTTTCGTTTTTCAGGATTTTAACCTGCTGGATACGTTATCGATAAAGGAAAACATCATTTTGCCGCTCGTTCTGGAGGGAATGGCTCCGAAGCAAATTGAACAGAAGCTAACCCCTCTTGCCGAACTGCTGCAAATCGCATCCATATTGAATAAACGGACCTATGAAGTATCCGGCGGACAGAAGCAGCGGGCTGCGATCGCGCGGGCCATTATTCATCAACCGTCGCTTGTTCTAGCGGATGAGCTTACTGGGAATCTGGATTCCAAATCGGCGAAGGATGTCATGGATTCGCTTAAGGATATGAATGAGCGGTTTAAGGCAACCGTGCTCATGGTAACGCATGATCCTTTCTCGGCGAGCTATTGCCAGCGTATCGTCTTTATCAAGGATGGGAAGTTTTTCTCGGAAATCCGCCGCGGCTCGAATAGGCAAGCGTTTTTCCAACAAATTTTAGATGCGCTCAGCGTGCTGGGAGGTAATTTCGATGACGTTCCGTTCGCTCGCGCTTAGCAACATTCGGGGCAACTGGCGGTCATACAGCGCATTTTTTCTGAGCAGCGTGTTTTCCGTTATGATCTTTTATATTTATGCGGCATTTCTATACCATCCCGAGGTCATAAGCGGTTATATTATGGCAGCATCAAAAATTCGTACCGGGATGGTGTTCTGCGAATACATCATCGTCATCTTCTCGTTCTTGTTCGTGCTGTATTCCAATTCCGCTTTTCTGAAGACGAGGCAGCAGGAGTTTGGTTTATTCTCCTTGTTCGGCATGACAAAAGTTCAGCTGCGAAAGCTGGTCATCTACGAAAATGCCGCGATCGCCTTTATGGCCATCGTCGTAGGCATCGGACTCGGGATGCTGTTCAGCAAGCTGTTTTTTATGGCGCTAACCGTGCTGTTGAAACTAGAAGAAACCATTCCTTTCGCTGCGCCCGTTAAAGCGATTGGACTTACCGCAGGCGGATTTTTTGTCCTGTTTATGCTTATTTCCATTTGGACTGCGCTGCGCATCGGCCGTACCGAAATAGTCGATTTGCTGAAAGCCGCGCGCAAGCCAAAGGGACAGCTCGTGTTTTCACCCTGGCTGGTTGCCGTGGCTGTTTTCTGTTTAGTGGCAGCGTACGGAATGGCCTTGGCCATGAACAGCGGAACTTTTATTATATTGGCACTGCCCATATTGGTTACCGTCGTAATCGGAACTTACTTTCTCTTTACGCAGCTCAGCATATTGCTGCTAAGGTTTATCCAGAAGCGGGCTTCGGTATATTACAAGCGCACGAATATGATTGTTTTCGCCCAGCTTGGCTACAAAATAAGAGACAATGCACGGATTCTTTTTATCGTATCGATTTTGAGCGCCGTCATTATGACCGCCTTAGGAACCGTCTATATTATGCAGATCGGCGGGAAAAAGGGGATTCTCGAGAACTCGCCTTTCACTCTTGCCTACAGCGAGACGGGCTTAAATACGCATAAAGTCATCGATCCTGCAGAGCTTAAGCGCATTGTCGCAGAGGACGGCTTCACGATAACGAAAGAAGCAAAAGCTGCAGGCGTGCTGATAAATCGTTATGCCATCCAATGGGGAGACGAGGAGTTCCGCGAATCGGATTTTGATGCGTTGATTCTCTCGGCTACGGATTACAATAAGCTTGCCGAATTATCGAATCAGCCGAGCATTCAACCTGAGAATGGCAAGTTGATTCTAGTTTCGTCAATTTTCAGAAAAGATACAAAGCCGTCCGGCGTTGTAAAAGGAAGCGTTAACGGTAAAGCGGCGCAATTCGATATTAGCGGCGTGAGCAATGCGAAAGTCATGAACTGGCTTCAGAGCAATTATTACACGTTTGTCATGGATGATTTCTCCTATATTGAGCTAACATCGGGCGTGCCGGAGGATCAGCTGTTTACGATGTACGGTTACGAGCTAAGCGATTGGGAGAATGCGGCGGCGACTGCCGATAAGCTTAGCAAGCAGGTACCCGAGGAGCTTCAAGGGCAAATCGATTTTAGGCGCGCAGGCAATTTGGAAAAAATGAACGAAACGGTCTCATTAACGCTGTTCATTGGCATGTTTATCAGCTTGTTATTTTTTATCGCTTCCGGCAGCATGATTTATTTCAAGCTGTTCACCGAGCTGCAGGAGGATCAAGCACAGTTTAGAGCGCTGACCCGAATCGGCATGACAAAGGGCGAGATTCGCAAAATCGTGGTTACGCAGGTCGGCATCGTATTTTTTGTTCCCGTCGTCGTCGGTATTTCCCACGCTTTGTTTGCCATGAAGGCACTCGATAATATGATGGAATCCTCCAACTGGATCTATTCTTTCATTGTCATTGGCATTTATATTGCCATGCAGACCCTGTACTTCCTTGTCGCATGCAGCAGTTATATGAAAAGCATGCTTCGCGGTGCAAGCGCATAAGGGATTGAAAAAAAAACGGCTTCCTCTCATCCATGGAGAGGAAGCCGTTTGCGTTTTTTATGAAAGATGGATCTAGCTGCAAGTAAAAGAGCTGATTTGACGCAAATCGATCCCCATATACATCCAGGATCTGCCGAACCAACGGAAGCCGGCGACGGAATTGCGGCCTACAAATACGGGGAAAAACCAAAAGCTTTGACCATTTGCGAGCCATACAAAGGTATATCGGAACAAGCAGCCTGATATTGCGCCCGGATCAACGGCGAATAAGGATGGTGAAGGCTGCTGCGGCGTAAACGGAGGGGGCGGCGCAGTTGGCGCTCCCATCATGCCTTGTTGTCCTTGCGGGCCTTGGGGCCCTTGCGGTCCTTGCGGTCCTTGGGGGCCAAACGGCCCGATCGGTCCAAGCGGTCCAAACGGTCCCGGAGGCGGGCCGGGAGGAGGCATAAATGACATGCATGATCACTCCTAATCAATTGGGCTAGAGCATTGTATGCAAAAGGGGCTTACTAGGATTGGGCCATTTGACTATTCGCGCCATCACGCCAAAAGGTTTAGAAATGGGAGATGAGCTTCGTGCCAAGAATGGCAACGGTGAGCCTGGAAGAGGCAAAGGAGCTTCCTTCCCAAGTCAGCAGATTCTCCACATACCCTAACGTATCGGAGTTCGTTGGACCGATAATGCGCTGGAGGGCAAGCAAATCAAAGGAAATGCGATTTTCATTCGTCACAACCGGATTCAAAGCCGCAATCGCAAGCACCTCGCCCTGAACGGGCTTTTTTAATTTTCCGTTGTCGTCGTAAAATTCATTTAAGTAGCTGCTGCCTTTACCGCTGATATCAATCAGGAACAGCACATCAAGCGTGGCGCTTGATACGGCTACTTTATAATGGTCTTCATAATTGACTCGAAACTTGTACTCTTGATTATAGCTTTCCGAATCAAAACGTTTGCGCAGCGTGCTGCCCGCAAAAGAGTAAATATAGAAGGTCCCATATCCGCCGCTTCCCCCGGAATCAATGCCCACGAGAATATCCGGTATTTTATTCTGATCAAAATCGCCAAGCAGCACCGAGGCGTTGTACCCGGCATTGTTTTGCAAGGCTACGACATAGCGTTTCTGGGAATAGCCATCCTGTATGACAAGCTTAATCTGATCGGCAAATATACCGGATGGGCCATCCGGTTTATGCCCGATTAAGTAAACCTGATCGGGAATTCCGTCGCCGTTTATATCGCCTTGCTTCATATCAAGCAAGTATTCATCGCGTGATAAGCCATTCTGTTGTAACCGGTGTGTATGGAAAGATGAATGCATGACCATTCCTCCAAGCAAAAATATACAGTTCTCCTGTCTATACCTATGCAGGCGAATGGGTTTTGGATTGTGCGGATGCCTAATTCAGAGACGCAGAAGATGCCTAGCGGCGTATATTTTCGATAAATATGCCCACATTGAATAGATAACAGCGAATGATAAGCGAGGAATGAAATGAGTCATAAGGATGAATCCAAAACACGGGAAGATTTGCTGCGTCCAAGCGAAAAACCTTCATTTGAGCATATGTTAGACGAGTTTAAAGATTGTGCAGACATCATCTACCGAACGATGCCGGATCTTCAAGTGCAAATGGTGTATTTCGGCCATTTAATGGGGACTGAAGAGTTTTCGCGTGAAATTGTCATTCCTTTCGCAAACGTGAAGGAAAATGAAGTCACGCAGCTGTTAAAGCATTCCCAATTTATTGAAATGACCGATTCCGATACTTTGATCAACAGCATACTAAACGGCTCGGTAGCCATATTCCATCAAGAAAAATGCTATGCCATAAATGTGTACAAGCCTGATTCCCGCCCCATTCAAGAATCGGAAAACGAGGTTGTCATTACAGGCCCGCATGATTCTTTCGTAGAAGCAGCGGCCTTAAACCTTTCTCTTATTAGACGGCGGGTTAAGAGTCCCCGCTTGAAAGTATTGAAATGCGAGGTAGGCGAAGTAACGAAAACCCATGTCTATGTTCTCTATATTGACGGTCTTGCCAATATGGATTATGTAAGAGAACTCGTGAAACGGATCGAAATCATTGAAGTGGATGCGATTCATGACGGTACGATGCTCGTGCAATACATCGACGATGCCCCCAATTCGATCTTTCCGCAGTTTCCGACGACAGAAAGAGCAGATTCCGCTGTTTCCAAGCTGGTGGCAGGGAGAGTCTTAGCGATTGTAGACGGCAGCCCTTCCGTCATTTCGGCGCCGGCGTCCTTCTTTGAATTTTTCGCTTCGCCGGATGATTATTATCAAAGATGGGCTCTCGGCACAGCAACGAGGCTGCTTCGGTTTGCCGCCTTTATCATTACGATCTCTTTTACGGCTTTATATGTTTCCGTCACTACCTTCCACTATGAGATGGTCCCGGAGGATTTATTGCTCACCCTGACCGAATCACGAAGCAGGGTTCCTTTTCCTCCGATTTATGAAGCCTTATTGCTGGAAGTGACGATTGAGCTGTTAAGGGAAGCGGGAGCACGGCTTCCATCCAAAATCGGCCAAACGATCGGTATCGTCGGCGGTATCGTAATCGGGCAAGCTGCCGTTCAAGCGGGGCTTACCAGCAATATTTTAATTATTGCGGTTGCATCGTCCGCCATTGCATCTTTTGTTATTCCGAGTTATATGATGAGCGCATCGATCCGTCTGGCTCGATTCGGGCTTATTTTGCTCGCGGGTTTATTGGGGAATTTCGGGTTAGTAATAGGATTTGCTCTGATGGTTATCCATTTATCCGGTTTAACCAGTCTAAATAGCTCGTATTTGACGCCTATTGCTCCCAATAAAACCCGTGATTGGCGCGATACCTTTATAAGAGCTCCATTCTGGATGCTCATCAATAGGCCGAGCCAATCCAAATCGCCAAACCAAGTAAAAAATAAAATGAAGCAATAAAGGGAAGTGGCCGATCATTGAAGGAAAAATTGCATCCTTTTCATACCGCAATCTTGATTTTTATGATCCAGAGCGGCGTGGTTATTATGAGCCTGCCACAATTACTGGCCGAAAACTTCGGATATAACGGATGGATCGTATTATTCATCATATCTATCCTGGTCAATGTGAACATATATCTTATTTCGCTGGTGTACCGCATGGGAAAAGGGAAATCGATTTTTCAAATCTTGGAAAGCGTCCTCCCGAGATTCATCCTTGTTCCCCTGTATTTATGTCTGATCGGCATTTGGATGCTTACCGGCTGCATGGTCGTGAAAAACTATGTTTTTATTTTTCAGATCGTTTCCTATAATACGACACATCCGATGCTCTTGAAATTTCTTATCGACATTCTATGCTTCCTCCTCGTCATCAAGGGAATCTACAACATGTCAAAAGCAGCAACCAGCTTTTTTTGGATCACGATTTGGATGGTGCTGCTGCAGCTCTTTTTTGTTAAGGATTTTGATTGGGCAAGGCTGACGCCTTTCGTATTTAAAGGAGACACCCATTTTATCGAAGGCGGCGTAATGGTGTTTACCGCTTTTTTGGGATATGAGCTTAGCATGCTGCTGTATCCGTATGCCGAACCTAACAAAAACTTTATAAAAGCTGTCGTCGTAGGCAATGTTCTGGTTACCTTGGTCTACGTCGTTTTTTGTTTCATCTGTTTTGGTTTTTACAGCCTCGGGCAGTTGAAGAATATGATGTATCCGCTTCTTGATTTGCTCTCCTACATTCAATTGCCCTTTATCGAGCGGATCGAAAATTTGTTATACAGCTTTTTTCTATTTACGACGGTCATTACCGCGGCGCTGTATACCTGGTCGGCACAATTGACCGTCAGCCGAATGCTGCCGAAAATGAATATAAAGCTTATCACCTTCCTAATTATTGCAATCGGATTTATCATTGCATGGATTCCGGATTCATTAACGGAAGTAGGACAGTGGCTGCAATTTTTAGGCATGTTGGAGCTGATGGTTGCGGTTGGCCTGCCTATTCTGCTTATTTTCATTCTACTTGTTTTTAAAGGAGCCCGATCATCTTGAGGAAGATATTGCAGCTCGTCATTGCCGTAGAGTGCTTTCTGATTCTGCTTGGATGCAACGATCAACGGATACTGGAGAAGCAGGGCTTTATACAAACAGCTGGCTATGACCTGCTCCGGAAGGAAGAAAAAACGGGGGAAGATGAATTGTTAGTCAGCGTTGATATTCCCAAGGCCGATCCCGAAGGGCAGATGCGCAGAGAAACGTTATCGGTTTTAGCACACTCAGGCAAGGAAGCTAAGATTAAATTTTCAGAGCAAACCGAGCTATCCCTTGTAAGCGGACAATTACGGGATACTTTATACGGTATCAAGCTGGCAAAGAGCGGGATATGGGAGCATATTGATGATTTAATTCGAGATCCTTCTCTTTCTCAAAATGTGAAGGTGGTAGTCGTTAACGGAGTCGCGCATGATTTACTTGTCAAGAATTACCCGCAGCACCCCCGTACCAGCCAATATATAGACAGAATGCTGGAAAAGGAAGCGGCATCCAACCAAATTCCGGTTGTCACGATTTACGATTTCACAAGGGATTATTTCGATGACGGAATAGACCCGGTCGCACCGATTGTTAAAGAAAGTACCAAAAATATAACAATGGACGGTATTGCCTTATTTAAAAAGGATAGATATATCACCAAAATCGAAACGGAAAAAACGCTTATTTTTGCCTTTCTGCGGCATAATTTCAGAAAAGGAGAAATCAGCATTGATTTAGGCAAGGCGAAAGACAGGATAGAACGCCTGCTGCTCAACTCAATCAATAGTCACCGCAAGGTTCATGTAAAACGAATGAAGGATAAATCATTTGCCGTTGAAATCCAGCTTAAGATCGAGGGGGCTGTTTTGGAATATACGGGAGAGCATCAGCTTAGCAAAGACAAAGACCGTCGGGAAGTAGAGAAGTTGATCTCAGAGTATATCGTGCATGAGGCAGATGCGATGATTAAGCTGATGCAGAAAAACAAAGTCGACAGTCTTGGCATCGGCAAATATGTTAGGAACAGCTTGAGCTATGAGGAGTGGCAAGCTTTGGATTGGGATGAGGTGTATACCAACCTAGAAGTACGCTGTACGGCAAAGGTGGTCATTAAGGATTTTGGCAAGTTTAAATAAACCGGTTAGGCCTGCTTTACATAATGCGATAAGATTAGGCAACACTAAAGCCGACCGATTCTCATATTTGCGGAGGTGTCGCTATTCATGAAGCATTTAATCATCTATTGTCATCCGAATCCGGATAGCTTTAACAATGCGATTGTCGATGCGTTTATCGGATCGCTTAAGGGTCAAGGGCATGAGGTTGTCGTAAGGGATTTGTATGCGATGCGTTTTGATCCCGTGCTCAAAGCAAGTGATTTCGAGGCTTTGCGCGCTGGCAATATTCCAACGGATATCAAAACGGAGCAGGAGCATGTGAAGTGGGCGGATGCTTTTACGATGGTGTACCCGATTTGGTGGACAGGTCTGCCTGCACTTATTAAAGGTTATATCGACCGTGTATTTTCCTACGGCTTCGCCTATGTATACGGGGAGAATGGGGAAATAAAGAAGCTTCTAACCGGTAAAAAAGGACTTATTATCAATACGCACGGAACACCCTCGGAGATCTATAGCAAGACCGGCATGTACGATGGGCTGAAAATAACGTCGGACACCGGTATTTATGAATTTTGCGGCATCGAGCCGGTGGGGCATATATTTTTCGGCAGCGTGACGCAGATCGGCGATGACGCCCGCAAGCAGATGCTGGAGGAAGTCAAAGGAAAAGCGATAAGCTTGTTTGAATAAAAAGCGGGACTTAACCTCATTCCGCGAGACATGTTCCAGCCAATGACAGCGGTAAAAAAAAGGTGTGCCAAAAGGTCGGAAGACCTTCTAGGCGCACCTTTTTATGATGTAACGAGTGCTTTTAGCGCTCATAGCCGGGATAATTGTAATCGGTATCCTGCAGCTTGCCTAAGATGTTCATCTGACGGATATGAGCCCGGGTTTCATCCGTGCCCAGCTCATAGATGGCGTGATAAACCTTAATCAAGTCCTCGTTAAATTTATCCGTCGCTTTGTCATGGTCCGAGGATTTGTAGGGAATCGGAGCCCGGAATTGCGTGATCTCGTCATCCCGCTGAATTTGGTCCAGCTGCTGCTGAAGGGCATTCATCTCATCATCCGTACCAACCACGGTCAGCTGGTCATTTATAGACGGCTCTGGCTCGATCCGCTTTCCGGAAATGGATACATAGTATAATTTTTTCTGTGTCATGGCCCTCACTCCTCTAGATCATCGTTACTAAGTAATAAAACAAGTTCGGTGCCGGTGAAACATCGGCGTAGTGCTGAATTTTAAATAAAATAGCCTTTTTTCGTAAATACTTGTCTTCCCTTTTTTCCTATAATGGATGAATAATGATTACTAAACCGATTTGGTTTAGCGTCTTATCCAAGGGGAGGGAATAGAACAAGTGCAGAGATTTCTGATCAGGAAGAAAGGTAATTCATTTCATGCCATCATGTCTTGCTTATTATGCGTTTGCTTGTTAGTCACCTTTATGCCATCCATACCGCCGGTGTACGCGGCCGAAGGGCAGCCGCTTGCCGTATTCACGGATGATTTCAGTGACGGCAATGCGGATGATTGGGATAAATACGGTTCGGATAACGCGGGTAACCGCGGGGTTTGGGCGGTAAATTCCGCAAAGGAATACAGCATTAACGGTGCTCCTGGGGCCAAAACGGTTGCGGGCAGCACTTATTTTACCGATCTGGTTTATGAAGCGGATCTTCGGGTGTCCGGCTACAATTCGGATATGACAGGTCTGTTATTCCGTACAACCCATATTTCCGATAACGCGCTTGACGGGTATAACGGCTACTTTGCGGCGATAACGGTCGACAAAAAGGCGGTTCTTGGCAGAGTGACCGGAAATAACGAGTGGAAGGAGCTTAGCCGCGTCGCAATCCCTTGGACCAGCGGCAAGGTGAAGGTTACAGCTGTCGGAAATCATATTCAAGTTTACGTGAATGATATGGTTACGCCCAAAATCGATGTCATCGACGATGACGGCAAACAAATCGTGACGGGAGGTGCAATCGGCCTTCGTACCTGGTGGGGGACGAGTACGGTCGATAACATCAAAGTTAGGGAATATTCCGCAGAGGCGGCCGCTCCGCCGCAATTCAGCCTGGCCGGCGGCAGCTATGAAACACAGCAAACCGTTGCACTAACCTCTGCTACGCCGGATGCTGTAATTAGATATACGCTTGACGGCAGTGAGCCGAATGCGGATTCTCCCGTGTATGCCTCGCCGTTCGTCGTGACGTCGGCAGTAGGCATTAAGGCGTATGCGGAGAAGGACGGACAAATGGCGTCCGATACTGTAAGCGCTCTCTATGTAATCGCAGCAAGCGAGAGCCTCCTGGATGAATCATTCGAGGATGGCGATGCGGAAGGCTGGACCACGTATACGGGAATTCAAAACGGAGCTTGGACCGTTGCGGACGGCCGGTATGCCGTTCAAAACCCGCGGGGCGACAAAGCCATGATCCAAGCAGCGCCTGAAAGCTTTATATGGGAAGGCGACATCAATCCCGGCACCAGCGGGCAGGATAACGGCTTTGTGTTCCGGGTAACGGCTCCCGGCAACAGCGCCGATCGGATGAACGGTTATTATGTTGGATTTAACTTAAAGGGTTATGTGCAAATTGGGAAAATGAATGCGGATGCAAACAATGGAAACGGTTCGTGGACAGAGGTAGCCAAAGCGGCTGTGGATGTCTATCCGAATCAATATAACCATCTGAAAATTATCGGAATCGGTACGACTTATTACGTATACGTGAATGGCAAGCTGACAACGCAATTTACGGATGCGGATTATACTGCGGGAACGGTAGGGATTAGGGCCTGGAACGATGGCGGCAAGGTTTCTTACGACAACCTGAAGCTGACGGGCTTAACCGCGATTACGGAGCAAGCTGCTCCGCCGGTGTTTGAGCCGCAAGCAGCAAATTTTGCCGAGTCACAGCAGGTCGTTATAACAAGTCCCACAGAAGGAGCCGCCATTTATTACACGACGGACGGAAGCGTCCCGACTCAGGCTTCAGCCGTTTATAACGGGCCGGTTACGGTAACGGAAACGACAACCGTGAAAGCAATCGCCGGTAAAAGCGGTTTGTTTGATTCGGCCGTTCGCAGCGGCGTATATACCAAAAACAGCCCGGGCTTCTCCGAAAACTTCGAAGACGGCAACGCGGACGGCTGGTCAGTCTACGGGGGGACTTGGAATGTGTCCGAAGGAAAGTACGGTGTAAACAAAGGAGCCGGCTTTAAGGCAGTCGCGAACGGCACCAACTACAGCAACTTCGAATACGAGGCTGACATTCAAATTAATGAGGGTGCCGGCCCTGATAATGCGGGCTTAATCTTCCGGGTGAGCAATCCATCCGTCGGAGCCGATAATTTAAAAGGCTATTATGCCGGCATTGGCATGAATAACCGGGTTCAGGTTGGCAGGCTGAACAACAATTGGACGGAACTAGCCTCCATTCCTTTTACAGTCAAGCTGAATACGGTCTACCGGATGAAGGTAGTTGCCGAAGGGCGCAATATCGAAGTGTACATCAACGATGAAATCGTCGTCAGTGTCGTCGACCGGATGTTTACGGAAGGCGCTGTCGGCGTAAGATCGCATTTCCTGAACGCGTCGTACGACAATCTTTTGGTAACGGACACAGGGCCTGTCACGCAGCCAGCCTATGATTGGTCTTGGGTGAAGGGAGCCGTATTCGTTCCGACGAATGTGGTTAATCAGATCCAGCAATGGAATGAGTATGACCATGATATTAATGACAGGGAGCTTTCCTACGCCCATGATTACGGCATTAATTTTGTGCGGGTGTTCGTTCATAACCTGCTATGGGAAAATGACAAGGACGCGCTGCTCGCTAATTTGGAAGATTTCTTGCAGCTGGCGGATAAGTATGACATCAAAGTGGAGCTCGTTTTCTTTGATGATTGCTGGAATGATTACCCTGTATTCGGACCGCAGCAGGCACCAAGGTACGGGGCCCATAACAGCCGCTGGGTAGAGGGACCGGGTGATGCGGTCAAATCGAATTATGGCGCTAATAAACAAAAACTGAAGGAATACGTTCAGGGCATCGTCAATGCCCATAAGGATGATCCAAGAATTGCGTTCTGGAACGTCTATAATGAGCCGAGCAATGGCGAAAGCGGCTTGATGGATGTTGTGACGAAGCAAATTATGAACGATGCGCGCATTTGGATTAAAGAAACGGGTTCAACTCTGCCAATCTCATCGACGGGAGGGCAATTCTCCGGCGGCCCCTTCTCTGATTTCATTACTTGGCATCCGTATGAATCGGATTACCCGACGCCTTTTGGCGTGAGCAAGGAAGTGCTGGCCGATGAGCTGATGAACAGGCTGACCCAAACCCTTCCTGGCGTTGTCGAGAACTACGGCGGCCGAGGTATGGGGTATGTGATTTGGGAGCTGGGCATCGGGCGCTCCAATACGAGATTCCCATGGGGCTCGGATGTGACGCCGCTGACCTCGGAGCCGGCGGTTCCTTTCCACGGCATCGTGTATCCGGACGGCCATCCTTGGGATGTAAATGATGTTAAAGCGCTGCTGGGCGAAGGCTTTGAGACCTTGCCGGTGTTCAACGTGCAATATTATAAGGACGACAATTTCTCGGAATTGGCCAAAAAATCGATTACGACAAGAATTGATTTTGATCTTGGCGACGAGAAGGGAACGGGCTCGCCGGATCCGACGGCAGGCATTGGCGAGGATCATTTCTCCATCCGCTGGACGGGAACGGTCATGCCGGAGCAGACAGGGGAATACACCCTTTTTGCAGACAGCGATAATATCGCAAGAGTCTGGGTAAATGGTGAACTGGTCATTAATAAAAACAGCCTCGTTAGAGAAGAGGTTAGCGGCAAGCTGAGCTTCATTGCGGGCCAGAAGCTTCCGGTCAAAATTGAATATGTGCACGCAGCGGGGGATGCCAGCCTGCATTTGAAATGGTCCGCGGCGGGAATGCCTAAGCAAGCCATGCTTCCGATCTATTCCGGAAAAAGCGTGGAATCGGTCGCGATTACACCGGAAGCCGTAAGCCTGAAGGTGAATCAAACGACGCAGCTGATTCCGGTGCTAACGCCGGTAGACGCATCGAAGCAAGATGTGACCTGGAGCTCCAATAATCCGGGTGTCGCCGTTGTTAGCGCAAACGGCGTTGTGAAGGGCGTAAGCCCCGGTACGGCAACGGTAACCGTAACGACGGTTGAAGGCGGCAAAACCGCAACGGCCGAGGTCTCGGTTGCGGCCAGCACGCTTTTCCAAAATCCGATCGTGCCGGTATCAAGCGGAGCGGGCTCGGCTGATCCGAGCATCGTCTTTAAGGATGGCTACTATTACTACGTGAAGTCGGAGAAGGATTCTTCTCTGCAGGTAGCCAAAGCAAAAAGACTGCAGGATATCGGTACGGCTCCGCGCGTGACGGTATATACGCCGCCTAGCGGCACGATGTATTCAAAGGAACTTTGGGCGCCGGAGCTGCAATATTTGAACGGCAAGTGGTATATCTATTTCGCGGCGGACGACGGCAATAACAACAACCATCGCATGTACGTGCTGGAAGGCATGTCGCAGGACCCGCAGGGAGAATACACTTTCAAAGGAAAAATAGCGGACGCGACGGATAAATGGGCGATCGACGGTTCCGTCTTGGTTAAGGACGATCAAACGATGTATTTTGTTTGGTCTGGCTGGGAAGGCGACGTCAACGTCCGCCAAAATCTCTATATCGCTCCGATGAGCAATCCTTGGACGATTAGTGGCCCCCGCGTACTCATTTCGACGCCGGATCAGGCTTGGGAGCTGAACGGTTCGCCATTCATCAACGAAGCCCCGGAGGTGCTGAAGAAAAACGGGAAAATCTTTATTGTTTATTCGGCAAGCGGCAGTTGGACGGATGATTATACGCTCGGCATGCTGGCCAATACGGATGGCGATGTGCTGAACGCGGCTTCATGGACGAAGAGCGGGCCCGTGTTCAGCAAAGCGCCGAAGGCTTACGGTCCGGGACATAACACGTTCACGACCTCGCCGGACGGCACAGAAGATTGGATTGTTTACCATGCAACCTTAAACAGCGGCGGAAGCTGGGCAAACCGTAGCGTGAGAGCGCAGAAGTTTACCTGGAATCCAGACGGCACGCCGAATTTTGGCATACCTGCAGCTTACGGCGAGCAGATTGAGCAGCCTTCAGGCACGCCTGCCGTTGAGCGATTTAAATTAGAAGCCGAGGATGCCGTGCTTGGCGGCACAGCTAAAGCAGGCGATTCCGGAAACGCATCGGGCGGCAAAGTAGTCGGCCATTTGGACGCGCCTGGCAGCGATTATGTGGAATTTAACGTCAACATGCAGCATGCCGGCGATTACACCATGGTTGTTATGGCGGATAACGGAAGTGCCGGAGGCGCGATTGCGAAGCATGCCGTGACCGTTAATGGCGGTGCCGAACAAGAAATCACGTATAAAAATTTCGGTTGGAACCAAATAAACTCGTCATCCATGGATGTAAAGCTTCAAGCGGGTACGAATAAGATCCGTTTGGCGAAGAAAACGAATTTTGCGCAGCTGGATTCGATTATATTAACGCGTATCGAAGAAGAAGGAGGCTCGCAGCCGGTAACCTCGCTCCGGGTAGATCAGCCAAGCTTGACCGTGACTGCAGGCGATTCCGCAGCCATCGTCACTTCGATTCGCCCAATCATGGGGACGAATAAAAATGTGATTGTCACTTCTTCCAATCCTGAGGTGGCTGGCGCAGCGGTAACGGCCAAGGACACCGCATCGGGCAGCATCACGATTACGGTTAATGGCTTGCAAAAGGGCACAACTCAAATCAAAGTCGCAAGCGCGGATAATGCTGCGATTATTGCGGAAATCACCGTGACTGTCCGCGGGGAAGCAGGCGAACCTAATCTAGCCGGGTATATGGTAGATTCGTTCGACAACACGACGCTGGACAACGGAGTATGGTCGATTTTCCAAGAGAGCGCAGGCAATTGGAGCTTAACGCAAAACCCTGGTTCGATGACGATCCATACGACGGCTACCGATGTTTATCAAGACAATAACTCGCAAAATAACGTATTTCTTCGAAACGTCCCGGGGGACGGCGATTTTGAGATCGTTACGAAAGTAACGGCGCCCATTGCCAAAAACCATCAGCAGGCGGGATTGTTCGTTTGGCAAAATGCGGATAATTTCATCAAGCTTGCCCATGTTTGGGTGAATGGTAGAGCGGTAGAAACCGCCTATGAAATAAACCGCGTGTATCAGAAACCGGCTAATCAAGTTGAACATCCGGGCGGAGATACCATGACGCTTAAAATCCGGAAGATCGGCAACCGTTATACGACTTATTATTGGGACGGTTACGAATGGATACAAGCGGCTGCTGCCGTCACAGCGAATCTTACGACTATTAAAATCGGATTTTTCGCGAACAACATCGTGGCCGGGAATGATCCGATCAACGCGAAGTTCGAGTATTTCGCGGTAAGAGCGATTCAAGGCGGCGTGGACCTGGCGCCTAAGACGCTAACTCTTCAAGCAGGAGAAACGGGCCAGCTGACGAACCTTGGCGCAAGCGGCGCCGAGGTGATCTGGACATCCTCGAATCCGGAAATCGCTGCGGTGAATGCAGAAGGCTTAGTAGAAGCGAAGACAGCCGGAAGAGCCGTTATCAAGGCCGTATCCCTTGCTGGAGACTTCAGCGGGCAGGCCGTCGTAAATGTGCCGGAGTCGGAGCCGTCTCCAAGCGTGCTGTTCGAGGAGGACTTTAGCAGCTATAACGAAGGCAGCTGGGGCATATTCGGAGGAGAATGGAAATCCGCGAACGGCGTTTATTCGGTAAATGCGGGAGCCGGTTACAAATCGGTATTGCAAGAACGTAAATTTACCGATTTCAAGCTTGAGGCAGATGTAAAAATCGTAAGCGGTAACGAAGCGGGCCTTATTTTCCGGGCATCCGGGCTTGGTGTCGGACCAGATGCTTTGGAAGGATACTATGTGGGCATTAATGCGGCTGCGCATACAGCCGTGCTAGGGGAAATGAGCGGCGGCAAGTGGAAAGAAATCGCGTCTAAGAGGCTTCCGGTCTTTACGAATGTCTCTTACAAAATTACGGTCGTTGCCGATGAAAACCACATTCAAGTCTTTATTGACGATAACCCGCTTAACGTTAACGGTTATCCTAAATTTGATTTGCTCGACAGCTCGCATGCCGCAACGGGCTTTATCGGCTTCAGAACCTGGAATGCGAATGCCGAGTTTGATAACGTGAAGATCAGCTCATACTCGGAAAATTTAACCGAACCGACTTATACGAATTCATTGCTTGGAAACATTGCGGATCCGTTCGTGCTGTCGCATGAGGGAATGTATTATCTCTACGGCACAAACACGACGGCAGGCGGAATGAGGGATGGATTCAAGGTGTACACGTCCGAGGATCTGGTCCACTGGTCAGAGCATGGCCAATTGGCGCTTTCGAACGAAGATTCATGGGGCAGCATCAATTTTTGGGCACCGGAGGTCATTGAACGCGGAGGCAAATTCTACATGTACTATGTAGTAGAAGAGCATCTGGCGGTTGCAACAAGCGACTCGCCGCTTGGACCATTTGTCCAAGACGTGCAAGAGCCAATGCATGCGACGAAAGAGATCGACGCGCATATCTATACGGATGATGATGGAAAAACGTATATTTATTTTGTGCGCTTCAACAACAACAATGAGATCTGGGTAGCCGAGTTGAACGACGATATGAAAACGATGAAAGACGAGACGCTGCAGAAGGTGTTTAGCCCGACCCAAGAGTGGGAGCTGAGCCAGAAGCCGCCTGTCGCGCAAATTAATGAGGGGCCATTCGTCATCAAGCATAATGGAACCTATTATATGACGTATTCCGGCAATCATTTCCAAAGCCCGGATTACGGCGTAGGGTACGCGACTGCACCGACGCCGACGGGACCTTGGACAAAATATGAGTATAATCCGATCATGAAATCGAATGTCATCGTGCCTGGCGCAGGCCATCATTCCTTGGTCTACTCGCCAGACGGCACAGAGCTGTTTATGGTGTATCACACGCATTACAATGTTGACCAAACCGAACCAAGAAAGCTCGCGATTGACCGCGTACAATTTGTTAAGACGGCAGACGGCCTGGATGTGATGGAGGTATGGGGTCCGACGATCACGCCTAAGCTTATGCCTTCTAACCAAAAACCGCCAGTAGAGGTGCCGGTGCTGTCCGTTGAAGTCACAGGGGAGGCCGGGGCAACAACGATTACTGAAAATGATGGTAAGCTGCAGCTGCATGCTTCCGTATTGCCGGAGGATGCGACGGATAAAAGCGTAGCATGGTCCATTGTAAGCGGAGAAGCCTATGCGACAATCTCGTCAACCGGTTTGTTGACGGCAGCAGCGGACGGTACGGTCATCGTAAAAGCCGTATCAATCAGCACACCGGCTGTTTATGGGACGATTTCGATAACGGTTACGGGACAAACAACGGGCGGTGAACCGAATGTGCCTCCTGTCGTGACACCGCCGGCGGATCCGCAAGCGGAAATTGACGGCGATACGATGAAGCTTCCTACAGGTAAGCCAAATAGCGAAGGATTGCTTGCGGTCGCGGTCTCAAGCACGGACTTCAATAAGCTGCTCGCACAGGCTGCAGCTGGCAAGATTGTCGTGGAGGTTCGCGGCTTTGAAGCGGCGAAGGAAGTAGCCTTAGCCTTTACGGACGGTCAGCTGGAGGCAGCGGCTGCTAAAGGAATCCAAAGCCTAACCGTTGATTTGGGCTTTGCAGCTTTTACCTTCAATCCGGGAGCATTCACAAGCCATGAAGATCCGATGGCAAAGGTCGTTTGGTCGGTTACAAAATCGGATCTCGGCTCGATGTCGGCCGAGACCAAAGCGTTGCTCGGAAATAAACCTTTGTTTGATTTCAAGGCATCCATCAATGGAGTAAGCGTCAGTGAATTCAGAGGCGAGCCGATTAACGTCATTCTGGATTACGAGCTCCAGCCTAATGAAGATCCGAATCTCGTCGTGGCGTACTACATTAATGAGAACGGCAAGCCTGAAATCGTAAGAAATGCGAAATACATTGCGGAAACAGGCAAGGTTGCCTTTACAGTGGCCCACTTCAGCAAGTATGCGGCTGTGCATAAGAAGGTTATCTTCAGCGATCTTGCGAAAGCGGCATGGGCCAAAACGAGCATTGAGGCATTAGCGGCCCGTGAAATGATTAACGGAGTGGGCAATAATGAATTTGCTCCAAGCGCTAAGGTTACAAGAGCACAATTTATCACGATGCTGATGCGAGCATTGTCATTGCCTTCTGTTGATGCGACTAGCACATTTACCGATGTGCAGCAGGATGCATGGTACTATGATGCGGTAGCGGCGGCGCAGAAGCTTGGCATTGTTCAAGGAAAGCAGGACGGAAGCTTCGGCATTAACGATGCGATCAGCAGGGAAGAAATGGCGGTTATGGCGTACCGTGCTGCGAAGGCAGCAGGTGCCGTTCTTGCCGGGGATGGCGCTGCACAGCCATTTGTGGACCAAGCGCAAATTAGCGCTTACGCAGCCGAGAGCGTAGCAGCGATGCAGCAAGCAGCCGTCATTAACGGGAAAGGTAGTAACCGTTTTGCTCCGAAAGAAACCGCAACAAGAGCGGAGGCCGCAAAAATCATTTACAGCTTGTTCCAATTGCTGTAAGCGAATCAAACGGGCTTTAATAACAGGATGAAAGACACCCTTTAGGTATAACAGAGAAATAACGGCAAGCCGGTTATTTCTCTGATTTCCTAGGGGTGTTTTTTCATTTTGAGAAATAATAGAGTACGAGATTAGGAAGCAGGGGACTATTTTCAAGAAAAAGGGGAAAGAATGGAAGGGAGAGTACATCTTGACGGATAGGAATGATCGATATGATGAATATTCATTGGAGGATGGCCGAACTTTGGCTGCTGAAGCAGAGCCGGGGCTTGACGGAACAAGAAAATTCGGAACTGGATTCTTGCCTGAAGCTGAATGCCAAATATGCGCAGCGGCTGGCCGAGCAATATAATTTCGGGTACATGGCCAGCATGACGGGCGATGAGACCTGGCTGCTCGAAATCTCAACGGACATCGATAAGATGGAACGGTATTATGAAAGCAAACGGCCGGCATTTTTTGAGAAATAACCGAAATGCTTAACCGCAGCGAACCGCTTGTTTTTGCTTGTGCGCAATCTCAAAAAATAGCAATCCAAAAGAAATCATAGGTTGTAAAAAATGCTAGAATAAGGATATAATCATATCGATTCGATATGTATCCTAGCAAATGCATAACATTCTAATGAAGAGGTGATTGGTCTTGGCATTTAAATCCAGTAATATTTTTGTGAATCTTCCGGTTAAAGACCTGAATAAGTCCGTTGAATTTTTTACGAAGCTTGGCTTTGAATTTAACCCGCAGTTCACCGACGAGAACGCCACTTGCATGATAATCGGAGACAATATTTTTGCGATGCTGCTGGTAGAAGATTTCTACAAATCATTTATCGATAAAGAAATTGCGGATGCCTCAAAAACGTCTGAGGTTATCGTTGCCCTTGGAGCGGAAAGCAGAGAGCAAGTGGACGAGATCGTAAACAAAGCGCTTGCTGCGGATGCAAAGCCATACCGAGATCCGGTTGACCATGGATTTATGTATAGCTGGAGCTTTCAGGATCTGGATAATCATCTATGGGAGCTTGTGTTTATGGAGCCTAGCGCCATCGAGCAGGGCTAAACGATATACGAAGAAAGAGGCTGGCGAATTTCGCAGCCTCTTTTTTGTGCTTTTTACAGGAGGGGGAGCCGAGCAAGAAAGCCGAACGAATGCAGAGAACGGGAATCCCCGCATCAGCTATGTTTGGAGACCAATTCCCATAGCAGCTCGCGGCGGCTGTTTACGCCCATTTTGACAAAAATGGATTTGAGGTGGTCTTGGACGGTGTAGGCGGAGATATGCAGGGATTGCACCATTTCCTTGGTAGAGAAGCCTTTAATGATTCGCTCGGTCACTTCATATTCCCGCGCAGTCAGTGCGTATGCATACGTAATAAGCGGGAGGATGTCGGCCGGTTTGGCAGGCAACATCGTTACCGCAAGCTGGACAAGGCCGTACGGGTTTTCCAGCTTGGTTGCCTCAATTGCCAGGTATAACCCGTCCGGCATCAGGAGGCACACCTTCGCTGCGTTCATCTGGGTTGAAGCGGCATATTCGCGGCTTTGACCGAGCGCGCGCGAGCAAACCGCCCGCAGCGGTCTAGGCAGCCTCTCCGTGTCGATTCGCTCCAGCTTTCGGAGCTCGGCTAACCAGTGGGCGCCGGAAGCATTGGAGCTGCTCAGCTCAAGCGAGTCGGTCAGAATAAGAATGCCAGATTCCTTTGCTTTGGCGGTAATGTTTGACGAAGACGGCTTTAGCGCAACGTTTTTTATCGATTTCGCCAGACCGGGAGCAATCGCGGCTAGGATCAGACGCTCCTCCTCCCGGAAAGCAGGCTCGCCGGTTCGGCGAAATAACGTTAAATACCCCCAGCAGGCTCCTTCGCTAAGCAATACGACGCGAAGCTCGTCGCCAAAGCCGGCCGGTGCAAGTACCTCCCGGAATCGCCCGCTGCGGCTGAGTATCCCCTCTGTCGCAGCGCTTAAGCTGGCAGCCGGAAGAGGCGCATGGATCAAGTGCTCATAGCTGTTATAGTCCTCATGCCCATGTCCGTATTCATAGGCAAATAACTGGTGATGAATGGCCTCAATGACATCATCGGTAGAAGAACCGGTCGACAGCAGCGTTACTGGATCCACGGAGGTGCAGCATGCAGCCGCAAAAGGAACAGTATCCGAAATCATGGTCAAAGCGGCTTCACGGCATTGCTGCACGGAAAGCGCTGAGGATTCCAGCGTGCCTAATTTACGTTTCAAAGTTTCCAAACGATCAGCCATAGCATGGCCTCCTACTCAAAATCCCCACATTTGTGGGATAGCGTTCATTTTGTTCCTCAGGAATAATGAAAAGTAATTCCTTTTTATTTTACAGAACAGAGACGAGGATGAACAGAAGAACGAGCATAGGAGAGAGCAGCAATGAAGGAATCAGATGTGTCGATGGACGGCAATGAGAGCTTGTTCGAGATAAAGAAAAGCAGGGCTCCGTTATGAAAACAGACATTATAGTAGTTGGCGGATACGGTCATGTCGGAGGGCAGATATGCAAGCTTCTTTCAGCTTCATATTTTGGCAGCGTCTATGCGGCAGGCAGAAGCCTCGAGCGGGCGGAGGCCTTCTGCAGCAGAATGGGAGGCGGGGTTAAGCCTCTTGTTATAGATGTGGAGAAGCCGGTAAGCAGGGAGCATCTCGAGAGGGTCAAGCTCGTCATTATGTGCTTGGATCAGACCGCGGCGGATTTTGCGGAGGCTTGTTTAAAGGCTGGCGCGGATTATGTGGATGTATCGGCAAACGGCCGTTTTTTTGAAGCGATGGAGCAAGTGAAGCAGCGGAAAGAGGAGGTAGACGGAACTGCGCTGTTAAGTGTCGGTCTTGCGCCCGGCCTTACGAATCTTCTTGTGCTTAAGGCCATGCAAGCCTTGGAGGAAGTCACCAGAGCCGACATTGGGATTATGCTCGGATTAGGAGACACGCATGGGAAAGCTGCAATTGAATGGACGGTTAACAGCCTTGGCGCGACTTTCGATATTACGGAAGAGGGCCGCACAAGGAAGGCGGACAGCTTCACGGAAGGAGTCAAGACAGACTTCGGCGATGGATGGGGAACAAGAACCGCCTATCGTTTTCCTTTCTCCGATCAACAGACGCTGCCGAAGACGCTCGGCATGCCAACGATTTCGACGCGTTTATGCTTCGATTCTCGAATAGCGACAGTTTTAATCGCTTGGTTAAGGAAAGCCGGTTTCGTGCGTTTCATGTCTTTCAGCCCCATTAAGAAGCTAATGATCCATTCATTAGGAAAGCTGAGGTTTGGTTCGGAGGGCTTTGCGGTGAAGGTAACCGGTTACGGAAAGCTTGCCGGCGCTGCCGCCATGGCCGAATTTGGGCTTCAGGGCGAGAAGGAAGCGGATATAACCGCTGCGGTTGCTGCGGCGGCCGCGAAGCTGATGTACGAAAACAAGCTGCCGAAGGGCATCTTTCATATCGAGCAGTTGTTTGAGCTGGATTTAATGGATCATGGGATTACGCTGCGTCTAACTCATTATGAGGGTACAGGCTGCCATGCGGTCATCCCGTCTATCCAGAGCTGGTCTCGCATGCAAAGCTAGTGCTTTCATTCAATGATTTGATATAATTAGGATTCATTTACCATTTATAGGAATCGCCATCGGGATAGGGGGAGGCAGTGAAGCATGGATAGGACAGCTATGATTGCTTTTATTTTGGAGGAATATGAACAAACGAGTCAAAATAACCGTGAACCGTTTCATGCGGGGCTTCAGCAGATTTTTGCATACGAAGGCGAGCTGACGTCTGAAAATTTGCTGGAATGGAAGGAACAGGAACTTTCCACGCTGTATAAAATCGTTTCCGGAATGAGGCTGACACGCCTGCATGTGCCGAATATGTTGGATGCGTATGCAAGCATGGATACGAGCCAATTGCCCTCGCGTGTATCGTTCGGCCGCATAGTTGAGGAAGAATGAGCTTTATCACGAGCAGCACTATTTGATGGAGCTCGACGAAGAAACGAAAAAAGGAAGAGCTGTCCCGCGGTCTTTAAAAACCAGCGGGACAGCTCTTTTTGCGGTACAAGGACAGCTTTTGGTTACATTTCGTTCATTTGCGCAATAACCTTATGAATGGCTTCTTCGGATACGGCCCCTTGGCTGAACATGGCAAGCGCCCGAAGCGGCAAAAAATTCAGCATGGCTTCCATCATCTCGGGAGCGTCCTCCATAAGCGAGCTCATCATGCCGCTGCCCTCGGAAAATTGCTGCAGCATGCCGTTTGCAACCGCGGCCCGTTCGGGATCCTGAAGCAGGTCGCCAAAAGTCGTGTTCATCGTCACAGGCTTGCGGATGCTGACTGTGGATTGTACTTGCACGGTTTGGCTGCAGGCGATATCCCTTGAGGAGGCGCCTACGAGAATCTCGAATTCGCCAGTTTCGACATGCCAGTCCTGTAAGCCTACATGATAATAGGCAAAAGCGCGTTTGCTCAGCTGGAAGGAAACGGTCTTCTTCTCGCCTGGCTGAAGTTCAATCTTGCTGAAGCCCTTCAACTCCTTGGCAGGGCGGATCACGGTGCTGACGGTATCCCGTACATAGAGCTGTACGATTTCTTTGCCGGCAACCGTTCCTGTATTCGTAACGTCGACGGTAACCGTTACGGTATCTTGATCCGTAAACTCTGTTTTATCCACGAACAGATTGCTGTAAGCAAAGCTTGTGTAGCTCAAACCATAGCCGAACGGGAAAAGCGGCTCGACTTCCTTCGTATCATAATAGCGGTATCCGACAAACACGCCTTCCTTGTATTCGACTTTATCGCCTTCGCCAGGGAAGTTCAAGAACGAAGGGTTATCGCTGAGCTTAACCGGGAATGTCTCGGCAAGCTTCCCAGAAGGGTTGGCATCGCCGAATAAGATGGCGGCAATCGCGCCGCCCACCGCTTGGCCGCCTAGATAGCCTTCAAGCACGGCTTTGGCTTTGCCAAGCCATGGCATAATAATAGGCGAGCCGTTGCTGAGCACAATGACAAGGTTCTGCTGAACCTCTGCTACGGCTTCAAGAAGAGCGAGTTGGTTGTTTGGAATGTTAAGATGCTGGCGGTCATACCCTTCCGACTCGTAGCGGTCAGGCAAGCCGAGGAACAATACGGCAGTGTCCGCTTGGCTTGCCGCAGTCTTCGCTTCTTGCAGCAGCAGCTCATCTAAATCGTCATTCTCCAGCTTATAGCCCTGCGCATAGGAGACATTGGCTGTTTCTCCGGCCGTGCGGACGATCTCTGCGTACGTGTTATCGAGTTTAGTCGGCTTAATATGCGAGCTTCCGCCGCCTTGATACCTTGGCGCATCAGCGAAGGCGCCGATCACAGCGATCGAGCCGCTTTTGGCCAGCGGGAGGATGGCTTGTTCATTTTTCAGCAGGACCATGCTCTCAGCCGCGACCTTCATTGCCAATTGATGATGGGCTTCCGCGTCATAGGATGCATTTTCCTTTTTATTGTCCACGGATTTAAATACGACGGTCAAAATCCGTTCAACCGCATCATTCAGAGCAGCCTCGGAGATAAGGCCTGCTTGAACCGCTTCGACGATTTTGCGGTCTCCTGCGCCGTTGCTGGACGGCATCTCCAGTTCAAGCCCGGCTGCTAGGCCTGCAGCGCGTTCATTGACCGCGCCCCAGTCGGAGACGACAAAGCCTTGGTGGCCCCATTCCTTCTTCAAAATATCCGTAAGCAAGCGGCTGTTTTCCGAAGCGAACGCGCCGTTTACTTGATTGTAGGAGGACATGACCGTCCATGGCTGCGCTTTTATTACCGCGCCTTCGAAGCTGGCCAAATAGATTTCCCGCAGCGTGCGCTCGTCCACGATCGCATCAACCGTCATCCGGCGATGCTCCTGGTTGTTAACGGCGAAATGCTTGAGCGAGGTGCCGACCCCTTGGCTTTGCACGCCGTTGATATGCGCAGCGGCCATTTCCGAGGATAAATAAGGATCCTCCGAGAAATATTCGAAGTTGCGTCCGCAAAGCGGCGAGCGTTTAATATTGGCGCCCGGCCCGAGCAGTACGGCTACATCCTCTGCCTGGCATTCCTCGCCAAGCGCAATGCCGACCTGATGCACGAGCTCGACGTCCCAAGAGCAGGCGAGCCCTGCAGCAGACGGGAAGCAGGTTGCAGGAACGCTGTCGAGCAGGCCGAGATGATCGCTGCTCCCGCTTTGCTTGCGAAGTCCATGGGGACCGTCTGTCACCATGACCGAGGGAATATCCAGCCGCTCTACACCCTTCGTATGCCAGAAATTAAGCCCGGAGCATAACCCCGCTTTTTCCTCCAGCGTCAATTCCGATACGATTTTCTTTATGTCTCTTGTCATTGTCCTAGCTCCCTTCAGAACATTAATAGCGCTTTCATTTCTTTTCGTAAGCCCATTTTAAACGAAAAAAACAAAGATTTATGGTAAAATACATTGAAAAATAGTATTTATTCTAAATCTTGCGGCCATAGGCAAGGATGGCGCCTAAAAGGAGAGCTTTTAATGGGACAAGCCGTATCCGATGGGCAAATCACGGCCATATGCAGGCTGATGTACAATAATTTTCAAGTACCGGCCTATTATATAAACAGGGATATGGTGCTTCTTGCAAGCTCGCAAGGCAGCACTGCTTTAGAGGGCCCATTGCATAAAAGCTTTCGCGAATCGGTGGAACAGCTGCAAATCGAAGAAGCTTCTGCAGAGTATCCGCTTATCCAAAGCCGGAACGGGTTGGAGAACTTTGTCATCACGCAGGTGCGGCGGGAGGAACAGCATGTTGGCTATGTCATCGTCGGGCCCTCGGCCTTTACGGACATCTCCGATGAAGCCATTACAGGAATAATCAACGATCACGGGCTGCCTTCGGATCTGAAGGAGGACGCGCGGAAATATTACCTTTCACTGCCGGTGATAGGGAGCTTGAAGCTGCTGCATGCGAGCGCATTATTATATTTTTTGCTATATGGCGAAGAACTAAGCACCTTTGATATTCTCCAGCGCGGAGCGGCATTATCGGAGGAAGAGGATGCGGGGTTTGCGCAGCATATTGACCGGAACCTGTCCAGCCAAAGAGAAATAACCGCATTGCATCATGATGTGGGACTGGAGAAGCAGCTTTTTCAATTCATCAAAGAGGGCAGAACGGAGCAGCTGGGGGAGTATGCGCGGTTCGAGCCGGGCAACCTTGGCATTTTGTCCAAAAACAGCTATTTGCGAAGCCAGAAAAACATAGCGGTGGCGGGCATCACTTTGGCGACGAGGGCAGCGATTGAGGGAGGGCTGCATTCTGAAATTGCGTTTACGATGAGCGATTTATATATTCAGCATATGGAGGAGCTTACCGATACCGGGAGCGTCGTCAAGAGCAGGACGGAAGCGATGCTCGCATTTGCGGAGCGCGTGAAGCATAGCCGTGCCGGCAAATATTCAAGGGTGGTTGCCGAGTGCCAGCAATTTATTTACAGCCATATTTATGAGGAGGTAACCGTTGCGAAGCTTGCGGAGCGGATGCGCCTAAATGCAAATTATTTATCGCAGCTGTTTAAGCAGGAAGTCGGAATGCCCATTCACAGCTATATCATCCAGGAGAAGGTGGAGGAGGCGAAGAAGCTGCTAAGCGCTTCGGAGCTCACGCTGTCCGAGATTTGGGCAAGGCTTAATTTTTACGACCAGAGCCATTTTACGAAAACGTTTAAAAAGCTGACAGGCATAACGCCTAAGCAATTTCGAGCCTATCCGAGGGAGTGAGCGGTATCCATTTATTATTCATATGCAGCAGAAACAAGTGGCGGAGCCTGACGGCGGAGACGATATTTCAAGGCGCCGGCGGCCATGAGGCGAGATCGGCGGGCACGGAAGAGAATGCCCGGATTAAGGTTACGGCAGGGCATATTGGCTGGGCGGATCTGATTTTTGCCATGGAGAAGAAGCATATCCGAAGGCTGCAGGATAAGTTCGGCCATGAGCTTGCAGGCAAGCGGCTTATTTGTTTGCACATTCCAGACGAATTCGAATACATGAACGAGGATTTGATCGGTTTGCTTCAATCGGGCGTATCCTTGCATATCGGGCTAGACGATTAACGTTCAACATGGTTTCCTCATGGCTGCTTCCGCTCAATGACCTGCAGGAGCTCGTGCAAATAATACGCTCCGCGCAGCTGGTTTCTGTTGATTCGATTGAGAAACAGCATGGATTCGCGCGCAATTTTTATCGCATTTTCGACGCGGTTGTCATCAACCTCTTTGAGTACCTGCTGAATAATCTCAAGCGACCATACAGCTGCTTTGAATGTGCGAATAATTAATATTTGGCGCAAGTTTGCGGGAGTGAATCGGCGGTAGCCATTTTCGTTGTCGCGTACAATCGTAAGCAGACCCATTTTCTCCCAATGACGGATAGCAGAGCTTGGTATCGTCGTTTCTTTGGATATCTCCCCTATGGTCATCCATTTTCGTTTCCCTATCGTATGAAGCAGATCGATATCATCGGTTTCCAGTGCGCGAATCGTTTTATCGGCTATGGTTTTGTCTCGGTGCAGCGAAGCTTGGGCCTCGTTCGCAAGCCATAAAGCTTCATCTATGCAGCCGTCGATAGTCTTCAGCATCACTTCCTTGGTAACGGTCATGCCAAAGCCCTCATTCATGGCACGGATACATTCGAAATAGGCGACATGCTCCTCCGTATATTGCCGGTAACCGTTGCTCCTGCGTTCAACGGGAGGAATAATTCCCCAATCCTCATAGTGCCTCAATGCAGATGTGCTTATCTTTAGCTTTCTTGCGATATCAATGGGCCGAACATTCATAAAAAACACCTCCGCAGCGTTCTCAAAACCTTAAACAACCATGACAATGTTTTATCAATAATACTGAATAATATCAAGCATAGATTTACTGAACCTTCTCACTTGCATCAATGTAGTATGCTGGAGTTGAAAATGGATTCGATATCAAGGAGGACAAGGATGAATGATTCAATAGTCATTAAAGGCGCCCGCGAAAATAATTTAAAAAGCGTTACGCTTGATATTCCCAAATATAAGCTGGTGGTATTGACGGGACCTTCCGGATCGGGGAAATCAACGCTCGCTATGGATACGCTGCAAAGGGAATGCCAGCGGCAATATATGGAGTCGATGGGAATGGTATCGGATTCGATCAGCAAGCCAAAGGTCGATTCAATTACCGGACTGTCGCCATCGATCAGCATCGGTCAGCATGTCACGAATCGCAATCCCCGCTCGACAGTCGGAACGGTAACCGATATTTACACCTATTTGCGTTTTGTATACTCCAGGCTGAGCACGCGGATTTGCTCCTCGTGCGGCGAAAGCATCCCGCCAACGTTTAATGAAGGGTTCGATATCGCGGCGGCAGAGGAAGAAGAGGAACGGCAAACGATCACCTGTCCAAGCTGCCATACCGTGCTGGAGAAGCTGGGCATGTCTCATTTTTCGTTTAACAAGCCGGAGGGCGCCTGCGAATGCTGCAGCGGGCTTGGGTATGTGGCAACGATCGATTTAGATGCGGTGTTCGATCAAGAGAAGAGCTTCCGCGGGGGCTGCGTGACTTTCATGTACGATGCTTATGTCGAGTACTTAATCAATAATGTGATGGCTGCCGCCAAGCATTACGGATTTCTGTTCGATCCGGATCTGCCGCTAAAAGAATATTCCGAGGTTCAGCGCGACCTGCTCTATTACGGCGTGGAAAGCGAAGCGTTCGCGAAGCATTTTCCGAATACGAAGGTGCCCAAAACCGTCGGAGGCGGCAAGTTTGAGGGCGTCGTCACCGGGATGTGGAGAAGATACAAGGAAAAGGACGGCGAGCAGGCCGGAATGGAAAAAGAAGGCGACTACTTTAAGCAGCAGGTCTGCTCGGCTTGCCATGGCTTGCGCTTGAAGAAGGAAAGCAGATCGGCTATCATTGCGGGCGCCTCCATCTCGGAAGTGTCCTCCTGGTCCTTGGAGGATATGCTGAGCTGGACCGGTCGGCTGCAGGAAGCCTTGCCGCCAGAAGGACTTCCTATGCTGACGCCGGTCTTAACGGATATGCCGGTTCGATTGGAGCGCATTATCGATGTCGGGCTTGGCTATTTGTCGCTTGACCGGCAGACCGTCTCGCTCTCCGGCGGCGAAGCGCAGCGATTAAGGCTGGCTTCGCTGCTCGGCTCCGGTTTAACGGGCGTGCTCTATATTTTGGACGAGCCGACGACGGGTCTTCATCCGCGCGATACATCCGGCTTGATCCGCGTGCTGATGCAGCTGCGCGACCTTGGCAACACCGTGCTTGTCATCGAGCATGATATCGAAGTGATGCGGGCAGCGGATCATATTATCGATATCGGTCCGGGAGCGGGCTACTTGGGTGGTACGGTTGTGGGAGAAGGCAGCTTGGAGGAGCTGATGGCAAGCGTGCATTCGGTCACGGGCGCCTATTTGCGCAAAGAAAGCTTGCCGGCACCGGCTAGGACAAGACGAGCGGGCAGCGGCAAGCAGTTAACCGTTAATCATGCGATTGCCCGTAACTTAAAGGGTTTTGACGTTTCGTTCCCGCTCGGGACTTTGATTTCGGTAACCGGCGTGTCCGGGTCGGGCAAATCGACGCTGCTGTTCGATTTGCTTGCCAAGGGCGGACAGCGGGAGCAGCAAATACCCGGCTGCGACAGCGTAACGGGATTTGAGCACATCGGCAGCCAAATTACGGTTGACCAATCGCCGCTCGGCCGGATGCAGCGCTCGAACATTGCTACGTATACGGAAGTATTTACGCAGCTGCGCAATTTATTTGCCGGGCTGCCCGAAGCGAAGCGCTTAAAGCTCACCTCGAAGCATTTTTCATTCAACACGCCGGGCGGGCGCTGCGAGACTTGCCAGGGGCTTGGCGTTTTATCGGTCGATATGAATTTCCTGCCTGATCTTGAAATCCGCTGCACGGCCTGTAAAGGGAAACGGTTCAAGGATGAGGTGCTGCAGGTTACCTTCGGTGGCTATTCCATATCCGATCTGCTCAACATGACCGTTCAAGAGAGCTTCCCCGTGTTTAAGGGCAGGGAGAAAATATCGGGCATGATCGAGCTTTTGTGCGAGGTTGGTCTCGGTTATCTTCAGTGGGGGCAGTCGGTAAAAACATTGTCCGGCGGGGAAGGCCAGCGGATCAAGCTCGCCAGGGAGCTGAACAAAAAATCAAACACGCATACGCTGTATTTGCTGGATGAGCCGACAACGGGCTTGCATCCATCCGACGTAGGACAGCTGCTTGCGCTGCTGAATAAATTAGTGGATGCCGGCAACACAGTTATTGTGGTTGAGCACAGCTTGGAGCTGATCCGCGAATCCGACTGGATCATCGATATCGGTCCGGAGGGCGGAGCGGCAGGCGGCCAGTTGATTGCCGCCGGAACGCCGGAACAGGTAGCGGCAGCCGCTGCTTCCTATACCGGGCAGTTTTTGAAGCAGGCTTTGGCCGGCGGATTTTAAAGGAATAATCCAGGCAAGGAAAGAGCTGTCTCTACGGGCCATTTGCCCATGGAGACAGCTCTTTTCATTTGACTAGGCCGGCAGTGGGCGATTGCACCTCTGCAGCCACCACAGATCTAATGCTGGATGGATTTCAATACACAATATACTACACGGTGTACACTGCACAACGTACACTATAACCTCATTAAAACGCGGAGTTGGAGGAGCTGCGCTGCAGAAAATACAATAGTAATAGCCTGCTGCGCCGAAAAATCACCCAGCACTCTACATTCTGCTGTATGAACTGCAATGTAGCTCAATTATTGTCAATTACAGCGGTTTTACGTTGTACAAACTGCAATGCAGCTGAGAAGAAAAAGGCATATCGCGGATGATTTATCAAACAATTGCCCTTTATGGTCAAGCATGAATCGCATCTTGCTCGTAGGCATTAATCATAAGCTGTTTATTCGGAAGCGAGCTCCAGAAGGCGCTCATTCACGCGATCGGCATATAACCCGCCGTGGTAGCAGATGACGGTCCCGATATCGTATTCGGTTAGTTTTTTGATCGATTGTTTAGCAAGAACAGGATCCATGCAGTACTGCGGGACCGGTCCCAGCAAACGGTCGTTTTCGACGATTAAGGCATCCGCGGCAATTAAGGTTTTGCTTGCTTTATGATACAAGCTTAAATGTCCCGGCGTATGCCCGGGGGTTTCGATAACGGTAATGCCACCGCATAGCGGGAGTTCCTGGCCGTCAGCAATGAAGGTATCAACGCTTGCTCTAGGCGGGTTTTCCAGCGTCTTTCTAAATGCGGCGCGCCATTCCTCCGGCACCTCCGGCGGCAAAGCGTTGACGGCTTGCTCGATGGCCACCGGCGAATGCTTGAGCAGCTGCTCGCTGCCTTGAATATAGGGCGCTTCAAGGGATGAAGCCATTACTTCCGCCGGCTGCGGGAGCTCCTTCAGTATGGCAGACAAGCTGCCGATATGATCGAGGTCCTGGTGAGTAATAATGATTTTGGTAAGCTTGTCAAAGGATAGGCCTGCCCGCTCGAATTGCTCCTTGAATAAAGGCAGCTGACCGGGATAGCCGGTATCGACTAAAATCGCCGCATCGTCATCCCATAACAATGTAGGATAAATCGTCTCCATTTTTCCCATCATGAGCGCTGAGATGGGCAGCATATTAACTCCGCTTGCAATGTTCATTTTAACCCTCCGCCGTTGTTAGAAGTGATCGTGCATGTGGACAATTGGTTTCAGGTCATATTCTATCTATAAAATACCTTCGTGTAAATAGAAAAATATTATATTATATCACAAAAATAATTATTTGTCAATGGTTTATTGTTAGTGCAAAGAGGATGAAAAAACATGGAACCGGATTGGCAATCTTCGTTATATATTGCCGTACCATTCATTGTAATTTCTAATTTTCGGAAAATGAATCGTCAATTTTGTAAATCGTCCCTCTTCGGATTGAATGGACAAGTCATGGCCGAGCTTGAGCGCCAATTGCTTAGCCAGATACAGGCCCATTCCCGTGGATTTCGATTGGGTTCTGCCATTAGCACCGGTAAAGCCTTTTTCGAACACGCGGGACAGATCCTCAGAAGCGATTCCGATACCGGTATCCGTAATGGTCATTCGCTTCTCCTTGCCATCTTCCTCAAAAGAAACAGACAACTGTCCGCCTTCCTTCGTGTATTTTAAGCTGTTGGCCGTAATTTGATCGATGATGAACGCCAGCCACTTGCTGTCGCTTTGAACTTCGCATCGCGTCTCCTCCATCACAAAGCGAATATGCTTGTTAATGAACAGCTTCGCGTATTTTTTGACGCTGTCCTTCATCAATTGGCCAAGCTGAACCTCGTTGATAAAATAATCCCGCGAGAAGGAGTCGATTCGCGAATAATAAAGAGCCTGCTCGACGCATCCGTCGATTTTGCCGAGCTCATCTTCGAATTTATCAACGATGAAGTCTACGTCCTTGCCGCCGCTGTTGCTAATAAGCAGCCGGCTTGCCGCGATGGGGAGCTTGACCTCATGAATCCATGACATGATGAAATCCTGATGATCGCGCTTTTCATTTACGAGCTGCTGCATTTGCTGCGAATGCTCGCGCTGAAGCTTGGCGATGAGCTGCAAATACAGCGCTTGCTCCGCATTTTGGGGTGCGGGCAGGGCCGCAACCATCGTATCTCCGCCTTGATCGATGACGACGGTCAGCTCTCGCAAAAACATTTTTCTATAAAAATATCCGGTCACAATATACAGCGCCGCCAAGACGAAGCAAACCGTGTTAACATATACGACATTGCTCGCAGACGAGTTGGCCGACCCGCTTATATAAAGGATGACCGATACAAAAAGCATAAGCGCGGCGTAAAGCATGCCAAAGTAACGTTTATCCATTAAATAGTGGGAGAAGTTCATTGGACGAGGTACCCTTGCCCTTTCTTGGTCGTGATAAAGCTGTCCTTGCCAAGCTCAGCGAGCTTCTTGCGCAGGCGGGTAATGTTGACGGTTAACGTATTGTCGTCGACAAAGCTTTCATCCTCCCAAAGACTGCGCATGATTTTCTGACGGGTCACAATCGAGCCCTTATGCTTCATGAGCATATGTAAAATAATAAATTCTGTTTTCGTAAGCTCGGCCTTCAGCTCGCCGCATCTCACGTCGCCGTCCTTCAGGCTGAGAACGATGCCGTCATGCTCGATGCTGCTGGCGCTTACTTCTGCATAGGAGTATGTCCGCCTAAGCAGCGCATTAATTTTTGCCAGCAGCACCTCCGTAAAGAAGGGCTTCTGAATAAAGTCATCGCCGCCCATATTCATGGCCATGATCATATCAAGCGGCGTATCGCGCGACGATAGAAAGAGAATGGGGACATTGGAGACCTCTCTTATTTTATTGCACCAATGGAAGCCGTCGAAGGACGGCAAATTGATGTCCATGAGCACGAGATGCGGATTTTCGCTCGAGAAAAGCAGCAGAATACGGTCGAAATCCTCTGCGATTACGACCTCGAAGCCCCATTTGGATAAGGTTTCGCCAAGCATCTGGGCAATCGTGCGGTCGTCCTCAACAAGCAATATTTTCATGGTTAGTTCCTCCGTTAGGCTATTAAAAGCTTCGTCTCTATACTACGAAAGGATGCATGCTCCGTAAACCTATTTCACTCATCCTGACAAAAATGTAAGGTTGGCGGCCGTCTTGTAAGCCACAGCGCATAATAGCTAAGGTAGAATAAAGGAAGCGATAGAGACAAAACTTGATTGGCTGGAGGAATAAGAGATGAGAACGATTGTAGAAGCTCGGCAAATAAAGAAGATATACGGCTCTAAGGGAAGCGTTTCGACGGCACTGCATGAAATTGATCTGACGGTGCTTGAAGGAGAGTTTGTCGGCATTATGGGCCCATCCGGCTCAGGTAAGTCGACGCTGCTGCATCTGATCGCGGCGATTGATGAACCGACTGCAGGTACAATTCATATCGACGGGGTCAACCTGCACACGATGAACGAGGAGCAGGTATCGATGTTCCGCCGCGATAAGCTTGGTTTCTTATTTCAGGACTATAATTTGCTGGATACGCTCACCGTGAAGGAGAATATTCTGCTGCCGCTTGCGCTCGCCAAGGTTCAAGTTGCCGAGCTTGAACGCCGCGTAGAGGAGATCTCGGACAAGTTCGGGATCAGGCAGCTGCTCGAAAAATATCCGTATCAGCTCTCGGGCGGACAGAAGCAGCGCACGGCAGCGTCAAGGGCCATCATCGCCAAACCCAGCCTGCTCCTTGCCGATGAGCCGACCGGAGCGCTCGATTCCAAATCGGCAACCGATTTGCTTGAAAGCTTAAAGGCGCTGAACGAGCAGGATCAAGCTACCTTATTAATGGTGACGCATGACGCGTTCGCTGCAAGCTATTGCAGCCGCGTGCTGTTCATAAAAGACGGAACGATTTTCACCGAAATCGTAAAGGGGCAAACGCCGCGTAAAGCCTTTTTTCGAAAAATACTGGATGTGCTGTCGGTGCTTGGAGGTGGAGCGGGTGACGTTATTTAGTACCGCCGTCAAAAACATGAAAGGCAATTTCCGCAACTACTTGATCTACTTTATATCCATGATGTTCAGCGTCGTTATTTATCATACATTCGTTTCGCTTCAATACAGCGCCGACATTCAAGCCAGCATCGCGTTATCCAAAAATATAGATATGACATTTAAAGCGGCATCGGCTATCCTGATTTTGTTCGTCGCCATATTCATTTGGTACTCCAACTCGTTTTTTACGCGAAAAAGGAAGAAGGAGGTTGCTCTTTATTCCTTGCTCGGCGTGCGCAAACGGTCGATTGGAAAGATGCTGTTTTATGAAAATTTGGTTATCAGTATTATCGTGCTTGCCGCTGGGATTTTGGTCGGGACGCTGCTTTCCAAAATGTTCGCGATGCTCCTGCTTAAACTGCTCGGCTCTACCGCGGAAATCGGCTTTTCCATCTCCGGGAGCGCGATCTTGAATACGACGCTGGTGTTCTCCGTTATTATTTTGATCACGTCGATCCAAGGTTATCGGCTCATTTATCGCTTTAAGCTCATTGAGCTGTTTCAAGCGGACAAACAAGCAGAGACCGTTCCTAAGGCGTCGCCGGTATTAGCCGCTCTGGCAGTCGTGCTGCTGGCAACCGGGTATGGGTTTATTTCCTTCTCGTTCAAATCCGAATCCGATCTATTGCGTAATTACAGCGTAGCTTTCGTCGGCCTAACTTTAGGCACCTATTTGTTGTTCCGCAGCTTAACGGTTTTCCTCCTGCGGCTCGCCCAGAAAAACAAAGCCCGTTATTATCGGGGCTTAAATGTCGTCGGGACCTCGCACCTGTTATTCCGCATGCGCGGCAATGTGGGCACGCTGACGATTATTGCTTTGCTGAGCGCGTTCACGCTGCTTGCGACGAATATAGCTTTTAGCCAATATTACACGAATACCAAGCATGCCGATCAATTCTCGCCGTTCAGCTATATGCATCTCTCGCAAGGGCAAACCTTCGATGGGCAGGTTAAACAAATCATCGATGCGGATAAAGAGCATCCCGTGACGGCAGAGCTGGAAATTCCGGTCATCAAATCGAGCGGCCATACTTCAAGCTCGGAGGTACTGCCGGAGCGTTATTCGGCAGAGGATGACCAGCCGGTCAAAATCATTTCCGTCAGCACCTATAAGGATATCGCTAAAGCTTTAAATAGGAGCGCGACTGTCAATCCGGCAATTGACGAGGCCGTAGCGGTCAAAATGATGTATACCGATTACAGCATGTCTGACTACGGGAAGGAAACCTTGACGCTGGAAGCTCCTCAGCATAGCTGGGAGCTTTCATTCAGCCAGATGCTCGAGGATCGGGTTTTAAGCTGGACGTTTCCCGATTTTGTGATTGTCGTTAACGATGAGCTGTATAAGGAACTGGAGAAGCTTAAAGCCCCTATGATTTACAAGGCGTATAAGGTGAAGGATGAGATGGCCGCCGTGGAAGCTTCCAAGAAGCTGATGCTGCTTGATGGGGCAGAGCAAGCGGGCTTATCTTCTTACTATAATGAGTACAAAATGGGATTAGAGGACACCGGGATCGGAACCTTCTCAGCTGTGTTTTTGGGTTTGGTATTTTTGGCTGCTACAGGGAGCATGCTCTATTTCAAACAGCTGACAGAAGCGCATTCGGATAAAGAACGTTATGCGATTTTGCGCAAAATCGGGGTAACGAAAAAAGAAATTCGCGTATCGATTTTGAAGCAATCGTTATTTATTTTCGGGTTGCCGCTTATTCTTGGCATCACGCACAGCATCGTTGCCGTGAACGCGATGTCAAAGCTGTTTTCCAATATGGTTGACGTAAACTTTACGGTGCCTGTTCTCTTCTCGACGACATTATACATTATCATTTATTTGTTCTATTACTTTTTGACAGTCAATTCGTTTAATAAAATCGTAAATAGCTAGAAGGTCAGCGCCCCCTTGACAAGGGGGCAGCTGCGGATCACTTGAGATCACTCCATTCCCTCAACCGTCTATACCGTTTTTAGCAAAATAACGCGTCATCGCCCGGATCATATGCTCGCGTCCAATGGGTCCCCAAGGGTCCCATTCCCGCGAATCGGGATAATACACGCGATTTTCTTTGACCGCACGCAAATTGAGCCATTGCTCTTGGTTTGCGAGAGCGTTCACTTCCGTCTCCTCGCTCCAAATGATCAAGATGTTTTCGGGGTCCAGCTCGATCAGCCGGTCCAGCGCATGATCCATATAAATGGGATGCGTGACGCGTTCATCGCATTGAAACTGCAGGCGTCGATAGAACAGCTCCGTAAACGTGTGGTCGGCGCTGCCGTATAACCGGCAATTGTTCGGGAGCAGGCGGATGATTACCCATTTGCCGTTTTTCGTAACCGGCGCAAGCTTTTTTCTGGTTTCCTGTTCAAGCAGGGTCATCTGGCGTATGATGCGTTCAGCCTCTTTTTCCTTCTGCACGCGCGTCGCAATACTCCGCAAATACTGCTCCCAACTCGTAGAATGACCGATAAAAATCGTATTCTTGTTTGCGTTCCACATGCTGTCGTTCGGGTTTTTCTGAAATTCCGTTTTTAGAATCAGATCCGGTGACAACCGCATCACATCGCTGCTCATAATGGTCCGCTCTGCGTTAAGCGGCACGGTGCCTGTAAGCCGGTCATGCAGGTAGCTCGGAAAGCCGGAGGGCGTTGCGTAATATTTCGGAAAGCTTGGCGCCGCGATCGGTAAAATGCCGAGAGCGAGCAAATGATCCTGCAAAAAAAAGCTGCTGACGACAGCGATTCGTTTATCGCGCCGTTTAAGATAGACGGAAGGAGATACTCCTTCCGTCTTTTTGAATACCCGGCTGAAATACAGCTCGTCTTGGAAGCCGACTCCGACGGCAATGTCCCTCAGCGCGGCGCCTTGCTCGCTCATGAGTTCCTTGGCGCGTACCATGCGCAGTCTTGTAAGATAATGGCCGGGCGTCAGCCCCGTTATTTTCTTGAAAGCGCGGCAAAAGGAGCTCGGCGTCATGCCCGCAATGACCGGGAGCTCGCTTACTTGAATGGATTTCGCATACTTCTCTTCCATAAAAGCAATCGTTTGCTGGATGGATTCATTCACCGTAAGGCGGTCCGATTTCTGGCAGGTATGTAAATGCAGAAGCAATTCGCAAAAAACAAGCTGCTTTTTGATATCGTTCAGCCTGCTTTTTTCTTTAAAAGCCTGCTGGAGCTGAAGAACTAGCGTCTCTGTTACCGCAGATGACGAATAGTGGACGGGCAGCGCCCCCTCGTTTAACGGTGACGGCATGCTTGCCGCATGAATGAAATCATCGCCAAAGTCCAGCTGGACGGACCGGTAATGGAGCAAATGAAGGCGAAGAATGTTTTCCGAATCATTCATTAGTTGAATTTTCATAGCAGGCTGAAGGAAAAAGAAGGCGCCGGCTTTGAGCAGATAACGCTGTTCATTTATATAGAGGCATCCGCTGCCGTTTTGAACGAAGACGATGGATGTTCGCGCGGTCTGGATAGGCTTCGAGCGAAAGCCGGCGCCGTATTCGTGAGCTTTCAAAGATAAAGGCAAATAGGACAAAACTCGGTTTTCCGGATTCAATAGCATGCATTCCTTTTTATAGGAGAGTAGTAAAATGTAAAGCGTATGAGAACGATTATCAATTATATCCTATCAAAGTTAGGGAGAGAAACCTAGCAATTTTTCAAGCTATGGGGCAAAGCTGACTTTTTTGTCCATGTGAATCGGGCAATATCGTGTATACAATTTGGAAATTCTGATCGTTAGAATAGTAATGAAAATGATTATCATTCACATAGCGAGAGGATGTGGAACAATTTCTTACTTCGTATTTTTGGGCAAGGCGGGGAACGGGAAACGCAGCTGCTTGCTGCTAGCATACGCATTATGCTTAATTGTCGTACTCACCGGCTGCGGAGCATCGGGCAGTGAAGAGGGGGAACAAACACAGGGGAATAACGTTCAAAGCAGCGAAGCGGTTGACCAGAGCGATCCGTTCGCAAACATCGCGCCGACAAAAATCGCGGATACGCAAACCGGCATTTCGGATATGTCGAGCTTGATCAAATCCCTAAAACAAGCGGTCGAAGCGGATCAAACGGATGAGGCAAAGGAGTATGCCGGGCAGATGGCAGGCTTGTGGAACGCGTTGAAGCCTGCGATAGAGACAGCCGATGCGGCCAAGCAACAGATGCTGCAGGAAGATTTAGGCCGGCTCATACAAGCAGCGAAGGCAGCCAAATGGGACAAGGAGCTGATCATTCAGCTCGATTATAAGCTTTATCAAAGCTTCCGCGATATAAAGCAGAAGATGCAAGTCCAATAAAAAACAAGATAGGTGGTTTTTAAATGTCTTCGGTCAAACAAAAGTTCATCGGGTTTCTCTTAATACTTGCTTTGGTGGTTACGGTCATTCCGGTTACCTCGGCAGCAGCGGCTGCAGCCGTCAACGTGACCGTAAACGGTAAAAAGGTTTCCTTCGGCGTTGCCCCTCAAATGATCAACGGGCGTACGCTCGTTCCATACCGTACAATCGCCGAGACTTTGGGCGGCACGGTTAAATACGACGCGAAAGCAAAAAAAGCAACGATCACAAAAGGCAGCCAAAAGGTCGAGCTGACGCTTGGCAGCAAAACGGCTAAAATCAACGGTGTTTCCACAGCCATGGATACGGCCCCGGCCAATATTAAGGGCAGCGTGCTTGTGCCTCTCCGTTTCGTCGGCGAATCGCTCGGCGTATGGGTAAGCTGGAATGCCAAAACATCGACTGCAGCGCTTGTTACGAAAAAAACGATAAAGCATGCGCTTGGCAGCACGACGCTGAACAGCGTTCCAAAACGCGTTGTTATTTTGTTTAACGGCGGCGTAGACATCTCCGTTTTGCTTGGCGTTAAGCCGGTTGGCGCAGTAGAGTCTTATGTGCAGCAGCCATTTTACGAATATATCCGCTCCGGCCTAATCGGCACAAAAACGCTTGGCGACGAAACCCAGCCAAACATAGAAGCAATCGTTGGCCTGAAGCCGGATGTGATCATTGCGACAAAAGTACGCCATGAGAAAATTTACGACCAGCTTAAAGCGATCGCGCCTACGATTGTTACGGAAGACTTGGCTGATTGGCAGGATAATCTGCAGGTTGCTGCTTCCTTATTGAACAAAGAAGAAATCGCTGCTAAGTTTATCGCGGATTGGAAAGTCAAAGTTGCCGATTTCAAGAGCAAGCTTGCCGCAAAAGATAAAGGAGCGGAAATTTCCATCATTCGCATTAATCCAAACGGAAGCGCCCGCGCCTACAACTCGGGCTTCGCTTACCAAATTTTCAAAGAACTCGGATTTGCGACGCCGAAGGCGCAGCTCGCTGCGAAGCAAGAAATCATTAACGTTACCTCGAAAGAACAGGTGAGTCTGCTCGACGGCGATTATATCTTTGACTTTACAACGGATTGGGACGGGGACGGCGCCATCTATAAGTTCCAAAAGGAATGGACTGACAGCGCGCTTTGGAAAAATCTGAACGCTGTAAAAAACAAAAAGTACTATAAAGTCAACGCAGTAACCTGGAACTTATCGGGCGGCGCAATGGCTGCAAAGCTGATGCTTGATGATTTGTATTTCTACTTCGACCTTAACTAAACGTTAAGCGGAATGCCTATAGGATTCCACAAAAGAATGAGCCAACGCGCTCATTCTTTTGTGCGAATATAAAACCTTATAGGAATGTCCAGTACAACTTTTATAGGATTCCGCGCTTATGGGCTTTCGCCGTCGCAGGATGGCGGGAGCCGTCTGTATTTTGCCGGCAAACCTTACTTGGGAGCGTTCAAGGAAATGAATAATGGGAGAAACAGCTTTATTTTGAAAGCCGCGGGATTGCTATTAGGCTTGGTCCTTTTGCTATTCTGCTTCATAGCAAGCGTGAGGTTCGGCTTTACGACGGTAAAATGGAGCGATTTGACGGCTGCGCTTACGGATTACGATGAAAGCTCCATGGAGCAGGTCGTTGTAATGACGACAAGGGTGCCGCGTGCGCTCATAGCCGCTGCGATTGGTGCAAGCCTCGCCATGGCAGGCGCTATCATGCAGGCAGTGACTAGAAATCCGCTCGCCTCCCCAAGCGTAATGGGAATTAATGCAGGTGCAAGCGCCGGAATCGTAGCGGCTATCACTATTTTCAAGGTAACGCAAATGAGCATGCTCGTCTGGATTTCATTCGGAGGGGCGGCGTTTGCCGCGGCAGCGGTTTATACGCTGGGCTCGCTCGGAAGAGACGGGCTGTCGCCGCTTAAGATCATCATGGCAGGCTCTGCAATGACGGCCTTGTTTGCCTCCTTCACGCAAGGAATGCTTGTCCATAACGAGAGCGGGCTGCAGGATGTCATGTTCTGGCTGGCCGGTTCCATTGCGGGACGTGATCTGCAAACGCTGCTGGCCGTGCTGCCTTATATGGGTGCCGGCTGGCTGGCCGCATTGCTGCTGTCGAGACAATTAAACGTGATCGCCATGGGCGACGAGGCCGCGAAGGGACTTGGACAGCGCACGGGGCTGATCAAGCTCGCTGCCGGAATCATTGTCGTTGTGCTGGCGGGCGACGCGGTATCCGTTGCCGGTCCGATCGGCTTGATCGGTATCGTGATCCCTCATATTGCCCGTTATGTTTGCGGCCAGGATTACCGCTGGCTTCTGCCGTACAGCGCGTTATTCGGGGCCGTATTGCTGCTGCTCGCCGATGTGGTTGCCAGGTTCGTGATCCTTCCGGAAGAGGTTCCGGTCGGCATTATGACGGCGGCGGTAGGCGCGCCATTCTTTATCTATATCGCGCGTAAGGAGCTGATGGCCAAATGAAGCAAGCAGCCGGAACTTGGAAAGCAGGAAGCCGTTCTAACCGCTATCATCGAAAAACGCTGCGCGCAGCGCTGATGCTGCTTGCTGCGGCAGCTATCGTGTTGGTGGCCAACCTTGCGATGGGTGAGCAGGTCATCAAACCCAGCAGCGTGTGGCATGCGCTGTTCGGGAGAGGCAACCCCGATCATGTGCTGATCGTTCAATCGCTGCGGGCGCCGCGGGTTATCGTGGCTTTTCTTGTAGGCGCATCGCTTGCCGTGGCAGGCGCAATACTGCAGAGCGTGATCCGCAACCCGCTCGCGGCGCCTGACGTTGTCGGCATTACCGGCGGCGCATCCGTGGGCGCGGTAGCTTTTATAACGTATATGCCAAGCGCGGTCAGCATTCATTTTTTACCCGTCGCCTCTATCATTGGGGCTTTGGGAGCTTCTCTGCTGATCTATTTTATCGCTTGGAAAAATGGCGTAAACCCATTTCGGCTCGTGTTGGTGGGAATCGGAATCGCCTCTTTATTGTCGGCCATGACGACCTTTATGCTCGTATTCAGCCCTGCTTATTCGGCCAGCTCCTCCTATATTTGGCTGACGGGTACGGTATATGGATCAACTTGGACGTATGTCTGGAACCTTTTGCCATGGACCGTCGTCTTAATGGGTATCTTATTTTTTTATACGCGGCAGATGAACATTCAGCTGCTTGGCGACGAGCTGGCAATCGGGCTTGGCAGCAGCGTGCAGCGGCACCGGTTCATTCTTATTTTAATAAGCGTGGGCCTAGCAGGCTCGGCCGTTGCGATAGGCGGCGTAATTGGCTTCGTCGGTTTAATTGCCCCGCATGCGGCCCGTCGTATGGTCGGTCCCGTGGTGAGCAGGCTGATTCCGGTCTCGGCTTTAATTGGCGGTATCATTGTCGCTTTAGCCGATTTGATCGCGAGGACGGCTTTTCTGCCGCTCGATATACCCGTGGGCGTGTTCACATCCGGTATTGGCGCGCCTTTCTTTATTTATTTGCTGTACCGTACGAGAAATAACAGGTAACGCCAGCACGGCGGAACCAGGCGAATGGGGGATAACCGTTTGAAGCGTGGTTTCAAAGTCGCGATTGGCGTTGTTATTGCCGCAGCAGCTTTATTCATGTTCTTGCTTTGGGTAAGCGAGGATCAGGTCATCGTTGAGCGCATGGTGACATTCGAGAAAGCAGAGCCGAACTCTCAGGTGGTTTGGAAAGACCGGGAAACCGTAAGGGCATTCAAATCTGCGTTCCGGTTCGGGTTGAAGCAGCCCGGCATGGTTGACGTCACTTATCCCCCATACGCGGTGACGCTCGGCTATCGGCGCTATTTTCTTTGGGTAGCCGACAGCGATGATACGGGCTTCTTCATGAAAGCCGGGGATACAGGCACGTTATATAAGCTGAGAGAATCTTCGTCCGCGAAGCTTCAAGCGCTGCTAGAGCGCGCTTATTCCGTTAGCGGCGAATCACCGGCTCCGATTCCGGTTCTGCCTTCGGCTGAGCCCGATGCGCTGCAGTTCACGCCCGCTTATTTGGACAGCAAGCTATATTCCGAAGCGGAGCGTCCGCTTATCGAGCTCATTAATTTGAGAGTCAAGTATATGCATGAGGGCAACCGCGATAAGCTTTTGGAGCTCTACACGGATTTCGCCCGCAAGGCGAGGGAAAGCACCGGAAGCTTTAACGGCTTCACGGTAACGAGCATAAAGGCCGAAGGGGAAATTGCGATAAAAGAGCAAAAGGCTTTGTTTGAAGCCGTCGTCGAGGTTACGGAAGCCAAAGACAACGGCGAGGGCAGCCGTTCGCTTTACGTGTTTCAGAAGGGGAAGGAACAGGATGCCGAGTGGCGCATCGCGGATGTGGATTAACTAAACTAAAAATAGCGGCAACCCATGGCTGTCTCCGCGTTGAAGGGCTCTTATGAGCCGCTTTACGGAGGGATAAGCACATTTGTTGCCGCTATTGCTGTTCTAGGCGCCTACGAAATCCACCTCGATTTGAATGACCTCGGACCGGCTGCCGATTCGAACAGGCGGCCCCCAAGTGCCAAAGCCGGACGAGACAATGGCATGCAGGGCGCCTTTTTTCAGGTAGCCCCAATCCAACTCGAACAATTTTCTTGTAATCAAGTGGTTAGGCATCATTTGACCGCGATGCGTGTGACCGGATACGGAAATATCGATGCCGTTCTCGGCAGCTTTAGCGATGTCCGATGGTTGATGGTCCAGCAAGATAAGCGGCCTCGACTGGTCGAGAGGAGCAATCAAATCACGGATAGGCATTCTTCCGTTCCCGCCGAAGCCGGCGGAGGCTTTGTCCTTGCGGCCTATGACGTAGAAGCTGTCCGCGATAAGCGCGGTCTCGTCCATGAGGACGTGAATGCCGATGGCATCCATGGCCGCGATAAATTCGGGCACCTTTCCGCCGATGTATTCATGATTGCCGGTAACCGCGTATACGCCCAAAGGCGCTTTAAGCCTGCCGAGCACAGCCGACATGTTTTTGCGGAGAAAGGGCTCGATATCATCGTCAAGAATGTCGCCTGGCAGTAGTATCAGATCAGGCTTGATTTGTTCTACCTTGCTGAGCAATCGTTCCAAATGCTTATTGCCGACTATCGTGCCCAGATGGAGATCGGATGCCATCGCAATGCGCAGCTTGCTCATTTGGCCGGCAGGCTTAGGCACCTGTACGTGGTAGGTTCGAATAATGGGACTCCAAGCATTCCAAGATCCGCGGACGAGCAGAACGGCCATGAGAAGAATCGCGATGCTTCCGACACCGACGACGTAGATGGATGTCCCGGCGCCAGCTGCCTTTAGGAGGAACGAAAGAAGATTGGCAGCAGGCAAAATGAGGACTGCGTATTCAAGAACAGCAAACCAATAGGAACCGATAAGCTTGAACACTTCCGCGACCGGACGCAGCGGCGTACGGTAAGCAGCTCGGCCGATAATATAAGCATAAGCGATAATGGCAGTCGTTAACGCATACCAGCCTGCATTTTCCCAATTGAAAAGTGCAGATAAGAACAGCCAGCCATTCCATCCGATATAGAAGGATATGCCGCTGTATACAAGCAACACACAAAAAAATATGGCAATAAAACGCAGCTTCATCCTTCAACGCTCCCCAGCTCTTAATCTGTTTTCATATAAGCTGAATTTACTATAGCACACGGGGATTCCCGGCAGCAAAAAATGCGAGATTGAGAGGAACGTCCCCAGCTTAGGCAAGCGCTTCAGCGCGTGCAGCCGCGCATAGGCGTTGCGCAGGCTGCAAGCCTATGGTATCGTTTCGTCATAATGAACGAAGCATTAAACGGAATGGAGCGAATAATGAAATGAAATCGCTTGTACTGGCAGAGAAGCCAAGCGTGGCGAAGGAAATCGCCCGTGTGCTCGGCTGCGGACAGAAGCAAAAAGGCTACATGGAAGGCTCTAAATATATCGTTACCTGGGCGCTTGGCCATTTGGTGACGCTGGCTGAGCCGGAGGATTACGACCCCAAATATAAAACTTGGAATTTGGAAGATTTACCGCTGCTTCCTCCGAAAATGAACTTGAAGATCATGAAGGAGACGTCGCAGCAGTACCGTGTGGTAGCGCAGCTGTGCAAGCGGCAGGATATTAGCGAGCTTATTATCGCGACCGACGCGGGGCGGGAGGGCGAGCTCGTCGCCCGCTGGATCATGGAGCTGGTTCATTGGCGCAAGCCCTTCAAGCGTCTTTGGATTTCATCGCAAACGGATAAAGCGATTAAGGACGGCTTTAACAGCCTTAAGCCGGGCAAGGAATATAACAATCTATATGCTTCAGCCGTTTGCCGCGCAGAGGCGGATTGGCTGATCGGGCTAAACGTAACGAGGGCTTTAACGACCAAATACAACGCGCAGCTTGCGGCGGGCCGCGTACAAACCCCTACGCTTGCGATGCTGATGGACCGGGAACAGGAAATTCAATCCTTTCAATCGCAGCCCTATTGGAATGTATCGGCTGAATTCGGATCATTCTCTGCGCTTTGGCGCGAGCAGGATACGCATGACGGAAGAGTGTGGAGCCGCGAAGAGGCCGAGGCGATATCCGCCCGCATCAAACAAGGAAGCGCAAAGGTAAGCAAGCTTCGAACGGTGGAGAAATCCGAGCCCCATCCCCAGGCCTATGATCTGACCGAGCTGCAAAGAGATGCGAACAAACGGCTCGGCTTCTCGGCCAAGCAAACGTCCAACGTTCTTCAGAAGCTTTACGAGCAGCATAAGCTGGTGACCTATCCGCGTACCGATTCCCGTTATTTGTCGAGCGATATGGTTCCTACATTAAAAGGACGCCTTGAGAGTATCGCCGTAGGCCCTTACGCGCAGCTGGCCCGTAAGCTGGTAAGAATACAGCTTCCGATTACGAAGCGTATTGTCGATGATACGAAAGTAACGGATCACCATGCGATTATTCCGACGGAGCAATTCGTTAATATTTCAGCTCTGACCAATGATGAGCGCAGGCTGTATGATCTGATCGTCAGACGGTTTATCGCTTTATTTTATGGCCCTTACAAGTATGACGAGACGAGCGTCGTGCTGACCATTGGCAAGGATTCGCTTTATGCGAAGGGCAAGATCGAGAAAGAAAAAGGATGGAAGGAAATCTATCAGTCCGATGCGTATTCATCCAGCCAAGAGGAGGAGGAAGAGGACGACAACGGAGCGGGCGAGTCCGGACAAGGCAAAGCCGACCGTCAGCCGGCACAGCTGCTCCCGCCGCTCACGATCGGGCAGTCGATTCCGATTAAGCAGCCTAAGCTGCGCGAGCTGCGGACATTGCCGCCGGCACGTTATACCGAAGCGACGCTGCTGACCCGTATGGAAAAGCATAGTCTGGGTACACCCGCGACAAGAGCCGATATTATAGAGAAGCTGCTTGGTACGGATACGATTACGCGTTCGCAAAACAAGCTGATGCCGACCGGCAAAGGAAAACAGCTGATCGAGCTGGTGGTGAATGAGCTGAGGAGCCCGGATTTGACCGCAAAATGGGAACAAGAGCTGGAGCGCATTGCAAAAGGCATAGGCGACCCGGCGGCTTTCATGAAAAATGTCCGCCAGCAAGCGGCGAAATGGGTGTCGGAGGTTATTGCGGAGACGAAGGAATACAAGCCGCATAATCTGACGCATTCGCGCTGTCCGGAATGCGAGAAGCCCTTGCTTGAAATTAACGGCAAGCGGGGCAAATCGCTCGTTTGTTCGGACCGCGATTGCGGTTACCGCCGTGCTGCGGAACCAATGCTCTCGAACAAGCGTTGTCCGAATTGCCATAAGAAAATGGAAATCAAAGACGGCAAGGCGGGAAAATTTGCGCAGTGCAAGCCATGCAGCGTGATTGAGATGCTTGGCGACAAGCAGGGCGGCAAAGTTAACCGCAAGCAAAACCAGAAGCTGATCGAGCAGTTTAGCGACAATACATCATTGTCGAACAGCTTGGCGGATAAGCTCAAGGCAGCGCTGGAGAAGCAAACAGACAAGTGAAAAAGTGAGAAAAGGCAAGCATTTCCCATTTAGGGGGGCTTGCCGTTTTTTGTGTAGAAGATGGGAAAAAATGGTTTACTAACCGGGCGACGGTCTGTATATTGGAAATAACAAAAATCCGATTAAGGCAGGTGTCTCCGTAATACTATGCAGGCCGAGGCCGGCGTTTCGCTGGCGCGTGCTTTCGAGAAAGAGGATTTTTATCAATTTATGCTGCGAGTATTGCAAGGAGGAGGCGGTTGAGGATGGATCGCGTATTCGTTTTTTTACATGTGCTTGGAGCGGTGTTGTTTCTAGGGAACATTATAACGACCGCATTTTGGAAAATCAGGCAGGATAACAGCAGTAACCCTCAGCAGCTGCATCATATGGCGCAGAGCATTATGCGGGCTGATTATATTTTTACGATACCAGGCATCGTGCTCCTCGTTCTATTCGGCGTTTTGACGGCGCAATCGTACGGCTATTCCTTCACGGAGCTTAACTGGCTCACCCTGTCTATTCTATTGTTCGCGATATCCGGCATTTTGTGGGGCGTCGTTTTGCTGCCAAGCCAGCTCCAAATGCAAACGCTGAGCAAACAAGGGATTCAAACCGGCAAGCTGCCAGACGAGTATTTTCAATATTCAAAGCGATGGAATGTCTGGGGGACGGTAAATACGGTTATTCCAATCATCGTTTTGTTCTTGATGGTCGTAAAGCCCGGGTGACCGTGATCGATAAACGGAACAAGTTTTTGGGAATAAGGCTAGCACGATTTGCTAGACTTAGCAATAAAGGCTCTTAACCTATGACATTCATCCAAGAGACAGATAGTACTCTGTCATATGCTATGGATGAAGCAATAGGAAAGGGGATAGATTGAAATGGGTGGACATTCAGGCAGGCAGCTGGCCAGCAAATGGGTAAAGACCGCGACTTTGCTTTCCCACTCGAGCATTGCGCCGCATATTCCTCCGACACGGAAATTTACGGCGGATAATCTCAAAGCCATGCTCGATACGCATCAAATGGTTGTCGTGAAACCGGTCGTTGGCGCCGGCGGACACGGTGTTATCAAGGTAGCTCGCACTAGCGACGGATATTCTTATACCTATTATTCGCAGACCAAACGTTTTGCTAGTTTTGGAGCGCTAATAGGAGCGCTAAACAAAAAACGGAGAGGCCGGTCTTATCTGATTCAAAAAGGAATAAATTTGGCTACGGTAGATGGCAGGCCAATCGACTATCGGGTGAAATACGTGAAAACGGAGAATGGCTGGGTATATCGCTCGATCGTGGGGCGGATTGCCAAAAAAGGGCTGTTCGTAACAAACTTATGCCGCGGCGGCAAGCTGGTATCCGGGGCACAGGGCATCAGCAGATCCTTGTCGCCTGCGCAGGTCTCGGAGAAGAAGCAGAAGATGCGGGAGCTCACCGTGCTGTCGACAGGAGTGCTTGAAGCCAAATATCCAGGCATCGGCCAGCTGGGTTTTGATTACGGCATCGATAAACAAGGCCATATTTGGATCTTCGAGGTGAATACGCGGCCGCAATAAAATCACTTTAAAGCATGTGATGCAGCTTAATCGAATAGGGTGCCGCGGAAGTCGGTTTGACCTCTGCGGCACCCTATTTTTTTGTTTGAATCCCGTCCTATGCAATAGAGGGGCAATATATTCCATTAATAGATTTATAGATTCCGATTAAAGTTTTTTATTGATAAATTGAAAAATTATCCTGTGGATAACTATATCCACATTATACACCCTGATTTTGCTCAACGATAAATGAATATGCACACGCTGTGCACAGCGTATACACAAGATATTGTGTATAACCAGTGCTGTTGTCCTTCTAATAGTGCCATGCTACTATGAAAAAGCAATAACCAAAGTATGGAAGAAAGGGTGTGTAGTGTTGGAGCTACTGTCTGATGAAATGTTAGTAGACACCTATTATGCAGCTATCCAGTTTGAACTGGAGCCGGAATTCATTCGAATGCTAGCGATTGAAATGAAGCGCAGACGGTTAAATCCGGAAGCCGTCAAAATTACCGCTTGATCCCTGCTGCAGTACTTTGCCTTACAACATGATTACCATTCCATAACCGAGACCTCGGTTGTTTGATTGCAAGACTGGCAATATACAAGATGCATGCAGGAAAAAGTTTTTTGCACGACGGCCTGACTTAAAAGCGGTTCGTCCTCTATTTGTTCATAGGGTGCATAGGGACCTGTCAGATCGGATGAACGACCGCAGTCGACAATTGCGCTATCGCAAGAGGAGCAGCGTACATGCAGAGATTGAATCCCGTTACAAACCGGACAAAACATAAGGGTATCCTCCTTGGCACACCGTGCATATGTATGCGATAGGTGCATGAATGAACTAAGCCAAGGTTAGGATACCCTTTTGTTTATTTTTTAAAAGACGCAAAGCGAATTTGAAGCATTAAAGTTTCATGTTGCTGCTGTGGCCGGGCGACAGCTTGGCATTTGGATCGACATAAACCTTCGCATTGTTAATGGCGGTCGGCGCTTCGCCGAAGCCTACGGCAATCAGCTTGAGCTTGCCGGGATAGGTCGTAATATCGCCCGCGGCGAATATGCCCGGTATATTGGTCTCCATCCGGGTATCCACAAGTATTGATCCGCCTTGTATTTGGATTCCCCAGTCCGCTATCGGACCAAGGGACGAAATGAAACCGAAGTTAACGATAACGGCATCCACGTCGAGTTCGGATGTTTCTAACGTCTTGACGTCGGTTAACGTCACTTTTGAAATGCTGTCCTCGCCGTGGAGCATGGTAATTTCTTTTGGCGTAAGGACGTTTACTTTGGAATTCATAAGATTTTCTACGCTATGCTCATGCGCGCGGAATTTATCGCGGCGATGAATGAGCGTCACGCTCTCAGCAATCGGCTCCAGCATAAGCGACCAGTCCACGGCCGAGTCGCCTCCACCGCTTATCAGCACCTTTTGCCCCTTAAACCGCTGCAAATCGCCTACGAAATAATGAAGGTTTTTTTTCTCGAATCTTGCGGCATCCGCCAAATCAAGCCTGCGCGGCTCGAATGCGCCTACTCCCGCTGTTATGATGACGGCTTTGGCATAATGAACGCCTTTGTCTGTTATAATCTCAAAGAGTCTTTCGTCATGCTTAATGACGTTAGTGACCTTCTCTTCCAAACAGATCTCCTGTTTAAAATGGGAAAGCTGCTCTATCAGGCGGTCGACCAGTTCCTGGGCCGTTACTTTCGGAAATCCGGCAACATCGTAAATATATTTTTCAGGATAAAGAGCAGCAAGCTGGCCGCCTAGCTGCGGCATGCTCTCAATCAGCTTTACTGAAGCCTGGCGCATACCGCCGTAAAAAGCAGCAAACAGTCCCGCAGGCCCTCCTCCGATAATTAAGATATCGACGGGTTTTACTGCTGTTTCAGGGTTAGACAATGTAGCCACCTCCGCATTTTAAGCTTTACGAATACCATTATAATGCTTCGCGGAAGAAGAAGGAAATATTTAATTTGTATAGAGTTCTAAACAATTTCGTATAATTTGCCCTTGAACTTTTACTGAAAACTATGTAAAATTTCTGATGTATGTTAAGCACGGGACTGGTTGCTATGAGCGGTGAAAGTTGTCGCCAAACCGTTTCCGATTCATTGATAAAATGGCTTTATTTAGAACACACTGAACTTATAATTATAGATATTCGGTTTAGCATGTGTAATTTTTCACAATGTATAAATACAAAGATAAGAGGAATGGATGGGATTAATCGATGAGTAACATACCTAAAATCGTCATTCTTGGCGCAGGGTACGGAGGTATTTTGACCGCGCTTCGTCTGCAAAAAGAATTAAATTACAATGAAGCCGACGTTACATTAGTAAATAAACATGACTATCATTATATTACGACACATCTCCATATGCCGGCAGCAGGCACGGACAATCCGGAAAATGCGCGAGTCAGCATTTCAAAACTGATCGATGAATTTAAAATCGATTTCGTGAAATCCACCGTCGTGCAAATCCGTCCGCAAGACAAAAAAGTCATTCTCGAAGACGGCACTTTGTCTTACGATTATTTGGTTATCGGCCTTGGCGGCGAGCCAGAGACATTCGGCATTCCGGGTCTAGGCGAGCATGCCATGAATATTCGCAGCATCAATTCCGTTCGTTTAATTCGCGAACATATCGAGTATCAATTTGCTCGTTTCAAACGCGAACCGCATCGTACGGACTATTTGACGTTCGTGGTTGGCGGAGCGGGCTTTACGGGCATCGAGTTCGTCGGCGAGCTTTCCGACCGTATCCCTGAGCTCTGCAAGCAGTTCGACGTAGATCCGGCGCTTGTGAAAATTTACAATATCGAAGCGGCCCCAACGGCGCTGCCTGGTTTTGACCCTGAGCTAGTGGAATACGGCATGGACGTTTTGACTAAGAAAGGCGTAACTTTCCGTATCGGCACGGCAATCAAAGAATGCTCGCCGGAGGGCGTTATTGTCGGCGAAGGCGAAGAAATTAAATCCGCAACCGTGATTTGGACCGGCGGTATCCGCGGAAACCGCTTGATCGAAGAAGCAGGTTTTGAGACGATGCGCGGACGCGTGAAAGTGGATGAATTCCTTCGTTCTCCCGGCAATGAAAACATCTACATCGTTGGCGACAACTCGCTGATGTTCAACCCGGAAGGCCGTCCATACCCGCCTACGGCTCAAATCGCGATGCAGCAGGGTGTCGTTTGCGCGCATAACCTTGTCGCTTCCATTCGCAATCAGCCGCCTAAAGGCTTTACGTTCAGCAACAAAGGTACGGTGGCGTCACTCGGAAAAGGCGAAGCAATCGGTATTGCATTCGGCAAAAAATACAAGGGACGCGTAGCTGCTTGGTTGAAAAAAGCAATCGATCTGCGTTACCTGTTCATCATCGGCGGCATCTCACTCGTGCTTCGTAAAGGTAAATTCCTATAATGAGACACTGCAGCGTACAAGTTCGGGGTTTGCTCACCAGAGATGAGCTGGATCGTTACAACGCATTGATGGAGGTCGGTTCCTTCTTAGAATCGCAGACGCGCTACGACTTGGCTTATACGGTGCAAAAGGAAGTTGACCTGCTGATTCAGCCGGCAATCGAGCGGTTGAAGGACAAAGGCCGCGAGCGTGACCGCGCAACCCAAGAATATTTGGATGCAAAGCGTCTAAGCGCCGAAGAAGACGAGGATGAGGACGACATTTAAAATAAAGGCTTTCGCACTTGATACGGCCACGATGCCGGTCAAGCGCGAAAGCTTTTTTTTGGCCAAATGGCATAAAAAAAAGCATCTAGAAGATGCTCTAGACGCTTGAAAAGGTATCGCTATTTTTACAAAGAACTTATTCAACATCATAACAGGCGGGAAAGAAACAGTCTATTCTTTTGGCGGAATTTTATTTATAGTAAAGCAGCCGGCAGCAAAAAAAAGGAATTGGAGTGTTGCAGCTATGGATGATTGTTTAGTGGCAATTGAAGATTTACAGCAGCATGCAAAGGAAACCTTTGGTGCCGGCTATATGGTCAAGCAAGTTACGACCAGGCATGGAGGCGCTCAAAAAACCGTCTATAAAGTGAAGTGCACGAATGGTTTTATGTTCATGCTGTATGTCTGGGAGCTGGCAATGAATTTTTTTCAAGAGGAAATCGAAAGGCTGCCAGAGAACGAGCGCATCTACGGATGCGGGCTATTCGAAGGAAATCAAGCTTTTTTAAGCAAGCATGGCATACGGACGCCTGGCATTTATTATATAAACAAGAAAAGAGAGCGGTATCCCTTTGACTTTGCTTTTGTCGAATATATCGACGGTCCGGATGCAGCGAGCTTTTTGAATGCTGACGAGGAACCTAAGGAGAAAGTGTTCGGGCAGCTCGGATCGATGCTTGCACGGATGCACAGCTTAGAGAGGGATTACCCTGGATTGATAAACGCTGGCTTAGTTCATTCCGGCAAATGCCATTTGCAGGAATTGGAACAAGCGGAGCAGCTCCTGGCCTATGCTTCGGATTATATAGCGGCATTCAAGGAAAATCAGATGAAGCTGCTGGAAAAAGTGCATGAGCTGGAATCCAATATCGAGGCAAGAGAGCGATACAGCTTTATTCATGGGGAGCTGGGCCCGGATCACGTCATGGTGAATGACAAGCTGGAGCCCTATTTAATTGATATTGAGGGAAGCCGCTATTACGATTCCGAATATGAGCACAGCTTTTTGACGTTTCGATTTGGAGCTGCTTACTCTTATTTGGGGAATGACCAGCTGGATCGGAACCGGATGTTGTTTTACAAAATGTATCATCATCTCTCCTGTACAGCCAGCGGTTTAAAGCTGCTGCATCGCGGGTTTCCGAACCGGCAGCTGGCAATGGATATCACTCGGCATAATTATCGAAGCGCGCTTAAATTCATTGCAGTAAGCATCGACGATCTCGAATAATAAAAAGACAGTCCGAGCTGCCTTTATCGAAAGGCTCGGACTGTCTTATTTATGCGTTAGGCTGTAAACCTATATTGCGAGCATTGCTGCGAACTTCTCGCCGTTTAAGAAATTGCCGACATAGAAGTCACCGAAGTCAGCGAAGCGCGCGCTTACTTCGTCAAAGCGCATTTCGTAAATCAGCTTTTTGAATTGAAGAGCATCGTCCGCGAACAGCGTAACGCCCCATTCCCAATTGTCGAAGCCGACGGAACCGGTAATGATTTGTTTTACTTTGCCTGCATAGGAACGGCCGATCATGCCGTGGCTGCGCATCATCGCCTTGCGATCGTCCATGCTGAGCATGTACCAGTTGTCTTGGCCGTCGCGGCGTTTGTTCATCGGATAGAAGCAGACGTGGTTTGCTTTTGGCAGAGACGGCTTCAGTCTAGCGATAATATCCGGATTCTGCATCGGATCCGAGCCTGGCTGCGCCATATAGTTGCTGAGCTCCACGATGCTTACATACGAATGCACCGGATAGGTAAAGCTAGCGAAGGTCGTTTTGTTGAACGCGGTCTCGATTGCGTTAAGATCCTCTAACGTTTCGCGCAAATGCATGAACATAAAGTCTGCTTTTTGACCTACAATCGAATATACGGCTGTGCTGCCCTGCTTATTTTCATCCACCGAAGCCCATTGCTGCAAAAACGATTGCAGCTCGTCCAGCGCGCGGCTGCGTTCGTTTTCGTCGGCTAGGCGCCAGGCTGTCCAATCCATGCTGCGGAAATCATGCAGCGCGTACCAGCCTTCTAATGTTTGTGCTGCTTCACTCATTGTATAAATGCTCCCTTCAAGCTCCATAATGATGCTGCCATCATTGTATCTTAATCTAGGCAAGCGGAGCAAATGGCGGTCTTGTGACATTTCTCCTAACGTAATTGACTTCCACCGGACCATTAATTAAACTAATAATCGAGAGTCTGAAAGGGGAAGTCTGGATGCTTCAGTTAATTATTGCAACAGTGCTGTTTTTAGTCATGATGTTCGGTATCGGCTTTATTCTGAATATGTTGTTAAAAACAACGTGGTTTCCGATATATTTGTTTATTATCGCTTTAATCGTACTGGGCATATGGGCGCCGTGGGATAAATCAGCGACCGCCACGATCGAGAACTTTGCTCATTATACGGTCATTGATTACATACCGGTTATCGGTGCGCTGATCGGCGCGTACGTAAGCGGATGGGCGATTCAAGCGCTGCGCAAGGGCGGCTACAAAATGTTTTAATCTGAAAATCCCTCATTCGGGGGATTTTTCTATTTTTCGACTCGTCCTGAGCATCGGTTTTTATGTTAAAATGATAGAATGAAAGTAAGGGATGGAGTGGTGCAGTGCGCATCAATAATATATTGCATTACACGGAGCATCATCGGTATTACATATTCCGTGATTTTTCGCTAAGCAGCTTGGACTATAAAATGCTGTCGCTAATCTATCAGCCGATGATTGGCGCTTTTGCCGTCGCATTTTACCAGCAGCTTTATCACGGAATCGCAGAGGGGACTTCGGGTTATTCTTCTATAGAACCGCAGCGCAAGCTGTTTCTTGGATTAGGGCTGGAAATGAACGAGCGGGGCCGCAAGCATTTGATCGAGCAGGCATCCAAGCTTGAAGCGGTAGGCTTGCTTCAAACCTCTCGACTAGGCGTACCCGATAATGCAGATGTTATCTATGAATACGAGCTTTCGCAGCCGTTGTCGCCGGTTGAATTTTTTCGCAATATGCACTTGACGATGCTGCTGCGGGATAAGGTCGGCAAATATGCGGTCATATCGCTCCGAGAATCCTTCGGGGCCAATGAACCGGATGAGCTGGCCGGCGCGCAGCTAACGAAAGAAAACATATCGGTGCCTTTCTACGAGCTGTTTAAGCTGAATATGCAGTCGGTAGACAATGAGCTTGAGCAAGCATTGACAGAGGTAGCGCCTTCGCGGCAAGCTGCCGCGAGATCAGCGCAGGCAACAGCGGGGATCCCCTATGGGGAAATCATTTTGCGCTTTCCGCGGAATTCGGCGAATCGCCGGTTTGTAGAGCGGCTGCGAAGCAACGAAGAGCAGCTCTCGCAGGTCAATTATGTGGCCTACAAATACAACTTGGCTGTCGTAGATATATGCCGTCTGCTCGATGAGGACGGCATTTTCGGAGAAGGCGGCGAGCTGAATATTGACGAGCTTCAACTGCGGGCCAACCAATTCTACAGGCAGGACAAGAAGCGGGAAGGCGAGCGTCAGCGCACGCTTTCTCGGACGCAAGTGGTATCAAATGAAGAGCCGGTTGATTCTGATGAACTGACGGAGGAATACGAAGTACAGGAGCAGCATTATTTACAGGTTCCGAACCAGCTGCTTGGCCGGTGCGATGTTCAGCAGTACAATATGCTGATGCGGAATGAACCGCATACCCGCTTTCTGCAGCGGTTTTTCCCTGGCGCGGTGCCGGATTGGATAGAACGCGTATTTGAACGAATGGATCTTAATTATAAATTGGCAGGACCCGTTATAAATGTACTCATTCATTATGTTATTGGAGCAAATGATGCTCAAAGAGTAACGAAGACGTTTTTGGACGCGGTAGCCTCGAATATGCTCGTGAAACAAATTGATACATTCGAGAAGGCCGTTATTTACGTGCGGGAGCAAGCTCAAGTTGAACAGGACAAGGAACGGCGCAAGGAAGCAGCAGCCAGCTATGCCGGAGGCGGCTATAACGGCTCCAAAGGCGGCGCTCGCAGCGGAGGCAACAGCAGAGGAACATCGCGGAAGCCTTCGATTCCCATTGTTCAGGAAGGTCAATCAGCGGCTTCCGTTTCAGCCGACGAGCTTGAGGAGCTGCGGAAGCTCGCGCGTAAATTAGACGGCAAATCATAGAAGCGGGGTGAGCAGATGATGGAGTCAATGGGCGAGCTGCTAAAGGCATGGCCCACAGGTCAGGCACTTTCGGAGCAAGCGGAGAACAAGCTGACCGAGCTGCTCGCGGAACCGCTTGTCGAGAAGCTGCGGGTGAAATATCCGGATTTGGATGAGCGGACGATCCGGCTTAATCTGAACCGCGTTTACCAATACGTAACCGAATATCGAAACTGCAGCAACTGCCCGGGGCTGGATAAATGCCCGAATGATTTCGAAGGACACTATACGCTGCTTAGCTCGGATACGATTAACGGACTAACCCAGCTTTATGACCGCAAAGTGTCATGCAAGAAATTTATTGCGCGCCAAACGGAGGATCAAATCCGCAGCCGCGTCCGAAGCTTTTACATTGACGAGAAGGCGCTGCAGCGGGGATATTCATCCGATGAGATTTTGACGAATGACATGGAGCGCGCAAAGGCCGTCGGGCAGGTTCTGCGCTATATCGACCGCACGAAAGAACAGGGCTTGCAGGAGGAAGGCTTGTATTTGGCAGGCCGCTTCGGCACGGGCAAGACGTTTCTAATGTGCTATCTGCTGCATGAGCTGGCCAAGGCCGGTTATTCCGGCGTCATCGTCTACATGCCTGATTTTGTAGAGGATCTCAAGTCGCTCATGCATGAGCCGGGCAAGCTGAAGGAAACGGTCGAAATGATGAAAGAGACCGATTTGCTTATCTTTGACGATATGGGCGCCGAGAATTTGAACCCTTGGGTCCGCGATCATGTGCTTGGCGCGATCTTGAATTACCGGATGCAGCGCAAGCCAACGTTCTACACCTCGAATTACGAGCTGGAGGCGCTGGAGAAGCATTTCAGCTTCACAAGCAAGGATGGCGACGAGCTTCACAAGGGACAGCGGCTGATGGACCGTATAAAGCCTTATGTCGAGGTTGTTATGGTTACGGGAGAGAATAAGCGCGGCCGAAAATAATATAAATAAGCAAAGCTTTGGTAACGGCATCCTATTGGATACTGCTGCCGAAGCTTTTTTTTATTTAGAACAAACAAACAAACTTAATGGCTTTTAACCAAATCGGTTTAATGGCTGTTACGTTTTGTCCGGAAAGGCTGGAAATCATGAAAGGGCATACCAAAGCAGCGAAAAACAGCTCAATTATAAAGCAAACTTATTATACTTATCATTTTTTTGAAATTAAGTATTGACAGTATAAGGGGGGCGCTGGTAAGATTCTCCCATAACCAACTAAACAGGTAGGAATAATGGTTTCCGACCGGACGAACCGGAGTAAACACCGATCAATGAGAAACGCGTTTTATGAATCGAGCTATTACGTGTTTCTGCAGACCTGTTAATTTAAAAAGGGGTGTATGGAGAGATGAAGAAAATTACTCATATTCGTTCCGTCGTTATTTTATTGGCATTGGCGCTGGTTTTGGCTGCTTGCGGTCAAAACGGCAGCAATAGCGGAAACAAAGCAACCAACAAACCCGCTAACGAGTCTTCGGCAACGAATGCGGCAGCAACGGAAGAACCGGCTAAAGAAGAGCCAAAGCCTCCGGTTGAGCTGCTAAATGTATCGTATGACCCTACTCGCGAGCTTTATGTGGATTTTAACGAAGCATTCTCTAAGCATTGGAAAGCGGAAACCGGCCAAGAGGTAACGATTAAACAATCACACGGCGGTTCCGGTAAACAAGCCCGCGCCGTTATCGACGGATTGAAAGCGGATGTTGTAACGCTTGCGCTTGGTTACGATATCGATGCAGCCGTAGAGCCTGGCTTAATCAATGCGGATTGGCAATCTAAATTCGAACACAATAGCTCGCCCTATACATCCACAATCGTATTCCTGGTTCGCAAAGGAAATCCGAAAGGCATCAAAGACTGGAACGATCTCATCAAGGATAAAGTTGAAGTAATTACGCCAAACCCGAAAACATCGGGCGGAGCCCGTTGGAATTACCTTGCTGCATGGGGCTACGCTCTGAAGCAAAACGGCAATGACGAAGCCAAAGCGCAAGAGTTTGTCGCAGAGCTGTTTAAGCATGTGCCAGTGCTGGATTCCGGCGCACGCGGTTCAACAACTACTTTCGTAGAACGCGGCATTGGCGATGTGCTGCTCGCTTGGGAGAATGAAGCATTCCTATCCATTAATGAGCTTGGTCCGGACAAATTCGAAATCGTATATCCATCCTTGAGCATTTTGGCAGAACCTCCAGTAGCAGTCGTAGATAAAGTAGTTGATGACCGAGGAACCCGGGAAGTAGCCGAAGCGTACCTGAAATACCTATACACCGAAGAGGGGCAAGAAATTGCGGCTAAAAACTACTACCGTCCGATTTCCGAGACTGCTGCCGCGAAGTATGCGGATCAATTTAAAGCGCTGGAGCTGCTGACGATTGATAAAGATTTTGGCGGCTGGAAAGAAGCACAAACGAAGCACTTCGCTGACGGCGGCATTTTCGATAAAATCTACACGCCGGGCTCTTAATGAATGATTTAAACATGATTGGAGCTGACTTCACATGAAAGGTTCCAAGTCCCGCAACGTACTTCCGGGTTTTGGTTTATCGCTTGGATTCACCTTGTTTTACTTGGGCATTATCGTATTAATTCCGCTGGCTGCCGTTTTTTTCAAAACGGCAGAACTCAGCTGGTCAGAGTTTTGGAGCACGATTACCAATGCTCGAGTAGTCGCTTCCTATCGCGTCAGCTTCCTTACTGCCTTTTTTGCAGGGCTTGTTAATGCGGTCTTCGGTCTATTAATCGCATGGGTGCTTGTCCGTTACCGCTTCCCGGGCAAAAAGCTTATCGACAGCTTGGTGGATTTGCCCTTTGCGCTGCCGACAGCTGTTGCCGGTATCGCATTGACGGCAATCTATGCGCCAAACGGCTGGGTAGGCTCCCTTTTGGAACCGCTTGGCGTAAAGGTGGCTTACTCGCCGATCGGAATTACGATCGCGCTTATCTTTATTGGTCTTCCCTTTGTCGTGCGTACCGTGCAGCCGGTGCTGCAGGATATGGATAAGGAGACGGAGGAAGCGGCCGTAATGCTTGGAGCGTATCGTCTGCGGACGTTTTGGAAGGTCATTTTGCCGGAGCTGATGCCAGCGCTTTTAACAGGGTTCGCGCTCGCATTTGCAAGAGGCATCGGCGAGTATGGCTCGGTTGTCTTTATCTCGGGGAACATGCCGCTGAAGACTGAAATTACGCCGCTGCTTATTATGACGAAGCTCGAGCAATATGATTACGCTGGCGCTACCGCCATTGCGCTTGTCATGCTTGTTGTGTCCTTCCTCATGCTGCTGGTCATAAATCTACTGCAGTGGCGGATGAACCGCCGCACTGTGTCGGACTGAGAAGGGGGCAATAACAATGGCTGGAGCAATTACCGTACACACAAATGAAGAAGCCTCGAAACGCCCGCAGCATGTAACAGAATCGGCTCCCGTCCGCTGGCTGCTTATTGGAATCGCCATGCTGTTTCTCGGACTGATTGTATTGCTGCCGCTCGCATCCGTATTTGTCGAAGCCTTCAAGAAAGGCGCCGGCGTATACATCGACTCCATAACGGAGCCGGATGCCTTGTCAGCGCTGAGGCTTACGCTTATCGTTGCGTTGATCGCCGTACCTGTTAACACGGTATTCGGGGTTGCGGCAGCTTGGGCAATTAGCAAATTCCGATTCCGCGGCAAAAATATTTTGATCACCTTAATCGATTTGCCGTTTGCCGTATCTCCTGTCATTTCCGGTTTGATCTACGTGCTGCTATTCGGAGCGCAAGGCTTTCTCGGGCCATGGCTGGATGAGCGGGGCATTCAAATTATTTTCGCGGTGCCCGGCATCGTGCTCGCTACCGTTTTCGTTACGGTTCCTTTTGTAGCCCGCGAGCTTATTCCTCTCATGCAGGCGCAAGGCGTACAAGAGGAAGAAGCGGCCGCCAGCCTAGGGGCGAAGGGTTGGCAGATTTTTTGGAAAGTCACGCTCCCTAATATCAAGTGGGGACTGTTATACGGCGTGATTTTGTGCAATGCCCGCGCCATGGGCGAGTTCGGCGCAGTGTCCGTCGTATCCGGCCATATTCGCGGGGAAACGAATACGCTGCCTTTGCATATCGAAATCTTGTATAACGAATATCAATTTTCGGCATCCTTTGCGGTCGCATCTTTGCTAGTTATGCTTGCCGTCATTACGTTGATCGTAAAAAGTATTGTGGAATGGAAGTCCGGCCAGCAAAAGGCCGTAAGTTCCGACTAAACGAATTTAAATGGAGGGGTTTCGTATGGCAAAACCGTTAGAAGTAGACCAACAGTGGCTGGAGCGAATCGCAGATCAGGTGGGTGGCCTGAAATATGGGCATGTGACGATTACCGTTCATGACGGCAGAATCGTACAAATTGACCGGACGGAAAGAACGCGTTATGACGGATCCTCTCAGAAGCAGCCGGTCCCGTCCGAGTCCCAGCAGCAAGCAAAGCAGCGGGATAACCAAAACTCCGGCGAGGCGCTGCGTATCGTCCAGTAGCTGATCTTTAAGTCGGCACACCAAATCCATAACGAAATAATTAAGCAAGGAGCTGACCCAAGCGATCTAGAATCGTTGGGACCGCTCCTTTTTTTTATATGAAAAGTAAGCTCTTATTGTATCTAAGCCCATTGTTTCCTACAATGGAAGGAAGAAAAAGCAGCTTGCAGGGAGAATGAACATGCCGGATTGGAGCTATCATACCTTATTTCGTCCTTTGCTATTTAGGCTTCCTGCCCGTTTGAGCAGAGCGCTTACGCTGCATGCCATCGGCGGTCTAAGCAAAATACCCGGCGGGTCGTTCGTGGTTCGGACGTTTGGCCATATGGAGCCGTCGCCGCTTTTAGAGCGTGAAATAGCAGGGGTTTCTATAAATACGCCGATTGGACTGTCCGGGGGCGTTGATCCGGAGGGAATTGCTCACCGAGCCTTTGCGCAATTCGGAATCGGTTTTATCGAACACGGGCCAGTCACGGCGCAGCCGATCCGCTGCGACAAACCTATCGTTAAAGATGCGGTCAAGGAATGGGTGCAATACCCGGACTATTATGAGAATGATGGCGTTGATCGATTCGCTAGGCGTATTGCCAATCCGGGACATCAATTGCCCCAGTTCGTGCGTATTGCGCCAATGCCGCTTGCATTGCCAGAACAGGCGGCATTTGAGCTTGTAAGCATGATGGATCAGCTTTCCGCTGCAGGCGCTCACGGATTTTATATTGATGTGAATTATGGATCTAGAGGCTGGGAGGATGCCGGCACTATTCTGGAAAGATTCGCAAGCCTGCTGCAAAGCCAGCCCCGGGAGCATCCACCGTTGTTCCTGTATGTGCCTTCCAATTATCCGAACGAACAGCTGTTGGCGCTAATCGAATCATCGAAAAAAGGGTTTTGGAGCGGGGTCGTCGTTGGCGAATCCGTTTGCTTAGAGGCTGGTTCAGGCTGCGAATGCATAGTAGGCAAAGCCGCAAAGGGCGATTGCTTATCTAAAATCAGGCTTCTGCGCTTGGCATGCGGGCATGGATGGGTGATCAAGGCGGGCGGAGGCGTACATGAGCCGCAGGATGCTCTTGATTTGCTTCAAGCGGGGGCTAACGCCATTATGCTTCATGGCGGCCTCGTGTTTGCGGGACCCGGGCTTCCGAAGCGCATAAACGAAGCCGTCATCTTCGAGCAGGTTAAGGATCAGCCGATAGAAGAGACGGCTCCTTTCTGGAGGCATTGGGGCTGGATGTGCCTGCTCGGCACCGGCATGATGCTTGGTGGCTTATTATCCTGGATCATAGCCGCAACCACGGTGCTGCTGCCCTACGATTTGTCCTTCATAGGCATGTCATTAGAGGAGCTGCATCATATCAATCATCATTTGCTGCATTTTATGTCCCATGATCGGATCACGTTATCGGGTACGATGATTACGATAGGCATTTTATATTTTCAGTTAGCCAGGCACGGATTAAGGCACAGCCTGCATTGGTCTAGGACGGCGCTGCTCGCTTCAGGGATTGTCGGCTTTGCGAGCTTTTTCCTTTTTGTAGGGTACGGCTACTTTGACCCTCTGCACGCGATGGCTGCCGCAGTGCTATTGCCGATGTTCTTGCTTGCGATGCGGAGCAATCCTGACCGGGCATACCGCCTGCCAGTCAACGTACGAAACGACAGGCTATGGCGCAGGGCATTATGGGGACAGCTTTGCTTTGTAGCTCTAGGTTTTGCGCTTGCGATAGGCGGAATTACGATATCAGCAGTGGGAATTTCAGAGGTTTTCGTTCGGACGGATCTCGTTTATTTGGATACGACTTCTATTGAGCTGGATGAATCGAATGCAAGATTGATTCCGTTAATAGCCCATGACAGAGCGGGGTTTGGCGGCGCGCTGCTTTGTGCGGCGATAGCTATACTTATCATGGCGTTATGGGGGATTCAGCAGGGCTCACGCTGGATATGGTGGACGCTGCTCCTTGCCGGGGCGCCGGGCTTCTATGCCGGCTTAAGCGTGCATCTGTCGATCGGCTATATTGATTTTTGGCATCTTTCGCCGGCTCTTTTTGCGCTTCTTCTTTATATGCTCGGACTTATTTTGCTATATCCCTATCTGATTCGTTCCCCAAAAGAGGATGCGGCTGCGTGACTAACGTACAGGGAAAAGGAGCGGCAATAAAAAAAAGGAGCAGCATGCTGCTCCTTTTTTTAAAAATATAAGAAAGTATAAATTTAAAACTTATACGATGCTTATATTTCACTGCGAAACGAGCTATTGCCGCCAAGGACAGCGTCAGCCGTTTACGCTTGTTACGAAATGATGAACTTTACGATTACGGCAACAGCGAAAATGACGGTCATAAAACCGAGCATTCCGCCAAAGCCGAATACGACATCCATCAAGTCATCGCGGGGCTCTTCGTTAAAATGCTCGCGCGGGTCTCTTACGTTTTCCATCGCCTACGTCCTCCTTGAAAAAGACCGATTGCTTCAATCACAACCTTGAGCGGTCGTCTATGTAGTATCGGTTTATTCAACTTATATTAGTATACCCAAACTGCCAAACAGTTGTAAAGCCAATAGAGGTGACAATTGTAAGACAAAATACGGTCATATTATGCTAAAATGTGTACAGAATCATTAGGCAGTCGGAGGCGAGAGCATGGATCAACAACATACGGACCGGATGCAGGCGGAGCAGGAGCTTGCAGAGGCCAAGGAGACGATACGGAACAAACTAGCTCTGCTCCCCGATCAATCGGGCTGTTACCTTATGAAAAACAGCGAAGGCGTCATCATTTACGTAGGCAAAGCGAAGGTGCTCAAAAATCGCGTGCGTTCTTATTTCAATGGCAGCCACAACGGGAAAACGCAGCGGCTGGTATCTGAAATTCGCGACTTTGAATTCATTGTCACCTCCAGCAATATGGAAGCTCTTATTCTGGAATGCAATCTTATCAAACAATACCATCCAAGATATAACGTCCTGTTAAAGGATGACAAAACCTTTCCATACATCAAAATAACGAACGAGAAGCATCCGAAGCTTGAGGTCACCAGGCGCATCATCAAAGACAAAGGCAAGTATTTCGGCCCTTATCCTAACGCCTACGCGGCTCAGCAGACGAAGAAGCTGCTTGACCGTCTCTATCCTTTGCGAAAGTGCAAGACGCTGCCGGATAAGGTGTGCTTGTATTACCATCTCGGGCAATGTATCGCGCCTTGTGAATTTGATGTGGAGCAATCGGAGTATGACCGCATGATTCAAGAAATTTCGCGTTTTCTAAACGGCGGTCAGGATGTTGTGAAAATAGAGCTGCAGCGCAAGATGGAGGAAGCGGCCGAGAAGCTTGAATTCGAGCGGGCTAAGGAGCTTCGGGATCAGCTGGTTGCGATCGACGCCGTCATGGAGAAACAGAAAATTACGATGTCCGATGCGCTTGACCGCGATATCTTCGGCTTTGCTGTGGATAAGGGCTGGATGTGCGTCCAGATTCTTTATATGCGCCAGGGCAAGCTGATCGAAAGGCATGGGACGACTTTTCCGTACTACGGGGAAGCCTACGACGATTTCATGACGTTCGTGACGCAGTACTACAGCGATAATCCTGCATTGCCTAAACAGATCCTCCTGCCTTTGCCGCCGGAATATGAGCAAGCGGCAGCAGCAGAGGGTTCAGCGGCCGCAGAGGAGGCATCCTCGCATGCGGACGATGTTATTGCTTCCCTGCACAGCTGGTTGAAGGTTAAAGTCCTAATGCCGCAGCGAGGACGCAAGAGCGAGGTCGTAACGATGGCGACGGACAACGCGAAGGTCATGTTGGACGAGAAATTCCGTCTCATCGAGCGGGACGAGGAGCGCAGCGTCAAAGCGTCGGAGTCGTTAGCCGGCTGGCTCGGCCTTGAGGAAGTTCGACGCATCGAAGCCTTCGATAACTCGAACATTCAAGGAACGAATCCCGTCTCGGCTATGGTCGTCTTTACGGATGGCAAGCCAGACCGCAAGGAATACCGCAAATACAAGGTCAAGACCGTGAAGGGGCCTGACGATTACGAGACGATGCGTGAGGTCATACGCCGCCGTTACGAGCGCGTGCTTAAGGAGGAGATCACCCCTCCGGACTTAATCGTTGTCGATGGCGGCAAGGGTCAAATCTCGGCGGCGCTGGACGTACTCGAGAATGAGCTTGGATTATTCATCCCCGTGTGCGGACTCGTGAAGGATGCGAAGCATAAGACGGCGCAGCTCATGACCGGCGATCCGGCGGAGATTGTTCCTTTGCCGCGCGACAGCCAGGAATTTTATTTGCTGCAGCGCATTCAAGACGAGGTGCATCGCTTTGCGATTACGTTTCACCGCGAGCAGCGGGCTAAATCCATGGTTGAATCGAAGCTGGATTCGATCCCGGGCATTGGCGAGAAGCGCCGTAAGCTGCTTCTGAAGCATTTTGGTTCCATCAAAAAAATAAAAGAGGCCTCAGTCGAAGACTTTCGGCCTCTGTCTATTGGAGATAAATTAGCTTCGCAAATTATAGCTGCTCTAGGGGAGGAGTCGTCGTAAATGACGGCTTCTTTTCTTTTTTGCGGCTAAAATATTTGAGAACAAACGCAATGATCACGGGAAGCACCGAGAAAAAGATAGCCGAGATGATATTGGGCGCCGTTCCGATCGTAAGCAAGGACATGCCAACCGCTACGCTGTTAAAGATCGCATGGGTGAACATTGCCGTAATGAACCCGTATCTGACGAAAATAAAGCTGAATAGAAGGCCGATTATCATCAGCTCGATCAATCTCGTCGAGGACGGGTAGAATGGGTACATCACATGCCCAAGCGCCCAGAACAAGGTCGGAAACAGTGCTGCGGCAAATGTGTTTTTGAACCATCTGCGGAATAATCCGATGCCGAAGAAGCGGAAAACGGCTTCCTCCGAAATCGCTGCAGCCCAAGCGAGTACGGGCATTAGCCATAGAATGCCCATATTGTAAGGCGATTGGGTAACATCAGACGTATCCCAAGTACCGATCGTCAATCGGAGCGCAATGAAGATCACCGATTGAATGGCAAACAAAATAACGGCGAATAAATAAGCGAGCCCGACGCTCCGCCATACATAATCCCCATACCCCTTCTGCCCGAATCGCGGCCATAAGGCACGGCCCTGGGCTTTCCAGAGGCCATCGCCGGCCACGATCGAGATGTAGATGGACCCGGCCATCGGGATGGTGAGCAGCACCGTGAAAATGGCGGTAAACAGAACAGCCTGCCCGGCAAGCTCGTTTTCGCCTAACGTAGCCCGAATGCCGTCCAGAACGTTTAAATTCATAATAATGTAAGTGATAAAATAAACGACGGTCAAAATAATGCCGTATTTAAATGATGTGAATTTTCGATACAGCACGGCGTAAATTATGGCTAGAACGAAGAGAACAAAGCTCATGAACATATAGCCGAAGCCGGTAAGGAACTCCGCCCATTTATCTTGTTTCTTCACATATTTGATATAGTCTGCGGGGGCAGCGAAGGCCGGCTTGTATTTGGTGATCATGTTTTTGCCATCTATGTTCTGCGCATAGATATCGATATTGAGCGCAGCTTCTTCGATCACGTAACCGGCAGGCGCTTCGCCGTGCCACTCACCTTTTTCATTGATGCTGGTCTCCTTAAATGCGGCGCCGCCGAAGCTTTGCGTGTTTAGAAAAGCGGCGACTTCCTTATTCATATCGGTGTCAGACAGCCCTGGTCCGTCAATAAGAAAGTTCCAGGCGACGATTTTTTCGCTTTGCATATGTACGTAAACGAAGCCGCTTCCACCGTCCGTAAATTTCAAATCGACTTGGAACGTATCCGTAGGGAAGCTCGGATCGTATTTATCGCTATACGTGTTGACCAGTTTATGTTTGTTTAAGTAGCCGTTTATCAATTTATCGGTTTGATGCACCGCTTTGGCCGATTTCACCTCTAGGCCTGTGTGTTTCTCGGCGAAAGAAGCAGCGCGGTCCTCGGCGTCTGATTTTGCAATAACTTTTGTGTTTAATTCGCCTGTAACGATGGATGCGATCATGGGGCCTACTTCAACCGCAACGTAAATGAGGAAGCAAGCAATCGCTGCCCACAGAAAACGTTTCCATTCGTTTGGCTTGATTGAATCAATCATGGGTTCACCTCAACTGTCCTTTTAATGAATAACTTATTCCATTACCTTAACATATAAATCCCTGAATTATCCAATGAAAAAGCATGTCTGCTTTCAAAAAAATGCGAAATAACGATATCCGGCAAGCCTGATGCTTGCTGCTTCATCGCGATGCCCTTATTTGGCCTTAAATCGTCTGGTTTGTCCCAAACATCCCCTTTATATCGTGACTGCTTTGGGATTATAATCGTTAACGTCATACAAATCGCATAGCAAAGCCGAATTTCCTATGGAAAACGGGGGAACCATAAAGCTGTCATCGCAGAATCAGATTCAAGAGAATCGATTCTCATTTGGCGGCATGGGGTGAATTTTAGCGGTGAAGCATCGACTTCCGCCGCCGAATAGGGCTGCCTGTCCAGGCCCGAATCCGTCAGCTAACCTCGTAGGCAACCTGGAACAGGACTCATCGCACAGAGCACTTGAGTTTCAGTGCTTTTTTTTATGCTTATATATAGATAATGCATGGTTATGACTTAACGCAGAAGAAGGTTGAATAATGAAGCTGGATTGGAATGTGTTGAAATGGTCCCCGCCGCGGATATTGGTCAGCGGGTTTGCGCTTATTATCGTGCTGGGCGCATTGTTATTATCCATGCCGTTTGCCTCGGCGAGCGGAGAAAGGCTCCCTTTTTTGGACGCATTGTTTACGGCTACTTCGGCCACCTGCGTAACGGGGCTGGTTGTGGTAGATACGGGGACTTATTTTTCGGTCGCGGGCCAGGTTATATTAATGTGCCTGTTTCAACTGGGCGGTCTCGGCTTTATGACAATGGCAACGCTTGTCGCTCTCGTGCTGCGCAAGAAAATTTCGTTGCGCGAGCGGTTATTGCTGCAGGAGGCGATGAATCAATCAAGCATGGAAGGGATCGTAAGGCTGATCAGGCGGGTGATCGGGTATTCATTAGCTATCGAACTTATCGGCTTTATCTTGTTTTCTTTTAGGTTTGCATTCGATATGCCTATAGGAAAGGCGTTATTTTTCGGCTCTTTCCATGCCGTGTCCTTATTCAATAACGCCGGGTTTGATATTTTCGGAGGATACCGCAGCCTTACGCTTTATGTAGAAGATCCCATCGTCAATATTACGGCTATGCTTCTTATCATAACGGGAGGCCTGGGCTTCGTCGTGATGTCTGATCTAATGGAATTCCGCAAAAACCAAAAACTATCGCTGCACAGCAAGGTCGTCCTTTCCATGACGGGAACGTTAATTGCCGTAGGTACAATCGTTATTTTTGTTTTTGAATTTTCGAATACGAAGACGCTTGGTTCATTAGACTGGAGTGGTAAAATTTGGTCCTCGTTTTTTCAGTCCGTCACGCCAAGGACTGCCGGAGCCAATACGCTCGACTATACGGCACTTCGTCAAGCTACCGTATTTTTTACGATTATATTGATGTTCATCGGTGCGTCCCCCGGTTCAACGGGCGGCGGTATCAAGACCACCACCTTTACGACTTTGGTTGGTGCCGTAATCGCGATGATTCGCGGACGCGAGGATATCGTCTTCTTTCGGTACCGGCTCGGCAAAGACAGGATATTCAAAGCGCTCACCATTACTTTAATATCACTGGGGCTCGTCATTATTGTAACGATGGTCTTATCGATGACCGAGGATCAGGCCTTTTTAAAGCTGTTGTTCGAAGCGACCTCAGCTTTCGGTACGGTAGGCTTATCCGTTGGCGTTACGCCAGAGCTCAGCAATGTGGGGAAAATAGTCATTGCATTTACGATGTTTGCCGGCCGGCTTGGTCCATTGACGCTTGCTTATGCGTTAGGGCCCCGTACGGAAAAAGAATTATACCGGCATCCTGAAGGCAAAATTACGATTGGATAGGAGACATACGCAAGTGGGAATAAAAAAGAAGCAGTTTGTCATTATTGGATTAGGTCGATTTGGCTCGAGCCTTGGACAAGAGCTCGTTGAGCTCGGTCACGAGGTGCTCGGCATTGACAAAGACGAGGAGGCCGTTCAGGACATGAGCGGCGTGCTTACTTATGCCGTAACGGCAGATTGCACGGATGAGGAAACGCTTCGTTCGCTCGGCGTACGGAACTTTGACTGCGGAGTCGTCGCCATTGGCGATGACATTCAATCCAGTATTTTGACGACAATTCTGCTTAAGGACCTAGGCGTGAAGCAGGTTGTAGCGAAAGCGATGAGCGAGCTTCATGGCCGCGTGCTTGAGAAAATAGGTGTGGACCGCGTCGTCTATCCGGAGAGAGATATGGGAATCAGGGTCGCGCATCAGCTCGTTTCGCCAAACCTGCTTGATTATATCGAACTTTCCAAGGAATATACGATCGCGGAGCTTGCGGTACCTCAATGCCTGGATGGTAAATCACTGCATGATTTAAATCCGCGCGCCAGATTCGGCTGCAGTATCGTAGCCATCAATAAACCAAACGGCATTATTATTGCTCCTACGGCAACAGACGTACTCGCTTTGCGGGATGTTATGGTTATTATTGGTACAAATGAGCAAATCGAAGATTTTGAAGCCACGGTCATACGTTAAGGAGCCTAAGGAACGGAAGTGAGAGGCATTTGGAAACCGCAGCAACACCCGTCATTCATCATTTGCTTATATTGCTTATACTCATTGTAATTGCCGGTATGCTGGCAGGCCGCGCAGCGCTCCAGCTTCGTATTCCCGATGTGGCTGCATTTATTATAGTAGGAATGCTGCTGGGTCAAGGCTTGCACTGGATAAATGAATCGAGCTCTTCCTTGATTAACCAGCTCGTACTCATCGTAGGCTCAACCGTCATATTATTCGATGGAGGGCGCAATATCAGTCTAACAGGTTTAAGTAAAGTGAAATGGACGGTCGCGTTACTGAGCGTTCCCGGCGTGCTTATAACCGTTGCTGTCGTAGGCACGGCTATCCATTTTATTTTCGGCTTGGAATGGCTGTATGCGCTTCTAGCAGCTTCAGTTATTGCCTCGACGGATCCGGCTTCCATTATTCCGGTGTTCCGGCAGGTTTCCATTAGGAAGAAGGTACGGGAAACCGTAGAAAGCGAGTCGGCCTTTAATGATGCGACCGGTTCTATTATTACATTTGCTTTAATCGCCGCGATTATAGGGAAATCGGCGTTAGAGGCCGGTCCTTTGCTTTACGAATTCTCTTATACGGCTTTCGGGGGCATTGCCTTAGGCTTATTGATTGGCGCTGTTTCCGTGTTCGTTGTGGCTCATCTGAAGCTGGGCATCCTGCGGGACTACACAACCATCGCCATGCTGGCAACGGCTTTAGCCGCGTATTTGTTTGGAGATTTATTGCATGTGAGCGGGTTTATGGCTACCTTTGTAGCGGGACTGATATGGGGAAATCCTCGGCTGCTGAAGCTGCAACTGGATGAAAAAGAAACGGAAATCATCCATTTTTCCGACAATGTGACGGTGATGCTGCGAATGCTCATATTTGTGCTTCTCGGCAGCCAAGTGGATATTGCTTTGCTGCTCGAATACGGCTGGCAAAGCATCGCGGTCGTATTGGTGCTTATGCTTATCGCGCGCCCGATTACGGTTCTGGTATGCAGCTTGCCTGACCGGAAGGCAGCCTGGCAAAAAAATGAGCTGGTATTTATGATGTGGGTGAGAGAGACCGGCGTTATCCCAGCTGTTTTATCGGGCATGATCACGAGCGCCGGCATACAGTATGCGGATAAAATCGCTTCAATTACCTTAATGGCAATCCTTGTGACGGTACTGCTTCAAGCGAGCACGACCGCGTTTCTGGCGAAAAAGCTCGGAATGGATTCGGAAGCTTAATATTGGAAATGCTGAAGGACATCGGCCTCTTTAGAGGCTGATGTCCTTTTTTGTAGGGAAGCGTGCGGCAAGCTCGTTAATCCAAAGCCGAACGGAAGGGCTTAACGCGGCGGAATCGGCATGAATGAGCGAGGTTGTCCGCTTCGTATCCTCGAGCTCGCGAATGGGAATGACGGCGAGATCGTTGTCTTCAAGCAGCTGATTGCGCATATAGGATTGCGGCAGCAGCGTTGCTGCCCTGCAGGTATGAAGCAAGCGCAAAATCGCTTCAAACGAATCGATTTCCATCCGCACATCCGGCTGAAGATGGTACTTGTCGAAGAGCTCATCGGTAAGCAGCCGGTACCACGTGCCTTTGGAGAACAAGATCATCGGCATGCCGGTCAAATCTTGGATGCCTAATGCGCCTTTGTCGGTAATGACCTGATTGCGCGGCAGCACCAGCGATAAATGATCCTCGAATAAAGGAATGCAGCGGAGCGTAGAATCCTCGATGCTGGAGGCTACGATCCCAATATCCGCTTTATGGTCGCGAACAAGCGATACAATTTCATGGGTTTTGCCAGTTACCGCTTTAATATCGATTTCGGGATGAGCCGACGTCAGCCTTTGGATCAAATCAGGCAGCGTCGTTTGCAAAGTCGTTAGGCTTGCTCCTATCGTCAGCGTGGTATGTCCCGTGGATGTGAATTCCGATAAGGTTTGCAAATATTTGCGATGAAGCTGGCGCAGCTCAAGGGCATATTCATAGGTGAGCTGCCCAATCCGCGTGAGCTCGAGCCGTTTGCCGATCCGGCGAAACAACGGCGAACCGAGCTCCTGCTCGAGCTTGGCTATTTTGCGGGAGAGCGCCGGCTGGGACAAATTGAGCAATACCGAAGCCTTATTCATGCTGGACTGCTCGACGATAACGGTGAAGACATGCATCTCTTCATTCATGAAAGAAGCTCCTTATGTCATTTTGTTATAAGAAATTATAAAAAATAAGCAATTCCATTATAAGATGAAAAGGAGTAGGATGGGAAGTGTGGCTAATATGTGTCGACTTTTGTTGACGGAGGTACATGCTGGGGTTACAATGTAGAATGATTTGCCAAGCGTAACAAGCTGATGCCAGCCCTCGGCGGCACAGCGCTTCATTTGCGCTGAAATATAAGCAATGTATAAAGGAATATCCGATACATTCTTATATTTTAAAAAAAGCATGCTAGCACTCACAGTTTTGAAAGGAGAAGGAATGACATGAAAGGAAACTCGTATTTCTCGCGCAAGCTTCACTCGCTTCTCGGGATCATTCCGCTCGGCGGTTTTATCGTCGTGCATGGTCTGACCAACTACCAGGCGTTTGAACGCGGACCTGAAGGCTTCGACAAAGGCGTACATTTGATCAACAGCTTGCCAGTGCTGCCGCTGCTCGAGATTTTCGGCATTTACCTCCCGCTATTGTTTCACGGTATTTACGGCTTATACGTCGCTTACCAATCGAACACGAATACGGGACGCTTCAAATATGGACGCAACTGGGCGTTTACTGCACAGAGGGTTACAGGGGTAATTACCTTTGTATTCGTCTTCTGGCATGTATTCCAGACTCGGATCCAAGTCTATCTCGGCAACATCACGCATGAAGAGCTGGGCTCGACGATGAATCAAATTGCGAGCAGCCCCGCGTATTTCGTGCTTTATGTTATCGGCGTGCTTGCAGCCGTATTCCACTTCAGCAACGGACTCTGGGCGTTTCTGATCAGCTGGGGCATTACGATCGGCCCGAAGGCACAGCGTATTTCTTCTTACATTTGCATGGGCGTTTTTGTTATTGTGTCCGCTTTGTTTATTCTTTCGCTTATCGCATTTACCGGCGACGAATTTAAAGAAGCTGCAAGTGCGGCATTGGCATTTACGAATATCGGTTAGTTTGTAGACAAGGAGCGAAGCGTTATGGCTAAAAATAAAATTATCATCGTTGGCGGCGGTCTTGCCGGCTTGATGGCTACCATCAAAGCGGCAGAAGCCGGCGTACACGTTGATCTGTTTTCACTGGTACCGGTCAAACGTTCCCACTCAGTATGCGCACAGGGCGGCATTAACGGCGCTGTTAATACAAAAGGGGAAGGCGATTCTCCGTGGGAGCATTTCGACGATACCGTTTACGGCGGGGATTTCCTCGCAAATCAGCCGCCTGTTAAAGCAATGTGCGACGCGGCACCAGGCATTATCCACCTAATGGACCGTATGGGCGTTATGTTCAGCCGTACTGCCGAAGGTTTGCTCGACTTCCGCCGTTTCGGCGGCACGAAGCATTCCCGTACAGCTTTCGCGGGCGCGACGACAGGACAGCAGCTTCTATATGCGCTGGACGAGCAAGTTCGCCGCTGGGAAGCAGCGGGTTTGGTCAACAAATACGAGCACTGGGAATTCCTTGGCGCAGTCGTTGACGACGACGGCATTTGCCGCGGGGTTTCGGCGCAGGATCTGCGCTCGATGGAAGTGCACACGGTTCGTGCGGATGCGGTTATTCTTGCATCAGGCGGTCCCGGCATTATTTTCGGCAAAACAACAAACTCGGTTATCAATACAGGTACGGCTGCCAGCGCGGTGTATCAGCAAGGCGTTAACTACGCGAACGGCGAATTCATTCAAATTCACCCGACTGCGATTCCGGGAGACGACAAGCTGCGCTTGATGTCCGAATCGGCGCGCGGTGAAGGCGGACGGATCTGGACTTACAAAGACGGCAAGCCTTGGTACTTCCTTGAGGAAAAATATCCGGCTTACGGAAACCTGGTGCCGCGTGATATTGCAACGCGTGAAATTTTCAGCGTGTGTGTCGATCAGAAGCTCGGCATCAATCAGGAAAACATGGTTTACCTTGATCTGTCCCATAAAGATCCGAAGGAGCTCGATGTGAAGCTCGGCGGCATCATTGAAATTTATGAGAAGTTCATGGGCGATGACCCGCGCAAAATTCCAATGAAAATCTTCCCTGCGGTCCATTATTCAATGGGCGGCATGTGGGTCGATTACAACCAAATGACGAACATTCAAGGCTTGTTCGCTGCCGGCGAGTGCGAGTATCAATATCACGGCGCAAACCGTCTCGGCGCAAACTCGCTCCTATCGGCTATTTACGGCGGTATGGTAGCTGGACCAAAGGCCGTGGAATATATCAAAGGCTTGAAAAAATCAGCTGAAGATGTTGCTTCCTCCGTATTTGATCGCGAGAATAAGCGCCAAACGGATAAATACAACAGCATCATCAACATGAACGGCAACGAGAATGCTTATGTCATTCACAAAGAGCTTGGCGAATGGATGACGAACAACATGACCGTTGTACGCTTTAACGATAAGCTGGAGCAAACGATCCACAAGATCAAAGAGCTGAAGCAGCGTTATTCGAAAATCAACATTAATGATACGGCGCAGTGGAACAACGCGGGCGTGGCATTCACCCGTCAGCTTTGGAACATGCTTGAGCTGTCTGAAGCCATGACGCTTGGCGGATTGCTGCGCAACGAGAGCCGCGGAGCACATTACAAGCCGGATTTCCCGGAGCGCGACGACGATCAATTCATGAAATCGACGATTGCGAAATGGACGAAGGAAGGTCCGCAAATTTCGTACGAGGACATCGATGTGAGCTTAATCAAGCCACGTAAACGTGATTACTCGAGCGACAAGAAGAAAGGAGAATAATGATGGCTGAAACGACTGTTGCTACAAAATCGGTTAAGTTTATCATCACGCGCCAAGACACTCCTGATTCAAAGCCTTATACGGAAGAGTTCGAAATTCCTTACCGCGCGAATATGAACGTAATCAGCGGTTTGATGGAAATTCAGCGTAATCCGAAGAAAGCTGACGGCGCAAGCACGGCACCTGTATGCTGGGACTCCAATTGCTTGGAAGAAGTATGCGGCGCCTGCTCAATGGTCATCAACGGTAAGCCGCGTCAAGCATGCAGCGCGCTGGTTGATAAGCTGGAGCAGCCGATTCGCCTTGAACCGATGAGCACATTCCCGGTTGTCCGTGACCTTGTCATTAACCGTGAACGTATGTTTGGCGCTCTAAAACGCGTTAAGGCATGGATTCCGATTGACGGTACGTACGATTTGGGTCCTGGTCCTCGGATGGCTGAAACGAAGCGTCAATGGGCCTACGAGCTATCCAAATGCATGACTTGCGGCGTTTGCCTCGAAGCTTGCCCTAACGTAAACGACCGGAACAGCTTTGTCGGTCCTGCAGCCATTTCACAGGTTCGTTTGTTTAACGCTCATCCAACAGGTGAGATGAACAAAGAAGAACGTCTGGATGCGCTTATGACTGACGGCGGTATCGAAGGCTGCGGCAACTCGCAAAACTGTGTTCGCGCATGTCCGAAGGGCATTCCGCTCACGACTTCGATTGCTGCAATCAACAAGGATACGACAAAACATCTATTCAAGAAATGGCTCGGCATGTAGGAAGAGCCAGTTGTGGAAACCCTCGATTTTTCGAGGGTTTCTTTTTTTACGAACATGATATTGATTATTATTATCAATGATAGTGGATCAGTAATCCTTTGTCAATTGCGTCAGGGACAGGAAGTGAGTAAAGAAGTCTTACCAGCCGTGCCGATAAAGGAGTGAAATTCGCGTTCGGTTCCACGAGGTGAAAATAAAAAAAACCGCCTCAGCGGTTTCTTAATTTACATCCATTGTTCTCCCCATTTTTGAATGGACTCAATGACTGGCTCCAGCTCGCGGCCTTTGCCGGTTAGCTCGTACTCAATGCGTACGGGCATTTCAGGATATACCTGACGTTTAATAATCGTTATCGTTTCCAGTTCTTTCATCCGGTCCGTTAGCATTTTGTCGCTCATCTCGGGAATCTGTTCTTTGATCTCTTTGAACCGCTTAGGTCCTCCGAGCAAAACCCGAATAATTCTGCCAGTCCACTTCTTACCTAATATGTCGGCTGCGGCTTCATACTTTGGGCACATTGTCGAATAATCCAACCGTATCACCCCGCTTTTTGTAATACTATTGTAGCATATGAACAAACTAAAAGTAAGTTCATTTGAGTGGGAATAGGTGTTATTTCAAAAATATATATTTACTATATAAAAGTTAGGATACAAGGGAAGGCATACGCCATTCCTTATAATCGGATTATGATTAAACCGAGGATGGTGCAGGCAAAGGCTGTCCACTGCACAAACGTAAGCTTTTCTTTGTAATATAGAATGGCTCCGGCCGCAACTACGAGGCTGTTCGTTGCAAAGATAGGCGCTGCCAGATTCGCCTGGCCCGTGGCAAGCGCCATCGCATAAAGCTGCAATCCGCCGTATGAGAATAGACCGGCAACGATGCCTAACCAAAGTCCGGTTCGTTCTGCATTTCGGGATACGGGAGCGTTGGACGGAACTAAAAACCAGCATAGCGAAACGGCATAAGCAATTAACAAAATCGGCGCACTGGGGAATCCCAGCTCCTCGGTCACCTTGAGACCGCCGTTTCGGAGAGCGAACATGATGATCGCGGTACCTACGAGCAGGAACCACCTTTTTTCCGTTATGGTAAGCGGTTCCTTCCGTTTATGGGCAATGAAGATGACCGCGAGCAGAAGCAGTGAAATGCCAACGGCCTCGGAAGCGCTTAACGGTTCTTGGTACCACCAAGTGGCCATCGCGACGACCAAGATGATGTTCATGTTCGTCAGCGGGGAGGTCAAGCTTGCCGGCCCAAAATACAAGGCTTTCATAAACAAGGCATTTCCCCAAGCGGAGCCGGCGCCTATAATCAAACCCGCAATCCATATGTGAGGTTCGGAAAGCCGATCGAGTGTTCCTTCAAGCGCGGCATGAACGCCAAAGCCGAGCGTTCCGGATGCGTATAGTCCAAGCAGAAGCGTTTTGGTTGAGCCGCCGCGCATTTGCGAGACCTTCATCCACCAGCCTGCTAGTCCAAATAAAATAGCGCTGCTGATGGCGGTAATGAGCCACATGGATGTTCAACCCCTCAAATTTGTTACACAATTGAAATAGTTCTGTTATCGTCTCATTACATTAATGGGCTATTATAATAAACAAGACCCCCTTTTTTAATATATTACTTGGGACCTGCAGCGTGCAGGTCCATTTTTTTTGTCCTCATGCCTGCTTATATCGGTACGATGACCTGCTGGCGCTTGCGGAAATAAACCCAATGCTTAAAGCCGATTTCCTTCAGTCGTTGCTCCACGAGCTCCCATTCATCGCCTACTCTGCTTGGCAGATGGGCATCCGATCCGAAGGTCACGTTCACGCCAAAATGGAGCGCACGCTCCAGGATCGCATCGGACGGGTACCAGCCTCCTACATACTTTGTGCTGCCGGATGTGTTGATCTCGATGGAAACTCCGCATTCCGCGATGGTCTGCAGCGTATCGTCGATTTCAACTTGCGCCGGAATGTCGGAGAATGCGGGGTAATAACCTTTCATCGCGTCAATGTGACCCAAAATATCGAACATGCCGCTGCGCGCGGATTGTTTAATCAGATCATAATAGCTCCGCTTCACTTCGATATGCTGCTCTTCATTTAAATTTTTCCAGCGATTCCGGTTAAAAATGCTCACCTCGCCTACTTGATGCACCGACCCGATTAAATAGTCGAAGGGTACGCCTTCGTAAGCTTTTTTATAGCTCTCGATGTACTGGGGGAAGAAGTCGGATTCCATGCCGAGCAAAACCTCGATCTTGCCTGCGTATTTCTCCTTTAAACGAAGCACCTCTTGCACGTAGTTTGCGAAATCGCTCCTTGCCATTGCGATGCCCGGCGAAGGTTGATCCTCTTTATGGTAGAAATAGGGGGAATGGTCAGAGATGCCGATAACCTGAAGCCCGGCTTCGAGGCCTGCAAGGATATAATCTTCGATTGTTCCGTTCGCGTGGCCGCATCTCACATGATGGGTATGTAAATCGAATTTCATTTGTATTCTCTCCTTGTCGGGTTTCTGGAATGGGATGCTGTTTATTCGCTGCTAATAAATTGATGCTCGGGCATGCCCTTTAAGTCGCTAAGAAATTGCTGCATTGCGGTATTGATGTAGCGTCCGGATTTATAGACGACACCGACGGGATGGCTCATATCCAGCTCGTTTACTTTAATCATCTTTAGAGTACCCAGCCGCACCTCGTTCGCAATGGAAAGTTTTGAAACGACTGCCGCGCCCAAATTGATCTCTACCATGCGCTTTACTTCCTCGCTGCTCGAGACCTCCATGAGAATATTCGGTTGTATGCCGTATTTGCGGAATATTTGATCAATGAATTTGCGGCCAAGCGTATCCGGAGCCAACATGATCATCGGAATGTCCTTGAGCGTATCAAAGGTCGTATGCACAAGTTTGCTCATGGGATGAGATGGTGATACGACGAGCTCGAATGTATCGTAATAAAGAACGGAGGAGGTTACGTTCGGATTTTTTTCGGTAAGGTATGTAATTCCGATATCGACGGAGCCGTTCTCGACGCTGGTCATAACCTGAGATGATGGCATGGAATGTATTGTTGTTTTGATTAGCGGAAATTGATTTTGAAAATAGGATAGCACGCGCGGCAAAATTTGGATGGCGATGGATGAAGTCGTTCCAAGAAGAATATGGCCCTGCGGCGTTAAATTCAAATCGGACAGCTTGTGCTTAAGCTCTTCCACAATCGTAAGGATTTGTTCGGCATGATCTAGAAATACTTGTCCATGATCCGTTAAAGTGACTGGCTGATTACGGTCGATGAGGACCGTTTTGAACTCATCCTCAAGGCTTTTGATTTGCGCCGATACGGCAGGCTGGGTTAAATTCAGCAGCTCGCCGGCTTTCCGGAAGCTCATCGTTTTGGATATCGTTAGGAGTGTTTCAAGCTGACTAATGTTCACGTCAATCCCCCTTTCAAAGGAACAAAATGTTCAAATATGTATTTTCTTATTATAAAGGATAGAAGTACCATCGGCAAAAAAGGACCGCGGCGCTTCAGGCATGATGGCCGTAGCGCTTGCAGTCCTTCTGAACCTATCCATTTTCGGCTCGTTACAGCCATTCCTTCTTGCGGAAAATGAAGAACATGCTAATTCCGAGCAGCAGCATAATGCCCAGCAAAATGTAGGAACCGAGGCGGAGATGAAGACCCGGTATGAAATCAAAGTTCATTCCGTATATTCCCGTAATAAAGGTGAGCGGCATGAATATCGTCGTAATCGCGGTAAACACGCGCATGATTTCATTCGCGCGGTTCGATACGCTGGACTGGTAGGCTTCGCGTAAGTTGCCCATGAGATCGCGGTACGTATCGAAGGATTCGGCAATTTTGAGCGCATTCTCATAAATATCGCTAAAATATTTTTGCAGCTGATCGTCGATTAGCTTTAGGTCCTTTTTATTAAGGGTAGCAATAACGTCGCGCTGCGGTCCAAGAACCTTTTTCAGCCACAAGATCTCACCGCGCAAACCGATGATTTCGTTCAAATGCGATTTTTTGGTATGCATCAAAATATCTTCTTCGAGCGCCTCGATCCGGTTATCGATCCGGTCGCCGACGAGAAAATAGTTATCGACGACAATGTCGACGAGATGGTATAAGAAATAATCGGGACGGCTTACCTCTTGCTCCCACAGCACCGGCTTTAACGAACGGAGCTCATTAATCTTCTGTTTCGTGACGGTTATAATAAAGTGGCGGCCAAGAAAAATATTGAGCGCCCTTAGAAAAATTTCTTCGTCATCGAAACGAATGCTGTTAATCACGATGAAATAATGGCTTTCATAAATTTCGATTTTCGGACGCTGCTCCTCTTCGCTGAGGCAGTCCTCGACAGCCAGGTCATGCATGCTGAACAGCGGCTGGAGAACGGCGAGATCCTCCACGTCAGCGTCAATCCAGTAAAAACCCTCTTTGGAGGGAACTAAAGTTTCGTTAATATCATCTATAGTCGTAAAAATGCCATTGCTTACGAGACGTATTTTCATCCGGAGTTACTCCTTTCTTTCGTTAGAGGAAACTGCCGGCTGAATTGGACTTGGCCGGCAGTAACCGTATTCGATCGTTTTCAGGCTTCGGTCTGTCGCCTTCCATGTCCGTTTGCACCCCTTTATTAATGGAATAAATGAAATAATTCTTGTCTAGTATACTCCCGCATCTGCTTTACATTCAAGCACAAAAACAACGGATTTCAAGGGATATCTTCAGGATATGCAAAGGAGCTTCTTGACGCGATTAACAGAATGCATTAAAGTTGAAAGTGAAATGTAACCGCGGAAAATTGAATAGACTACTTTCTTATCAAGAGCAGGCGGAGGGACTAGCCCGATGAAGCCCGGCAACCGGCGTGAAAAACGCACGGTGCTAATTCTTGCGGAGACATTTATGTTTCTGAGAGATGAGAGAGGCGGATGGCTTATTTACTGAGCATACGACCTTTTCTCACAGCAGAAAGGGTCTTTTTCATGTTCAAGCGGTCATACTGCCTAATAAGGAGTGAAAACCATGCCTATTAAAGTACCAGACAATTTACCGGCAAAAGAAATTTTGAACAACGAGAACATCTTTGTTATGGATGAAAGCATCGCCTATCATCAAGATATCAGGCCGCTCCGGATCGCCATCCTTAACTTAATGCCGACGAAAGAGACGACCGAAACGCAGCTGCTGAGACTCATCGGCAATACGCCGCTTCAGGTTGAGGTCGTACTGCTGCATCCGAAGACGCATACGTCAAAAAACACTTCGGCCGAGCATTTGGAATCCTTTTACAAAACGTTCGATGAGATTTCCCATGAATATTACGACGGGCTCATCATTACGGGAGCACCGGTAGAGCATATGCCTTTCGAGGACGTGAACTACTGGGAGGAATTAAAGGAGATCATGGATTGGAGCGCAAGACGCGTAACTTCCACCTTCCACATCTGTTGGGCGGCACAGGCGGGGCTTTACCACCATTTCAACGTGCCGAAATATAACTTGGACAGCAAAATGTTCGGCGTCTATCCGCATACCGTCGAGAAACGCAACGTAAATTTGCTTCGCGGCTTCGATGAAATGTTTTTTGTGCCGCAGTCGCGCCATACGGAGGTTCGAAGAGAGGATATCGATTCGATCGATTCACTGGACATTTTATCGGAATCACCGGATTCCGGCGTATATATTGTTGCTTCGAAGGACGGCAAACAAATATTCGTTACGGGCCATTCCGAATACGATCCGACTTCGCTCAAGTTTGAATACGACCGTGACCAGGCCAAAGGGCTTCGCATAGACGTGCCGAAAAACTATTTCCCGGGAGATAATCCCGCAAATTTGCCGCGGTCAACCTGGCGCGCTCATGCAAACCTGTTATTTTCAAACTGGCTTAACTATTATGTATACCAGCAAACACCGTTTGATTTGGGTGGGGGCATTTAATAATAAAAAAGGAGTGCTAATTTACAATGAAGATTGAAAGCCATTTAGCTCAAATTGGATCGGTTAAAGAGCCTGTCACCGGCGCAATAAGCTTTCCCGTATATCAAGCAACAGCATTTCGTCACCCTAAGCTTGGACAAAGCACGGGATTCGATTATGCGCGGACAAAAAGCCCGACTCGAGCAGTGCTTGAGGAAGCGGCCGCGCAATTAGAGTCTGGCGATGCGGCTTTTGCCTGCAGCTCCGGCATGGCCGCTTTGCAAACGATTTTTGCATTGTTCAGCCAAGGCGACCATTTGATCGTATCGCTTGATTTGTACGGCGGTACATATCGCCTGCTTGAGCGGATTATGTCTAGATTCGGCGTGACTGCGTCTTATGTGGATACGAACGATATCGATGCGATGGCGACGCTGTGGACACCAAACACGAAAGCGGTGCTGATTGAAACGCCGACGAACCCGCTCATGATGATAACGGATATTAAACGCGTAGCGGCATGGGCGAAGTCGAAGGGTTTGCTTACGATTGTCGACAATACGCTGCTTACGCCGTTCTTCCAGCGTCCTATCGAGCTTGGCGCTGACATAATCATTCACAGTGCCACCAAATATTTGGGCGGCCATAATGATGTGCTGGCTGGTCTCATCGTAACGAAGGGCAAAGAGCTATCCGACGAAATGGCATTCCTTCACAACTCGATCGGCGCGGTGCTTGGACCTCAGGATTCCTGGCTGCTTATGAGAGGGATGAAGACGCTGGCGCTTCGCATGGAGCGCCATCAGTACAATGCGACAACCATTTCGAACTATTTGCTTGAGCACCCGGCTGTCGAAGATGTTTATTATCCTGCTCTGCCGCATCATCCCGGCCATGAAATTCAGAACAAGCAATCATCGGGCAATACGGGGATTTTCTCATTCCGTCTCAAGGATGCCCGTTATATCGAGCCGATTCTCCGCCACATCAAGCTCATTGCTTTTGCGGAGAGCCTTGGCGGCGTAGAATCGTTAATGACTTACCCGGCCGTTCAAACGCATGCGGATATTCCGCTTGAGATCCGTCAAGCCATTGGCGTGGATGACCGCCTGCTTCGTTTCTCTGTCGGTATTGAGCATGCGGATGATTTAATCGCTGATCTTGCGCAGGCGCTGGAAGCCGCAAAACGCGAGATCGAGGAGGTTCAATAACCGATGAGCAACGAGACAAACAATAAGAAACCTCAGGATCGGCGTTTTGCGACCAAGCTGCTTCATTTTGGCGCTGAGATCGATGAACAGACGGGCGCTTCAAGCGTACCGATTTTTCAAGCGTCTACGTTCCATCACCATGATATTTTCGAGCCGCCGCAATATGATTACAGCCGTTCCGGCAATCCAACCCGTCAAGCGCTCGAGGATTATATCGCACTGCTTGAGGGCGGAGCACGCGGCTTCGCATTTGCCTCGGGCATGGCCGCGATCTCGACGACGTTCCTGCTGCTGTCCCAAGGGGAGCATGTTATCGTGACGGAGGATGTATACGGCGGAACGTACCGCTTGCTTACATCGATTTTGGACCGACTCGGCATTGAATCCACTTTTGTGGACATGACCGATTTTGAAGCGGTTAAAGCGGCGCTTAAGCCAAATACGAAAGCGGTCTTTATGGAGACGCCTTCGAATCCGACGCTCAAAATCACGGATATTGCCGAGACCGCGGCATGGGCGAAGGAGCACGGGCTGCTTACCATGCTTGACAATACGTTTATGACTCCTTACCATCAACGCCCGATCGAGCTTGGCGTCGATATTGTGCTGCACAGCGCGACGAAATTTCTAAGCGGGCACAGCGATGTACTTGCCGGCCTTGCCGTAACCGCCGACGAAGCACTGGGCAAGCGCCTGAAGCAGCTTCAAAACGGCATGGGCACCGTACTTAGCGCACAGGAGTCTTGGCTGCTGATGCGCGGTATGAAGACGCTGCAGACCCGGATGGAGCACAGCGAGCGCAGCGCGCGCAGATTGGCGGAATGGCTCTCGGAGCATAAGGAAGTGACGGCCGTTTATTACCCTGGACTGCCTAACCATCCCGGCCGGGCCATTCACGAGAAGCAATCGCTTGGTTATGGAGCTGTCGTTTCCTTCGACGTTGGAAGCGGAGAACGCGCAAAAGCCATGCTTAATAAGGTTCAAATACCGCTTGTAGCGGTAAGCTTGGGCGCGGTAGAGAGCATTCTGTCTTATCCGGCGATGATGTCGCATGCGGCGATGCCAAAAGAGGTTCGCCATGCCCGCGGCATTACGGACGGCTTGGTCCGTTACTCGGTGGGCCTTGAGGACATAGAGGATCTGATCGAGGATTTAGATAACGCGCTTCGTGCCTAAAAGGGATGAAATGCAAGAAAAACACGGTTGTTCTTAGGAACACGCCGTGTTTTTCCTTATTTCAAGGCGAGAGAGCATCATTTGGCATGTGACTTCAACCAACGATTTATGATAGGATAAAGTGATCGATTGTTAACTAAGAACGGGAATAAGGAGGTCTTGCGGAATGGGAACGTTAGACCATATTTTGGATAAAGCATTGCGCGGCGAGCGAATTGCGCTCGAAGAAGGCATGGAGCTGCTTGCTTCAGATCAGATTGAGAAAATGGGGCATGTAGCCAATCAGATCATGCTGAGACATCATCCAGAGCCAATCACGACCTTTGTCGTTGGCCGGAATGTGAATTATACGAACGTATGCGATGTTTATTGCCGCTTTTGCGCCTTTTATCGCGCGCCGGGCTCAAAGGAAGGATACGTCCTGCCGGATGAGACCATATTGAACAAAATTCAAGAGACCGTCAATGTTGGCGGTACGGAAATTCTAATGCAAGGCGGAACGAATCCGAATTTGCCGTTTACGTATTATTTGGACCTGCTGCGCAAAATCAAACAGCATTTTCCGGATATTACGATGCATTCCTTCTCTCCTGCGGAAATTCAGAAGATGAAGGTCGTTTCAGACGGCCTTTCGCTGGATGAAGTCATACGGCAGCTGCATGAAGCCGGCCTTGATTCCTTGCCGGGCGGCGGAGCTGAAATATTGGATGACCGCACCCGCCGCAAGATCAGCCGGATGAAAGGCTCATGGACGGACTGGATGGATGTCATGAAGTCCGCTCACCGCCATGGGATGAACACAACGGCTACAATGGTGTATGGACTTGGCGAAACGGTTGAAGAGCGTGCGCTGCATATGCTCCGCATTCGAGACGCGCAAGATGAATGTATCGCGAACAAATATGATTCCACTGGATTCTTGGCGTTTATTTCTTGGCCATTCCAGCCTGACAATACGAATCTTAAGCTCGAGAAAGCTAAGCCGGAAGAGTATCTGCGGATCGTTGCGGCAAGCCGCATCATGCTCGATAACATACCGAATTTCCAATCGTCATGGGTAACGATGGGACCAGAGATGGGTAAGCTTTCTCTCTCCTACGGCTGCAATGACTTCGGAAGCACGATGATTGAAGAAAATGTCGTTTCGGCAGCCGGAACTACGCATAAAGTGAATATCGAACTTATTCTTGAACTCATTCGCGAGGTTGGCAAAATTCCAGCCCAGCGGGATACGAAATATAATATTTTGAAAATTTATAACGAAGCGGATAAAGCTGATCTTGATTTTGTAATGCAAAACTAAGCTCGCTTCAGGCAAAATGAATAGAAAACTCGACGTTTGTTTAATGTTCCCCCTTTACCGGACGGAGCATTGGACAAACGTTTTTTTGTTTGCATGCTTCCCTTACATTCCAATGTCTTCATCGTATATCCCCGTACGCGGCACCATATACTGATAAGGAAGGAAAGGGGTGAGCTTATGGAGCTATTCACGGTATCGTTACCTGCAAGTCTCCAAAAGTCAGCAAATAAATTAATGGATCTATTGAAGGAACAAACGCTCGTCGATTTACATATCGGCTCGACAACGGATCAACCTGAAGTCATCGAGTTTTTACAAATATCCGAACTTGAAGTTCGGTGTCAGGCTATATTGCCACATTTTCAGCTAAAGACCCATAGTCAAACCGTTTATCATGCTGCAGCGTTAGCGGTTGCCGAATTTGTTGTCAGCGAATTGGAGCCGGGTATGCTGGCTGCGATTATTCGCAAAAAGTATCGCAACAATCATGCGGCGGATGCCGCCGCGATCGAAAAGTATTGCCATGATTTGCTTCACGGCAAGGAGTGGGATGGACTTGGTACCAAATTCCTGGATGCAGACCGGTTACGGCGCAAAAATAAAGTGGCGGCCGAAGTTGAACTATTTCTGCAAGAAAACACCCAGCTGAACGTGAAGGGTTTTACCGCCTTCAGGTTGGAGCCTTACCGCAAGGAGTTAGCCGAGGTGGTTGAATACGCCTTGGACGAATATGTGTTAGATAAACAATACCAGGAGTTTATTTCCCTGTTAAAATATTTCGTGTTTCTGCAGGACACGAAGCTGCCTATGGTGCATTTGCTGCATAAAGGCGGACATGATTTCATGCTTTACGACAACGGCTTTCAGCCGCTTGACCCCAATCCTCCATCGGACCGGATCGTAGCGGAAATGCTTGAAACGGAGATGAATATTGAGGATATGGTAATCAGTTCATTGATTGCCGTATCTCCAAAACATATCACGATCCACACCAGGCAGCCTGATATGCAGGTTATCCGCACGATTGAAACGATTTTTGACCAGCGGGTAACGATTTGCGTGCAATGCGTATCCTGCAGCAGCAGCTTGGATGAGCTCGTTCAGCCGTAGAGGAATGGCCGGGTATCGTTATACCCTTGACCAAACGGGAAAGTCAAGCTATAATGACACACATATACGTTGAAATCAGCAATGACAAAGACATGTGTCTGCTTGTGATATTTGGTCCAGAGAGAGGAAACTCGGCTGTAATTTCCTTCCGTAATGTCTGCAGATATACCCCTTTGAAGCTGTATAGCCCAACCTGCGGCGCTCATTCTTTGAGATATGCCACGGCAGTATGCTGTACCGGAAATCTCCGTTACCAGATAATACGAGGACTGCAGAGCTTGCTTCACAGAAGCTGGCGCAGTCGAAGTAGGGTGGAACCACGAGCACACAAGCACTCGTCCCTTTTTAGGGATGCGTGCTTTTTTTGTGTTCTTTTTTGCTTGTGGAAACGGAATGCGGCGATTCGCTTGCTTACAAATTGGAGGATGAACAATAATGGCCATTCAAATCACATTGCCGGACGGCGCAGTTAGGGAATATGCTGCCGGCACGACGATTGAAGAAGTTGCGGGCTCTATCAGCCCGGGATTACGCAAAAATGCAATTGCAGGAAAAATAGACGGCAAGGTTGTTGACGTTTATACGCCTATCGAGGCTGACTCGGCAATCGAGATCGTAACCGTGGAATCGGCTGACGGCCTAGAAGTATATCGCCACAGTACAGCTCACTTGCTCGCGCAGGCGATCAAGCGCATATATGGAAATGCCAATGTGAAGCTCGGAATCGGTCCAGTCATTGAGGACGGCTTCTATTATGATATCGATATGGAGCAATCCTTGACGCCGGAGGATCTTGTAAAGATCGAGAAGGAAATGGAAAAAATCGCACAGCAAAATCTTGATATCCGTCGCCGCATTGTCAGCAGAGACGAAGCGCTGGCGATTTTTACCGAACTGGATGATCATTTGAAGCTGGAGCTTATTCGCGATCTTCCTGCTGACTCGGTTATTACGATGTATGATCAAGGCGAGTTTTTTGACTTGTGCCGCGGACCCCATTTGCCGTCTACAGGCCGCATCAAAGCCTTTAAGCTGCTAAGCGTGGCTGGTGCATATTGGCGCGGGGATTCCAAAAACAAAATGCTGCAGCGGATCTACGGAACGGCTTTCCCTAAGAAAGCGCAGCTTGACGAGCATCTGCACTTCCTTGAAGAAGCGAAGAAACGCGATCACCGCAAACTGGGACGCGAGCTAAAAATGTTCACGTTCTCGCGCGAGGTAGGTCAAGGCCTGCCGCTTTGGCTGCCGAACGGCGCGAAGCTGCGCAGAACGATGGAGCGCTACATTGTTGATCTAGAGGAAAGATTAGGTTACGAGCATGTTTATACGCCAGTGCTTGCGAACGTAGAACTTTACAAAACCTCTGGACACTGGGAGCATTACAGCGAGGATATGTTCCCGAAAATGATCATGGATAACGAAGAACTGGTGCTTCGCCCAATGAACTGCCCTCACCACATGATGGTGTTCAAAAGCGATATGCGCAGCTACCGTGACCTGCCTGTAAGGATTGCTGAGCTTGGAACGATGCACCGCTATGAGATGTCGGGCGCTCTGACCGGCTTGCACCGCGTACGTGCGATGACGCTGAATGATGCCCATATCTTCTGCCGTCCGGACCAAATCAAGGAAGAATTCGCTCGTGTAGTTAACTTGATTCGCAAAGTGTACGAGGATTTCGGCATCAAAGAATACCGTTTTCGCCTATCCTACCGCGATCCTAAGGATACGGAGAAGTATTTCCAAAATGACGAGATGTGGGAAATGTCGCAGCGGATGCTTCGCGAGGTTGTAGAGGAGTTGGAGCTGCCTTTCTTCGAGGCAGAGGGCGAAGCGGCTTTCTACGGACCTAAGCTTGACGTTCAAATTAAAACGGCGTTAGGCAAAGAAGAGACGCTGTCTACTGCACAGCTCGATTTCTTGCTGCCTGAGCGTTTTGAACTTGAATATGTCGGCGAGGATGGCAAGAAGCATCGTCCAGTCGTTATCCACCGCGGCATTATCAGCACAATGGAAAGAATGACTGCGTTCCTGCTTGAAAACTTCGCAGGCGCGCTGCCGCTGTGGCTCTCGCCAGTACAAGCGAAAGTGATTCCGGTATCGACAGCCTATGAGGGTTACGCCCGCAAAGTAGCCGAACAGCTGCAGGAAAGCGGAATCCGCGTGGAAAGCGATCTCCGCAATGAGAAGCTGGGCTACAAAATTCGCGAGGCACAGCTGGAGAAGGCGCCGTACATGCTCGTCGTCGGCGAGAACGAGATGCAGGCGGAAGCCGTATCCGTGCGCAAGCGCGGCGAAGGCGACCTGGGTGCGATCCCTGTCGCGGAGCTGATTTCGCAGCTTCAGAAGCAGATCGCGGACAAAGAACAATAAGAAATAACGCATAAAGCTTGGACCATTGGGGCATTATTCTTCTGAGGAGGAAGTAACCCAGATGGTCACAAGCTTTTTTTATATCAGAAAAGGTCTTACCGCGTTGCTGCTCATCGCAGTCATCGTGATCGGTTTAAATATTACGAGATGCTCGGCGCAAGCCGAAGCCTCATCGCCAAAGCCAAACGATGTAGCGGGTAAGAGCGCTAGTTTGGCGAAATCAGGAAAGACGGCAGCTTCCAAAAAGGAAAAGCCCGATACGGTTGAGGTTATCGCTACAGGCTATACTGCAGGCGTGGAGTCGACGGGAAAACGTCCGGGACACCCGCTGTACGGCATAACGTATTCCGGCGTGAAAGTGCGCAGGGATCAAGTCTCGACCATCGCTGCGGACACGAAGCTTTTCCCGATCGGAACGCTGCTGTATATTCCCGGCTACGGATATGGCGTAGTGGCGGATACGGGATCGGCTATAAAAGGAAAACGTATCGACTTGTATTTTGAAACGATCAAGCAGGTTTACGAGCAGTGGGGCAAGCGCACGGTACATGTAGAGGTACTTCGGATCGGAACAGGGAAGCTCTCGCAAGCCTGGCTTAATAAAATAAATCTGGCAATCGAAGCCGGAAAGCCTATCCCGCAGACGTATTTAGAGTCGTAAAAAGATCGTATAATAAACGGCGAATTTGCCATACTATCTTTGAACGGGGAGGTGATTACAATGGCTAAAAACAAAAACAATAAAGCCCAAAACAATCAATACAATGCAGAATTCGCCGAAGAGTTTAACCAAAATAACGCTGCCGGCAAACAAGCGGCAAACACAGCTCAACAAAAAGCTGAGAAGTAATATTTTTTGCCATGCAATGACGTGAAATGAAGAGGAACCCCAGCGGTTCCTCTTTTCTTTTGCCCTATGCTGATATATAATTTAGGGAAATTTTGTATCAGCAAGCGAGAGGGGCTTAATACCTGACATGAGTACCGCAACCAGGTGGTTTTCACGCAATCCTAAAGTTCAGTCAGCTGAAGCGCAAAGCATGGAGGAGCGTGCTCGAATGACACGCTTGTTAAACGAGTCCGTCGTTATTTCTGACCAATTAAACGCCGCGGTAGACGAGGTAGATCAATCAGCACGCTTGCCATGAACCGAATCGAGGAAGCGTTCTCCGCGCTGCAGGAGGTAGCCTCCGCTGCCGAACAAATTAGCGGGGCTTCCTCTCATTTGAACGCAAAGAGCAAAGAGACGAAGGAAGTCGTTCTCGATGTCTGCCGTTCGCTGACGAATACGGATGAGGTCATGAATGAGCTCAGCAAAAATAACCGTTCAATGGATGAGCATATCAGTCAGCTGATCGAGCAAACCTCCCATATAAATGAAATTAATCAATTTATACAAGAAATTGTCTCTCAAACGTCTTTGCTTGCGCTTAATGCCTCCATTGAAGCTGCGCATGCCGGGGAATATGGCAGGGGCTTTTCGGTCGTAGCCCAGCAAATCAAGAAGCTTGCAGAGCAAAGCGGAGAAGCTGTTAAACGTTCTACCGCGATCGTAGAGCAAATCGAGCATGGGGTAAAACGGGTAGTGAATGCGGTTGATTTGGAAAAGCTGTCCGTTGAACGCGGAGTAACGGAAATGGCTGTTAACCGCGAGCGCATGGATGTGATTTTCTCGAGAATCGTAGAGGTGGACGAGCTGGTTGAACAGACGAGCGCGGCCAGCAAACAGCAAACCGGTCATATGGCAGATTCAACGCTGATGCTCAAGGATGTCGTTCATTCGGTCAATGAAACGCTGCAAAGCGTGGACAGCACGCTTCAAATGAATCAGCTGCAGCGCGAGCAAATCGGAAACATGAACCGCATCAGCCGTAACCTCAAGCGATCATCCTCGGATTTGTCGCTGGCCGTTGAGCAAGTAGGCATCCGCAGGGCTGACCAGGAGGTAAAGGTGAACGTCGCGGCCATACAAGAATGGCTGCGAACAACCGCTGCAGATCCGCGATTAACGGCTTTGGATAGAGCAGAGCATGAAACCAAGCTGACCTCGTTGCTGCGAACGAAGACGGAGATCGAAGCGATTTGGTCTAATCGATTGGATGGTTCTTTTATATTTTCTTTGCCGGAAGCCGGTTTGCTGAATGCAAAAGGTAGGGAATGGTGGAAACGGGCAATTGCAGGGCAAGTTTTCCAGTCGGAAGTTTACGTATCGGCGATAACGAAACAGCTCTGCTTGACGGTTTCAGTTCCAATTCTTGAAGCGCATGGCAAAGTGGTCGGGGTTATTGGCGCAGATATTTCCATCTCGTAAAAAATAGTTTTCAATGGCTTTAATTTGTTGTATTATTATTTATGTAAGAAATAATAACATGACAAGATAGGTGAATTCTCATGACAGATCCAATTATTCATTCAGGCTTTGTAATTGCTGCCCATCATCGTAAAGCGGGCGAGGTTTTTCCTTTTATTGATGCCTACGTTGCTAAGAAAGAGCAGGAAATAGCCGAAATTGAACAAATGGTTGAGCGTTATGAGAAAAGAAGGATGATGGAAGACCGCGCTTATCAATCGATGTCTACACTCAGAAGAATGCTCACGGGTAAGAAACCTGATCACCACCTGGCTGTTGAATATATTCATTTTGTAAGAAAACCGATGGAAAAGGTTCGCGCGCTTCGTTTGGAAATTGAAAGTGCCCGTTCCATCAAGAACGTATCTGCTCCGACGGATATTGTTACCGTGTCTTACGAACTCGCCAATGAGATGAACGAATAACAGAGCGAATCATGCATATAAAGAAGAACCGTCTAAGCCCCTGAGGCATAGACGGTTCTTTTGGTTTATTTGCTGCTTTTTAACTGGTCAACGTCGAGGAAGTCATGCTCCTGGCTGTAAGCAGGAACGCCGTGGATGCCGACATCAAGTCCAATAAGCTCTTCATCCTTGGAGACTCGTACTGGCATAATCTTGCGAATAAGCCAAAGCGCTCCCCATGTCAATAGAAATCCCCATACCGATACGATGACTAATCCGAGCGCCTGAACGCCAAGCAGGTTCCAGCCGCCTCCGTAAAGCAGTCCGTAATATCCTTTGCCTACGCCCTCAGTTAATTCCGGCATTGCGAACAAGCCGACCGCAAGGGTGCCGATGCTGCCGCTGACGCCGTGAACGGCAAAGGCGCCGACGGGATCGTCAACCTGTTTGCTCTCCAGCCATTCGGTAACGAGCACCATCGCAATTCCCGATACGGCTCCGATACCGATGGCGGCGATATCGGAAACGAAAGCGCAGCCGGCCGTTATACCGACAAGACCGGCCAGCGAGCCGTTGATTACCATCGGCGGATCAGCCTTCTTGTAGCGGAACATTGTAAACAAGATGCAAGTTGCTCCGCCTGCTGCGGCGGAAAGCATCGTTGTAATCGCAATGTGGCCGATGGAACCGTTTGTTGCGCTGAGCGTGCTGCCCGCATTGAAGCCGAACCAGCCGAACCAAAGGATAAAAGCGCCAACGGACGCAAGCGGAAGATTAGATGGCGGTACAATGTTTACTTTGCCGTCTGCGCTGAATTTTCCGATTCGCGGGCCAATAAAGATGGCGGCCGCCAGCGCTGAAAAACCGCCTAGAGCATGAATGACGGCTGACCCGGCAAAATCGATCATGCCAAGCTTGCCCAGAAAGCCGCTGCCCGACCAGACCCAGTGTCCGGCTAGCGGGTAGATGAAACCGGTCATAGCAATCGCTAACAAAATATAGGCTCTAAAATTAATTCGTTCTGCTACCGCTCCGGAAACGATAGAAATAACCGCGATGACAAACGCGCATTGAAATAACCAATAGGTTTCATGAGTAATATTTAATTCAATGTGCGACAGGTCTCCGCTAATGAGGAAGCCGGTTGTGCCGATTAAACCGCCAGCATCCTGTCCGTACATGAGAGCGAATCCAAAAAAGTAAAATACGAGTGCGCCGAAAGCGATGTCGACAAACACCTTCATGATAATGCTGACGGCATTCTTCTGCCTGACAAATCCCGCCTCAAGCAAAGCGAATCCGCCTTCCATGAGCAAGATCATGGCTGCTGTCAAAACGACCCAGATCGTATCCAGTCCTTTTGACAGTTCGATAACGTCCATTGCTTCATCTCCGTTCCTAATGTCGTGCATAGCTGTCTCTATTCTCCTAATCCGTTCATCATTATAAATAGAAGAAGTGAGCAATGTCAACGTTCTAGGTGATGTTTTATAACGCATGTTAGGTTTGAATTGGATAGAATCAACAAAAGCTCAGTCTAGAGACGGATAGCGATTTCAATCGGTCGTCCCTTTTTCTATGGATTGCGGTCCGTTATACTAAGATTATCAAAAATTATCAAACCACGATGGAACGTAAGGAGCTGGGGCCGCTTGAACGGGAATTTCGCAAACCGGTTATTCACCGGATTAGTCATCATTGCAGTTGGCGTATTGTTTTTGCTTAGGCAAACAGGTCACGTGACCTTTGATTTTGGAGATCTTTTTTCAACGTATTGGCCAGTGATCCTTATCATAGTCGGTATTCGAGGTCTGTTATCCTCCCGGACTCATGGCTCAGGCTCAAGCTGGTGGGGAGCCGTTGTCCTGTTAATCGGATGCGTGTTTCTGGGTCGCAATTTAGAGCTGTTCGCTTGGTCCATCGGTGACATTGTTCCTTATATTTGGCCAGTGGCCGTAATTTTAGTCGGAATTAATTTGATTTGGAGGCCGAAATCGAAGCGCCAAACTCCACCGGCGGATGATTGGAAGCCGTACCGTCCTTATCCGGACGAAGACTCGGTTCCGCCGGCGCCTCCGCTGCATCCGGATCCTACAAAAATTGCCATTCCAACGCCAGACCGGGAATTAAAGCAAGAAGACGCCGGACAAGGTCGGCATCAGGATTATTCCCACAGTAAAAAAGAGTTCAAGGAATGGAAGAACCATCACAAATCCGAAATCAAAAAAAATGCGCAGGAATGGAAACGAAACCATAAGGAGCATGTGGAGTGGTGGAACCATGGCGACTCCAACGTGCAGACGCGCTCGGGCTTTATTGGCGATATTCACATTGGCCATGATTATTGGGATTTGAAACCGCTCAATATTTCCCATTTCATTGGTGACACGGTGCTCGATTTAACAAAAGCGCAGGTAGCGCAGGGCGAAACCAAAATTCATATTTCTTCCTTTATAGGCGATGTAAAAGTGTATGTGCCTAATGACTACGAAGTAGGCGTTCAGGTCGTATCAAGCGCTTTTATCGGCGACGTGAAGATATTAGGGCAAAAAGAGGGCGGTTTGTTTACGAATATTAATATTCAATCGCCTTCGTACATCGAGACGGACAAAAAAATTAAGCTGATCGTCAGCACGTTTATCGGCGATGTGCGTGTCACGAAGGTTGGGTGATTTCGCATGATGGTACGTTTTTTGAGGAGCGGCAAATGGGAGCTCATTGGGATGTTCGTCATTGCTTCGGTGGTATCTCTCGTGCTCGGGGCGGTAACTTGGATAGGTCTTGCGGATGAAATGGGAAAGACGGAAGTGCGCCTAGGCGCCGCCTCCGTCTTCCTGCTTGTGAGCGCGGCTTTCGGTTACTGGGCAGCACAGCGAATCGGGCGCCGCATCGACACGCTGCATTTGTCGTTGAAGCAAGCGGCCAACGGCAATTACGGCATACGGATTACGGAGGGCGGCCATAATTCGTTTATTGAGGTATACCGCGAATTCAATGAGCTGGCGGAGCAAATGGAAGAAAAGTTGAAGTGGCTGCAAATGCGCGGCGAAGAGTATGTCATGACGGAGTCGGCCTCCAATGAAGCGGCCGTGCTTGAGGAGCGCAAGCGTCTTGCCCGGGATTTGCATGATACGGTAAGCCAGCAGCTTTTTGCGATTCATATGTGCGCCTCTTCGCTTCCGAAGCTGCAGCTAGTTGACCGCGAACGGGCGGATTCCGTATTGGAGCAGCTTGTGAATATGTCTAATCTTGCTCAAAAACAAATGAGGAATTTCATCGCTCAGCTTAGGCCGATGGAACTTGAAGGCAGAACCTTATACGAAGCACTCGATAAGTGGTTTCCGGACTATTGCAACCAAAATAAACTGCAAGGCGAGCTGGAATGGCGTTTAAAGGAGCGATTGTCGGAAGCTAAGGAACATCAGCTTTTCTTGATTGCCCAAGAAGCGATGGCTAATATCGTGAAGCATGCGGGAGCAAACGGGTGCACCTTGACGCTGGCGGATACGGAACGGCAAGTAATCATGATTTTGCAGGATGATGGGGTTGGCTTTAAGCCTGATGAGGTGAAGAGAGGATCTTATGGCCTTTCGACGATGCAGGAGCGGGCACAGAAGCTGGGCGGAGCAGCAGAAATTTGGAGCAAGCCCGGAGGCGGTACACGAGTTAAGGTAACGATGCCTAAAATGTTGAAGGGAGAGCATGAATCGTGAGTGGATCTGAACTTATAAAAATTATGATTGTGGATGACCATGACATGGTTAGAACGGGACTCCGGACTTATCTGATGCTGGAGCCGAAATTTCATGTAATTGCAGAGGCGGGCAACGGGCAGGTAGCTATCGACCTGTTATCTGCGAGCCCGGAGGAGAAGCGTCCCCAAATTATTCTGATGGATCTCATGATGCCCGGTATGGACGGTATCGAAGCAACGAGGGCCATTATCTCGAAATTTCCTGATATGAAAATCGTCATGCTTACGAGCTTCCTTGAGGATGACAAGGTATACGGTGCGATAGAGGCCGGAGCCGTCAGCTATGTGCTTAAAACGGTATCCGCGGAGGAGCTTATTTATGCAATTAGCGGGGCTTATAAAGGGATGCCGGTCATGACTTCCGATGTATCGCAAGCTCTGACAAGGGGTTTGAGACAGCGGACGGCGCAAACAGGCGACGAAGGCTTAACGGAGCGCGAAAAGGAAGTGCTTCTGCTGATTGCGGACGGCCAGTCGAATAAAGAAATTGCGGAAGAGCTCCACATCAGCATCAAGACAGTGAAGACGCATGTGAGTAATTTACTGATGAAATGCGAGCTTGACGACCGGACGCAGCTAGCTGTGCTTGCTCACCGCAAAGGCTGGGCGAATCGCACATAAAGGAAGAATGGGGCGGGCATACTACCTACTAGCAAAAAGAGATACGAAATATGCTAGTGTAAAGGAGCAGCTTGCATGATACCCATTTCGTCCGTGCTGGAGTCGCGGGAGCAACATTTTTTGGAGACGAAGGAGCTGCTGGAGACGCAGCGATTCACGCTTGGCGGCAATTGGGAGTATGACCGGGGATCCTTTGACCGTTCTCTCGATGAAGGGCATAAGGTATGGCTTCGCATTCCGTTTGAGGTCGTGGCCGGTAATATCGATGTTAGCGAAACCGACAATGAAGCCAAGATAAAGCTCGGCACACCGTATGTGCTGAAGCATCTATACCGGGAGGGGAATGATCCGGAAGCGTCCGTCCGCGTAGCAGGCGCGCTGTTCGACCAATTTCAAGCCCCGGCTGATCCCGATGCGCATGTAGAGCCAAAGTGGATTGATCAGGCAAAGGAAGCTCTTCATGACGTGGAGCAGCTTTTTCCCCATTGAATTTTAATACGGCGCTGCAACAAAAAAAACGTTACCAAAATCAATTTGGAGCGTTTTTTTTATTTCTGTTTAAATTCCTTTTAAGTTTGTTTTAAGGTAGAATGTGCATGATAGAACTATATCAATTAACATGCTTCGTGGTTAAGAGTACCAATGAGAGGCATGATGCAATAAGATTCAAGGAGGAGAAAGTACATGGATGATCAAAACAAAAAGGGATTCGATGATTTTTTTCGCAAAAACGATGAGGAACAAGGCGGTGCAGAAAACAGCGAAAACAGGATAAATACCAATCCAGAAGCTTCCAATGAATCGCAGGAACAACCGGCTAAGCCCTCTTACTACTATTCGTATGGACCATTTAAGGCTAACCCCCAGGAAGGCGATGGTTCTTCCAACCAAGGCTATCAATCGGAAAAGCCTAAGCTGATTCAAGACCAGCCATACGGTACTGCGCAAAACGCGCAATCCGAGGCCTCACATGCGCAGCAGCCCGATCGTCAGCTAGAGGGTTATGCGGAGCCTGAACAAGTGCGGCCGCAACCGCCGGTGCAATCGCAAATTCGGCCGTTCAACCCGTCGCCGCAGTCCGCTAAAGGGCCATGGCAGGTAAGAGAAAAGCGCCGGACATCGTTTAAAGCCGTGTTCGCTTCTTTTCTAGCGGGCGTTATCTTAGTAGGGTCTTTAATGTATACGGCAGATTTAAACAACTGGTTTACGAAGGAACAGGCGCTTGCGACAAATACGCAGTCAAATAGCCCAAGCTCGGGTTCAGCTTCGTCGGCTGGAACAACCGGATCGGCTGCAATGGTAGCAGCAAGACCGGATAATATTGCGCAATTGTTTGAAACGGCTAGTCCGGCGGTCGTAAAAATCGAAACGTTCGTAAACACTGCCAAGCGCAGCAACAGCGGAAGCATGCTTGATGATTCGTTTTTCCGCCAGTTTTTTGGCGATGACTATCCTGGAACTACGGAGCCGGAGACAGGCACGGAGAACGAGGAAGGCCAAATGCAGCAATCAGGCATCGGTACGGGCTTTTTCTTTGAATCCACAGGTTATATTCTGACGAATCAGCATGTCGTAGGCGAATCGGATCAAATCAAGGTGATTGTGCAGGGCTATGAAAAGCCTTTTACGGCCGAACTGCTCGGTTCGAGCTATGAATTAGACCTTGCTGTACTTAAGGTTACCGGGGACAAAGCATTCCCGACGCTTCCGCTTGGCAACTCCGACAATATTAATATCGGCGACTGGGTAGTGGCGATCGGCAATCCCTATGGCTTTGACCATACGGTAACGGTCGGCGTACTTAGCGCGAAGGAACGCCCAATCGATATTCAAGATACGCAGGGCGAGCGCAAATACGAGCACTTGCTGCAAACGGATGCCTCCATTAATCCAGGTAACTCGGGCGGTCCGCTGCTTAACGTAAATGGCGAAGTTGTCGGCATTAATACGGCAGTCAGTTCGCAAGCGCAGGGAATCGGATTTGCCATTCCGACGAGCACGATCCAGGAAGTGCTGGATAATTTGAAAAACAATAAAACGATTCCGAAGCCGGCTGTACCTTACATCGGCGCGGAACTGCAGGATGTAACGGCAGATATAGCGAAGCAGTTGGGCATGGATAATGTAGAAGGTTCTATCGTTCGTAATGTATACTATAATTCACCGGCATATCTGGCTGAGCTTCAGCAGTTCGACGTAATTGTCGGTATCGACGGCAAGAAATATGCGAATACGCAAGAACTGATCGCAGCGATACAAACGAAGAAGGTCGGCGATAAAATAGAGCTGAATATCGTTCGTAAAGGCAGCGAGATGAATTTGCAGGTAGAAATCGGCGACAAGAATACAGCAAGCGCACAATAAGGATTAGCAAGCGATGTAAATCAAAAAGCGCAGAGTGTCAGCAGGCTCTGCGTTTTTTGCTGCAAATAGAGGGGGAACAGCAGATGAGACAGCATATTGTAGTAGTGGATGACGATGATAAAATCATATCTTTGCTTCGCAGGAGCTTAGCGTTCGAAGGTTATGAGGTGACTACGGCTTCGAACGGCATGGAAGGGCTCAAAGTACTGCTTAAAGCGGAGCCTGATTTGCTTATTTTGGATGTAATGATGCCGCAGGTAGACGGCTGGGAAGTATGCCGGCGCGTGCGCGAGAGCGGAAGCACCATACCGATTATGATGCTGACGGCGAAGGATGACGTGATCGACCGGGTAAAAGGCTTAGATCTAGGCGCGGATGACTATTTGGTTAAGCCGTTTGCGCTCGAAGAGCTGCTGGCCCGAGCGCGCGCATTGCTGCGCCGCAAATCCGATAAGATCGAGCAATCCAGCAACCAGCTGCTGTATGAGGATCTGATTTTGGACATGGATGCTCGGGAAGCGATCCGCTCCGGACGCCGGATCGAGCTTACCTCCAAGGAATACGATTTGCTGCTTCTATTCATGCAGAACCCGCGCCGGGTGCTTACGCGCGATGCGATTATGGAGAAAATTTGGGGCTATGACTTTAGCGGGGAATCGAACGTGCTAGAGGTCTATATCGCGATGCTGCGCCAAAAGGTTGAGGATGGAGGCAGAAATCGGCTCATTCAGACGGTTCGCGGCACCGGCTACGTGCTTCGCGGAGAGGCGGGGTAATTTATGTCGATCAGGCTTCGGCTGACGCTTTGGTATTCAGGTTTGCTTGCAGTGACTCTGCTTGTTTTTGGCATTACAATTTATTTATTTATTAATTGGAATACTTACTCAGATATAAGAGAACAGCTTAAGGACCAAGATCATAATATTGTTATCACAGGCGGTACCACCTTTTTGGACCAGCTTGATTTGGATTTGGATCGCCAATCGCGAATTGAAGAAAAAGACATGTATATCCAAATCGTAAATTATAAAGAAGGTGCAATTAAACAATCTTATAATATGCGACAAATGGACTTTGTTATCCCATATGCCGATTCCTCAACTAATCCGGAGAAGGGCATCGTCAAGCAGCAAGTTGAGATCAATAACAAGAAGTACAGCATGATCATACATCAACGTCCAATTTTTTTAAATGATGGATCATTAGTAGGACTGCTTCAAGTTGGCACAATTCCTTATAACGAAGAGAAATTTTTGAATGGCGTTCGCACAACGCTTATTTTTTCATCGTTAATTGTGGTTCTAATTGCATTCACGGTCGGATTGTTCATTGCTAGGCAGGCTCTACGGCCAATCGAGAGAGTCATCAAGGCGACACAGCAAATAGAAAACGGCTCTGATCTCAGTGTCCGCATTCCGGCGATGGGGCCGAAGGATGAGATCGGCAGACTCGTCAGCACGCTGAACGTTATGCTCGCGCGCCTTGAGATGGCCTATAACGAGCTGGATGAAGCCTATAAAGCGCAGCGCAGATTCGTATCCGATGCGTCTCACGAGCTGCGGACGCCATTAACGACGATTAGAGGCAATATCGAGCTGCTGGAGCGCATGTGGACGAAGGTGCGTGAGACGAACCAGAATACGGAAACGGGAGAATGGATGCCGCTCGACTTGGATCGATGGGAATTGTCGAAGGAATCGATGAGTGATATTTCCGCGGAAGCGACACGCATGAGCACGCTCGTAAATGACCTGCTTGCGCTAGCAAGGGCTGACGCAGGATATACGATGGAGAAAACGCCGCTTGATTTATTGCCGCTTACTGAGGAAGTTGTCCGTCGTGCGCAATTGCTTCCGCGTACAGCGGATTGGAAGGTTGGCAGTCTCGCAGCACTCGAAGGCATACGCGTAAACGCGAACCATAACTATTTGCAGCAGCTGCTGTTTATATTTATTGAGAATGCGTTCAAGTATACGCCAGAGGGCTCGATTGAGCTTAGCGCAGTCAGAAACGAGCAGCAGATCGGCTTTGTCGTGGAAGATACCGGCATCGGCATGAATCCGGAGGAGATTCCGCATATCTTTGACCGCTTTTATCGGGCGGACGAATCAAGGGGCGTCACGGTCGGGACGGGACTCGGTTTATCCATTGCCAAATGGATTATTGACGAACATCAAGGCTCCGTTGAAGTGACGACTCGCGAAGGCAAGGGAACCAAGTTTACGATTTGGCTGCCAATAAGCTTTTCTGACACGTCTCATTCGTCTATAATAGTAGCAACGGATGAAATGAAGAAATTATAATTAAGGCGCATATCCGGTCAGAAAGCAGGTGCAAGGAATGGAAATCGTTAGAATATCACCGCGCGGTTATTGCTACGGCGTAGTCGATGCGATGGTGCTGGCTTTGCAAACGGTCAAAAACTTAGAGCTGCCGCGGCCCATCTATATATTAGGCATGATCGTTCATAACGCGCATGTCACGGATGCATTCGAGCAGGAAGGCGTCATTACGCTTGACGGTGCCAATCGTCTCGATATTCTGGATCAAATCGATACTGGAACGGTGATTTTTACCGCGCACGGCGTATCGCCCGAGGTACGCCAGCGTGCCCGCGAAAAAGGGCTGTCCGTCGTTGACGCGACTTGTCCTGACGTAACGAGAACACATGATTTGATCCGTGCGAAATCAGCGGATGGCTATCATATCATTTATATTGGCAAGAAGGGGCATCCTGAGCCGGAAGGGGCAATCGGCGTTGCGCCGGAGCAGGTGCACCTCATCGAGCGCGAAGAGGAAATTTCAGCTCTTAACGTGCCCGAAGGACGCATTATTATTACGAACCAAACGACGATGTCGCAGTGGGATATTCGTCATATCATCAGCCGGCTTCTTGAGCGCTATCCGTCGGCCGAGGTTCATAATGAAATTTGCATGGCTACCCAGGTACGCCAGGAAGCGGTTGCGGAGCAGGCTGGCGAGGCACAATTATGCATCGTCGTAGGCGATCCAAGAAGCAACAACTCGAACCGTCTTGCCCAAGTTTCCGAAGAAATTGCGGGAGTCAAGGCTTACCGGGTTTCCGATGTTTCGGAGATTGAACAGGAATGGCTCAAAGGGGTTGACCGCGTAGCCGTTACGTCAGGGGCATCCACGCCGACACCGTTGACGAAAGAGGTCATTACCTACTTGGAGCAGTACGACCATAATAATCCAGAGACATGGGAGATCCGTCGTACGGTTAATATGAATAAGCTGCTTCCTAACGTACGGGTGAAATCCACGGCAACCGCTACCGCAGAGAAAGCAGATTAAACGGAATATTCGAATCGCGGAGAGAAGAAGAGTGTACCGTAAGTAAAAACTTACGGTACGCTCATTCTCTCTTTTTTTAGGTTATGGGTTGACGAAAAGGGCGTTCTCCTGTATATTTACTTTAGCGATTAAAAGCGTAGAAGCTAAAAAGCATAAAAGCTACGAAGCGTAAAAGTCATAAAGCGTATAAGCGGTAAAATGAAATGGGAACAGCAGGTGCAAAGCGCAAATCCATACCTCAATCACTTTGATTCACAAAACCAACAAAACTAATTAGGAGTGATCCATATGATCGTCATTACAAATTCAAACATTGCAGAAGAGCGCATTTCAGAAATCGTTGTCCATATTGAAAGAGCGGGCGTGCAGGCTCATGTCTCAAGAGGTACGGACCGTACGGTAATCGGAATCATCGGAAAAGCCGAGCCTACGCTTGCCGAGCATTTGCGTCAAATGAAAGGCGTAGAAAACGTTATTAAAATTTCCAAATCCTACAAGCTTGCAAGCCGCGACTTTCATCCGGACGATACCGTCATTGATATCAAAGGCGTAAAGATCGGCGGAAGCAACCTCGTTATTATGGGAGGACCTTGCGCCGTTGAAACACCGGAGCAAATCGATGAAATCGCACGCCTGGTCAAAGCGGCGGGCGGTCAGGTATTGCGCGGAGGCGCGTTCAAACCGCGTACAGGGCCTTACAGCTTCCAAGGCGTAGGCGTAGAAGGACTTGTAATGATGGCGGAAGCAGGCAAGAAGCACGGGCTTCTGACGATCACCGAGGTGATGACGCCGGAATATGTGGATGTTTGCGCGGAATACGCCGATATCCTTCAAGTCGGTACTCGCAACATGCAAAACTTTGATCTGCTTCGCAAGCTGGGTACCATTCAAACGCCGGTGCTGCTGAAGCGCGGTTTCAGCTCAACTTATGACGAGTTCCTAAATGCGGCAGAATACATTTTGGCAGGCGGAAACCCGAATGTGATGCTATGCGAGCGCGGAATCCGAACGTTCGAAACCTACACTCGCAATACGCTTGATTTGTCGGCCATTCCGGTGCTGCAATCGCTCAGCCATTTGCCGGTTATATCGGATCCGAGCCATGGAACCGGGCGCCGCGAATTGGTAGAGCCAATGTCCAAAGCATCGGTTGCCGCAGGGGCGAACGGACTTATTGTTGAAATGCACACCGATCCGGATAATTCAATGACAGGCGATGGCGTACAATCGTTGTTCCCGGACCAATTCGCTAATCTTTTGAAGGATCTAGAAAAACTTGCGCCAATCGTAGGGAAACAATTCGATACGCCAAAAGCGCCGGCAGAAGCATTTAAGGAATGGAAAATCTAATAAAAAAACAAACAACGCTTTGCCATCCCAAGATGGCAAGGCGTTGTTTTTTGGATAAGGTTCATGAAGCGGATGAAGAGAACCCGAATATTCGAAGCGGCAGATTTTAAAGATTTCTATTTTTAAACAAGGATAGCATTTCATGGCGAAGCCGCTGACTGATATTCGTTCAAATACCGCTAAGCCATTGTTTTCTCAGGGTTTTCAGCGTTTTGCAATTGCCTTATAAGGAGTATTTGTGAACAACTGTACAAACCTGTAAGTATAGCTTACATAGCTTTAAAAAATACCTTACATAGCTATTGACGGAGATTGAGAGCTAGTTTTATAATAACGACATGGATTTGGAGCAATAATTGAACAATACCTGTTCAACACTACGCTAATGTTCGGAAATGGAGGAAATTATTAATGTCAGTTCAAAATGTTTTGGACAATATTAAAGAAAACAGCATCATGTTTGTAGATTTCCGCTTTGTAGATCTTCTTGGTCATGCACACCACATCACGCTTCCAGCTGCTGAGGTGGATGCTGATACTTTCGTAAACGGGGTAGCTTTTGACGGTTCATCGATCCACGGTTTCCGTGGTATTGAGAATTCCGATATGGTAATGATTCCAGATACAGAATCCGTATTTATCGACCCTTTCACTGATCACCCTACACTGAACGTTATGTGTAATATCCATACACCTGAAGGCGACCGCTATGACCGCGATCCGCGCAGCATCGCTCAAAAGGCTGAAGAGTATCTTCAAACGACTGGCATTGGTACGACAGCATTTTTCGCGCCAGAGCCTGAATTCTTCATCTTCGACGAAGTTCGCTATGAAAGCACAATGAATTCTTCTTCGTACATGGTTGAATCCGAAGAAGCTGGCTGGAATACGAACCGCAAAGAAGAAGGCGGCAACCTAGGTGCCAAAATTCCAGTAAAAGGCGGCTATGTTCCTGTAGCTCCAGTTGATTCCCAACAAGATATCCGCAGCGAAATGGTTCGCCTATTGCAAGAGTCGGGTCTTCGCGTTGAGCGTCATCACCATGAAGTTGCTACAGCTGGTCAAGCGGAAATTAATTTCCGTTTCGATACACTTACAAAAACAGCTGACAACCTGATGAAATTCAAATATATCATTCACAATACAGCTCGCCAATACGGCAAAACGGCTACTTTCATGCCGAAGCCGCTTTTCGGTGACAACGGTAGCGGTATGCACGTTCATACTTCTATCTTCAACGGCGACGAGCCTATGTTCTACGATAAAGGCGCGTATGCAAACCTTAGTGAACTTGCAATGCACTACATCGGCGGCGTGCTTTACCACGCTCCGGCTTTGATCGCAATCACTAACCCAAGCACGAACTCGTTCAAACGCCTTGTACCTGGTTACGAAGCGCCGGTTAACCTTGTATTCTCGAAAGGTAACCGTTCCGCAGCAATCCGTATTCCGATTGCAGCTGTAACGCCTAAAGGCTGTCGTATCGAATTCCGTACACCGGACAACACAGCTAACCCTTACCTTGCTTTCGCAGCAATGCTGCTTGCTGGTTTGGACGGCATCAAGCGTAAACTTGATCCGGTTGCTCTTGGTTATGGTCCTTTCGACAAAAACATCTACGAATTGCCGGAAGAAGAGAAAAAAGAAATTCGCAGCGTTCCTGGAACGCTTGACGAAGCGCTTAACGCTCTTGAAGCTGATTCCGATTTCTTGACTGAAGGCGGCGTATTCTCCAAAGACTTCATCGAGAACTATGTAGCAATCAAACGTGCAGAAGCTAAAGCAGTTGCAATCCGCATTCATCCGCATGAGTTCAGCCTTTACTACGATTGCTAATCCGATCGTTAAGAAATATAAAAAACGGGTCCTTCTAGGACCCGTTTTTTTATGAAAATTAAAGAAATGATGCATGAAAACCGAATGTTTTTGTCAGTATTTCGTCATACGTTCGACTTTTTGTTTTTTGAAATTGCCGATTACACTTGATGCAGCCCTTCAAAATTGCTATCATAACCATATCATATATAAAGAAACAGAGGTGGGTATCCGAAGATGACACGAGCATTTAATTTTAATGCAGGACCAGCCGCAATACCACTTGAGGTACTAAAGCAAGCGCAGGAACAATTTGTTGATTATCAAAATGCAGGCATGTCCATTATGGAAATGTCTCACCGAAGTAAATTGTACGAAGCCGTGAATAACGAATCGCAGGCTTTGCTTCGTGAATTGTTCGGAGTTCCTGAAAATTATGATGTGCTTTTGCTGCAAGGCGGTGCCAGCACGCAATTTGCCATGCTGCCGCTTAATCTTCTCAGCCCAGGAAAACCAGGCGCTTACGTGATGACAGGCGCATGGGCCGACAAAGCGCTGAAAGAAGCGAAACTTGTCGGAGAAACCGTGATCGCGGCTTCGACAGAATCCGATAAATTCATGCGTATGCCGGCATTGTCGGAGATCGAGGTGCCAAGCAACGCGTCTTATCTTCATCTTACATCGAATGAAACGATTGGCGGAACCCAGTTCCAAGAGTTCCCGGATACAGGAGATGTACCTTTAATCGCCGATATGTCCAGCGATATTTTGAGCAGACCGATTGATGTGAGCAAGTTTGGCGTCATTTACGCCGGTGCTCAGAAAAATCTAGGCCCATCAGGTGTTACGGTTGTCATTATCCGCAAGGACCTTGCGGAAAACAGTCCGAAAACCATCCCGTCGATGTTCCGTTACAGCACGCATGCGAAGAGCGGCTCGCTTTACAACACGCCGCCGTCTTTCTCGGTTTACATGGTCAATCTGGTGCTGCAATGGATTAAGGACAAAGGCGGAGTAGCTCAACTGGAGCAGTACAACCGTGACAAAACGAAACTCATCTATGACGCTATCGATCAAAGCAGCGGCTTCTATATCGGCTGTGCGCAGCCGCAAAGCCGTTCACTCATGAATATTACTTTCCGTATTCAGAACGAGGAGCTTGAAAGCCTGTTCGTCAAAGAATCAGAGAAGGAAGGCTTTGTTGGCTTGAAGGGACATCGCGATGTTGGCGGCCTGAGAGCTTCAACGTATAATGCCGTTCCGCTCGAAAGCTGCCAAGCGCTTCAGCAGTTCATGATTGATTTTCAAAAACGTAACGGCTAGTACCGGCTAAAGCAATAAGTGACGTAAGAGCTAGGATACAATAAAAAGCCGCCCACTCCTTCTTCGAAGAAGGCAGGGCGGCTTTTGGTTTTCGCTTAAACGGGGTCTATGCCTGCGCGACGGAGCTTTCGGCAACATGCGGTCCGTTCAGCTTATAGCCGACATTGCGCACAGTCATGATATATTCCGGAGTACGGGCATTTTTCTCGATTTTATCGCGCAGATGGCTGATATGAACGTCGACAATGCGGGTGTCGCCAAGAAAATGGTAATCCCAAACGCCGTGTAGCAGCTGCTGGCGGCTGAGCACCTTCCCTTTGTGGCGGCAAAGGAATAGCAGCAGCTCGAATTCTTTTGGCGTAAGCTCAACGGGCTTACCGTCAATGAAAACCTCGCGTTGCTCCACTTGAACCTTTAAGCGGCCGATATTGAAAGTCGTGTCTTCCGCGGTGCCGGGCAGCGATTGAACGCGTCGGAATATTGCTTGAATGCGGGATACCAGCTCCTGCGGGCTAAAGGGCTTTGTCATATAGTCATCGGCCCCGTTGTCGAGACCGGCGATTTTGTCCGTTACGTCCTGAAGCGCGGTTAGCATAACGATCGGTACGGCATTGCTTTGCTTGCGCAGTTCGCGGCAAACTTGGATTCCGTCCATTTTTGGCAGCATGAGGTCAAGAACGATCAAGTCTGGACGAAAGGGCTTCAGCATATCAAATACGGCTTCCCCGTCACCTACGCAGCGTACATCATAGCCTGCCAACTTTAAGTTAAATTCAATCAACATCGAAATTGATGGCTCGTCATCCACGACCAAAATCTTTTTTCGCATGGTTCAGCTCTCCTTCACGTGTATCCGCCTATTCTGTTACCTATTATGAAGGCGGAAATTATGCTTGAGATTAACGGTACGTAAAGTGGGTGTAAAAATATTCGGCGAATTCGTGTATAATAGGCAAAATGAGAGGTGAGATTGAAAGCTATGTCATTTCATATCGTATTGGTAGAACCGGAAATTCCGGCAAACACAGGAAATATTTCGCGTACATGTGCCGCAACCGGTGCAATTTTGCATTTAGTTAGACCGCTCGGCTTCGATACGGACGACCGTACCTTGAAGAGGGCTGGGCTCGATTACTGGCATTCGGTGCAGATCGAGTACCATGATTCCTTTGATGAGGTGCTGGCGGCGTATCCGCAAGGGCGTTTTTTCTATGCAAGCACAAAAGCAAGCAAGCCGTATTCACAATTTGATTACCGGGACGGCGATTTCTTTGTTTTCGGAAAAGAAACAAAGGGTTTGCCCCAGGAGCTAATAGACGCGAATAAGGAAACTTGTATCAGAATGCCGATGACGGATAAAGTGCGTTCATTAAATTTATCCAATTCGGCAGCAATTATCGTGTATGAAGCGCTTAGGCAAAATGATTTTCCAGGGCTTGAATAAATATGCTGCTATATTTATCATTTTTTGGAATTTATTCGCCAAAAAACAAGGATTAGTTGCAGGATATTAAGAAATTATGAAATTAGGAAGGAAAATCCCAAGTACCCACGAAAGACTATAACGCAGAGGTTTCCAGAAATGACTTGCGAAACCAGACACAGAAGAGGTGAAAGCGATGAAACCAGCAGGTGTAGTTAGAAAAGTGGATCAACTCGGACGTATTGTACTTCCAAAATCATTGCGTAAACGTTATTTGATGAACGAGGGCGATCCCGTTGAAATTTTCGTCCAAGGTGACCATATTATTTTGGAACGTTACCGTCCCAAATGCGTTTTTTGCGGTTCGATGGTTGAAGTTCGTGATTTCAAGGAACGTTATGTATGTGGCGAATGTATGGAGGAAATGGCAGTTCTGCAGCATTAATCAGAGGAGCGGAATGCTTTTCTAACGAAATGAAGCTTCCCTTGTCGAGCAAGATGCTCATCGGGAAGCTTCATTTTTGTTGGGGGAAAGAATAGAAAAACATAAAATCAGACTTATGTCATTTACTCCTTCATCAAGATGCGATGGCCGCCAAATGCTTGGCCGATACCGCATGCTTGCTACAAGCAGTCCGCAGCCCGCTTATAGACCTTTTGTTTTGTCTTCATTGTAGGAGCTGGTCAGCATCGCCGTAATGAACAACGCAAAAACAGTCATGACAATAATAAAGTTCATCTGTGGGACACCTCCAAGTACGTTGTCTTTATTATAACCAACGTCGGCAAAAAAGAAAACTTTAAAAGTTGTGAACACATTGTTAACATAGAGAGTATGAGCATAGCAAGCTTTAAGCTTGCGAGGAGGAGCATATACTATGAATTATCGTTTTTCATCCAGAGTATCGCAGTTGAAATCGTCAGCGGTTAGAGATATTTTGAAGCTGACGCAGGGCAAGGATATGATTTCGTTTGCCGGAGGGTTGCCGGCAGAGGAGCTGTTTCCCGTACAAGCCATCCGAGAAGCGGCTGACCGCGTCTTTACGGCTGGGACGGGCGCTTTGCAATACGGCCTGACGGAAGGTTACATGCCGCTCCGCGAGCAGCTGTGCTCGCGTATGGCGGCGAAGCAAATGCATGTGAATCCGGAGCAGATGATTTTGACAACGGGCTCGCAGCAGGCGATTGATTTGCTGGTAGGCGTGCTTACCGAGCCTGGCGATACTGTCCTGGTCGAGAAGCCTACCTACTTGGCCAGCCTGCAGGTGTTCGCGCTGCATGGCTTGAATGTCATTGCGGCTGAGAGCGACGAGGATGGGATCATACCCGAGGACGCCGAGCGGCTCATTCGTGAGCATCGTCCCAAGCTGCTTTACGCTGTGCCTACTTTCGGGAACCCGACAGGACGCGTGTGGAGCGTGGAACGGAGAAAGAAGCTGCTTGCCTTGTGTAAGCAAAATGATATGCCGATCATCGAAGACGATCCTTACGGGGATATTACTTTTGATGCGAGCGAGCAATTTCCAACGCTGTTTTCGCTTGAGGGCCAAGCGGAGCAAGGCGCGGTTTTTTATACAAGCACGTTTTCCAAAACGGTTGCGCCGGCGCTGCGTTCGGGCTGGGCGATCGGGGACAGCAGCGTTATCGGTATGGTAGCCAAAGCGAAGCAAGCGGCTGATCTTCATTCAAGCGCAATCGATCAGCAAATTTTGAGCGAGCTGTTGAGAGGCTTCGACTTAGACGGCCATATCCGGCTGATTTCCAAATCATACGGGGAGCGCATGATCGAAATGCATGAGCTTTTGAAGCGGCAGGGGCTTCAAGACGTATCCTGGATAAAACCAAAAGGCGGTATGTTCCTGTGGCTGGAGCTGCCAGACGGCTTGGATGCGGAAGCACTGCTTCGCTGCGCCGTTCAAAAGGGCGTTGCGTTCGTACCGGGCAGCTCGTTCTATGCCGAGCATCCTCAGCGCAACACCGCAAGATTGAACTATACGTATAATACGGGTGCGCGTACGGAGCAAGGCGTGGAGCGTTTTGTAGAAGCAATCGGTGAATTTACGGCGCGGAGCTGATCGAAGACGTCCATTCCGCGATGACTTCGCCGTACTCGGCTAATGCAGCCGCGCCTTCCGGGCGCAGGCTGTATTTGCCGCGTCCTATGCGCTCGAACCAGCCGTAATAGTTATTGCGAAGCGTTTCGCCGCTGCGGCTGTAGCCCGTAAAAGCGGATACCTCCCGCGGCGCAAGCGGACCGGCGGTGTGCAGAGCGTATGCACAGCGCAGAGCCTTCTCGCGGTAAGCGGTCACCAGCTTGCGGCGGGTGCTCCCGCCTACGTTGTAGTCGCCGCTGCGCTCTCTGAATTCGGTCAGCAGCTGCGCTTGTTTCTTGCGTCTTGCGCCTCGCTGCGGCAATTCGCCTGGATGGCAGAGCATCTCGATCACCGGCGGCTTTGTTTTGTAAAAGGTGACTGTCATCAGGCCGAGTCCGAGCATGCGGCAGAGCTCCGTTAAATCGCCGAAGCGTTGGTTGTGGGCGCCGCTTTTTTTGCGGTTCCGTTCAACGGCAAGCACGACATGGCTGTTCAGCCGAAGACGTTCAACCCCTTGCAGGAGCAAGGCGAGGTTGAATGTTTTTTTCATTTCGACAATAATCGTTTCATTGTGATCCGGATGCACGGCAACCAAATCACAATGCAGCACCTCGCTTTTTACGATAAAGCCAAGCTGCTCATAGTGCTTTTTTATAGGGCTGTAAAGCTCTTCCTCGCGTGCGACTGCCACGTTTCCTTTCTCCTCTCCACTCGTTTCAATCGAAGCTTTTGCCTCCATTATAACAAAGGAAACTGTCGGCTTGTCGTTTTTTGATGGATGATGGACAAAAATAGTGTGCAATTATCTCCCCGAATAAGCATAGGATTGTTATATCTCAATAAAAGTTGGCACCACTCGATAGAGCGTCTAGAGACAAATCCCGGGCGTAGAATGATAAGTGGAATGCGGAAGCGATGGGAGGAGGCACGGTATGGACATTTTCAAGCGAATATCGGAGTATCAGGCTGAGAGCGAGAAGCTTGCATGGACAGGAACATTCAAGGATTATATTGAGTTGCTGAGGAAGGACCCGTCCCCGGCCATGACTGCACATTCACGCGTTTATGAAATGATTGAATCTCACGGGGTGGAAGATGTTGGCGGCCGTAAGCAGTATAAGTTTTTCGATCAAGAAATCTTTGGGCTCGATCGTGCGATTGAGAAGCTGGTAGAGGAGTATTTCCACTCATCAGCTCGCAGGCTTGAGGTTCGTAAGCGGATTCTGCTGTTAATGGGTCCTGTTAGCGGAGGCAAGTCAACGATTGTTACCATGCTCAAAAAAGGACTTGAGCGTTTCTCCAGAACGGAGCGGGGATCCGTTTATGCGATTAAAGGCTGCCCTATGCATGAGGATCCGCTGCATCTTATTCCCCATGAGCTTCGTCCTGATATCGAGAAGGAGCTTGGTGTCCGAATTGAAGGAAACCTATGCCCATCCTGCCAAATGAGGCTGCAGACGGAATACAGCAGCGACATCGAGAACGTGCTCGTCGAGCGTGTGTTTATTTCGGAGGATAACCGCGTAGGAATCGGAACATTCAGTCCGTCCGATCCGAAATCGCAGGATATTGCCGACCTCACGGGCAGTATTGATTTCTCCACCATAACGGAGTACGGATCCGAATCCGATCCCCGCGCCTATCGGTTTGACGGAGAGCTTAACAAAGCGAACCGCGGCTTGATGGAGTTCCAAGAAATGCTCAAATGCGATGAGAAGTTTTTGTGGAATCTGCTCTCTCTGACCCAGGAAGGCAATTTCAAGGCTGGACGCTTCGCGCTTATAAGCGCCGATGAGCTCATTATTGCGCATACGAACGAATCCGAGTACAAATCGTTTATTAGCAATAAGAAAAACGAGGCGCTGCATTCCCGGATGATCGTTATGCCAGTGCCATACAATTTGAGAGTGTCGGACGAAGAGAAAATTTATAAAAAGCTGATTGCGCAGAGCGACATGCGGCATATCCATATTGCGCCCCATGCCTTGCGCGCGGCTGCGATCTTCTCTATTCTGACAAGGCTAAAGGAAACGAAGAAGCAGGGCATGGATTTGGTCAAAAAAATGCGGATGTACGATGGCGAGGAAGTAGAGGGCTTCAAGGAAGCGGACTTGAAGGAAATGCAAAATGAATACTTAGAGGAAGGCATGACGGGCATTGATCCGCGCTACGTCATAAACCGAATCTCGAGTGCGCTAATTAAGCAGGATACGCAATGTATAAATGCGCTTGATGTGCTGCGCGCGCTGAAAGAAGGTTTGGATAGCCATCCTTCTATCACGAAGGAAGAACGTGAGCGGTACTTAAATTTCATTTCCGTCGCGCGCAAGGAATATGATCTCCTGGCGAAGAAGGAAATTCAAAAGGCATTCGTCTACTCCTATGAGGAGTCTGCCCGCACCTTGTTTGAGAACTATCTCGATAATATCGAGTCTTACTGCAACTGGGCCAAAATCAAGGATCCTTTAACCGGCGAGGAGATGGATCCGGATGAGCGGCTCATGCGGTCCATCGAGGAACAAATCGGCGTCTCGGAAAATGCGAAAAAAGCATTCCGTGAAGAAATTCTGATTCGTATATCCTCGTATTCCCGGAAAGGGAAAAAATTCGATTTTACGAGCCACGAACGTCTGCGCGAGGCGGTAGAGAAGAAGCTGTTCGCCGATCTCAAGGATATCGTGAAAATAACGACCTCCACGAAAACGCCGGATGAGAGCCAATTGAAGCGCATTAATGAAGTCACCAAACGGCTTATGGATGAGCATGGGTACTGCCCGGTTTGTTCCAATGAACTGCTCCGGTACGTTGGAAGCCTGTTAAACAGGTAACGGGTTAGTGTAAGCGGCGAATGTTGCAGGTAACATTCGCCGCTTACGAATTGTAATAAAGAGTTTACAGTAGGATGTAAAAGCGCGCTGATATCCCGGTCGATAGAAAAAAATCTATCGGCTTTTTTACTTTGCGAATAGGTTTAAAAAGAATTCATATTGATAATAATGAAAAGGGTATATTTTCCGATATAATAGGTGATAGCGATCAACTATACACCGAAGGAGTCGGACTAATTGATTAAAGTATCGTCAGAACGCCAGAAGCAGCTTGAGTACACGGGGATTACGGAGAAGGATTTAAAAAAACTGGCTGAATGCAAACCGATTTTCGAGAAGATCGTTGACGAAGTGGTTGATCGGTTTTATGACAGTGTCGGCCAACAGCCCGAACTAATTGCGATTATTTCAAAAGTAAGCAGCGTAGAACGGCTGAAGGAAACGCAGCGATGGTACTATATGTCGCTTACCGAAGGGATAATCGATCAAGCGTATATTGAAAACCGCATAAAGATAGGTGCTGTCCATTCGCGAATCGGATTAACGACGGATTGGTATTTGGGAACCTATATGACTTATCTGGATATATCCGCGAATGTGCTTCAAAAGGTTATTCCTGAAGGCTGGCAGGAAGTAGTGCATGCTTTGGCGAAATTGTTTAATCTCGATTCGCAATTCGTACTTGAAGCCTATAATCAGCATGAGCAGCAGAAAATTCAGGAGCTCGCGGACAATCGTTCCGTCATGCTGACAACCGTAACCAGCGCGGTGCAGGAGCTGGCTTCGCTTATGCTCGAATTGGACGAGGGTGCGCAATCTATTGCAGCAACGGCAATTTCGACATCGCAATCCCAGGATAAGACGCATACATTATTAGGAGAGCTTCGTGAGGAACTGGACGGCATTCATGAAATGGGCTCATTAATTCGCGGTTTATCGGATCAAACGCATTTACTCGGGCTGAATGCCGCAATCGAAGCGGCGAGGGCCGGAGAAAACGGGCGAGGGTTCGAAGTTGTCGCGAATGAAGTGCGCAAGCTGGCATCATCCTCACGCAATGCGCTCGAAGGGATACAGTCGAAGCTAGAAGAGATTGACAAGAAGCTGTCCGCCGTACGTCACGAGTCCGAGCAGACATCGGTCGAAGCGCGCAATCAAGCGGCCCGTTCGCAGGAGCTCGCTTCGTTCGTACACATGGTCGATAAGGTTACGAAGGATCTGCAGCAATTACATCAATCCTAGAATAAATCGCAGCTTAGAAAAAGCAGGAATTCTCTCTATCGAGGGTTCCTGCTTTCGTGTTATATAAGTTGACACAATTTTCAGATTTTAGTATGATAACCCTAACATTAAGATGCGATTCGGTTATAATTGTTAAGTTTTTTAACATAAATATAACATAATTGATCGAATGTTTAACTTGTTCGTACCAAATCGGTGCAGCGCCCATCATGGAGGAGGCGGTTGTCATGTCGACGGCCAAACAGTCGCAATCGCAATTTTACGATTCTCAAACCTTTTACGATGAAATGTTCGATAAGGACCTTTCGGTACGGGCCCACTATGACAAGGTTCATCGTTTGTTTGGGAGAATGAAGCCGGCAGAGCTTGCGGTCCGTCAAAATGCGATTAATCAAAGAATGATGGAAGAGGGCATTACGTTCACGCTGTACAGCGGAGCCCAGAATGAACCCCTCGAGCGAACGATTCCTTTCGATTACATCCCGCGCGTTATTCCCAAGCATGAGTGGGAAGGCGTGGATCGCGGCGTAAGACAGCGGATTCGTGCTCTAAACGCTTTCCTCCATGATGTGTATCATGGACAACGAATCGTTTCCGACGGCATTATACCTCGGCGCATGATCGTATCCAATACTTATTTCAGGCCTGAAATGGCTGGTCTACAAGTTCCGTGCGGTGTATATATTACAGCATCGGGTATTGATTTGATTCGTGATGAAAAAGGCCGTTATTACGTGCTTGAGGACAATTTACGTTCGCCATCGGGTTTTTCTTATCTGTTTAAGGGAAGAACGTTAATGAATGAATTGTTTCATGATTTATATTTATCAAGCTCCGTACAAAGCATTGACCGCAGCTTGAACTGCTTCTTAAGCTCGCTCCGCGCGCTTTCTCCAAACGGCAAACGGGATCCTTTGATCGTCTTGCTAACGCCAGGCGCTTATAATTCTGCTTATTACGAGCATACTTTTTTGGCTCAGCAAATGGGTATTCACCTCGTTGAAGGCAGAGATCTTGTCTACAAAGACCACAAGATTTTTTTGCGGGATCTGCGGGGACTACGCCAGGTAGACGTGATTTACCGGCGTATCGACGATGATTTTCTTGACCCGCTAGCCTTCCAGCCTGACTCTTTCCTCGGTGTTCCTGGTCTTATGAATGCTTATCGGGCGGGAAATATCGCGATAGCCAATGCGCCGGGTACGGGAGTGGCAGACGATAAGGCGGTTTACGCATATGTTCCGGACATGATTCGGTACTACTTGGGCGAGGAGCCTCTCCTTCATAACGTTCCTACGTATATCTTATCGCGTAAGGAAGAGCGCGAATATGTGCTTGATCATTTGGATCAGCTCGTTGTGAAGGAGACATCGCTTTCGGGCGGCTATGGGATGCTGATTGGGCCCAGCGCTACCTCGAAGGAGCTGCAAACCTTCGCCGAAGCAATCAAACGCGAGCCGGGGCGTTATATCGCTCAGACGACGATGAAGCTTTCACGCGCGCCGGTCATGGTGAATGGCAGCATGACGCCGCGTCACATTGATCTGCGGGCTTTTGCATTGATGGGTGAGGAAACGCATGTCATTCCGGGAGGTTTAACGCGGGTTGCGATGACAGAGGGTTCACTTGTCGTCAATTCTTCGCAAGGCGGCGGCGTCAAGGATACGTGGGTCCTTAATCGATAAATATGGAGGGAATGCGATGCTGAACCGGAATGCAGAAGCATTATTTTGGATTGGCCGTTACATGGAGCGTGCCGAGAACCATGCTAGATTGATCGATGTTCACTATCATCTTCAAGGAGATGAAGCCGCCGCAGGCATCGATGATAAACCCGAAGGAGAAGCTGCGGAGCCCATTTTAAAATGGGCAAGAATCGTGGACGCATTGGGCAGCCGCGAGGACTTCGAGCAGCAATACGGCAGCTATAACGAACGGGATGTGCTTTTCTATACGACGCTGGACCGGGATAATTCGAACTCCCTAGTCTCTTGCGTCAGCCATGCTCGCGGCAACTTGCGCACGCTTCGAGAGAAGGTGCCTAGCGAAATGTGGGATGTGACGAATGCATTCTATCTATGGCTGAGGGAGAAGCAGCCGGATGATTTGCTTCGCGAATCCCCGCATTTATTTTTCATGCGAATCAAGGAATGGACCGCTTTGTTCCAAGGGGTCAGCCAATCGGTCATGCCAAGGGAAAACGAATGGCATTTCATTGAATGCGGGCGATACCTGGAGCGATCGGAAAATACGCTGCGAATTATTAAAGCGGTAGGCAACGCAGCAAGCAACGAAGGCTGGAACAGCGCAAGCGCCTATCCGTATTTGCAGGCTGTCCTGCGTTCCGTCAGCGGCTACCAGGCATTCCGCCGTTATTATGCGGACGGGATATCCGTTGAATCCATCGTTGAATTTGTCGTGCTGAACAGCGCCTTTCCGCGTTCCCTTCATTTCGCGCTTCATACGCTGGATGACCATATGCGCCATATCGAGCTGCAGGATAAACAGCTGCGTACGGCACATGAGAGAGTCATTCGCCAAGTAGGCAAAGTGAAAGCGGATTTGGCATGCTTGGAGCGGGAAGACATGGTCATTGATCGAGGCGGAATGATCGTGGCTCATTTGCTAGATGCCTGCCAGCAGCTGGGGATGGCGTTCGCCAAAACCTTTTTTCGCATGGGGGAGGCAAGCGCATGAAGCTGAGTATTTCACATGTGACCCAATACGAATACGCGGAAGCGGTAACGGACAGTGTCAATGAGATCAGGCTTACGCCGAGTACGAATGAACGGCAATCCTGCTACCAGCAGGCGATATCCATCGAGCCGAATGCTTCATTGTTTACTTACGAGGATTATTTCGGAAACCGGGTACATGCCTTCTCGGTAAACGGTCCACATAAAAAACTTACGATACGAACATCCATGACGGTCGTAACGAAGCAGGCGCCTACCTCCGAGGAGAGAGCCCAATACTTAAGCAAGCGTTCGCCGGAGCAGGCATGGAGCTGGCTAAGAACGGACGCAGCAGCTGACCGGTTTACCGAATTTCTGCTGACCACTGAATATACCGCAGTCACGAACGAGGTAGAACAATTTGCGAATGAAATCCCGGATAAGGATGAGAACGGCCTCATCAGCGTGCTGGACTGGCTAAGCGCGTTATCTGCCAAGATAAGAACGGAATTCATTTACGACCCAGAAGCAACGGACGTAAAAACAAAAACCTCGGAAATGTTTCTCAGCAAACGAGGGGTATGCCAGGATTTTGCCCATTTGATGATTGCAGGCTGCAGAGCTTTCCATATTCCTTCCCGCTATGTGAGCGGCTATCATTTTGTAGGCGATTTGCAAGGCGGAAGCGCGGATTTCGAGCAAGCCTCCCATGCTTGGGTAGAGGCCTTTGTGCCTGGTCTCGGCTGGTGCAGCTTCGATCCGACGAATGCCGATCCTGTGGGAGAGCGGTATGTGAAGCTCGGTCACGGACGGGATTATAAAGATATCGTGCCGGTCAAAGGGGTTTATAGAGGTACAGGCGAGCAGGTGCTGCATGTATCGGTCGATGTTAGAAATGTAGAGGATTAATCAGATGAATAGACAAGGATAAAAGGAACAGCGGCCGCTCCAGAGAGCATACGGTCGACTGTTCTTTTTTGTTGGCTTTAATGAAATATAGACATTTCCATGTATGAATAATGGGCAGAAGCAAACCTTATAAGCATCAAGCAGGAGGTGCTTAAGCGTGTTGAAATCATTTAAGCCTGTCGTTACTTCATTTATGGTTGTGGTATTGGGCTGCTCATTGGCGGCATGCGGACAAAACCATACGGTGAACGAAAATGCGATGCGGGCAAAAAATAATAGGAATCGGTTGGAGTCCAAATCATTGCCTAACGGTTTGGACTTATCGCATAGCGCCAAGCAGTTGGCGAATCGCGCGGATCAGGTCACTGGGGTGAACAAAGCAACGGTCGTCCTGCATAAAAGAGAGGCGCTCGTTGGCTTGGATGTATCCGATATGGGAAAAAGAGCGATTATTGAGAAACAGGTTTACGCGGCTTTAAAAGGCCAATATCCCGTGTATAACATCCATGTAACCGCAGAGCGGGGGATACACGATAAGATCGGGAAACTGGATAACGGCTTGACGAATGGCCATCCTATAAAAACCTTTGCCCATGATGTAGCTGACATCATACGCGATATTGGCGATGGGGTAACCGGGCCTTGAAGATAAAAAAATACGAACCGGCAGCTGCTTCGGGAGCTGCCGGCCTTTACATACGCTTTCGTTAATGCTTTTTCTTAAGCTGCTCTTTGAATAGCTGGAAGATCGTAGTGAATCCAAGCCATAAAGCAATGCTTATCCCAGAAATGGTTAGAACAAAAGCGATATGCTCAAAAACCGAGTATCCCTGCAGCTTGCCCCAGTCAATGTCCCCTTTTAAATCCTCAATAACCTGATTCATTCCGTAAATTCCGCTAACTACAGTATAGACTGTTAGGATAAGCAGCAAATAATTACTGCGCTTCGCCGTGAAATTTTCTTGGTATTTATACAAATCGGCGAGCGTATGCTTTACATCGGCATAAAGGTCAATGTTCCCGAAATGGCGGCGGAGTTGGATGAAAATCTCTTTTCCCTGCGACTGGGAGACGACTTCATTAAAGTAATATTTGGCTGAAAAAGTAGTAATCGACCGAATCAGCTCTTCAATTTTATCCTGATTTTTATCCAGCCTTACCTGAGAGTATTGATTGGACAATTTCAGGAGCACGATTTTATGGAACAGATTAATCAAAAGGGCATAGTAATATTCACCGTACATATGATTCGCGAGCTGTGTTCTGATATTTTCATCTTCATTCGTGACGCAAACAAACGATGTTTCGTGCGTGATATAAAAGGTGTTGGGTGCCCAGCGGTCATAAGAATGCTCATCAAGATAACGGTCAATATAATCCATGCTGGATGAGCTGATATAAGGCTGATCGTATTTGTCGACGCCGTCGATCTGAGAGGCGCGGAATAAGTCTGCCTTCGTCATATCGCTTTTATTTTTAAAAGCAAATAGACCTTGCACGTACATGCGTTCATCTACGAAAAAAGGATGTTTAGCAAAATAAGTTCCCTCGAGCTCATCGGAATTCAAGTAGGGAATCATCCCCGGAACAAGCACCTCGAATAAAAAATCTTCGACGTCATCGAACGTCTTCTTTTCCGATATCCACCTTGCCGCTTTATCTTGGCTGTTCATATCCTGCAGCACCCTGAAGCGTTTCGTGAACTCCAATGCATCCGTAAAAGTGATATCGCTGCAGGGAATTTCGATTCGCACAGTAATAAAACCAAGATCGAAAGGACAGAGGAACACATCGGTTGATTGTACGATGAAATCAAAATTTCGATATTCAGATTTGAAGCTGCAATGAAGCTTCATCGATTTGGAAAAACGGTGCAGGCCGGCTTGTTTCTCAGAATGCGGAAACAGCATGTTATTGGTGAAGGGCAAATAATAACGCTCCATATTCAAATGAGACACCCGGTAGGGTTCGCCGTAATATTCCGTTTCTAATTCAGTTTTCTTCAAGGAAAACCGGGTGTAGCCATCGGCTCGAAGCTGGGCTTGAAGCTTATCCTGGCAATTTTTATTTAATGAGAATGGAAAAATAAATTGGAATAATGCAGCATCAAGCTGCTTCTCCTCTATGACAGGCTCTAACATCTTAAATTCCTCCTAAATCGCGTAAATCAACGTAAGGGATAATAAACGCTTCTATCGTATTTCAAACCCGAATTCAGTCAGGCATCACCTCTTCCGGCCACATAATATAGGATCTTCAAGGCAAGGCTATAGCGGAAAGCAAGGCGGTTACTGAAATAAAAGAGTAGGAGGATGAACGCAAGTGAATGGCGAGAAAATATTGGAAGAAATAAAAAGCCGGTCGGTAAAGCTCGAAAGCGCGGATGATCTGGACGTGATCGTTCAAGCGGTCGGAGATGCTGATTTTGTGCTGCTGGGAGAAGCCTCGCACGGCACCTCTGAATTTTATACGCTGCGTGCGGAATTATCGAAACGTTTGATCCTGGAAAAAGGCTTCTCCTTCATTGCCGTTGAAGGGGACTGGCCCTCTTGTTACACGTTGAACCGTTACATTAAGCAATACCCGGACGCTGTCGCAAACGCTAGAGAAGCCCTTCGTGATTTCAATCGCTGGCCGACGTGGATGTGGGCGAATAACGAAGTCATGGATTTGACGGAATGGCTGTATGATGTTAACAAGACTCGATCGGATGAAAGAAAGATTGGCTTTTATGGGATTGATGTATACAGCCTATGGGAGTCCATGGATGAAATACTCAGCCATCTGAAGAGAACGGGATCACCGGAATTGGAAGCGGCGCAAAGGGCGTTTGAATGTTTTGATCCCCACAACCGCGATCCGCAAAAGTACGGGGTTTCGGCAGCTTTCTTATCGGAAGGCTGCGAGGAGGAGGTGGTTCATCTTTTGAAAGAGCTTCAGGCCAAAAGACAGCTAAGCAAGGGAGAAGATGAATCGGCTCTGAGCGATGAATTGAATGCCTTGGTTGCGGTGAATGCTGAACGGTATTACCATTCCATGGTTCAAGGCGGACCGGATTCCTGGAACGTTCGGGACCGGCATATGGTGGAGGCGCTTAATCGCATTAAAGCCTTTCATGGAAAGGATGCCAAAGTCATTGTCTGGGAGCATAATACGCATGTCGGCGATGCTAGAGCCACGGATATGGAAGCCGACGGGATGGTGAACGTCGGCCAATTGCTCCGTGAGCAGTACGGCGTTGATCGGATCTATATTGTGGGATTCGGCACGCACCGCGGAACCGTGATTGCAGCCGACCATTGGGGCGGAGAAATAAAAACGATGAACGTACCGGAGGCTCAGCAGGGCAGCTGGGAAGATTTGCTTCATAAGGCAGGGGCCTACGACAAGCTTCTGGTGTTTGACCATAACCTTGCGTTATTCGATGAGCCGCTGGGGCATCGGGCTATTGGTGTCGTATACAATCCTAGGCGCGAACGCGGAAATTATGTCCCGTCGAAGATGGCCGAGCGATACGATGCTTTTGTGTATGTAGACGAATCGCATGCCCTCTCTCCTTTAAAGCAGGGGATTTATCACTATTAAAACCGAAAAGGTTCTGAGATAAGTGAAACAGGGTGCCCTATAGGAGCACCCTTTTTATGATCATTCAGCTAATTAACCGATGAGATCAACATTTAGAAATGAGTTATACAAACTTCCGGCTCGTTTTCTTCCCATCGCAGCTAAACACGATCTTTTTATCTTCAACGAATGTCTCCAAATGCACGTTTTTCCCCCAAAGCTGAACGACATGCGGCAGCGTGCGCTCCACATATTTGAGATCAAGCTCCATGCCCTCGTATTCATGGATCAAGTAAAGCTCGCCCACGCGGTTGAAATCGCCGTCCTTCACCATTAAGCTCGGAAAGCCGCCGTTTACTTTGGAGTAGACGAGCTGATCGCGAATGTTCTCCCAAGACTTATCGGTAATTTTCCATTCCGGGCCTTTTTTCTCGAAAATATAAAGATCGAGGTCGTTCACTAAGTCCTTTGTCAAATAGTTGCGGAGGAAGGAGATATCGGAATCGAGCTCGCGCACCTCGAACATTTTTTCCCTGCCCTTCCCGGGAACGCGGCCGAAGCGCCTTTGTTCTTCCGGGGTTGGGTTATCGAAGCGTCGCTCGATATCCTCGAATATTTTGAGCCCCAAATAGTAAGGATTCAGGCTGTGCCGGGATGGCTGGACGACGGAGGAGTTCAGCTTGGCAAACTCGATCGTCTCGTCGCTCGTCAGATCGAGCTCGCGGATGATGCGCTGATGCCAGTAGGAAGCCCAGCCTTCGTTCATGATTTTAGTCTCGATTTGCGGCCAGAAATAGAGCATCTCGTCGCGCAACATGGACAAAATATCGCGCTGCCAGTCTTGAAGCGCCGGTGAATATTCCTCGATGAACCAGACGACATCCTTCTCCGGCCGCGGCGGGAATCGTTTGGCATCGGCGGCCTGGGATTGAGCGGCAGAAGCGGCGGCAGCCGTTCGATCGGGATCGAGATTCCATAGGTCGTCATACTGGGAAGCAGGAATGTTCCATTCAGAACGCTCGCTGTCCTTCTGAACCATCTCAATGTAGCGCTTCTTATCAAGCTGGTAAGGCTTAATAAGCGTCGGGTCGACATGCTCTTGAATCGCAAGGATCGCATCGATAAATTTCTCGACGGCTTCGGTACCGTAATCCATTTCATATTGTTGGATACGCTCAGCGGTAGCGGACATGCTCTCGACCATATTGCGGTTGGTCACGCCGAAGCGGGCATTGTTCTTGAAAAAATCGCAGTGGGCGAGCACATGCGCGACGATGAGTTTGTTTTGGATTAAGGAGTTGCCGTCGAGAAGGAAGGCGTAGCAGGGATTGGAATTGATGACGAGCTCATAGATTTTGCTTAAGCCAAAGTCGTATTGCATCTTCATTTTGTTGAAGGTTTTGCCGAAGCTCCAGTGGCTGAAGCGGGTCGGCATGCCGTAAGCGCCAAACGTATAAATGATATCCGCAGGACAAATCTCGTAGCGCATCTGGTAAAAGTCGAGCCCAAACCCTTGCGCTATTTCGGTTATTTCATCGATGGATCGCTCCAGCGCGCGAATCTCATCCTGTTTCATCCGTCATCCCTCCGCACTCGTAAATACGATTCATACCATGTTTATGAAAGAATGGCCAAGGTTATGACGATGGCAGCTTAAACGGCTTAACTGTAAATTTTTTCATGTTATTTTAAGGTTTGTTTCAGATTGCTCTCAGATACTTACATTACAATGCGTAGTGTGGTTGTGCGAATGAGCTTGAGCACAGACGCCATCCGCGAAAAAATCCAGGAGGGAACGAGATGAAAAACAAAAAGATAGCCATGCTGGCAGCTATAATGATTATCGTGATTGGTGGTGCTCTCTATTATGTTTATGATCAGTTAACCGGCAATCATGTAGAAATCGAAAGTGTCATTGCGGAAGCTCCTGCAGAAGACAACAGTGGGGTCATATCCGGAAATTCAGGAAATTCAGGAAATGCAGACAACACGGCGGCATCGGCAGATAACGGCGCGGAGGCCTCAGGTGACGCTACTGACGTAGACGGGACATGGACGATCGGCAGCGATTCAAAGGTTTATTTCTCGGTAACAACCTCTAGGGATACCGTCAATTACGAGATTAATAAGGTAACGGGCTCATGGGAGCTGAATTCCTCTGATCCTGCTCAAACGAAAGCAGAAGGCACCGTAGATGTGACGAGTATGGATTCTGGAAATGCGCAGCGGGACAAGCATATTTCAGAGGCGGAATACTTAGATACAACCCAATTTCCGAATGCTGAATTTAAGGCAACCTCCTTTGAGGGATTGCCGACAGCATGGAAATCTGGCGAGGTCTACGATGTAAGTATTACAGGAGAGCTTACGGTTAAGGGAATTACGAAGGAAGTTGCATTTACGGGTAAAACAACATACGATCAAGGCTCATTGAAGCTTGAAGCAAGCACGGTCGTGACCTTTGGTGATTTTGGCATGAAAAATCCGCATACGGTCGTTATGGAAACGGAAAATAATCTAACCGTCGAGCTAAGGCTTTTACTTAACAAATAAAGCAGTTTTCAGAAATAAAAGGCTCATTGCTAAGCAATCTGAACATACGCCTATAAAATAAAAAACCTTTGCAGAACCGCCAGCTTGGAGTAACATCTCCGAGCGAGGCTGGTTTTTCAAAGGTTTTTTTCATTTAGTTTAATGTCGTACATCGCCTGGTCGGCGTCGCTGATCAGGTCTTTTAGGCTGTTGCTTGTCCCCTGCATGGAACTGATGCCAATGCTTGCGGAAATTAATTCGGATGGTTTGTCCGCTAATCGTAAACGGCTCTTTGAACGAATCCTTTATTTTGCCGGCTACGAATTCGATATCCTGATTGTCGACCAAATGCTGAAAGCAAATAACGAATTCATCTCCGCCGTACCTTACGAGAATATCGGTTTTACGGACGTTCTGTTTAAGTCTTGCAGAGATTTGAAGCAGCAGCAGATCTCCGAAATCATGTCCGAAAGAATCATTAACCTCTTTAAAGTCGTCGATATCGATAAACATTACGCTGAACTGCTTGTCCGAGCCGTTAAAGTACAAATGGGACAAATAACGCCGGTTGTATAATCCGGTTAAGCTATCGGTGACGCTTGCATTTTCGAGTTCCAAAATATAAGCAACAAAAGCAGCCATGGATTCGAGGAAACCGAGCTGCCTTTCATCTAGATGGATAGGCTCGCTGTTTAACGCGCAAATGGCGCCGATCGATTGGCCGTCATCTGTTTTTATAGGCATGCCGGCTAACGAACCTTTTCCAAGCTGTTGGGTGACCGGTAAAGAGGCAGTGCGCTGGTCGTCGAGTGTGTTAGGTATGATGAGTAGGGGAACGGATTGCTTCGCAATGAGGCTGCCGTAGCTTTGTAACAATGGCAGGATGGGATTGCTTTGCGTCAAACTATCTTGATGGTTAATTGCCCGGATGATTCTGCTGCCATGGCCAACGTCTGTTGTGATGAATATGGTGTCTACTTGTAGAAAGTGCTTCAAGGTGTCGATGATATGGTCGGCTGCATCTTCTAGTGAGCGTGAAGTACTGCTCATGTATCTCAACTCCTGCCGTAGTGTTGAAACCAGGGTTTTACCTAATTAGTTCCATAGTAGTCTAAAATGAGGAGTAACTCAAGGAACAAATGATGAAAAATGGGATAAATGAACTATATATTTTTCTATGTGCTACTTTCTAATCAGAAATTGCATTAAAGCGAATGTTTACAAAATATGAATTTACATATATATAAATTCATATACACTAAAATTAATACTTGAATTAATTACGAACCTGTAGTTAAATAATATTATGAATTCATATTAATGATTGACTAACTAATTAATGAAACTATTAATTGATGTGAGGTGGATGATCATGGCAGACAAAGCAACAATGATCGTGGATAAGGATTTCCAAATTGGAGAAGTAGACAAACGCATATACGGTTCATTCATAGAGCATCTGGGGCGTGCGGTTTATGGAGGCATTTACGAGGCTGACCATCCGCAAGCAGATGAGCAGGGGTTCCGTTCCGACGTACTCGAGCTTGTAAAAGGGCTTGACGTTCCGATCGTCCGTTATCCTGGAGGCAATTTTGTATCCGGTTACAATTGGGAGGATGGCGTCGGCCCGGTTGACCAACGCCCGAAAAGGCTTGAGCTGGCATGGAGAACGGTAGAGCCTAACTGGATCGGCTTCAACGAGTTTATGGATTGGTGCAAAAAGGCGAATACTGATGCTATGATGGCCGTTAATTTGGGTACTCGCGGCATTGATGACGCGCGTAACTTGATTGAGTATTCCAATCATAAATCAGGCTCATATTGGAGCGATCTGCGTATCCAGCATGGTTACAAGGACCCGCATAACGTAAAAACCTGGTGTCTGGGCAACGAAATGGACGGACCGTGGCAAATTGGCCATAAAACGTCGGTAGAATATGGCCGTCTTGCTAACGAAACAGGTAAAGCGATGCGTTGGGTCGATCCGACCATCGAGCTGATCGCATGCGGAAGCTCTCATATCGGTATGCCTACATTCCCGGAATGGGAATCTACGGTGCTTGATCTGGCTTATGATACAGTAGATTATGTGTCTATTCATCAGTATTACGGTAACCCGCATAACGATACGCAAAACTTCCTTGCGCAATCCATGAGCATGGATTCTTACATTAACACGGTTATCTCAACCTGTGATTTTGTGCAAGCGAAGAAACGCGGCAAGAAAAAAATCAATCTGTCCTTCGATGAATGGAATGTATGGTTCCACTCCCACGCTCAAGATAAAAAACTTGATCCTTGGCAAATTGCTCCTCCGCAGCTTGAAGATGTGTATAATCATGAGGATGCGCTTGTGGTAGGTTGTATGCTGATCAGCATGCTGAAGCGTGCTGACCGCGTGAAAATGGCTTGTATCGCGCAGCTGGTTAATGTTATCGCACCGATCATGACGCAAAACGGCGGTCCTGCTTGGAAGCAAACGATCTATTATCCGTACATGCACGCAAGCATTTTCGGCCGTGGAACGGTTCTTGTGCCGCTTGTGAAATCGCCTAAGCATGATACAAAGGATTTCACGGATGTTCCTTACCTGGAGACGGTAGCCGTGCATAACGAAGAGAAAGAGGAAGTGACGATTTTTGCGGTTAACCGCAATATCGACGAAGCGCTGCCTTTTGAAATCGATCTTCGCAGCTTCGGCGCTTTCCAGATTATCGAGCATATCGTGCTTGAGCATGAGGATCTGAAAATGACAAACACGGCAGATGCGCCTAACCGCGTAACGCCGCATACAGCAGGGAACGCTGCGCTTGCTGACGGCGGAAAAATTCAAGCGACGCTTGGCAAAGCATCGTGGAACGTTATCCGCATTAAGCTTTCATAAAAAAACAAACGGGGTATCCGGAAGCCGATAATACGGCTTTTGGGATGCCCTTCTCTTATTATAGAATAGAGAGAGGAGGGGTCAACGATGATACATGCCAATACAAACGAGGAATGGCTGCCTTTATATGAAGCATTAGCCAGTCCGGTAAGGCTTTCCATTATTAATCTGCTTGCAACGGATATGATGAACGTCAAGGAGCTGGCCGAGGCCATTGGCCTGAGCAGCGCGATTGTCACGATGCATATCCGAAAGCTGGAAAAAGCAGGAATCGTTCAGACCAAAATGGTGCGCAAGCAGGGAGGCACTCACAAAATATGCACCCTCGCGGAACGTTCCATTGCGATTGAACTTCCGCATCCTACGCTGGATGTGAAGAAGGTGCATGATGTAAGCGTGCCTGTTGGACATTTTACGGAGTTCGAGGTGTTTCCGACCTGCGGCATCGCGACGGTAGACAAGCTGATCGGCCAATTTGACGATCCGCGCTTCTTCTTGGAGCCGGAGAGAATGAATGCCGGCATTTTGTGGTTCGGCAAAGGCTACGTGGAATACAAGGTGCCGAATTACCTGCTTGCTGGACAGCGTCCGATTGCGCTGGAAATTACATTGGAACTTGGCTCTGAAGCTCCGGGCGTCAACGAGAACTGGCCTTCGGACATTGATTTCTCGCTCAATGGCAAGGACATAGGCATGTGGACGAGCCCGGGCGATTATGGCGAAGTCAGAGGACGTTTCTCGCCTCCTTGGTGGGGAGACCGCGTCAATCAATACGGCTTGCTTAAGGTGATACGCATACAAGAGAACGGCACCTTGATCGACGGACAGCACATGTCGTCCATTAGCATCGGGGAAATCGGGCTTGAGCGCAATTTTTGGACATTCCGTATAGGCGTAAAAGAGGATGCCGTGCATGTCGGCGGCTTAACCTTGTACGGAAAAGGCTTCGGCAATTACAATCACGACATTATGTTTCGGGTCTTTTACGAGGATGTGCGCGGCGTCTAAGGCAGTCTAACTGCTTTGAAGCCGCGCTTCACCCCGCTCTCCTCACCTCACGCCTCCGCGTTATCAAATGCACGGAATCCGCCGTTTATTTTATTTTCCGATATGCCATTTCTAATATCTAGAAGATATAATGGGTGTAATAGCTAGATAATGCCATGATTACCCGGAGGATCAAAGATGCTGACCATGTTCGCTTTTCTAAAAAAGTACCGTTTAGCTGTTTATGTGGCTCTGCTGCTAATGCTGGTAGAGCTTATGGTGGAGCTGCTTCAGCCTTATATTATTTCCAAAATCATTGATGACGGGATCGGTAAGGATAATCTGGCGGTCGTGCTGCAGTGGGGCGGCTTCTTGATAGGCTGCTCTGTTATTGCATTTGCAGCAGGGATATTCAGCTCCTTTTACGCCTCTCACGTCAGCCAAAGCTTTGGATATGATTTAAGGGAACGTTTATACGAAAAGGTACAATCATTCTCGTTCGCAAATTTTAACCTTTTTCCGGAATCATCGCTTATTACGAGACTTACAAACGATGTTTCGCAGCTGCAAAATACGGTCTTTATGGGTTTGCGTATTATGCTGCGCGCTCCGCTGCTCGTCATCGGAAGCATTGTGATGGCATTTGTCGTCCAGCCTAAGCTTGCGATTTGGCTTGTCGCCGTTATACCGTTTCTTGGAATTTTTCTGCTTTGGGTGCTTAAGAAGGGCGAAAAATTATTTCGCTCCGTACAGCAGCAGCTCGATCAGGTGAACAGCGTCATGCAGCAAAATTTGATCGGAATGAGAATTGTCCGCGTATTCGTTCGAATGGGGCATGAATCATCACGGTTTGCGCGTTCAAGCGGGCAGTTGATGGACCGGACCGTTGCAGCGCTTCGCCTTACGGAAGCTACGATGCCTATCGTTCTTCTTTTTATGAATGCGAGCGTCATGGCTGTTCTTTGGTTTGGCGGAATTGAGCTTGATACAAACGGAGCAACGGTCGGAGAAGTTATCGCAATCGTCAATTACGCGACAAGAACGACGGCGGCGTTATCCATTATGTCGATGATCGTGGTGAACTTCTCAAGAGCGCGCGCATCGGCTCAAAGAATAGAAGAAGTCTTGCTCACGAATATTGACTTGACCGACACGGCGGAAAGCGATGAAGGCTTAAAGCCGCGTGAGGGGCATGTTTCGTTTAAGGACGTATCTTTTGAATATCCGGATTCGGATCAGCATGTGCTGCAGCATATATCCTTCTCGGCAAAACCAGGCGAGACGATTGCCATAATGGGCGCAACCGGATCGGGAAAAACCTCTCTCATCCAGCTGATCCCGCGTTTGTACGATGTGCAGTCTGGAGAAATAAGCGTGGATGGCAAAGATAACCGCTTAATGAAGCTCGAGCATCTCCGCAAGCAGATTGGATACGTGCCGCAGGAAATTATGCTGTTCACGGGCTCGGTGGAAGAGAATATACGCTGGGGTAAAGAAGACGCTACCCTTGATGAAATTATAGAAGCAGCGAAGCTTGCGCAAATCCATGACACGATAATGAAGCTTCCGGAGCAATACGATACGATTGTGGGTCAGAAGGGCGTCAACCTGTCAGGCGGACAGAAGCAGCGTCTTACGATTGCGAGAGCTCTGGTAAGGAAGCCGGTTATTTTGCTGCTGGACGATAGTACGAGCGCTCTGGATGTCCAGACCGAGTCGGCGCTTCTGCAAGCGCTTAAGCATATCAAATGCACCACATTCCTCATTACGCAAAAAATCAGCTCTACGCTGTCGGCAGACTCCATTCTGCTTCTAGATGACGGGCAGCTTTTGGCACAGGGGAAGCATGAGCAGCTTATCCAAGGGTCGCCTTTGTATCAGAAAATTTATGAATCACAGTTCGGGAAGGAAGGTGTATCCCGTGCTTAAACGATTGAAAGAACCTTTTCAATATGCTAAACCGTTTGACGGCAAGATGGCGGAATCAAAAGACCAGATGGCCGGAGGCGGCCATGCCAGAAGCAAGCCGCGGGCGAAGAACATGTCCGGCACGCTGAAGAAAATGTGGAATTATCTCTTTGAATATAAAGGGAAACTAGCGGCTGTCATCATCATGGTAGTGCTAAGCTCCGCCTTATCCTTGCTTGGTCCTTATTTGGCGGGCACGGCAATCGATCATTTTTTGATCAACCGGGACAGCGGCTTTGCGGTGTTTCTTATTGGAATGGCAATTGTTTATGTGTTTCATTCTTTGACAATGTGGTTACAGAGCATATGGATGATTGCGATCTCGCAAAAAACCGTATACCGTATGCGCGTTCAATTGTTTGAGCACCTGCACAAGCTGCCGATCCCCTATTTCAGCAAACGCCAGCATGGCGAGCTGATGAGCCGGGTGACAAACGACATTGAAAATGTCAGCGCATCCTTAAACAGCTCGGTTATCCAAGTGTTCTCCAGCATGCTTCTGCTCATTGGCACGGTGAGCGTCATGCTCTCGCTTAGCCCGCTTTTGACCTTGTTGACGTTTCTTGTTGTGCCCCTAATGGTGCTGGGAATGAAATGGATAACGAAGCAAACGGGGCGGCTGTTCAAAGCCCAGCAGCGCAATCTAGGTGATTTGAACGGATATATTGAAGAGACGCTATCTGGACAGCGCATCGTGAAGGCCTTTTCCCAGGAACGCACGGTTATAGCCGCCTTCAAGATGCGCAACGAGCGAATTCGCGTTTCGGGCTTCTGGGCGCAGGCCATTTCCGGCTTCATTCCCAAGCTGATGAATGCGCTCAACAACCTGAGCTTTGCCATTATTGCCGGAATCGGCGCGGTTTTTGTATTGAATGATCAAATCACGGTAGGTACCATTATTATATTCGCGGAGTATTCACGGCAGTTTACGAGGCCGCTTAATGATCTCGCAAACCAGTGGAACACGCTGCTGTCCGCCGTTGCCGGCGCGGAGCGGGTGTTTGACGTGCTAGTCGAAGAGGAGGAACGGGCGGACGAAGGCGCTGCTAAGGAGCTGGCAGAAGTAAAGGGGAGCGTTATTTTTGACCGGGTAACGTTCGCTTACGAAGGACGGGCATCAACGATTAGCGACGTAAGCTTCGAATTGACCCCGGGAGAGACCATCGCGCTAGTAGGTCCTACCGGAGCAGGCAAAACGACGTTAATCCAGCTTTTATGCCGGTTTTATGATCCAAGCTCGGGCCGGATCTTGATCGATGGTCACGATACCCGAATGATCAAGCGTGATAATCTGCGCTCGCATATGGCTTTTGTGCTGCAGGATCCTTTTTTGTTCGAAGGTACGATACATGAGAATATCCGGTACGGCAAGCTCGATGCGACGGATGCAGAGGTTGAACAGGCTGCGAAGCTTGCCAATGCCCATTCGTTTATCACCCGTTTGAAATCCGGCTATAGCACTGTGCTTAAAACGGATGGCAGCGGGATCAGCCAAGGACAGAAGCAGCTTCTTGCGATAGCCAGAGCCATACTTGCCAATCCTTCCATTCTCGTGCTTGACGAAGCGACAAGCAGTATCGATACCGTTACGGAAATTAAAATCCAAGAGGCGATGCAGCGTTTGATGCAAGGCCGAACGAGCTTTGTGATCGCCCATCGTTTGAATACGATCCAGCAAGCGGATCAAATTGTGGTCCTTCAGGATGGTGCCATTATCGAAAAAGGATCCCATTCGCAGCTTCTGGCACGACAAGGCTTCTATAGCTCGTTGGTTAACGGACAGCTGAAGAATGGCATGTTGAACGAAACGAGCTAACCTTCTAGCAGCCGCCGTACAAAGCTGATTCGTAACGGAAATTGCAACTATTTTCAGGGATTGCGAGTATAAGTAGGTATAACATGGAGGTGGGACATATGACTATTGCACAGTGCGCCAACTGCGGACACAACAACGATGTCGATGCAAACAGGCTGATGGATGTGGAATGCTCCGCTTGCGGCTCGAAGCTTATCGAAGAATCCGTTCCCTTTGAGATAGCCGAGGAGGAGCTAAAGACATCCTTGGATTTGAATAAAGAAAAACCGTTAGAGGAAGTCGACATAAATAAGTGGATCGGCAAAATCGGAGACCACGAGAAACAAACGAAGTACGTTGAGGAAGGGTTTTGGGCGAAAGTGAAGCGGCATGCCGCTAAAGTTCCTTTTGCCAAGGAGGTTGTGACGCTATACTATTGCTCGGCTGATCCGAAAACGCCTATTTCAGCCAAAGCAACGGCAATCGGCGCATTAGCTTACTGGATCTTGCCTTTGGACCTTATTCCTGATTTCCTTCCGGTAGCAGGCTTTGTTGACGACGCAACTGCCGTGTTTATTGCGTACAAAGCGATCAGCGGCCAAATTACGGATGATCACCGTGAGAGAGCAGAACAGTTTTTTGTATTAAACAAAGGCGTAAAGCTGATTGACCATCAACAATAGAATAATGGGAAACAAGAAGGATGGCCCTGCGGACTTTTTCGCATAGGTGCCATCCTTCTTTTCATAAGAGGAGAAGCCTACAATTAGAATAAGCTCCAATCAAACTCCTGCGACAAGGTTTCGAGAAGGGCAACGCCGGCAATGCTGTTACCTTTCCGATTCAAGGAGGGTCCGATCAATCCAATGCCGTATCTCCCGGGTACCAGCGTTAAGATACCGCCGGAAACGCCGCTTTTGGCAGGCAATCCGACTTGAATCGCAAATTCGCCTGACGCGTTATACATTCCGCATGTAGTCATGAACGTTTTGGCAATTTGGACGTAACGACGGGGGATAAGTTCTTCTCCGGTAAGGGGGTTTATGCCATTATGGGCAAGAACCAAAGCCATCTGGGCTAATTCCGAACAGGTAATACGGATGGAGCAATGCCGAAAATAAACGTCGAGGACATCCTCGACCTCTCCTTGCAGCACGCCGTTGTCTTTTAGGAAATAAGCCATCGAACGATTTAAATTGGCGGTAGCGGATTCCGAACGGTAAACATCCAGATCATAATCCAGTGCTTGGTTATTAGAAAGAAGTCGCATGAATTCGAGAACGCGGCCGGATTTTTCCTTAGGATCCTTTCCCGCAATCAAGGATGAGATCGCAATCGCACCTGCATTGATAAGAGGATTAAAAGGAATGCCCGGCTGTACAAGCTCTAGCTTAAGCATGGAATTAAAGTTGTCGCCGGTAGGCTCCATTCCGACTTTATCAAATACAGCTTCTTCCCCGTTATCCATAAGCGCAAGAATGAGCGTGAAGACTTTAGAAATGCTTTGCATAGTAAAAGACAGCTCCGTATCGCCAGCGGAAACGGAGTATCCTTTAGAGTTGATCAAATGTATCCCTAATGCACCGATCGGCGATTTGGACAGCTCGGGTATATAGGAGGCTACCTTGCCATAGCTGCATTGTTGCCGGCTTTCTTCCACCCATTGCGGCAGCAGGGCCTTGATACGTTCCATTTCAGGCAATGACATTTTGTTACTCCTCCCGTACAACGTTTTGAATGATCGAGTAATTGGCTTCGTCACCTACTTATTTTATAACAACAGCTAAACGATTATAAAGTTGTTCCTTTGATAGGGTGCATGAATACGAAGGTTCGATACAGCCCGATATGGTTAAAAACATGCTTTGAAAAGTTTTTTTAAATAAATGCTTGACCAATTGGGCGGTAGCATGATATATTCTAATTCCGGCCGAGAGAAACACGCGGACGACAAGCGAAACAAACGATTCAAACGAAAGAAAAAAGATTGCTCTTTGAAAACTGAACAACGAGTAATAACTGCCCTTACGATCCTAACGGATCGTTAGAAAAGCGATAAAAAGTAATGAGCATTTCAAACACCAATTTGGAGAGTTTG